>NZ_JAFBBQ010000001.1:1200000-2400000 GCF_016907255.1 Microbacterium keratanolyticum | reverse complement strand
AACCCCTACGCTGGAGTCATGACTGGACTTCGCTGGGGCATCCTCGCCACCGGTGGCATCGCCACCGCCTTCGCCACTGATCTGCGCACCGCCGGCCACGACCTCGTGGCGGTCGGCTCCCGGACGCAGGAGTCTGCGGATGCCTTCGCTGCGCGCTTCGGCATCGATCCGGCGCACGCGCACGGCAGCTACGAAGATCTCGTCGCCGACAGCGATGTCGACATCATCTACATCTCGACGCCGCATCCGATGCACGTCGACGGCGCACGCCTTGCGCTCACCGCAGGAAAGCACGTGCTGGTCGAGAAGGCGTTCACGCTCAATCAGGCAGAGGCGAAGGAGCTCCAGGATCTGGGTCGGGAGCGCGGGCTGCTCGTGATGGAGGCGATGTGGACGCGCTACCTGCCGCACATCGCCCGCGTGCATGAGATCATCGCCGCAGGCACCCTGGGCGAGATCCGCGCCGTGACCGCCGATCACACGCAGTCCCTGCCCACCGACCCGTCGCACCGCCTCAATGCACTCGAGCTGGGCGGCGGAGCACTCCTCGATCTCGGCATCTACCCCGTCTCCTTCGTGTGGGACATCCTGGGCGCTCCGACCTCCATCCGTGCGGTGGGCCGTCTCGGCGAAACCGGCGCCGACACCGAGGTCGCCACCGTCATGACCCATGCGGGCGGCGCTGTCTCCACAACGCTGTCCTCGTCACGCGCCGCGGGACGCAACACCGCCACGATCATCGGCACCGAGGCGCGGATCGAGATCGATCGCGTCTGGTATGCCCCGACCTCTTTCACCGTCATCGCGACCGACGGAACCGTGCTCGAGACCTACGACGCGGGAACGGCCGGACGCGGCATGCAGATGCAGGCGGCGGCCGCCGAGCGCTTCGTCGCAGACGGTACCCTCGACAGCGACCGCTTGCCGATCGCCGAAAGCGTCGCCATCATGGGATGCCTCGACGAGATCCGCACACAAATCGGCGTCTCCTATCCGAAGGAATAGCAGTATGAACGATTCGCAGTCTGCTCGCGTCGCGGTGTACCTGGACTTCGACAACATCGTCATCTCCTGGTACGACCGTGTGCACGGCCGCAACGCCTACGGCAAAGACCGTCAGCGGATCGCCGACGACCCGAACGATGCGGAGGTCGCCGAGCGTCTGTCCCGCGCCACGATCGACGTGGGCGCGATCATCGACTACGCCTCGTCGTTCGGCACGCTCGTGCTGACCCGCGCCTACGCCGACTGGTCCTCACCGGTGAACGCCGTCTACCGGTCGCAGCTCGTGGCCCGTGCGGTCGATCTGGTGCAGCTGTTCCCGGCCGCCGCGTACGCGAAGAACGGCGCCGACATCCGCCTCGCCGTCGACGCGGTCGAGGACATGTTCCGGCTTCCCGATCTGACGCATGTCGTGATCGTCGCGGGCGACTCCGACTACGTGCCGCTCGCCCAGCGCTGCAAGCGCCTCGGCCGCTACGTCATCGGGGTCGGGGTGGCCGGTTCCACGGCGAAGTCTCTGGCAGCCGCATGCGACGAGTTCGAAGCCTACGACTCACTCCCGGGCGTCGAGCGCCCGGAACCCACGAAGGCCGAGAAAGCAGCCAAGGCCAAGCCGCAGTTACGTGCCAAGACCAGGGCTGAGAAGGCTGCGGCGTCGGATGCGCCGGCGCTGACAGACCAGGAGCAGGCGACGAAGACGCTGGAGCGCGCTCTGCGCCTCGGCCACGACAAGAGCGACGCCGACGAATGGTTGCACAGCTCCGCAGTGAAGACGCAGATCCGCCGCATGGACCCGTCATTCAGCGAGAAGGCACTCGGCTACCGCTCCTTCTCCGACTTCCTGAAGTCGCGTGACGACATCGCCGAGCTCGAAGAGACCGGGCACGAGCGCCTGGTGAGGCTGCGCGAGGTCTGAGCCACCTGCCGTCTACTGGTTGCTGAACGCCGCGTCGAAGGAGGCGGTGGGCAGAGGCCACAGGAGTGAGCGGACGAACTCCACCGCCTGGGCGGCGCCGTGCAGACGATCCATCCCTGCGTCCTCCCACTCGATGGAGATCGGACCGGAGTAGCCGATGGCCTCCAGCGCCCGGAAGGAATCCTCCCAGGGCACGTCGCCGTGCCCTGTCGAGACGAAATCCCAGCCCCGTCGCGGATCACCCCAGGGCAGATGCGAGCCCAGAACTCCCGCGCGGCCGTTCTGCGGGCGCATCCGGGTGTCCTTGCAGTCCACGTGGTAGATCCGGTCCTTGAAGTCCCAGATGAATCCGACCGGGTCGATGTTCTGCCACATCATGTGGGACGGGTCCCAGTTGAACCCGAAAGCCTTGCGGTGATCGATCGCCTCGAGCGAGCGCACGCTCGTCCAGTAGTCGTAGGCGATCTCGCCGGGGTGCACCTCATGCGCGAAGCGCACGCCCTCCCCGTCGAAGACGTCAAGGATCGGGTTCCACCGCGCGGCGAAGTCATCGAAGCCCGCCTCGATGACGTCGGCCGGCACGGGCGGGAACATCGCGACGTACGGCCAGACGGAGGACCCAGTGAATCCCACGACCGTGTCGATGTCGAGCTTCCGGGCCACGCGGGCGGCGCGCTTCATGTCGTCCGCAGCGCGCTGACGCACACCCTCGGCGTCTCCGTCTCCCCAGACGTAGTCGCGCAGGATCGCCTGATGGCGGAAGTCGATCGGCGCATCGCAGACCGCCTGCCCTGCGAGGTGGTTCGAGATCGCGAAGATCTTGAGGCCATGGCGGTCGAGGATCTCCTTGCGGGAGGCGAGGTAGGCGTCGTCCTCGTCCGCGCGACGCAGGTCGAGGTGATCCCCGGATGCGGCGACCTCCAGACCGTCATACCCCCAGGATGCGGCGAGCCGCGCCACCTCCTCGAAGGGCAGATCGGCCCACTGGCCGGTGAACAGGGTGACGGGGCGAGTGCTCATTGGTGGTTCCCTTCGCGGACCGTGCCGAGTGCGCGCAGCGCGCGGATGCTTCGTGCGGCCAGTTCATCCTGCGACGGGGCGAGCGGCCTCCAGACGGACGCGGCGACGGCGATCGTCGCGTTCTCCCCCGTGAAGCTCTCCAACCCGAGCATCCCGTCGTAGCCGATGTCATCGAGTGCCTGCATGATCGCAGGCCAGTCGGTGTGGTCGTCGCCGACGGCACCGCGGTCGCTGCCACACACCTGCACGTGGGCGACGGCCGAGCCGCCGTGACGGATCGCGTCCGGCGGACTCTTCTCCTCGATGTTCAGGTGATACGTGTCCAGCGCGAGGCCCACACCCTCATCGAACAGCGGCGCGAGTGCCTCGACCGCCTGCTCGACCGTGTTCAGGATGCTCGTCTCATAGCGGTTGAGCGGTTCGACGGCGAGCGTGACGCCAGCGCTCTGCGCGTACGAGGCCACGGGTGCCAGATTTTCGCGCAGTTCGGCGATCACGGCCGCTCGCGTGGCGGCGTCCATCCGCCAGGTCACCCCGGTCGGGGAGTAAAACGGCCCCGCCACGATCTTCGATCCCAGAACTTCCGCGGCATCCACACAGGTGCGCAGGTAGTCCTGGGTGGCCGCGACGTCGCCCGCCTGCGAGACAAGCGATCGTCCCGGCCCCATCGCTCCGACGAGGATGGCCCCCATTCCCAGGTCATCGAGCACGCGCCGGGCCCGGGACGGATCCCAGTCCCCCACACCCTCCAGTGGCAGCTCGAGCGCGGTGTAGCCGAGATCCCGTGCCATCACAGCGAGAGCGGGGAGGGTCTCATCGGTCAGGGGTGAAGTCCACACCCACGTGTTGACGGCGATCGTGCGCAGCATCCTGCTCCCTTGCATCGTGATGCTCTCACCCTCCCACCCCGCGGGCGCGGGACGGGAGGGTGAGAGCGAGTGTCGGTTTACGGAATCTGACGCTTCTGCCAGACCTCCGGGTAGCCCGGCAGGTTCTCGCCGCCGAACTTCGCGTAGTGACCGTCGGGCATGCCCTCGTTCGCTGCGAGGTAGTCGTCGAGCTCATCCTTCGTGATCGGCTTCTGCGGCAGCACCCACTCCTTCGGAACCTCCTGGCCCGCGAAGATCATCTGTGCGGCCAGCAGCGGCGTGCGCCACTGGAAGTTGGAGTACACCGGAGCAAGACCCGTGAGTCCCGTGTCCTTCCACTTGCGGAGGAAGCTCATCTCGTCCTCACCGGTCATGACCGGGTAGTCCGCGCCTGCGTCCTCGAACGCCTCGATCGCCGCGACGGCACCGTCACCGGCATCCATCCAGATGCCCTGGACGTCGCCCTTGGCGAGCTCATCGCTGATGATGCTCTTGATCTCTGCGGGGTCAGCGCCCGTGAAGTAGTCGACGGCCTCGATGCCGGCCTCGTCGAACAGCTTCTTCGCGCCCGCCCAGCGGTGCTCGAGAACGTCGACGCCCGGAAGGATGCGCAGGGCCACGACCTTGTCGCCTTCCTTCAGGTTGTCGATCAGGAACTCGGCCGTGTCGATGCCCCAGGCGAAGCCGCCGATCGGGTGGATGAACGTGACCTGGCAGTCCGTGTTCACGCCGCGGTCGAAGACCACGACCGGCTTGCCGGTGGCGCAGGCACGCTCGACAGCGGGCGTCATCGCCGCCGTGGAGTTCGGCGAGATGAGGAACACGTCGCAGTTGCCCTCGGCGATGAAGTAGTCGATGTCGGCGATCTGCGTATCATCGGAGTCCTGCGCGTCGCGCGTCTCCATCTCGCTGATCGCACCGGCCTCCTGCAGCACCTTCAGCTGCTGGTTCATCGTGATCCAGCCCGTCTGGCGCCACGGGTTCGAGATCGATGCGTTCGCGAAGCAGGCCTTCTTGGCGCCGGCACTCGCGAAGCCGCTCGTGTCGACCATCTCGGCGTTGATGTGCTGCAGGTACGGTTCGTCGGCAGGACCCTGCGGCGTCACGTCCCGTTCAGCGAACTGCTTGTCGAAGAGCGCCTGGTCGAACCATTCGCTCGTTTCGGCCGGCGCCTCGGACTCCTCGGTCGTGGGCGGCGCCACACTCGGGTCGGTCGTGCACCCGGCGAGCGCGATGAGGCCGAAGAGGGCCACCCCGGCGGTGGCGATCTTCACTGATCGTCGCATTGCTAGTCTCCTCTGGTTTCTGTGGAACCCTCGGCGGCGAGGGCAGGTGATGCAGACGTACGAGCCATGGCGTCGGGCGACGCGTCGGGCTCCTTCCCCTGGTCGGGTGAAGCAGTTCCCTGTTCGGGTGAAGTGGGGGCGCGGCCGCGGCGGCTGCGCAGAGCGACGGCCGAGTAGGCGACGGCCGCGATGATGATGGCGCCCTGGACCGCGGGGCGGAGGGTCGACGGAACGCCGGCGATGTTGAGGAGCATGAACAGCGCCTCCAGCGCGAAGGCTCCCGCGACGGCTGCGACGACCCATCCGCGTCCGCCACCGAGCACGACCCCACCGAGGACGACGGCGGTGATCGCGACGAACTCGTATCCGCGTCCCACGGAGGGGTGCACGCCGGCGTAGCCGACGAGGAGCACGGCGGAGACCGTGGCCGAGACCGAGGAGATCATGAACGCGCTGATCGTCACACGCGTCCGGCGCGCGCCGGCGAAGTCGACGGCGCGGGCGTTGTCTCCGGTGGCCATCAGCAGTTTGCCGAGCGGGCGACGGGTGATCCAGATGGCCAGCGTGAGCCAGACGGCGAGAATGATCGCCGCCCAGGGGATGAACTCCAGCACCGGCACGTTGCGGATGCCGCCGCGTCCGATCTCGCGGAAGCTGTCGGCGGGGTTGCCTGTGGCCGCTCCCCCGGTCCACCACATGACGGCGCCCAGAAGGGCAAGCATCATGCCGAGGGTGACGATGAACGACGGCACTTTGAGCAGCGTCACCAGCAGACCGTTGATGAGCCCGATCACGAGTCCGAAGACGATCATCAGGATGAGCACGGGAACTGTGCGGGAATCGTCTTGGCCCACGACGTTGCCGGCGATGATCACCTGTGCCGTGATGAGTGAGCCCTGCGAGAGGTCGAACTCCCCCGACACGATGACGAAGAACTGGCCGATCGCGACGATCGCGACCGGGGCGACGCGCTGGATGAAGCGCATGAGCTGCCCCGCATCCGCGAAGTTCGGGTTCAGGATCATGACCGCGATGAGCAGCACCGCAAGCAGGAGGAAGACCGCGCCACGGGGGCTGATGAGTGTGCGCACGATGTTCATGAGCGGGCTCCTGCGGTGACGGGGCTGGCTTCGGGCGCAGATGCCGGGACGGCGGCTCCGAAGCGCGCCCTGCGGCGGCTGATGGTCCGGCGGCTGTAGACGGCCACCGCGGCGACGATCACGACGCCGCGGACGACGTCCTTGAGGAAGGGGTTGACCTGCATGACGCTCATGACGCTGTCGACGACCGCAAGGATCGCGACGCCCCCGATCGAGCCCCAGATCGAGCCACGACCACCCAGCAGCAGCGTGCCACCGAGGACGACCGCAGCGATCGAGAGCAGGTCGTAGCCGCCCTGCTGCCCCACCGTCGGTGTCCCCACACCGAGGCGGCTGGCCAGCAGGAGCCCGGCGAGGCCGGCGAACAGCGAGCTGAGCACGTGTGCCGCGATCAGCGGCGGGCGGGTGCGCACACCGGACAGGCGAGCCGTCTCGGGGTCCCCTCCGACGGCGAAGAGGTGCGCGCCGGTGCGGGTGCGGTTGAGCAGGAACCACATGATCGCCGCGAGAGCGAGCATGATGATCGTCGATACCGGGATCGGCCCGACGCCGGTGGCGCCGATGAGCTGGAACTCCCACGGGATGCTTCCGGCCGAACCCTGGAAGTTCGTGTTCAGGATGCCCTGCAGGATGAGTCCGACACCGAGAGTCGTGATGAAGCCGTTGACCTTGAGGACGGTCACGATGAGCCCGTTGGCGAGGCCGATGCCGGCGCAGACGAGCAGCGTGATCGCGACAGCCAGCGGGATGTTCGCTGCCTGCCCGTTCATGATCGTCGCGGCGAGCAGGCTCGCAAGGCTGATCACGTAGGTGACCGAGAGATCCAGCGACGCCCCGAGGATCACGAACGTCTGACCGATGGCGACGAGGCCCAGCACGCTCATCCCGGTGAGGATGTCGCGGATGTTGCCGTCGCTGAAGAAGTTGCGCCCGACACTCGCGACGAGGACTGCTCCCACGATGAGGGTCAGCACGAGAATGCCCAGGACGATGAGCGTCGAGTCGATCCGGATGCGCTTCATCGCGCGTCCCCTTCCGTGTGCGTGTGCGATGTGGCACCCGTGGCGGCTCCGAGGATCTCGTGCTCCTCCGCGCCGGCCGGGAGCTCGCCGGCCAGGCGTCCGTCCCGCATCACGAGGATGCGATCGCTCATGCCGATGACCTCCGGCAGCTCGCTGGAGACCATGAGCACAGCGCACCCGTCTGCGGCGAGCTGCCGCATGAGCGCGTAGACGGCGTACTTGGCTCCGACATCGATGCCGCGAGTCGGCTCATCGAAGAGCACGATCTGCGGCGACGTCAACAGCCACTTGGTCAGCACGACCTTCTGCTGGTTTCCGCCGGAGAGGAACCGCACCTCGCGGTCGGAGCTGCGGGAGCTGACTTCGAGGGTGCTCAGGATGCCGGGCACCTCGCGCCGCGCGCTCGCCGTGCGGCCGGCGAAGACACCGCGCACGACGAGCAGCGCGTTGTCGAGGACGGACTGTCCGAGCGCGAGGCCCTGCGCCTTCCGGTCCTCGGTGACCAGGGCGAGACCTGCCTTGATCGCCTTCCGTGGGCTGGTGATGCGCACCGGTGCGCCATCCAATCGAACGCTGCCACGGGTGAAGCCGTGCACGCCGAAGAGGGCTTCGAGAAGTTCGGTGCGCCCTGAGCCCTGCAGCCCCGCGAGACCGACGATCTCTCCGGCATGAAGGGTGAGGTCGACACCGTCGACGTAGTCGTTGCCACCGCCCCGCAGTTCGAGACGGGCGGCACCGCGCTCGGTTCCGGGAACCTGATCGGGGAAGAACGACTGGATCGAGCGTCCGACCATTCGCCGCACGAGTTCGTCGGTGGTGAGGTCGGCGGCATTGTCCGTGGAGACGTGGGCGCCATCCTTCAGGATCGTGATGCGATCGCAGAGGTCGAAGATCTCCTTGAGACGGTGGGAGACGTAGATGACAGCGACGCCTCGGGCCGTGAGCCGGCGGATGATCGCGTAGAGAAGCTCGACCTCGTTGTCACTGAGGGCGGCGGTCGGCTCGTCCATCGAGATCACCTGCGCGTCGAAGGACAGCGCCTTGACGATCTCGACGATCTGCTGCTCGGCGACCGTCAGCGACCCGACCCGTGCCGTCGGGTCGATGAAGGAGACACCGAGGTCCTCCAGAAGCGCGCGGGTGCGCTGCACCATGCCCTTCTGATCGAGGAATCCGCCGCGGCGGGGCTCTCGCCCGAGGTAGACGTTCTGTGCGACCGTCCGCTCGGGAAGAAGGGTGAACTCCTGGAACACCGTCACAATGCCGGCATCCATGGCCTGGCGCGGATGTGAGTACCGCACCGGTTCGCCGCGGTATTCCACGACTCCTTCGTCGGCCGGCTGCACGCCGGCGATGATCTTCATGAGGGTGGACTTGCCCGCGCCGTTCTCGCCGACCAGGCCGTGCACCTCGCCTCGCCGCACCTCGAGGTCGATGTCGGAGAGCACGCGGACGCCGAAGAACGACTTGCCGACGCCCCGCGTCCGCAGCACCAGGTCACCGATCTGCGCGTTCATACGGGTACCTCGATCCACGAGTTCGTCGACGCCGACTGCAGCACGAGATCCGTGATGATCGCCGCACGGCGTCCGTCCGCGAAGGTGGGCAGGCCCTCGGGCTCCGCGCCGGCGATCGCGGCGTGCACATCCGCCATGAAGCCGTTGAACGCGTCCTGGTAGCCCATCGCATGCCCCGCGGGCAGGGTCTGCAGACGGGCGGAGTCGGCGCTCGCCGTCGCGGGGTCGCGCAGCAGCAGCGCCGAACTCTCACGTCCGCCGAGCCAGAGCTCTTCGGGACGCTCCTGCTCGAAGCGAAGGGTCTCGCGGCTGCCGTGGATCTCCAGTGTCAGCGCGTTCTTGCGCCCCGGCGCCATCTGGGACACAAGGAGGCTGCCGAGCGCGCCGCTCTCCATCTCCACGAGAACGGCTGCGATGTCTTCCGTGTCCACGGTGTTGCCGCCCCGGTCCTGAAAGACGCGGCGCGTGCGAGCGGTGAGGCGCATGATGCGCTCACCGGTCACGAACTCGATGAGGTCGCAGAGGTGCGAACCGATGTCCGCGAAGGCCCGAGAATCTCCGGCCGTGGCGCTCTGCACGCGCCAGTCGTCATCGCTCTCGTGCAGCATCCAGTCCTGCAGGTATCCGCAGTCCAGGGAGAGCAGCGCGCCGGCCTGTCCCGCCAGGACGCGGGCTCGCGCCTCTCTGACCATAGGGTGATACCGGTAGACGAAGGGGACGGCTCCGACGACGCCCTCGCGCGCAGCGGCCTCGACAAGGAGGTCGGCATCCGCAGGGGTCGTTGCCAGGGGCTTCTCACAGACGACGTGCTTGCCCGCCGCGATGGCCGCGAGCGCCAGTTGCGCGTGTGTGGCGTTCGGCGTGCAGACGTGGACGAGATCGATGCCGGGATCGGCCAGCAGATCGGGCGCGCTCTGCGCGCGCTCCACTCCGAGGCTGCGCGCAACGCGCTCCGCGCTGGAGAGGGAGGAGGTGGCGAGCGAGGTGACCTCGCCGCCCGCGTTGCGCACCGCTGCGCGGTGCACGCGAGCCATGAAGCCCCCACCGAGGATGCCGGATCGGATCGTTCCGACGCCGGTGTCTGTGACGTCCGTTGTCATGTCGATGATTCTGACACAACTTCGACAACTTTTGCTAGTTCTTTGTCAAAAGTATTTTGACGACAATCAGAAGAAGACGGATGTTCCCCATAAGGGGTGTGGTTTACTGACCGAATGACTGCGACGACTCTCGCCAATTCCGGCGCCGGTGAGATCTTCCAGATCCTCCGCGACGGACAGGCACGCACGAAAGCCGAGCTCGCCGCGATGACCGGGCTTGCGCGCTCTACGGTGGCTCTGCGCATCGACGCCCTTGTGGCCTCGGGACTGCTGCACCCCGCGGGCGAAGCCGTGTCCACGGGTGGCCGCCCTCCTGCACGCATCGCCTTCAACACCGAGGCCGGCGTCGTCCTCGCCCTCGATCTGGGCGCAACCCACGGCACCGCCGCCGTCGCTGACCTCTCCGGGCGCATCCTCGACGCGCGCACCCGCGCGATCGACATCGCCGACGGTCCCGAACGCGTCCTCGACTCGATCCTCACTGACGGGGCGGAGCTGCTCGCCGACCTGATCACGCCGCAGCGACCGCTGCTCGGCGTGGGCGTCGGTGTTCCTGGCCCTGTCGAGCATTCCACGGGGCGTCCGACGAACCCGCCGATCATGCCCGGCTGGGACCGCTTCGACGTGCCGTCCTATGTGCAGCGCACGCACGCCGTTCCCGTCCTCGTCGACAACGATGTGAACATCCTGGCGCTCGGCGAGCACGCACTGCGCTGGTCGGACGTCGATGACCTCCTCTTCGTGAAGGTCTCCACCGGGATCGGCGCGGGGATCATCGCGGGCGGACAGCTGCAGCGCGGCGCCCAGGGGTCGGCGGGCGACATGGGCCACGTGCACGTCCCCTACCGGCAGGACTCCGGGCGTGACCCCGCCGACGACCGCGACCTCGAAGCGCTCGCGAGCGGGCCCGCGATCGCGGCAGTGCTTCGCGACCAGGGCTACGACACGCATCGCAGCGCCGACGTCATCGAGCTCGTGCGCGCCGGAGACCAGGCAGCGATCACCGCGACGCGGCAGGCCGGACGCGACGTCGGTGAAGTCCTCGCGACCATGGTGAACATGCTCAATCCGTCGACCATCGTGATCGGCGGCAGCATCGCGCGCGCAGGCGAGCACCTGCTCGCCGGGGTGCGCGAGGTCGTCTACCGGCGTTCGATCCCGCTGGCCACACAGCATCTCGCGATCGTGCAGTCGCAGGGCGGCGAGCGCGCCGCCGTGTTCGGGGCCGCGATCATGGTGGCGAACGAGATCCTCTCCCCCGCCCGGGTCGACGCCTACGTCGCCGCGCACGCCGACCGGTGACGATACGCTCGTGAGGTGACCGCGATCCCGCAATCCCCGTATCGGCGGGCGATCGGGGCGCGCGAAGCCGACCTGCATCCCCGCCTCCGGCTGTACTTCTCTGCGATTCCGGCAGGCCATGTCGGCGTCGGCGAGGGCGTGTTCACTCGCGCCGGCACACCCCGCCGCTGGCTGTGGCCGTTTCTGCGCCCGCTCGAGAAGCGCGGCGTGCTCTTCGCCGGATGGGAGCGCGACGTCCCGTTCCGTGTCCTGAACCGCACCATCGTATTCCGCGCGATCGCCGAGCGCGAGTTCCACCGTCCCTCCGGTACCTGGATCATGCAGGATGCCGTCGCCCTGGGCCGCTACGGACGCATCGTCGACGAGCTCGGCGAACCCGGCACGATCGCCGCATCCTTCGATGTCGATGTCCGCGACGGCGCACTGCTGCTCACGAGCGTTCGGGTCGGAGTGCGATGGGGACGCCTGCGGGTGCGCCTTCCGCGCCTCCTCTCCCCGACGGTCCGCCTCATCGAACGCTTCGACGACGAGCGGGCGCAACAGCACGTGACCCTCACGGTCGACGCGCCGCTCATCGGGCGCGTGTACGAATACGAGGGCTGGTTCGACTACCGCATCGAGAAGGAGAACGGATGACCGACGGACGCGTCGTGCTGGGCGGATCGACCGGGTTCATGGGTCGGGTGCTGCAAGAGCGCTATCGTTCTGCGGGTCGCGAGGTCGTGACGATCTCTCGCCGTGGCGCCGACCTCAGCTGGGACGACTCCGTCGGCATCGCGGAGGCTGTCGACGGCGCAAGCCTCGTCGTGGGGCTGGCCGGCAAGAGCGTGAACTGCCGCTACACCCCCGAGAACCGGGCGGAGATCTTCCGCTCCCGCGAGGCGACCACTGCAGCCCTCAGCGCGGCGATCGCGTCCGCATCCGCCCCGCCTGCGCTCTGGGTGAACTCCTCGACGGCGACCATCTACCGCCATGCAGAAGACCGCCCGATGACGGAGTCGACAGGCGAACTAGGCACGGGCTTCTCCGTCGATGTGGCCAAGAGCTGGGAGCGCGAACTCTTCGCAGCCCCCTTGCCCGCCACACGACGCATCGCGCTGCGCACGGCGATCGTGCTCGGTGACGGCGGCGTCCTCGGCCCTCTGCGCACCCTTGCACGGCTCGGTCTCGGCGGCGCGCAGCACGACGGACGATGGCCCGTCAGCGCCGCGCGGCGTGCCGCCGGAACGGCGCACGACTTCGGCGCTCCTCGCGGCACGCAGCGCTTCAGCTGGGTGCACATCGACGATGTCGCGCGCATGCTCGACTTCTTCGAGTCGACGCCCTGGCTGCACGGGCCGATCAACGCCGCGGCACCTCACCCCGTCGACAACCGCACCTTCATGGCGACCGTGCGCAACGTGCTGGGCGTGCCGTTCGGTCCGCCCATGCCGCGATGGATGCTCGAGCTCGGCGCCATCGGCATCCGCACCGAGACAGAGCTCATCCTCAAAAGCCGCTGGGTGCTTCCGGAGACCCTGCTGTCCGCCGGGTTCTCGTTCCACTACCCCGAGCTGGAGCCGGCCCTGCGCGACGCTTTCGCCCGCGCCTAGACCGGGTCGCTCTCGCCGCCCTCGCGGCGACGCTTCTCGATCTCCGCGCGCAGCCGCCACTCCTCGATCTCACGATCGAGATCCGCGATCTGCTGCTCCGTCGACCGCGTGTCGGTGGGCCGCGCCGGCGCAGAGGGCGTCTGTGGCCTCCTCGGCGCGCGCTCTCGCCGAGCCATCCGCGGCAGCGAGACCCCGGATCCGTTGTATTCGCGTCCGAGCAGGAACCAGAGCAGCCCGCCCAACGGAATCAGAACGGCGATGAGCACCCATGCGATCTTGGGCAGGAATTTCACCTCGCTGTCGTCACGACGCATGATGTCGATGATCGCCCCGACCATGAGGGCCAGCATCAGCAGCGAGAGCAGAATGTACATGATTTCAGCCTAGGGAAGCAGGTGTCCGGCCGCACGGAAGAGTTCGTACCACTCCGCGCGGGTGAGTTCGATGTCGGCACCCGCCGCAGCGTCCTCGATCCGCTGCGCTGTGGTCGTGCCGAGCACGACCTGCATCTTCGCGGGGTGGCGGGTGATCCAGGCCGTCGCGATTCCTATGGGCGTCACGCCGTACGAGGCGGCAAGGCGGGCGATGACCTCGTTGAGTTCGGGGTACTCCGGGTTGTCGAGGAACACCCCCGTGAAGAATCCGGCATGGAACGGCGACCACGCCTGGATCGTGATCCCGTTGATGCGGCAGTACTCGACGATGCCGCCGCCGTCGAGCACCGCGCTCTGCGCCAGCCCCTCCATGTTCGCCGCCAGTGGCTGCGCGATGATCGGGGCGTGCGTGATCGACAGCTGCAGCTGGTTGGCCACGATCGGCTGCCGTACGGCTGTCTTCAACAGGTCGATCTGGCGCGGCGTATGGTTCGAGACGCCGAAGGCGCGCACCTTTCCGGCCGCTTCGAGCTCGTCGAAGGCGCGCGCGACCTCCTCGGGTTCAACGAGGGCATCGGGTCGGTGCAGCAGGAGAACGTCGACGTAGTCCGTCTGCAGGGCGCGCAGCGAGTCCTCGACCTGACGCACGATGTGCGCGTAGGAGAAGTCGAACATGCCCTGCGCCGGCACGATGCCGCACTTGGTCTGGATCATGACCTCGGCGCGCTCAGCCGCGCTCAGGCGCAGCGCTGCGCCGAAGCGCTCTTCGCACAGGTGCATCTGTCCGCCGTAGATGTCGGCGTGATCGAAGAAGTCGATTCCGGCACCGCGCGCAGTGTTATAGAGCTCACGGATCTCGGCATCCGACTTGTCGGGAATCCGCATCATCCCCGCGATCAGGGCAGCGGCGGATGCTCCGGCGAAAGGCACAGTCTTCACCTGTTTCACGATACCCGCGCTGCTCCTGTTGAATGTGCGCATGACCTTTCGCACCCCGCCCGCACCGCTGACTCTGACCGGCTCGCTCGTCGAGCTTCGCCCGCTCGAGCGCGCGCACTACGACGGTCTGCTCGAGGCCTCCGGCGAAGGCGATCTGCGCGCGCGCTCCTGGTACACCTCGGTCCCGACGGCCGACGGCCTGGAGGGCGAGATCGAGCGCCGCCTGGGCCTTTTGGAGAAGGGCGAGATGATCCCCTTCACGACCTTCGACGCCACCGGCCGCATCATCGGGATGACCTCGTACTACGACATCGAAGAGACGGTACCGCGGCTGCACATCGGTTACACGTGGAACCGGCCCTCCGCGCACGGCACCGGAACGAACGCGGAGTCGAAGCTGCTGCTCCTTCGCCACGCTTTCGAGACGCTGGGGGTCTTCCGTGTCGGACTCACGACGCAGTGGGTGAATCAGCAGTCCCGTGCGGCGATCGAGCGCCTCGGCGCGAAGCAGGACGGCGTCATGCGCGCGGTGAGCCGTTACCGCAACGGCGCACTGCGTGACAGCGTCGAGTACTCGATCATCGAACCCGAGTGGCCGGCAGTGAAGGCAGGCCTCGAGGCACGGCTGGCAACCAGATCACGAGCGTAGGCTCGGTGCACACACTGTTGCACCGAAGGGAATCACAATGACCCGCACCTACGTCGTCACCGGAGCTGCCTCGGGAATCGGCGCCACCACCGTGCGCCTTCTGCAGGAACGCGGCGAGCGAACCATCGGCATCGACCTGCGCGGTGCCGACATCGACGCCGACCTCTCCACGGCCGAGGGTCGAACCGCGGCGGTTGCGCAGGCGATCGAGGCGTCGGGTGGGGTCATCGACGGTGTCATCGCCTGCGCCGGCATCTCCGCACCGAAGCCGATCACGATGTCGGTCAACTACTTCGGCGTCACCGAGGTGCTCGAGGGCCTGCTTCCGGCGCTGCGCGCATCGGATGCTCCGCGAGCGGCCGTCGTGTCGTCGATGGCCTCGCTGCAGCCGAACTCTGCACGTCTGGTCGAAGCGGCGCTCTCCGGCGACGAAGCGGCGACGTTGGCCGTGGCCGAAGACCTCATCGCGCAGGATCCCCGTGCGGGTCGCGCCGCATACCCCTCGTCGAAGCGCGCCATCTCACGATGGGTGCGCCGTGAGTCGATCACCGAGAACTGGGCCGGCGCGGGCATCCCCCTCAACGCCGTCGCCCCCGGCACCGTCATCACGCCGATGACACAGGAGCTGCTCAACAACCCCGAGGGCCTGGCGCTCGTCGACGCCCACGTGCCGATGCCGCTCAACTACCATCAGCCCGCCGAGTCGATCGCCACTCTTCTGATCTGGCTCACGAGCGTCGAGAATACGCACATGGCCGGCCAGACGATCTACGTCGACGGGGGCGCCGACGCCACACTGCGCGGCGACGACATCTGGTCGTGGAACGACTGAGTCGCGCCTGACCTAAGAAGCGGCCGGGTCGGAATGTCAGTTCCGACCCGGCCGCCCCGTTATCTCAGGCCTGACGTTCGATCGGCATCCAGAGTTCCGTCGTCGCGGTGCGGAAATCCTCAGCGCGGTCGATGACGGCGACGATCGACGGCCCCTCGCGCAGACGCCAGGGGTTCGAAGGGAACCAGTCCGCGGCCGATGCCGCATAGGTCTCCTGCAACGCCTCCGGGTATGGGCCCGATGAGCGGAACACGACCCAGGATCCGGCCGGAACGTCGATGACGTCGAGGTCATCCGGAACGGCTGTGGCGCGATCGATGGCGACGCCGTGCAGATAGGTGAGCGTGCTGCCCTCGGTGAAGTCGGGGTCGACGTCGGCGCTCACCTGCAGGAGCCCTGCGGGCTCGCTGTCGCTGAGCTGCTTGAGTCGCTCATGCTCCGCCAGGGGAAGCGATGCGATGTGCGCCTGGATGTGCGGGTTGACCCCCTGGTGGATGAGCGGCACCTGTACGGCATGGCCGACGAGGCGGAACGGCGGGTGGTCGGTGATGCGAGAGTCCATGGTGGAGCGTCCTTCGATCGTCAGGCGGAGCCTGAGCTGCGGTTGAGAGCGAAGGGGCCCACCATGCTGACGCAGTTCTGCAGGGCTGATACCGTGCACCGCACGAAACGCCCTGTTGAGTGCCTCCGTCGAGCCATACCCGTAGCGGACGGCGACGTCGAGCAACGGCACGTCCGCCAGGACATCGGCGGCCGCAACCGTCATCCGACGCCGCCGCACATACTCGGACAGCGGCATTCCCACGAGCGACGAGAACATCCGTCGCAGGTGATACTCCGTCGTGCCGAGGCGACGAGCAAGAGCAGGCACATCAAGATCCTCAGCCAGGCGCACCCCGACTTCGTCGATGAGTCCGTTGAGCTCAGAGATCATGGTGTCCCCCTTCGAGATCGAGTCTGTCCTCGCGCCAGCGCGCACACCCGACAATCCATGCCCGATGTGATCTGCTCCAGGAAATCTCAGGCCGTGGAGGTGGTGTCCTCATCGTGTGTGCCGTGCGCGGCCTTCTCTGCATCGCTGCGAGTATCCCAGGAGGGCTTCCTCAATGCGTAGAAGAGAAGCGGTGGGCCTCCGAGAACCACGATCACCGCCGCGACGATCCACGGGTAGAGCGCCGGCGGGAAGGCCGTGAAGCCCTGCGGCGGGATGAAGGCGAACAGGAATGCCGTCGCGCTCGCGAGGAACCCGACGCCCGCCACCAGCCCGAGCGCGGGCACGCGATACGCGCGCTTCACTCCCCCCTGCGTCCGTCGGAGGATGAGCGCAGACGCGAACATCATCATGTACATGATGAGATACAGCGCGGCGGACATGTCGATCAGCGCGACGAACGCGGCGCTGACGTTCGGGACGATGATGAAGATCGCGGCCAGCAGCGTGACGATCGTCCCCTGCAGCATCAGGATCCCGGACTGCACGCCGGCCTTGTTCTTCTTCTGCAGCCAGCGCGGCAGCAGGCCGGTCTCCGCCGCAGCGAGCACGCCCTTCGACGGACCGACGATCCAGGTGATCACCGAGGCCAGCGCGCCGGCGGCGATCAGCGCCGACACCACAGCTGTCGCCCACTGACCGACACCCCAGTGTCCGAAGTACGCCTGGAACGCGAGCATGATGCCATTGGTCAAGCCGAGCTCCTTCTGTGGCACCGCCACGGCGATCGCGATCGTCGGCAGGATGAACACGAGCAGGATGAGGATCGCGGAAAGGAAGATCGAACGCGGGAACCCGCGCCCCGGATCCTTCATCTGATTCACATGCACAGCGTTGACCTCCATGCCGGCGTAGGCGAGGAAGTTCGACACGATGAGCACGATCGACGCGATGCCGGTGAACGGCGGAATCACCGCCTCCGGAGTGAGCGGCACCTGCGTCTTCTCACCGCTGAACACCCAGATCGCTCCGAAGACGATCAGCAGAGCAGCGGGCAGCAGGGTTCCGAGGATGCCACCCCAGGAGCCGAGCTTCGCGAAGAGGTTCCCTCCGCGCAGCGCGATCAGCGTGGAGCCCCAGTAGAGGACGAGAATCACCACTGCGGTGAAGAAGCCGGAACTCGACAGGGAGGGATCGAGAACGACGAACGCGAGCGCGCCGGCGATGAACGCGAGCTGCGTCGGGTACCAGACGACGTTCTGGATCCACTGCAGCCAGACGGCGGTGAAGCCCCAGCGGTTGCCCATCGCCTCTCTGATCCAGATGTACACACCGCCCTTCCACCCGGTGGCCAGCTCGGCCGCCACGAGCGCCGTGGGGATGAGGAACAGGATCGCCGGGATGATGTACAGCGTCACGCTTCCGAGGCCGAAGACCGCCATCGCCGGAAGCGACCGCAGACTCGCGACGACGACGAGGGTGAGCAGGGCGAGCTGGCCCACGCCGAGAAAGCTCGTCACGGCGGAACGCGGCGCAAGAGGGTGATTCGAGACCGCCCCAGGCGTGCCGGACGGGGTGCGAGGAGCCGGTGTCTTCGAAGTGGACATGTCGGCACGCCTCAGTGGTGGAACGCCGCGTGGGATGCTTCACGGGGCATGGGCGCGTCGAGGTTGTCGAGATAGGCGACCTCGTTCTCGATCTCCTGCAGCAGAGACTGAGCCAGATCCATGCTGAGGCCGTTGCGGACGACGATGCGCTGCACAGTGATCTGCTCGAGATCAGCGGGCATCGGGTACGCCGGGATCAGCCAGCCGCGCATCCGCAGACGGTCCTGCAGGTCGTAGAGGGTCCAGTTGTGCGTGTGCCCGTCTTTGAGCCGCCACGCGAAGACGGGGATATCGCTGCCGTCATTCCACAGCTCGAAGGCGTCGAGCTTCGCGATGCCCGCGGACAGGAACTTCGCCACATCCTGAGATTCCTGCTGCACGGCACGGTATCCCTCGAAGCCGAGCCGGAGGAACAGATAGTACTGCAACACGACCTGCGCACCGGGGCGCGAGAAATTCAAGGCGAACGTGGGCATCTCTCCGCCCAGATAGCTGACCTTGAACACCAGATCCTCCGGCAGCCACTTCGCGTCCCGCCAGATCACCCACCCCAGTCCCGGGTACACCAGACCGTACTTGTGTCCCGATGTGCTGATCGAATGCACCCGCTCGAGGCGGAAGTCCCAGACCAGGTCCGGCTGCAGGAACGGCGCGATCATCGCTCCGGATGCGCCGTCGACGTGGATGGGGATGTCGAGGCCCGTCGTCCTCTGGATCTCGTCGAGGGCTGCGGCGATCTCTGCGACCGGCTCGTACATGCCGGTGTAGGTGACCCCCATGATCGCCACGACGCCGATCGTGTTCTCGTCGATGTACTTCGCCAGGTCGTGCCCGTCGAGCGTCTTGTGCTCCTCGCTGATCGGCACGTAGCGCGGTTCGACGTCGAAGTAGTTGCAGAACTTCTCCCAGCACACCTGCACGGCGGACGACATCACGAGATTCGGCGAGGAGGTGTCCTTGCCTGCCGCACGCCTGGCCTGCTGCCAGCGCCGTTTGAAAGCGAGACCGCCGAGCATGCACGCCTCGGATGAGCCGATCGTGGAAGTGCCGATGCTGCGCGCGGCATCCGGGGCGTTCCAGAGATTCGCCAGCATCCGCCAGCAGTTGTCTTCGATCGCGGCCGTCTGCGGATACTCGTCCTTGTCGATCATGTTCTTGTCGAACGATGCCTCATAGACCTGTCGCGCATCGTCGTCCATCCACGTGCTGACGAACGTCGCGAGATTCAGGCGCGCATTGCCGTCGAGCATCGTCTCGTCCTCGATGATCTGCTTCGCCGTGGCGGGAAGGGTCTCGGTCGCCGGGATGACGTGACGCGGAGCCCCCGCCGCTTCTACCGGCCTCGTGAAAAGCGGGGCAGCCGGGCTGAAGGAATCATCGCTGGTCATGTCGTCTCCTTGTTCCGCATGTGCGCCGACAGCGAGGGTCCGATCAAGCCAAATCGGTTCCACGCCGTCTGCTCGAATGTGAACAAGCTAGGCCGCGTTCGACGAACGCGCAAGCAAACGGGTGCGTGAGGGACCACCGATCTGCCGAGCGACTCGCAGGCGCGCTGCGCCCGTGTCGCGGGCCACGCTACATTGAGCGCATGAGCGCCCCTGTTGCGACGAGCCCAGACGCCGGTCTGACGTCCGCGGATGTCGCCGATCGCATCGCCCGCGGCGAGACGAATGCCTACGACGCCGACACCAGCCGCAGCGCGTGGAACATCGTCCGCTCCAACGTCTTCACGTTGTTCAACGGCATCGTCTTCGCCTGCTTCTTCGTCCTGTTCCTCGTCGGGCGGTGGCAGGATGCGCTCTTCGGCTTTGCGGCCTTCGGAAACGCGATCATCGGATGCATCCAAGAGTTCCGCGCCAAGGCCGCACTGGACAGACTGGCGCTGCTGAGCGCTGCGCCCGCGCGCGTGCGCAGGGACGGCGCCGAGATCGAGGTGCCGCCGAACGATGTCGTGCTCGACGACACCCTCATCCTCCGAGCGGGCGACCAGGTGCCTGCGGACGCGGAGGTGAGCTTGTCTCGGGGGCTTCAGTTCGACGAGTCGATGCTGACCGGAGAATCCGATCCCGTCGACAAGAGGCCAGGAGAGCTCGCACTCTCGGGGTCGATCGTCGTCGGAGGTGAGGGGGTGGCTCGGGTTTCGCGCGTCGGCGCGGACTCCTACGCCAACCGCTTCGCGGGTGAGGCGCGCAAATTCTCGCTCGTCGCCAGCGAACTGCGCTCGTCCGTCAACCGGGTGCTGAAGTGGGTGAGCTGGGGCATCGGGCCGATCGGCCTGCTGGTCTTCAACGCGCAGGTGATCGTGGCCGGAGGATACGAGGCCGCGTTCACCACCGGAACATGGGTGCAGGCCGTGGTCAACACGATCGCCGCCCTGACGGCGATGGTTCCGCTGGGTCTGGTGCTGATGACCAGCATCGCGTTCGCGGTCGGGGCTGCCAAGCTCGCCCGACAGCAGGTCCTGGTGAATGAGCTGCCGGCGGTGGAGGGCCTCGCCCGCGTCGACATCATCTGTCTCGACAAGACGGGGACGCTCACACTCGGCGAGATCGTCTTCGACGACGCGCATCCTCTCTCGAGCCCCGAGGACGGGTGGGAGGGCGCGCTGGGATGGTACGGCAGCGCTCCGGACGCCAACGCGACCGCACGGGCCCTGCGGTCGAGGTTCGTCGGTGACGCCGCCTCGCGCACACCCGCCCAGTACGTTCCCTTCTCATCCGCGCGAAAGTGGAGCGCGGTCTCCTTCGTCGAGCGTTCGGGAACATGGGTTCTCGGCGCCCCGGAGATGGTGTTCGGAGATCTGGCCACCTCCGAGTCGACGGCCCTCGGCGCGGAGGTCATCCGTCTGGCCGAAACCGGGCGCAGGACGCTCGTCCTCGCCTATGCGCCCGCGTCGCTCGACGAACGGGATGCCGAGGCGGAGCGTCTGCCCGCGGATCTGAGCCCGGTCACGGTTCTGACCTTTCGCGAACAGGTGCGCCCGGACGCCGCCCGCACCCTCGAGTACTTCCGGCGACAGGGCGTGGGGGTCCGGATCATCTCCGGTGACAGCCCACGGACCGTTGCGGCCATCGCTCGCGAGGTTGGACTCGACGCCGCGGACGGGTTCGATGCCCGTGAACTGCCCGAGGATCTCGTAGAGCTCGCCCGCGTGCTCGACGAGCACACCGTCTTTGGCCGAGTCACGCCCGAGCAGAAGAAGCTGATGGTCTCCGCGCTGCAGCAGGCTGGTCACACCGTGGCCATGACGGGCGACGGTGTGAACGATGCGCTCGCGATCAAGTCGGCCGACATCGGGATCGCGATGAACTCGGGTTCGCCGGCGACCAAGGCCGTCGCACGACTCGTGCTGCTCGACGGCCAGTTCTCCCACCTCCCCGATGTCGTGGCCGAGGGGCGCCAGGTGATCGCCAACATCGAACGCGTCTCGATGCTCTTCCTCACCAAGACCGTGTACGCCACCGGCCTCGCGCTGCTCTTCGGTGTGCTCCTCCTCGAGTTCCCGTTCCTGCCGCGCCAGCTGTCCATCACTGACGGGCTCACGATCGGGATCCCGGCCTTCTTCCTCGCGCTCCTGCCGAACGCGCAGCGCTATGTCCCCGGGTTCCTCCGACGATCGCTGAGCTTCGCGATCCCCGCGGGCATCATCGTGGCGGTCGGGATCACGGCGTACACCCTTGCCGCACGCGATCTGGGGATCAGTCAGGAGCAGCTGCGCACAGGGGCGACGATCATTCTTGCCGTCGTCGGCATCTGGGTGCTCAGCGTGCTGGCGAGGCCGCTCAGCGCCGTGAAGATCATTGTGGTCGGGGCGATGTTCCTCGCACTGATCGGGGTCTTCACCCTCCCCCTGTCGACGCAATTCTTCGCGCTGGTCGACCCCGGCCGCGACGCCGCGACGCTCGTCGCAGCCATCGCGATTCTGATGGTCTGCGGGATCGAGATCGTGCGCCTCGTTCACAGGCGAGTACTGCGCGGGATGGCTGCAGCGCCCGCCGTGACGAGCGACGCAACGGGCCCGACGGGACGGCGAGCACGCAGGTCACTGGTCGCCACGACGGTGGCACGGATCGTGACTCTCGTGGTGCTCGCGCACGGCCTGCTCACGAGTCTGCTCGGAGTGCTGCTCCTCCTCGACCGATACTCCGGTGCAGACGACGCGGAAGTGGTCGCGCTCTCTCTCGTCGGAGCGGGCATCACCCTCTTCGGACTCTTCGTGGTGGCTGTCTCCGGAGGTGTGCTCCGAGGCAGCCGTCCGACGCGGGTGCTGATCACGATCTACGCCACGATCCTCGCACTGCTCGGGATCATCGGCATCCTGGCCGGAGACGCCTGGGACGTGTGGGCGATCATCTCAGTCGTCGTCTCCGCAGCCATCGCCTCGGCGCTCTGGATTCCACCGGTCGCCTCGATCTTCGCCACACCGCTCGAGGCATCGACTCCACAGGGCGGCCACGACAGCGCCACCTGACGCAGGCGTCCGGCCGGTTGGCACCGCTCACGCGCAGGCACTCGCATTCTCACAGTCAGCGCGCACGAAGACGCCCCTGCGGCACTGAGCGAGGATTCTCAGCACCGCAGGGGCTTGTTTCTGTTTTTAGCCTCTAATCTGGGCTTTTAGAAGTCCCAGTCGTCGTCTTCCGTGGCCTCGGCCTTGCCGATGACGTACGACGAGCCCGACCCGGAGAAGAAGTCGTGGTTCTCGTCTGCGTTCGGCGAGAGCGCCGACAGGATCGCCGGGTTCACGTTCGTGACCGTCGAGGGGAACATGGCCTCGTAGCCGAGGTTCATGAGCGCCTTGTTGGCGTTGTAGTGCAGGAACTTCTTGACGTCCTCGGTCAGCCCGACGCCGTCGTAGAGGTCCTGCGTGTACTGCACCTCGTTGTCGTAGAGCTCGAACAGCAGGTTGAAGGTGTAGTCCTTCAGCTCCTGGCGACGCTCTTCGGTCTCGTTCTCGAGCGCACGCTGGAACTTGTACCCGATGTAGTAGCCGTGCACGGCCTCGTCACGGATGATGAGGCGGATGAGGTCGGCCGTGTTCGTGAGCTTCGCCTTCGACGACCAGTAGATCGGCAGGTAGAAGCCCGAGTAGAACAGGAACGACTCCAGCAGGGTCGAGGCGACCTTGCGCTTGAGTGGATCGTCGCCACGGTAGTAGTCGACGATGATCTGCGCCTTCTTCTGCAGATACGGGTTCTCTACCGACCAGCGGAACGCCTCGTCGATCTCCTTCGTCGAGCACAGCGTCGAGAAGATCGACGAGTAGCTCTTCGCGTGCACCGACTCCATGAAGGCGATGTTCGTGAGAACGGCCTCCTCGTGCGGGGTGACCGCATCCGGAATCAGCGACACCGCACCGACCGTGCCCTGAATCGTGTCGAGCAGGGTGAGCCCGGTGAAGACGCGCATCGTCATGAGCTTCTCGTCTTCGGTGAGCGTCTGCCACGACTGGATGTCGTTCGACAGCGGCACCTTCTCGGGCAGCCAGAAGTTGTTCACCAGACGGTTCCAGACCTCAAGGTCCTTGTCGTCCTGGATGCGGTTCCAGTTGATCGCCTGCACGTGATCGATCAGCGGCAGCTTCGGGGTAGGAGTCATCGTTTGTTCCTTGAATCAATCAGTGAGCGGCGATCACAGCATGCAGCTGACGCACTCGGTCATGTCGGTGCCCTCAAGGGCGAGCTGGCGCAGACGGATGTAGTAGATCGTCTTGATGCCCTTGCGCCATGCGTAGATCTGCGCCTTGTTGATGTCGCGCGTCGTGGCGGTGTCCTTGAAGAACAGCGTCAGCGACAGACCCTGGTCGACGTGCTGCGTGGCGGCGGCGTACGTGTCGATGACCTTCTCGTAGCCGATCTCGTATGCGTCCTGGTAGTACTCCAGGTTGTCGTTCGTCATGAACGGCGCCGGGTAGTAGACGCGCCCGAGCTTGCCTTCCTTGCGGATCTCGATCTTCGACGCGATCGGGTGGATCGACGACGTCGAGTTGTTGATGTACGAGATCGAGCCCGTCGGCGGCACCGCCTGCAAGTTCTGGTTGTAGATGCCGTGCTTCTGGATCGACGCCTTCAGCTCTTCCCAGTCCTGCTGGGTCGGGATGTGGTGCCCCGCGAAGAGCTCCTTGACCTTCTCGGTCTCGGGAACCCATGCCCGCTCGGTGTACTTGTCGAAGAACTCCCCCGACGCGTAGGTCGAGTCCTCGAAGCCCTCGAATGCGACGCCACGCTCGATGGCGATCTTGTTCGAGGCGCGCAGCGCGTGGAACAGCACCGTGTAGAAGTAGATGTTCGTGAAGTCCAGGCCCTCTTCCGAACCGTAGAACACGCGCTCGCGAGCGAGGTAGCCGTGCAGGTTCATCTGGCCGAGACCGATCGCGTGCGTGCGATCGTTCCCATCCTCGATCGAGCGCACCGAGCTGATGTGGCTCTGGTTGCTGACCGCGGTCAGGCCGCGGATCGCGGTCTCGACCGTGGCGCCGAGGTTCTGCGCGTCCATCGCCAGGGCGATGTTCATCGAACCGAGGTTGCACGAGATGTCCTTGCCGATCTGGTCGTAGGACAGGTCGGTGTTGTACGTCGTCGGGGTGTTCACCTGCAGGATCTCGCTGCAGAGGTTCGACATGTTGATGCGGCCCTTGATCGGGTTCGCCTTGTTCACCGTGTCCTCGAACATGATGTACGGGTAGCCCGACTCGAACTGGATCTCGGCGAGCGTCTGGAAGAACTCGCGCGCGTTGATCTTGGTCTTCTTGATGCGCGCATCGTCGACCATCTCGTGGTACTTCTCGGTCACCGAGATGTCACCGAAGGGCACGCCGTAGACCTTCTCGACGTCGTACGGCGAGAACAGGTACATGTCCTCGCCCTTCTTGGCGAGCTCGAACGTGATGTCGGGAACGACGACGCCCAGCGAGAGCGTCTTGATGCGGATCTTCTCGTCCGCGTTCTCGCGCTTGGTGTCGAGGAACTTCATGATGTCCGGGTGGTGCGCCGAGAGGTACACGGCCCCTGCGCCCTGACGTGCGCCGAGCTGGTTGGCGTAGCTGAAGCTGTCTTCGAGGAGCTTCATGACGGGGATGATGCCCGACGACTGGTTCTCGATCTGCTTGATCGGCGCACCCGCCTCGCGGATGTTCGAGAGCAGCAGCGCCACACCGCCGCCGCGCTTGGACAGCTGCAGCGAGGAGTTGATGCCGCGCGAGATCGACTCCATGTTGTCTTCGATGCGCAGCAGGAAGCAGCTGACGAGCTCGCCGCGCTGCGCCTTGCCGGAGTTGAGGAACGTCGGCGTCGCCGGCTGGAAACGACCGGAGATGATCTCTTCGACCAGGTTGATGGCGAGCTGCTCGTCACCCGAGGCGAGACCGAGGGCGGTCATGACGACACGGTCTTCGAAGCGCTCGAGGTAGCGCTTGCCGTCGAACGTCTTCAGCGTGTAGCTCGTGTAGTACTTGAACGCGCCGAGGAAGGTCTCGAAGCGGAACTTCTTCGAGTAGGCGAGGTCGTTGAGCTTCTGGATGAACTCGAACGAGTACTGGTCGAGAACCGCGGCCTCGTAATACTCCTTCTCGACGAGGTAGTCGAGCCGCTCCTTGAGCGAGTGGAAGAACACGGTGTTCTGGTTGACGTGCTGCAGGAAGTACTCCCGCGCGGCACGACGGTCGGCGTCGAACTGGATCTGTCCGTTCGCGTCGTACAGGTTCAGCATCGCGTTGAGAGCGTGGTAGTCCAGACCCTCATAGTTGGGGTTGATCTTGAACGCCACCGGGTCTGTCACTGTCGATTCCACCATCGTTCCAATCCGTCGCCTACGCGCTCGACGTCTTCCTGTGTGCCGAATACTTCAAGCCGATACAAGTGAGGCACGTGGCACTTGCGGCTGATGATCTCTCCGGCGAGACAGAAGGAGTCGCCGAAGTTGGTGTTTCCGGTGGAGATGACTCCCCGGATGTGTCGGCGGTTGCGCTCATCGTTGAGGAACCGGATGACCTGCTTGGGTACAGCTCCCGTCTCGACGTTTCGCCCCAGTCCCCCGCCGTATGTCGGGGTGACGAGAACGAAGGGCTCCTCGATGAGGAGCTCTTCGTCGGTGCGGTACAGCGGAATACGTTCGGCGCGGAGGCCGAGCTTCTCGATGAAGCGCGCGGTATTACCCGAGATGCTCGAGAAGTAGACGAGCAGGGGAACGGCGGTCGTGACCGCACTCATCGCACACCCGCCGGCAGACTATGCGAGCCGCGATGCGAGCTCGTCGATCTTGTCGGGACGGAAGCCCGACCAGTGGTCCTCGTCGGTGATGACGACGGGTGCCTGCAGGTAGCCGAGAGCCTTGACCTGCTCGAGCGCTGCCGGGTCTTCCGACAGGTCGAGAATGTCGTACTCGATGCCCTTCGCGTCAAGCGCGCGGTAGGTCGCGTTGCACTGGACGCAGGACGGCTTCGTGTAGACGGTAATCGACATAATTGCGCCTCTTCTTCCCTTGAACCTGATGTTTCCCGGCAGGCCCCCCACCAGGACTTCAATACTACATATAGGGACGGACATTAGGGGCGACCACAAGGGGTAGTAGTTACATCTCTGTAGTTTTCCACCGCTTTCCACGGGTTCCCCCACAGGTTCTCCACGGTTTCATCCACAGCCGACACCACCCCGAAGGAGGTCGCGAAGCGCGGATTCCCGCGCCTCGGAACGACCGCATTCGGATCCATCCACAGATCGGACGCTACAGCGGGCTTCGGACATTCCTCAGGGTGTGGAATCCGCGGTTCGGCGTGTCGTGGGCGTGTCGCTGCGAGTACCGTTGTCAGGTGGCCGCATCCGGATATCGCGAACTCCTGCGCACCCCCGGGGTGGGGCGCATCATCGCCGCACAGCTGACCGCCCGATTCCCCAGCGGAATGGCGAGTCTCGCGATCCTGCTGCACGTCGAGCACACGACGGGCTCGTACGGTGCGGCAGGTCTGGTCCTCGCCGCGACCAGCGTGGGCCAGGCGGTCGCCGGCCCCGTGACGAGCCGCTGGATGGGCCGGTGGGGCATGCGTCGTGTCCTCACGCTCACCCTGCTCATCTGCGTTCTCGCCGTCACGACCCTCGCACTCGCCCCGCTCCACCTCGCCGGGTACATGGCACTCGGGCTCATCGCGGGGCTCTCCACTCCGCCGGTGCAGGCGGCGGTGCGCACCATCTATCCGAAGATGGTCAACTCCTCGCAGCTCACACCTCTCTTCTCGCTGGATGCATCGCTGCAGGAGATCATCTGGATCGTCGCCCCGGTCGTGATCACCTTCGTGTCCACGCAGGTGGGCACTGTGCAGGGCCTGCTCCTCGTCGCGACGATCCAGGTGCTGGGAGGCGCGTGGTTCATCCTCTCCCGCGAGGTCGGACGCGTGCGCATTCCTCGCAGCCGACGGGGCTTCGGGGCTGTCGTCCTCAAGCCGCCGGTCATGCTGGCGACCGTCATCGGGTTCCTCCTGATCGGCGCCTGCGCCTCGGTCGAGGTCGGCGTCGTCGCGACCTTCGACCACGGCGGACTGGAAGCGGGCCTCGTCCTGGCAGTGTTCTCCGTCGGCAGCCTCGCCGGTGGCCTGGCCAGCGGCCGCGTGCCGATCGGCCCCTGGGCGATGGCCCGCCGCTTCGCGATCGTGACGGTCGGCCTCGCGCTCACGATGATCTCCCTCAACGTGTTCTGGCTGGGTGGATCGCTGCTGCTCGCCGGTCTCGGCGTGGCCCCCGCTCTCGCCGTCCTCTTCGCCATCACGACGGCGAGCGTGAAGTTCAGCGAGTCGGCCGAGGCCTTCGGCTGGGTGGGCACCGGACAGCTCATCGGGGCCGCCGCCGGATCCGCGACCGCCGGGGTCCTCATCGACCAGACCGGCGGCGCGCAGGGCGCATATCTCGCCGCGACGCTCTTCGCCGCCGTGGGGCTTCTGGTTTCGATAGTCTTCGTGCGAGCCTTCCCCGATCTTCGCGATCGGGATCCCAGTCCGATCCCCGACACAGAACCGGTCATTCTTCCTTCATCATGACGTCGTCGCCTGCTTCCGTTCCTGCCCCCGATCTGATCTGCGTTGGCGAGTGCATGGCACTCATCACCCCCACCGATGCCCCGCTCTCGAGCGCGCACACGGCGACGGTCGGCCTGGCGGGAGCAGAATCGAACGTCGCCGCGCAGGTCGCTGCGAACGGATACCGCGCGGTGTGGGCGTCTCGTCTGGGCGATGACCCGCTCGGCACGCGCGTGCTGTCCGAGCTGGAGGCGCGCGGCGTCGAGGCATGGGCGGAGCGCGATTCCGACGCTCCCACCGGTGTCATGTTCAAGGACCCGGGCGCCGAGAGCTCCGATGTCTACTACTACCGCCGGGGTTCCGCCGCCTCGCGGATGGCCGGCGGCTTCCTCTCGACCGCGCAGCTCGCGGGCGTGCGCATCGTGCACACGACGGGCATCACTCCGGCACTGTCGGCGTCCTGCGCCGAGATGACAGGTCAGCTGTTCGCGGATGCTCGCGCCGCCGGCGCTCTCGTCTCCTTCGACGTGAACGACCGCCGCGCACTGTGGTCCCTGGACGAGGCGGCATCCGCACTCGCGCACTACGCCAACGCCGCCGACCTCACCTTCGTCGGCCGCGACGAGGCCGAGCGTCTCTGGGGCACCGCGACGGCAGAAGACATCCGCCGCCATCTTCCTGACTGCGCGGTCCTCATCGTCAAGGACGGCGATGTGGGCGCGACGGCGTTCGTCGGCGCGGAGGCGCCGGTGTTCGTTCCGGCCCCCACGGTCGAGGTCGTGGAACCCGTCGGCGCCGGCGACGCCTTCGCATCGGGCTTCCTCACCGCGACGTTGCAGGACCTCCCCTACGCCGAGCGTCTCTCCGCCGGCCACGCCGCCGCCGCGCGGGTTCTGGTCGTGCCGCACGACCTGCCTCCCCTGCGCTGACGGTCATAGGCTGGAGGCATGTCCGCTTCGGTCGCCGCCCCTGCCCCGTTCGATCCCACCGCCTTCCTTCCGGACGACCTGCTTGCCCGGATCCGCGAGCGCGCGCCGATCCACGATCGCGAGAACACGTTCCCGCAGCAGGACCTCGATGAACTGCGCGACGCCGGCTACCTTCGCATCCTCGTGCCGACCGAGCGCGGCGGCGCAGGGCTGAGCCTCACCCAGGCGGCGATCCTCCAGCAGCGCCTCGCTGGCGCCGCGCCCGCCACGGCGCTGGCGATCAACATGCACCTCGTGTGGACGGGCGTCGCCAAGGTCTTCTCCGATCGCGGTGTCCCTGGGATGGAGTTCGTGCAGGACGGCGCGGCCGCCGGCGAGGTCTTCGCCTTCGGTATCAGCGAGGGCGGCAACGACCTCGTGCTCTTCGGCAGCGACACGGAGGCTGTGCCGCAGGCAGACGGCTCCTACGCATTCACGGGCCTGAAGATCTTCACCTCACTGGCACCCGTCTGGACGCGCCTGGGCCTGCACGGCCTCGACACCACGAGCCCGGATGCCCCGAAACTCGTGTTCGCCTTCATCGACCGCACCGACGCGGTGGTGACCGGCGACGACTGGGACACCCTCGGCATGCGCGGCACGCAGAGCCGCACGACGCGCCTCAACGGCGCGGTCGCCCCCGCCGATCGCATCGTGCGCCGCATCGATCCGGGCCCCACGCCTGATCCGATCATCTTCGGGATCTTCTCGGTGTTCGAGATCCTGCTCGCCTCGGTGTACACCGGTATCGCGCAGCGTGCGCTGGAGCTGGCGGTCGAGACCGCGCAGAAACGCCGATCGAAGAAGACCGGCAAGAGCTATGCACAGGACCCCGACATTCGCTGGCGGATTGCGGAGATGGGCCTCGCCGTCGACGCGCTGCCCCCGCAGATCGCCGCACTCGCGCGCGATGTCGATGAGCTCGTCGATCACGGCACGCGGTGGTTCCCGCAGCTCGCCGGGCTCAAGCACCGTGCCACGGTGATGGCCAAGCAGGTGGCCGACGAGGCGATGCTCGTCGCCGGCGGAAGCTCATACTTCTCCGCGCACGAGCTGTCGCGGATCTACCGCGATGTGCTGGCAGGCGCGTTCCATCCCTCCGACCCGGAGTCGGCGCACTCCACCGTCGCGAGCGCCCTGCTGGGACCGATCGAGGACTGAGTCTCGGCTATTTGCCCTGGAAGTCGAACGCCTTCATGAGTTCGGCGACGGCCTGGTCGCGGGTGTCTCCGCCGGCCTCGATCATGTGCGTCACGTGCGTGCGGAGATGATTCTCCAGCAGCAGGCGGTTGAGGGACTCGAGTGACTTCTGGATCGCGCGGGTCTGCGTGATGATGTCCATGCAGTACTCCTCGCCCTCGATCATGCGCGTGATGCCACGCAGCTGGCCTTCGAGGATGCTCGTCCGGTGCAGAGCACGCTTCTTGATGTCTTCGATCACCACTTGAGGCTACTCCCCCTGGAGGCAGGAATGCCGAGAACGAGCATGGGAGGATAGCCGCATGCCGCGCACTCCTCTGGCACTGCTCTCTCCCGCCGATCAGGAGCGCCTGCGCGCGCTGCGCCGGATGAAGGCCGTCGCCCTGGGTGCGCTGCTCGTCATGGCGGGCGTGTTCGTCGTCGCGTTCTGGCTGCAGGGCCAGCATCCGTGGCTTGGGTACGTGCGCGCCGCAGCCGAAGGCGGCATGGTCGGCGCCCTCGCGGACTGGTTCGCCGTCACGGCGCTGTTTCGACGCCCGCTGGGGCTCCCGATTCCGCACACGGCCATCATCCCCACCCGCAAGGATGAGATCGGCCGCAGCCTCGGCGAGTTCGTCGAGACGAACTTCCTCGCATCCGACGTCGTGCGCACGAAGCTCGCGCAGACCGACATCGCGCGTCGCGCCGGCGAGTGGCTGCGGGAGGAGAAGCACGCGGAGCGGGTCGCTGCCGAGGGCGCGACGATCGCCACCGCCGTGCTGCACGCACTCAGCGACGATGACGTGCGCGATCTCATCTCCGACCTCGCGCGGGAGCACCTGCTCACGCCCGAGTGGGGGCCTCCCGCGGGTGCGTGGCTCCGGACGATCGTCGACGCGGACGCCCACCACGGTGCCGTGGACCTCGCGGTCGACTCGATCGCCCGCTGGCTCGACGCCAATGCGACCGCCTTCACCGGGCTCGTGTCGCGACGGCTGCCCGGATGGGTGCCGAAGCTGGCGCACCGCTTCGTCGATGACACCGTCTATCACGAGGCCGTGAAGTTCGTTCAGGCGGTGCAGGCCGATCCGCACCATCCCGCCCGCAGGGCCCTCGACGGGTATCTCGCGCGCCTCGCGGACAACCTGCAGCACGACGCCGCCACGCGCGCGAGGCTCGAGAACGCGAAAGCCGCACTCTTCGACAGCCCTCGCGTCGGCGCTCTCGCCGCGGAGGCGTGGAACACCGCCAAGGCGGGACTGCTCGCGGCCCTCGCAGACCCTGAGAGCGGTCTGCGCCAGCGGGCGCGGCAGGCGCTTCAGGAGATCGGTGAGAGGCTGACGACGGATGCCGCGTTGCAGACGCGCGTCGACACCTGGGTGTCCGATGCGGCGGTCTTCCTCGTCGATCGCTACCGCCACGACATCGCCTCGATCATCACCGACACCGTCGAGCGCTGGGACCCGGCCGAGACCACAGAGAAGATCGAGCTCATGGTCGGCCGCGACCTGCAGTACATCCGCCTCAACGGCACCGTCGTCGGCGCGCTGGCGGGGCTGGCGATCTTCGCCGTCGCCCACGCGATCATCCCGGTCTGAGAGGGCTACCGAGGCAGCGAGTGGTACGCCTCCAGTGCCTGCGCTCTGGTCGCTCTCAGGTCGACGATCGGCGGCAGCATGGCGCTGTCCGGTGCCCACAGCGCGACATAGCGCCCCTCGGGGTCGAACTTCTTCTGCTGGAGTTCGGGGTTGAAGACACGGAAGTACGGAGCAGCATCCGCGCCGCATCCCGCAACCCACTGCCAGTTGAAGGGGTTGCTCGCCTCGTCCGCGTCGACGAGCGTGTCCCAGAACCAGGCCTCCCCGATGCGCCAGTCGAGCAGCAGATTCTTGGTGAGGAATGACGCAGTGACCATGCGCACCCGGTTGTGCATCACCCCGGTCTGCCAGAGCTCGCGCATTCCGGCGTCGACCAGGCCGAATCCGGTCCGCCCCTGCTGCCAGGCGGAGAGAGCGTCATCGCCGTCCGTGCGCCAGGGGAAGCCGTCGAACCGGCGGTTGATGTTCTCGCGATGCAGGGGTCCCACGTGGAAAGCGGTGTGCTTCGCGAACTCGCGCCAGCCCAGCTCCGAGAGGAACAGCCCCACGTCTCCCGTGGCCCGCAGCGTCCGGTGCCAGACGGTGCGGGGGCTGATCTCTCCCCAGCGCAGGTGGGGCGAAAGCTCTGAGCAGTTCTGTTCGGCCGGGTAATCCCGCTCACCGTAGTGGGCCAGACGTTCTTCGAGAAACTCGTCGAGAGTGCGCTGAGCGGACGCCTCGCCCGGCGTCCACCGTTCGGCGAGTCCGCCTGCCCAGTCGGGCGCGGTCGGCAGCAGCTCCCAGGAGTCGAGGTTCTCGCTGCGCGGCTGCGTGGCTGCCGCGACGAGGACGGAAGGCGCGGGAAGCGGGAGGGCGGGAGCGGGAGCAGCCGTGCAGGCCCGCCAGAAGGCGGAGTAGACCTTGTAGGCGCCACCGTCCTGGGTGGCGATGGTCCATGGCTCGAACAGCACGTCGCCGGCGAACGAGCCGACGTCGCAGCCGGTCTCGCGCAATGCGATCTTGAGCGCGGCGTCATGGTGGCGTGCCTGTCCGTAGCGGCGGTTCCAGAGCACGCGCGACGCTCCGCTCTCACGCACGACCTCGGGCACGATCTGCTCTGCCGCCCCTCGCCGCAGTATGAGCGGCACGTCGCGCTCGGCAAGGGCTGCGCGCAGTGCGGTGAGAGAGTGGTGCAGCCACCACGCCGCGGCACCTCCGAGGGCGCGCACGTGCGCGGACTCGTCCTCCAGCACGAAGAGAGCCACGATGTCGTCACCGCTCTCGGCGGCGGCGTGCAACGCCGCGTGGTCGCTGAGTCGCAGATCGTCTCGAAACCACACAAGCGTCGTCATCACCCCATGCTAATCAGCACGGTGCAACGTCGATGAGCACGGCCCCGGGGCTCCACGCCCGGAGCGCGAAGCGTCAACGCCGGGCGAGGCCCGCCAGCAGTTCGAGCACGCACAGGGCCGCGAGGCGCACGGTGCGTGCATCGTCGGCATCGGCGGTGGCATCGACCTCGGCGATGTCGGCGCTCACGATCCGCCGATCCTCGGCGATCGCCCGCACGAGCGCACGCAGCTCCCACGCCTGCAGCCCACCCGGTACGCTTGCCGGGCATCCCGGGGCGACAGCACGGTCGGCAGCATCCACATCGATGTCGAGGTGCACCCGCGCGTCAACACCGGCTCCGGCGATCTCGACGGCTTCGGCCACGACATCCGTGACGCCGCGACGACGCAGTTCGTCGAGCGTGATGACGCGGATGCCCCAGTCCGCGGCGCGCCGCGCGTATGCCGCCGAGTTCGCGAAATCCGCGATGCCGATCTGCACGATCCGTGTCGGATCGATCCGCTCGCCGTCCGGAGCGTCCTGCACGAGGCGGCGCACGGGTGATCCGTTGGAGACGCCGTCGCGCAGATCGAAGTGCGCATCGATCGTGAGGAGACCGGATGCTCCGGCTCCTCGTGCCACCGGGTAGGTCAGCGAGTTGTCACCGCCGAGGGCGATCACGAGGCCCGCGTCGTGCGCGAGAGAGCGCACTCTGCCAACGGTCTCGGCGATCCCGTCCTCCCCGTCGGGGTCGGTGATGTCGCCCGCATCCGTGACACGAAGAGCCTCGGTGAGGTCGAGGATCGGCGGGCCCATGAGGGTCGCGCTGTAGCGCGGAAGCGCCTCGCGGATCGCGGTGGGCGTCGCATGCGCGCCGGTCGGCGAGAGCGACGAACGCCACGTGGGAACGCCCAGCAGCACAGCATCCGCCCGCTCTCCCGGCGTATGCGCGGGCCAGCCACCCGCGCGCGGCCAGAGCTCGTCGCGCGACAGACTCATGCGGCACCTCCCCCGGCGGCGCCGCGCGAGCAGACGCCGTCTTTCCAGACCTTCGTGACGAGCGGCACACCGGGACGGTAGGCGAGGTGCACGCGACTCGGTGCCACCAGCATCGCGAGATCTGCCCGCATCCCCGCAGCGATCACACCGATGTCGTCCCGTCGCAGGGCTCGCGCGCCGCCCGCCGTCGCCGCCCAGACGGCTTCGGACGGCGTCATGCCCATATCGCGCACGGCTACCGCGATGCAGAACGGCATCGACGAGGTGAAGCTCGATCCGGGGTTCGTATCGCAGGCGATCGCGACGGTGACGCCCGCGTCGATCAGTCGACGCGCATCGGGATACGGCTGGCGCGTCGAGAACTCGACGCCGGGCAGCAGGGTGAGCACCGTGTCGGAAGCGGCGAGCGCGGCGACATCCGCGTCGGTGAGGTACGTGCCGTGATCGATCGATGCCGCGCCCAGCTCGACGGCGAGCTGCACGCCCTCGCCGGGTCCGAGCTGGCTGGCGTGCACGCGGGGCACGAGCCCGCGGGCCATGCCCGCTTCGAGAACACGGCGTGACTGCGGCACGGTGAAAGCGCCGGTCTCGCAGAACACGTCGATCCACTTGGCGTGGGGGGCGCAGGCATCGAGCATGGGGCCGGTGACGAGGTCGACATACTCGTCCGCGCGGTCGGCGTATTCGGCGGGCACGACGTGGGCTCCGAGGTACGTCACCTCCGGGGTGACCTCGGCGGCGAGACGCACGAGACGCTCCTCCGTCTCGACATCGAGCCCGTAGCCGCTCTTGATCTCGACGGTCGTCGTGCCCTGCGCGCGCATCTCTGCGAGGAAGCCGCGCAGGCGCGCACGCAGTTCGTCATCGCTCGCGGCGCGCGTCGCGGCGACGGTCGAGCGGATGCCGCCCGCGGCATACTTCTGCCCCGCCATGCGCGCTTCGAACTCGGCGGCACGATCGCCCCCGAACACGATGTGACTGTGGCTGTCCACAAAGCCGGGAAGGACGGCTCGGCCTGCGGCATCCACGACCTCGTCGGCCGCGGGGGCATCCGACGCCTGCCCCACCCACGCGATCCGCTCGCCGTCGATCAGCACCGCGGCGCCATGCAGCGTGCCGAGCAGGTCGTCGCCGGTCGCGACATTCGTCGTCAGCTCGCCGATGTTCGTGAGGAGGACGCTCATAGCATCGGCACCTTCAGGCCGCGCTCGCGAGCGATGTCGCGGGCGTGCTCGTAGCCGGCGTCCACGTGGCGCATGACCCCGGTGCCCGGGTCGTTCGTGAGCACCCGTTCCAGCTTCTCCGCGGCGAGCGCTGTGCCGTCCGCCACGGTCACCTGTCCCGCGTGGATCGAGCGTCCGATGCCGACGCCACCGCCGTGGTGCAGCGACACCCAGGACGCCCCCGACGCCGTGTTGAGCAGCGCGTTGAGCAACGGCCAGTCGGCGATCGCGTCGGAGCCGTCCTTCATCGCCTCCGTCTCGCGGTACGGGGATGCGACTGATCCCGAATCGAGGTGATCGCGGCCGATCACGATCGGCGCCTTGAGCTCGCCCGAGGCGACCATCTCGTTGAACTTCAATCCCGCGAGGTGGCGCTCCTTGTAGCCGAGCCAGCAGATGCGGGCGGGCAGGCCCTCGAAGTGCACCTTCTCGCCGGCCTTCGCCAGCCACCGGTGCAGGGCGGCGTCCTCCGGGAAGAGCTCCGCGATCGCCCGGTCGGTCTTGTAGATGTCCTCCGGGTCGCCCGACAGCGCCGCCCAGCGGAACGGGCCGCGGCCCTCCTCGAACTGGGGGCGGATGTACGCCGGCACGAAGCCAGGGAAGGCGAAAGCCCGCTCGAAGCCGCCGAGCTTCGCCTCCGCACGGATCGAGTTGCCGTAGTCGAAGACGGCCGCACCCCCATCCTGAAAAGCGACCATCGCCGCGACATGCGCCGCCATCGATTCCCGCGAGCGACGCGTGAACACCTCCGGGTCGCGCTCGGCTTCCGCCTTCCAGTCAGCGACTGAGATGCCGATCGGCAGGTAGGCGAGCGGGTCGTGGGCGCTGGTCTGATCGGTCACGATGTCGATCGGGACGCCCCGTCGCAGCAGCTCGGGGAACACCTCGGCCGCATTGCCGACGACGCCCATCGAGAGCGCTTCCCCGGCATCCTTCGCTGCAATAACCCGTGCCACCGCGTCATCGAGCGAGGTCGTGTACTCGTCGAGGTAGCCGTGATCGACGCGGCGGGCGAGGCGGGTCTCGTCGACGTCGACGATCAGCACGGCGCCGTCGTTCATCGTCACGGCGAGTGGCTGGGCACCGCCCATCCCTCCGGCACCACCGGTGAGGGTCAGCGTGCCGCGCAGCGACTCTCGCCCGAGCGACCGGGCGACGGCGGCAAAGGTCTCGTACGTGCCCTGCAGGATGCCCTGCGTGCCGATGTAGATCCACGAGCCCGCGGTCATCTGGCCGTACATCATGAGGCCCAGCTCCTCGAGCCTGCGGAACTCCGGCCAGGTGGCCCAGTCCCCCACGAGGTTCGAGTTCGCGATCAGCACCCGCGGTGCCCACTCGTGCGTGCGGAAGACGCCGACGGGTTTGCCCGACTGCACGAGCAGCGTCTCGTCGGGTTCGAGCTCGTCGAGCGTCCGCACGATCGCGTCGTACGCCTCCCAGCTGCGCGCCGCGCGTCCGGTGCCGCCGTACACGACGAGGTCCTCGGGGTGCTCGGCGACCTCGGCGTCGAGGTTGTTCATGAGCATCCGCTTGGCGGCCTCGGCACCCCAGCTCTTCGCGGTGCGCTCGGGGCCGCGGGCGGCGCGGATGCTGCGGCGATCGACGTTCTCGGTCATGCGATGTGCTCCTTTGCGACGCGGGCGACGGCGCCCGACAGAACGAGTTCGGTGACGGCTTCCATCTCGGGCGAGAGGAAGCGGTCGGGTCCAGGGCCCTCGGCGACGGTGCGGACGAGGTCGCGCACCGCTCCCGTGGCGGGGCCGGCGAGGAGCGGGGCGCGCAGGTCGAGGGCGCGAGCTCCCGTCAGGATCTCGATCGCGAGCACCCGGCCGAGGCCGTCGATCGCGCGGCGCAGCTTGCGCGCAGCCGCCCACCCCATCGACACGTGGTCCTCCTGCATGGCGGACGAGGGGATCGAGTCGACGGACGCGGGCGTCGCGAGCCGCTTGAGCTCGGAGACGATCCCGGCTGCGGCGTACTGGGCGATCATGAGACCGGAGTCGACGCCGATCTCATGCGCGAGGAACGGCGGCAGTCCGTGGTTGCGAGCCGGGTCCATGGCGCGGTCGGTGCGTCGCTCGGCCACGGATGCCACGTCGGCGACCGAGATCGCGAGGAAGTCGAGGACCGCCGCGACGGGCGCTCCGTGGAAGTTGCCGTTCGACTGGACGCGACCGTCGCTGGTGACCACGGGGTTGTCGATGACCGAGGCGAGCTCGCGGCCGGCGATCATCGCGGCGTGCGCCATCGTGTCGCGGGCGGCGCCGTGCACCTGGGGCGAGCAGCGCAGCGAGTACGCGTCCTGCACCCGGCCGTCTTCCGGCCCCTTGTGGCTGGCGACCATCGGCGACGTGCCGAGGAAGGCGCGCAGGTTCGCCGCGCTCTCCCCCTGCCCGCTCTGCGGTCGCAGCGCCATGAGGTCGGCGGCGAAGACGGCGTCCGTGCCGAGCTGGCTCTCGATCGACATCGCCGCTGCCAGGTCAGCGGTCGTGAGCAGCATCTCCAGATCGTGCAGTGCCAGCACGAGCATCCCGAGCATGCCATCGGTGCCGTTGATGAGGGCGAGTCCCTCCTTCTCGAGCAGCACGAGCGGTTCGATGCCCGCGGCCTCGAGAGCGGTGGATGCCGGGACGAGCGCGCCGGACGCATCGCGCACGTCGCCCTCGCCCATCGCGGCCAGTGCGATGTGCGCGAGCGGGGCGAGATCACCCGAGCATCCGAGCGAGCCGTACTCGCGCACGACCGGGGTGATCCCCGCATTGAGCATGGCCGCGTAAGTCTCGACGACGAGCGGACGCACTCCCGTGTGCCCGGAGGCGAGGGTCTGCAGGCGCAGCAGCTGCAGCGCGCGTACGACCTCGGTCTCGACCTCGGCACCTGTGCCTGCGGCATGCGAGCGGATGAGGCTCGCCTGCAGCTGGTGACGACGCTCCGGGGCGATGAAGGTGGTCGCGAGCGCGCCGAATCCGGTCGAGACGCCGTAGTGCGGCACGGGATCGACCGCGAGCGACTCGATCACAGCGCGCGCCTGTGCGACGCGAGTGAGGGCGTCAGCGTCGAGCGAGACAGGGGCGTTGTGGCGAGCGACGGCGACGACGGCGGCGGGAGGCAGCGGGGCGGCGCCGACGAGAACGGGAGCAACTTCGGTCATGGCTTCATTCCACCGTGGCGGCTTTCCCGCCAACAGGCATCCATGGCATTCTGTGTCTGTGATCCCAGACAAGAGCGATGAGGGCGCACCGGGACGCCCGCAGGTACCGGCGGCGGATCAGACCCTGCGCATCCTGCGCCATCTCGCACGCCGCCCGGGCCCCGTCGCCGCGTCAACACTCGCCCGCGAGCTCGACATCCCGCGTTCGACCGTCTATCACCTCCTCGCGACGCTGGAATCCCACGGTTTCGTCGTCCACCTCACGCAGGAGCGACGTTGGGGACTGGGCACGGCGGCGTTCGAACTGGCCGGAGGCTACGCGCGACAAGAACCCCTCGCCCGCCTGGGCCGACCGCTTCTCGCAACGCTCGCCGACCGACTCGGCGAGAGCGCGCACCTCGCGGTCATGAGCGGCCGGGACGTGCTCTACATCGTCGAGGAACGCGCGATGCGCCGCGCGGCGCTGGTCACGGATGTCGGAGTGCGCCTGCCGGCGCACCTCACGGCGACGGGGCGTGCGATGCTCGCAGCACTCCCCCGCCCACAGGTGCGCGCGCTGTACCCGGATGCTTCGGCGTTCACCCTGCGCACGGGGCGCGGCCCCACGCGCCCCTCCGAGCTGCGGGAACTGCTGCGTGCCGTGCGCACCGCGGGGTACGCCTCTGAGGACGGGGAGGTCACCGACGGCTTCTCCTCCGTCGGAGTCGCCGTGCACGACCACACCGGGTGGCCCGTCGCCGCGATCGCGGTGACCTGGGAGACCCCCGTCGATGCGTCGACGGACGACCGTGATGTGACGGAGATCGTCGCGGAGATGAAAGATCGCGGCCGAGAGCTGGAACGCAGCATCGGATCGGGTGCCGTAGGGCTGCGCTCGGACGCGTCGCCCCGCGCGCCCGGTCGTCAGCGGGGACTGTCGTAGTGCGGATGATGGACGTGCAGCATCGGCAGGCGCGCACGTAGGTCGCGGTAGAGCAGGTCCACACGGCCGCTCGCCGTGCATCCGATCCAGATCACGTATGGCTCTTCCGCGGCGTCGGCATCCGGCATCCACTCCTGCAGCCAGACATCGATGACTCCCGCAGCCAGGGCCCCGTGATCGTGGACACTCCCCCCGCGGCGCACCCGCGAATCACGACGCAGCCAGGTGAGCACCATGCCCTCCGGCATGGCCAGCGACGGAAGAGGCTTCGCCCCGTCGACCTCGATGTAGACCTGCCCGTAGGCGTCGACCGGCAGACGGCGCAGGATCGTGTGGATCATGGCGATGTCACCCTCATCGCCGACGAGCAGGAAATGGGTGCGATCTCTGACCATGCCACCAGCATGGCATAGTTAGGGCAGGCTTACCTAACTATGACGGGAAGGACTCCCGCCCGGTGTACACCGGACGGAGAACACGCGGTTCGACCTGCGTGCCGTCCAGCAGCGCTGCCATGAGCCGCACCATCTCGCGCCCCGTCTCTTCCGGAGGCACCGCTGCCGTCGAGAAGGCCGGTGTCACATGGGCCGCCAACGGCACCTCTTCGCAGACGATGATCGGCAGTTGTCGACCGATCGCTGCGAGTGCCGACATCGCGCCGAGTGCCATCGGTATCGTCGTGACGACGAGCGCATCATGTTCGGGGCTGAGAGCGTGCACCGCATCGGCCGCGCGCGAGAAGGAGTAGCCCGCTTCGATGACGGTGGCCTCCCCCGCCCCGAGGACGAGCTGTCGACCGATCGGTCCATGCTTGTCGCCGAGCAGCAGGGCAGGACGCTGCGCACCCGCAGCGGCCAGCTTCTCCAGAGCGAGGCGGGGTGCCTCTGCGTGCTCCGTGCGAACGAAGGCGATCCCCTCGACGCCGAACTGCTCGACGCCCGTGACCACGGCGAGCCCCTGAGCGCGCGCATCCGCCACCGCGTCTGCCACAGCCGCGGTGGAGATGTCATCTGCGGTCGCGATGATCAGGCCGTCCACGCCCTGTCGCGGCAGCTTGCGCAGCACCGACTCCAGCCGTGCCGTGCTGTGCCCGAGGTCGTAGAGCATGACTCCGAGCCCGCGCTCCTCTGCGGCTGCCGCAACCGCCTGGGCGAGACTGCCATGGAACGGCTGCGAGATGTCGCCGACGAGGAGCGCGATGACACCGGTGCGGCCGCTGCGCAGACCCCGCGCAAAGCTGTTCGGCGCGTAGTTCAACGCCTCCGCCGCGTCCTGCACACGCTTCAAGGTGTCGGGTGAGACGCGATCGGGCTCGTTGAGCACACGGGAGACCGTCGTCCGCGAGACTCCCGCGCGTCGCGCCACGTCGAGGATCGTCGCACTCTCGGAAGGCTTGCTCACGGTGTGATCATACTGAACGCCACTGCTGAGCGCCGTGACGCAGACAGGCCTCACTCGCCGCGGCGACGGCGTGCTCCAGCGCCTCCTGCCGTGTGCTCCCGCGTGCGAGCATCGCCGCCAGGGTGCCGGCGAAGCGATCTCCCGCACCCGTCGTGTCGACCGGCTCGATACGAGGAGCTGCGGCACTGAGGCCACCCCATCGCGCCCCGGCTCCCCCCGCAGTGATGCAGAGAACATCCGCGGAGACGACATCGCCGAGCTGCTCGGCCTCGATCTCGTTGACGATCACGACGTCCGCGAGCGCGAGCACATCCGTGCGCGACTCCCGCCACGGCGAGGGGTTGATCAGCACCGTGGCGCCACGACGGGAAGCCCGCGCCGCGACCTCGGCGTTCACCGCGTCCGGCAGCTCGAACTGCAACGAGACCACATCCCCCTCGCGCAGGTCGAGGGCGTCGAGCTGTGCGGCCCGCACCCGTCCATTGGCACCCTCGACGACGATGATCGAGTTCTCACCGCGATCGTCGACGACCACTGATGCCGCCCCTGTGCCGATGTCCGTGCAGCGCTGGACACCGGAGACGTCGACGCCGCCGGCCTGAAGGTGCCGCAGGTAGCGTGCGCCGTCGTCGCCGACCGCGCCGACGAAGACCGTCTCCGCACCGGCATCCGCCGCGGCAGCGGCCTGGTTGCCGCCTTTGCCGCCCGGCACGCTCTGGGCACCGAGCGCATGCACGGTCTCGCCCGGCCGAGGGTGGCGTACGACCCGCAGAACCGTGTCGATGTTGAGCGAGCCGACGACGATGACGCGCCCCATCAGCACACCGCGTCGAGGAACAGCCGCGCGTAGCGGTCGCCATCCACCTCGAGAACCACGTCGATGTTGCCCTGCGCGTCCTTCGTGACCTCGCCGCCCGCTCCGAGCCCGGAGCGGAGATCCACGACCGTCTGCCCGCGCGTCTGGACATCGTGCAGCGCCACGGACACAGGGGCACGCCGCACCGTGACGCCTGCGGGGTCGATGACGGCGCACACGGCGCCGGCATCGCCGATCGCGGCACCGGAGGGATGCACGATGCGCGCCTCGTCTTCTGTGACCTGCGCCAGGTGCCGAAGCAGCGCTCCCACCGTCGCCCCCACCGGATCCGTTGCGCCGTCGAACGACGCGATCGTCTCGGCGTCGCAGCACACCCGGTAGAAGGGCTCGAGCCCGTACATCGTGGTCGGCACTCCGCTGCGCACGACGATGTCGGCCGCCTCGGGGTCGTGCCAGATGTTGAACTCGGCCGCGGCCGTCGCGTTGCCTGCTCCGACGGCCCCTCCCATGAAGAGGATGCGCTCGATCTTGTTCGTCACCTCAGGGTGCATCCGCAGCAGCACGGCGATGTTGGTCAGCGGTGCGAGCGCGATGATCGTCAGAGGCTCGTCGGCGTCCATGAGCGTGCGGCGCAGAAGCTCGACCGCGTGCACGGGCACGGGACTCATCGTGTGCGCAGGGAACCGGAGATCGGCGACACCGTTCTCGCCGTGAACATAGCTGGCGTCGCGGGCGGGCTCGATGAGCGGCGCGCTCATCCCGGCGGCGACGGGGATGTCCTCCCCACCTGCCAGCGCGAGCACGCCCAGGGTGTTCTCCACGACCTGCGCGAGCGGCACGTTGCCGCCGACACAGGTGACGGCCCGCACGTCGAGTGCCGGGTGCCGCACCGCGAGCAGCAGGGCGAGTGCGTCGTCGATCCCGGTGTCGACGTCGAGGATGACGGGGATGCTATTCGCTGGCAAGGAGAACCTCCGCGTACTCGGCGGCATCGTCGGCCGCCGGATGCACGATCATGTCGATCCGGTCCAGGATGCGCGCGGGCAGAGCGAAGGGCGCTGCCACACGCGAGCTGAATGTGCTGTTGGGGATGTGTGCGACATCGAGTCCCCAGAAGGAGAGGTGGCTCGAGTACCGCGGGATACGCGCGTCGTTGACGGCCTCACCGTCGATGAAAAGCTGCACGGTCACGGAGCCGTCGTCGGCGGTGCGAAGCCGGAAGGCCAGCTCCGATACGGACGATTCGGGAAGCTCAGCACGCACGAGCACGGTCTCGCCGAGATGTCCGTGCTCGAAGCACAGGGCGCCGTCCTGCAGCGAGAACAGGTAACCACCCTGAGCGTTTCCACTGGAGAGCAGCGTGCCGTTCACCGAGCGGGCGAGCGGCGAGACGTGTGCGGTGACGTCGATGTTCCGGTTGGATCCGGTGATCGCACTCGGATACGGGACGTGAGACTGCCCGGGGCGCAGCGTGATGTGCGTCTGCGCGAACAGCCCGATGGGACCGCGCTCCTCGATCAGCTCGCGTAGGGGACGATCATCCAGCGGGAAGACATCGTTGCGACCTGCTTCGCGCCACCACAGCTGCTGCAGCATCTGCAGCCGTTCAGGATGCTCCGCCGCGACGTCCCGCGACTCGGAGAAGTCTGACCGCGTGTCGTACAGGCGCCAGGCATCCGCCTCGTACGGCACGCCGGCCACGTGCGCGGTCACCGCCTTCCAGCCGTCGTTCCAGATCGCCCGGTGCCCGAGCGTCTCCCAGTACTGCGTCTCGCGGCCGGCGACAGCAGCCGGATCGGTCATCCCTGCCGCGACGCTCTCGCCGTCAACACCGCGCTCCGGTGCAACACCGAGCATCTCCAGCAGCGTGGGGGTGACGTCAACGGCGTGCACGAACTGCTCCCGCACGCCGCGCATGGCTTCGCCCGCTCCCGGCCAGGAGACGATGAGCGGCGAGCGCACACCGCCGAGGTCGACGAACTGCTTGTAGTGGCGGAAGGGGGTGTTGCCCGCCATCGCCCAGCCCTCCGGGTAGTGCGCACCCCCGGTGAGCGAGCCGAGCTCGTCGAGCAGCGGGATCTGCTCGGCGGGCGTGCGGCGCACTCCGCTGTAGGGGGCGTTCGTGTCGACATCGCCGGTGGGGCCGCCTTCGCGGCTTGCGCCGTTGTCGGAGAGCACCAGCACGATCGTGTCGTCGGCGACGCCGAGCTCGTCGAGGGTGGCGAGCACACGCCCGACCTGTGCGTCCGCGTGCTCCAGGAATCCGGCGAACGCCGCCTGGAGGTGGGTGTAGACGTGCTTCTGCTCGTCGTCCAGCTCGTCCCAGGGCAGCACGCCGTCGTTGCGCTCGGCGAGGTTCGTGCCTTCGGGAACGATGCCCATGTCAATCTGCCGCTGCAGGCGATCGATACGCGTCTGGTCCCAGCCCTTCGTGAAGACCTCGACGTACTTGTCGATGTACTCGCGCGGCGCTTGGAACGGTGCGTGCGTGGCCCCCATCGCGAACTGGAGGAAGAATGGCGCGTCGGGGCGGAACGTCGTGTGATCGGTGACGAGGCGGATCGCCTGGTCGGCGAGATCCTCGCTGAGGTGGTACCCCTCACGCTGAGGAACCGGAATCGCGTGATTGTCCGCGTAGAGCTCGGGCTCATACTGGTCGACGCACCCGTCGAGGAAACCGTAGTAGCGGTCGAACCCGCGGGCGAGCGGCCAGTTGTGGTGCGGGCCCGCGGGGGTGATCTCGTGCAGAGGTGCGAGGTGCCACTTGCCCACGAGGTACGACGCATAGCCGTTCTCCCCGAGGATCTGCGGCAGCAGACGCACGTCGTCACGGATGCTGCCGCGGGAGTTCGGGAAGCCGGTGTCGGTGTCGGCAAGGAAGCGCATGCCGATCGAGTGGTGGTTCCGACCGCTCAGCAGTGCCGCACGGGTGGGTGAGCACAGCGGGGTCACGTGGAAGCGGGTGAAGCGCACGCCGCCCTGCGCCAGGCCATCCAGGGTGGGCGTGTGGATCTCCGAGCCGTAGCATCCGAGATCGCTCCAGCCGGTGTCGTCGAGGATGACCATGACGACGTTGGGCTTCTTCGTGCCGTTCGTCGAGGGCCACCACGGCGTCGACTCCGCGACGGTGGTGCGGACGGTGCCTTCGAAAGCCGGAATAGACGCGCTCATGCGGCATCCGCTCCGATCGTCGGGCGCGCGGCGCGCGGCTGCATCTTGACGGTGCTCGTGGCGATCAGTGCGGCGATCGCGATGATCAGCATGTAGAGCGACACCGACCAGGTGGCGCCGTCGGTCGCACCGGTGAGCGCCTGCGCGATCAGGGGGCCGAAGCCGCCACCGAAGACCGTACCGATCTGGAAGCCGAGCGACATGCCCGAGTAGCGCACCTCCGCGGGGAAGAACGCGGCGAACAGCGTCGCCTGGCCCGAGAACAGCCAGCCGACCAGGATGCCGCCCACGCCCATGGCGATGAACAGCCCGACGACGGTCTCCGTGCCGATCAGCAGGAACATGGGGAAAGCCCAGAGCGCGAGCCCGACCAGACCCATCATCACGACGCGCTTCTGACCGATGCGATCACCCAGCATGCCGGCGAGCGGGGTGGTGATGAGGTTCATGACCGAGGAGAAGATGTTGGCCAGCAGCACGATGGTGGGGTTCATGCCGAGCACGCCCGACGCGTAGCCCAGGATGAATACACCCTGGATGAGACCGAGGGTCGTGTCGCTCATGTGGATGAGGATCGCGGTGACGATCTGCTTGGGGTACGTGCGGATCGCCTGCCAGACCGGCTGCTTGACCTTGGTGCCGGTCTTCTTGATCATGTCGAACTCCGGGGACTCCGCCACCTTGAAGCGCAGGAAGAGGCCGACGAGCAGAAGCAGCGCGCTCGCGAGGAACGGGATGCGCCAGCCCCAGCTGAGCAGCTGCTCCTGAGTGAGCGTCGCCGTGAGCAGCGCGACGCTTCCCGACGAGAGGATCACACCGACCGGCGCACCGGCCTGAACCAGGCTTCCGTAGAGGCCCTTCTTGTGGGCGGGTGCGTGCTCGACAGCGAGCAGCGCTGCGCCACCCCATTCGCCGCCGATGCCGATCCCCTGCAGAATGCGCAGGAAGACGAGCAGCAGCGGAGCGGCGAGGCCGATCTGTGCGTAGGTCGGCAGCAGTCCGATGAGGACCGTGACGACGCCGGTGAGCAGGAATGTGAACAGCAGCAGCGGCTTGCGCCCGATGCGGTCGCCGAAGTGGCCGAGCAGGATCCCGCCGAGCGGGCGCGCGACGAAGCCGACCGCGAAGCTGGCCAGCGACAGCAGCGTGGAGACGGCGGCGTTGTCGGAGGGGAAGAAGAGCTGACCGAACACGAGCGCCGACAGCGTCCCGTACACGAAGAAGTCGTAGTACTCGAGAATCGAGCCGATCGTGCTCGCGGCGACCGCTGTGCGAGCGGTGCGGGCGGAGCTCTGTCCCGCGGGTGCCGATACTGCCGTGCTGTTCATGGTTCTCCTCATCGAAAGTGAATCAGCAATTCAAGAATGGAATCGATTCCTGGAATCGATTCCATTGATGATAGATCACACGGTCGGCACCGTCCAGCCGGGATCGGTATATTCCGCCGTGCTCCGACAGCGGGGATCAGCGAATGGCAGTCCTCTCGACCCGCGCGAGCGCCGCATCGATGTGCGCGATCAGTTCCTCAGCGGTGCGGTGATACTCCTCGATCGCCGAGGAGAGCCGAGCCCACCCGTCTTCGGAGGCATCCGGCTGCGTGAGCATCCGGGCTTCCGCGTCCACACGATCCAGCTCCGTCGCCACGAGGGCGATCGAATCCATGATGTCCTCGACATCCGCGCTCGACGACAGGAAAGACGACCAGCGCGCCAATGCCCCGATCAGCCGATCCCGCTCTCGCTCCGACGCCTCGCGCAACGCACGCAGCGCAATGCGGTCGCGCCGCGGATCCGGAAGTCGACGCTCACGCCGCTCCTCGTGCGGATCGCTCAGTCGGCGACGGAAATCGCCCAGCGCCAGACGTGTCACCGGCTCCCAGCGCTCGTGGGCCGCCCTCGCGATGAAGCGATCCACGATCAACGCCGTGAACGTGAAAGTGACCAGTCCGCCGGCGAGCCCGGAGATGACGACGTACTTCTGCCAGACATCCGTTGCGAGGTCCACCCAGATGATGAGCGCTGCGACCAGAAGCGCCACTCCGCCGACGATGATCCGCCACCCACGCACGCTCATGGCACCTGACCATAGCCGAGTTCCTCAGACCGCGAGCCCCCAAGGCGCGTCTCGACTCTCGGCGCGGAGGCGCGTCCCATAAGAAAAGAAGCCCCGCACGAATGCGGGGCTTCTTTCACTGTCTCAACACAGTGTGGACCTAAGGGGATTCGAACCCCTGACCTCCTCGATGCGAACGAGGCGCGCTACCAACTGCGCCATAGGCCCGTGAACCTCAGTTAGGTTATCACGCCCATCACCCTGCGACGCGACGCTCAAGCAGCTGGCGCACGTGCGCTTCGATCTCTTCGTCGTCGACGAAGCCCATCGTCGCGTACGGCGAGGTCGCTTCTGCCGCGGGAGCCAGCACGGCAGGCGCCTGCGGGGCCATCTCGGCCGCGCGACGCTGGAGTTCCTCGGCACGCGCCGCACGCACGGCAGCCTCACGTGCTTCGATGGCAGCACGCGCGGCCTGCGCGCGCGATCCCGCCACGGAGACCATGGGCTGCGGCAACGAGCGAGGCGTCCATTCCGGGCGCCCCTGATCATGCAGCGGCGGCGCGACCCGTTCGACGGCGACGGGCAGTGCTGCCTTCTCCTGATGCGCGCGACGCGCGATCTTCGACGCCACAGATGCCATCCGCTGCAACACCACGGCGCTGAGCACCGTGACGCCCGCGCCCACCCAGAGCGCGACGGATGCTCCGGCGACGACGAGCTGCCAGATGCCGAGTCCCACCGCCGTCAACCCGAGAACGAGGAAGACGGTCGCGGTCATGCGCGTGTGACGGCGCGCGCGAGCCTGTCGCACCGCCGGATCAGCCCGCGTCGCAGCGAGCTCTTGACGTAGCTTCTCAAGCTCGGCGGCTTCACGTTCAGACTGAACGCGCTTGGCCAGACGCTGCTGCGCGAGGGCCGTGCGGGCCGTGAGCTCCAGGCGAACCTCCTCCGGAGTCTCGCTGGTCTCCGCGAGGACACGCAGGGCCCGGTTCAGGCGCACCGCATTGCGCTCTGCCGCCTCGAACTGGTGCCGACCTCGCCACGAGGGCAGAAAATACAGCACCCAGAGGAGCACAGCGACGAGGACGATCACGCCCCCACTCAGCACTGGCCCATCCATACGTCCACGGTATGGGACAACACCCCTCGTCTGCCAACAGGCGCCTCGCGTGTCGCGCTCAGCGGGGCAGATCCGCGGGCGGAACAGCGGAAGCATCCGCCGGCACCTGCCCAGCCAGCCAGCGTGCGAGCACACCCTGCGGCACATCTTCCTTCACGAGCGCGAAGGCAAGGTGATCCCGCCAGTCACCGTCGATGTGGATGTACCGCCGACGCACGCCCTCATAGCGGAAGCCGAGCTTCTGCACGACTCGCACGCTCGCGGCATTCTCGGGACGAATGCAGATCTCCATCCGATGCAGGTCCAGCTCGGTGAAGGCCAGGTCCGTCGCCAACGCGACCGCTGTCGGAGTGATCCCCCGGCCGGCGAAACGCTCGCTGACCCAGTAGCCGATCGTCGCAGAGCAGAGGGAGCCCCGCGCGACGCCCCAGATGTTGAGCTGCCCCGCGACCTCACCCTCGTACTCCATGACGAAGGGATACCCGCCGCCGTCACGGTATTGCTGCAGGAGGCGGCGGATGCTGACCCGCATGTCGAAACCCACCTGGGCTCCCGGAAGCGTCGCCTCCCATCGGTGCAGCCAGGCACGGTTCGACAGCAGCTCCTGCTGCAGCACCCGCGCGTCGCGCGTGCGCACGAGGCGGATGCTGATCGCGCCATGCTGGCGAGGTGCAAGAGCGTCCACGGTCCGCCTTTCTCCGCTCCGGCTCTCAGAGAGTCTGAGCGAACTCCTTCAGCCAGGGGCGGAGGTCTTCACCGAGGTCGTCTCGGTCGGATGCCAGCTGCACGATCGCCTTGATGTAGTCGACGCGGTCGCCGGTGTCGTATCGACGTCCGCGGAAGATCACGCCGTAGACGCCAGGGCCCGCCGGATCGGCGGCGAGCTCCTGCAGCGCATCGGTCAGCTGGATCTCTCCGCCCTTGCCCGGCTCTGTGCGCTCGAGGATGTCGAAGACGGCGGGGGGAAGCACGTAGCGTCCGATGACGGCGAGGTTCGAGGGCGCCTCTTCGGCGGCGGGCTTCTCGACGAGCCCGGTCACGCGGACGAAGTCGTCCGTACCCGTGGCTTCCACCGCGGCCGCACCGTACAGGTGGATGCTGGAGGGGTCGACCTCCATGAGCGCGATGATCGTCGCTCCGGTCTCGACGTGCTTGTCGAGCATGGTGGTCAGCAGTGGGTCGCGCTCGTCGATCAGGTCGTCGCCGAGGAGGACAGCGAAGGAGCTGTCGCCGACGTGGGTGCGGGCGCGCAGGACCGCGTGGCCCAGGCCCTTCGGCTCACCCTGGCGGACGAAGTGGATATCGGCGAGGTCGCTGGACTTCATGACGCGCTCCAGGCGACCGGTGTCGCCCTTCTGCTGCAGCTTGACCTCGAGCTCAGGCACGGAGTCGAAGTGGTCGGAGATCGCGTTCTTGTTGCGCCCGATGATCACAAGAATGTCTTCGATGCCCGCTTCGACGACCTCCTCCACCACATACTGGATGGCTGGCTTGTCGACGACGGGGAGCATCTCTTTCGGCATCGCCTTCGTTGCCGGGAGGAACCGCGTTCCGAGCCCTGCAGCGGGGATGACGGCCTTGATCTTGTGTGAACCCATGGCGCTCAGCCTAGCCCGTGGGCCCGACGTAGACTCATTGGCATGTCCGATGACATCGACAATGAGAAGCGTGCGCTCCGCGCGGAGATTCGCGAGCGCCGACAGCTGCTCTCGGAGTCGCAGCGCGAGTCGGCCTCTGTCGGCATCGCCGCACAGCTCGATGAGCTGATCAGCGCGCACGGCGCGCAGTCGATCTCCTGTTATCTGTCGATGATGACCGAGCCCGGAACCCGTGAGTTCCTCGCGACCGCTGTTGCCCGTGGCATCCGCGTGCTGTTACCGATCACCCGCGCCGACGGACTGCTCGACTGGGCCGTCGCCGGCAGCATCGACGATACGATCGTCGGCGCCTACGGTCTCGACGAGCCGACCGGCGAGGTGCTCGGACCGATCGCGGTCGGCGATGTCGATCTCATGATCATTCCCGCCGCAGCGGTCGACGAAGCCGGCATGCGCCTGGGGTGGGGACGCGGCTACTTCGACAAGACCCTCGGATCGATGGAGCGCACTCCCCCGGTGTATGCGGTCATCTACGACACCGAGTTCCTGCCCGGCGTCCCCGCCGACCTCCACGACCAGCCCGTCACGGGTGTCGTCACCCCCACCCGAACGCTCACGCTCGCGGCATCCGCGCGCTGACTCACCCCGCACAGAACGCAGAGAATCACCATGCCCACCTATGCCTACCGCTGCACCGCCTGCGAGCACCGCTTCGACGCCGTCCAGAGCTTCTCCGACGCCGCACTCACAGAGTGCCCCGAGTGCCATGGCGCGCTGCGCAAAGAGTACGGATCCATCGGCGTGACCTTCAACGGCTCCGGCTTCTATCGCACCGATTCGCGTGGCACTGGTGGCAATTCGAGCGTCGCTTCGGCATCATCGAAGTCTGAGTCGAAGAGCAGCACCAGCCCGGCGCCTGCCTCGACCGGCACCTCGACTTCCTGAGGTTCGACGTCAAAGGAGGACCCGTGTTCAAGGGTTTCAAGGAGTTCATCGCCCAGGGCAACGTCATCGACCTGGCCGTGGCCGTGGTCATCGGCGGTGCATTCACGGCCATCGTGAACGCGGTCGTCGCCAGCATCATCAACCCGCTCGTCGCGCTCTTCTTCCAGGCGGATGAGGCGGGCAAGTTCGGCCCCACGATCACCAACATCTACGGCGATCCCGTCACGTTCCCGCTGGGCGACCTGATCTCCGCGATCATCAGCTTCCTCGCGGTCGCGCTCGTGGTCTACTTCGTCTTCGTTCTTCCCATGAACAAGTGGAAGGAGCACCGTGCCGCCAAGATCGCGGCCGGCGTCGAAGACGAAGAGGTCGTCCCGAGTGAGCAGGAGCTGCTCATCCAGATCCGCGACCTGCTCGAGAAGAACCAGGCCCGCAGCTAAACACGTCCCGCGCGGCGCGCTCAGTAGTGGGGCGGAACCTCATTGCGCAGACGCGCATCGTTCGGCCCGGAAGCGGCTGTGTCCTTCGCACCGGCGGAGGATACAGCCGCTTCGTCGTTCTCACGCGCAACAGCCGGCTCCGGCTCTGAGCCGGCAACAGGGGTCAGCTTCGCTCGACGAGAGCCTGCGACACGCACGATCCGCTGACGCGGCTCGGACTCAGTCATCGTTCGACGGCACCGTCGCGATCGGCTGCGTGTCTGTCTCGGCGGGAGGCGCGGACGCGGAGATGCCGAGGACCTCGGCGATCCGACGCGCGACCGAGGCCGGGTCGCTGTACAGGTCGAAGGCGTGCACACGGATGTAGTGCCAGCCGAGTCGGCGTAGCACCTGCGGACGCAGACGCAGCGACTCACGCAGCGATTCGCCACGAGACTCGGGATCCGCTTCGATCACGACCGCCTTGCCCTTGTGCTGGGCGACCAGTGGCAGCAGACCCCGGTAGTCGACGTCGACGGACGCGCCGAGGCGACGCAGTTCGCGGGCGAGAGCGAGCGTGAGCGGATCGGCGAGATCTTCCAGACGCGCCTCGCGGGCCCGTGCGGCGAGTCCCCCGAGGATCGACATCAGGGTGGCCGCCCCGTGCGAGAGCCGGCCGTCGTCGAACGACGAGGGGCGGATCGACGAGACGATGACCATCGAGCGACGCGCGCGCGTCATGCCGACGGTGAGCAGACGCTCCCCGTCCGGCGTCGAGAGGTCGCCGAAGTCGCTCAGCACGCGACCGTGCTTCGTGAGACCGAATCCGAGCGAGAACACGACGCGGTCGCGGCTCTCCGCCACCGACTCCTCGAGCGTCAGGACGGCGAACGCCTCGGGCGTATCGCGGCCCACGAAGTCTGCGACGTCCGCCCGACCGGCGAACGCCTCGGTGACGGCGGCGAGAACGCGCTCAGAGTGCCGGCGGCTCGCCGTGATCACCATGAGCGACTCGTTGGGGCGGTGCACCGCATGCTCGACGACAAGCGTGACGACGCGGGCGACCTCGGCATCCGGGCTCTCCACGGCCCCCGAGACGGGGTCAGGAGTTCCGGTGCCGCCCTCGACGTAGTCGACGGTCAGGCTGCCGCGCCCGAGGTATGAGCCCGCCCAGGGCAGTGAGACGATCTCGCCGCCGTAGAACGCGTCGTTGATGAGTTCTGCGAGGTCTTCGCCACCGGCGCGATAGCTGCGAGTCAGTGTGACGATCGGAAGGAGCTCCGCAAGACGCTCGAAGGCGGAGACGGTATCGAAGGCCGTCTCGCTCTCCCACTCCGGAGACGCGACGGTGGCGACCTCGAACGGTGTCGGCCGCTGCGTGACCGGGTCCCCGATCGCGACGACCTGGCGGGCACGACGGATCGCCGGCGTCGCCTCCGCGAGGTTGATCGCTGCGGCATCCACCAGCAGCACCGTGTCGAACTCGACGCTGTCGGGGATGTCGACGACGTGGTACGGCGAGGAAATCCAGACCGGCGCCAGCGCACGCATGAGGGTGGGAGCGGCGCTGACGATCTCTGCCGTCGAGGCGTTGCCCTCGGTCAGCGCGCGCCGGAGGTTCGCCGCCTCCTGCTTCTCGTCGACGATTCCGATGCGCCACTGCCCCGCGAGCTGCCAGGCGAGCAGGGGGCCGGACTCCGCCGTGTGGGCGTCGTCGACGAGTCGGAAGTCCTTCTCCAGCCGATCGACGACGGCAGTGTTCGCACCGAGCAGTGCGCGGTTCTGCTGCAGCGAGAGTTCGAGGAGCGACTGCCACCAGGCGAACTCCAGCTCTTCGCCGACGCGGTCTTCTGCGACATGCCGCACCGACAGATCGACGAGCAGCGGCTCCAGGCCGAGTCCCGCGAGTTCATCGCGGATCTGCGCGCGCTCGACGAGGTTGTCGAACACATCCGACTTCGCCGCGAGCCCGGCGAGCGTGCGGACGAGGCGCGCGACCGGAAGCGTCGCGAGAGGCTCACGCCGCCCGAGGGCGGCATCGAGTTCGGCGAGCTGCGCCTCCACGTGCTGCCACGCCACCTGCACATCCGCCAGACCCAGCGGCACCTCAGGGGCGACACCGGCGTTGACCAGACGCTGCCACTGCGTGCGCTGCATCTGCAGACGCGTCAGCGCCTCATGCATGTCACTGACGTGCGCGCCCGGGCGGACGTACTCCTTCGCGAGGCGACGCAGACGCCGCCTGTTCGCGCCCGTCATGTTCGGCGCATCCCGACGGGAGCCGTGCGCCTGGATCAGCTCCCCCAGAGGGCGCTCGAAGACGGTCGGACTGAAGCGGTCAAGTGAGTCACGAATACCCTGCAGAAGCCGCAGATAGTCGCCCAGCTCGCTGATAGTCGAGAACGGTCGCATATGCGTCTGCGCGACCATCTCGTAGCCGCGCTCCAGCAGTGTCGGGACGCTCGTGCCGTGAAGACGCTCGGCGAGGGCGTGCGCAGCGCGCGCCGCATCCGTCGAAGAGAACGTGACCCCGTACCAGGGCGAGTCATCCGGTCCGAAGCGGAACTCGCCCAGTCGTGCGGCGAGCGCGAGCGCCTCCGCGGCGCGGGTGCGGTCGCCGGCAAGCCGTGCGAGCGCCTGCCGATCGAGGCGCGCGGTCGTCGTGGGCGGCGTCTCCAGCGACGCCAGACGGGTGAGCACCCGGGTGGCGTCGAGGACAGAGGCCTTGAGCTGCGGATCACGGTCGACCAGCGCACTGCGATAGTCCCGCAGAACCGTGCGCAGACGCACGAGCGCCTCGTCGATCTCCGCGAGCTTGGGGGCCTTCGCCTTCTCGTTGCGGCCGATCGCGCGCACGAGGTCGCGACGCACCGTCGTCGGCGAGACAGCGAAGCCGTCGAGACCGATGCCGCTGAGCCGATGCCGGACGCCGTCGAGGGTCGAACGGCGAGCCGAGACGATCAGCACGCGCTTGCCCGCGCGGACGAGCTCGCCGGCCGCATTGATCACAGTCTGCGTGCCACCGGTGCCGGGCAGCGTCGCGATCGTCAGAGAGTGACCGGCGGCGATCTTGGCGAGGACCGCTTCCTGCTCGTCATCCGCGTCCAGCAGCAGGTTGTCGGATGCCGGTGCGCGATCGTCCGGGCTGATGATCGTCGGTGTCTTCCGCGGCGCCGTGACCGCCTCACGGTCGGCGGCGTGGCCGGCCAGAGCGTTCAGAAGCGTGTGGTCGAGATCGTGCGCGTCCCGTGCCATCGCCGCCCCCACGTCCGCGAAGGTCGAGACGACGATCCGCGGCTGCACCGAGAAGGTGTCGATGGACTCGGTCGCGGCACGAAGCTGGTCAATCGCCGGCTGCGGCTTGAAGATGCCGCCGTCGTACGCGAGCGCAGCGAGCGCATCCGGATCGATCGTGATGCCGAAGTGCTCACTTGCAATGCGCACGAGCTCGGGGTTCACGAAGAAGCCGCTGTGCAACTTCAGCTCGAAGTCGGAGTGGTGCCGTCGAATCGCCAGCGGTCGCAGCAGCACCGGTGCCGCATATGAGCGACCGCCGAGCTTCCATGCAGCGAGACCGACGGCGAGGTGCACGGCTTCGATGCCCCGCACAGTGCGCAGCTCGGTGTTCTTCGCGGTGATCCGCTCAGCGGCCAAGCGGGCCGTGCGCAGGCCGACCTCGTCACGGAAGAGATTGGAGAGGAGCGTCGAACGGCCGGTGATGAACTGGGGCAGACTGCCCGGGTGCGCACGGGAGATGTCGATCCCCGCCTCCGCCGTGTCGACGTAGCTGATGAGCGGCGAAGAGCCTCCCAGCTCCTTCGCCTCCGCACGCAGACGACGTCGCTCGGCCGCAGCCGCGTGCACGCTGCGCGGAGCGGGCACCTCCACGATCTCGACGTCGGCTGGCGTCGTCGAGGACTCTGCCTCTACCGCTTCAGCGGTCTTTCCGTCACGTCGCCACACATCTAGAGAGTATGCGTGACTTGCCCGGACTTCCGGTAAGGTGAGCGAGTTTCACCCGATTCGTGCCGTTTTCTGCACCGATGAGGCGTTCTCTCGACTTCTCCCCGGACGCGCGGACAACCGCGCCACCTGTGCGGCGCCGACGCAGGATGGATCCATGACATTTCGTTACGACTTCGCACCGACGCCCTTCGGCGACGCGCTGGCCGTGTTCTCCGATGCCGGACTCGTTCGCTTCGACCTTCCCGAGTCCGACTTCCCCGCGACGTGGCTCCTCGACGGCGCCAGTCGGGCGCTGCGTTCCACTCCGGTCGCGGCCCCGGGCGATGCGGCGGCATTGAACGACCTCCTCGACGCCTACTTCGATGGCGAGCCGGTGCGATTCGACGAGGAGATCCCGCTGGATTGGTCCCTCACCGACGGCTTCACGAGGCGTGCCCTCCAGGAGGTCTGCGAGATCCCGTGGGCCGAGACCGCGAGCTACGGCGAAGTCGCCGTCCTCGCAGGCAGCCCGGGAGCGGCCCGCGCTGTCGGCACAGCCTGCAGGCTGACTCCCTTCTCGATCGTGGTTCCCGTGCACCGCGTCGTGCGGAGCGACGGCTCCCCCGGTCACTACGGCGCTCACCCCGAGCGCAAGCGCTACCTTCTCGACCTTGAAGCCGACTCTGCCCGCCAGCGCGGCATCCCCGCCTCGCAGCGGTGAGCCCCGACCTCTCGGTCGGGGCTCACCGGGCACGTCCTCACACGGTCGTCAGTGCTCGACGGCCTTCTCGGCACCGAAGCCGGTGAGCGAGCGCACCTCCATCTCAGCGGCGAGAGTGCGGCTCTCGACGGTCCTGTCGGTGACGGATCCGAGCCATCCGAGGAAGAAACCGAGCGGAATCGAGAGGATGCCCGGGTTCTCCAACGGCCAGATCGCGAAGTCGACATTCGGCAGGGTCGACGTCGGGGACCCCGAGAAGACCGGCGAGAGGATGATGAGCACGACCGCCGCCGTCAGACCGCCGTACATGCTCCACACCGCGCCGCGCGTCGTGAATCGACGCCAGAACAGCGAGAACACGATCGTCGGCAGGTTCGCCGACGCCGCGATGGCGAACGCGAGCGCCACGAGGAACGCGATGTTCTGACCCTGCGCACCGATGCCGCCGAGGATCGCCAGCACGCCGATCACGATGACCGTGCGGCGAGCGACCTTGACCTCGCCGTCCGAATCAGAGACACCGTCGCCGTTCTTGCCCTTCTTCACCACGTTGGCGTAGATGTCATGGGCGAACGACGCCGCAGCCGTGATCGTCAGTCCGGCGACGACCGCGAGGATCGTCGCGAACGCCACCGCCGAGATGAATCCCATGAGCACGGGTCCGCCGAGATACAGCGCGAGCAGCGGCGCGGCGGAGTTCACGCCGCCGGGTGCCGCTGCGATCACGTCAGGCCCGACGAGCGCGCCGGCTCCGTAGCCCAGCACGAGCGTGAACAGGTAGAAGATGCCGATCAGCCAGATCGCCCAGACGACCGAGCGCCGCGCCTCCTTCGCGGTCGGGACCGTGTAGAAGCGCATCAGCACGTGCGGCAGACCCGCGGTGCCGAGCACGAGGGCGAGTCCGAGGGAGATGAAGTCCCAGGGGTTGGCGCCGTACTTCAGACCCGGGCCGAGGATGGCATCCTTCGGATCGGACACCGATGCCGCCACGGCGCTCTCCAGCAGCGTGTTCAGGTTGAATCCGTTGAGCGCCAGGACCCAGATCGTCATCGCCGCCGCACCGCCGATCAGCAGGAACGCCTTCACGATCTGCACCCAGGTGGTGCCCTTCATGCCGCCGATCAGCACGTACAGGATCATCAGCACGCCGACGATGGCGATGACGAGCGACTGGCCCAGCTTGTCGTCGATGCCGAGCAGCAGCGACACGAGTCCGCCGGCACCGGCCATCTGGGCGAGCAGATAGAAGAAGCAGACCGCGAGCGTCGTGATCGCCGCCGCCATGCGCACCGGACGCTGCTTCAGGCGGAACGACAGCACATCTGCCATGGTGAACTTGCCGGTGTTGCGCATGAGCTCCGCGACCAGCAGAAGCGCGACCAGCCACGCGACGAGAAAGCCGATCGAATAGAGGAATCCGTCATATCCGTTCACGGCGATCGCTCCGCAGATCCCGAGGAAGGATGCGGCCGACAGGTAGTCTCCCGCGATCGCGAAACCGTTCTGGGGGCCGGTGAATGAGCGACCGGCCGCGTAGTAGTCCGCGGCTGTCTTGTTGTTGCGGCTCGCGCGGATCACGATGAAGAGGGTCACCGCGACGAACGCGAGGAACACTGAGATGTTCAGGACGGGATTGCTCTCCATGAGAGTCCCTCCGGCAGCCGACGAGACCATCATGCGCGGGCCTCCTGTGCTTCGAGCTCTTCGCGAATTGCCCGCGCCTGCGGGTCAAGCGTGCGGTTCGCGAAAGCGACATAACCCATCGTGATGGCGAATGTGGTCACGAACTGCCCCAGCCCCAACAGCAGGCCTATGGTGACATCGCCCCACACGCGCTGCGCCATGAACTCCGGCGCGAATGCCGCGAGCAGCACGTAGGCGAAGTACCAGATGAGGAAGATCGCCGTGAGCGGGAAGATGAACGAGCGTTGATTCCGCTTCAGCTTCTGGAACTGAGGCGACTCCTGCACGCCCACATAATCAATACCTGTCGCCACAGGTTCTCCGGTCGTTTCGGTCATGGGGCCTCCTTGCCACATGGTCGGAAAGTCACCCGGTGCATCGTGCGCATCCGAGTGGTAGCGTCGACGCTACGAATCCGGGGAGCGGGTCAACACTCCCGAAAGTAGGTAGTCGATGTATCCCATGGAAACTATGGGCACCGACGCGCAGCTGTTGTCATACGCAGTACGCGAGCTTGCTCGCCGTACCCGCTTTCCTGTGGCTTTCGGCGGGCTGCTCGACGGCAACTCCGTCGCCGTCACAGCCATCATCGGCAACCGCACGCGAAGCCTCGAGGGCCTGCGTGTGCAGCCACAGCGCGGGCTCGGCGGCCGCGCGATGACCGAGCTGCGCCCCCGAATGACCCACGACTACGGCAGCTCCCAGCTCATCACGCACGACTACGACGGATTCGTCCTCGGCGAGGGACTGCGCACACTGCTGGCCATCCCGGTCATCGTGGGCGGACGCTCCCGTGGGGTCCTCTACGCGGGGGCGTGGGCCGAGACACCGGTGGGCGATCTCAGCACAGCCCCAGCCGTGCAGGTCGCAGAGCTCCTCGCATCGGAGATCCGCGTCCGCGAAGAAGTCGAGCGGAGGATGCGCACGCTGCCGACTCCGGCCACCGCGCCGCCCGCATTGACTCCCGTGCAGCGCGAAGAACTGCGCGAGAGCTACGCCGAATTGCGCAGTATTTCGGCCGCTTTGAAAGATGCGTCATTGAGAGCACGTCTCGCCTCTCTGGAGAATCGTCTGCTCTCCCTCTCCGGCGATACCGAATCGGCGGCCACGCAGCCGGTCACGACAATTCATCTCTCTCCGCGCGAAATCGACGTTCTCGCCTGCGCCGCGCTCGGCCTGACAAATGCGGAAATCGCTGCAGAACTGAGCCTTCGCGAAGGAACGGTGAAGGCCTATCTGGGAACGGCGATGACAAAGCTCGGGGCTTCCACCCGTCATGCCGCCGTCGCGGGAGCGCGCAGGCGCGGACTCCTCCCCTGAACCAATTGTTCAGGTATCTGACGAAAACAGAATTCTCCGATGCGCACGATATTCACCGTGCGTCGCGTTGCGCGTCTCGAATTGCGGCACGTATTGTTGCCGAATGGCACGCAAAATCATTCATCAGCTCGTCGACGATATCGACGGGACCGTTCTTGAGGCCGGAGAAGGAGAAACAGTACATTTCTCACTCGATGGCACCGCTTATGAGATCGATGTGACCGACGCCAATGCACAGGCATTGCGCGATGCGCTGAAGCCCTACATCTCAGCAGGTCGCCGGGCACCGCGCGCGGCGACACGTGCAGCATCCACTCCCGCGAAGCGCGCTCCGCGCAACAACGAGATCGCCGCAATCCGTGCGTGGGCGCTCGACAACGGTTACAAGGTCTCGGAGCGAGGCCGCATCCCCGCCGACATCACGGCTGCGTACGCCGCAGCGCACTGACTCGACGCGACGAGGGCGCCCCGCACCGGTCGATTAGACTGGCGGGGCGCCCTCGTCGTTTCATGCGGACGCAATGCCCTCGTAGCTCAGCAGGATAGAGCAGCCCTCTCCTAAAGGGCAGGTCGCAGGTTCGAATCCTGTCGAGGGCACCACCGATACCGCTACGTCTCGAGCAGTTCCTCCATCTGCACCTCGCTGTCGCGCTGCGCCCGCGCCTGCCGTGCTTCTCGTCGGGCGAGACGGCGCTCGACGGCACGGTCATGGCGCCGCTCGACGAATCCGTAGAGAATCGGCACGAGGATGAGCGTCAGCAGCGTCGACGAGATGAGCCCGCCGATCACCACGATGGCAAGCGGCTTGGAGATGAACACCCCACCACCGGTAAGCCCCAGGGCCATGGGCACGAGCGCGAAGATCGTCGCGGCTGCCGTCATGAGGATCGGGCGCAGGCGCAGACGCGTGCCGTGCTCGATCGCCTCGTCCAGTGTGGCTCCGGCCGCTCGCAGGCGTCCCACGAGATCCATGAGCACGATCGCGTTCGTGACCACGATGCCGATCAGCATGAGCAGACCGATCATCGCCGGAAGGCCCAGCGCCGTATCGGTCAGAAGCAGACCGAGCAACGCGCCGGTGGCGGCGAACGGGATCGAGATCAGCAGCACCAGCGGGCCGCGGAAGCTGCGGAACGTCGCCACCATCACGAGCAGCACGAGGAGGATGGCGGCCAGCATCGCGAGTCCCAGCTGAGCGAACGCCTCGTCCTGATCAGCGCCGACGCCACCGACGACGAAGCTGACTCCCGCGGGAAGCTCGGCCTCCGCGATCGCGTCCTGCATCGCGGCATCCGCGGCGTCGAACGCCCCCTTCTTCGGTTCGATCGTGAGCTCGACCTGCCGCTCCCCGTTGGCCCGCGTGATCGTGGGCGCGGTCTTCTCCTCCGTCACCGTGGCGATCGCCGAAAGCGGGATCGGTGCGCCAGTGATGTCCATGGCCGCGCGCTGCTCCTGCGTGGCGGCGTCCTGCGCCGCGGCGGCATCGGATGCCTCACGCTGCGCATCACGCAGGCTCGACATCTGCGTGTCGATGCCCGCGATCCCGTCCTGCATTCCCGCGATCGCCCCCTGCAGGGCCGCCAGCTGCTCCGCGCGCTCCTGGTGCGCGCGAGCCACAGCCTCCTCATCCAGATCGTCATAGGGGGCCGGCACGATCGGAGCGGCCGCAAGCGCCTGCAACTGCGCGTTCAGCTCCTGTGACTGGCTCACCAACTGGGCGCGCTGGTCGGCGGCATCCGAGATCTGCGAGTTCAGCTGCGATTCGGCTTTGCTGCGCGCCTGCGCCATCTCCGCCTCTGCCTTCGCCGTCAGCTGGTCCTGGGCGACCTTTCGCGCCTCCGCGGTCTGCTGCGGTGTGACCGGCAGCATGAGCGTGCTCAGCGCGTCCGCGGTGTTCTCCATGCCCGGCGTGCGGACGAGGATCGCGTGCTCGCGCCCATCGAGGACGATCTGCCCCACGGTCTGGCCTTCGAGTGCGGCGTGGATGGTCTGTGCGATGCTGCCCGGATCGAATCCGAGGCGCGCCGCCAGCATCTTGTCGAGCTGCACCCGCACGACCGTCTGCTCCCCCTTGGCATCGCTGCGTACCGACTGCACGCCGTCCGCATCCGCGAGGCGCTTCTGCAGCTGGTCGCTCGCCGCGGCGAGCGCATCCGCGTCATTGCCGCGGATCTGGAGTGTCATCGCCCCACCGGCGGCGAAGGAATCCTGTGTGACGACCTGCACGTCGCCCGCATTCTTCACGCTCTTCAGCGCCTTGTCGACATCACCTCGGACCTGCTCGACCGTCGCGCCCTTGGCCAGCATCACGTCGTAGGTGATGTTCATGCGCTCACCGGACTTGGCGACGGGGATGGCGGTGATCACATCACGCACACCCTTCACCTCCGCAAGCGCACGCTCGACGGGCTCGACGACCTCCAGCGGATCCGCCTTCGCGTCCGTCGGCGGCGTCTGCACCAGTTGCAGGGTCTCCGCCCCCGACGAGCCGAGGAAGTCAGTGCGGAGAAGGGAACTCATACCGAGGGTCGCAACGAGGATCACGCTCGCCGCTGCCACGGTGATGATCGGATGGCGTCGCGTCGCCGCGAGCGCAGGCATCAACGCCCCCTGCAGACGATCCGGCCGCGTGTGGATCTCGGCGAGGTCGTCCTCGTGCTCAGCGGATGTCGTCGCATCCTCCGTCGCCGCACCATGCGCCGGCCGATTGCGGAGGAACCAGTACGCGAGCACGGGAACCACGGTGAGAGCGACGAGCAGAGACGCCAGCAGTGCGATCGTCACGGTGATGGCGAACGGCCGGAAGAGCTGACCGGTGAGCCCCGAGACGAGCGCGATGGGCGCGAAGACCGCGACGGTCGTGAGTGTGGATGCCGTGATCGCTCCGGCGACCTGGCGCACGGATGCGACGACGCCCTCGATCGTGAGTGGACCGCTGCCGCGGCGGCGCGTGATGTTCTCGATCACCACGATCGAGTCATCCACGACGCGCCCGATCGCGATCGTGAGCGCGCCGAGCGTGAGCACGTTGAGCGTGTTGCCGCTCCACAGCAGCCCGATCAGGGTGATCAGCAGCGAGAGCGGAATCGACACGGCCGCGATGATCGTCGAACGCCACGAACCCAGGAACGCGAGAATCACCAGCACGGCGCAGATGAGGCCGAGCCCGCCCTCCACCGAAAGGTCCTTGATCGACTGCTCGATGTACGGGGCCTGATCGAACACCGTCACGAAGTCAGCACGCAGCGTCGGTGCGAGTCGATCCAGCTCCGCGTTGACGCCGTGCGAGATGTCGACGACGTTCGCTCCCTGTGCGGGCAGGATCTGCAGCGTGAGCGCGCTCTTGCCGTTCACGCGCGACAGGCTCCCCTGCGGAACCGTCTCAAGGGCCACATCGGCGAAGTCCGCCACTGCCACGACGCCGTCCGCGGTAGCGATCGGCAGCGCCTGGATGTCTTCCACGGAGGCAAGGCCCTGGCCGACCGTCACCGACACCTTGCCATCCGCGCCGGCGACCTCGCCGGCCGGGGCGGTGGCCCCGAAGGCTTGCAGCGCGGCGGGAATCCCCGCCGGTTCCACCTTGAGGCGGGCGACATCCGCGGCACGCAGCGCGATCACGATCCGCTGTTCGTCGCGACCCGCGACCTCCACGCGCTGCACGCCGGCCACGCCCTGCAGCGCAGGCACGACCGTGGTCTGGATCGTCTCGCCGAATGCCGGGTCGTCCTTCGTGCTCGCGACGCTGACCACCATCGCGGGCATGCCGTCCATCCCTCCGGAGAGGACCTGCGATTCGCTGCCGGTCGGCAGCACCGGCTTCAACGCGTCGACTGTGCTTCGCAGTGTGCGCAGGGTCTCCTCGTCGTCCTTGCCGAACGCCCATTCGACCTGGATCAGGCTGCTCCCCGCGCTCGTCGTCGAGGTGACGTTCTTCACTCCGGGGACCGTCATGAGCGCCTTCTCCGCGGGCTCGGTCACGCTGCGCGACATCTCGGCGGAACTCAGCCCGTCGGAGGTGAACGACACAGCCGCCATCGGCACCGTCATGGATGGCATGAGCTCTTGTTTGAGGGCTCCCATCGAGATCAGTCCGAAGAGAGCGACGGCGGCGGTGAGGAGCGCGACGAGAAGGCGATTCTTCACGCTGGCACGGGTGAGAGACGTCATGGGGGCCTTTGCGGTCAACTGACGGGAAGAGGGACCCTTCCAGTGTTTCCGGCACCCCGCGTGACGCGCTTCCCCCTACGGGACCATTCGCCTGTCATCCTTTGGACGGACAGCACGGCCCGAGCATCGGCCTTCTGGCCAGATTGTCTCTAGGCTGCGAGCCCCAGGTACGGTGCCCACTGCGGGTCACCACGCTCGGTGCCGCGCACCGTCCAGGCGGCGCCGTGCGGGGCACGCGGCGCCATCCGCAGCTCCCACCCCATCTCCTGGGGCGTCCTGTCGCTCTTGGTGTTGTTGCACCGAAGGCAGCAGGCGACGAGATTCTCCCAGGAGTCCTGCCCGCCGCGCGAGCGCGGCAGCACATGATCGATGGTCGATGCCGGCTTCGCGCAGTACCCGCATCGGTGATTGTCGCGCCGCAGCACCCCTCGTCGCGTCACCGGGACCCGTCTCGCCTGCGGAATGCGCACGTAGCGGGTCAGGAGAATCACCGCGGGACGCTCGTACACCGCGCGCGTGGTCCAGACCGGATCGCCGATGACGCTTTCGATCACCGACGCCTTCTCATTCATGACGAGAACGAGCGCGCGCTTGAACGACACGATCGCGAGGGGCTCATAGCCCGCGTTGAGCACGAGTGTGCGCATCCTGCATCCCTTCGATCCGCCGGGACGGCTTCCCGGCACTCTCGACTTCTCTGCCGCCGCGCAGCGCGAAGGGACCTGCAGGGACGAAAAAAGGCGCTGTCTCTAAGACAGCGCCTTTCTGCACGGTGACACCGTGAAAGTCCTGCATGCAATGCTGCAGAGCGAAGTGTCCGAGTGCATCCGTGGTTCGGATGCCCGGTATTCGCTCCATCAGCTTCCTCCGTCCTGACGACGACGGAATCAGGCTAGCTCATCCTCGTGGGAGATGGATGAATCTGAGATGAACGTGTCCGCCTCGACGGGGCGGATCAGCCGGCGTTCGCCGCGAGCCAGGAAGCCGGGTCGACGATGCCGTCGCCGATGTGCACCTCGAAGTGCAGGTGCGAACCGTAGGAGTTGCCGGTGTTGCCGACGACGCCGATCAGCTGACCCGCCGAGACCGTCTCTCCGGCGCTGACAAGGCGGCTGCCGTAGTCCATGTGACCGTAGAGCGTCGAGACCGACTGTCCGCCGATGACGTGGTCGATCACGATCGCGACGCCGTAGCCGTAGTAGCCCTCGCTGGACACGCGGACGACGCCGGAAGCGGCAGCGAACATCGGGGTTCCGGTCGGGGCGAGCATGTCCCAGCCCTGGTGGCCGCGGCCCGAACCCGGGCCCTCTCCGGACGTGAAGGATCCCTGAGCGAGCGGGTACCGAACCTCACCCGAGCCGGGAGCGACCATCGACAGATCGATGCCGGCCAGCGAGGCCCCGCCGGAGCTGGCCACTGCGGCCGCACGGGCGGCAGCGGCCGCTTCTGCCTTCGCCTTCTCGATCTCCTCCGGAGTGGTGGCGCTGAACGTGCCCATGTCGAGGGGAGCGGCCGTGGCCTCGGAAGCGACGACGATGGACTGGGCGTCCTCCGCCGCGAGCTGCTGCAGCGTTGCAGGGGCGGCATCGCTCGGCTTGCTGGCTGCGAAGGCCGGCAGGGCGATGGCCGTGACGAGAGCGCCGACGGCACCGAAGATCGCGATCGAGCGCAAGGGCTTGACCAGCGAACGACCGCTGGGACGCGACGCCTTCGTCTCACGCAGGATGGCCACGCCCTTGGCGCGACTCCGACGGGTGACTCCGCGGTTCTGCGTGTTCTCGATATTTGGGTTGTCGTCGTTCTCGGGCGTTGCGATCTCTACAGCCAAAGCTGGTCCTCCAGCACCTCAGCGCTCGGGTTGCGCAGGCTCGTCACTCGTTTCTCTGGGCACGCGTGATCTTCGGGCACGATGTGCGTTGGTCTCCGTAATGGTGACGAGCCGGTGAGGCAACCATCACGGTGATCATCAACTGGCTTCTCGCTGATGACGGTTTGACGTTACCGGAAGATAACGTTTATGTCACCCTCAGAACCTGACAATCCGCGCAGAACGCCGAAAAGCCGCGGAATCACGCGGATTATTGGGCGTCGGGAATCGCCACGAGGAAGATGTGAGAAGCGAGCTCGACGGGAAGCTCGAGGCCCTCGTCCTGGCCGTCCATCTCGATCAGCACGTAGCCCTCGCTGAAGCGGTACGAGCCGTGGGCGCCGGGAACGACGCCGGCCTCGCGCAGCTGCTGCAGCAGCTCGGGATCGACCTGCGCCGGCTCGGCGAGGCGTCGGACAGTCCCCTCGATGGGTCCGTCCGCGTCCTTCAGCTTCACCACGAGACCGACGACACCCTCATCGAACGTGCGGGCGGTGGCGCTGCCCAGCTGGTCGAGGCCGGGGATCGGGTTGCCGTACGGCGACTCCGTGGGGTGGCCGAGCAGCTCGATGAGGCGCAGCTCCACCTGCTCGCTCATGACGTGCTCCCAGCGGCAGGCCTCTTCATGCACGAACGCCCAGTCGAGGCCGATGACGTCAGAGAGCAGGCGTTCGGCGAGACGGTGCTTGCGCATGACGTCGACGGCCTTGCGGCGACCGGCGTCCGTCAGCTCCAGCGTGCGGTCCTCGGACACGACGACGAGTCCGTCGCGCTCCATGCGGCCGACCGTCTGCGAGACCGTGGGCCCCGAGTGACCGAGTCGCTCGGAGATCCGCGCGCGCAGCGGAATGATGTTCTCCTCCTCGAGCTCGAGGATGGTGCGGAGGTACATCTCCGTGGTGTCGATCAGATCGGTCATCGCGTTCTCCTAGTCACGGGCTTAGGCAAGCCTACATTCTGTGTCACCCTCGGAGGCGCGCGCGGCGGAACGGCCCGCCGCGCTCCCCTAGAATCAAGCCATGGCGATCGAGATTCCCCGCGAACTTCTGCCCGTCGACGGCCGTTTCGGCTGCGGTCCTTCGAAGGTGCGCCCGGCGCAGGTCGAAGCGCTGGCCGCCGTGGGCTCGTCCCTGCTGGGCACATCGCACCGGCAGGCGCCGGTGAAGAACCTGGTGGGAAGCGTGCGGGAGGGGTTCTCGTCGCTGTTCCGACTTCCCGACGGCTATGAGGTCGTGCTCGGCAACGGCGGCTCGACGGCGTTCTGGGATGCGGCCGCATTCGGTCTGATCGAACAGCGCAGCCAGAACCTCGTGTTCGGCGAGTTCGGCGGCAAGTTCGCGAAGGCGGCTGCTGCCCCGTGGCTGACGGGTCCGGATGTCCGCTCCGCCGAGCCCGGCTCGCTGATCGACGCCGAGGTCGTCGAGGGCGTCGACGTGTACGCGTGGCCGCACAACGAGACCTCCACCGGTGTCGCAGCTCCCATCCGCCGCGTGACCACAGACGGCGCGCTGACGGTGATCGACGCAACCAGCGCCGCCGGCGGCATCGACTTCGACGCCACCGAGACCGACGTCTACTACTTCGCCCCCCAGAAGAACCTCGGCTCGGACGGCGGACTGTGGTTCGCGGCCGTCTCCCCCGCCGCAATCGAGCGCATCGAGCGCATCGCCGCGAGCGACCGCTACATCCCGGAGTTCCTCAGCCTGAAGCAGGCGCTCGACAACTCGCGACTCAACCAGACATTGAACACGCCTGCCCTCACGACCCTGCACCTGCTCGACAGCCAGCTGCGGTGGATCAACGACAACGGCGGACTGTCCTGGGCGGCATCGCGCACAGCAGAGTCCTCCCAGGCGCTCTACGACTGGGCTGAGGCCTCGTCGATCGCGACGCCTTTCGTCGCAGATCCTGCACACCGCTCGCAGGTCGTTGTCACGATCGACTTCGACGACTCGGTGGATGCTGCCGCGATCGCCGCCACGCTGCGCGCCAACGGCATCGTCGACACCGAGCCGTACCGCAAGCTCGGCCGCAATCAGCTGCGGATCGCCACGTTCGTCTCGGTGGAGCCCGACGATGTGCGTCAGCTCATCCGCTCCCTCGACTACGTGATCGAGAACAGCGGTTCCTGAACACAGAACTGCCCCGCACGGTGATCCGTGCGGGGCAGTTCTCTTCGAAGGCTGCTTCAGCGTAGCGAAGCCGCCTTCGTGCTGTCACTCTTCTTCGTCGGCGTCGCGGTCGTCGTCATCCGAGTCGTCGTCATCATCCGAGTCGTCTTCGTCTGACTCGTCATCGAGCTCATCGATGTCGACACCGTCGACGTCGCCGGCGTGCAGCTGCCGCTCGTCGCGATCTTCGAGGAAGTCCTCGTCGCCCAGGTCGACGTCATCGAGGTCCGCCTCATCGTCGTCCGCGTCGTCATCGGAATCACCGTCGACTTCAGCCGCCTTGGCCTGCGCGGCGAGCTCTGCGGCGTGCGCGCGGTACTCGGCGAGTCGCTCCGCCCAGGGCACCCACTCGGGCGCGACCAGCGCGCCGTCGCCGGGCAGCAGCTCCGCTTCGAGAACCGTCGGCTCTTCGCCCTCGACGCGCGCGACCGTGACTGTCCAGAACCAGCCGGGGTATCCGGGCAGGCGGTTCTCGAACCGCAGCGACACCGAGCCGTCGTCCTCGACGAGGTAGCCCGCGGGCGGGCCCACCGTCGTCGCGGGCGTGATCTCGTGTAGCGCTGCGAGCGCGAGATCACGCGCGTTGATCAGACGCTCGTCGGCGTCAGGCGTCGAGGTCATCAGCAACCTTCCGCAGCACGGCTGCGATCTTGTGTCCCTGACTCGACGAGGGGTAGCGGCCGCGGCGCATGTCGCCGCCGATCGTGTCGAGGAGCTTCACGAGATCTTCGATGATGATCGCCATGTCATCGGCGGACTTGCGCTTCGCCTTCGCGAGGCTCGGCGGAGCGTCCAGCACGCGCACGGACAGTGCCTGGAGTCCGCGCTTGCCGTCGGCGACGCCGAATTCCACCCGAGCGCCCTGCTTGACAGTGGCGCCGGCGGGGAGGGCAGAGGCGTGCAGGAAGACGTCCTGGCCTTCATCGGAGGCGATGAAGCCGAACCCCTTCTCGTCGTCGTAGAACCTGACCTTGCCGGTGGGCATGGAGAACCTCGCTGGATGTGCAATCGACCCGAGGGTCGAGGTGGAAAAACAGAGTGCGGATGCCGGGCATGCGCGCATCCAGCCTACCGCCCAGGGAGCGGCTAGGCTGGGAGAGATGAGCGCCCCGAAGAACTCCCCTGAGGTTCCGATCCGTCGGCTCGACCGATTCCTGGCTGTGACGGCATTGGGCCTTGCCACGGCGGCTGTGCTCTGCTTCTTCACGATCATCATCGCCTCCGCGATGGGAATGTCACAGGAGGACTTCTCGGTCGGCATGTGGCCGCTCGTCGGAGCCATCCCCCTGTGGGGCCTCCCGCTGGCCATGGTCATGATCCTGACTCTCCTCATCACGAGCTTCGTCCGGAGAGGACGCGCGGCGCGACGCTCCTGACGGAGCCCGTCGAGCACGTCACTCCATGAGCACGCACGCGCGCCCCCTGGCCGACTGGCTCGCCGCGCAGAGCGATGATGCCCTCGCCGTGCTCTTCACGCGTCGCGGCATCTCGGCGCAGGTCTCCTGGCATGACTTCTTCGATGCGGCGGAGTCTCTGCTGGAACCCGCCGCGATCGAGCGGTTCCTCCCCCGACTGACCCGCGCGGAAGCACAGGCACTGCTTGAGTCGTCGTCCTCCCGGGCCGACGCAGACTCACGGGCTGCCGGAGACGACCTTCTCGCACGCACCGCGCTCCTGCGCAGCGACGGCACCCCCTACCCTGAGGTCGCCGACGCTCTCGCGACGCGCCAGCTTGAACCCGCCGCTGCGGAGCATCCGGTGGCGCCGTCGACCGACATCGATGCCGCCCATGCCGCCGAGCGCGCTTTCACGGTGGTCCTCGCTCTCGCCGATGTCCTGCTCACGGCCGCGGAGACACCACTTGCCCTGCTCAGCACCGGCGCACTCAGCGCGACGGAGCGTCGGCGGCTCGCAGAGCGGAGCATCCTGGACGATACGGCCGATCTGGATGCGCTCATCTCCTTCGCGCTCGATGCGGGTCTGCTGCACGCCTCCGGCCGCACGCTGACCCTCACCGCTCGAGGCGACACCTGGCTTCGCCTGCCCGGCATCGAACGCTGGGCCGCTCTCGCCGAGAGCTTCCGCACGCACCTCGCTCCCGCCCTTCGCACGTCGAGCGGCGGATGGATCGCCCCCTCGCTGTGGGCCGATGCCCATCCCTGGGATCCGAACTGGCCCGCCGTCAGCGCCGAGCTCGAGCATCGCGCCGCGCTCCTCGGTCTGACGACCGCGTCCGGCGAGCCCGCGTGGGCACGCCCCCTGCGCCTCACGGGCACCGCCGACGTGGACGCCCTGCGGACGCTGCTTCCCGTCGAGGTCGATCGCATCTTCCTGCAGAACGATCTGACGGCGATCGCTCCGGGGCCGCTGGTTCCGGCAATGGACCTCCGCCTGCGTCGCCTCGCGCACCGCGAGTCGGCGACGCAGGCCTCGTCGTACCGCTTCACCGCAGAGTCTCTGACACTCGCCTTCGCCGAGGGCGAGACGGAAGAGAGCGTGCTGGCGTTTCTGGATCAGATCTCGCTCACCGGCGTCCCGCAGCCGCTGCGCTACCTGGTCGCGCAGTCCGCGCAGCGCCACGGGCTCATCCGCGTGGCCACGGATCCCGACACAGGACGCACCACGGTCGCGAGCTCCGATCCGCACCTCATCGACACGATGGGCGTCGACCAGAGCCTGCGGCCGCTCGGGCTCGTCCGCGAGGGCGATCACCTCACGACCAAGGTCGGGCGTGACACAGTCTTCTGGGCGCTGACCGACGCGCGCTATCCGGCATCCGCGGTCGACGCCGAAGGAAACGACACGCGCGCACTGCGCACACGCATCACCGAGACGCCTCCCATCGACTCACCCGACGCCGATGAGCGCTTCGCAGAGCTCATCGCGCGGCTGCGGGCCGCACAGGGTGCGGATGCGGATGCGGCCTGGCTCGATCGCGAACTCGAGAACGCCGTGCGACGCCGCGCAGCACTCATCGTCGAAGTCGGCATGCCGGACGGGTCCACGCGCGAACTCACGCTCGAAGTCACCGGCCTTGGCGGCGGTCGCCTGCGAGGCCGCGACCGCGCGGCCGATGTCGAGCGCACACTGCCGGTGCGCAGCATCCGCTCCACACGACCTGCTGAAGACTGACGCCCTCCCCGACGGAGGCACGTAGAATGGTGGGCTATGTCTGATGGCCCCCTGATCGTCCAGAGCGACCGCACCGTGCTGCTCGAAGTGGCACACTCCGACGCGGAGTCCGCACGCCACGAGCTGGCGATCTTCGCCGAGCTCGAACGGGCACCCGAGCACATCCACACCTACCGCGTCACTCGCCTCGGTCTGTGGAACGCGCGAGCGGCAGGCCACACGGCGGACGACATGCTCGACACCCTGGATCGCTGGTCCCGGTTCCCCGTGCCGCCGAGCGTCTCAATGGACATCCGCGAGACCGTCGACCGCTATGGCCGGCTCGTGATCGAACGCGACGACGAGGGAACGCTCATCCTGCGCTCGTCCGACCCGGCGGTGCTGACGCAGGTCGCACACAACAAGCGCATCTCGCCCCTGCTCATCGGCCACCCGAGCCCCGAGACCTACGTCATCGACGCGTGGGCGCGCGGCCAGATCAAGCAGGAGCTGCTGAAGATCGGCTGGCCCGCGGAAGACCTCGCCGGCTACACCCCCGGCACGCCGCACGACATCGACCTGGCCGAGTCCGGCTGGGAGATGCGCCCGTACCAGCGCCAGGCCGTCGAGGCCTTCGCCAAGGACGGCTCTGGTGTCGTCGTGCTCCCCTGCGGCGCCGGCAAGACCATCGTCGGTGCGGGCGCCATGGCTGCGACCAAGACGACGACGCTGATCCTCGTCACGAACACCGTGTCTGCCCGCCAGTGGCGCGACGAACTCCTCAAGCGCACCTCGCTCACCCCCGAGGAGATCGGCGAGTACTCCGGTCAGGCGAAAGAGGTCAAGCCGGTCACGATCGCGACCTACCAGATCCTCACCGCCAAGAGGAAGGGCGCCTATGCGCACCTCGCGCTCCTGGATGCACTCGACTGGGGTCTCATCGTGTACGACGAGGTGCACCTGCTGCCCGCGCCCGTCTTCAAGCTCACCGCAGACCTGCAGGCACGTCGCCGCGTCGGCCTCACCGCCACACTCGTGCGCGAGGACGGCCGCGAGGGCGACGTCTTCAGCCTGATCGGACCGAAGCGCTTCGACGCCCCCTGGAAGCAGATCGAGGCACAGGGGTACATCTCTCCCGCCGCCTGCTTCGAGGTGCGTGTGGATCTGCCGCCGGACGCGCGCATGGAGTACGCGGCCGCGACCGACGACGAGCGCTATCGCCTCGCCGCATCCGCCCCGCAGAAGATCGGAGCTGTGCGCGATCTCATCGCCAAGCACCCCGGTGAGCGGGTGCTCGTGATCGGCCAGTACCTCGACCAGCTCGACGCGCTGTCCGAAGCGTTGAACGCACCGCAGATCACCGGCGCGACGCCCGTCGACGAACGAGAAGAGCTGTATCAGCAGTTCCGTGACGGCGAGATCGAGCTGCTCGTGGTGTCGAAGGTCGCGAACTTCTCGATCGACCTTCCCGAGGCATCCGTCGCCATCCAGGTGTCGGGTTCCTTCGGGTCCCGTCAGGAGGAGGCGCAGCGACTCGGACGGCTCCTGCGTCCCAAGCAGTCCGGGCACACCGCGAGCTTCTACACGCTCATCGCACGCGACACGGTGGACCAGGACTACGCACAGAACCGACAGCGCTTCCTCGCGGAGCAGGGCTACAGCTACACGATCATGGACGCCGACGAGCTCATCTCGGCGTAGCCTCCGCGCCCGGCCTCATCCCGCACCGCCAGCACGGGCTGGTGCGGTCGTCGAGCATCGCGCCGCACTCGGGGCACACGCGAGACAGCCAGCATGCCGAGTCGCCGATGTCATCATCCATGCGCTGGATGCTACTCCCGCGGGCGTGTCGGCTCGCCGTCATCGCCCCGGCATGCCCCTCCGGAACTGATGGATTCGCGCAACGTCACACGGAGTTCAGCCGTTACAGGGCGGAAGTCACCATAATGGGGTCATGACTGAAGCGCGCATCCTGGTCGTCGACGACGAGCCCAACATCCGCGACCTGCTCTCCACGGGCCTGAGCTTTGCCGGATTCACGGTGAAGACGGTCGGCAACGGCGCGGCCACGATCTCGGCCGTTCTCGAAGAAGAACCCGACCTCATCATCCTCGATGTCATGCTGCCCGACATGAACGGCTTCAGCGTGACCAAGCGTCTCCGCGGCGCGGGCTTCACCGCCCCCATCCTGTTCCTCACCGCGAAGGACGACACAGAAGACAAGATCGAGGGTCTCAACGCCGGCGGCGACGACTACGTCACCAAGCCGTTCAGCCTCGATGAGATCGTCGCCCGCGCGCAGGCGATTCTTCGTCGCACGATGCAGGCCGACGAAGAGTCGATGATCCGCGCCGGTGAGCTCTCCATGGATCAGGACACGCACGACGTGCAGGTCGGGTCGACGTCGATCGAACTGAGCCCGACCGAGTTCAAGCTGCTGCGCTACCTGATGCTGAACCCCAATCGGGTGCTTTCGAAGGCGCAGATCCTCGACCACGTCTGGGAGTACGACTTCAACGGTGACGCCGGCATCGTCGAGAGCTACATCTCCTACCTCCGTCGCAAGATCGACCCGCACACGGAAGAGCCGGTCATCCAGACCAAGCGCGGCTTCGGCTACATGCTCAAGGTGGGCAAGTCAGCCTGAGCATGTCCTCCCAGCCCGATGCCGTCACCCGCTGGTGGCGGCGCATCAGCCTCCGTGCGAAGGTCACCGGTGTGACGGTCGCTGTTCTCGCCCTCGGGTTGATCGTCACGGGAATCGGCACCGTGCCGATCCTGCGCTCCTCTTTGATCAACAACGTGGAGACGCAGGTCGCGTCGATCGCGGCCGGTGATCGCGCGGAACGCTTCTTCACGATCGAGGGTGACGGCGCTGGTGGTCTCACCGCGACGGCGTCGCCGAACGCTCCGCGGTTCGCCGACGACTTCGTCGCCATCTACGACGCGCAGGGCGTGCTCCGGGCGACCGCCGGCGGACCCGCGGGCGCCGAGCTACCGATCTTCCCGACGACGTACACGCTCGCGCAGGCGAGCGTCGATGCGGAACGCGGCAAGATCCATGTGCTCGAGGGCACGGACGGCACCGAGTTCCGCGCGGCAGTGGCGGTTCGGGAGACGCTGGGATCCAACGTCACGTACACCCAGATGTCGGCGATGTCCTTGACCGAGGTCGACCACATCATCGGCACCTACTTCGGGGTGTTCACGACGATCGCGCTCATCACGATCCTTGTAGCCGCTCTGCTCACGCGCGGGCTCGTCACGCTCACGTTCCGCCGTCTGGGTCAGGTCGAATCCACCGCGATGTCGATCGCAGCGGGCGACTTCAGCCAGCGCCTGACCGACCTTGAACCCACCACAGAGGTGGGGCGTCTCAACGCCGCGATCAACACGATGCTCGACAGGCTGGATCGCTCGATCGCGCAACGCGAGCGGACCGTGCAGCACATGCGTCGATTCATCGGTGACGCCAGCCACGAACTGCGCACTCCGCTCGTCAGCGTGCGCGGCTATGCAGAGCTGTACCGGATGGGCGCGATTCGCGGCGAGGAGGACACGGCCCGAGCGATGGAGCGCATCGAGAAGGAGGCCGTGCGAATGGGTGTCCTCGTCGAAGATCTTCTCGCTCTCGCGCGTCTCGACGAACAGCGTCCCCTCACGATCGCTCCGCTCGATCTGCGGCCGCTGGCCAATGATGCCGCACTCGATGTCCGGGCGGCCTCACCCGGACGCACCGTGACGGTGATCGACACGACAGCCGACACGGCACCTCTCCCGCCCTCGGACCCCGTGCTGAGCCCGGAGCGGCCCGTCGGCCCGGTCCCGCCGCGCACGCGCCCCGGCAATGCGCTCGGCCGTCTCCTGCGTCGCCCTCGTGAGACTCCCGCGGTTCCGACGATCGACTTCTCGGAGGCGGAGGTCGTACCGGTGCTGACACCGCCGATCATCCTCGGCGAGGAGAACAAGGTGCGTCAGGTGATCGCGAACCTGCTCGGCAATGCCCGCCGGTTCTCCCCCGAGGAGTCGCCGATCGAGATCGTACTCGGCGCGGACCGCCGTGCCGGCATCGGCTGGGTCTCGGTCGTCGACCACGGCGAGGGCATCCCCGAGCAGATCCGTGAGCAGATCTTCCAGCGCTTCTGGCGGGCGGACAACTCGCGAGCCCGTGAGACGGGCGGCTCCGGTCTGGGCCTGGCGATCGTCGCATCGATCGTGCACGCCCTGAACGGCTCCGTGCAGGTCGATGAGACCCCCGGCGGAGGTGCGACCTTCCGGGTCTCGTTCCCGCTCGCACCGCTCGCGACGGCGAGCCATCTCTACGAGGACACCCAGCCGCTGGCCCCGCTCATCCGCTGACGGTGATCAGCGTTTCCTGCACAGCCAGCGTTCTGCAGAGGCTCTGCACGGCTGGCGTGCGCACTGCGCGCGCCGCTGAAGGACGTCCGTAGCGTCGAGGTACTTGCGAAAGGAGTACCCATGACCGTCTTCACCGTCGACACCGATGCCGTCATCGCCACTACCAACTCGGTGCGAGGCACCTCCGACCGGATGCAGGCCGAATCCACCGCCATGATGGCGCAGCTCACACAGTTGCAGAGCTCCTGGACCGGAACCGCCGCCAACGCCTTCCAGGCGTGCGTCGAGGAGTGGCGGGGCGCCCAGGCGCACCTGGAGCAGGCGCTCGCGTCGATCAGCGTGGCGATGGCGAACGCGGCCACGCAGTACGCGGATGCCGATCAGTACTCAGCGGGACTCTTCCGCTGAGGGATGGAGCGCGCACTCTCCGCGCGCACGAAGAAGGGCCCCGGCGCGATGCCGGGGCCCTTCTCGTGTTCAGACCGTGGGTCTGTTCAGACTCAGAAGTCCATGCCACCCGTCGGGTCGCCCATCGGAGCGGCGGCCTTCTCGGGCTTGTCCGCGACGACGACCTCGGTCGTCAGGAACAGCGCAGCGATGGACGCCGCGTTCTGCAGAGCCGAACGCGTGACCTTCGCCGGGTCGATGATGCCCTGTGCGAACAGGTCACCGTACTCGCCCGTGGCGGCGTTGAGGCCGTGGCCGGCAGGAAGCGATGCCACCTTGTGTGCGACGACGCCCGGCTCGAGACCGGCGTTCAGCGCGATCTGCTTGAGCGGAGCCTCGATGCCCACGCGAACGATGTTCGCGCCCGTGGCCTCGTCACCCGTGAGCTCCAGCGCATCCAGCGCCTTGGTGCCCGACTGGATGAGTGCGACGCCACCGCCGGGGACGATGCCCTCTTCGACGGCTGCCTTCGCGTTGCGAACGGCGTCCTCGATGCGGTGCTTGCGCTCCTTGAGCTCGACCTCGGTGGCCGCGCCCGCCTTGATGACGGCGACGCCACCGGCGAGCTTCGCGAGGCGCTCCTGGAGCTTCTCGCGGTCGTAGTCGCTGTCGGTGTTGTCGATCTCACGGCGGATCTGGGTCACGCGACCCTCGATCTGCTCTGCGTCGCCGGCACCCTCGACGATGGTGGTCTCGTCCTTCGTGATGATGACCTTGCGTGCGCGACCGAGCAGGTCGAGCGTGGCGTTCTCGAGCTTGAGGCCGACCTCTTCGGTGATGACCTGGCCGCCCGTGAGGATCGCGATGTCCTGCAGCTGCGCCTTGCGACGGTCGCCGAAGCCCGGAGCCTTGACGGCGGCCGACTTGAAGATGCCCTTGAGCTTGTTGAGCACGAGAGTCGCGAGAGCTTCGCCCTCGACGTCCTCGGCGATGATGACGAGCTCCTTGCCGTCCTGGATCACCTTGTCAACGACGGGCAGAAGGTCCTTGATGTTGGAGATCTTCTGGTTGGCGATCAGGATGTACGGGTCTTCGAAGACCGCTTCCTGGCGCTCGGGGTCGGTGACGAAGTAGGGGTTCAGGTAGCCCTTGTCGAAGCGCATGCCCTCGGTGAGCTCGAGCTCGGTGCCGAAGGTCTGCGACTCCTCGACGGTGACGACGCCTTCCTTGCCGACCTTGTCGATCGCCTCGGCGATGAGCTCGCCGATCGCGGCGTCTGCTGCCGAGATCGATGCGGTCGCGGCGATCTGCTCCTTCGATTCGATCTCCTTCGCGCTGGCGAGGAGCTCGGCGGTGATGGCGGCGACAGCCTTCTCGATTCCGCGCTTGATCGAGATGGGGTCGGCGCCGGCTGCGACGTTGCGCAGTCCTTCGCGCACGAGCGCCTGAGCGAGGACGGTCGCGGTGGTCGTACCGTCACCGGCGACGTCGTCGGTCTTCTTCGCGACCTCCTTGACGAGCTCCGCGCCGATCTTCTCGTACGGGTCGTCGAGCTCGATCTCCTTGGCGATCGAGACACCGTCGTTCGTGATCGTGGGGGCGCCCCACTTCTTCTCGAGAACGACGTTGCGGCCACGCGGGCCGAGCGTCACCTTGACAGCGTCAGCCAGAATGTTCAGGCCGCGCTCGAGGCCGCGACGGGCCTCCTCATCGAAAGCGATGATCTTTGCCATGAGTCTTGTCGTCCCTCCTGGACGTGGAAGTTGAGGATTTAGCACTCACTGATAGCGAGTGCTAATGCCATTCTGGCACTCGACCCTACCGAGTGCAAGCCAACTCCGCTCCTGGCGAAACAGCGCGCGGACTACTCCGCAGGGGCATCCTCCGGGGCCTCTTCCGGGGCCTCCGCGGGCGCCTCGCCCGCACGATCCAGTCCGATCACGACCGTGAGCTGCTTTCCACCCTCGACGACATCGCCCGCATAGACATCGCTCTGCGCGACAGGCACGCCCCCGAGGACCTCGGCGAGTCCGAGCGCCGCGGGGCGGTCCGCATCGGCGACGTAGTAGATCGTCGTCGTCGCGAAGTCCTGGGCGTTCGCATCGCCGGCGATAACCGCAGTCGCCGGCCAGCCTGCGTTCACGATCGTGTCGCGAGTGGTCGCGGCCAGGTTCGGCGTCGTCGTCGCGTTCAGCACCATCACGGAGTACGTCGTGTCGATGACACCGGTCTCCTTGGGCTGCGGGGCAATGGTCTCGACCGCCTGCGGGAACAGCGAGACCTTCCCCATGACGATCATCGCTCCGAAGATTCCGGCGACGACGAGGACGAGGACGGCGACCGCCGACCACAGCAGGACGACAGCGCCGTTCATGCCGGGGTTCTCTGCGCGGTGCGCTCCTACGCGTCCCTGCGTACGCGGGACATCATCGAATCGGTCACGAACTACGGGTGCTGGCACCCCTCGATGCTATCCGCACCGACCTGTACGCGTGACGATCAGACTCTCAGCCGCGGTATCCGGCGCTTCGGGCGACGCGACGCTCGGCGCTCTGCTCCTCGCGTCGGCGCAGGCGACGAACGAGCATCGGGTCGTGCGCCAGGGCACGCTCGGTGAGGATCAAACGTCCGAGGAGCTGGTAGTAGCGGGCGGGCGCAAGCTCCAGATCGACGCGAATCACCTGCTCTTTCGCGCCACTGTGCTGCGGCCAGCGCGCCTCCAGCGCGAGGATCTCACGCTCGCGCTCGCTCAACTCCTCGGTCATGCATCCAGGCTACGGCGGGCGGGTCTCGCATCACCGCAGGCGCGCTCGCGTGGCATCCGCTTGCCCCGACCACGCCGAAATGGGTTGAGAATAGATGCAACACAGGAGGATCCATGTCGTACCGCGTGAACAAGACCGATAGCGAATGGCGCGCCGAGCTGGACGAGTCCAGCTACGCCGTCCTGCGCCAGGCCGCGACCGAGCGTCCCTGGACCGGCGCACTTCTCGACGAAGAGCGCGCAGGCCTCTACGCCTGTGGTGCGTGTGGTGCGGAGCTGTTCCGCAGCGGCACGAAGTTCGATTCCGGATGCGGCTGGCCGAGCTTCTACGAGTCGATCCGACCGGAGGCCGTCGAGCTCATCGAAGACACGACCCTCGGCATGGTGCGCACCGAAGTCCGCTGCGCCGCGTGCGGTTCACACCTCGGCCACGTCTTCCCCGACGGTTTCGGCACACCAACAGGCGACCGCTACTGCATGAACTCGGTTGCGCTGAACTTCCAGCCCGACGCCGCTCCCGAGTCGTGACCGCACTCGACGCGATCCGCGCACGCCAGTCCCGGTCCAAGGTCACCGATGTCGCCCCCTCGCACGAGGATCTCGTCACTCTGGTCGCTGCAGCCGGTCGCGTCGCGGATCACTCCTCGCTGCGCCCGTGGCGTCTGATCGAACTGCGTGGCGACGACCGCCTCGCGCTGGGAGCGGCGATCGCGAAAGCGCAGGGCGACAAGTCTCCCTCGAGCAAGCCCCTGCGCGCGCCGCTGCTGATCGCGGTGGTCGCCAGCTACCGCCCCAGCGAGAAGGTTCCGATGTGGGAGCAGGAGGCTGTCGCATCCGGCGTCGCCCATATGCTCAGCCTGCTGCTTGATGAGGCGGGCTGGGGCGTAATCTGGCGCACAGGCCACTACACCCGCTCGCGGGCTGTCGCGAAGGCGCACGGCCTCGGCAAGAACGAGCAGCTGCTCGGCTGGCTGTACGTGGGCGGAAAGCCCGCGGGAAAGCCCGGCCGACGCAAAGAGGTCAAAGCGCGCGAGCTGATGTCGCGGATGCCCGCGCCGAAGCCGAAGAAGGACGCGGATGCTGCGCACGTCGAGGCGCCCGTGAAGAAGGCCAAGAAGGACAAGAAGAACAATAAGAAGAAGGCGAAGAAGAAGTCCTAGCCGCGGCGACGACGGGGCATCGCCACGAACACGGCCGCGAGCCCGACGAGGACCATCGTGATGATCTGCCATACGGCGGGACCTGCCGCCGCAGGCCAGACGAGGTCGATGATCGCGGACGTCAGCAGCTGACCCAGCACAGAGCCGAGCCCCAGCAGGAGCACACCGATCCTCGCGACGATGAACGTGCCGAGCAGGATGTACACGACACCGATCAGGCCCCCGACGTAGAGCCATGGCTCCGTCGGGAACGGCGCGGGCGGACCCGTGACGACGATGTTCACGATCGCGGCGACCGCGAGCAGAATCGCACCGCCGAAGAAACTGGCGAAGGTCGCCACGATCGGCGACTGCACACGCTGCGCCAGACGCCCGTTGGCGGCGGACTGCCAGGCGATGCCGACGCCGGCGACGAACGGCAGCAGCAGCATCCACAGGGGCGCCTGCGAGAGAACGTCGCCGCCGAGCGAGATCCCCACCGCGACGAGCACGAGAGCGCCGCCGATGACCCGGCCGGGTGTCACGGCGACGACACCGGCCGGCCCGAAGCCGATGCGATCGAGCACGAGGCCGTGCAGAGTCTGACCGGCAACCACGCCGACGGTGAAGAGCGCGACGCCGAGAGCGCCGGCAACCAGCCCCTGCGTCGAGACGGTGAGCGCACCGCAGGCGCCGCCGAGGAGCATCCAGAACGGGATGCTGCGCGTGCGCAACCCGTACCACAGTGCGGCGACTCCGCGTCGCGCACGCGGCATGAGTGGCAGGAGAACGACGAGCGCGATCAGGCCGACGCTGAAGGAGACGAAACCGGCGAGGATCCCATCGTCGAGCGTGACGCCCAGGACGCCATTGATCCGCGCCTGTATGGCCGTCATCACGCCGATCGACACCGCACTGCCGACCGCGACGATCGTGGGCATGCGGGCGGCGGAGTTCTCGGTCACTCGTCCAAGGCTACCGCCGGTCGCGGCATGTCCTGTCGGATGTCGGCGCCCGCGCGTACTCTGACGTCATGTGCGCGAGCTATGGGCTGGATCCCCGCTACAACGACGAGGAGTACCGCGCTGCCCTCGAGGCGAACATGCTCGAGGGCCTGCGTGCCTGGTCACGCGAGAACGCGGGCGAGGTCCTTCTCCCGACGGGCAAGAACCGCCGCAACCTGAATCCGATCATCCGCGGCTCCGATCGTTGGGAGCTCGGCTGGTGGGGGTACCTCGTGAACGGCGCACCCGCAGGCTTCGCGTCCATCAACACGCGCTCCGAGCGACTGGCATCCGCACGCGGGGCCCTTCCCGAGCGCGCGATCGTTCCCGCGTCGTACTGGCGTGAGATGCAGAAGCCCTCGCGCATCTGGCAGCACTTCGCACTCCCCGGCGACGAGATGCTCGGCCTCGCCGCCGTCACGCGCCCGGGTCGCACCGCAGACGGGCTGGAGGTCACCTGCTTCAGCATCGTGATGGAAGACGCCAGAGACCGCGTCCGCGAGATCCATGACCGGATGCCCCTGCTCATCCCCGCGGGCTTCGCCGAGGAGTGGCTCTCCAGCGATGCCCCCGCAGGCGAGCTGATCAGCGCCGCCGCCGGGGCATCCGCCGGCGTGGCGTCACGCATCGAAGTGCAGCCGCAGCGACCGCAGCAGCAGAACCACACTCTGTTCTGACGAGAATCTCCCTCGCTCTTCGCAGAGAACGAGGGAGATCCTTGAGGTGCCGACTACAGGACTTGAACCTGCAACCCCCGTATTACAAGTACGGTGCGCTACCAATTGCGCCAAGTCGGCGAGACCGTCCGCTCCGATTCCGGTGCGGGGTCGTCCCCAGTCTACGGGGCAGATTCAGCTCGCCGGAACCGTCTCGGTCGGAGTCGGGGTCGGCGTGGGAGTCGGCGTGGAGAAGTACGCATCGCTGGCGATGTCCTGCACGAACTGCGAGAACTCCGCCGGGTCGTCGAGCGCGCCCACGTAGGCGCGGCCGTTCACGACGATCGTCGGGGCGCCGTTCAGAACGAGATCCTTTGATCCGGGCAGCGGCCCCTCGAGCGCACGGGCCGTGGCGTCCTTCGCCCAGGAGGCGAAGTCCTTGCCCTGAATGCAGGCACGCACGTCCTTCGGTCGTTCCACTCCGACGGCGACCGCGATGTCCGCCAGCTCTTCATCGCTCTTTCCGGCGGTGTCGAGTTCCGGCTGGCTGAGCAGCAGCTCGTGGTTGTACGCGGCGAACTTGTCGTTCGACAACGAGGCCACGCAGGCCGAGGCCGCAGCCGCACGCAGTGAGTACTTGGTACCGCTGGAGTTGGCCGTCAGGAGAGCGACCGGGTGGTACGCGACGGTCGCCGCGCCCTGGTCGATCCAGCTCGCCAGCTGGCGCGCGTTGGCGCGCTCGAACTGACCGGCACCCGGCGAGAGGTAGTCCACATACACGTGGATGTCGACCGCACCCGCGGCCACCGTCGGCAACGCCGTGGGAGCGGGCGTGGCAGTCGCGTCATCCGGAGTCGGCGTCGCGGGGATCTCACCCGTGTCTTCCGCGCTGACCGCGCGGAGCACGACGCCGTCGTCCTTCATGTTTGAAGGTGTGAGCTCGGGCTTGGACGCCGAGGAGCTGACGGCCCACACAACCCCGGCCGCGATGCCACCGACAACGAGCACCGCCACGACCCCGAGCACCGAGCGTCGGATGACGCGGGCTCTGGACTGCTGGGCATGCACCTGCTGGGCCTTTTCCCGGACCGCCTCGCGCGAATTGCGGGTGGTGGGGACGTTCGGCGTCTCGTCGCTCGACATCGTTCCTCTTGAGAGTTTGCGGGGATGGGTTTCCCCCGGTGGATTGCGCGAAGCAATAGATCGATGTTAACGAGACAGGCTGAGAAATTCCCAGACACGGCCGGTCATGCCATACTGAACCTGGCCCAAAGACGGGCCACGGCGGATCGCACCGCCGCTTCCATCACGAAGGATCGCCCGGCACGTACCGCCGGTGAAGGAGAAAATGCCATGGCATCTGTCACTTTTGACGACGCAACCCGCCTGTACCCCGGCGGCACCCGCCCGGCTGTCGACAAGCTGAACCTCGAAGTAGGCGACGGCGAGTTCCTCGTCCTGGTCGGCCCCTCCGGCTGCGGTAAGTCCACCTCGCTGCGTATGCTCGCCGGCCTCGAAGAGGTCAACGCCGGACGCATCCTCATCGGCGACCGCGACGTCACGGACGTTCCGCCGAAGGACCGCGACATCGCCATGGTCTTCCAGAACTACGCGCTGTACCCGCACATGACGGTCGCCGAGAACATGGGCTTCGCCCTGAAGATCGCCGGCGTCAACAAGGACGAGCGTGCCGCTCGCGTGCTCGAGGCCGCGAAGCTCCTCGACCTCGAGGACTACCTGACCCGCAAGCCGAAGGCCCTCTCGGGTGGTCAGCGTCAGCGCGTCGCCATGGGGCGCGCGATCGTGCGTCAGCCCCAGGTGTTCCTCATGGACGAGCCGCTGTCGAACCTCGACGCGAAGCTCCGTGTCCAGACCCGTACGCAGATCGCGTCGCTCCAGCGCCGCCTGGGCGTCACCACGGTCTACGTCACGCACGACCAGACCGAGGCGCTCACCATGGGTGACCGCATCGCCGTGCTCAAGGACGGTCTGCTGCAGCAGGTCGGCACCCCGCGCGACCTGTACGAGAAGCCGGAGAATGTCTTCGTCGCCGGCTTCATCGGCTCCCCCGCGATGAACCTCTTCACGGCTGACCTCGTCGACGGCGGCGTGCAGTTCGGCTCGGAGGTCGTCCCGCTCGACCGCGACACGGTCGGCCGCGCGAGCGGTTCGCAGGTCACGATCGGTGTGCGTCCGGAGGACATCACGGTCGGCCCCGCCGACGGCAAGGGCCTCTCGGTCACGGTCGACCTCGTCGAGGAGCTCGGCGCCGACGGATACCTCTACGGTCACGCAGAGGTCGCCGGCAAGCGCACCGAGATCGTCGCACGTGTCGACGGCCGTAACCACCCGAACGCGGGCGAGACGGTCACGCTGGCCGCGAACCCGGGTCACGTGCACGCGTTCGACCTGGAGTCGGGCAGCCGCCTGAACGCCGCGCCGATCGTTTCGGCGTAATTCTCGCGGAGCGCGGCACGGGCAGACTTCGGTCTCCCGTGCCGCGCTCTTTTCGTCTGGCGAGCACGAGAGGTCTCGGATGCAGAAATCGTTGAGCATCACGGCGAGCACGGTCGATCCCGGGCTGCTGGCGCTGCCGTGGTCGACGCCGCTGGCCAAGTGGCCATCGCAGACCATCGTGTCGCTTCCGAAGGGCCTGTCTCGGCATCTGGTCCGATTCGCCGATCTGTCGGGTCGCGTCGTGGCCGTCAAAGAGACGACCGAGGAGATGGCCCGGCGTGAGTACGAGATGCTCGGCAACCTCGCGCGTCTTGCGGTGCCGTGCGTCGAGCGGGTCGCGGTGATCGCCGGTCGCGCGGATGCCTCGGGCGCTCCCCTGCCCGCGGCTCTCGTGACCACCCACCTGCGCTTCTCGATGCCCTATCGCGCCCTGTTCACCCAGGTGCTGCGCCCGGACACCGCCACCCGACTCGTCGATGCCCTCGCACTCCTGCTCGTGCGCCTGCACAACGTCGGGTTCTTCTGGGGCGACGTCTCCCTCTCGAATGCCCTCTTCCGCCGCGACGCCGGCGCATTCGCCGCCTACCTGGTCGACGCGGAGACGGGCGAGCTGCATGAGAGCGGACTCACCGACGGACAGCGCCTGCACGACCTGGATGTCGCGCGCACGAACATCGCCGGGGAGATCATGGATCTGGCGGCGGGCGGACGGCTGGAGCATGGCGTGGACGCCGTCGCGATCGCCGATGGCATCGTCTCCTCATACCACTCGCTGTGGGCAGCGCTCACTGCGCATGAGTCCTTCGCCGCCGGTGAGACCTGGCGCATCACCGAGCGCGTCGAGAAACTCAACGCGCTCGGCTTCGACATCGGCGAGATGTCGATTCAGACGACGGCGGATGGCACACGCGTGCAGATCCAGCCGAAGGTCGTCGATGCCGGACACCACCAGCGACGCCTCATCCGCCTCACCGGTCTCGACGTCGAGGAGAACCAGGCGCGCCGCCTGCTGAACGATCTCGACGAGTTCCGCGCCCGATCCACCAAGGACTGGGTCGACGAGGAGATGTACGCGCACGAGTGGCTGACCCGCGTCTTCGAGCCGGTGGTGCGCGCGATTCCCTACGATCTGCGGGCGAAGCTCGAACCGGCGGAGGTGTTCCACCAGGTGCTGGAGCACCGCTGGTACCTCTCGCAGGCGCAAGGGCGCTCTGTCGCGCTGGCGGAGGTGCTCACGTCATACATCGATCAGGTGCTGCGCCACCGTCGAGACGAGGCGACGATCATGGGACCACCGACCGAGACGATGTCGCTGCCGGTGATCACCGGGATGATCAATCTCGACGACGACGCGGATGCGGTCGACTGGCGCGATCTGGTCTGAACGGAGCTCAGTAGCCGACGGTGAAACGCGCACGGTGGTGCGCGGGGCGCTCGATCTCGTCGACGATCGCCATGGCGAAGTCGGCGCCGGAGATCGTGGAGGTGCCGTCCGCGTCGCGGATCAGCACGCCGTCGTCACCACGGCGGTAGTGCCCGGTGCGCTCACCCTCGGCCCACGGCCCGAAGACCTCAGCAGGGTGCACGAAGAACCAGTCCAGCGACGGGTCGGATGCCTCAAGCAGAGCCAGTGCGTCAATTCCGGCCTGCGCCTCGTGCTTGTACTCCTCGGGGAACTCGAGATCGAACAGACGCGGACCGCCCGGCGCGGTCAGGCTTCCGCCCGCACCACCCACGACGCCCAGTCGAGTCGACGTGCCGGTGAGCGCTGCGGCGACTCCGCCGAGGGCGTCGACAGCCAGGTCGCTCATGTCTCCCCGAGGAGAGAGCGACGAGATGACCGCATCCGCACCGTCGACGACCTGACGCACGGCCTCAGGGTCGAGCACCGAGCCCTGCACGTAGCGCGCACCCTCCACCGGAGCCTCAGGGGCAGAGCGGGAGAACGCCACGACCTCATGCCCACGACGCACCGCCTCTGCGACGATGTGTCCTCCGGCGTAGCCGGTTCCTCCGATGACGACGATGCGAGCCATGTGGTGTCCTTCCGATCGGGCGCAATATCAATCGAAACGCCGCGTTCGAATCGGGTATTCCCGAACCGACCGCGGCGTTCTCACGACGTTTCCGTGTCTTACTTCGCCGCTCGCGTCGTCGCAACCTGGTACAGCGCGACGGAGGTCGCGATACCGGCGTTGAGCGACTCGGTCGCGGTGGAGATCGGGATCGAGACGATCTGGTCGCAGGTCTCGGTGACCAGGCGCGAGAGCCCCTTGCCCTCCGAGCCGACGACGATCACGACCGGGCGGTCGGCGAGCTCGAGCGCGGGCAGGGACACGTCACCGTCGCCGTCGAGGCCGAGCACGAAGACGCCCTGCTTCTTGAACTCCTTCAGCATGGTGGTCAGGTTCGCGGCGAGCGCGACGGGCAGCCGCGCAGCCGCGCCGGCGCTCGTCTTCCACGCGGCAGAGTTGACGCCGGCGGAGCGGCGCTGCGGCAGGATGATGCCGTGTCCGCCGAAGGCTGCGGTCGAGCGGATGATCGCGCCGAGATTGCGGGGGTCGGTGATGCCGTCGAGTGCGACGAACAGCGGAACCTGGCCGCGGTCGATGACCTTCTCGAGCAGGTCCTGCGGGTGGGCGTACTCATACGGCGGCACCTTGATGGCGACGCCCTGGTGCACGCCGTCGAAGCCCGCCATCCGGTCGAGCTCCTGGCGCGTGACCTCCATGACCGGGATACCCCGGTTGGTGGCGATCGAGAGCATCTCCTTGACGCGGTCGTCCATCTCGACGCGCTGCGCGACGTACAGTGCCGTCGCGGGGATCTTCGTGCGCAGTGCTTCGAGCACAGAGTTGCGTCCGGTGACGGTCTCGATGTCAGCGGCCGCATCCTTCGCGCGCACCTGACGGTTCGGGTTGCTGCCCGACTGCGGACGCTGACCGGGCTTGCCCTTTCCACCGGCTGCCGCGAAACGCTCCGCCGCGGCCTTGCGCTTGCCCGCCGGGTGCCAGGCGCGATCCTCGGCCTTCGGGGTCGGACCCCGTCCCTCCAGCGCCTTGCGGCCGAGGCCGCCTGTGCCCTTCGACGGGCCCTTCTTCTTCTTGCCCGCAGAGGGGTTTCCGAACTTAGCCATCAATGCTCCAATGTGTTCCGTCGGGGCCGTCTTCGAGCACGATGCCCGCTGCGGCGATCGCATCGCGGATGCGATCCGCTGCGGCCCAGTCTTTGTCTGCGCGCGCCTGGGCGCGCTGGGTGATCATGGTCTGCACGAGGACGTCGAGAGCGGATGCCTCGGCTCCTCCCTGTGCGTGCGCCCATTCGGGGGCGGCGGGGTCGAGTCCGAGCACGCCGAGCATGCGCGACACCGACGCCGCGTGTCCGAGGGCTGTCGCACTGTCTCCGGCGTCGAGTGCCGAGTTGCCGGCGCGCACGGTCTCGTGGACGACGGCGAGTGCCTGCGGGACGCCGAGGTCGTCATCCATGGCCGCAGCGAACGCATCCGGAACGGAGCCCTCGCGCTCACTGTCCCCCGCAGCGCGTGCGACGCGCTCCAGGAACGAGCGGATGCGGCCGAGCGCCGCCTCGGCCTCCTGCCACGACCCTTCGGTGAGATCGAGGCTGGAGCGGTAGTGGGCGGCCGCGAGCGCGTAGCGGACGACGAGCGGATCCCGTGCCGCCAGTACATCCTCCGCGAGGAGGAAGTTGCCGAGCGACTTCGACATCTTCTGGCCATTCACATTCACCAGGCCGTTGTGCACCCAGTACCGGGCGAAGCCGTCACCGGCCGCACTCGACTGAGCCAGCTCGTTCTCGTGATGCGGGAAGCGCAGATCGAGGCCACCGCCGTGGATGTCGAACTCTGCGCCGAGGTAGCGCTTGGCCATGGCCGAGCACTCGATGTGCCAGCCGGGGCGCCCCGCACCCCACGGCGACTGCCAGGTCGCATCCGCGGGCTCGCCGGCCTTGGCGCCCTTCCACAGCGCGAAGTCCTGCGGATTGCGCTTGCCACGAGGATCCGCGTCGGCGGCGGCTTCCATGGCATCCACGGACTGGCGGGTGAGGGCACCGTAGTCTGCCCATGAGCGCACGTCGAAGTACACATCTCCCGCGGCCGCGTACGCGTGTCCGCGCTCGATGAGCGTCTGAATGAGCTCCTGCATCTGTGGGATCGATGCAGTCGCGCGCGGCTCGTATGTGGGCGTGAGGATGCCGACGGCCGCATAGGCAGCGCTGAACTCCTGCTCCATCCGGTACGCCAGAGCCCACCACGACTCGGTGTCACTCGCGTTCGCGAGAACCTTGTCGTCGATGTCGGTGACGTTGCGCACGAACGTGACTCGGCCGTAGCTGCGGTCGAGCCAGCGCCGCAGAATGTCGAAGCTGAGCGCCGCGCGCACATGCCCGATATGCGGGCCGGACTGCACCGTGGGTCCACACACGTACATCGTCACGTTCGAGGCGTCGAGCGGAACGAAGTCGCGCAGTTGCTGCGCGCGGGTGTCGTAGAGGCGGAGAGTCACCGCTCAAGCTTACTTTGCCCGCCGCCGCTTCCCCTGAGCGTGTCGCGCGCGACCCAGATCAGATCGGAAAAACGACGGCAACCGCGGTCACGGAGATGCCTTCGCTGCGCCCCGTGAAGCCGAGCCCGTCCGTCGTGGTCGCCCCGACCGCGACAGGTGCGCCACCGAGCGCGGCTGAGAGCACGGCTTCGGCTTCTGCCCGACGTGCACTGAAACGAGGGCGATTCGCCTGGAACTGCACGGACACGTTGCCGATCGTGAATCCTGCCTCGTGCAGCAGCTCACGCGTGCGCCGCAGGAAGACATCGGCATGCGCACCGGCGAACTCCGGATGCGCCGTGCCGAAGTGCTGACCGATGTCACCGAGCCCTGCCGCGCCGAGAAGCGCGTCCACGATCGCGTGCGCCACGGCGTCACCGTCGGAGTGCCCGGACAGCGGCGTCTCCCCCGGCCATTCCAGCCCCGCCAGCCACAGCAAGCCCTCACCGCCGAAGGCGTGCACATCGGTGCCGATGCCCACCCGAGGAATCGCCGCAGCCGGACCCCGCGAGGCCAGGAGCATCCGCGCGCGCTCCAGATCAGCAGGCGTCGTGATCTTGAACGCCCTCTCGGAGCCCTCGATACGTCGCACCGGATAGCCGGACGCGGCGAACAGCTGCGCGTCGTCGGTGTACTCGACGCCCGGCTCGGCCGCGGCGAACGCAGCGACGAGAAGCGCCCGCGGGAACCCCTGCGGCGTCTGTGCGGCGACCAGCACCGAGCGGTCCACCGCCGCGGTCACGCTGTCGGCCTCTACCCGCTTGAGTGTGTCGATCACGGCGAGCGCAGGAATCACCCCGGAGTCGGGTGTCACCGCGGCGGCGACGGCATCGATCAGCTCCGGCGGCGTGAGCGCGCGCGCGGCATCGTGCACGAGAACGGTCGTGATGTCCGCCCAGACCTCGGCAAGTCCTGCCGCGACCGAATCGTGTCGCGTAGCGCCTCCTGTGACGACGCGGACCAGGGGCATCCGGTCTCCTGCGGCCGCCTGTGCCTCCGCTTCCGCTTCACCCTCGTAGCCGGCGGGCGCGACGATGATCACCTGGGCTGTCGCAGCGGCGAAGACGCCGTCGAGCGCATGCCGCAGGATGCTGCGCTGATCGATGCCCACGAAGGCCTTCGGCACTCCGGCACCAAGGCGGGTGCCGGAGCCCCCGGCGACGATGATGATCGCGGTCTGCGGTACGGCGAGGAGAGTCACGCTCTCACGTTACCCGCGGTCGAGACCCGTGCCCACAACGCGAAAGAGGCGGATGCCGGAGCATCCGCCTCTTTCGTGAATCGTGTCGTCGCTCAGGAAGCGAGCACCTCGTCGAGAAGCGCTCCGGCCTTCTCTTCGTCGGTCTTCTCGGCGAGAGCGAGTTCGGACGTCAGAATCTGACGAGCCTTCGCCAGCATGCGCTTCTCACCTGCGGAGAGACCGCGATCCTGATCACGGCGCCAGAGGTCGCGGACGACCTCGCTCACCTTGATGACGTCACCCGAAGCAAGCTTCTCCAGGTTCGCCTTGTACCGACGCGACCAGTTGGTCGGCTCTTCGGTGAAGGGGGCGCGCAGAACCTCGAACACGCGGTCGAGACCCTCCTGGCCGATGACATCGCGGACACCGACGAGATCAACGTTCTCGGCGGGAACCTCAATGATCAGGTCGCCCTGGGTGACATTGAGCTTCAGGTACTTCTTCGTCTCACCCTTGATCACGCGGTCTTTGACCTCGATGATCGTGGCGGCCCCGTGGTGCGGGTAGACGACTGTTTCGCCAACCTCAAAAAGCATAAAGTCGTGTCCTTTCGGCAATCTCCAGGATACCACAGCGGGCATGCACTAGGGTTTGCCGAGCACATCGCGCGGAGGTGCAACACAGGCGAGCTCTGCGGAAGGCCTAGAATGGTCGAGGACTGTCACGCCGCACCTCAGGAGGACCCGTGAAATCGCGCCTTGTAGCGTCTCTCGCCATCAGCGCTGCCGTCATCGTCGGCGCAACCGGCTGCTCCATGATCTCGCCTGTGGCGACTCAGATCCAGTACTCGGCATCGGACGGCGTCAACGTTCCCGGTGACGGCCCCGTGCTCGTGCGCAACGCGCTCATCGTGGCCAACGAAGACGGCACCGTCGGCAACTTCGTCGCGGCTCTCGTCAACGACACCCAGGAGACGGCCAGCATCACGATCGAGGTCGAAGGCCTCGCCCCCGCAACCGTCAAGGTCAAGCCCGGCAACCCGGTCAGCCTCGGCGCCGGCGCAGAGCCGCTGCTGCTCGAGGGCCTGGACGTCATGCCCGGCTCGACGGTCGCGGTCTACTTCCAGACCGGCGACGCCGAGGGTCAGCTCGTGCAGGTTCCCGTGCTCGACGGATCGCTCGCGCAGTACGCCGACCTCGTTCCGAGCGAGTAACACCAGAGTTCACGACGAAGGGCCCGTGCATCGCGCACGGGCCCTTCGTCGATGTGTCCGGCGCCTCGGGTGACGCACAGCTGCCGTGCGCCATGATGAAACCCGCCTGAGAGGGGAGCCATGTCTACGCCTGCGATTCGCCGGAAGCGCCGCCGCGGTGCGCGCGTGCTGGTCGGCGTCAATCTCGCCCTCGCCGCACTCATGCTCTGCGGGTGGATTCCCGGGCCCGTCGGCACGGCCGTTGCCGTGCTCCTGCCCGGACTCGGCGTCATCGCGATCGTCGTGACCCTCGCCACCCTCCTCCTCGTGCGTCGCGCGGCGATCCCCGCGTCCGCGGCCGTCGCCGTGTTCCTGATCGCCGCAGCTCCGGCGATGCCCGCATTCGCCTCCACTCCCGGCACGACGTCGATCTCGATCGTGAGCCAGAACGTGCGCGCACAGTCGGGCAGCGGTGCCGCATCGGCGCAGGACCTCATCGCGCAGCATCCGGATGTCGTGACCCTCACCGAGCTCGACGCGGAGAGCCGCACCGCTGCCGCCGATGTCCTCGAAGAGTCCTACCCCTACTCCTACGCGGTCGGGACCGTGGGCGTGTGGAGCAGGCATCCCCTCACCGACGGCGAGCCGCTCGACCTCGGACTGGGCTGGAACCGCGCCCTGCGAGTCACCGTGCAGGCACCGACCGGCGATACCGTCATCTACCTGGTCCACGCGGCGTCGGTGCGACCCGGAGCGCAGGGCGCCCGAGACGAGATGCTCGCGGAGCTGGCCGCAACGATCGGCGACGACGATGCTCCGCGAGTGATCGCTCTCGGCGATTTCAACGCCGCCACCACCGACCCTGCGCTGCTCCCACTGTCCGCGGAGCTCACTCGGGCACGGTCGACCGATGGCGGCACGGGGTTCACCTGGCCCGCCACGTTCCCGGTCGTGCGCATCGACCACGTGTTCCAGCGAGGCTTCGCCGTGGCCCGCTCCGACACGCTCCGCGCCGGCACCAGCGATCATCTCGCCGTTCTCGCCACCCTCACCGTCGACTGACGCGAGCGCTCAGCCCTCGAAGCGGTAGCCGAGCCCGCGCACGGTCACGAGCATCACGGGCTCACTCGGGCTCTGCTCGATGCGTGACCGGATGCGCTTGATGTGCACATCGAGCGTCTTGGTGTCACCGAAGTAGTCACTCCCCCACACACGGTCGATGAGCTGACCGCGCGTGAGTACACGCCCCGCGTTGCGCATGAGCACCTCAAGAAGCTCGAACTCCTTGAGTGGCATGTTGATGACCTCGCCGTCCACGGCGACGGTGTGACGGTCGATGTCGAGGGTGACGCGGCCAGCCTCCAGCACGCGCTCATCGACCTCGTCATCCGCCTGCACGACGCGGCGCAGCACAGCGCGCATCCGCGCCAGCAGCTCACGCGACGAGTACGGCTTGGTGATGTAGTCATCCGCGCCGAGCTCGAGACCGACGACGATGTCGACCTCGGTGTCCTTCGCAGTGAGCATGATGATCGGCACGTTCGAGGTGGTGCGGATCTGGCGGCACACCTCGGTCCCGGGAACGCCCGGGAGCATGAGGTCGAGCAGCACGACATCCGCGCCGTTGTCACGGAAGGCGGCGATCGCGGACGGCCCGTCCTCTGCGATCTCGACGTCGTAGCCTTCTCGGCGCAGCAGGTAGGCGAGCGGATCGGCGAGGTCGGGTTCGTCTTCGACGAGGAGGATGCGCGTCATTCTTGATCTCCGTGAGAGGGGCGGGACTTCTTCTTGTTCGAGCGGGCGGATGCGGCAGCACCCTTCGCGCCCTTGGCGGTCTTGCGCTCGTCGCGCCGTTTCCGCTTGTGCTTCTTCTTGTCGTGCGGATCGGCTGCGGGAGCGTCGACCTGAGGCAGGCGCATCGTGAAGGTCGAACCGCGACCGGCGCGTGACCACACGCGCACCTCGCCGCCGTGTCGCTGCGTGGCGTGCTTCACGATCGACAGCCCGAGGCCGGTTCCGCCGGTCCGGCGCGATCGTGCCTCGTCGGCGCGGTAGAAGCGCTCGAAGATGCGCTCTTGATCACTCTCGGCGATGCCGATGCCCTGATCGGTGACGGCGATCTCGACGATGTCGCCGTCGGAGCGGACGCCGACGCCGACGCGGGAACCGCGCGGCGAATAGGCGATCGCGTTCGTGATGAGGTTGCCGACCGCCTCGGTGAGGATCTGCGCGTCTCCGCGTACCCACACACCGCGGTCACCGCCCCGGGAGAGTTCGACGCCTGCGCCATCGGCCTGCACGAAATGCGCCTCGACGGACGCGGCGATGACCTCGTCGAGCGCGATCGGACCGAACTCGCCGAGCCCGTCGGCGGCCTGCAGCCGAGACAGGCTCATGATGCGCCCGGTGAGCTGGTTGAGGCGTCCGGCCTCCGCAGTGATGCGGGAGGCGAACTGGCGCACCTGAGCGGGATCGTCCGCGGCCATCTCGATCGCCTCGGCGAGCAGTGTGACCGCGCCCACCGGCGTCTTGAGCTCATGGCTCGTGTTCGCCACGAAGTCATTGCGCATCTGGTCCAGACGCTCCTGCTCCGTGACATCCCGCACGATCAGAAGACTGAGACGCGGCCCGAGCGTGCTGGCACGGGCAGACACGAGACGCGAGTCCACGCTGATGCCGCCGCGGGCGAGCCGGAGCGTCTGCGAGTCGGTCGCGCCGGTGGTGCGGACCGCACGGATGAGCGCGCGCAGGTCGGGGTTCTCAAGGGTGGTTCCCGCGACGATCCCGAAATGCGACGCCGCCGCGGAAGTCGCAACCACGAGTCCGGAGGAGTCCACAGCGCACGCCGCATCATCCATTCCGGAGAGCACGGCGGCGAGTCCGTCCGGCAGCTCCGAGCTCGTCTGGACGAGCGCCTGTGCGCGGGCGCGCAACGCGGCCACGATGATCGCCGTGACCCCTGCCCCGATCGCCACCCCGAGAATCAGGGCGAGCAGCGCCAGCTGCGTGGTGTTCATGCCTCCAGCGTAGGCGTCGAAACGGCACATGAACGGCGGGTAGCCCCGGGATCAGGCAGGTCGAGGCCTAGTATTCACGTGCACGGCACCATCCGTTAACCTTCGGCGCACAGAATCGCTGAGTGCGGTCGAGTGCCGCTCATCCGCCGCGTCTCGCGCATGTGCGAGGCGTTAGACGAGAAAGGTTCGTCACCATGCGCCAGGTCTTCCATCAGTCCCTCGAGGACGTGCAGTCCCGTCTAGTCGAGATCGCCGACCTCATCGCCGTCGCGATCGACAAGGCCACCCGTGCCTTCGCGACGAGCGATGTCGCTCTGGCCGAGGAGGTCATCGCCGACGACGCACACATCGACGAGCGCGCTCTGGAACTCGACGAGATCGCCATCGAGATCCTCGCCCGCCAGCAGCCGGTCGCTCGTGACCTGCGCATCGTCGTCACGGCGCTGCGTGTCAGCGCGTCGCTGGAGCGCATGGGCGACATGGCCGAGCACATCGCGCAGCTCGCTCGCTACCGCTTCCCGGAGCGCGCGATTCCGAAGGGCCTGAAGAGCACGTTCGTCAGCATGGGCGAGCGCGACGTCGAGATCGCACGCACACTGTCGGAGCTGCTGCGCACGCAGGACCTTCGCCTGGCCGACCAGATCCGCAACGCGGATGACGCCGTCGACGAGCTGCACGCCCGCGTCTTCGAGAAGGTGCTGAGCGAGAACTGGCGTGGCGAGGCGACCGCGACCGTCGATGCGACGCTGGCCAGCCGTTACCACGAGCGCTTCGCCGACCACGCGGTCTCCGTCGCCAAGAAGGTCGTCTACCTCGCGACCGGCGACTGGGCCGCCGACACGGACGCCATCGACATCGCGATCACGAAGGACCAGGCGTAGGACGCGTCATCTCTCGCGCCGCGGCGTGAGAGATGACGAAGGGGCGGATGCTGCAGCATCCGCCCCTTCGTCATCTCAGCCGTATGGCCGATTACTTCTTGCCCTGCGAGGCGACGGCTGCGGCGCCGGCGGCTGCCGCCTCGGGGTCGAGGTAGCGGCCCGGGGCGAGCGGCACGTTGTTCTCGTCGAGCTCGTACACCAGCGGGATGCCGGTCGGGATGTTGAGCTCGGCGATGTCTTCGTCGCTGATGTTCTCGAGGTGCTTGACGAGACCGCGCAGCGAGTTGCCGTGCGCCGTGACCAGGACGGTCTTGCCCGCCTCGAGATCGGGGACGATCGCGTCGTTCCAGTACGGCAGCAGACGATCGATGACGATCGAGAGCGACTCGGTGCGGGGCACCTCGCCGTCGATGCCGACGTAGCGCGGGTCGTTCACCTGGCTGAACTCGCTGTCGTCGTCGAGCGGGGGCGGCGGAACGTCGAACGAGCGACGCCACAGCTGGAACTGCTCGGGGCCGAACTCTTCGAGCGTCTGGGCCTTGTCCTTGCCCTGCAGCGCACCGTAGTGGCGCTCGTTGAGGCGCCAGCTGCGGGTCACCGGGATCCACAGGCGGTCGGCCGCGTCGAGCGCGATGTTCGCGGTCTGGATCGCGCGGCTCAGCATGGAGGTGTGCAGCACGTCGGGCAGGATGCCGGACTCGGCCAGCAGCTCGCCGCCGCGCTGGGCCTCAGCACGGCCCTGCTCGTTGAGGCGGACGTCGACCCAGCCGGTGAACAGGTTGAGCTCGTTCCATTCGCTGCGGCCGTGGCGGAGCAGAATGAGGGTACGCGGAGAAGTCATGCCTCCAGCTTATCGACGGCCGCTGCCAGCGACGCCCCCGTGACGATCCGTCCGGGCACCGTGCGGGAGAATGGAGCAATGGCGCCCTCCCCTCTCGGTCACCCCACGCGAGGGACGACGGGCACGAATCGACTCCGCCGCAATGACCGGTGGATCGCCGCCTCAGCGGCCTTCCGCCGCGCCGCTGATCCGCTCGTCGTCGATCTGGGCTACGGAGCGAGCGGCGTGACCGCGTTCGAGCTCGCCGCGCGGCTCGTGCGCGTGCGTCCGGATGCCGAGGTGCTCGGGCTGGAGCTCGATCCGGATCGCGTCCGCGTCGCGCGTGAGCAGCTGGCCGAGATCCGCGGGGGCGGACGGCCGTTTCCGCCAGATCTTCCGGTCTCCTTCGCGCGGGGCGGTTTCGAGGTGCCCGCCCCCGTCGGACGGCGTCCGGCGATCATCCGCGCGATGAATGTGCTCCGGCAGTACGACGAGGCGGAGGTTCCCGGTGCCTGGGCGCAGATGGCCTCGCGTCTCGCGCCCGACGGGCTGCTGATCGAGGGCACCTGTGATGAGATCGGCCGGGTGTCCAGCTGGGTGGATGTGGGGGCGGATGCGGCGCCGCAGCGCTTCACGATCTCCCTGCGTCTGCGCGGCCTGGAGCAGCCGAGCATCGTCGCCGAACGGCTGCCGAAGGCGCTGATCCACCGCAACGTGCCCGGCGAGCGCGTGCATGCGTTGCTGGGCGACCTCGACCGCGAGTGGAATCGCGCCGCCGGCGTCGGCACCTTCGGACCGGTGCAGCGCTACCTGGCGGTCGTGACCGCGCTACGCGCACAGGGCTGGCCAATCCTCGGGGGTCGCACGCGCTGGCGCCTCGGCGAACTCACCGTGCCGTGGGACGCAGTAGCTCCGCTCCCCTGACGTCAGGCGTCGCGCGGGTCGGGTGCGGTGGGGCGTCGCGAAAGTCGCGTCAGTCGCGGAACGTTCGCGGTCGCGCCCGCCTCTGCGGGAACGATGATCTCCTGCGAGGCCGCGACATCACCGTGTGCGGTGCGAACAACGAGGGCGTCGGCAGGTGCACGCCGGCTGAGGATCGCGAGCGCGATCGGCCCGAGCTCGTGGTGCCGGGCGACCGAGGTGATCTGCCCGACCTCGTCGTCCCCCGCGAGCACGACGTCACCGGGCGCGGGGAAGATGCTGTCGCTGCCGTCGAGGTGCAACGCGGTCAGACGACGCGGGGGGTGCCCGAGATTGTGCACCTTCGCGACCGTCTCCTGCCCGCGGTAGCACCCCTTCGACAGGTGCACGGCGCTGCGAATCCAGTCCGTCTCATGCGGGATCGAACGGTCATCGACCTCACGCGCCCAGCGCGGACGCCAGGCGGCCACACGCAGCGCTTCCGCGGCGAGAGCACCCGCCCACGTGGCATCCGCACGCGCATCGACGCGCGCGACCAGCGCGGCAGTGGCATCTGCGTCGACGATCGCGATCCGCCAGGCATACTCCGCACCGGGGTGATCCTCACCGAGGTGGTACTGGTGACCGCCCGGCTGCACGGCGTTCCAGGGGTCGCTCCACACCAGAGGCACCTCGTGCGGGGTGACGGCCGCGCCCACCGCGAGCTCCTCCGCCACGCCTCCGGCGATGACGCCGACAGCGCTCAGATCGTCGCGCACCGTCACGACCGCACGTGCGCGGAACACCATCCGCTTCAGCCACGCGGCGAGCGCAGGGGCATCCCCCGCATCTGCGATCAGCCAGGTGCTCACGCCGTCGTCGACGACGCCGGCCGCGTGTTCGACGCGCCCCTGCGGATCTAGCACGAGAAGCTCGGTGCTGTCGCCCGGGTGCAGGCGAAGCAGCGACTGCGACGTGATCGAGTCAAGCCACGTCAGGCGGTCCGCGCCTTCGACCTCGACGATCGTCCGGTCGCCGAGCGGCGACAGCGCCGTGCCGCGATCAAGCGCGCGCTGCTCGCGCGTCGGATCGCCGAAGTGGCTCACCACGTCGTGGTCGAGAACAGCGCCGGGAATCTGCGAGAAGGCGGACATCAGGGCATCCGGGCGAGGCGTGCCGAGGCGTGCGAGCGCATCTCGGTGCCGAGCGCCGCGATGTCCCACGCCCACAGCAGGTGACCGTCGACGAGACCGTACATACGGCTGGCCGCTCCGTAGACCTTGGCGGTCGCGGCGCGCACGATCGCGTCAGAGGCGATATCGATGCGCGGTCCGTTCACCTCGCCGAGGTACAGCTCAAGCCCGCCGTCGGAATGCGCGATCGAGACCTCGATCGGGAACCCACCGCGCTCGCTGCGCAGCTCTTCCACATCGTGCACCGTGCGCGCGGGGGCGGTGCCGATCGGCGGGAGCAGCGCGGGTCCGGGATCGGTCGGCAGCGCGGGACGGCTGAGACGCCAGAACCCGGATTCAGCGACAAGAGGAACGGATGCCTCGCCCTCTTCGGCGGCCATCCACGCGGTCGCCGCGTAGTTCAGGAAGGGACCACCGTCATGGCTGAAGCTCACGCGGTGCGTGAACTCACCCGTGAAATGGTGTCCGCCCGCCTCGTACTCGATGACGCCCGTGCCCTCCCAGACACCGAGGAGCCACGAGAGAGGAGCCAGATCGGCGGGCAGATCGGTCGGAAGGTCGATCATGCCGATCCTCCGGTCAGCGCTGGCCGCGGAAGAGGTTGACGAGCACAGCGCCCGAGACGAAGGCGATGGCGAGGCCGGCGAGGCCGAGCAGGCCAACGAAGAAGAGTTCGAGCGCGACGAGGTCCATACGGCCACTCTACCGCGCTTTCCCGCGCCTGCGACGTGCCGATCGCAGGTTTCAGACGTGCAGGATCGTCGCGAGCGCGAAACCCACCGAGGACAGCCCCATGAGAAGCAGCGCCCCGAGCGCGCTGCCCGCCACGCGGACGATGAAGCCCTGCGTGCGTCCGTAGACGAGCTGCACGCCGAACGACAGCAGCAGACACCCGCCGAAGGCGATCACCATCCAGGGCATGACGAGGGCTTCCGGGACGAAGAGCCCGATCGCGACAGCCGCAACAGCGCCCACGACCCAGACGATCGCCATGCCACCGAGGGCGTTGCGCGGAGCGAGAGCCGGTTCTGACATGTGTCCATTGTGACTCATGGCGCGAGGCCGTGGGCATGCCGGCGCTATCATGGGGCGCACGAAAGGACTCGCTTGGCTCTCCTGCTGGTGTTGACATCATCTCCGACCACGGAGAGTGTCCTGCCCGCGCTCGAACTCCTGAGCCACCAGGTCCGCACCATTCCGGCACAGCCCGCAGAACTCGTCACGGCACCGGATGCCGACCTCGTCATCGTGGATGCCCGCACGGCGCTCGTCGCCGCGAAGTCACTCTGCACGCTCATCCGCACCACGGGCCACCGTGCACCGCTGCTCCTGGTCGTGACCGAGGGCGGTATGAGCGCGGTGAACGGTGACTGGGGAATCGACGACATGATCCTCGACACCGCGGGCCCCGCGGAGGTGGACGCCCGCATCCGCCTCGCCCTCTCGCGGGAAGCGGCCACGGACGACGAGCCCGTGCGCGTCCAGGCATCCGGAATCACGATCGATGAGCAGTCCTACTCGGCGAAGCTACACGGCCGCGCACTCGATCTGACTTACAAAGAGTTCCAGCTGCTGCACTTCCTCGCCACGCATCCGTCTCGCGTCTTCACGCGCGAACAGCTGCTCAGCGAGGTCTGGGGCTACGACTACTTCGGCGGCACACGCACGGTCGACGTGCATGTGCGTCGTCTGCGAGCCAAGCTCGGCGACCATGAGCAGGTCATCGGCACGGTGCGCAACGTCGGCTACCGCTTCAATGTCTACGACGATGACAGTCATGCCACGGCGCGGGCGGCCGACTGAGCCGTGGCATGACCGACACAACGCGACCGAGTTCACTCGCGCGTCACCGACGGGTGCCATGATGAATCACATGATGGATCCCGCACTCGCAGATTCCGGCCTCGGCGACGCTGAGGATGACGACTTCGACGTGGCCTTCGAGGCGCCGGATTCGGATCTGCCGGAGAACCGCTATCTCGATCGTGAGCTGAGCTGGCTGGCGTTCAACCAGCGGGTGCTCGAACTCGGCGAGGACCCGACGATCCCGGTGCTCGAGCGCGCCAACTTCCTCGCGATTTTCGCGAGCAACCTCGACGAGTTCTTCATGGTGCGCGTCGCGGGGCTCAAGCGCCGCATCATCACGGGTCTCGCGGTGCCGACGAATGTCGGCCGCGCCCCGGCTGACGCCCTCGCCGACATCTCGGCAGAGGCACACCAGCTTCAGCTCCGCCACGCGGCGGCCTGGACCGACCTCGTGCGCCCGGCCCTCGCCGATGCCGGAATCCAGGTCTGCGAGTGGAACGAGCTCGCTGACGACGAGCGCGAGGCGCTGACCGAGTACTTCCAGTTGCAGGTGTTCCCGGTGCTCATGCCGCTCGCGGTCGACCCGGCGCATCCGTTCCCCTACATCTCCGGTCTCTCGCTCAACCTCGCGATCCGCATTCGCAACGCGCGCACGGGTCGCCAGGAGTTCGCGCGCCTCAAGGTCCCGCCCATGCTCCCCCGCTTCGTGCAGGTGCCGGGCAGTGATGGCGGTCTGCGCTTCATCCGCCTGGAAGAGCTCATCGCCAACCACCTCGGCGACCTCTTCCCCGGGATGGAGGTGCTCGACCACCATGCCTTCCGCCTCACCCGCAACGAGGACGTCGAGATCGAAGAGGACGAGAGCGAGAACCTGATCCAGGCTCTTGAAGCCGAACTGCTGCGTCGGCGCTTCGGTCCACCGATCCGCCTCGAGATCACCGATGACATGGATGACGTCACCCTCGATCTGCTGATCAAGGAGCTCGACATCACCGACCAGGAGGTCTACCGACTTCCCGGTCCGCTCGATCTCGGCGGGCTCTTCGACATCGCGCGGATCGACCGCCCTGATCTCCACTATCCGCCGCACGTGCCGACGACGGCCGTCGCGTTCCAGCCGGGCGACGGGCGTGAGCGCGGCGACATCTTCCGCGCGCTGCGCAAGGCGGATGTGCTCGTGCACCACCCGTACGAGTCGTTCACGACGAGCGTTCAGGCGTTCCTCGAGCAGGCTGCCCGTGATCCGCACGTGCTCGCCATCAAGCAGACGCTCTACCGCACCTCCGGTGACAGTCCCATCGTGCAGGCGCTCATCGACGCGGCAGAGGCAGGCAAGCAGGTCCTCGCACTCGTGGAGGTCAAGGCCCGATTCGATGAGGCCAACAACATCGTCTGGGCGCGCAAGCTCGAGAAGGCGGGCGTGCATGTCGTCTACGGCCTCGTCGGCCTGAAGACGCACTGCAAGCTCGCACTCGTCATCCGCCAGGAAGACGGGATGCTGCGCCACTACTCGCACGTCGGCACGGGTAACTACAACCCGAAGACGAGCCGTGTGTACGAAGACCTCGGGCTCTTCACTGCCGACCCGCAGGTCGGAAAAGACCTCACCCGTCTGTTCAACGAGCTCAGCGGCTATGCGATCGAGAAGAAGTTCAAGCGGCTTCTCGTCGCCCCGCTGCACCTGCGCAAGGGCCTGCTGCGCCTGATCGACCGCGAGCGGGCGCACGCCATCGCCGGCAAGCCCGCCCACATCCGCATCAAGGTCAACTCGATGGTCGACGAGCAGATCATCGACGCGCTCTACCGCGCCAGCGAAGCGGGCGTGCGCGTGGACGTCTGGGTACGCGGCATCTGCAGCCTGCGCACCGACCTCCCCGGCGTGAGCGACAACATCACGGTGCGCAGCATCGTCGGCCGCTACCTCGAGCATTCGCGCATCTTCGCGTTCGACAACGACGGCGACCCGCAGGTTTACATCGGCAGCGCCGACATGATGCACCGCAACCTCGACCGCCGGATCGAGGCACTCGTGCGCGTTTCGGCGCCCGCTCACGTCGAAGAGCTGCTGTCCTTCTTCGACGGCGCTTTCGATGAGAACACGCTCGCCTGGCGGCTCGGCGAAGGCGGCGTGTGGGAACGTCACACGGTCAGCGCCACCGGCAAGCCGCTCGTCGATCTGCAGAACCGCACGATGTCGCAGATCCAGCGGCGCCGTCGGACGCGGTCGGTGCGATGAGCGAATCTGCGGTCTACGCCGCAGGCGGGGTGGTCTGGCGGCTCATCGACGGCAAACTGCGGCTGCTGCTGATCCACCGCACGAAGTACCGCGACGTCACTCTCCCCAAGGGCAAGGTCGACCCCGGGGAGATGCTCGCGCAGACCGCGGCGCGAGAGATCTTCGAGGAGACCGGCATCCGCGTCATCCTCGGCGTTCCGGTCGGTGTCTCGCGCTACCAGATGACCAATCGCAAGACGAAGGTCGTGCACTACTGGTCGGCCGAGGCGACCGATCAGGCGATCCGGCAGTCGGCGTTCGTGCCGAACCGCGAGATCGCCGCGATCGAGTGGGTCAGTCTCAAGAAGGCGCGCGCCCGGCTCAGCTACCCCGTCGATGTCGAGATCCTCGACGAGTTCGAACGCCTCATCGCCGACGGCATCCTGCACACCTTCCCGATCATCGCGCTGCGTCACGCGAAGGCGGTTGCGCGCTCGGAGTGGGACGGCGCGGATGCATCGCGTCCTCTGACGCCCCGCGGGCAGGCACAGGCCCAGAACATCGTCGGCGCGCTCCGTGCCTTCGGCACGCGACGGATCGTCACGAGTGACGCCGTCCGCTGTGTCGAGACCGTCGCGCCTCTCGCCCGCGCGCTCTCGCGCACGCCTCGGCAGACAGCGCTCCTCAGTCAGGATGCCTGGGAGGACGGCACATCCGATGTCCGCACCGTCATCGGAAAGCGCATTCGATCCGGCAAAGCTGCGGTCGTCTGCAGCCACGGCCCGGTCCTCCCCGACATCCTTCGCGAGATCGCCCTCGCCACCGGCACCATGCAGGGTTCGTACCTGAGCAGCGCCGCCGACCTTCCCGTCGGAGCGTTCAGCGTCGTGCATCTGTCGGCGACGAACCCCGGATCCGGAATCATCTCGATCGAGACGCACGCGCCCAACGCGTGAATCCGCGGGGGGTCTCTGCTTCGCCGCCTGCCGTTCACCTTCCGTTTACCCGGGGGGATCACTCTGGTTAACACACGCTTCTAACGTCAGTGAGTGCCCTGCACCGGGCCTAACCCATCCACTGAATCGAACGGATCCACAGTGAAGATCTCTCGCATTGCTCGCATCACCGCCATCGGCGCGGTGGCCGCTCTCGCACTCGCCGGCTGTGCCGCGAACGAGGCAGCCCCCGAGGGCAGCACCGCCCCCGAGGGCCCCACGCTTTCCGGCAACCTCGTCGGTGGTGGCGCTTCCTCGCAGGAAGTCGCCGTGGCCGCGTGGACGAAGTCCTTCCAGACCGCGAACCCCGACGTGACCGTCGACTACGACCCGGCCGGATCCGGCACGGGCCGCGAGTCCTTCGCCGCGGGTGCCTTCGCATTCGCCGGTTCCGACCGCGCCTTCAAGACCTCTGAGCTGGACGAGCTGACGTTCGAGGGCTGCGCAGCAGACTCGGGCATCGTCGAGGTCCCCGCCTACATCTCGCCGATCGCGATCATCTTCAACGTCGAGGGCGTCGACTCGCTCAACCTCGACGCGGCGACCGTCGCAGGCATCTTCGCCGGCACGATCACGAAGTGGAACGACCCGGCCATTGTGGCGGAGAACCCCGACGCGAAGCTCCCCGACCTCGCGATCAACCCCGTCCACCGCGCCGACAAGTCGGGCACCACGGGCAACTTCACCGACTACCTCGCGGCTGCCGCAGGCGACGTCTGGACCCACGGTTCCGTCGAAGAGTGGCCGATCGCCTCGGGCGAGTCCGCGCAGGGCACCTCGGGCGTCGTGCAGGCCGTCGAGGGTGGCGCCGGCACCATCGGCTACGCCGACGCCTCGCGCGCCGGTTCGCTCGGCACCGTCTCGATCAAGGTCGGCGACGAGTTCGTCCCGTACTCCCCCGAGGCCGCAGCAGCCATCGTTGACGCATCGCCGCTCGAAGAGGGCCGCGGCGAGGGTGACCTCGCCGTCAAGCTCGACCGCACCTCGGCCGAGGCCGGCGTGTACCCGATCGTCCTGGTGAGCTACCTCATCGCGTGCGAGAACTACGCCGACGCAGCGCAGGCTGACCTGGTGAAGGGCTTCTTCACCACCGCGATCAGCGCCGAGGGCCAGGAAGCCGCCGCAGCCGCCGCCGGCAGCGCACCGATCTCGGACACGATCCGCACCAAGGCACAGACCGCGATCGACCTGATCTCGGCGAAGTAAGCCACCCGGTGGGCTCGACGGCATCCTGTCGAGCCCACCACCACCCTCCCGCTCCACCCGACCTGAATGAGGGAAAGCCCCGAGATGACAACCACGGCCCCGGCCCCCGCCAAGGCGAAGCAGCGCGCCGGCGATCGCTGGTTCTCCGGCTCCGCGCTCTTCGCGGGCTCAATGATCCTCGTCACCCTCGCAGCGGTCGCCGTCTTCCTCGTCGTCCAGTCGATCCCGGGCATGACCGCGACGGGCGAGGACGCCAGCGTCCTTCGTGACGGGAACTTCTGGGACTACGTCGCCCCTCTCGCCTTCGGCACCGTCTGGGCTGCGGCACTCGCGCTCCTGATGGCCGTGCCGCTCTCGGTCGCCGTCGCGCTCTTCATCTCGCACTATGCACCCCGCAAGCTCTCGCAGTCGCTCGGCTACGTCGTCGATCTGCTCGCGGCCGTCCCCTCGGTCGTCTTCGGCCTGTGGGGCATCGGCGTGCTCGCACCCGCCGTCCAGCCTGCATACTCCTGGCTCGTCGAGAACGCCGGCTGGTTCCCGCTCTTCGCCGGCCCGGTCTCGGGCACCGGCCGCACGATCTTCACCGCAGCCATCGTCCTCGCCGTGATGGTGCTGCCCATCATGACCGCCATCTGCCGCGAGATCTTCCTGCAGACTCCTGGCCTGCACGAGGAAGCCGCTCTCGCCCTCGGTGCCACGCGCTGGGAGATGATCCGCATGGCGGTTCTGCCCTTCGCCCGCGGCGGCATCGTCTCGGCCGCTATGCTCGGCCTCGGCCGCGCGCTCGGAGAGACCATGGCCGTCGCCATGGTGCTGTCGGCGTCCGGCGGCATCAACTTCCGCCTGTTCACTGCTGAGAACCCCAACACGATCCCGGCCAACATCGCGCAGACGTTCCCTGAGGCCTACGGCGTCAACGTCAACGTGCTGATCGCGACCGGCCTCATCCTCTTCGTCGTGACATTCCTGGTCAACGCCATCGCGCGCATGATCGTGAACCGTCGCAAGGACTTCTCGGGAGCGAACTGACATGACTCTCACCGACCTCACCCCTGCGCCGTCGGCCGTCGTGCTCTCGCCGCCGACGCGCCTCACCAGCGGACGCCTCCCCGAGTGGTCTCCCTGGGCACTGCTCGGTCTGTCGCTCGCGATTTCCTTCGCGGTCTTCACCCTGCTGGGGGCCACCGCCGGCGAAGGCCCGAACGTCGTGGGCGCGACCGTCATCGGCGTCCTGCTCTACCTTGTGCTCATCACGGTCATCTCCGGTGTGGTCGAGGGACGCCGCAAGGCTACCGACCGCCTGGTCACGGGCCTGGTGACCTCCGCCTTCGCGATCGCGCTCGTACCGCTGATCTCCGTCGGCTTCACGGTCATCTCCAACGGTGTCGCGGGTCTGACGGCAGAGTTCTTCAGCAGCTCGATGCGCAACGTGGTCGGCGAGGGCGGCGGCGCTCTGCACGCCATCATGGGCACAGTCCTGATCACCCTGGCCGCCGCGGTCATCTCGATCCCGATCGGCCTGTTCACGGCGATCTACCTCATCGAGTACGGTCGCGGTCCGCTCGCACGCGGCATCACGTTCCTCGTGGACGTCATGACCGGCATCCCCTCCATCGTCGCCGGTCTCTTCATCTACGCGCTGTTCGCGCTGCTGCTCGGCCCCGGTGTCCGCATGGGCATCATGGGCGCTCTGTCGCTCGCCGTGCTGATGATCCCGGTCGTGGTGCGCTCCAGCGAAGAGATGCTGCGCCTCGTCCCGAACGAGCTGCGCGAGGCGTCCTACGCGCTCGGTGTGCCCAAGTGGCTGACGATCCTCAAGGTCGTGCTCCCCACCTCGATCGCGGGTATCACGACGGGCATCATGCTCGCCATCGCCCGCGTCATCGGCGAAACGGCCCCGCTGCTCATCACCGCCGGATTCACCGCGTCGATGAACTACAACCTCACCGACGGCCGAATGATGACGCTCCCGGTGTTCGTCTACACGCAGTACATGAACCAGGGTCTTCCGGCCGAGGCGTACGTCAACCGCGCCTGGGCGGCAGCGCTCGTGCTCATCCTCATCGTGATGCTGCTGAACCTCGTCGCCCGCCTCATCGCCAAGTTCTTCGCTCCGGCCACGAGCCGCTGAGCGCCCACTTCTCTCGACTCACAGATCTGAGGAACCCGAATTGTCCAAGAGCATCGAAGTCAATGACCTCAACGTCTACTACGGCGACTTCCTGGCCGTCGAGGGTGTCGCCCTCGACATCGAGCCGCGCAGCGTCACCGCATTCATCGGCCCGTCGGGCTGCGGCAAGTCGACGTTCCTGCGCACGCTGAACCGCATGCACGAGGTCATCCCGGGCGCCCGCGTCGAGGGCAAGGTCCTGCTCGACGGCGACGACCTGTACGGTCCCGGTGTCGACCCCGTGCTCGTGCGCCGCCAGATCGGCATGGTGTTCCAGCGGCCGAACCCGTTCCCCACGATGTCGATCCGTGAGAACGTGCTCGCCGGTGTGCGCCTCAACAACACGCGCATGGCGAAGTCCGACGCCGACGACCTCGTCGAGCGCTCGCTGCGCGGTGCGAACCTCTGGAACGAGGTCAAGGATCGCCTGGACCGTCCCGGCTCGGGTCTCTCGGGTGGCCAGCAGCAGCGTCTGTGCATCGCGCGTGCGATCGCCGTCGAGCCGCAGGTGCTGCTCATGGACGAGCCCTGCTCGGCCCTCGACCCGATCTCCACCTATGCGATCGAAGAGCTGATCGCCGAGCTCAAGAACGAGTACACGATCGTGATCGTGACCCACAACATGCAGCAGGCGTCGCGCGTGAGCGACAAGACGGCGTTCTTCAACATCGCCGGCACCGGCAAGCCGGGCAAGCTCATCGAGTACGACGACACCGCGACGATCTTCACGACGCCGTCCGTGCAGGCCACGGAGGACTACGTCTCCGGTCGTTTCGGATAACGGCGGGTTCGCTCCTGCGGGAGCTCTGCCCTGATGTGCGGCGTGTCGGATTCGACACGCCGCACAGTCGTTGGAGCTGCCGCACGGATCTCCCGCAGGAAGGAACGCTCAGCGCGGCGACAGCAGGAAAGCGTTGAGCTCACGCGTCAGCGCGGCATCCGTGGGGACCTCGACATCGTCGACCGCGGTGATCGGGGCGGCAAGGCGGATGCTGGACAGCAGCCATGCCGCATCCGCGGACTGCAGGTCTTCCAGCCGCAGCGTCGCGTAGTCGGCCTCATGCCCGCGCGCCGTGAGGAACTCATAAGCACTCAGCTGCGTGGTCCCGTGCAGGATGCCCCCCGACGGCGACGGCGTGAGGAAGCGACCGTTCGTGCGGATGACGAGCGACGCCGTCGGCGCTTCCAGCACGAAGCCATCGCGGGTGACGAAGATCGCGTCGTCCGCACCCCGTCGTCGCGCCTCACGCAGCGCCGCCATGTTCACGGCGTACGACAGCGTCTTGGCGCCGAGGAGCAGCCACGGCGCGCGCTCGCCCGCCTCGAGATCGTATCCACGGTCCAGCGTGACAACCCGCACCCCCTTCTCCCGGACGAGACTGTTGTCCGCAGCCGGCGAGACCGTCGCCCATGCGGTCGGCGCGGGACCATGCTCGACGCCACGGCTGAGGATGAGCTTGATGACGGCTTCGCCGGCGGGTGCGTGGGTCGCGGCAGCGGCGATCGCCTCGCGCCACTGCGGGAGGTTCGGAGCCGGCAGGTCGCAGAGCGCCGCAGAGTGCGCCAACCGCTGGACATGCGCTTCGACCTCGTTCGGGTGACCGTCGATCACACCGATCGATTCGAAGACGCCGTCGCCGCGCTGCGTGCTGAGCTCGCCGACGCTGAGCGCCGGGGCGGTCACATCGATCGCGCGGAACGTGTCGGAGTAGTCGGAGCGGGTGTCGTCGGCGGCGACCGGGGTGATCAGGAGGGCGAAGCACTGGGCCATGTCCACAGCATAGGGCGAACGGGAATAGGCAGACCGTCGACGCGTTACACTTGATGGGCCGGGCCGCATAACCCCGGGCTCCATTTTTCGCCGCTGCGAGCGGCCTTCCGCCGAGAGGCGTTTTTGCGGCCCGGCTTTCTCATGCCCGAGTGCGCTCAGACCAGCGCGCCGCGCCGCCAGAGCGCCGCAGACTGAGCAAGGTCTTCCGCGTAGGTGGACAGGCGCAGTGCCCGCGCGGTGAGATCACTCGCCCGGTTCGGCTCGGTGAGTTCGTAGTCATCGGCCGCGTGTGTCGCCCCCGATGCCTGCACGCGGCAGAAGGCGGCCGCGCGCTCCAGCGCCACGGCGAAGTCCCCGCGGAACACCCCGCGCAGGATCGTGTCGATGAGCGCGACAAGCTCTTCGGGACTCGCCGGGGCCGGGGCGCCCGCGATCGCCGCGTCCGCTGTCGCCAGCTCGGCGCGCCCGCGCTCGTAGAGGAACGCCGCCGTCGGGGCATCCGTGTGGATGGCAAGCTGCAGCAGATACAGCTCCCAGAGCGCGCCCGGAAGTGAGCGCGCGGGCGCCTTCGACCAGAGCTCGGCGATCTCGTCGATGCCATGCTCCGCGGTGAAGGCGATGAGGCGCTCCGCGCTCACGCCGCTGTCATCCGCGCGTACGCGCGCGAGCAGCCCGGACGCCGTGGCGTGCGCGATCCGCGTCTCCTCCGCCGGATCATGCGCGCCGATCACCCGGTCGAACGACACCGGTGGCAGGCGGACAGGGCGCGGAAAGTGCTCAGGCATCCCTCCAGGCTACGCCGTCTCGCGCGCACCCATCTAGGCGGTCGGAATCGCGATCACCGGATCGCTCGTGGGCTGCCCGGTGGGCGAGCCGCCGGCGACCTCGACGGTGACGGCGATGACGTCACCGCTGTGCATGTCGCCGTCGAGCAGGGCGGTCGTCGTCCCCGATTCCACCTCGAAGACACCCGCCGAGATCGGCACACCCTCGCGGACGAACCAGAGCTCGTAGGACTGCTGCGCGCTCAGGGGCTGAAGGTCTTCTGCCACCAGGACGGCCTTCTGCTTCTCGGCCGACCAGTAGGCGGTGGCGGCCACCCCTGCCGCATCGACGCTCGCGCTCTGTGCATCCGGAGCCGCCCGCACCTCATCGAGCGCCACGACCGCCGCAGGCCGCGTCAGGTACTGCGTGAGTGCGACGGTTCCCAGCGCGATGCCCCCCAGGAGAACGAGGCTCGCAGCAAGCGCGAAGAGGCGCCCGCGACGTGAACGACGCCGGTGTGCCTCTTCCGGGGCCGCGGCAGCATCCGCGGAGAAGGGCGCAGCAGCCGAGGCCGCACCGCCGGTCTGGATGTCATCGGCTCGCGCGTCATCCGCCTGCGAGGTCGTCTGCAGGGAGCCGGCGATCTGAGCAAGCAGCTGCGCACGGATGGCCGCTGGCGGCTCGACAGGCAGGACGCCCTCGCCCAGCCGCGCGGCGACAGTGGCATCCGCGCGGGCGGTCGCCTCCCATTCCGGATGCGCTACGCGCAGCTCCGTGAATCGCTGTGCCTCCGTCGCCGAGAGCGCCCGCACGGCGTGCCCTGCGGAAAGCTCCTCGAACTCCGCGAACTCGGCGGAGTTCGTGTTCTGATCGGTCATGCGGTCACCCCCATTGCGGTTCTCAGGCGCGACATCCCATCGCGCATTCTCGTCTTGATCGTGCCCAGTGGAGTACCCGTCAGCACGGAGATCTCGCTCTGACTGTATCCGCCGTAATAGGCGAGAACGATCGCCTCGCGCTGCGCCTCGGGCAGCTGGGTCAGCGCGCGACCGACTCGTTCTCCCTCGATCGACAGCTGCACCTGCTCTGCGACCGAGTCGTGGGCGACCTCGATGTCCCGCATCCCCACCCGCACGTCCCGGTCGTTGCTGGACTGCGAGGCGCGAACCCGGTCGACCGCCCGGCGGTGGGCGATCGTGAGGATCCAGGATCGTCCTTGTCCCTTGTTCGGAGCGAAGCGCGTAGCGGATTGCCAGATCTCGAAGAAGACCTCCTGCAGCACCTCTTCGCTCTGCGCCCGGTTCACGACGATGCGGAGGATGAGTCCGAAGACGCGCGCCGAGAGCAGATCGTAGAGCTCGGCGAACGCGTCCTGGTCGCCGGATGCCACACGAGCGAGAAGTTCGGCCGCGAGGTCACCCGCGCTGCCGTCCTCCGCTGTGTCGATGCCGTCGATGACCATTGCCTCCAGCATGCCTTATCCCCGCTCTCCCGTACGCGCCTTCGCCCGCGACACGCTCAACCGAAGGTGAACGAGTAGACGTTGACGCCCGGCGTCACCTCGAGGGTGAGTGTTCCTGTGCCGACCTCAGCGGCGTCGAGGAGGCTGTAGGAGCGCGGGGTGCCGTCGACGATGATCGTTCGCGGCGATTCGCCGTCTGCGCGGAGCACGAGCGATCCGGAACCGGAGACGACGATGCGCACCTCCGCCGCGCGGTAGTTGAGCCGGATGCGGGCGGACTCCTCCGTCGGCGTCGCGTACTGTGTCTCCACCTTCCAACGCCCGTCGAGCGCGAAGGTGTCCTCCGGCTGGTCCTCGGGAAACGCGAAGTCGCGCTCTCCCGCGCGGTACGCGTCTGCCCCGCCGTAGTTGACGTCCTTGGACGAGCCGAGGAAGGTCTCCCGGGTCGTCGACCCGAGGTCCGGCGTCTCGTCTTCGATCTCCGTCGCAGACGGAAGGTCGACGTCGGGGTCGGCATCCTTCAGCAGCTCGCGGATCATGCTCTCCGTCGCCGCGTAGTTGCCCTCACCGAACGAGATGTGCCGCACCGTTCCGTCCGCATCGATCAGGTAGTGCGCGGGCCAGTACCTGTTGCGGTATGCGGTCCAGGTGGCCAGGGAGTTGTCCAGCGCCACCGGGTACTCGATGCCGAAGTCACGGGCACCCGCGGCGACGTTGCCCGCGTCCTTCTCGAACGCGTACTCCGGCGAGTGGATGCCGATCACCTGCAGTCCCGCATCGCGATAGGCCTCATCCCAGGCGACCACGTGGGGAATGGAACGCTGGCAGTTGATGCACGAGTACGCCCAGAAATCGATCAGCACGACCTTCCCCCGCAGCTCGTCGAGTGTGACCGCTGTACCGTCCGGGGTGTTGAGCCAGGCATCGATGCCGCGGATCTCCGGTGCTGTCCCGCACGACTCCAGAACGGTCGCGCCGTTCGTGCAGTTCTCGAGGTCGCGATTCTCGTCGGTGACCAGGCCGCCGAGACCCAGCGCACGCTCGGCCTGGTCGCTCTCGGTGAGTTCCGTCTGAAGTCCTGCCGTGTAGTCGGGCAGAAGCCGCTGGAGCGCCTGCGGAACGTTGAACACCAGCCCCACCGCAAGTGCGATCATCGCGATGCCCGCAGCGATGCGCAGCCCACGCTCACGGGCACGGAAGGCGCGGATGCGCTCCACCACGCTCCGCCCCGCCAAGGCGAAAACCAGCAGCGGAACAGCCACTCCCACGGCGAACGACACCGTGAGCAGCACGGTCCCTGCACCGATCTGGCCCGTTGCTCCTGCGACGATGATCGCAGCCAGAACCGGGCCCGCGCAGGGAACGAAGACGGCGCCCAGCGCGAGCCCCACGCCGAAGCCGTTGCCCCTGTTGGCGACTTCCTTGCGCGGAAGCCACTGGAAGGGCTTCTCCAACAGCTGCTCGAATCTCGGGATCAGCAGACTGATGCCGATCACGAGAAGCACGACGATTCCTGCCCAGCGGATGATGTCCTGCGGCAGGTTCAGCAGCCCCAGCACCACGGACCCCACCAGCGTGACGAGCGTGAAGCTCAGGACGAGCCCTGCGATCACCAGATATGGACGGCTGCGTCGCGCGGGAACGACGCCTTCGCCGCCCTCGAACCGGGCGGACTGCGCGCCCGCCGTGAGGAAGATGACCGGCAGCACCGGAAGGATGCACGGCGAGATTCCTGTGATGAGGCCGCCCAGCAGGCCGATGACGATGAGATCCATGGTGTCCTCGCTTCTGTTGCGAGTTCTTCGGCGCAGGGCGCGCTTCGGATGGGAGCGAAATTCATCCAATCCGTTCTCCGCCGTGCGCCGAACACCTGTCAACGCCACGGAAAACCGTGACACCGATTCCCGGAGGTTGAGATGTTCCGCACCACGAAGAAGGCCACCGCAGTCCTCACGCTGACACTGGCGAGCGCATTCGCGCTGTCGGCGTGCACGATGGGCGGCGGAGGCACCGCAGAGACGACGACCACCCCGCCGAAGGCACCGGAGACGACAGCATCCGAACCGGACATGATGGATCCGGCGGCGAACCTCGTCGGCCCCGGATGTTCCGCCTACGCGGACCAGGTGCCTGACGGCGCCGGCTCGATTCAGGGCATGTCGCAGGACCCGGTCGCTGTCGCCGCGTCCAACAACCCGCTGCTGACGACGCTCGTGGCCGCGGTGAGCGGTCAGCTCAACCCGGACGTGAACCTCGTCGACACGCTCAACGGCGACGAGTTCACTGTCTTCGCCCCGGTCGATGAGGCCTTCGGCAAGATCGATCCCGCAACCATCGAGGCTCTCAAGACGGATTCCGCGACGCTGACGTCGATCCTGACCTACCACGTCGTTCCCGGCCAGATCGAACCGGCCGACATCGCGGGCATGCACAAGACCGTTCAGGGCGCTGAGCTCGAGGTCACCGGCAGCGGTGACAACTGGATGGTGAACGACGCCATGGTGATCTGCGGTGGCGTGCAGACCGCGAACGCCGTCGTCTACCTGGTCGACTCGGTGCTCATGCCTCCTGCACAGTAAGCACCCGCACGATCACGCCGCGCATGGCTGGGGCTTTCGGGGCGAGGGGGCAGAGGGGCCGTCGACGATTCACCTCGTCGGCGGCCCCTTTGTGACCCCATAGACTAGAGAGGTAGGGCCTGTAGCTCAGTTGGCAGAGCATCGGACTTTTAATCCGCGGGTCGAGGGTTCGAGCCCCTCCGGGCCCACCATTCCTCCCTCACGCTGAGCTGTCCGCCTTGCACCGGGCGTTGACCTCACCGCTCACGAAGCGGACAATCTGAGATGTGCGCGTCGCGCACGGAATCAGGTGTGCCATGGTCAGGGAAGAGCCGAACGCCGACATCTACGAACGCGCACTCGCGCTCGCACACCGACACGCTCTCGCGTGGCTCGCCGGGGTCGACGAACGACCGATTCCGCCGCACGCCTCCCCCGATGACATCAAGAACCGACTGGGACGCGAGCTGCCGGTGCAGGGCACAGCGGATGCTGCTGTGCTGGAGCATCTCGTCGAGAATGTCGAGCCGGGGCTCATCGCAATCGGCTCACCGCGCTTCTACGGATGGGTGATCGGAGGCACGCAGCCGGTGGCGCTGGCAGCAGACTGGCTGGTGTCCGCCTGGGATCAGAATGCAGGGCTGCGTGCGATCACCCCCGGAGCGGCGGCCGCAGAGGAGCTCGCCGGGGAATGGCTCCTCGATCTGCTCGGCCTTCCGGCCGAGTGCGAGGTCGGTTTCACGACAGGCGCGACGATGGCCCAGTTCTCCTGCCTTGCCGCCGCCCGCAACGAGGTGCTGGCCGCGGTGGGGTGGGACGTCGAGGTCGACGGACTCTCCGGCGCACCTCGCGTCCGCTACATCGCCGGGGAGGAGCGGCACGCGACGATGGACCTCGCCGCCCGCTATCTGGGTCTCGGGCGTCCGCTGGTCGTTCCCGCCGACGGTCAGGGCCGCATCGACGTGAATGCCCTCCGCCATGTGCTCGATGCCGGTGAAGGGCCCGCGATCGTCGCCCTTCAGGCTGGCAACATCCACTCCGGCGCCTATGACGACTTCGCGGCGGCGATCGCCGTCGCGCACGCTGCATCCGCCTGGGTGCACATCGACGGCGCCTTCGGGCTCTGGGCGGCCGCGTCGCCATCGCTTCGACACCTCACGGCAGGCTTCGAGGGCGCGGACTCCTGGTCAACCGACGCGCACAAGACCCTCAACGTCCCCTATGACTGCGGGATCGCGATCGTGCGCGACCCGGCCGCGATGCACCGCGCGCTCGGCATGCACGCGAGCTATCTGCAGGCGACCATGGTGGGCGCCGACCCGCATGAGAAGGCTCCTGAGCTCTCTCGGCGCGCACGCGGGGTGCCGACCTGGGCGGTGCTGCGCGCACTCGGCCGCGAGGGGGTGATCGCTCTGATCGACCGGCTCGCGGCATCCGCGGGCATGATCGCGGAAGGACTCGCGGAGCTTCCCGGCGTCGAGGTGCTCAACGAGATCGTCTTCACCCAGGTGTGTGTCGCCCTCGAGAGCGACGAGGCCACCGCGCGGCTGAGCGCGGCGCTGTGGGAGGACGGTGAGGTGCTCGCGATGACCTCGCAGTGGGCTGGACGCACGGTCGTGCGCTTCTCCGTCAGCAACTGGAGGACGGATGCGCCCCAGGCGCAGCGCACCGTCGATGCTGTGCGTCGTACGCTCGCATCGATCCGCTGAGCCCGCGGCGCGGCGTCACGCGGTGAGTTCCGCGAGCTTCGTCATTGTCCGGAGATTTCGTGCCGTCCCGGAGACGCCCAACGCCCGGTCGAGCACGGACGTCGTGAGCTTGGTCGCATGCACGCCGTCCGCGGAGTAGTGAATCCAGAGATCATCGCCCACGAGTTCCACTTCTTCGCCCGGGACGAGGCGCTCCCGCAGGAGGTCGAGCGCTCCCGGCTTCGGGGCCCGCTCGAGCACCATGACGTGCAGCAGCTTCTCGGCGATGTCGGAGTGCACGAAAGGGTTGCGCTGCAGCATCCGCTCGATCTCGCGATGCGAACGGGCGATGACCGGGGTGTCGACACCGAAGCTCTCGGCGATCAGCGCACGCACTGTCGCGCATACCGCCGTCACGTCCGGCGGTGTCGCGCAGACGATGTTGCCGCTCGCGATGTAGGTCGCGATCTCCTCCAGCTCGGTCCGCTCCGCGAGCAGGGCACGCAGCTCCGCCATCGGCACGCGGTTGCGTCCGCTCACGTTCACGGCGCGCAGCAACAGGGCACTGCGAGTCATGCGTTGCGCTCAGAAGTGGCGAGCTCCGCTCCGGCGTGCGCCAGTTCCGCCAGAGCGGCGTCGCTGGCCTCCGCGTCCACTCCTGCGATGAGATCCGTGAGCACGCGCACCCGCAGGCCGTGGGCGATCGCGTCGAGCGACGACGCCCGCACGCAGTAGTCGGTGGCGATCCCGACGACGTCCACGTCGAGGATTCCCGCCTGCGCCAGAACCACGCCGGGCTGTTCGCCGTCGTCGGTGGTGCCCTCGAACAGCGAGTACCCGTTCGCCCCCTGCCCCTTGCGCACATGGTGCGTCACTGCCGTCGTCTCGAACAGCGGATCGTAGGCGGCTCCGGGTGTCTCGGCCACGCAGTGCACCGGCCAGGAGTCGACGTAGTTCGGCTCCCCCGCCGCGAAGTGCCCGTCATTGTCGTTGTCGGCGTCGTGCCAGTCCCGCGACGCCAGCACGAGCGTGTAATCAGTGGCGTGGGCTGAGAGGAATGCGGTAATTCCGGATGCCACGGCGTCGCCGCCGGCGACGGCCAGTGCCCCGCCCTCGGTGAAATCGTTCTGCACATCGATGATCAGGAGTGCTCTGCTCATGCTTCGAGCCTACGCTTCTCGGACACGAGAAAGCCCCGTGATGTTCTCACATCACGGGGCTTGCGGAGCCGCTTGTCAGAATCGAACTGACGACCTTTTCATTACGAGTGAAACGCTCTGCCGACTGAGCTAAAGCGGCCTGTGTCACATCAGTGGCACGAGAAACGATATTACATTGATTGGGCGTCCACCGCGAATCGAGCGCGACTCACTCGCAGCGGAGGCCGTTCTCGGGCACGACGTCATCGAGGAAGAACGCTTCGACCGCGTCATCCACGCACATGTTGCCCTTGTTGTAGCCGGTGTGGCCTTCACCCACACGGGTGATGAGGACACCGCCGTCGAGCTGCTCCGCCATCGCGACCGACCACTCGTAGGGCGTCGCAGGGTCGTTGGTCGTGCCGATCACGAGGATCGGGCCGGAGCCCTCCGCCGTGAGGGCGGAACGGGTGCCCGTCGCCGGGTACGGCCAGGATGCGCACACGTCGACGCCATCCCAGTAGGGGGCGATCGTGGGCGCGCCCTCTCGCACCTTGGCCCGCGCGGCCTCGTCGGCGGCCTCGTCGACTTCGAGCGGGTAGTCCATGCAGTTGTATGCCGTGAACGCCTCCGTCGAGTTGTCGAGGTAGCGTCCGCCCTCGCGTCCGTTGTAGAAGTCTGCGAGGAAGAATGCCGTCGACGGATCGCCCTGCAGTGCTCCGGCGAGCGCATCGGTCAGGTAGGGCCAGCTGTCCTGCGCGTAGAGCGCGGCGATGATCCCTGTCATGAGCGAGTCCGCGCCGAGCATCCGGCCGTCTCCGTTCTTCAGCGGCACCGCGTCGACGCTCGCGAGTAGCGCACCGAGGTCTGCCATCGCCTCGTCGACCGTGCCGTTGAACGGGCAGCCGCGGGTGTCGAGGCAGTCCTGCATGTAGGCCCGAAGCGCAGACTCGAACCCGAGCGCCTGCGTCGTGCCGACGTCGCGCCCCGGGATCGACGGGTCGATGGCGCCGTCGAGCACAAGGTGTCCGACACGATCCGGATACAGCTCGGCGTAGGTCGCGCCGAGGAACGTGCCGTACGAGTATCCGAGGTAGTGGAGCTTCTTGTCGCCGAGCACTCCGCGCAGCAGATCCATGTCACGCGCCGAGTTGACGGTCGTGATGTACGGGAGGATTCCGCCGCTGTTCGCCTCGCAGGCCGCGGCGAACTCGGCCGCCTGTGCCTCGCCCTCGGCCTCCCACTCGGGCGTTCCGCGAGGAGCACTGGGCAGGCTGTAGAGGAATTCGTCCATCGCGGCTGCGTCGAAGCAGGTCACGGCGGTCGACTCTCCGACACCGCGCGGGTCGAAGCCGATGACGTCGTAGTTCTCGATGAGGGCGGTGCCGACGGCGAAGCTCAGGCTGTCGCGGATCAGCTCGACACCACTCGCACCAGGGCCGCCGGGGTTGGTGAGGAGCGAGCCGAGAGGAGTGTTGGTCGCCTGAGACCGGACGACGGAGAGCGAGATCTCTCCGACTGTCGGATTCTCCCAGTCGAGCGGAGCGGCGACGTCGGTGCACTCCATGCCCGCCCCGCAGGGCTGCCACTCAAGAGTCTGCGAGTAGAACGGAAGAAGCTCGGGCGAGACGCCGGACGTGTCGGGTTCGGTCGTGCGCTCCGGAAGCGGCCCGCCGCTCTCCGGGATCATCGCGTACAGGCACCCGGAAAGGGTGAGGGATGCCACGGCCACGCCGGCCACGGCCGCGATCACGCGACGCATACGAGTCTTCACGGTGTCCTCCCGCTCGTCACGGTGACGAGCAAGCTCTCGAGGGCAAGGGTCGGGGCGACGTTGCGTTCCAACGACTCCCGTGTCTCGGCCAGGTGGTCAAGAACTCTCAGCGTACGGGGCACATCCCACGCAGCGGCGAGCGCGCGCAGATCGTCAGTGAGTTCTCGGTTGATCAATTCGTCTCCGCGCCCATACTGCAGCATCACGACATCGCGGAACAGGGACTGCAGGTCGGTGAGGACGCGGTCGATGCCGTCGCGGAGGCTGCGCGTCGCCCGCTTCTTCTGGTCGTCTTCGAGCGCGGAGAACTGCGTGCGCAGCGCCTGCGGCACCGCTTGCCCCTCGGCCAACCCCACCGCCCGCAGCAGCGCGGCGCGCTCGGCCGCATCGCGTTCGACGGTCAGCGCTTTGGCGTCTTCGGTCGCCGCCTGGACGATCTCGCCGGCCACGGTCACCGCATCGCCCACACCGCGCACGCGCAGAACGGCGCGCAGTGTCGTGTCACGGCGGCGTCGTGCCGCCTCATCGGTCGCCAGACGCTGAGCCATGCCGATGTGCCGCTGCGCGTGCCGTGCCGCCTGCTCTGCGGTGGCGTCGTCGACGCCGGTGCGATGCGCGATCAGACGTGCGACGTCATCGACGTCGGGCTCGCGCAGGCGCAGCGACCGCACGCGTGAGCGGATCGTCGGCAGCAGGTCGGCCTCACTCGGCGCGCAGAGAATCCAGACCGTGCGCTCCGGCGGCTCTTCCAGCGCCTTCAGCAGGACGTTCGATGTGCGCTCGACCATGCGGTCGGCGTCTTCCACGACGATCACCCGATAGCGCCCCGCCGACGGCGAGAAGTAGGAGCGTTCCACAAGCGCGCGCGCCTCGGCGATCGTGATGATCACCTTGTCGGTGCGCAGCGCCGTGACATCCGGATGCGTCCGGGCGAGCACCTGGCGCATGGTCGCCTCATCGCCGGGATCGCGAGCGATCAGCGCTGCCGCGAACGCATAGGCGAGCGTCGATCTGCCGGATCCGGGCGGACCGGTGATCAGCCAGGCGTGCGAGAGCGATGCAGGGTCGGATGCAGCGCCACGGAGAATCTCGACCGCGGCGTCCTGCCCCCAGACGTCCGTCCACGGAAACGGGGCGGTCGCGGCGTCTGGCATGCTTTCAGCCTAGTCGGGGTGCCGGACATCACCTCGAACGGACAAGGGGATCTGAGGGTCTCAGCGCAGTTCGTGCGTTTGCACGAGTGTGGCGACGCGCTCGTGGATGCGCTCGGCGATCGTCGCAGGCGGCTGCGCCGCATCCACCACGAGAAAACGCCCGGGCTCCGCCGCCGCGAGCGCGAGGTACGCGCCCCGCACGCGCGCGTGGAACTCCTCCCGCTCGGCCTCAAGTCGATCGAATGGTTTGTCGGCCGAGTCCAGGCGTTCCCGCGCCGTCGTCGGATCCAGGTCCAGAAGCACGGTCAGATCGGGCAGCGCCCCCTCGGCAGCCCACAGTGACAGCTCGCGCACCTCAGTGGCGTCCAGCACGCGCCCAGCACCCTGGTAGGCGACCGACGAATCGAGATAGCGATCCTGCAGCACGACCTCGCCGCGGGCGAGCGCGGGGCGCACCACCGTCGCGACATGGTGTGCGCGGTCCGCCGCATACAGCAGCGCCTCCGCGCGGGGAGCGATGTCGCCGCGGTGGTGCAGCACGATGTCGCGGATCAGCTGGCCGACCTCCGAGCCACCGGGTTCGCGGGTGCGCACCACCGTCCGACCGTCAGCGCGCAGCCGTTCCGTGAGCAGCTCCGCCTGGGTGGTCTTGCCCGAACCATCGCCGCCTTCGAGGGTGATCCAGAGACCGGATGTCACGAACTCGCCTCGGCAGCCTTCTTCGCCGCGTTCGCCGCACGTGTCGCCGCGGCCTTCTTCGCCGCCGCCGAGCGCGCCGCAGCCTTCTCGTCGTCGGTCTTCGCAGACGTCTTCTTCGCGGGAGCCTTCTTTGCGGCGGGCTTCTTGGCGGGAGCCTTCTTCGCCGGTGCCTTCTTGGCGCCGCGCTTGGGAGCCGGTCCCTTCGCCCGCTTGTCGGCGAGCATCTGCACAGCGCGCTCGAAGGTGATGTCTTCGGGCTTCTCGGCCTTCGGGATCGTCACGTTCGTGACACCGTCGGTCACGTACGGGCCGAAACGCCCGTCGCGGATTCGGATCGGCTTGCCGCTCTCGGGGTCGGCCTCGAACTCGACGAGCGCGCTCGACGCCTTGCGGGCGCCGTACTTCGGCTGCGCGTAGATCTCGAGAGCCTGTTCGAGGGTGATGTCGAAGATCTGCTGCTCGTTCTCCAGCGAACGCGAGTCGGTGCCCTTCTTCAGATACGGTCCGAAGCGGCCGTTCTGGGCGGTGATCTCGTCACCGCTCTCGGGGTCGGTGCCGACGACCCGCGGCAGGTCGAGCAGCCGAAGCGCGGTCTCGAGGTCGATCGTGTCGACCGACATGGAGCGGAACAGGGATCCGGTGCGCGGCTTGGGCGCCGCATCCTTCTTCGCGCTCTTCTTCTTGGGCTTCTCATCCGCCGGAAGCACCTCGCCCGTCGCCTCGTCGACGACCTCAGCCTCGGGCTCGTTCTCTTGCACGTACGGGCCGAAGCGACCGTCCTTGACGACGATGATCTTGCCGTTGGCGGGGTTCTCGCCCAGGACGCGGTCTCCCGCGACGGGCGCGTCGATGAGCTCCTGCGCCTTGGCCGCGGTGAGCTCGTCCGGCGCGAGGTCTTCAGGGACGTTGACGATGCGCGGCTTCGCCTCAGGGTTCGCCGGGTCCACAACCTCCAGGTAGGGACCGTATTTGCCGAAGCGGAGGGTCGCCGTGTCGGTGATCGGGGTGGAGTTCAGTGCACGCGCGTCGATCTCGCCGAGGTTGTCGACGACCTGACGCAGACCCACCTGCGCCTCGGACCCGTAGTAGAAGGAGCGCAGCCATTCGACGCGGTTCTGCTCTCCGCGCGCGATCGCATCGAGGTCATCTTCGAGAGATGCCGTGAAGTCGTAGTCGATCAGCTCGGCGAAGTGCTCCTCCATGAGACGCACCACGCTGAATGCCAGCCAGGTCGGAACGAGCGCCTGGCCGCGCTTGGTTGCATAGCCGCGGTCGATCACGGTGCCGATGATGCTGGCGAAGGTCGACGGGCGTCCGATCCCGTGCTCTTCGAGGGCCTTGACGAGGGATGCTTCGGTGAAGCGCGGCTTCGGGGTGGTCTTGTGCCCCTTCGCGACAGCGTCCTTCATCGCGAGGGCGTCGCCGACGGCGACAGCCGGAAGCGACTGGTTCTCGGCGGCATCCGCGTCGCTGCGCTTCTCGTCGCGTCCTTCTTCGTAGGCCTCGAGGAAGCCCTTGAACGTGTAGACCGTGCCGGACGCCGTGAACTCCGCCTTCTGTCCGCCGGCGTCGACGGCGATCGTGACGGTCGTGGTCTCGTACTTCGCGTCGGACATCTGGCTCGCGACGGTGCGCTTCCAGATCAGGTCGTAGAGGCGCTGCTCTTCACGGTCGAGCTCGTTCGCGACGGATGCCGGGGTGCGGAACTCCTCGCCCGAGGGACGGATGGCCTCGTGCGCCTCCTGCGCGTTCTTCGACTTGGACTTGTAGACGCGCGGGTTGAGCGGCACCGCCTGGTCGCCGTAGAGCGCGACGGCCTGTGAGCGTGCCGCCTGCACAGCCTGGGTGCTCAGCGAGATCGAGTCCGTACGCATATAGGTGATGTAACCCTTTTCGTACAGACGCTGGGCGACGCTCATCGCCTGTTTCGCGCTCATGGAGAGCTTGCGTCCGGCCTCCTGCTGCATCGTGGAGGTCGTGAAGGGGGCGTACGGGCTGCGCTTGCCCGGTTTCGCCTCGACCTTGGTGACCTCTCCTGTGCCGGCGGCGTCGACCGCCTCGGCGAGCGCCGTGGCCGCGCGCTCGTCCAGGATGACGACGGCCTTCTTGAGCTTTCCGGTGTCGTCGAAGTCGGTGCCGCGGGCGAGCTGGCCGCCGTCCACGCGCACCAGGCGGACGGTGAATCCGGTGCTGGATGCGGCGGCTTCGACGTCCCAGTACTCCGCGGAGACGAACGCCATGCGCTCGCGCTCGCGCTCGACGATCATGCGCGTCGCAGCGGACTGCACGCGCCCTGCGGACAGGCCGCTCTTGACCTTGTACCAGAGCACAGGCGAGACATCCCACCCGTAGAGGCGGTCGAGGATGCGCCGGGTCTCCTGGGCGTCGACGAGAGCGACGTCGAGTTCGCGAGTGTTGCCGACGGCCGCCTGGATGGCGTCCTTGGTGATCTCGTGGAACACCATGCGCTTGACCGGGACCTTCGGCTTGAGCGTCTCGAGAAGATGCCACGCGATGGCTTCGCCCTCGCGGTCTTCATCGGTGGCGAGCAGGACCTCGTCGGCCGTCTTCAGCGCGCGCTTGAGCTCTGCGACCGTCTTGGTCTTGCGGTCGCTGACCACGTAGTACGGGTCGAAGTCGTTCTCGACGTCGATCGAGTACTTGCCGTAGGCGGCTTTGTCGGCGGCCGGGATGTCTTTCTTGTCGGCGAGGTCACGGATGTGACCGACCGAGCTGAGCACCTCATAGCCGTCGCCGAGGTACCCCTGAATCGACTTCATCTTGGTCGGGGACTCGACGATGACCAGCTTCTTGCCTTGCGCCACGGGTGCGTCCTTTCTTCGAAGCACACCATACACACCACATTCGGGAGGGATTCCCATGCGGAGGTTATCCGTCGTCCGCGGCGACCTCGGGTGGTCCAGCTCGGGATCGGGCGACGGCAGTGATTCCAGCGTACGCCGCGGAGACCTGCACGATCGCCACGAAGCCGTCAAAGCGACAGTCATCGAGGCGCGTTCCGGATGCAGCGGCTACCGCGGCCGCAACCTCGCAGGGGCTGCCCGCAGAGGCCACGGCGCCAGATGCGACGTCGGCGGCCGCGAGTGCGGCGGCGTCCGCCCCGCTCGCCAGACGCTGGGATGCCGTGGCGGCACCTCCGATCAGAGCGGCGGCGATCGCGAGGGTTGCCGCTGTGGCCGCCGCTCCGACGGTGAGGGTCACGCTCGCCACAGCGCTACAGTCCCCCGTCGAGTGCGCAGCTGGAGGTGCGGATCGGCAGCGTGAGGGCTCCGGCGATCGGCACGACCGCCTCCGCGGAGACGCAGATGAGACCGTCGTGCCGTCCGACGCTCGTCTGCGCCCCCGCGACCGCGCGATGCACGGTGCGGGAGGCCGCCGCATCTCCTTCGCCGCGGGCCAGCAGACGCGCCGCATCAGCAACCGCATCCTGCATCGCGACCTGCCGTGTTCCCGCGGCGAGTGCACCGCCGCCGAGCAGCAGCGTGAGCACGACCACGGGAAGCGCGACGGCAAGTTCCGCGGTCGCGGCGCCCCGATCGTCTCGCAGGCGCCGGGAGAGACCTCGACCCCTCACGTCACGAGACCGTGAGTGCGCGGCGGACGAGATCGGTGAGGATGCCGCGGACCTCATCCGACCTCATGATGACGACCAGAAGGCCCGCGAACGCGACCGCCGCCATCGTGGCCACGGCGTACTCGGCCGTCGCCGCGCCCGTGTCGTCGGCGAAGAGGTCGACGGCGCGGCCGCGGGTCAGCGGCGGAAGCGCGGCGGAGCGGGAGGTGCGGGTGAGTCGAGAGATGAGCATGGTGGTTCCTTTTCTTTGTGGGAGGGTCCCGGTCAGGGCCCCAGTGGGAGTGGCGTCGACAGGAAGACGCTCAGGATGAGCGGTGCGACACCCAGCAGGAGGAAGGCGGGCAGCGTGCACGCGCCGAGAGGAAGGAGAAGTCGCGAGCCGAGCCGCGCGGCGGCGACTCTGCCGTGTACGCGCGCGGAGCGACGACTCTCGGCAGCATGCGCCCGGAGAAGTTCGACGGCAGGAACGCCGGCCACCTGCGACAGCCGCAGGACTCGCTCGCACCCGCCCCCGTCAACGGCGTCGCCGAGCTGCTCGTCCGCGACGAGCTGGCGCGCCCGGGCGATCGACGCGCCTCCTGTGAGCGCCACGGCGAGCAGTTCGGCGTCCATCCCCGGGATGCCGGGGGCCGGCTGCGCACGACGAACGAGGGCGGATGTCCAGATGCGCGCGAGCGCCGTCAGCAGCACTCCTGCGACGAGACAGGCGATGCCGAGCGGCGAGGTCGTGAGCACAGCCAGCGTGTCGAAGCCGAGCGCGATACCGAGGAGCACCCCGACGAGCGGCAGCCAGAGCATCAGACGGGCGGTGCTCGCCGGTTCCGCGAGCGCGATGCGCACATCATCCGACGTCGCCTCCGCATCCTGCAGCGCGTCGGCGATGCCGCGCAGCACGTCTCCGAGCGGAGCACCGACCGTCGCCGCGATCCCCCAGGCGGCCGAGACCTCAGCCCACCCCACGCCCCGCGCACGAATCGCATCCGGCAGTGCCTGCCCGGTCTCACTCGCGGCGACGACCGCCTGCGCATCGGCATCGCCGCCCTCGGCCACATGTCGCCACGCGACGACCGGCCGGGCACCCGCCTGCAAGAGCACGGCCAGCGTTCGCACGAGCTCCGGGCGCGCGGAGGCGGGCGGGGGCGTTCGCCGGAGCAGGCTCACCATGTGCCAGCTCCGTCCAGCCCCGGCTCATCCCAGGGGCGCACGGATTCGATTGCGAGCCGGTCGTCCGCGAGCCGCAACCGCCCCACGTCCTGCAGCCGGCGCACGCCGTCGCGATCTCGCGCCAGATGCAGCACGACGTCGAACGCGCTGACACACTGCCGTGCGAGTGCGGGCGCATCCATTCCCGCGAGCGCACCCAACGCCTCCAGACGAGCGGGGACGTCGGCGAGGCTGCTGGCATGCAGGGTGCCTGCGCCACCATCGTGACCGGTGTTCAGCGCGGTCAGCAGATCACGAACCTCTTCTCCGCGACACTCCCCCACGACGAGGCGATCGGGACGCATCCGCAGCGACTCGCGCACCAGGCGCGCGACCGAGATCCCTCCGGCTCCTTCGAGATTGGGCTGGCGCGCCTCCAGCGACACGTGGTGCGGATGCAGCGGATGCAGTTCGGCGACATCCTCGATCGTCACGATCCGCTCCGCCGGGGGCACCGCGGTCAGCAGCGCCGACAACAGGGTCGTCTTGCCGCTGCCGGTTCCTCCCGTGATCAGGATGTTCCGCCGAGCTGCGACCATGCGCGCGATCCATGACCGCTGTCGGTCGTCGCAGAGCCCCCGGGCCTGAAGCCCCTCCAGGTCGCCCGCCCGCACGCGTGGGATGCGCACCGACACCGCTGTGCCGGAGGTCGCGACCGGCGCGAGAACCGCATGCACACGGACGCCTGCTCCCAACCGCACATCGACGCAGGGCGCCTGATCGTCGAGGTGCCGTCCGCCGAGACCGACGAGCTCCACGGCGATCTCGCGCACCTCGCGTTCGGCCGCCGACCAGCGCTCGACGCGCTCGGGACCAGCGCCGCGGTCGACGAACATTCCGGTGCCGCCGTTGACAAAGAGATCGGTCACCTGCTCATCGCTCCAGGCGTCCGCCAGAAGGGGGTGTCGGATGAACAGCGGATGCTGCGGCAGCGCCGCATCCGACCGCTCTCGATGCTGGCCGGCACCCGTCGCCACGAACGACTCACCGGCCATCTCCGCCGTGGTCGCGTCGGGCGCGCCGACAGGCCGTGGCGCGGGAGAAGTGCGCGGCGTGATGACGAAGGGCTCAGGCATGCCTCGACGCTAGAAAGGTTGCGACTGCGCCTCACGCCGCGATACGCGCTCAGTGGACAACACCGCTCAGGTCACGCCTGTGCACAACTCGACACGCGGGGAGAAGAACGGGCGGCACCCCACGGGGGGAATGGGATGCCGCCCTCACGCCGCGGAAGGGAGGGACCGCGGCGTCATGCCGTCTGTGAAGAAATCGGCTGACCGAGAGTGTACGCATCCGAACTGCGGACGCAACTCAGCATCGGACTACCAACTTTCGACAGTATGCGCGCGTCGGCCCCACCACTAGATTCTCGATGTCGCCGTCTTGTGGTGACCCGAAATACCCGTCGCAAAGGAGCGCGTCCTCGTATGAGCAGCCAGATCGATCACCTGCTGGACGAATCCCGTCACTTCCCCCCGTCCGCTGAGTTCGCTGCACAGGCCGTCGCACAGCCCGCTCTCTACGAGCACGCAGCGGCTGACCGCGAAGGCTTCTGGGCCGATCAGTCCCGCGAGCTGCTGCACTGGCACACGCCCTTCACGCAGGTGCTCGACTGGTCGACGCCCCCCTTCGCGAAGTGGTTCGACGACGGCGAGATCAACGTCGCGTACAACTGCCTCGACCGTCACGTCGAAGCCGGCAACGGTGACCGCGTCGCGCTCTTCTTCGAGGGCGAGCCGGGCGATCAGCGCCGCATCACCTACGCGGAGCTCACCGACGAGGTCAAGCGCGTCGCGAACGTCCTCACCGAGATGGGCGTCGGCCAGGGCGACCGCGTCGCGATCTACCTGCCGATGATCCCCGAGGCCGTCGCCTCCATGCTCGCCGTGGCACGCATCGGCGCGATCCACTCGGTCGTCTTCGGCGGCTTCAGCGCCGACAGCCTGCGCTCGCGCATCGACGACGCCGGCGCCAAGGTCGTCATCACGGCCGACGGGGGCTTCCGCAAGGGTCGCGTGTCGCCGCTCAAGCCCGCCGTCGACCAGGCGCTGGCCGACCGGGGCGATGGCGAGCAGAAGACCGTCGAGCACGTGCTTGTCGTGCGCCGCACGGAGAACGAGGTCGAATGGGCAGAAGGGCGCGACGTGTGGTGGCACGACGTGGTTCCGGCCGCATCCGCAGAGCACACCGCTGAGGCCTTCCCCGCGGAGAATCCCCTCTTCATCCTCTACACCTCGGGCACGACCGGAAAGCCGAAGGGCATCCTCCACACGTCCGGCGGATACCTCACTCAGGCCGCGTACACGCACAAGAACGTGTTCGACCTGAAGCCCGAGACCGACGTCTTCTGGTGCACGGCCGACATCGGCTGGATCACCGGACACTCGTACGTCACGTACGGCCCCCTCGCAAACGGCGCCACGCAGGTGCTGTTCGAGGGCACCCCGGACTCCCCGCACCCCGGCCGCTGGTGGGAGCTCATCGAGCGCTACGGCGTCACCATCTTCTACACCGCTCCGACCGCGATCCGCTCTTTCATGAAGATCGGGCGCAGCGTTCCGCAGCAGTTCGACCTCTCCTCCCTGCGTCTGCTCGGCTCGGTGGGCGAGCCCATCAACCCCGAGGCATGGATGTGGTACCGCGAGGTCATCGGAGGCGACAAGACGCCGATCGTCGACACGTGGTGGCAGACCGAGACCGGCGCGATCATGGTGTCGCCACTCCCGGGCGTCACCAGCACGAAGCCAGGCTCCGCGCAGGTTGCCCTCCCCGGTATCTCGATCGACGTCGTGGACGAATCCGGCACCCCGATCCGCGACGAGAGCGGCGGCCTGCTCGTCGTCACGGAGCCGTGGCCGAGCATGCTGCGCGGCATCTGGGGCGACCCCGAGCGCTTCAAGGAGACCTACTGGGAGAAGTTCGAAGCGCAGGGCTACTACTTCGCCGGCGACGGCGCACGCCATGACGAAGACGGCGACCTCTGGCTCCTCGGCCGCGTCGACGACGTCATGAACGTCTCGGGCCACCGACTGTCGACGGCCGAGATCGAGTCCTCGCTCGTGGCGCACGAGGCCACGGCAGAAGCAGCGGTCGTCGGCGCATCGGATGAGACCACCGGCCAGGCGGTCGTGGCGTTCGTCATCCTCAAGGAGAGCTACCTCGCCGAGCACACCCCCGAGGGACTCGCGCAGCAGCTGCGCCTCTGGGTGGGCGAGCAGATCGGCCCGATCGCACGTCCGCGCGACGTGTACATCGTGGGCGAGCTGCCCAAGACCCGCTCGGGCAAGATCATGCGCCGCCTGCTGCGCGATGTCGCAGAGGGTCGCGAGGTCGGCGACACGACGACACTCGCCGACACGGCCGTCATGAGCATCATCTCGGCACAGGTCAAGTAGGCCCCAGACACGAAGACGCCGCCCCGGGTGACCGGGGCGGCGTCTTCGTGTGTACGAGGCTCAGGCGAGCGTGAACGTCACCTCGACCTCGACCGGGCTGTCGAGCGGCAGCACGGGCACCCCGACTGCGGCGCGGGCGTGGCGTCCCGCATCGCCGAAGATCTCAGCGAGCACCTCGCTGGCGCCGTTGATGACGCCCGGCTGGCCGGTGAAAGAGGGAACGGATGCGACGAAGCCGCCGACCCGCAGCACGCCACCGAGTTTGTCGACGCCACCGGCGACGGATGCGGCAGCCGCGATCGCGTTCAGCGCGCAGGTGCGTGCGTAAACCTTGGCATCGTCCGCCGAGACCGCGTCTCCGACCTTGCCCGTGGCAGGCAGCGCACCATCCGTGAAGGGCAGCTGCCCGGAGGTGTAGACGAGATCGCCGTGGACACGCGCAGCCACATATGCGGCGACCGGTGCCGCGACGGCAGGGAGCTCGATCCCGAGCTCGGCAAGACGTGCGGAGATGCTCATGCGGCACCGCCTTCGAACTGACGCGCGGCGTCTGCCGCAGCGGCGAGGCCCGGGTTGGCGGTGGCATCCTGCGACACCGGCCGCTTGAAGTAGGCCACGAGCCCACCCTCAGGACCGGTGATGACCTGTACCAGCTCCCACCCCTGCTTGCCCCAGTTGTTGAGGATCGCGGTGGTGTTGTGAATCAGCAGCGGTGTGGTGAAGTACTCCCACGTCGTCATGGTTCTCCGATGTGCTCAGGCCGGATGACCGCACAACTCGCAGTCGTCAAAGGCGCTTTTCAGGGAACTCCCCTACGATCTAGCGTATGCCTCATTCCACCCGCACGGCTAAAGGTGTGCTCGGCGGCCTCGCCGGACTCGTCGGCCTGAGCGTCGTCGCCGGCGTGCTCGTCACAGCCACGGTGACCCCTGCAATCGCTGTCACCGGCGCGACCGCTTCGAATGCGATCGGGCTGTTCGAAGCGCTTCCCTCGAACCTCGAGGTCGACCGGCCCATGGAGCCGACGACGATCTACTACTACACCGCCGACGGTGTCCCCGTGCAGCTGGCGCGTTTCTACGACCAGAACCGCGTGCCGGTCACCTATGACGGCGTCGCCCAGGTGATGTATGACGCGATCCTGTCGAGTGAAGACAAGAACTTCTACAAGCACGGTGGCGTCGATCTGCTCGGCACGACCAAAGCCCTCATCGACAACCTTCGCGGTACATCGACGCGCGGTGGCTCCTCCATCAGTCAGCAGTATGTGAAGAACGTGCTGCTGCAGGAGTGTGAGCGTGGCGTCAGCCTGCAGGACGAGGAGCGCACCGAGAAGCTGGAGCAGTGCTGGCTGGAGGCCTCTGCCTCGGTCGGCCCCAAGGGCATCCAGCGCAAGCTGCAGGAGATGCGTTTCGCGCTGCAGATCGAGAAAGAGTACTCGAAGAACGACATCCTTCTCGGCTACCTGAACCTTGCCAACTTCGGCGGCACGACCTACGGCATCGAGGCCGCTGCCCAGCGCTACTTCAGTGTGAGCGCCGCGAACCTCTCGATCAGCCAGGCGGCGATCCTCGCGGGCATGGTGCAGAACCCGAACTCGTACCGCATCGATCAGCCGACCGGCTCGATGTACGACAGCGAGACCGACAGCTGGTACAACTCCGCCGACGACGGCTACGCCGAGACGCTGACCCGTCGTAACTACGTGCTCGAGCGCCTGCTGATCGACGGGAAGATCAGCCAGGAGCAGTACGACGCCTCGTACGCCGAGCCGATCACTCCCGTGCTCTCCTCCCCGCCCTCGGGCTGCGGCGATGCCGGACGCAACGCGTACTTCTGCCAGTACGTCAAGACGACCCTCGAGAACGACCCGGCCTTCGGCGCAACCGAGGAAGAGCGTCGAGACAACCTGCTGCGTGGCGGCCTCGACATCTACACCTCGTTGAGCCCGTCGATCCAGCAGGCCGGTATCGACGTCATGGACAACTCGTTCGCGGCCTCGATCGAGGGCATGGACTTCGGCGCCGCGGGTGTCACGATCGAAGCGAGCACCGGTCGCATCCTCGGCATGGTGCAGAACACCGTCTTCAGCGAAGAGGAAGCCCTGGCGACCACTCCCGGTTACTCCTCGCTCGTTTACGCCGCTGACTATGACCACGGTGGCTCGATCGGCTTCCCTGTCGGATCGACGTACAAGCTCTTCACGCTGCTGGACTGGCTCGAGAAGGGCAAGTCGCTCAACGAGCGCCTCGACGGCAAGAACCGCCGCTTCACGAAAATGAGCTGTGATGGCAGCCCCGTTCCGTTCACGTCCGATGTCGCCAACGCCGGTCGTGTCGGCGGCTACAACGGCACCCCGATGCAGTTCACGGCCGGATCGCTCAACAGTGGCTACTTCGCGATGGCGGAGAAGCTGAACCTCTGCGACATCAACCGCGTCGCCGACCGCATGGGCGTGCACCTCGGCAACATGGGCAAGGTCACCGATGAGAACGTGCCGTTCAACGTGCTCGGCGACAAGGCGATCGCGCCTCTCGAGATGGCCTCGGCATACGCCACGGTGGCGAACAAGGGCATCACCTGCACGCCGCGCGCGATCGACCGCGTGATTGGACCGGACGGCACCGACATCCCTGTTCCCCCGCCCTCGTGCACCCAGACGATCTCCCCCGAGGTCGCCGCGACCGCGGCCTATGCCCTCGAAGGCGTCATGAGCGGCGACGGCACTGGCACCGCATCACGCACCGGCGATGGTGTCCCGCTCATCGGTAAGACGGGTACGCACAACGACGAGCAGACGATGATGATCACGTCGAGCACCTATGCCACGACGGCGGTATGGGTCGGTCAGGCGAACGGCTTCCTCGACCTCTGGGACTTCTATTCCTACGGCAACAACCTGCTGAACCTGCGCCATGAGCTCACCCCCGCGATGCAGCGCGCCGCGAACGACATCTACGGTGGCGACGCCTTCCCCGGCCCGGCGCAGAAGCTTCTCGTGCGCCCGATGGTCGACCTGCCCGACGTCGTCGGAATGTCACAGGCCGACGCGGTCAAGCGGCTGGAAGATGCCGGCTTCGAAGTGGAGGTCACCGACCCCTACGCCAGCGACATCGCTGCCGGCGTCATCGCACTGCAGTCTCCTGGCCCCGGCCAGGTCTACGGCGGCTCGACGGTCTACATCTCGCCCAGCAGCGGCAAGGGTGCGACGGTTCCGAATGTCGCGGGTGAGAAGCCCGCAGACGCGGTCGCGAAGCTCCAGGCGGCGGGATTCAGCAGCGTGTCCCTCGGCACCTGCAGCCCCGGCAGCGGAGGTCCGGACGGCTCGGTGACAAGCTCGAACCCGCCCGCTGGAACGATGACGGCGAAGAGCACGCCCATCGTGCTCAACTACAAGAAGCAGACCTGTTGACCACGAACAGAGCTGCCCACCCGGCCCTCATCGCGCTCGGCGCGGTGGGGGCCGCTGGCGCGGCGGCCGCGATCTGGGGCATCGGCATCGAACGCTACCTTTTCACTGTGCGCGAGGTGACGGCGGCGGCCCTTCCCCGCGGCAGCGCACCACTGCGAATCCTGCACATCTCCGATGTGCACATGGCCCCCTGGCAGCACCGCAAGCAGCAGTGGCTCTCCTCTCTCGCCGCACTGCGGCCCGACCTGATCATCAACACAGGTGACAACATCGGTCATGTCGAAGGGCTCGCGGGCATCCGCAGGGCGTTCGCGCCGTTCGCCGGCATCCCCGGCGTCTTCGTGCACGGATCCAACGATCTGCATGCGCCGAGTCCTCGCAACCCGCTGAACTACTTCCGTGGCCCGTCGAAGAAGCACCGCAGCGCCGAGCCGCTGGACTCGTCTGCGATGGACCAGTTCTTCACCGACGGCCTAGGTTGGCACGACCTCAACAACGACGCCACCAGTGTCACGCTCGGCGGCCTGCGCGTGGACCTCTTCGGTGTGAGCGATCCGCACCGTGGCTGGGACGAGTTGGGGGTCCTCCCCGACCGCATCGCCGCACTCGGCGCGCATACCGACGAGACGGTCGTGCTGGGCGTCAGCCACGCGCCCTACCAGCGCGTGCTGAACGAATTCGTGAACCTCGGTGCCGACGCGATCTTCGCAGGACACACGCACGGCGGCCAGGTGTGCCTGCCCGGCTTCGGGGCGATCGTCGCGAACTGCGACATCCCGTTGAAGCAGGCGAAGGGCCTGAGCACCTGGGAACACCACGGCATCCGCGTTCCGCTCAACGTCAGCGCGGGCTGCGGCCACTCGATCTACGCCCCCGTGCGGTTCGCCTGCCGCCCGGAGGCGACACTGCTGACCCTCACCGCGCGCGGGTGACACGCCGATTGGGTGCTGTGCGACTTTCGCTATAGACTTGAACGGTTGTCGCGGGATGTGGCGCAGCTTGGTAGCGCGCTTCGTTCGGGACGAAGAGGTCGCAGGTTCAAATCCTGTCATCCCGACAACAGAGAGGGACCCACTTCGGTGCGGTCCCTCTCTCCATATCCGGGCGACCTCCGGACGGTCGCCCCGCATCGCCGCGCACTACGCTGGAGGATCATGACGACGCCGCGCCTGGTCGCCTTCGACCTCGACGACACCCTCGCCCCCTCGAAGAGCCCGATCGACGACCGCATCGCACGACAGCTGCTCGCACTCGCTGAGACCGTCGAGGTCGCGATCATCTCCGGCGGCAACGAGGAGCAGTTTCGCAGTCAGGTGATCTCCCGGCTCGGCGACGCGGATGCGACGCTCTTGGCGCGCATCCACCTCATGCCCACCTGCGGCACCCGGTACCTGCACCACGACGGTGTGGAGTTCGCACTCGTCTACGCCCATGACCTCTCCGCGGCGCAAAAGACAGCGGCCCTCACCGCGCTGGAAGAGGAAGCGCAGCGCCTCGACATCTGGGAGACCGAGACTTGGGGCCCGATCCTCGAAGACCGCGGCTCGCAGATCACATTCTCGGCTCTCGGGCAACGTGCGCCCCACGACGCGAAGAAGGCCTGGGACCCGGATGGGTCGAAGCGCATCGCGCTGCGCGACGCCGTCGCACCCCGTGTGCCCGACCTCGAGGTGCGCGCCGGCGGCTCCACGTCGATCGACATCACCCGCGCGGGTATCGACAAGGCCTACGGCATGGCTGAGCTCGTCGCCCGCACAGGCATCCCCCTCGCCGACATGCTCTTCTACGGTGACCGACTCGACGAAGGCGGCAACGATTACCCCGTCAAAGCCATGGGAGTGCCCTCTGTGGCCGTCGAAGGCTGGCAAGACACCGCGGACCACCTCGACGCGCTGCTGCTCGCTCTGCGCGCGTCTGAGGCCGTCTGAGGCCCATCGGCGCACTACTTGCACCGCGGAGTGGACGCCGCCTCAGCCCAGGCGCCCGCCGGACTCCGCGAGATAGCAGTTGCCGCAGAGTGACTCGTAGGTGACGATGTGCTCGTCTCCGCCGCCGTCGATGGCGACCTGATCACCGTCGAAGACGAAGCGGTCGTCGATCCGGCGGCCGTTGAAGACCGCCTTGCGTCCGCAGCGGCAGATCGTCTTGAGCTCCTCCAGGGAGTGCGCGATCGCCAGCAGCCGGGCGGAGCCCGGGAAGGCGTGGGTCAGGAAGTCGTTGCGGATGCCGTAGGCCATGACCGGGATGCCGTCGACGACGGCGATGCGGAACAGGTCGTCGATCTGCTCGGCGGAGAGGAACTGCGCCTCGTCGACGAGCAGGCAGGCGATGTCGCGGGGGTTCCCGGGAAGCAGCGCATCCGCCTCCTCCTGCTGGGCGCACAGGCGCTGCTGCTGGAACAGCTCCTGCACGGATGCGCCCGGCGCGATGAGGAAGTCCACCTCACGCGTCATCCCGAGCCGGCTCTCGATCTGACCGGCACCCTTGGTGTCGATCTCCGGCTTCGCCAGCAGCACCCGCTGCCCGCGTTCTTCGTAGTTGTACGCGGCCTGCAGGAGCGCCGTGGACTTGCCGGAGTTCATCGCCCCGTAGCGGAAGTAGAGCTTCGCCACGGCGCCGAGCTACTCCGAGATCCCGAGAACGCCTGCCGTCGCCGCCATCGACGCCTGCGCAGCCGCAGGATCGGTGTTCAGCTTCGTGCCGTAGGTCGGGATGAGCTCCTCGATCGCCGACTCCCAGCCCTTGTACTGCTCAGGGAAGCAGCGCTGAAGCACGTCGAGCATGATCGGCACGGCCGTCGACGCTCCAGGGGACGCGCCGAGAAGACCGGCGATCGTGCCGTCCTTCGCGGTGATGACCTCGGTGCCGAACTGGAGGACGCCGCCCTTCTTCGCGTCCTTCTTCATGACCTGCGCGCGCTGGCCGGCCTGGATGAGCGTCCAGTCCTCGTCCTTCGCGGTCGGCATGAAGGTGCGCAGGCTGTCGACCTTCTTGTGGTGGTTCTTCATCAGCTCGCCGACGAGGTACGTGATGAGATCCGGGTTCGCGAAGGCCACGCGCAGCATGGGCCACAGGTTGTGCGGACGCACCTGGGTGACGATGTCGAGCAGCGAACCCTGCTTGAGGAACTTGGGGCTGAAGGTCGCGAACGGGCCGAACAGGAGCGACGATTCGCCGTCGACGACGCGCGCGTCGAGGTGCGGCACCGACATGGGCGGTGCGCCGACGGATGCCTGCGAGTAGACCTTCGCCTTGTGCTGCGCGACGATCTTCGGGTTCGTGGTCTTCAGGAACTGCCCGCCGATGGGGAAGACGCCGTAGCCCTTGATCTCGGGGATCCCCGAGCGCTGCAGCATCTTGAGCGCCCAGCCGCCCGCTCCGACGAACACGAAACGGGCCTTGATCTCGCCCGGCGTGCTGCCGATCGTGTCGCGGTACTTCAGACGCCAGGTGCCGTCCTTCTGCTGCTTCAGCGAGCGGACTTCACGGTTCTTGTAGACCGTCGTGCCGTTCTTCTGCAGGTGGTCGAAGAGCTGGTGCGTGAGCGCGCCGAAGTCGACATCGGTGCCGGCGGGCACGCGGGTCGCGGCGAACTTCTTGCCCTTGAGGCGCTTCTGCATGAGCAGCGGCGCCCACTGGTTGATCACGCGGGAGTCTTCGCTGTACTCGATGCCCGCGAACAGGGGCTGCTTCTTGAGCACCTCGTAGCGGCGACGCAGGTAGTCGACGTCTTTCTCGCCCTGCACGAAGGTCATGTGCGGGGTGGCGTTGATGAACGTCGAAGGCTCGTCGAGAACACCGCGCTCGACCAGCGTCGACCACAGCTGACGGCTCAGCTGGAACTGCTCGTTGATGCCAACGGCCTTCGCGGGGTCGATGTCGTCGCCCCCGGTGTCGGGCATGTAGTTGAGCTCGCAGAGGGCCGCGTGGCCCGTGCCTGCGTTGTTCCAGGGGTTCGAGCTCTCCTGCGCGACATCGGAGAGTCGCTCGAAGGCGACGATCTTCCAGTCGGGCTGGAGTTCGTGCAGAAGGGTACCCAGGGTGGCGCTCATGATGCCACCACCGATGAGGACGACGTCGACGGTTTCAGTCACCTGAACAGTCTAGTTCGCCTCCCGGTGGCCGCAGACCACCACCCCAGGCCCCTCAATTCAGGATGCGACGGCGATGCGCTCGGCGACGAGCTCGGCCACCTGGACGGCGTTGAGCGCTGCACCCTTGCGGAGGTTGTCGTTGCTGATGAACAGGACGAGGCCCTTGTTCTCGGGCGCCGACTGATCCTGGCGGATGCGCCCGACGAAGCTGGGGTTCTTGCCTGCGGCGTGCAGCGGGGTCGGGACCTCACGCAGCTCGACTCCCGGCGCGGCCGCGAGGACCTCGCGCGCACGGTCGGGGGTGATGTCGTTCGCGAACTCCGCGTGGATGGAGAGCGAGTGGCCCGTGAAGACAGGAACGCGCACGCAGGTGCCTGCGACACGAAGGTCGGGCAGGCCCAGGATCTTGCGGCTCTCGTTGCGGAGCTTCTTCTCTTCGTCGGTCTCGTTCTCGCCGTCGTCGACGACCGAGCCCGCCTGCGGGATCACATCGAAGGCGATGGGAGCGACGTAGTTGTTCGGCGCGGGGAACTCGACCGATTCACCGTCGTGCACGAGTCGCAGAGTGTCGCCCTGCTCCAGTACCGCCTGCACCTGGCCGAGAAGCTCTTCTGCGCCGGAGATGCCCGAACCGCTCACGGCCTGGTAGGTGCTGACGATGAGGCGCTCGACGCCGGCCTCGGCGTGGAGCGCCTTGATGACGGGCATCGCCGCCATGGTGGTGCAGTTCGGGTTGGCGATGATGCCCTTGGGGGCGTCGTCGATCGCCTCGGGGTTGACCTCGCTGACGACGAGCGGAACCTCGGGGTGCATGCGCCATGCGCTGGAGTTGTCGACCACGACCGCGCCTGCGGCGGCGAAGCGCTCGGCGTAGGCACGGCTGGCCGTCGCACCGGCCGAGAACAGCGCGATGTCGATGCCCGAGGCATCCGCGGTCTCGACGTCCTCGACGATGACGGAGACACCGGCGTAGTCGATCTCGGAACCGGCAGAGCGCGCGGAGGCGAACAGGCGCAGCTCGCGAATCGGGAAGGACCGCTCTGCGAGAATCTGGCGCATGACGGTGCCAACCTGGCCGGTGGCGCCGACGATGGCGACGGAGAGTCCAGAGTCAGAGATGCGGGTCATTGGGGTTCCTTGGCTTCAAACTCCCGCGGAAGCGGGAGACGTGCGAGGCGCAAGGCACGGCGGCCGGGTGCGGATGCCGCGCCTGTCGCCGATGTCAGGGTTTCCGTGAGTCTAGCGGCTCACGAGAGGGGCGGGATGCTTCGCGTCGAAGGCGCCTCTCCCCGGCGGATCAGCGGCCGGTGCCGGCGGCGACGATCGCCTCGACGTCGCCGTCGAGACCGTAGGCGGTGTGCACGACGCGTGCGGCGTGAGCGAGATCGTCACCGCGCAGCACGACCGAGATGCGGATCTCAGACGTGGAGATCATCTCGATGTTGATGCCGGTCGAGCTCAGCGCCTCGAAGAGGGTCGCAGAGACACCCGAGTGGGTGCGCATGCCCGCACCGACGACCGACAGCTTGCCGATCTGGTCGTCGTGCAGCAGTCCCTCGAAGCCGACCTCCTCCTGCTCGGCGGACAGTGCGCGCAGCGCAGCGGCGGCATCCGACTTCGGCAGGGTGAAGGAGATGTCGGTGCGTGCGGTGCCGGCGGCCGACACGTTCTGCACGATCATGTCGACGTTCGCGCCCGACTTCGACACGATCTTGAAGATCTCGGCGGCCTTGCCCGGAACATCCGGAACGCCTGTGACCGTGACCTTGGCCTGGCTGAGGTCGGTCGCGACTCCGGCGACGATCGGCTCTTCCATGTCTTCTCCCTCGGATTCGCGGGGGGACTTCTGCCCCTCGCCCAGAACGTAGGTGCCCTCGTTCGACGAGAACGTCGAACGAGCGTGAATGAGGACGCCATGACGGCGTGCGTACTCGACCGCGCGGATGTAGAGGACCTTCGCGCCGTTGGCCGCGAGCTCGAGCATCTCTTCTGCGCCGATCGAGCCCAGCTTGTGTGCAAGAGGCACGACGCGCGGGTCGGCCGTGAAGATGCCGTCGACGTCGCTGTAGATCTCGCAGACATCCGCCTCGAGCGCGGCGGCGAGCGCGACGGCGGTCGTGTCGGAACCGCCGCGGCCCAGGGTCGTGATGTCTTGCGTGTCGTCGTTGAGTCCCTGGAATCCGGCGACGATGACGATGGCTCCCTCGTCGAGCGCCTCGCGCAGACGGGTCGGGGTCACCTCGACGATGCGCGCCGCACCGTGTCGGCTGTCGGTGCGCATTCCGGCCTGAGGGCCGGTGAAGGAGCGCGCGTCGAAGCCCATGGAGTGGATCGCCATGGCCAGCAGCGCCATCGAGATGCGCTCTCCGCTGGAGAGCAGCATGTCGAGTTCGCGCGGCGCGGGGATCGGGGCGACCTCGGCCGCGAGGTCGAGCAGCTCGTCGGTCGTGTCGCCCATGGCGCTCACGGCGACGACGACGTCATGACCGGCACGACGGGTGTCGACGATGCGCTTGGCGACGCGCTTGATGCCTTCTGCGTCGGCGACGGACGAGCCGCCGTACTTCTGCACGATGAGAGCCACGAAACACTCCTGGGGGATGGTGGGCGATACAGCCCCTCACATTCTAGAAGCGGGCCGTATGCCGAAACGGACATGTGACGGGGCCGCGGCCTACTCAGAGCAGGCCGCGTCGCCGCGCCTCGCTCACGGCGCCCGTGCGACTGTCGACTCCGAGCTTCTGCAGCAGGTGCACCACATGGGTCTTGACCGTTGCTTCGGTGATGAACAGCGTGGCCGCGATCTCCTTGTTGCTCGCGCCCGCGGCGACCTGGCCGAGCACCTCGAGCTCTCGCGCGGTGAGGGCGACGCGCGGAGCACGGAGCGCGGCGAGAAGTCGCTGGTCTCCCTCCGGAGTGAAGACCAGTCCGCCCGCGGCCGCATCGCGGATCGCTCGCGCGATCGTGTCGGTGTCGACGTCTTTGAGCAGGTATCCTGCGGCACCGGCTTCCAGCGCGCGCACGATCTGCGCGTCGTGGTCGAACGTCGTGAGGATCAGCACGGCGGGCGGATCCGGCAGCGCGCGCAGCGCCGCGGTCGCAGCGACCCCGTCGATCCCCTCCCCCAGGCGCAGATCGCACAGCACGACATCAGGACGGAGCTCGGATGCCGCGGCGATCCCCTCCTCGCCCGTCGCGGCCTCGCCCGCGACCGTGAAGCCGCGCCCTTCGACGACAGCGCGCAATCCGGCGCGCACGATGGGGTGGTCGTCGATGAGGAGGAGGCGGATGCTCATGCGTCGCCCCCTTCACCGAATGAGTCGGCACCCGGAAGGGGGATGCGCACCCGAAGCCGCGTGCCTTCGCCCAGCGCGCTCTGCACGTGCAGCTCACCGCCGTGCTCCCGCACTCGGGCGCGCATCGCTGCGAGGCCGTAGGACGTGCGCTCTGCACGCGGCTGCTCGCCGGCGTCGGGATCGAAGCCCGCGCCGTCGTCGACGACGTCAAGCCCGACGCTTCCCTCACTCTCGTGAAGGCGGACGGCGACGGTGCTCGCCGCCGCGTGCTGGCGCACATTCGCCAGCGCCGACTGAGCAACGCGAAGAAGGGTGACCTCGACCGCCGTGGGCAGAGCCCGCGGTGGCAGGTCGACCTCGAGACTCGTCTGGATACCGCTGTGGACGTGTGCCTCCGCGAGCATCCGCTCCAGGGCCCCGGCGAGGGCAGAGCCCTCCAGCTCCGTCGGGTCGAGAGCCGCGACAATGCGGCGCAGCTCGGTCAGCGATTTCTGTGCCAGAGCATCGATCTGCGGCAGCCGCGCGATCTCGCCCGTGCGCGCGAGGAGGGAGATCGAGCTGAGCTCCTGCGCGATCGTGTCGTGCAGGTCGCGCGCGAGACGAGTGCGCTCGCGGCTCGCGCCGGCCTCGCGCTGCGTCCGCAGAAGCTCATCCTGCAGCTCCGCCGTCTCGTCCTGCGCGCGCACCAGAGAGGCGATGAGGCGTTCGCGTTCCGCCGCGTCGCGCAGCAGCGTGTCGTAGCCGAGCGAGATCGCGAGTGCGAAGCCGCCGCCGACGACCGGGCCGACGATGTGCGCGAACGACGTCTGGCCGTGGTGCAGGAGCGGCGCCATGATCGCCGCGGCGAGCACGAGGATCGCGAACACCACCGACCACCCGGCGCGCAGTACGTGCCCCGCCAGCAGCAGGAGAGGGAACGCCAGCCAGACGTACTCGGCGGAGATCGCGAGCAGCCCCGCCCACAGAGCAGCGAGAGCGAACAGCCACCAGCGGGCCACGGCGCCCTGCAGTAGCGCGGCACCTGTGGCGTACCAGCCGAGGAAGAGTGCTGCGGCGATCGAGGCGACGACGATCTCGGCACCCGCATCGATCGCACGGATCGTGCCGACGAACGCCAGCACGACGGTGATCACATGCAGCGCGAATCGGGCGCCACGGAGCATCCGCTGTCGTGCCGAACCCAGCGAGGCGTGCGCGTCCATGTTCTCATCCTCGCGCGTCGCCGCGATCGCTGCCACGTACGGAGATCGATCCTTCGATGGATGTCGCATCTCCGCGATGCGCGGAGGCTCGAGGTATGACGGAAAACACTGCCACCCATCACCGCACACTGCGCATCCTGCTCGGGGCGACCGCTGTCTATGCCGTGCTCGGCCTCGCCGCGGGGCTGTTCTACCGTGAATTCACGAAGGCGAACGGGTACCCGGAGGGTTTCGCCGGCCAGCTCGGTCTCGCGCACACGCACATCCTGACTCTCGGCATGCTCGTGCTGCTGATCGTGCTGGTCCTGGAGAAAGTCTTCCGCCTGTCGACGAGTCGTCTGCTGCGCTGGTTCTTCTGGATCTACAACTTCGGCGTCGTGCTCACGACGGGGCTGCTCGTGTGGCACGGCATCCTGCAGGTGAAGGGCCTGGAGGGCTCCGGGATGATCTCGGGGATCGCCGGCCTCGGGCACATCCTGATCGGCGCCGGTTTCGTGCTGCTTCTGCTGAACCTCAACGTGGCGCTGCGCCGCGATGCCCGCGCGACCGTCGCGAGCTGAGCGGGCCTACTCCGTGTCGGCGCGCTGCGTCGGCGCGGACGGCTCGGCCTCGGCGCACTCCGCGATCGCACTCGTATCGGTGGGCACGGCCTCCGAGGCGACCGGGCGCAGTCGCCCGCCAGTTCCGGCGAACCAGCACCCGAGGATGATGAGCGGGAAACCGATGAGGAGTCCTGGTGTGAGCGGCTCCGCGAGGATCAACGCACCCAGGACGATCGCGACGACCGGGTTGACGTACGTGAACAGCGGCGCACGCACAGGCCCCACTTCGCGGATGAGAGCGAAGAACGCCAGGAATGCGACGGCCGTGCACAGCACGCCGAGGATGACGAGGGCGACCGTCGATTCGAGCGTCGGCGGTGCCGACGGAACGACGAGCGCGATCGGCAGGTACAGGAGCCCGATCGCGAGGAGCGAGAGCGTGATCGTGCCGAGCGAGGGCACGGACGACAGCTTGCGCGCGACGATGAAGGGCGCGATCGCGTAGAGGACCGCAACCAGCAGCACCTCGCCGATCGCGAGAAGGTCGAGCTGACCGTGGCCGAACAGGCTGGGGCCGGCGACGACGATCCCCACTCCCACGATGCCGACGAAGAGGCCGATGATGCGCGCGGGGCGCAGCACTCCCCTGTCTCCGCCCAGCAGAGCGATGACCGCGGCGACGAGCGGCACGGTTGCCACCAGAAGACCTGTGAGCCCCGAAGGCAGCGTCTGCTCTGCGTGTCCCAGCAGGAGGAAAGGCCCCGCCATCTCGACAAGACCGAAGGCGAGCACCCACGGCCAGAGCTTCCATGCGGCTTTGAGCGCACCGCTGCGGATCGCGAATGGCAGCAGCAGCAGGGCGGCGATGAGGGTGCGTCCGGCCACGACGGCCGGCGGCGAGTACGTTTCGACGGCGATGCTGATGAACAGGTACGGGACGCCCCAGATCAGCGCCATCGCGGCGAACAGCAGCCACCCGCGGCGGGTGAAGCCACCGCTCTGGTTCACAGGACGCGCCGGCCTTCGAAGGCGCGACCGAGGGTGACCTCGTCGGCGTACTCGAGATCGCCGCCGACCGGCAGACCGGAGGCGAGCCGCGAGACCGTGATCTGCATCGTCGTGAGCAGACGGCTGAGGTAGCTCGCGGTCGCCTCGCCCTCGAGGTTCGGGTTCGTGGCGATGATGACCTCTTGCACGGTGCCGTCGGCGAGACGCGTCATGAGCTGCGTGATGCGCAGATCGTCAGGACCGACGCCCGCGATCGGACTGATCGCACCGCCGAGCACGTGATAGAGCCCACGGAACTCGCGCGTGCGCTCGATCGCCGAGACGTCCTTCGCGTCTTCGACGACGCAGATGAGTGCCGGGTTGCGACGGGGATCGCGGCAGATCGCGCAGCGTTCCTGCTCGGCGACGTTGCCGCAGATCTCGCAGAAGCGCACGCGTTCACGGATCTCGCCGAGGAGTTCGGCGAGACGTGCGACATCGAAGCTCGGCGTCTGCAGGATGTGGAAGGTGATCCGCTGCGCGGATTTCGGGCCGATGCCCGGCAGACGACCGAACTCGTCGATCAGCTCTTGAACGATGCCGTCGTACATCAGTTGAACCTCGTCGGGGGATCAAAGGGCTCTTCGCGCACGAAGGACGCCCCGAGCACCTGCCGGACGACCGCTTCGCCGTAGCGCTGCACCCCGCCGCCGATGGGTCGGGATGTCACCGTGGGACGAGACGCCAGCCCGGCCGCATCACGCGGCGCAGCGGGCGCGGATGCCGGCGCGTGGTCAGGCGCAACGGAAGAGCTCTGCGCCCCGACGCTCTGGCGCGGGGCGTGCTCTGCGGGCGGTCCTGGATCGTACGGCGGCTCGTCCTCGGGCGGAGGGGGCATGTCGTCGTAGTCGCTCGAGGGCTCGTACCAACCGGAGGCGGGCATCGTGTCGGCATCGGACTGTGCGTCGCGGGCCGGTGCGGTGACGGGCTGCGTCTCCCTGGCCGGCGCGGGGATCGACTGCGGCTCGCGGACCGGCGCGGGCGCCGCCACGTTCGAAGCCGGAACCGCGGGCGACGTCGAGGCTGTGGGCGCCGCGGACTCCGCCCCGGGCGCCTCAGCAGCTGCACTCTCGCCGCGCGGAATCGACGCGACCACCCATTCCGTCACGGGGGCGGCGTTGTCGGACACGCTGCGTGCCGGACCGTTCGACGGACGCTGCGCGGGAGCGGGTCGGCTCGTTCCCTCGGCACCGGCTGGCGGTAGCGGTGCGGGCTTGAACTTGACGCGCACACCGAGCTCGTCGGAGATGGCGGTGCGCAGGTGGTCGGAAGGTCCCTCGCCGGGTGTCGCACCGCGGAAGCGCCCGACGTCTGACTGTGACGGGAAGCCGACGGTGAGCACCTCGCTGGCGGTGTCGAAGCCGAGCGGCTGCACAGCCGTGACGACGATCCACGATGAACTGCTGATCGCCTGCAGACGAGTCAGGATTCCTGGCCAGGCGCCGCGGACACGATCGAAATCCACCGGCCCTGAGGCGTCGGGGGCCGGAGCAGGCGTTGTCGAGGCAGACTCCGGCGCGGGCAACTCGGGCGCGTCGGCCGCAGGCCCGGACGGGTCCGGAGCAGGAGCCGCAGACGCAGAACTCTCGGACGCGGAGCTCTCGGATGCGGGGGCCTCCGGCGCGGATGCGGAAACCTGATCGGGAGCGGTGGCGGGCGCCTCCGCAGGCGACGACGCGGCGGGGACCTCCGGCACCGGCGGAGCCGCAGAGGCTGGCGGCACCACGGGGACCTCGGATGCCCGCGGCGCGGTTGCGGGGGCAGCAGCAGCTGCCGAAGCCGTGCGTCCCGAACCGACGGTGGCCATCGCGGCGGCCCGGGCGTCGCGCAATGCGTCTGCGCTCTGCACAGGAGATGCCTGGCTCGCGGGTTCATCCTGCGCGCCGGCGAGCACACGCGCGACGAGCAGTTCGAGGTGCAGGCGCGGCGAGGTCGCGCCGGTCATGTCGTCGAGCGCGGTGCTCACGAGGTCGGCCGTGCGCGAGAGCCGCGACGCCCCGAAGAGCGCCGCCTGATCGCGCATCTTGGCGAGATCGTCTTCCGAAACGCCGCGGAGCACGGCGGATGCGCCGTCGCCCACCGCGGCGATCACGATGAGGTCGCGCAGCCGTTCGAGCAGGTCGTCGACGAAGCGCCGAGGATCTTGCCCGGTCTGCACGACGCGGTCCACCGCGGGGAATGCGATGGTGGCGTCGTTCGAGGCGAGAGCATCGACGATCTCATCGAGGAGGGCACCGTGCGTGTAGCCGAGCAGAGCGACCGCGCGGGCGTAGCCGACCGAGTCACCCTCGGATCCCGCGATCAACTGGTCGAGCAGCGACAGGGTGTCACGAGGCGAGCCGCCACCGGCGCGCACCACGAGCGGCAGAACCCCGGGTTCGACCGAGACGCCCTCTTCTCGGCACAGCTTCTCGACGTACTCGAGCATCGCCGCCGGGGGAACCAGCCGGAACGGGTAGTGATGCGTACGCGAGCGGATCGTGCCAAGCACCTTGTCGGGCTCGGTCGTCGCGAAGATGAACTTGACGTGCGCGGGCGGCTCTTCGACGAGCTTGAGCAGGGCGTTGAACCCCTGCGGTGTGACCATGTGCGCCTCATCGAGAATGAAGATCTTGAAGCGGTCACGGCTCGGCGCGAAGGTCGCACGTTCGCGCAGATCACGCGCGTCATCGACGCCGTTGTGGCTGGCCGCGTCGATCTCGACGACGTCGAGCGACCCGCCTCCGGCACGCGACAGCTCGACACAGCTCGGGCAGACGCCGCACGGGGTGTCGGTCGGCCCTTCTGCGCAGTTCAGGCAACGCGCGAGAATACGAGCCGACGTGGTCTTGCCGCATCCGCGCGGACCGGAGAACAGGTACGCGTGCCCCACGCGATCGCTGCGCAGCGCCGTCATGAGCGGATCGGTGACCTGAGACTGCCCGATCATCTCGGCGAAGTTCTCGGGCCGGTATCGACGGTAAAGGGCTGTGGTCACCCGCTAAGCCTACGGCGTGCCCCGGACATCCGCTCCGCCGGACGCATACCCGCCCCGGCGGAGCGACCGGCGCCCCTAGAACTCCCCCAGAATCGGCAGCGACGTCGTGGTCACCGGCACCGAGGCCGACATGAGAGTCCCGTCGTCGCGGCGCGCATGGGCGAAGTCCGCGATCCGCGGACGCCCCGGGATCAACGGGCCCTGATGCGACAGCGGCACCTCGACGGGGGCTCCCACGGCAGCCGTGTGTGCGACACCGCGTACCGTGAACTCGACGGCATCCCCCTCGATCACCTCGACGCGAATCTGCGCGCGCGTGATGCTCACGGCCAGCTGCGAGCCCCGCCACTGCAACGGGAACGCCAGTTCCGGCCAGTCCGCAGGGAGGCGCGGGTCGAAGCTGAGCTCACCGCGGTGGTCGCGCATACCGCCGAACCCGCTCACGAGGGCCGTCCACACGCCACCCGCCGACGCGACGTGCACACCGTCGGCGGCATTGTGATGAAGGTCCCCGAGATCGACGAACAGCGATTCCTCGAAGTACGTCCTCGCCAGATCCTGGTACCCGACCTCGGCCGCGAGGATCGACTGCACGACCGCCGACAGTGTCGAGTCGCCGGTGGTCAGCGGGTCGTAGTACTCGAAGTCGGCGAGCTTCTCCGCCTCGGTGAAGTGGTTGCCCTGGAGGAACAGCGCAAGCACGACATCCGCCTGCTTGAGCACCTGGAAGCGGTAGATCACGAGCGGGTGGTAGTGCAGCAGCAGAGGCCGCTTCTCCGGCGGAGTGCTCTCCAGATCCCACACCTCGCGCTCGAGGAAGAGCGCATCCTGCGGGTGGATGCCGAGAGCGGGACTGAACGGGATGTACATCGCCTCGGCAGCGCGCTCCCATCCGTCTGCCTCATCCTCGCCCAGAGAGAGACGCTCCACCATGGCGGCGTAGTCCTCCGGGCACTCCTCCTGCAGCTCAGTCACCACGCGGGCCGCGAAACGCAGGTTGTACCGCGCCATCACGTTCGTGAAGAGATTGTCGTTGACGACCGTCGTGTACTCGTCGGGGCCGGTGACGCCGTGGATGTGGAACGTCTCCACTCCCCCGCCGGCGCGCCAGAAGCCCAGGGTCGCCCACATCCGCGCGGTCTCGACGGCGATGTCGACGCCCTCGCGACGCATGAACTCCTCATCGCCCGTCGCGCGCACATATTTGCCGAGAGCAAAGCTGACGTCGGCGTTGATGTGGTACTGCGCGGTGCCCGCGGCGTAGTACGCGGATGCCTCCTCGCCGTTGATCGTGCGCCAGGGGAACAGTGCGCCCGCCTCGTTCAGCATCGCGGCGCGACGGCGCGCGGCGGGAAGCATGAGCACCCGCGCACGCAGCGCGTTGCGCGCCCACAGCGGCGATGTGTACGACAGAAACGGCAGCACGTAGATCTCGGTATCCCAGAAGTAGTGCCCGCTGTAGCCCGAACCGGAGACGCCCTTCGCGGAGACGCCTGCCCCGTCCGCACGCGCCGCGGCCTGCGCGAGCTGGAGCAGACACCAGCGCGTCGCCTGCTGCAGATCGTCGTGTCCGACGATGCGCACGTCCGAGCGCTCCCAGAACGCCTCCAGCCAGTCGATCTGCGCCTCGAACTGTGCGTCGATGCCCTCGACGAGCACGCGGTCGAGGCTGCGCCGGGCGCGGTCGACGAGTTCGCGCGCGGGGGCGCCGCGCGACGAGTGATAGCTCACGAGCTTGGTGAGCTGGATGGGCACACCGGCCTTCGCCTGCACGCGGAACACGTTCTTCGCGATGTCGGGCTCGACGAGTCGCCGCGCCGAGTAGTCGTTGTCGGTGACCATGACGTGGTCGGCGACGACGGCGAGTGTCATCCCGGACTCCGTCGTGCGGAAGGACAGCGCCGAGCGCAGGTCGGACTGCCAGTACTCGACCGGCTGCAGCACCCGTTCGGCGATGCGCTCGGTGCGTCGCGGGTCGAACCCGGCCGCGGGCCCCGGAGCTCCGCCGTAGACGTCTTCGCCATCCTGACGGTTGATGATCTGCGAGCTGATCGTGACCGGGGCATCCGCGTTCTCGACCGTGATCTCAAGCCGCAGCACCGCGAGGTGCCGCTCACTGAACGACACGAAGCGCTCATCGCGCATCCGCACCCGCTTGCCGGAGGGCGTGACCCACAGCACATCGCGGCTCAGCACACCGGTGCGGAAGTCGAGGATCCGCGAGTACTCGCGCACATCGGCCTCGTCAAAGGAAAGCGGCTCGTCATCGACGTAGACGCGCATCACCTTGGCGTCCGGGGCGTTAACGATCGTCTGGCCGACCTCCGCGAATCCGAACGCCTGCTCGGCGTGCCGGATCGGCCAGGTCTCGTGGAAGCCATTGATGAAGGTGCCGTGCTCGTGCGCGGCGCGCCCCTCGATGTGGTTGCCCCGGAGGCCCAGATAGCCGTTTCCGACGGTGAACAGCGTCTCGGCGACGCCGGACTTCTCAGCGGGGTAGCGCGTCTCGATGAGGCGCCACGGGTCGACGGGAAACAGGTCGCGGTCGAACATCAGACTCCAGAAATGGTCGGTGCGGGCGGGTCAGTGCAGCAGGTCGGCGAGGTCGGTGATCACGACGGATGCTCCGGATTCGCGCAGGGCGGATGCTCCGGCGCCGCGGTCGACACCGATCACAAGTCCGTAGCCGGCGGCCGCGGCGGACGCGACGCCGGAGGTGGCGTCCTCGATGGCCACGGCCTCCGCGGCAGGCACGCCGAGGCGTTCGGCGGCGACGCGGAACACATCGGGTGCGGGCTTGGAGGCGAGATGCTCGCGCTCGGCGACGAGACCGTCGACGACGAGCGGGAAGTACTCGGTGAGTCCGGCCGCCGCGAGAACCTCCGCGGCGTTCTTCGAGCTCGACACGACCGCGAGCGCAACCCCGACCGCGTGCAGCTGCTGGACGAGTGCGAGCGACCCCGGATAGGGAGCGATCCCGTCCCGCCGCAGGGCCGCGGTGAAGGCGGCGTTCTTGCGGTTTCCGATGCCGCAGATCGTGTCGGCGGACGGCGGGTCGTCGATCTGCCCCCAGGGAACCTCGACGTTGCGGCTGTGCAGCAGGCTGGCGACCCCGTCGTAGCGCTTCTTGCCGTCAACGTAGGCGAAGTAGTCGTCATCCGTATAGGGCGGGGTGATCGCCCACTGGGCGAAGACGTCGTCGAACACGGACTGCCAGGCGCGCATGTGCACCTCGGCGGTGGGGGTCAGGACCCCGTCGAGATCGAAGAGCACGCCACGGGCGCTGCGGATATCGGGCAGAAGATCAGACACGCGGGCCTCCCGGAGGGTTCGAGTGGTCGGCACCTCTGCGTGCCATGGTGCCAGCGTAGTACGCAGAACCGGGATGCCCCTGGGCGGATGCTGCGCCATGGCGCCCAGGTTCAGACGAGCGAGTACGTCTGCCGGGCGATCTCCAGCTCCTCGTCGGTCGGAACGACGAGGACCTCGACGGTGGACGCGTCGGAGGATATCCGGCGTGTGCCCCGCTCCGATGAGGCGTTGCGCTCCGGATCGACCTCGACGCCGAGGAATCCGAGGGTCGCGAGTGCTTCCGCGCGTACACGGACCGCGTTCTCGCCGACGCCCGCGGTGAACGCGATGACATCCACTCCCCCAAGCTGGACCAGGTACGCGCCGAGGTAGGCCCGCAGCCGGTGCACGTACACGTCGAAGGCGAGCTGTGCGGTCTCGTCGCCGGTCTCCAGCCCCTGCAGGATGTCGCGCATGTCGGCGTGTCCGGTCAGCCCCTTGAGCCCGCTGCGTGTGTTCAGCAGGACATCGAGGTCGTCGATCGTATAGCCCGCCGTGCGGGCGAGATGCAGAAGAGCCGCGGGGTCGAGATCACCCGAGCGCGTGCCCATGACGAGTCCCTCGAGAGGCGTGAGTCCCATCGAGGTGTCGACCGAGCGACCGCCGTCGATCGCCGTGACCGAGGCGCCGTTTCCGAGGTGGAAGACGATCTGGCGCAGGTCCGCGATGTCGCGGCCGAGGAACTCCGCGGCCGCCGCGGAGACATGCTGGTGGCTCGTGCCGTGGAAGCCGTAGCGGCGCACCCGGTGCTCAGAGGCGAGTTGCGCATCGATCGCGTACGTGTACGCCGCCGGTGGGAGCGTCTGGTGGAAGGCCGTGTCGAACACCGTGACGTGCGGCACGGTGTCGAAGATCGCCCGGGCCGCGATGATGCCCGCCAGGTTCGCCGGGTTGTGCAGGGGTGCGAGCACTGCGAGTTCACCGATCTCGTGCTCGACGCGCTCATCGACGAGCGTGGGGGCGAAGAAGCGGGCGCCGCCGTGGACGACGCGGTGACCGACGCCGACCGGAGCATGCGTCTCCAGCGAGGGGCCGTGCGCATCGAACTGCTCCAGCATCACACCGAATGCCTCGGCATGATCGGCGATCGGGCGGTCGCTCTTCACCGTCTGTTCGACGGCGTGCCCCGTCGCATCCGCGGAGACCAGCGTGCTGTGCGAGACCTGTCCCTTGGCACCGCCGATGCGCTCGATCAGTCCGTGACCGATCTCGGTCTCGGAGGTCATGTCGTACAGGCTGTACTTCAGAGACGAGGAGCCGCTGTTGATGACGAGAATGTGGCTCACGCTCAGGCCTCCTGCGCCTGGATCGCCGTGATGGCGACGGTGTTGACGATGTCCTCGACGAGCGCTCCGCGCGAGAGGTCGTTGATCGGCTTGTTGAGGCCCTGCAGCACGGGCCCGATCGCGAGTGCACCGGCCGAGCGCTGCACGGCCTTGTACGTGTTGTTGCCGGTGTTGAGGTCAGGGAAGACGAAGACCGTCGCACGGCCTGCCACAGCGGAGTCCGGAAGCTTCGCTCGCGCCACGGCGACATCCGCCGCGGCGTCGTACTGGATGGGGCCCTCGACGAGCAGCTCGGGGCTGCGCTCCCGTACGAGCGCGGTCGCCGCACGCACCTTGTCGACGTCGGCGCCGGATCCGGACTCGCCCGTCGAGTACGACAGCATCGCGACGCGCGGATCGATGCCGAACTGCTTCGCCGTCGCGGCTGAGGAGATCGCGATGTCGGCGAGCTGCTCGCTGGTCGGATCGGGGATCACCGCGCAGTCGCCGTAGACGAGCACCCGGTCGGCGAGCGCCATGAGGAAGACGCTGGAGACGACGTTGACACCGGGCTTCGTCTTGATGATCTCGAAGGAGGGGCGGATGGTGTGCGCCGTCGTGTGTGCGGCACCGGAGACCATGCCGTCGGCGAGACCCAGGTGCACCATCATCGTGCCGAAGTACGACACGTCGGTCACGGTGTCGGCCGCCTGCGCGAGCGTGATGCCCTTGTGCGCCCGCAGGCGCGCGTACTCGGCGGCGAAGCGCTCGACGAGAACTGGGTCGGTGGGACTGAGGATCTGCGCCGCGGAGAGATCGATGCCGAGCTCCGTCGCGCGGGAGCGGATCTCGGTGTCGTCGCCCAGGATCGTGAGGTCGGCGACGTTGCGAGCGAGCAGGGTCGCCGCGGCGCGCAGGATGCGGTCGTCTCCTCCCTCGGGCAGGACGATGCGCTTGCGATCCTGGCGAGCGCGCTCGATGAGGTCGTACTCGAACATGAGGGGGGTCACGACGCTCGCCTCGGCAAGACCGACCTGCGTGGTCAGTTCGGGCACGTCGACGTGCGCCTGGAAGAGCGCGAGGGCGCGGTCGTAGCGAGCGCGGGAATCTGCGGCGAGGCGTCCGCGGGCGGACATGACGCGGATCGCGGTGTCGAACGTGCCGAGATCCGTCGCGATGATGGGCACGGTCGAGGAGAGCCCGTCGAGCAGGCGCGTGATGGGCTCCGGCAGCTCGAAGGGGCCGTTGAGGATGACGCCGACGACACGTGGGAAGGTTCCGGACGCGTCGGCGAGCAGGGTCGCGAGCAGCACCTCGGTGCGGTCGGCCGGAATCACGACGACCGAGTCCTCGGTGAGACGCGGCAGCACATTGACCATCGACATCCCGGCCACCACGACGCTCAGCGCCTCGCGCGTCAGCAGCTCCTGGTCGCCCTTGATCAGACGCCCGTCGACGGCGGCGAGGATCCCCCGCACCGACGGCGCCACGAGCGTGCGATCCTCCGGGATGACCCAGACGGGGGTCTCGGTGCTCTGCGCGGCGTGCACCGCATGCACGATGTCGTCGAGGCGCTCGGGATCGGCGCGGTTGACGATCACGGCGAACAGCTCTGCGCGTTCGGCGGTGAGCTCGGCGAGGCTGAGGGATGCGCTCTGTCCGACCTGCGCGGCCGTGCGCGCGGTGGTCGTGCCGAGCTGCTCCGCCTGCCGCTGCTGATCACGTCCGCTGAGCACGAGCAGGACAGGGGCGCCGAGATTCGCCGCGATACGGGCGTTGAATCCGAACTCGGCGGGGCTGGCGACATCGGTGTAGTCGCTGCCGACGATCACGACGGCGTCGCACTGCGCCTCGATCGCCTTGAAGCGCGCGACGATCGTCGCGAGCGCATGTTCGGGATGATCGCGCACGTCATCGTAGGTGACGCCGATGCACTCGTCGTACTCCAGGGGCACCCCGTCGTGGGCGAGCAGCAGCTCGAGGACGTGGTCGCGCTCTTCGGTCGAACGCGCGATGGGCCGGAACACGCCGACGCGCGGCGTCGCGCGCATCAGGGCGTCGAGCACTCCCAGAGCGATCGTCGATTTGCCGGTATGACCCTCAGCAGAGGTGATGTAGATGCTCTGTGCCACCCCTCCAGCTTAGGCCGGGGTGCCCGTCGCACCACCCGTCAGCAGGCGCCAGCGAGCGCGTCGACGACCGCGGTCGCGTCTTCGCGATACTGCGCGTAGTAGTCGCGATCGGTGTTCACCTGGACGCGGTGGATCGCGTGGGAGGGCTCCATCTGCTGCCATCCCTCGAGGCCGCCGAGGCGTGCGTAGAAGAGGGATGCAGCGGTTGCCGGGTCCATCCGCGCGTCGACGCTGCCCCACCAGTCCTGCTGCTGGAAGAGCCCGATGCTCGTGGTGCGGGTGCCGTCGGGATTCGTGAATCCGCGCGTTTCCCAGTCGCCGTAGTCGATGTTGCGCAGGCTGCTCTCGCCCATCGCGGTCATGACCCCGATGATCTGCCCGTCGCGTCCGAAGCCCAGTGACTGCGCGGTCAGCACGATCGTCGCCGCGTTGGCGAGCTGCTCCCCCGACCAGCCGGCGACTCCCGTGAACGGAAGCGTCTCGGCGTCGTGGATGCAGACCGGCTGCGGCGCCTGAGCGACGGCGGTCGGCAGGAGCACGGCCAACCCCACAGAGGTCGTGAGAACGCCGGCGGCGATCACGATGAGGCGCTGCGTGCGTCGGCGCTCCTGAAGTGCGGCGCGCTGCTTCGCGGTCAGACGGCGCTTCGCGGCCGGCTTCTTCTTCTTTCTCTTCTTCATCCGGATGCCCCGGGCCGGCGGCGCGCGAGCAGCACCGCGACCCCGCCGCCGACAGCGCCGAACAGGTGTGCCTGCCAGGAGATGCCGGAGCTCACCCCGATGATGCCGGCGAGCATTGAGGCACCGTAGAGACCGATGACGATGAGGCCGATCACGGCGTACAGCACGCGGTGCGCGACGCGGCCGGGGGCGAAGACGCGCAGGACGACGTAACCGAAGTAGCCGAACACGAGGCCGGATGCTCCGACGGTCACGCTTCCCGGTGCGCTGAACAGCCAGGTTCCGGCGCCGCCGACGAGCACCACGACGAGCGTCACCATCCAGAAGCGGCGGGCGCCCTCGACGGCGACGAGGCACCCCAGCACCAGGAATGGGAGCGAGTTCGCCATCAGGTGCGCCCAGCTGGCATGCAGCAGCGGTGCGAGCAGAACGCCGCCCAGCGCGCTCGTGTCCCAGGCACGCAGACCGAACCCGGTGAAGCTGATCGGGAGGACGGCATCGACGAACTGCACGACCCACATCAGCGCGAGCAGGAGCACCGGGGACGCAAAACGCCCCAGCGCAGAGGTGCGAGGGGCGGTCGTGGAGGTGCTCACAGCTCGATCCTGGCAGGAGGATCCCAGAGGAAGCTGAAAAGAAAAGACCCTCCGCGCACCCGACAGAGCCCGGTTACCCTTGCTACGTTTCCGTCCTGGGGGAATTGGCCTGGGTGTCGCCACGCGGAGAGCCGTGCACCAGTCTACCCGGGTTCGGAGAGTGCTCGCGCACAGCACCCCTGCACCGCCTTCGCACTCGTCTGTTCCGTGGGCAATCTCTCTGTGGGAATCCGCCGCCGCATGACCCTCTGCGCGCGTTAGGATCACAACAACTGCGCCGGTGCAGCATCGGCGCTTCGCCCTCCGTCCCGTTGCGGAGGACATGAAAGGGAACGCATGGAAGCCACCCCCTCGATGACGACGTCGACCGGGTACGCACCCCACACCGCGATGAACGCGGAGGTCTTCGCGGCGCAGACCGGCGCCATTCTCGCCTCGATCGCCGAGGTGATCGACGGCAAGGCCGACGCGCTGCGCAGCGCGCTGGTGTGCCTTCTCGCCGAGGGGCATCTGCTCATCGAAGACGTGCCGGGCGTGGGAAAGACCATGCTCGCCCGGGCGCTCGCGGCGAGCATCGACGCGTCCGTCCGGCGCATCCAGTTCACCCCCGACCTGCTGCCGGGAGACGTCACCGGAGTCTCCGTCTTCAACCCTGTGGCGCGTGAGTTCGAGTTCAAGCGCGGGGCGATCTTCGCGAATCTCGTGATCGCGGACGAGATCAACCGCTCCTCCCCGAAGACGCAGTCCGCGCTGCTGGAGGCGATGGAAGAGGGCCAGGTCACCGTCGACGGTGAGACGCACTACCTCCCGGAGCCCTTCCTCGTCGTGGCGACGCAGAACCCGTTCGAGATGGAGGGCACGTATGCGCTCCCCGAGGCGCAGCGCGACCGTTTCATGATGCGGATCTCGATGGGGTACCCGGATGCCGCCGCCGAAGCCCTCATGCTGCGCCAGCGCGACACGATCAACCCGCTCGAGCGGATCCGCCCCGTACTCAAGACCGCCGATGTGCAGGCGCTCATCGCATGGGCGCGTGCGGTGCACGTCGCTCCCGTGATCGAGCAGTACGCCGTCGCGCTCGCGCAGGCGACCCGCACCGACGCGAACCTGCATCTGGGCGCGAGTCCTCGCGCGACGCTGCAGCTCGTGCGCGCGGCCAAGGTCTCGGCGGCGCTCGACGGCCGGGACTACGTCATCCCCGACGACCTCACCGCGCTCCTGCCCGCCGTCTTCGCACACCGTCTGATCCCGGCGCGCGGTGCGCACCGCGCCGGCGCCCGCCCGATCGATGCGGCGATCGCCCACATCATCGAGCGCACCCCCGTTCCGGTCGCGCCCCGCGCGTAGGGGGACACGATGAAGCGGCGTCCTCTCACCGGTCGCGGCCTCGCTGCGCTCCTCTCCGGCGGCGTGTGCCTGATCGCCGCGAACATCCTCGGCACTCCGCTGTTCCTCTATCTCGGCCTGCTGCTGATCCTGCTCGTCGTGATCGCGGCGATCGCCGTGCGCGCACCGCGACGCACGGGCGGCGTGCGCCGAACGGTCACGAGCGATCTCCTCACGGTCGGCGAAGACTCCCGCGTGATCGTGCGCTTCGCGTTCCGCTCGCTGCTGGGGGTGCCGAACGGCACCTGGTCCGATGCGCTCCCCGATGCGGTCGCCGGCGAGGCTGAAGGTCTGTTCCCGCCGCGACTCCTGTCCGGGCTTCCCGCCCCGCTCTCCGGCAATGAGCCCCTCACGTTCTCGTACCCGATCCGCGGCGTGCGCCGCGGTGTCTGGGCGATCGGGCCGCTGAGCCTGTCGACGACCGATCCCTTCGGCCTGGTACGTCGGATGCAGGACTTCGGTGAGACGCATCCGGTCACGGTCGTCCCCGCGGTACTGACCCTGCCTTCGTCCGCGGCGCAGAGCGGCGTGGCCAGTGGATCCGCACAGCATTCCTCGAACCGCGTCGGTCAGGGCGCCGACAACCTCTCGCCGCGGCGCTACGTTCCGGGCGACAGCATGCGCCGGATCCATTGGCGCGCGACCGCGCACCGCGGCACGCTCATGGTGCGACAGGAAGAGCAGGAGTCCCACCCGGACGCCATCGTCGTGCTCGACCGCACGGGTGCGCACTGGCGCTCCGGTGCGGACTTCGAGAACGCCGTGTCGGCGTGTGCGTCGATCGCGATCCATCTGGCCCAGCACGGCTACAGCGTGGACGTCATGGAGCCCGGTGGTGTCCTCCTGGGAGAGCTTCGCGGCGGCGAAGATGACCGCGACGGTCTGCTCGTCACTCTCGCCTCCGTGCATCCGCGCGGGACCGACGTGCACGTGCCGCTGCACGCGGCCACCTCCGGTCACCTGCTCGGCCCCCTGGTCGTCCTCACCGGCACGATCACCGCCGCCGAGGCGTCGCAGTGGGCGCACGGCGGCGCGGTGCTGCCCGTGCTCATGATGACCTCCGTCGACGACGATTCCGCACGCGCCGCAGCCGCCCATGGCTGGCGGGTCGTGCCGCTCGGCGACGACATCGCCGGATCCTGGGCGGATGCGACGTCCGCCGCACCGCCCGCCGCGCTCTCTCCCGCCGAGGCACGTCGTGTCCGCTGAATCGACCACCGGGCCCCAGAGTGCCTGGGCGACGACGACAGGGCGCCGGACGCTCGGAGCGTTCGGCGCTGCTCTGCTGACCCTGGCGAGCGTCGCACTGGCCGTCTGGCCCCTCACATCGGTGATCTCCGCGGGCCGGTGGAGCAATCAGGCCACGACCGTCGCCCTGCTGATCGCGGCGACAGGACTTCTCGTCCGGCGGCTCGCCGCGGGCCGGCGCGGGCGGATCCTGCTGCCGCTGCTCGCGCAGATCGTGATGCTGGTGGGCTCGCTGACTCTTCTGAACTTCCGAGACGACGCATGGCTCGGCGTCCTCCCGAGCCCGGCCGTGGTGAGCCGGGCGCTCGGGGTGCTCACTGCGGCGGGACTGGAGGTGCGAAACGGGGCCGCGCCGCTCGAGTCCACCCCGGCGCTGGCCTTCTCGCTCGCCCTTGCCGTGGGCATCCTTCTGATCGCCCTGGACCTGCTCATCATCGTCGCGCGGGTCCCGCTGCTCGCCGGGCTCTGCGTCGCCGTGGTCGGGGCTCTGCCGTCGATCATCGTGCCGGGCGATGTGAATCTCTTCTGGTTCGTCCTGCTCAGCATCCTGATCCTGGCTCTTCTGCGCCTGCGCATCGATGAACGGCTCGCAGCCGGGGCCACGCCCGCTGTGAGCGATGCCCCTGCTCCACGCCCCCGCGCCCGCGTGACCGCGATGGTCGGCGCGGCGACGATCGTCGGCACGCTGCTGGTCGCGCCGGCGCTGCCGGTTTCGGCGACCGGGCTCAGCTTCGGCGGCACGATGTCGCTGAATCCGTCGCTGCGGCTCGGCGAAGACCTCCGCCGCCCGGCACCGGCGCCGGCGCTCACGCTGGTGACGGATGCCACGCGTGCGCCGTATCTGCGGGTGGCGACGCTCTCCAGCTTCGACGGCGAGGTGTGGCATCCCGACCAGACCGACAGCGTCGCGCTGCGCACGGGATTCGGTGCGCCGCAGTGGAGCGAGGAGGTCGCGACGACGACCCAGCGCAGCTCCGTACGGGTCACCGGCATCTCGAGCACCTGGCTGCCGGTGCCCTACCCGGCCACCGACATCCGCGGCCTCGACGGCGTCTGGCGCATCATGCCGTCGAACCGCACGGTCATGACGCACGGCGCCGACGCCGCAGGACAGACCTACACCGTCGATGCGCTCGATGTCTCTCCCACCCTGGAGCAGGTGCGTGCGGCGAACGCGGCGCTGCCCGCCCCGACGACTCCCGAGCAGGAGGCCGCAAACGCGCTTCTGCACGCGCTGCCTGAAGACCTGCCTCCGATCGTCGCGCAGCTGGCCGCCGAGGTCACGGGCAACGCCGACAACGACTACGACCGTCTGGCCGCGCTGCAGACCTGGTTCCGGGCCGGGTTCCGCTACTCCCTGGAGACACCGGTCGAGGAGGACTTCGACGGCACCGGAGTCGAAGCGGTCGCCCGATTCCTGGAGGAGCGCTCGGGCTACTGCATCCACTTCGCCGGAGCGTTCGCCCTCATGGCTCGCGCGCTCGACATGCCGACACGCATCGTCGTCGGCTACCTGCCCGGCCGTGAGAGCGAGGAGAAGCAGGACGGCAAGCCCATCTATGTCGTCTCCAGCGACCAGTTGCACTCCTGGCCCGAGGTGTACTTCGACGGGATCGGGTGGGTGCCGTTCGAGCCGACCGCGACGCTGGGCGTGCCGACGCGCTTCTCTCCCGCGGCGACGAGCGGAAACACGGCGTCGCCGGACACACCGACGGCGACTACTGCCCCCTCTGCAGCACCGGGCGCGGACAGCGACGTGGATCGCCGGGATGCGGATGCCGCTGGCGGAGCCGCCGCGCCGCTGCGCACCCTCAACCCGCTGCCCGTTCTGCTCACCGTGCTGGGCGTTCTGATCGCCGGGGTGGTACCGGGCCTCGTGCGACTCGTGCGTCGTCGTGTGCGCATTGCGCGCGCCCACCGCGGAGACCCCGAAGCAGCATGGGCCGAGGTCCACGACACGCTCGTCGATCTGGGCCTGCCGGCGTCGGCGGCGGATACGCCCCGGGCGCGGGGTGCGGCGCTGCACGCCGGGAGGGCGGTGGATGCTGCATCGATCGACGAGCTCGTGCGCGCTGTCGAGCGCACACGGTTCGCACGGCACGGGTACCCGCCGCATGAGGGCCCCGATCTGGCGCGAGCGCTGCACACCGTCAGACATGATCTGCTGAGGAGCGTCAGCGGGCGCGAGCGCATGCTTGCGATGGTGGCCCCGCGTTCGCTGCTCGGTCGTCGGGCTATGGCACCGGCACTGGCGTAGCGGCGGCCTCAGGTCCCTTCTGCGCGCGCAGCACGACCGCGACCACGAGCAGCAGCAGGGCGACGGCACCTGTCGTCAGCACGAGCTCCGGCGTGAAGGGGCGCACCAGGGTCAGCACCACCGCCATCGCCGCAACGGCCACTCCCGCCAGCACCGGGGATGCGCCGCGGACAGCGGCGCCGATCGGGCGGAACGACGCGGGCAGCGGCAGACGCGCGGCGGTGTCTGTGATTCCCACGCGCAGTGCGCGCGCCGGGCGGCTCGGGCCCGCCCACCATGCGGCGAGCGCCATGAGCGCGCCGAGGGTGGTGAGAGCAGCCACTCCCGCAGAGACCTGGTGCGCGGCGGCATCGAAGAGAGCACCGACCGCATCCGCGGAGATCGCGGCCACACCCGTCGCGAACATCCGCCCGATGCCGAGCCCCGCACCGAGCACGAGACCGATCGCGAGCAGGGCGACTCCGGTGCCGAAGATCGCACGACGCCAGCTCATCGCGAGCAGGATGCCTGCGACGAGGAGAACCGCGAACAGGACGGGAAGCCAGGCGTTGGCGATGTCGAGGCCGACGATGATCATGCGCACCTGCGTGAGGCCCTCGACCTCGGCGACGGCGATCTGGGGACCGACGCCCTCAGGGATCGCGCTGGCCAGGGTGATGCCACGGTCGACCAGCTCGCCGCGGACAGCGGTGATGATCGGTGCAAGGTCGACGGCGACCGTCGGCCCATCCACGACGAGCACGGCACCGTCGGCACCGGCGATCGTGGCGTTGATGCCGGTGTGCGCGACGCGCAGGGCTCCTCGCCAGGTCTCCGCGAACGCGGGCGACGAGACGAATCGCTCCACCACGTCGTGGACGAGGGACTGCATGCCCGCGGCGAGCGGCGCCTCCAGCAGAGCGAGACGCCCGGAGACGACAGCGGGCATGTCGAGGGTCTGCAATCCCCCGATCAGTTCGCGGGCCAGCGTCGGAGTGTCGATGGCGTCGTCGATCGCGGTCGCGACCTGGGCCGTCACCTCTCGCTGGACGGCAGGATTCTCGGCGAGCGGTGCGAAGGTCTCGACGAAGCGATCCGAGTCGCGCAGGATGGTCTGCGCCGTGGTCGCGGTGAGCGCGACGGGCGCGAGGACGACACCGAGCGTGATGAGAACCGCAGCGGCGGTGCTGCGCAGGATCCGTCGCCCTCGCGGGGTGCCGAGGCGCGCGTAGTCCGCAGCCGGGGTGTCAGAGGTGCCCATAGCGACGAGAGTATCGGTCGCCGACGCGCACGTGGAAGACGGTCAGGCTGCGCGGTGCTCCGCGCACGGCACGCTGTCACAGCTCTCGCAGACGACGAACTGGTGGCGGCACGACAGGTCAGGGCAGTTCGCGGTGCGCTTGGTGGCCGCGCCGCAGCCGGCGCACTCGCCGATCACCGCCGCCTCCGCACTGAAATCGACCGAACCGCGCTTGTCGAACACGTACAGCGACCCCTCCCAGAGACCAGTGTCGCCGTACTTCTCGCCGTAACGGACGATGCCGCCTTCGAGCTGGTAGACCTCGCCGAAACCGCGCGCCGTCATCAGGCTCGACAGCACCTCGCAGCGGATGCCGCCGGTGCAGTAGGTGACGACCGGCTTGCCCTTGAGATCGTCATAGACGCCGGAATCGAGCAGCTGGACGAAGTCCCGCGTGGTCTCGGTGTCGGGGACGATCGCGTTCTTGAAGCGGCCGATCTGCGCCTCGAGCGCATTGCGCCCATCGAAGAAGACGACCTCGTCGCCACGCGCATCCATGAGCTCGTGCAGCTGCTCAGGACTCAGACGCTCGCCGCCTCCGATCACGCCCTGCTCATCCACTCGGAGTTCGCCCGGCGCACCGAAGGAGACGATCTCGTCGCGCACCTTGACGCTGAGCTTCGGAAAGTCGAGGCTGTGCCCCGTGGCATCCAATCCCGTGCCCTCGCTCCACTTGATGTCGGCGTCCTTGAACGGCGCGTAGGAGCGGAAAGAGCGCAACCACTTCTTCAGGGCGAGCAGATCGCCGCCGAGTGTTCCGTTGATTCCGTCTTTCGACAGCAGCACCCGACCGCGCAGGTTCAGCGCCTCGCCCAGGTCGCGCTGCCAGAGACGGATCGCCTCGGGGTCGGCGAGCGGGGTGAAGGCGTAGAACAGGACGATCTTGGGGGTACTCACCCTGAAATCCTAGGACGCCGGGATGGACGCTTCCCGCGAGCGGCGCCTGCGGTGCGACCACAGGCTCGCGGACTCGCTCGACAGCGCGAGCAGCGCGATGCAGTCCAGTGAGGCCGTGAGCAGCGTCAAGTTGAGCGCGAGCACCGCCTGACCGTCGATGTAGTCCATTGCCGTGACGAGGATGCCGAGACTCAGCAGCACCATGAGCAGCGCACGCGAGCGCCGCCCGCCGCGCAGCACGAAGACGCAGGTGACGACCTGGGCGAGGGTGATGAGCCCGCTGATGACGAGCACGCTCGCGGCGATCATCCTGTTGTCTTCGGAGGTGGAGCCCAGCAACCCCCAGATGTCGTCGACGGCGAGGGAGACGGCTAGCTCGATCAGACCGGAGAGGAGGACGAAAGCGACGCCCGCGACGATCGACAGCGGCACACGCTGCGCGATCTGCTCCGCGGATGCTGCCGCCTCGCGGGCCCGCTCGCGCACCGACTCGGGGCGCGCCGACTCGGGGCGCGCGGTCGCCTCTGGAACGTGCTCCGCAACCGGCGGAACCGTCACAGCGGAGACGTCGATGACAGGGAGGTTGCCGTCGGTGATGAAGCGGTCGCCACCGCCGTTGCGGGAGTGGTAGCCAGTCGTGAAGTCATGCAGCACCCGCACCTGGACGGCGGGGGCGGCCGCACGGGCGGAGGAGACGACGTAGTCGCGTTCGATGTCGGTGTTCTCGTCGATCCGGTGCGTGACCTGCAACGTGAAGAACGACAGCCCCACATCCGTGTCGTAGGTGCCGGCGCCCAGCCAGTCGGTCTTCGCGCCGCCTGGGAGCAGCCAGCCCGGCGGGCAGTGCCAGAAGCGCACATGGTGACGCTGCTTCGGATTGCCCTCGACCTCCTGCTGATAGGCGACGTCATGCCGCCGACCGAAGAGCATGAGCGGCGAGACCGGTGCCGTCGGGTAACTGCGACGAGTCAGCGTGGAGACGATGATGCCCCAGGTGGACGCCGCGGTGATCTCGTCCGCACGATGCCACCCTGCAGAGGTCATGACGGCATCCAGCTGCGCAGCCGAGCCGTCCACGCCGAGATTCACCGGATCGCCGAGCAGACCGTCCGCCGTGCGAGTGCGCCCGAAGAAGTAGTCGGGCACATAGAGGTCGGAGAGCATGCGGTGCAGGCGCGGCAGCGCGAGGTAGGCGATGATCGCCCACACGGGCACGAAGAGCAGCAGCGCCCACCAGGAACGCACGCCCTGGATGGCCATGATCACGGCGAGCCAGATCGCGGCTCCCGTCCCGATCAGGAAGAACACGCGATCGCCGACCGTCGTCGGAGGAAGCGGCTGCTGCATCTGCATCGCCCATCGGCGCTGCGCTCCCCCGCGCTTCTGCGTCGCCTTTTCCCTTCCCACACGCCCACTCTAGGGGTGGGACGCCCTCCGCGGTCTCGAACCGCTCCCGCGGTCAGGTACGATGGTGAGGTTGTTTCCTGGTGACGTGTCCGAGCGGCCGAAGGAGCACGCTTGGAAAGCGTGTGTTGTGCAAGCAACCGAGGGTTCGAATCCCTCCGTCACCGCCAGAACGAGTAAGGGCCCCGCAGATGCGGGGCCCTTACTCGTTTCGTCAGAAGCGGATGCCGAGCGTCATCGCGCCTTCCGGCGCGGGAAGCGGCTCGAAGCCGAGCTTCGTGTAGAACGCTGCCGCGCCGATGTTCGCGGGATCCATCCCCAGGTGCAGGGCGGGCACACCGCGGCGCTCCAGCTCGGCGAAGAGCGTCTGCATGAGGGTGCGGCCGAGGCCGTGGCCCTGCGTCTCGGGCAGCAGGTCGATGTGCAGGTGCGCCGGGTACTCCCCCGCGTTCGGCTCCTTGCCGGGCGCGCGCCCCGCCGCGTAGGAGATGATGCGGTCCTGGCGGGTCGGCTCGGCCTCGCCGGACAGCGGGTACTGGGCGGCCTTCGTCGGCCACCACTCGTCGCGGAACCAGCTCTCGAAGGCGTTCGTGTCGTCGGTGGCCACCAGGTAACCGATCACGCGGCCGTCCTCGCTCTCCACGACCCAGGACAGGTCGGGGTGGCGTTCGGCGTAGGGAACCGCGAAGATGTCGCCCCACAGCGCGTCATCGGTGAAGATGCCCGTCGCATCCCCCCCGGCGTCGGCGGTGCGCACGCACACCTCGTAGAGGGCGTCGCGATCAGCAGGCTGGTAGGGGCGGATGCGGGGCACAGAGAACTCCTGAGACGTCGAGGGGAGGCTGCTGTCCACACTAGAGCGCGCGAGCGTGTCGAACGCCGCCAGGCGCACCCAGGACGCGCACCCGACGGCGACGAGAAGCGCCGCGCCCGCGCCGAGGAGCGTGCCTGCGATCGTGTCGCTGAGCCAGTGCACACTCAGCAGGGTCCGAGAGAGGGCCATCAGGACGACCCAGGCCACCCCGGCGATCACCGCCCACACCCGGGGGAAGACGATCCACAGCACCATCGCCACCGTGGCCGCATTCGCCGCGTGCCCCGACGGGAAGGACCCGAAGTCGGAGGACACGAGCATGTCGTCGGGACGCGCGCGAGCGAACAGGTGCTTGAGCACCTGCACCAGCAGCGCACTCGCCGCGAAGGAGATCAGGGCGAACACGGCAGTGCGCCACCCGCGCAGTGCCCACAGCAGAGCCGCCATCGTGAGCGGGACGAGGAAGACCGCGACCCACCCTCCGCCGATGATGTTCATCGCGTGGGCGAAGCTCAACAGCCAGGGCTGGCGCAGGCCGCCCATGAGCTGATTCCACCCCTGGTCGATGGCTGCGATCCCCGCCGTCGGCAGCAGGACCACGAGCAGCCCCAGCAGCAGGGCAGCCGCGGCGGCGCCCGCGGCAAGGGAGAGGGCGAGGCATCGAGTCATCCCTCCATTGTGCCGGGAGGCACGGAAGGCATCCCTGCGGCCCACCGTGTTCAGCACCGAGATAGCCTCAAGTCATGAGCACTGATACCGCGCAGACAGTTGCCGCCTCGCTGCAGGACCTCCTGGATGCGGCCCCCGTAGAAGAAGGCCGCGTCCGCCCGCACCGGGTATTCGACGGAACAGGTGTGAAGATCCGGATGCTGTCATTCGATACGTCCGCCACCCTCGCTGAGCACCGCTCGCCGTTCCCGATCCTCGTCCAGGTGATGAGTGGCCGCCTCCTCTTCCGTGTGGGCGGTGACGAGCACGAGCTCCTACCCGGCGGAATCATCCATGTCCCTGCGAACATGCCCCACGAACTGCAGGCCAGAGAGCCAACGCGCGCCATGCTCAGCATCCTGAACTGACCGCGCGGTCAGGGAGCGAGCATCCCCACGGTGCGCGGACGCACGATCAGCCACAGCGCGAGCGCTCCGATCGCGGCGCATCCGACCATCACGGCCGCCATCGTCGTCGCCGTGATGCCGGCATCGCGCGACACCCAGCCCACGATCGGGGTGATGAGGCCGGCGACACCGAAGTTCACCGCGCCGAGGATGGATGCTGCGGTCCCTGCAGCCTTGCCGTGGCGGTCGAGCGCGAGAACCTGCACGTTCGGGAACGTGAAACCGCACGCCGTCATGAAGACGAACAGCGGAATCACTGTGCCCCAGAGGCCGAGGCCGAGCTGGTCCGTGACGATGATCGCCGCCCCCGCCAGCAGCAGCACAGCGGTCGAGAAGGCGAGCACCCACTGCGGTCCGAAGCGCGTGGCGAGTCGCGACGCCACCTGCACGCCGACGACGACGCCGAGCGAGTTGACCGCGAACAGCACCCCGTACTGCTGAGCGTCCAGGCCGTGCGTCTGCTGGAACAGGAACGGAGACGCCGAAAGGTACGAGAACAGCCCTGAGAAGGTCATGCCGCCGATGATGAGCACGCCGATGAAGACGCGGTCGGAGAAGACGCTGCGGTAGCGCTGCAGCACGGTCGTGGATCCGCGATCGTGGCGACGCTCCTTGGGCAGCGTCTCGGGAATCAGGATGATGGCTGCGACGAGCATCACCGCGCCGTAGGCGGCGAGCACGACGAAGATCCCCCGCCACGGCATCACGGTCAGCAGCATCGACCCGATGAGCGGCGCGATCACGGGCGCGACGCCGGAGACCAGCGCGAGCCGGGACAGCATGATCACGAGGCGCCGCCCGCCGAACAGATCACGCACGATCGCCATGGCGACGACGCCGCCCGCCGCCGCGCCGATGCCCATGAACACGCGCGCAGCACTCAACAGGCCGAGGTCGGGAGCGAACGCAGCCGCCGCGCTCGCGAGAACGTGCAGCGCCGTGACAGCGATGAGGGGAATCCTGCGCCCCACCTTGTCACTCAGCGGTCCCACGACGAGTTGGCCGACGGCGAAGCCGATCATCGTTCCGGTCAGCGTCAGCTGGATGGCAGCGGCCGTCGTCTGGAAATCCGCCTCGAGCACGGGGAAAGCCGGCAGATACAGGTCGATCGTGAACGGCCCGAGTGCCGTCAGCGCCCCGAGCAGCACGATGTAGATCACGCGGCGGCGGAGCGTGATCGAGTCTCCCGGGTGCAGCATGATGGGCGCGGTCACCGGGTTGGATCCGAGCGTGCGGATCGCCCCCGTGGACGCGGATGTGTTCGGGTGGGTGGCGTCGGGCACGCGGGTCCTTCCTCAAAAGCGAATCCTCACGCCTCGGCCAGCGCCGGTGCGTGAGGATTCGTCCAGTCTACGGGCGATGCGAGACTCAGCCCTTCGTCGACCCCGCAAGGAGTCCGCGGACGAAGTACCTCTGCAGCGAGAAGAACACGATCAGCGGAACGATGATCGACACGAAGGCACCCGCGGTCAGCAGGTACCAGTCATTGCCGCGTGTGCCCGTGATCTCGGCCAGAAGCTTCGTGATCGGAGCCGCCGCGCCGTCGGCGAACACGAGGGCCACCAGCAGGTCGTTCCACACCCAGAGGAACTGGAAGATCGCGACCGAGGCGATCGCGGGCATCGTCAGCGGCAGCACGATGCGGAAGAAGATCTGTCCGCGGGATGCTCCGTCGACGCGTGCGGCCTCGATCACCTCGCCCGGAATCTCCGACATGAAGTTGTGCAGCAGGTAGATCGCCAGCGGCAGAGCGAACATCGAGTGCGCGAACCACACCTGTGCGTAGCCGTCGGAGGCACCCAGCGGCAGTGTCACCTGCAGGCCGAAGAGGTTCAGCCCCCGGGAGAACGTGCTCAGCAGTGGGACCAGGGCCATCTGGATCGGCACGATCTGCAGCGCGAAGACGAAGATGAACAGCGCGTTGCGTCCCTTGAAGTCGATCCATGCGAAGGCGTAGGCCGCCATCGACGCGATCAGGAGCGGAACGACGGTGGCGGGGATCGTGATCGCGATCGAGTTGACGAACGACTCGAGCATGGTCAGCTGCGTCGTGCCCGACTGCAGCACGTCGACGTAGTTCTCCCCCGTCACCTCGGGGTTGAGGAAGAACTCCCACCATCCGCTGGAGATGATCTGATCGCGCGGACGGAACGACGAGATGAACAGTCCGAGTGTCGGGATCGTCCACAGCACGGCGATGACGATGGATGCGGCGGATGCCCAGGGCCGGGACAGCTTGCGGCGAGCGCGTGCCGCCGAGGCATCCAGCTTCCCGCCTGTCGTGATGGCGCGGGTGGAGGACGAGTGGGTGCTCACGGTGTCAGTCATCGGATGCTCCGCTGCTTCTGGATCTGGCGCGCGTTGTAGATCACGATCGGCAGCACCAGGAGGAAGAGGATCACGGCGAGCGCTGCACTGCGCCCCGCCTCGAACTTGGTGAACTGCGTGTACATCTCGTTGGCGAGCACGCTGGTCTCGTAGTTTCCGGCGGTCATGGTGCGCACGATATCGAAGACCTTCAGCGAGGCGATCGAGATCGTCGTCAGCACCACGATGAGCGCGGGGCGGATGGCGGGCACCGTCACCGAGATGAACCGCTGCCACGCGTTGGCTCCGTCGAGCTCCGCCGCCTCCAGCAGTTCGACGGGGACGCCCTTGATGGATGCCGACAGGATCACCATCGCGAAACCGGTCTGCACCCAGATCAGCACGACGATGAGGAAGAAGGTGTTCCACGGCGGGTTGAGCAGCCACTGCTGCGGCTCGCCGCCGAACCAGACGACGATCTGGTTCAGCAAGCCGATCTGGTCGTACTGCTTCGCGCGGTACTCGTACATGAACCGCCAGATGATGCCTGCGCCGACGAACGAGATCGCCATCGGCATGAAGACGAGCACCTTGTAGATCTTCTCGCCGCGGGTCTTGTCGATGAACACGGCGTAGGCGAGACCGACGACCGTTGAGACCGTCGGCACGACCAGCACCCAGATGATCGTGTTCACGACGACGCGGATGCCGTCAGGCTGGCCGAAGATCCAGGCGTAGTTCGCGAGACCGACGAAGCTCTTGCCCGAGGAGTTCATGAACGAGGCGAAGATCGTCTGGATCGACGGCAGCACGAGTCCGATGAGCAGCAGGAGCATCGCCGGCGCCATGAAGGCGACGAGCTGGATCAGATAACCGCGTCCCTCCCTGGCACGAAGATCGAGCAGGAAGAAGATGCCGCCGACGACGACCGCGACTCCCATGGCCCAGTAGTACGAGTTGAAGAGCAGCATGACCGCGAGCGGAATGAGCAGGCACATCGCCAACCGGATCACGGTGTACATGGTGCCCTTGCGGGGCGCGATATCGACGAAGAACAGGATGAGCGCGACGACGGCCGCGAATGCGAGCACGACGATCAGCGCCTGAAGGATCGGATGCATCGTGCCGATCCACTGGAAGAACTGGGTCACTTCAGTCCCTTCTCGGGTGTGCGTGGTCACCCACCGGGCGGCGCTGCCGGGTGGGACAGAGCGGGCCGCCCGGTGAAAGGCGACCCGCTCTGCTCAGATCATCCGGCCGGCCAACCGGACTCGATCTGTGTGAGCACCTCATCCGTCGCGGTGCCATTGACCCACGCGACCATGCCCTTCCAGAACGTTCCGGCGCCGACGGCACCCGGCATCAGGTCAGATGCGTCGAAGCGGAACGTGGTGTCGGGGTCCTGCAGGATCTTGATGGTCTCCTGGAGGATCGGGTCCTTCGCGCTCTCGGGGTCCAGCCCGTTGTTCGCGGAGGTGACGCCGCCGAGGCTGACGCGGCTGTTCGCCCACTCGGGGCTCGACAGGTAGGCAAGGACCTTCTGCGTGGCCTCGTCGTCGCTGAAGCCACCGACGATCTCGCCACCGCCGGTGACGGCCGAATCGGATTCGGTCTTACCCGGAAGCATGAAGGCCCAGACGTCGCCGTCTTCCGCGACGTTGGTGCCCTCCGGGAAGAAGCCCGCAAGGAACGACGCCTGGTGCGTCAGCGCACACGAGCCGGATGCCAGGGCGGGAGCGACATCACCGAAGGCCGTCGAGTTGATCGAGCGCACGTCACCGAAGCCGGCGTTGACGTAGGCCGGGTTCAGCAGGATCGCACCGACCTTGTCGAAAGCGCCCTTGATCTCAGGGTCGGTGAACTTGACCTCGTTCGTGACCCACTGGTCGTAGACCTCGGCGCCGCTGTCACGGAGCACGTAGTCCTCGATCCAGTCGGTGCCCGGCCAGCCGGTCGCCGTGCCGGATTCGAAGCCGGCACACCAGGCCGGAGCGCCTGTCGTCGAGGCGATCGTCTCGGTCAGCGTCGTGAGCTCGTCGAGCGTCTTGGGAATCTCGACGCCCCATTCGGCGAACTTCGCCGGGGAGTACCAGATCCAGCCCTTGACGTTGGCCATGAGCGGGGCGCCGTAGAAGGTGCCGTCGACCGTGCCGTAGTTGACCCAGTCCTTGGTCCAGTACTCGTTGGCGTTCTTCTCGACCTCTTCCGGAGCGGGCTTGAGGAAGTCACGCGATGCGAAGTCCGCGAAGAGGCCCGGCTGCGGGAAGATCGCGATGTCGGGCGGGTTGCCACCCTGCGCGCGCGTTCCGAGCTGCGTTTCGAAGTCCTGAGATCCCTCGTACTTGATGGTGATGCCCTCGGCCTCAGCCCAGTCAGCCCACGACTGCTGCAGGAGTTCCGCTTCCGCATCCACGATGGTTCCGTAGATCGTCACGGTGTTGTCACCGCCGCCACCCCCGTCGCCCCCACCGCCACTGGGCGCACCGGGCGCCCCACATCCCGCCAGAGCGATTCCCACTGCGCCCACAAGTGCGAGCGGCGCGAGTCGCCGGTAACGCTGTGTCAGTGCCATGACTTCTCCTCTTCGAGTTCACGTTCGCGACGCGGCGCATCCCACTGCATGACCGCGTCGGGAACCGATTCCAGGCCAACCTACTGTTGATCTCCTCCGCGGCACAATGGCTGTCGGGTCACAAGCTCACAACCTTCTTGCCGCTTCTCGAAGACTATGGAAGCGCTCCCGCGCGGACAAGATGGAACCGGTTCCCTCTTTTCTCCAGCCGCGCTAGGCTGATCCCGATCCGCATCGCAGCGGCCCCACCCCGGAGTCGATCATGTCCACACTCGCCGATGTCGCCGCGCGCGCCGGCGTCTCGAAGTCGACGGCCAGTCGCGCGCTCAACGGCTCCGGATACGTCTCCGCCGAGACACACGCGCGTGTCACCCGTGCCGCGCAAGAGCTCGGATTCGTCGCTCACCCGGGAGCGGCGAGCCTGGCCACCGGACGCACCCAGACCGTGGCGGTGATCCTGCCCCGCGCAGACCGCTGGTACTTCGCCGAGCTCCTCGACGGCGTGCAGGAGGAGCTCCTCACGGGCGGACTCGACCTCATGCTGTACAACGGCGCCGACGGCAGCGAAGGCCGGGCGCGCATGCTCGACCACGCCATCTCACGGCGACGCTTCGACGGTGTCATCGCCGTCGGCATCGAGCCGGAGGCCCACGAGATCGAGAGGCTGCTGAAGGCCCGGCGCCCCATCGTCACGATCGGCCCGCACAGCGAGGGGGCGAGCTCGATCATGCTCGATGATCGCCTCACTGCTCACGTCGCGACGGAGCATCTGATCGACCTCGGTCACACCGACATCGCGTTCCTCGGCGGCCCCGCTGACCCCCAGCGGGCGGGCTTCGGCGACGCGCTGCGCATCCGCGGCTACCTCGACGCGATGGCGGAGGCAGGCCTCGAGGATGCGGCGCGCATCGTCCCCGCAGAGTCCTCCGTGCCCGGAGGATACGCAGCAGCCGGAGATCTCCTCGGCAACAAGCGCACGCGGCCGACGGGACTGCTGGCGGTGTGCGATGAGACCGCGGTGGGGGCGATGATCGCGGCGCGGCGGATGGCGATCTCGATCCCCGGCGAACTGAGTGTCGTGGGAATCGACGATCACCAGTACGCGGAGATGTTCGGGCTGACGACGATGCGTCAGCATCCTCGGGAACAGGGGCGCACGGCGGTGCGGCTGCTGCAGGAGCGCATGCAGAACCCGGATGCACCGCTCGCTCGCCGGGTGGAGGCATCCGCTCTCGTGGTGCGGAACTCGACAGCCCCCCGAGGCTGATTCTCTCGTTCAACGCACGAAGGCCCCGGGAGAACCCAGGGCCTTCGCGAAGCGTGAGAACGCGAGATTACTTGAGGGTAACCGTTGCGCCAGCCTCTTCGAGAGCAGCCTTGGCCTTCTCGGCGGTCTCCTTGTTTGCGCCCTCGAGCACAGCCTTGGGTGCACCGTCGACGACAGCCTTGGCCTCGCCGAGGCCGAGCGAGGTGAGCTCGCGGACCGTCTTGATGACCTGGATCTTCTTGTCGCCAGCCGACTCGAGGATGACGTCGAAGGAGTCCTTCTCTTCCTCAGCCTCAGCAGCGCCAGCGCCACCAGCAGCGCCGGCAACGGCGACGGGGGCAGCAGCGGTGACGTCGAACTTCTCCTCGAACGCCTTCACGAACTCGCTGAGCTCGATGAGCGTCAGGCCAGCAAACTGCTCAAGCAGCTCCTCAGTGGTGAGCTTCGCCATGATGTATCTCCTATTGATGTGGTTTGTAGAGAGGAAATCGCTGGTCGCTTACGCGGCCTCGGCGGTCTCCAGCTTTTCGCGAAGAGCGTCGACGGTGGCCGCAGCCTTGCCCATCGTCGCCTTCATCATGCCCGCGGCCTTTGCCAGCAGAACCTCACGGCTCTCCAGCGAGGCGTACTTGTTGACCTCGTCAGCGTTGAGAGCGGTGCCCTCGAAGACGCCACCCTTGATCACGAGAAGCGGGTTGGCCTTGGCGAAGTCACGCAGAGCCTTTGCAGCGGTGACGAAGTCACCGTGCACGAACGCCACAGCCGACGGACCCTTGAGGTCGTCGTCCAGCGACGTGATTCCTGCGTTGTTCGCAGCAATCTTGGTCAGCGTGTTCTTCACCACGGCGTAGTTCGCGTCCTGACGAAGGTTGTTACGCAGCTCCTTGAGCTGGGCAACCGTCAGACCGCGGTACTCGGTCAGCAGGACGGCGTTCGAGTTCTCGAAGTTCTTCGTGAGCTCGGCAACCGATGCATCCTTCTGCGCCATGGTCACTCCTTGGTGGGTACGGGATGCTCCTGGTGAGAGGAGCATCGACCTCGACCTTCCGGATCCGGCGCTGCGGCAAGAAAAAAGCTCCGGCGCAAGCGCACGGAGCTACATCCAGAGAACTGGGATTCGTTCGTGTCCTGCGCGGGCCCCTGCGAGAGCAGTGCTTCGATCATGCTGCGTTTTCACGCAACACGATGACCGGCGGTCTTCGGTTACCGACAACTTTACCCCACCGGCATCCGCCACCCAAATCGAGGAGGTGTTACTCCCCCTCTTCCCTTCGCCCCGTGAACGCCGAGGCCGCATCCTCCCGGCGGTGGCACGCCGGAGCGACGCCGGTGCGGCACGGCGTGTGCGGACGCAGGCATGCGCGCCCGGGGGTAGCCTCGAAAGGTGACCCCCGAACTCGAAGCCCGAATCGTCGCGGACTCCCGCGACCGGGTCGCCTGGCTTCGGGCGCGCTCGCGCGGGATCACTGCGACGGATGTCGCGAACCTCACCAGCCCCGCCTCCATCGCCCGCGCGGCGGAGGCGAAACTCGGCGGGGGCGCCCGTTTCATGGGGAACGCCTACACCGACCATGGCCGCCGGCGAGAGCCCGAGATCGCGGCCTGGGTCGCCGCGACCCACGGCATCCTCCCCTCTTCTGCGCTGTTCCGCGCCGAGGTCGAGCACCGTCATCTCGCCACCCCCGACGGCATCGCGGTGGACGGTGACGGACGCATCGTGCTGGCCGAGATCAAGACGACGAACAAGGCCTGGCGTTCCGTGCCGCGCACCTACCTCCGCCAGGTGTGGTGGCAGCAGCACGTGCTGGGCGCCGAGCGCACCCTCGTCGTCTGGGAGCAGCACGACGACTTCGTGCCTGTCGACGACGAGCCCCGATGCACCTGGATCGACCGCGACGAGACCGAGATCGCGAAGCTCGTCGGACTCGCCACCTCCCTCATCGACGAGCTCTACCAGCGCACCACGGGGCGCGCCGCACCGGCTCGCGTCTCTCCTGCTCCTGCCAGCCGCCGTGAGGAGCTGCGCGAGCGAGATGCGTTCCGCGCGCTCGCACTGATGGACTGACTCAGGGCACGATCTGGCAGCTGGGGCTTCCCAGGACGGGGGCGGTGTACTTCACCTTCGTGCTGCTCCCCGAGACCCAGTTGCCGAGCACCGTGCGCGACTGAAAGGTCATCTCGCCACCGAGAAGGAGGCTCAGCAGCCCGCTGATGATGCCCGTGTTGAATGTGGTGCGATAGCGCCCGTTGCCCTGCGCCTGCGTCGCCACCGCTTGCCAGTTGTCCCCCGCACTGTTGAATGCCCACTGCACGTTCGCGGCGGGTGTGAAACCCGTGTACGGCGCGCCCGCGGGAAACTGCCACTCGATCGTCACACCCGCGCCGATACCGGTTCCGAGAAGACCCGTGCAGTTGATCATCGAGAGGCTCTGCGGAGGTGCCAGCGTGACCGTGGAGATCGCGGTCGTTGCATACTCGTCGTCGACGAACGAGGCCGTTGTCGGCTGCACGCCGGGCATCAGCGCGCCCGCGAGAAGGATCGACAGGCCCGCGGCGGCCGCGGCCACCCGGCGCCTCATCGTCCGCTCCGGACAGCGCCTCGCGGGCGGAACGTCAACGCCAGCGCGCCCCCGAGCAGGAGCAGCGCTGCGCTCAGCCCGAACAGCACAGGGACGAAAGGCGACATCCCGGTGGGAGCGAGATCATCTCCGGGGCCGACGCTGACGGCGTCGCCTGCGCCCTGCCCGTGCACGCGCAGCTCACTGCTTCCGACAGCCCCTTGGTCGAGGGCGACCTGCAGGCGCAGGTGCCCTTCGCGAGCGGCATCGAACTCGGCCAGCGGCGTCAGCGAGCCATCGCGCGGAACGCTCCAGTTCTCGACGAGAGTGCGCGCCCCACCCGGGCAGGATTCACCCTCCCACGGATTCATGCACAGAACGGCATGAATGCGCAGAGAGGCGTCACCGCGCGCACTCACCCCGACGGTGAGTTTCCCCGCCTCCGGAGCATCCGCGCTCACCGCGACATCCCACTGCACCGATGCTCCCGGGCGCAGGTTCTGCGCAGCATCCCAGTCGGCAACCGAGACCAGGCGCACGTACTGCCCTTGCACGACCTGTGTCGACGCGTCCGCATGCACCGCCGGCGCACCCGCGATCCCGGCGATCATCATCGCCAGCGCCGCTGTCGCACACCGGAGACGCCTCATGTCCGACGATCCCTCCGCAGACCCGCCCCCACGGGCACCGGCTCGTCTCCGCCGAATGCGCCATCGGCGCCCGCCTCATCGGCCGGGAGATCGGATGCCGCAGCATCCGACTCCTCTCTTCGGGAACGCGGCCAGAACGCCCACCCGACCAGGAGCGCCGCTCCGAGCGTGATGCCGCCGAGCACGAGGGGCTGAGCGAGCCAGACGACCACGTTCGCCAGGTGCGGGAGGGAGCCGCGCACGATGCGCACGTCCGAGACGACGTAGGCCACGGGGTCGTCGACATCGTTTGCATCACCGCGCATGGTGATCACGCGCGCGTCAGGATCATCGCCGGATGCGACGCTCGTGACCCGGTGTGTGACCGGGAGCTCATCCTCGCGGGCAACCGTCACGATGTCGCCGACGACGATCTGGGCAGCCGGGATCTCCTGCACGAGCGCGACCGAGCCCGCCGGGATCGTCGGCGCCATCGATCCGGTCTTGAACATCATGAGCGAGAAGCCGCCGGTGAACGCCAGCACGACCAGGACCATGCAGATCACACCGCCCGCGGCGGCCAGAGTGAGGAGTCCTTCTCGTATCCCGCGCCCGACAGCGCGCAGCATCCGCAGCATCTCTCCTCCTTGTCAGGTCGTCGGCGTGGTCGCCGTGAAGGTCCAGGTGGGTCGTACATCGCCGCCCTGCGTGTTGTTGCCCGCGGTCACCGGGAACTCGACGACGACGCAGAAGGAGACGATGTTGCCGCGATTCGCCGCCAGCGCCCCCGTGGCCACCGGAGCGGGCACGACGGTCGCTCCGGTGGCGACGGATGTCGTCGGCGTCGCCGTCGTGCAGGAGGGAGCAACCGCGCCATTGGTGGTGGTCGTCACTGCGACTCCCACTTTCAGCACGTTCTGCAGGTTCGCGCTGTTGCCTGTCGGCGCGCTCACGTTGTCCGCACCGACCACCGTCACCCCGCTGAGACTGACCGTGCCGGGCACGGACCCCTTGTTCTGGATCTGGATCCACGCGGCACGCTTCTCACCCGGATACAGTCCGGTTGCCCCGAGAGGCAGAGTCAGCGCAGGTGTATGCGGCGAATCCTCGAAGGCTCCGAGGTTCGTACGCGATTCGATCGCGAAGGTCCCTGCCGTGATGGTCGCCGTCGCGACCTCCTGATCAGTCCAGGAAGCGAGCGTCGCGGCAGCCCCGACACCGAAGACCAGGCCTCCGGCAAGCACTGCTCTCACGCGGCGGGAGCGTTGTTGCCTCTTCTCCCGCACGGCTCTGCGGGTGTGCATGAGATCAGTTCGTCGAGGTCGCTTCGAATCGCCATGTGGCCGTCGCCGAGGCTCCCTGCACCAGCGACGCCTGGTTCCCCGCCGTGACGGCGAAGCACATCTGGATCGCGGTGCCGGCGGCCGTGGTCGGCGAGCCCTTCACGAGCGCGGTGGATGCGGCACCGGTCAGCGCCGAGAGCGTGGATCCCGTCGCGATGGTCGTGCCCGCGGCGGCTGTGGTCTGATTGCACGTCTCCGCGACGCCGATGACGGAGATCGAGTACGACATGTTCGCCTCGTTGCCTCCGGTGCCGGCGGTGATGGCCGCAGGTATCACGGTGGCATCGCTCGTCGTGTTCGCCGCCAGCCGCACCCAGAACGGCGCGTACACGGTCTGGCCGGGAGACATGTTGTTCACGACGCCCGCGGGCAACGTGAACGACAGCGCCTGAGCGGTGCCCGCCGTGTTGTGGTTCGCGAACCCGGTCGTTCCGCTGGTGATGGAGCCTTCGAGGTCAAAGCTGCCGGCGGTGAAGGTTCCGGTAGCGAACTCGGAGTCGTTCCAGGCAGCAAGCGTCACAGCAGCGCCGACCCCGAGGACAAGCCCGCCCGCGAGCACGGCCAGCACCTTGCGGCGATTGTTGTTCTTAGACATCTCGTTCCCCTCAATGAACTGGATGGTGCGCAAGAACGTCGCTTTCCGGTGCGCCGCGTCGCGCTGGTGCCTACATCCTGGACTGCCCCGCCGTCGGTGGCAAGGGCGATATTTCCGAACGCACCGGGGCCAGATGAAGATGCCGAGAGTCGGGTACAGCGAAAAACGAGGAGTGGGCGGATGTTTCCGCTCACCCCTCGTTGCAGACGGTGATTCTATTCGGCTGCGGGCTCCGCTGCGCCATCCTCCTGGGGCTTCGCGAGCGCGATGACCGCGCCGAGAGCGGCGCGGCGTACCGCGATCGTGGGGCCCGCTGCGTCAATCAGAACGCCATCGAGTTCGGCGTGCTGGGCGAGAACCGTGCCCAGCTGCTCCGCGGTGAAGGGCATCGGCTGCTCTCCACGCCCGAGTGCGATGATCTCCAGGGGGTGCGAGAACAGTTGCAGCAGGCGGGAGCCATCAGCGGTCTGTGCTTCGGCGATGCCGAACTGCCCCTCTTCCTGCCCCGTCGCGACCGCAACCCAGAGTCGGGCCGTTGCGAGTTCCTCGCCGACACGCGCCTCAGAGGATGCGTCGCGCGGTGTCGCGAGCTGCGTCTTGAGCGCGAAACCGGGGTCGGCCTGATTCATCGCCTTCTCGATCAGCTCACGCGGGAAGACCGCGCGATGCGGAGCCGACGCGGTGTCGAGCACGACACCCGCGAACGGGCCGGCGAGAAGCTGCGAGAACACGGCATGGACGGGCTGAGCCACCGCGGATGTGGCCGTCGGGTCGCTCTCGAGCAGCACCGAGGCCTTCACCGCTCCTGCCGAGCTGTAGGCCAGCATGAACTGGTTCTCGCCCTCGCGCGCGACGGCGATCGCGAGCGGCTGACCGGCGTTGATCTGCTCTTGTGCGTCGCCCTGCACTCGCAGGTAGAGGTGCCCCTGAAGGGTCTGACGCAGCACGCCGAGGAGCTGCTCATTGGTGGGCGCCTCGCCGAGCTCTGCGAGCGCCTCGCGCAGCAGCACGTTGTCTTTCATGCCCGGAACCGTCTCGGTCTGCTCCGGCGGGTCGGCGGGAGCGAGGGGCAGCGCGGGCGTGGCTGGTCGCACCGGGGGCGCCTGCGGGGTGGGCGCCGGCGTCGATGCCGCTCCTACGCCGCGGAACGTCTCCATCGAGATGGAGACGTTGGGCACGTCCGGGGTCGAGGGCTCTTCTGCTGTCACGGGGGCGGGCGCCCCGGAGACGGATGCCTCCGTCGTCGCGTTCTCCGCAGCGTCCGCCTCGGACGCAGCGTTGTCGGACTTGGAGCGACGCGAGAAAAGAGCCATGCCGTCAGCCTATCCGCCGCAAGGAAAGCGATGCGCCGTATGGCTACAGCTTCTGGATCGGCGCGATCTTGATGAGCAGCTTCTTCAGCCCCGCCGTGTCGAATCGCACGTGGGCGATGCGCTTCGCGCCCTCACCGGTCACGGCATCGACGCGGCCCTCGCCGAAGTCGTCATGACGAATGCGGTCGCCGGCGGCGAGTTCGAGGTCGCCGTTGTCACGCACCTTGGCAGGCACGCGGTTCGGGAACCGATCCATCGAGGTCGACAGTGGCTTGAGCGAGCTCTTGGGCAGCTCCCGGGGCGCGAAACGGTCGCTCCCCGAGCCGCCGAAGCCGCCACCGGAACCGCCGTAGCCGCCCCCGGGTCGGCGCCCGTTAAGGGCGCGCGACTGTGTTCCGCCGCGGGAGTTGACGTCGCCCGGCGACTGCCGCCAGTCGATGATGTGGGCGGGAATCTCCTGGAGGAAGCGACTGGGCATCGCGGCGGAGATCTCTCCGAACTGGGCGCGAGTCATGGCCAGCGAGAGATGCAGACGCTTGCGCGCACGGGTGATGCCGACATAGAAGAGGCGCCGCTCTTCCTGCGGTCCGCCCGGTTCGCCCGCAGAGATGCGGTGCGGGATGAGATCTTCTTCAACACCCGTGACGAAGACGGCGTCGTACTCGAGGCCCTTCGCGGTGTGCATCGTCATGAGCGACACCGACCCGGAGGAGTCGTCGAGGTCGTCGGCGTCGGAGACGAGCGCGACCTCGGTGAGGAAGTCGATGACGGTGCCCTCAGGGTTGTTTCGTGCGAACTCGCGCGCGACGGCGACGAGCTCGTCGAGGTTCTCAAGACGGGCCTCGTCTTGCGGGTCACGGCTCGCGCGCAGCGACTCGAAGTAGCCGCTCTGCGTCAGCAGAAGCGTGAGTCCTTCGGCGACGGCCGTGGGCGGTGCGAGCTCGCCGCTGGGCGGGAGCATGAGCACGGATGCGGCCGTGAGTGTCTCGTCGAGCTGTGCGATGGCGGCCTGCAGCTTGGGGCCGACCCCGAGCTCGGCCGGACGCGACAGAGCCTCACGGAAGGTGATGCCTTGGTCATCCGCGAAGCGTGCGATCGCTGTCTCGGTCACGTCGCCGATGCCCCGGCGCGGTTTGTTGAGGATGCGCCGCAGCGCCATCGAATCGGCGGGGTTGGCGACGGCCACGAGATACGCGAGCGCGTCTTTGATCTCGGCGCGCTCGTAGAACTTCGTGCCGCCCATGATCTTGTACGGGACGGCCGAGCGGATGAAGATCTCTTCCAACGCACGCGACTGCGAGTTCGTGCGGTAGAAGACCGCCATCTCGGAGTAGGGCGTGCCCGCACGGTGGATCGCTTCGATCTCGTCGGCGACGAACTGCGCCTCGTCGTGCTGCGAGTAGCCGGTGAAGCCGATGATCTTGTCGCCATCACCGCGGTCGCTCCAGAGCTTCTTCTCTTTGCGGTCGAAGTTGTTGCTGATGACGGCGTTGGCCGCGGTGAGGATGTTCTGCGAAGAACGGTAGTTCTGCTCGAGCAGCACGACCTTGGCGCCAGGGAAATCGCGTTCGAACTCGCTGATGTTGCGGATGTCCGCACCACGGAACGCATAGATCGACTGGTCGGAGTCACCCACGACGGTGAGCGATGCCCCATCAAGTTCCGGGGCGGACTCGGGCTCGAAGATCATCATGCCGCCGGCGGAATACGGCTCGGCATTGCCCGCGACGGGGCGGGTGAGTTCGTGGATCAGCGCGTACTGGGCGTGGTTGGTGTCTTGGTACTCGTCGACAAGGATGTGACGGAACCGGCGACGGTAGACGTCGGCGATATGCGGGAACGCGCGGAAGAGGAAGACGGTCTGCCCGATGAGGTCGTCGAAGTCGAACGCGTTGGCCTTCTGCAGCTCACGCTGATACGCCTGGAAGACCTCAGAGAACACACGTTCCGCGGGATCGGCGAGGTTCGCCTGACGAGCGAAGCCCTCGGCATCCAGCAGCTCGTTCTTGTGCTTGGAGATCTTCGACTGCACCGCCGCCGGCGTGAAGCCGTACGAGTCTGCCTGGAACTCTTTGACGAGGCGCTTGATGAGCGCACGGGAGTCACCGGAGTCGTAGATCGTGAAGGCCTTGGTGAAGCCGAACTGCTGTGCCTCGTTGCGGAGGATGCGCACGCACGCGGAGTGGAACGTGGAGATCCACATTCCTCGGGACGCGTCGCCGACGAGCTGGCCGACGCGCTCGCGCATCTCGCCCGCCGCCTTGTTCGTGAAGGTGATCGCGAGGATCTGACTCGGCCATGCTTCACGTCTGCGCAGCAGAAGGGCGATGCGCCGCGTGAGCACGCTCGTCTTGCCAGAGCCGGCACCGGCGACGATCAGCAGCGCCTGGCCGCGGTGGGTCACCGCCTCGAGCTGCTGCGGATTGAGCCCCGCGAGAAGGTCTGCGTCGGGCGTGGGCTCGCCCGCCGGGGGCACGAGGAGAACGTTGTCAGTCATTGCCCTTCCAGTGTAGGCGGGGCCTCGGACACGGGCTCCTCGTGATCTGCCCTCAAGGGAACGGCGCTCTGTCAGCCAGGGGGTGAGAGGATGCGAGCATGCGCACCATCCTGAACATCATCTGGCTCATCCTCGCCGGCTTCGTGCTGTTCCTCGGATACGCGCTCGCAGGCATCCTGCTGTGCATCCCGATCATCACGATCCCCTGGGCGATCGCCTCGTTCCGGATCGCGGGGTACGCCATCTGGCCCTTCGGACGTCAGATCGTGTCCAAGCCCACGGCGGGTGTGGGCTCGTTCCTCGGTAACGTCATCTGGGTGATCCTCGCCGGGTGGTGGCTCGCCATCGGGCACATCATCTCGGGCATCGCCCTGTGCATCACGATCATCGGCATCCCGATGGGCATCGCCGACTTCAAGATGGTGCCGATCTCGCTCATGCCCCTGGGCAAAGAGATCGTGTCGACGCGCACGGGCGCATTCGCGCGCTAGATCAGATCAGGCGATGCGCGTCCCCGGCGGGAGTCGCTTCGCGGGGGTGTCGGTCCGCCGCACGGCCCCGAACATCAGCAGCCCCGCCACGACACCCTGCAGGGCGAGTCCGACGAACCAGCTCGGAGCGCTGCCCTCGATGATCTCCTGGGGCGTCTCCCAGTTCTGATCGACGCGCCAGCCTGTTTCGCAGTCATCCCATCGCGTTTCCAACTCGGGCGCCTGCTGCGCTGCGCGCACGCCGAGCTTGATCTGGCCGAACAGGTCGACCGGATAGCCGTCACGAGAGAACTCCACGGGCGTCGCGTCTGCCAGCACGACGAACGGGTTCGCAGCGAGCACCCACCACACCCGATCGAAGCGGGGCACCTCATGCGTGTACGTCTCCCAGCGCTCGCAATCGGGGCCGCTCTCCGTGTACGGTCGCGACTGCGACGTGACCTCAGAACGGAGAGCCGCACCTCCGAGGCCGAACACGATGAGCGTGCCGAGCACGAAGGCGGCGACGACGAGGTAGGTCGCCGCGACGGAGAACAAGCCACGTGCGAGCACGCCGCTGAATCCCACGCCGATCGCCGCGACAACGACGATCTCGGCCAGCAGCACCAGCACGGAGACGAAGCCGGTCAGCGGTGAGACTCCGCCGGTGAGCATGGCGAAGATCAGGAACGGGATCGCCACGACGAGGAACGCCGAGCCCGTGACGACCGCTGCCAGCAGCTTGCCGAAGACGATCTCACCGGTCGTGGCCCTCGTGACCTGCACGGCGGCGAGAGTCGCGTTCTCCCGGTCGCCGTTGATGGCGTTGCCGCTGAGCGTCGGCGAGATCAGAACCACCAGAAGCAGCACGATGTTGACGACGACCGAGTAGACGCCGGCACCCGGCTCGTCCACCCCGGAGAAGATCATCAGGGACAACGCGGTGACCCCGATCAGCACCACCGCGAAGACGCCGAGCAGCACGTACCACGCCACGCTCCGCAGACGCTGCGTCAGCTCCAGTCGGACGATCGTCATCACGCGCTGCATGCTCATGCGGCACCTCCGCCCAGAGTGAGGAATCGGTCTTCGAGTTCGCCCTGTGCGGGCGCGAACTCGACAATCGGAAGGCCGGCCGCGATGAGTGCACGCAGCGCATCCGCCGCCTCCTGCTCCCCCGCGAGCGTGACGAGCACAGCGCCCCGATCCAGGCGAATGCGGGAGACCGTCGTCGTCAGAACGAGAGAGACCTGCTCCGCGGTGAGCGGTTCACCGACCGTGCGCACCCGCCACTCGCGGGCACGGACGGCGGATGCCTCGGCATCGACCACGCTTCCCGCGACAAGGAACACTGCATCGTCGACAAGCTCCTCCAGCTCGCTGAGCACGTGGCTGGACACGAGGATCGTGCAGCCCTCATCCGCCAGCTGACGAAGCAGCACACGCAGCTGTACCCGGGCCATCGGGTCCAGACCCGAGGCGGGCTCGTCGAGCAGGAGCACCTGCGGACGCGCGACAAGGGCGCGCGCCAGACCGAGCTTCTGCTTCTGTCCGCGTGAGAGCACGCGCGCAGGGCGATCGGCGAGTTCGTCGAGTCCGACGAGCGTGACGAGCTCGGCGGCACGCGCCTGAGCCTCTTCTCGGCTCAGATCGTGCAGGCGTCCGGTCGTCACGAGTGTCTCGCGCGCCGTCAGCGAGGGCCAGGCCCCGAGAGCGTCGGGCATCCAGCCGATAAGGCCGCGCGCGGCGGAAGGGTCTTCCATCGGATCGACATCGCCGATCCGAATCGATCCGGTGTCGGGTGCGAGGAGCGACGCCAGCATGAGCAGGAGCGTCGTCTTGCCTGCCCCGTTCGGCCCGATCAGCCCCGTGATGCGCCCCTCGTTCGCGACGAAGCTCGCGTCACGAACGGCCTGGACGCTCCCGAAGGCGCGGCTGACTCCCTGCGCAGAGATTGACGGCATGCCCCACACCTAACCACATGCGGGTGACATCGCGCGGATGGCTGTGGATCATTCGCGGAAGAACGCGACTCCGAGATCCGGGTGGTCCACGAACACGCCGTCGATACCGGTCCGCGCGATCGCCTCCCACTCGCTTTCGTAGTCACCGAACGCCCCTTTGCCGCCGAGAGCTCGATAGTCGCCGGCGAGGAACGCGTTCTCGGGTCGGGCCGTCCAGGTGAAAACGCGCAGCCCCCGAGCGTGCGCGTCGTCGACAAGCGTGCGTCCGCGCTTCAGCAGCATCCGCTTGCTCACGCTGATGCCGTCGACGACGCCGACCAGCGCATCCAGTCCCCGCGGCGACACGGTCGCCGCGTATGTGAGGGCGGCGCGGCCGTGCTGCGCGACCTGGTCGAAGGGCTTGCCAGTCGATTCGATCAGATAGATGTAGCTGGCCGGGATGCTGCGGGCGCGAAGATCTGCGAGCACGGTCGACTCGAACGCCTCGATCGTGAGCGGATGCTCGCCGTCGGCCCAGCCTGCGGTACGCAGATCGCGCTCGATCAAGGGTGCGAGATCGAGGCCGATGCTCGCGAAGTAGGTGGCATGCTTGATCTCCAGGATGACGCCGATCTCTCGTCCGTGGGCAAGCGACCCTTCGCGCACCAGGTCGAGCAGGTCCGTGAGACGCAGCAACGGCTGAGTGTCGTCGAAAGAGGCGCTCTCTGGCCGGATCTCGGGCAGACGCTCGCGGCAGAGCAGCACCGACAGTTCGTCCCAGGTGAAGTCCTCGGTGAACCAGCCCGTCAGCGAGACGCCGTCGATCTTCTTCGTCGTGCGGCGATCGGCGTACTCGGGGTGGTCGGCGATGTCGGTGGTGCCGGAGATCTCGTTCTCGTGCCGTACGACGAGCACTCCGTCGCGCGTGGCGACGACGTCAGGCTCGACGGCATCGACCCCCATGGCCAGCGCCAGCTCGTACGAGGACCGGCTGTGCTCCGGCCGATATCCCGGAGCACCGCGATGACCGATGACGAGCGGAGATCTGCGAGGCACGCTCTCAGCGTAGAACACCCCATTCAAAGGGTTGCGCCGCTAGTCTGGTGTCACCGCAACCGTTGCGATCACTTTGGAGTATGAGGCCATGGCACTCAACAACCCCGCTTTCAACAACCCGGCGTTCCAGGATCCGCGCAATGTCGCGACCTACCCCGGCACCGCGTCGCAGCAGGGCTACGGCGCTCAGACCCAGGCGGCGTCCGCGTCGCACCAGACGGTGGATGCTGCGCTGAACGCGCAGCTCGACGGCATGTACGCCGCTCCGTCCGCAGGCGCTCTCGAGACCGACCGCATGACGGTCGAGGACACGGTGTGGAAGACCGCTGGTCTGTTCGCGATCCTGCTTGTCACCGCCGCCGTCGGATGGGTCTGGACCCTCGGTGGACTGCAGCTCGACCCCGCGCGCGGCGCGTCCATGCTGCCCTGGATGATCGGCGCGCTCGGCGGCTTCGTGCTCGCCATGGTCATCACCTTCACCTCGCGCAAGAAGGTGCGCCCCGCGCTCATCTTCGCCTACGCGGCGCTTGAGGGTCTGTTCGTCGGCGCGATCTCGGCGTTCTTCGAGGTCATGTGGCCCGGCATCGTCATGCAGGCGACGCTCGCGACCCTCTCGGTCGTCGGTGTCACCCTCGCGCTCTTCGCAAGCGGCAAGGTCCGTGCGTCGAAGAAGATGACGAAGATCGTCATGATCGCGATGATCGGTTACCTGGTCTTCTCCGTCGTCAACCTCGTCCTCATGTGGACGGGCGTCCTGCCGGCCGGTCAGGCCTTCGGCCTTCTCAGCCAGGAGATCTTCGGCATCCCGCTCGGTCTCATCATCGGCGTGCTGGTCGTCTTCATGGCCGCGTACTCGCTGGTCATGGACTTCGACCAGATCCAGCAGGGCGTGCGCAACGGCGCTCCCCGCAAGTACGGCTGGATGGGCGCCTTCGGCATCATGGTCACGGTTGTGTGGCTGTACGTCGAGATTCTGCGCATCATCGCGATCGTTCGCGGCAGCGAGTGATCTGACATTTCTCGAAGAGGCCCACCCTGGCGACGGGGTGGGCCTCTTCTATTAGCGCACGTTTCCCTCGCCGCGCAAGGGCGTTGTCGCTCGCTCCCCCGGCGCAGAGAATGGACCTCTCGAAGCCCCGCATCCCAGGGCTCACGACATCAAGGAGCGCAACATGGGTTTCCTCGCTTTTCTTCTGCTCGGGCTGATCGCCGGAGCGATCGCCAAGCTCATCCTCCCCGGCAAACAGGGCGGCGGATGGCTGATCACACTGCTGCTCGGCGTCGTCGGTGCACTGCTCGGAGGGTGGCTCGGCAGCATGATCTTCGGTGTTGGGCTCGAGGAGTTCTGGGATCTGTCCACCTGGCTGCTTGCCATCGGCGGCGCGATCGTGGTTCTGCTCATCTACGGCCTCATCGTCGGCCGTGGAGACCGCGCACGCAGCTGATCTGATCACCGTCCGCGAGAGGGGCTCGGCAGCTTCGGCTGCCGAGCCCCTCTCGCATCCCTACGGCCTGTGCTCAGAGGACGAACGCACGCGGTCTCGACGTCCGACCGCGAGAGCGACACCCGCTGTGACCACAAGCCCGAGGAACGCACCCGCGGCGACATCATGCAGGTAGTGCACCCCCTGGGCCACGCGTCCGAGCGCCACCAGGACAGCCAGCACCACGGCAGCCCAGGACGCCCAGCTCCGCCCAGCGGCAAATGCGATCACCACCGCGGCGGCGAATGCCAGAGTCCCGTGATTGGACGGAAGTGACCAGTCCCCCGGGGGCGGGCATTCCGCGGCGATCGGCCAACGACTGCAGGGACGTGGCTGCGTGAAGAGGATCTTCAGCGCCTCGCTCGCCGCGTAGGCGACACCCACGCCTGCCACGCCCGCCGCGAGCGACGGTCGACGCGCAGGAGTCCGAAACCACGCCAGCGTCACGCTCGCCACCGTCGCGAGAGCAAGCAACACCAGGAGGACCTCTCACACGAGCTCGACGTGCGGCACGACCGCGCCGAGAGAGGCGAGCTCACGCGTTCCGATGACGCTGAGACTTCCCGGAACCGGGACGAGCAGAACGAGCACGGCGAGCGCTGCCGCGATGAGCAGCGGGAGGGAACGGCGGAGGGAGAGCGAAGATATGGGCATGATCTCCACGGTAGGAACCGGCGCCGCTTCCGGTCATCGGGCGGCGGACTGATCCCGGTCATCCTGACGACGTATGTGTCCCCTCCGCCACCGCACCCTAGAATCGCCCCGTGAGCCACGACCCCGCCGCCGCTCTCGCGGCAGACATCCGCGATGCGCTGCGCGCGGCTGCGGATCCGGAGCGTGCTCCCGGCCAGCAGGCGTACATGAAGTCGACGATGCCGTTCCTCGGTGTGCGCGTCCCTGAGGTGCGGGCGATCGCCCGCGCATGTGCCAAGGGGCACGCGGATGCGCAGGTGCTGCGCGGCGCCGCCCTGTCGCTGTGGCGCACGGCCACGCATCGCGAGGAGCGCTACGCCGCGCAGGCACTTCTGGCCGCGCGGTCACTGCGCGGAGACCTCGACCTGCTGCCGGTGCACGAGGAGATGATCCGCGCGGGTGGCTGGTGGGATCACGTCGATGAGACCGCCCACCGACTGGCGGAGCTGCTCGACGCACACCCGGACGTGATGGCTGTGGAGATGCGCGTCTGGGCGGATGACGCTGACTTCTGGATGCGACGCGCGGCGATCATCTCGCAGCTGGGACGAAAGTCCCGCACCGACAGGGCTCTGCTGACCGACACCATCGAGGCGAACATCCGCGAGAGCGAGTTCTTCCTTCGCAAAGCGATCGGTTGGGCGCTGCGAGAGTACGCCAAGACCGATCCCGCATGGGTGCGCACGTTCGTCGCACAGCACCCCGACCTCTCCCCGCTTTCGCGCAGAGAAGCTCTCAAGAATCTCGCCTGAGCGACGAGGCTGCGCAGCGGCCGCTACGCCGGCGAACGCTGCGGGAACAGCGACTGCGCCAGGTGCCGACCGCGCTGAGCGATCTGGCTGTAGTGCGCCTCCTTGGCGGGCGCGACAGGGGCTGCTTCCCCGTCGAGCTGCACTGCGGCGTCGTCATCCGAACGCGCCGCCACCGTGCCGCGGAGCACCCGCAACGCCTGCGCGCGCTCCTGCAGCACGTCCGCGATTCCCACGCCCCGCTCCTCCGCGAGACTCGCCGCCGTACGGCCCTCGAAGTAGAGGCCCCGCATGACGTGTGCCAGCCGCTCGGGAAGAGCATCGAGAGCGCCGCGAAGCCGCCCTTCGGCGGCATCCAGTTCCGCAGCCACCTCCGGTGAGATCATGCCGCTGACGAGGAGTTGACGCGCCGCATCGTCCTCGAACGAGACGGTGACGCGGCCGGAGTCATCCGTGGGCTCGCGGAGAGCCACCGCGTCGACGCCCAGCACCATCGCCACCTCGGTGACCGTCAGCGGCCGCCCCAGCGTCGCGCCGAGGACATCAGCAGCTCCCGGCGTCGCGGCCGCGGGCATCCGGAGCTCGAGTGATGCGACTTCCGCATCCCGTGCGACCGTGGCGAAGGCAGCGAGGATGCGGGACTGCGCGTGCGCTGTGAAGGAGGCGTCGCGTGCGGGATCGAAGGAGTCCGCCGCACCGACCAGCGCGAGCGCGCCTGCCGTCGTCAGAGCTTCGCGGTGGGGCGACGACACCGGACCCGAGACCGTACGGGCCAGATATCCCACAAGCGGAATGCTGTCGATGATCCACTGATCTCGCGTGGAGGTCTGCATCGCTGGTCCCTTCGATTTGTACACAAATCCCCAGCGAGCGATTCCCCCAAACCACCCACGTGCGCTTCCTGCGGCCATCGCTCTCAGCGCACACTCAGGTTAGCAGTGCGGCGAGCGCCGGAGCAAGGGTCGCATGCCCGGTGTGGCGAATCAGAGCGACGCTGCTCCTCAGCCTTCCTGGCCTCCTGCCGCAGCCGTCTTTCTCTGCACAGGGCGGCGCTTCTGCAGCAGTTCCGCCGCCGCCTCCTCGTCCGTCATCGACAGCCTTCTGTTGGCATCGCGCGTCGCCGAGAACTTGAGGACGACGTAGTCGGGAACACGGGTGGTCGAACTGCCCTTCTCCCCCGGGCTGGCCTGCGCCAGATGCCCTTTGTGGGGCTGCTGATAGAAGCGCCCGAAGCCCGTGAGCGTGACGCGGTTCTTCGCTTTCACGAGGTCGATGATCTCCTCGGTCAGGGCGTCGTACGCCGCCTGCATCGTGCGGACCGGGAGCTTCGCCCGCCGGGCAGCCCGCTGGACGAACTCGGTCCTGCTGATGCGAGACTCCGCGGTCTTCTTCTCGCGGGGTTCGATCGTCGTGCTCATGATTCACCATCCATGGTGTCCGCACCCGAGAGAAGATCCCTCGGGCACGCAACAGCGACACTGGCCGCCATGTCGGGTCGCATGAGGCCGGCGGGCCCGAGCATCAGTGCCCTGCCCCGCATGCTTGAGAGGATACGGGTTCTTTGCCCGCAGATGTTGCGACTGCGGAAAGGTGACCCCGGAGCCCCTAGAGCCCGGCCGAGGTCAGGCGGTCAGCGGCTCCCGGAAGGAGTAGCTCTCATCTTCCAGGATGATCTGCGAGGCTCGTCCGCTCTCACGGTGCATGATGATCGGGGCGCGGAGGTTGACGAAGACGCCGCTCTCCGTCGGGTTCACAACGACGAAGAGACGAACATCCTCAGGATCTTCCGCGCCGATCTCGGCACGGATCGTCCCGCCCACGTGCGGCGCGTAGCCGGAACGCCCCCCGGTCTGGTCGAGCACGTAGAGACGCACGTCATCCTGCTCCTGCGAGCGCAGCGCGTAGAGGCCGTCGGCACCTTCGATCGGATCGAGGGTGAATGCCGTGTACGGGCTCAGTCCCGGAGGGGAGGCGACGAACGCGACGTTCAGGGCGACGGTCATCGCAGGAACTCCATCAGGTTGGTCTGCAGGCTCCGCGCGGTGACCTGCAGGGCGGACTGGTACACGAGCTCCGCGGACTGGAGCCGCACGAGCACTTCGAAGCTGTCGACATTCTCGACCTCGGTGCGCTGGGCTTCGAGATCGATGGAGACCGAGAGGTTCTGCGCGGATGCCCGTTCGATCTGGGCCTGGCGCGCGCCGGTCGTGCCGCGCGCCGCGATCATGGAGGTGAGCCGGTCGTCGATGTCGCCGAGACGCACACCGACCTCCTGCCCGCCGCGAAGCTCCCCCGCGATGTCGGCCAGAAGCGCGAACACGCTGTTCGCGCCCTCGCCGAAGACCTGCGCACCATCGCTGTCCACCCGCACGGTGTCGGTATCGCTGATGCGACGCTGCACGCCACTCCCGGCGGCACCGTTGAACGTGAAGGTCCCCGCCTCGAAGGCGCGTCCGGCATCGCTGGTTCCGGCGAAGACACTGCGTCCGAGCACCGTCGTGTTGGCCTGGGACAGCAGCTCGGTGGCTATGCTCTCGAGCTCGGCGGCGATCGCCTCTCGTGCCGGCATGCTCATCGCGCCGGAGTTCGCCCCCTGCGCGACGAGGTCCCGTGCGCGGTTGAGCAGCTCGACGCTCGCGCCGAGTGCGGTATCGACCGTCGTCACCCAGGCCAGGCCGTCGCTGATGTTGCGCGCGTACTGCGCCGTACGGGCCTGCTCGCCGTGCACGCCCAGCACCGTGGCGGTGCCGGTCGGATCTTCGCTGGGCCTGCTGAACGCGCGCTGCGACGTAGCCTGGTTCTGAATGCGGTCGCGTTCCGCAAGGTTCGACTGCAGGGTGCGCAGCGTCTGCTCCGCCATCGTGGTGCTTGTGACTCGTCCGATCATGATCTCTCCCCGAATGCCTAGCGACCCACGAGGCCGGTGCGGTTGATCAGAACGTCCAGCGCTTCATCCATCGCGGTGAGCACTCGCGCCGCCGCCTGATAGGCGGTCTGGTACGTCAGGAGGTTGATCGTCTCCTCGTCGCCGTCCACGGAGGCGTTCGACTGCTGTGCGGTGACCGCGGCGATCGCGCCCGCGTCGGCCGAATCGGCGCGCTGCACGTCGCCGCCCACCGACACCGCGAAACCGGTCACGAAGCTCGACCAGGTCTTGCTGGGTCCGGTGTCGGACTTGCCGATGGTCGCGATCTTGTCGGCGATCGAGGTGTCCAGGGCACCGGCGCCGGGAGCCGCCAGCGCCAGCTCGTCCAGCGACGTCGGCACGACGCTCAGACCGAGGGCTGCAGGGCCCGAGGCGTTCAGCGCGAAGAACGCGCCGCCTGCGACACCGGTCGATGTGACGCCCGTGGCGTGAATCGCGTTGACGGCGGACGCCAGTTCGGTCGCCGTTCGGTTGTAGGCATCGGCCACCCGCGCCAGCGTGCCGCCGTCTGCGGCCGGGGCGAGCGCGCTGATGGTGCCGCCGATGGAGCCTCCGGTGACAGCGACGGGAACTCCGGGACGATCCGCCCAGGAGACCGTGATCCGGCCGCCGTCGGCGATGTTGGTCACTCCCTCAGCGGTCAGCTTTCTCGCGATGTCACCGGCGACGAGCGGGTTGCCATCCACACGCATCGTCAGCGTGCCGTCGGCTTCGACCGTGCCCTTGGCACCGATCGCCGAAGACAGCTGCTGCGCGAGGACGTTCCGCTGGTCGATGAGCTCGTTCGCGCTGCGACCGGACTGCAGAGCAGTGCGGATCTCGCCGTTCAACGCGGCGACCTCACCCGCCATCGCGTTGACGTCGGCGACCTGGCGATCGACCTGGCTCCGGAGCGCGGACCACTGACCGGCGATGGACTCATAGCCTGCGGCGATCTGCCCGATGAGCACTTCGGCGTTCGTGAGGACGACCTGCGCCGCAGCGGGCTCCGGCGCGTTCGCGAGGTCGGACCATCCTGACCAGAAGCGATCCATGTTCGCGGCGAGGCCGTCCTTCGTCGGCTCAGCCATCACCGCCTCCGCCTGCAGAGCGGAGGTCGCACGGGCGGCCCAGAAGCCGGAGGAGCCCAGTGCGTCTCGCACACGTGCGTCGAGGACCGCGTCACCGAGCCGGCTGATCCCGGTGACATTCACGCCGGAGCCGACACCCGGCCCGGTCGCGAACAGAGGGCTCTGCTCGATGCGCTGGCGCGTGTAGCCGGGGGTCGTCTGGTTGGCGATGTTCTGACCGGTGACGTTCATCCCGGCCTTTGCCGCCGTGAGGCCCGACTGGGCGAGGCGGATTCCCGCGAAAGAAGACACAGTTACCTCACGCTCGCGTGTCGAGGATGTGCGATCCGCTGGGGCGGATCACTTCTCCTGACGGGTCGTACTCACCGGTGGAGTTGTCCAGCGCGGCGATGGTCTCTTGGACGATCCGAAGCGCCGTGCGCAGACGCTGCTCATTGATCGCCTTCATCTCGGTGATCTCCGCAGCCAGGGCGAGGAGCGCCTCCAGGTGGCCGGTGAAGATCTCTCGCCACGCGTCGGTCGGTGCCGCGTCGATGAGCTCGCGCAGAGAAGTCGCCTCCGGCACACCCCACTCGTCGGCGACCGCGACGACGAGGGTGTCGCGCGTGATCGCGGTGGCGGGCATCGCCGCGAGGACGCGTTCGACCTCGTTCGCTGCGTGCTGCACCCAGCGGTTTCGCCCGGTAGCGACAAGCATCTGCTGCACATCGAGCTTGAAGAGCAGCAGCTCGAGCATCTCGCGCTCTCGCATCAGTTGCATGCTCAGTTCATGAGCGGCCACGGTGGTCACCTCATCCGTCCCAGTTCAGTAAGAAATCCCCGCCGTAGTTGACTATCGCGGTATTCAGTACGCCAGTAACTCGGTTTTCCGGGGATTAGTCCCCATTGACAGAAATGCCTCTATCGATTAGGCCGCGCGAGAACGCTGCGAAGAACGTCCTGCGCCACGTCGTCGGAGGACGAATGCACTGCTTCACGGTTCGCATCGACGACCGCCTGAATGATCTCCGCCCGGTTGATCCGCCGGTCGCGGGGTGCATCGATCCCGATCCGGACCCCGCCGGGTCCGGCGGCCAGCACGGTCACCGTGATGTCCTCGCCGATCTTGATGCTCTCATTCACACGTCGAGTGAGCACAAGCATGTGTTCGTCCGCCTTCCATGGCTGTGTGCGCGTCTGCGCGCTTCCCGCTCAGGAGTCTACCCATGCGGCCTGAAGCGCGTGACTCCGCTCAGGCGCTGGGGAGAGCCGACTGCACGAGCCGCACGACCCCCACCACATCGGTGGCGTGCCCGCCGGCGGCGGCCTCCTCGTAGGAGAGCACGGCGATCCCCCCGGCCTGAGCGCCGATCAGCTTGCGCACGGCCTGGCGGATGGAGGGGGCGCAGACCAGAACGGGGTCAGAGCCGGTGTGATCCAGCGTGCTGATCGTCGTGCGCACGCTCTCCAGAAGCTGCAGAGTCGTGTCCGGCGCGAGGACGATCTGCGCCGCGCCGTCAGACACCCGCATGCCCTCCAGCAGCTGCTGCTCGAGCCCCGGGTCGAACATGACGACGCGCAGGCGCCCGTCTCGGGCGAAGCGCGCGGAGATCGCCGGCCCGAGCACGGCGCGCGCGGCGTCGATCAGCGCCGCGGTCTCCGTCGACGTCTTCGCCCGCAGCGCCAGCGCCTCATAGATGCGCGCCAGATCGTTGATCGGGATGCGCTCCGCGAGCAGACCGGCGAGAACACGCTGGATGGCGGCGAGACTCATCGTCGCCGGGGTGAGCTCCTCGACGACGGTCGGATGCGTCTGCTTGAGGTGCTCGGTGAGCTGGCGCACGTCCTCCAGTGAGAGCAGCCGATCGGCATGGGCCTGCACGATGTCGGAGAGATGGGTGATGATCACGCTGGCGCGGTCGATCACGGCGGCGCCGGCAAGGTCGGCCGCATGCGACATCTCCACCGGGATCCACTTGCCCTCCAGCCCGAAGACCGGATCCGTGACAGAGCTGCCGGGAAGGTGCTCGAGCCCTGAGCCGATCGCCAGGAGGTGACCACGGGGAACCGTCCCTCGGCCGACCTCGACACCGGCGATGAGGATCGCGTAGCTCTCGGACGGGAGGTCGATGTTGTCGCGCGTGCGCACGGGCGGCATGAGGAAGCCGATCTCGATCGCGAGCTTGCGGCGCAGGGACTTGACCCGGGTGAGCAGGTCGCCGGAGCCCCCGGCGGCGAGGTCGACGATGTCGGGCGCGAGCGAGATCTCGAGTGCGTGCACGCGCATCCGATCCATCAGCTCCTCTGGCCCCTCGGCCGCGGATTCGCTGGAGCGGATCTCCGCGTCCAGCTTGTCCTCGGACTCTCTCGCCGCATTCGCGGTGACCCGGGACGCCGCGAACAGAAGCGCGGCCCCGATGAGTAGGAACGGCAGGATCGGCATGCCGGGGATGAATCCCATCGAGACGGCTGCCAGGCCCGTGATCAGCAGGGCGTTGCGGGACTGCATCAGCTGGCGGCTCGCCGACTGCCCCATCTCCGATTCCGCGTTCTCGCGGGTGACGATCATGCCCGTGGCGACCGCCATGAGCAGCGCCGGGATCTGTGTGACGAGTCCGTCGCCGATCGTCAGGATGCTGTACGTGGAGAGCGCCTCGTCGGCCTCCATGCCGTGCTGCACCATGCCGATGATGATGCCGCCGACGAAGTTGATCACCACGATCACGATGCCGGCGATCGCGTCGCCCTTGACGAACTTCGACGCACCGTCCATCGCGCCGTAGAAGTCGGCCTCCGCTGAGACGTCCGCGCGACGCTTGCGCGCCTCCTCTTCCGTGATCAGGCCCGCGTTGAGGTCGGCGTCGATCGCCATCTGCTTGCCCGGCATCGCGTCGAGGGTGAATCGTGCCCCGACTTCCGCCACACGCTCCGCACCCTTGGTCACGACGACGAACTGGATGACCGTGAGGATCAGGAAGATCACGGCGCCGATCACGAGCGAGCCGCTGATCGTGATCTGCCCGAACGCCTGGATCACCTGACCGGCATGCGCCTCGCTCAGGACAAGCCGGGTCGATGCGACGTTCAACCCGAGCCGGAACAGCGTCGCCACGAGCAGAAGGCTCGGGAACACCGAGAAGTCCAACGGCCGTTTGACGAACATCGCGGTCAACAGGATCAGCAGCGCGAAGGCGATGTTGAGGACGATGAGCACGTCCAGCAGCCCCGCCGGAATCGGCACGATGAGCAGAAGGATGATGCCCACGACGCCCACCGGCACCGCAGCCTTCAACAGGAGCTGTCTCACGATCCGTCTCGCCTTCTCATCTTCATTCGCATGTGCTCGTCTCAAGTCCTGGGGACGCCCGCGGTGCTCATCGTGTGGGTCCCTCGTGCCGATCCGCGGCGCTTGAGGTGCTCGATGAAAGCGAGCACCTGCGCCACAGCCGTGTAGAGCTCCTCCGGGATCTCCCGCCCCACCTCGCAGGCGGAGTGCAGGGCTCTGGCAAGCGGGATGTCGCGGACCATCGGCACGCCGGCCTCCTCCGCACGCTCCCGGATCTTCTGCGCCACGATCCCCGCGCCCTTCGCCACGACGCGCGGGGCGGACTTGCCCGGTTCGTAGCGCAGGGCGACGGCGACATGCGTCGGGTTCACGAGCACCACGTCGCTGTCGCCGACCGCCGCGATCATGCGATTGCGGCTCAGAGCGAGCTGTCGGGAGCGCCGCTGGGAGCGCACGAGCGGGTCGCCCTCGCTCTTCTTGTGCTCGTCCTTCGCCTCCTGCTTCGTCATGTGCGTGTGCTTGCGGTTGCGCTTCATGACGACGGCGACGTCTGCCGCGGCGAGGAGGATGCCGACGACCACGGCTACCTGGAGAAGGGCCGCGACACCGCCGCCGGCCTGCTCGAGCAGCCAGGTGATGTTGTGACTGCCGCTCGCCATCAGCACCGGTACGAGGTTGGACACGACGATCCAGAGGGCTGCGCCGATCGCGAGCGTCTTCAGCAGTGCCTTGACGCCCTCCCAGAGCGCCTGCTTTCCGAAGACGCGCATCAGCCCCGCAACGATGTTGAACTGCTCTCCCCGCAGCGGAACGTTGCGCAGGTGGATCCCGCCCTGCGCCACCGCGGTCGCGGTCGTCGCCAGGAGGACCACCGCCAGAAACGGCAGCAGGATGCCTCCGATGGAGGAGATCGCCGCGCTGAGGGCGTCGATCACGCTCCCCGGGGTGGGGTTCTTCGCGACCGCGGCGACGTCGAGAACCTGTCCGGTGAGCACCTGGCTCGCATTCGCGATCGTCAGCGGCGTCATGATGGCGGCCGCGGCAATGCAGACCCAGGCCGTGAAGTCCTGACTGCGTCCGATCTGCCCCTTCTTGCGCGCTTCCTGGAGCCGTTGGGCGGTCGCCTTCTCGGTACGCTCCCCGCTGTCGGTTCCGCTCATGAGACCACCCCCATGAGCAGTCGAGCCGCATCTTCTGCGAGCGCGCCGACGATTCCTGGCAACGCGGCGTAGACCAAGCCGGCCAGGAGCAGGGTCAGGCCGATCTTGATCGGGAAGCCCATGGCGAACGCGTTGAGGGCGGGTGCGACGCGGGTGATGAGGCCGAGGCCCACGTCCGCGAGGAAGAGGACGATCAGCAGGGGCCCCGCGATCTGGACGGCGCTGAGCATCATCTGCCCGGCCGCACCCAGAAGCGCATCGGCGGGTTTCGTGAGGTCGATCATTCCGCTGACCGGCACGGCATCGAAGGAGCGGAACATCCCGCCCAGCACGAGCTGGTATCCGTCGGAGGCGAAGAGCAGCAGAATCGCCGTCATCTGGAACAGGCGGGTGAACTGCGCGCCGTTGATCACCATTCCCGGGTCGAACGCCTGCGCCATCTGGAAGCCACCGAACGTGTCGATGAGGTGACCTGCGCCCTGGATGGCACTGAACAGCGCCATCACGAGGAAGCCCAGCAGCGCTCCCGTGATCACCTGGCCGATGAGCGCCAGGATGAAGGCTCCGGTGTCCAGCTGCGTGTAGCCGACGCTGACGGTCGGTGAGACGGCGAGGGCGAGGGCGACCCCGAGCATCGCTTTGATCCGCGTGGGGATCGTCGAGTGGTTGAACGGCGGCGCGATGACGAGGAACGCGGTGATCCGTGCACAGGCCAGCGCGGTGGCCTCCAGCCAGAGGAAATCGATCGGGATGAACATCAGCCGCCGTTCAGCAGGCGCGGGATCAGCTCGAACATCTCGTGCGTGAAGGTCACCGTCTCCGAGATCATCCAGTGACCGCAGACCAGAAGCGCGATGCCGACGGCGATCAGTTTCGGCACGAACGACATGGTCATCTCCTGCACCTGCGTGATCGACTGCAGCAGCGAGATCGCGAATCCGACGACGAGCGCGGTGATCAGCAGTGGCGCGCAGAGCTTCGCGGCGAGGATCAGCGCCGACTGGCCGATGTCCATGACCGCCTCCGGTGTCATCGGGCACCTCCGTAGGACTGCACGAGCGCCGTGACGACCAGCCCCCACCCATCGACGAGCAGGAACAGCAGGATCTTGAACGGGAGGGAGATCATCACCGGCGGGAGCATCATCATTCCCATCGACATGAGGGCGCTGGCCACCACGAGGTCGATGACGAGGAACGGCACGAAGATCATGAAGCCGATGAGGAAGGCCGCACGCAGTTCACTGAGCATGAAGGCCGGCACGAGCGTGTACAGCTCGATGCTCGAGGCATCCGCGGGGTTCTCCATCTGCGCCGCGCGATACATGAGCGCGATGTCTTCTTCGCGGGTGAAGCCGAGCATCCACTCCTTGAGCGGGGCTTGAGCGAGATCGAAGGCGCGACCGAAATCGATCTGCCCCGCGGTGAACGGAGCCACGGCGATCTGATTCACGTCCACGAGCACCGGCCACATGATGAACAGCGTCAGGAACAGACTGAGACCGGCGAGGACCTGATTCGGAGGGATCGACGGCAGCGAGAGCGCGTTGCGGGTGAGCGCCAGGACGACGAAGATCTTCGTGAAGCTCGACATCATCAGCAGCAGCGCAGGGGCGACGCTGAGCACCGTGATCCCGAGCACCGTGAGAATGCTGTCGGAGGGTGTCCCGTTGACCCCGTTGATCGTGACGCCTTCTCCGTCCGGCACGGCCAGCGGTTCGGCGGCGTAGGCCCCGCCGGCGGACGTCAGCACGGACACCGCGACGATTCCCCCGGCGATCGCCATCAGTGACCACAGGCGCCGGCGCGTGAGCGCAACAGCAGCGGCGGCGGGCACGGATGAGGGCAAAGCGACGCTCCGGAGTAGGGTGACGTGGCCGATCCGTAGCCGAGGGTGCGAGCAATCCGTGCTCGCAGGCAACTATCGCGAGGAGCGGCGCGCCCCGTAACCGGAGGGCGCAGGTCACTCGTGGAGGGACTACTGCCGGGCAGCGGCGGCGATGCCTTCGAAGCGGGCGAGGCGGGCGGCGCGACGCTCCCCCACGACGTCCGGGGTGGCGGTCACGATGGCCTCCGCGGGCTGCTCTGCCGAGACCTCCGCGGGAACACCCAGGGTGTCCACGACCTGGATATCCCGCTCGGTGACGCCCAGAACGTAGCGAACGCCGCCGAACTCCGCGACGACGAGCTGCGCCCGTCCACCGAGACCGGCACGGGCGACGACCGTGATCTTCTCCGCTGCCTGCGCTCGCGCCCGCGGGCGGGCCGGCCCGGAGGGGACGAAACGCTCCGCGAGCTTCGCAGGCACGAGACCGGCGAGTGGGTTGTTCCGCGTGTTCTGCCCCTTCTGCAGCCGTCGCCCCAGCCACAGCATGAGGCCGAGCACCGCCGCCAGCGAGACGACGACCCGGACGACGACCAGGATCTCGTCCATGGCTCAGATGTCCTGCGCGCCGTCGAGGATGCGCTCGACACGGATCGCGAAATCGCCGTCCGCGACGACCACCGTGCCGTGGCCGATGAGGCGACCGTTGAGCACGATGTCGGCCGGGGATCCGGCAGCACGATCGAGTTCGACGACGCGGCCGGGCTCCAGTGTGAGCACGTCACGGACGGGCATCCGCGTGCGGCCGATCTCCACGACCAGCTCCATCTCGACGCCGGCGATGCGGTTCAGCCGCATCGGGCCCGACGACCCGCTGCGACGACGCTCATCATCGATGCGCACCGCCGCACGGGCCATGACGGTGCCGTCCTCAGCGACGATGTCGAAGATCTGAGTGCCCGACGCCGTGAAGAACTCCGCGGCGTCAACCTCTTCGGCGTCGCTGAGAGCTCCGGTACCGAGCACGACCACCGCGGCTTCGAAGATCGGGTGCAGCCGATCCGCGAGGACCGCCTCCGCAGACCCGTCTGCGAGGGCCGTGGGGTCGGCGATCTGGATCGCCAGACGCGCCCCGGGCGTGCCAGTGAAGGTGACGGCGACGGCCGTTCCCACGGCGCTCGGGTCGGTGGAGACGCTGGGGATCACCGGAACGCTGAAGGGCAGCTTGCCTGCGATGGCAGCGGCGATTGCGGTCTCCTGGAAGGTGCTCATCGGGTGGTCTCCTCGTGGATGCTGGTGATCTGGCAGGTGAGGCGCGACCCGCGCGCCCCCGCGGTCGCTCGCGCGATCGGGGCGGATCCTGCCATGAGTTCGAACGGTGTGGTCTCGGAATGCGGAAGGCGCAGCAGGTCGCCGGGAGCGAGTTCGAGGATCTCTCCGGCGCCGATCGTCAGCGGCGCGAGGCGCAGCGTGATGTCGAGCGGCGTGGCGCGCAGCTGTTCCAGAGTCTGCTCGGCGCTGTGCGCGGCGCCCGTGTCGCCGCTCGTCTCGGTGAGGCGATCCACGATCGCGGACACGGGGAGCATCACGGTGGCGACCGTGTCGATCTCGCCCAGACGCATCGCATAGCGGGCGACGACGACCGGGGCCGCCGCGGAGATGACCTGCATGTACTGCGGGTTGTAGTGCACCCCGGCGAAGACGCAGTCTCCCGGCAGCAGAGTGCCGAGGCTGGACGAGAGGTGCTCCAGCGTCTCATCCATCAGATGGCGAACCAGCGCGTGCTCGATCGGCGTGAAGGTGCGCGACTCCGGAAGGGTCGTGCTCTTCCCGCCCATCATCTGCACCACCCAGAGCAGCGCGCTGTCGAGACCGAACTGGATCACGCACGGCTCATCGCGGTCGGCGAAGGATCCGGCGATCATCGCCGTGGTCGACGGAAGCGTCTGCGCGTACTCCTCGTGGGAGGTGAGGGCCACGCTCTCCAGCGTGATGTGCGTGCGGACGCGCACCTTGGCGGTCAGCTGCGAGGACCACAGTCGGGCGAACGCCTCGAAAGCCGCCTCGAGATGGCGGGTGCTGTCGCGCCCCAGCTGCGCGGGACGGCTGAAGTCATACGCGGGATAGCGCTTCGCGGGGTCGTCGAGCACACTCGATGCGATCATGTCGGCCTCCTGGTACGTGGCGGTCACGGGTCAGCCCTTCACGGGGGCGCCGGACAGCGCGGGGATGAGAGCGCGCACGCGCTCCTCCTCGGTGGATTCGACGACGATGTCGACGCGTCTGTTGCTCGCGAGCGCTTCGATCGTGTCGCCCTGGACGACAGGACGGGTGTCGGAGAAGCTCGTCGCTCGTACACGGGGTCCGGCGACACCCTCATGCTCGACGAGAAAGCGCGCCACCTGCGTCGCCCGCCCGCCGGACAGCTCCCAGTTCGTCGCGAAGGGCGTCGCGGCGACACGGTGGTCGGCGTGGCCCTCCACGCTGACCTCGTTGTCGACGCCGACGAGGACGTCGCCGATGGCGTTGAGCACGGCGTCCGCTTTGGGGGTGAGGTCGGTGCTGTTGTTGTCGAAGAACGTCTCCGCGCCCACCAGCCCGACTTTCAGGCCGCGCTCGTCGATCACGAACGCCACGGTGTCCTGGAGACCCTGCGCGGCCAGTGCGTTGTACATCTGGTCGCGCAGCTCTTCGAGCGACTCGTACTCGGCGGCGGCCCGTTCCGTGAGATCCTCGACCCCGTTCTCGTCCACCATCTCCGGGGGGATCACGAGACCTTCGGTGGTGTCGGCTCCCTTGCCGGTGTCCTCCTGCCCGAAGCCCGCGGCGAGGCTGTTGGCGAGCTGCTCGAACTTGCCCTTGTCGATGGTCGACACCGCGAACATCACGATGAACAGGCACATGAGCACCGTGACCATGTCGGCGTAGGACACGGCCCATCGCTCGTCGGGCTCGTCGTGGCCGTCGTCATCGAGGGCACGCCTGCCCCGGCGGACTGCGGTCACTGCTCGTCCTCGACGACAGGCGCCTTCTGCTTCTTCTGCTTCGGCTTCTGGCTGCACAGCGCGTCCAGCCGCTCCTGCACGAGGTGCGGAGGATTACCGGAGTGGATCGCGAGCGTCCCCTCGATGACGAGGGTCATGCGTTCGATCTCGACCGCGCCGATGCGGCCGAGTCGACCCGCGATGGGGTTCCAGATGAAGTTGGCGGAGAGCAGCCCCCACAGGGTCGCGACGAACGCTGCGGCGATCATCGGTCCGAGGTGGTCGGGCTCGTCGAGCTTCTCCAGGACGTGCGTCAGAGAGACGACGGTGCCCACGATGCCGATGGTCGGCGCGTAGCCGCCGAGGGAGGAGAAGAACTTGGAGGCAACGCGGTTGCGAGTGGCGACCGCGGACAGTTCGTCCTCCATCACCATGCGCATGTCTTCGGCGTCTGCACCGTCGGCGAGAGCCTGGAGAGCATTGCGTGTGAAGGCGTCGGGCGCGCCATCGAGCTCCTGCTCCAGCGACAGGAGGCCCTCTGCGCGGGCGCGCTCCGCATAGCCGACGAGGAAGGGGATCACGGCAGCGGGCGTCGTCTTCGGCCCCCGCACCATGCGGCCGAGGCTCGTGACGGCGGTGATCGTGTCTCGCATGGTGTGGCTGGCGATGCCGACGCCGATGGTCGATCCGAGGACGAGGATCATCGGGGCAGGCAGGAGCAGCGCGGTGATGCTCGCGCCCTCCAGGTTGATCATCGCGACCAGGGCGCCGAAGGCGATGACGATGCCGATGAGGAATGCGGGATCCATGCTCACGCCTCCGACTGCTGCTGCTGGTGCTGCGCAAGTGTCTGCGCGCTCGCGAGGACGCGCGCCCGGTACTCGACGATGAGGTCGATCAGCGCAGGCAGGGACTCCTGAATGACGTAGACCCGTCCGCCGACCACATGCAGCGTGGTGTCGGGGGCCTCGTGCACGCGCTCGATCAGGTCGGGGTTGACCGCGAACCGGGTGTGGTCGAGGCGGGTGACGATGATCATCGAGGGAACTCCGGAAGGGGGTAGGGGTGTCGCTTCCGACTATCGCGACCCGGCCCGTCCTGGGTAACCAGGACGGGCGCGGTCAGGCGTCGGGGGCGCCGGTGACGGATGGGCGTCAGCGCTTGAGGTTGGTGAGCTCCTGCAGCACCTCATCGCTCGTGGTGATGATGCGCGCGTTCGCCTGGAAACCCCGCTGCGCGACGATCAGGTTGGTGAACTCCTGAGAGAGATCGACGTTGCTCATCTCGAGCGCACCCGAGACCAGGCTGCCGAACCCGGCCTGACCGGCCTCGCCGTACTGGGGCGCGCCCGAGTTCACGGAGATGCGGTAGGCGGTGCCACCGGCCTTCTCAAGTCCCTCCGGGTTGGCGAAGGTGGCCATCGCGACCTTGCCGAGGGTCTCGGTCTGACCGTTGCTGAAGGTGCCGACGATCGATCCGTCGCTGGTCACGGCGTACGACTTGAGCGTTCCTGCGGCGGTGCCGTCCTGCTCGGTGATCGCCACCGTGCTGAGGTCGGCGTAGCCGGTGACGGCGGTGAGGTCGATCGACATGCTCCCGGCGGTGAGGGTCAGCCCGGGAGCCGCCTGCTTGCCGTCAGTGAAGCTGAGCGAGCCGGTGGCGCCGCTGTTCGGCTCGGCGACGTTCCAGCCCGTCGCAGTGCGCGTGAAGACGAGGCTGAGCGTCGTGGCCGCACCCTGCGCGTCGTACACGGTGACATCGCGGATGAGCTCATCGCCCACCGCGGCCGTCGACGGGAGGTTGCCGGTGACCGCAGCGTTCGTCGTCTCCCGTGCTGCGGAGACCGCATCCAGCGGCAGCGTGATGTTGCCGGGGATCTGCCCGCTGTCGACGACGCCATCCTGGGCCGTCCACCCCTGCACGATCGCACCGTCGGCGGTGACCATCTGACCGCGTGCGTCGAAGGTGAAGCCACCCGCACGGGTGTAGAGCGTCTCGCCGCCGGCGCGGACTGCGAAGAAGCCGTCGCCGGCGATCATCAGGTCACCGCCGCGGCCCGTGGACTGCGGGGCGCCCTGAGCGAAGTTGGTGCGCACGGCGCCGACCTGCACGCCGAGACCCACCTGCGAGGGGTTGCGTCCGCCGACCTGGTCCGCGGGGATTCCGGGGTTCCCGATGATCTGCGAGAGCGAATCCTGGAACAGGACCGAGGAGCCCTTGAAGCCTGCGGTGTTGACGTTGGCGATGTTGTTGCCCGTGACATCGAGCATGGTCTGGTGCGAACGGAGACCGGAGATTCCGGAGTAGAGCGAACGGAGCATGTGCGGTTCTCTTTCTGGGAAGGTCGGTGATCAGGCGGCCGGCGCGTCGGCCGTGGGCGTGGTGGAGGTGATGGCGGTGAGCGCGTCCAGCGAGACGGACTTGCCGCCGACGGTGACGAGCGGGATCGGCCCGTCGAAGGAGACCTTCGTGGCGATCCCCGTGATCGTGGCGCCGTCGGGTCCCTTGTACGAGACCTCATGGCCGATGATGGCTGTGGCTGCCTGACGCATATTGAGCGCGAAGGCCTCGCTGCTCGTGTTCGTGAGCGCCGTGATCTGCTCCATCATCGCCAGCTCGGTCGTCTGCGAGATCATCGCGTTCGTGTCCATGGGGCTCGAGGGATCCTGGTTGGTCAGCTGCGTCACCAGCAGGCGGAGGAACACTTCACCATCGAGGGTCTGCTTTCGCGCGCTCGGATCCGTGGTGGTCCCGGTGTGGATGGACGTGGGCGGTGGCGTCTGGGTCACAGGTGCAACAGGCATAGGTGATGCCCCTCTCAGGCGAAGGTGTCGAGACCGGCACCGGGTGCGGCGCCGATCGGATTCATGGTCAGGGTGCTGCGGAGGGGGTCCGGAGTCTCGGTGAAGGCCTCCCCTGTGCGTCCACGCTCGGAGGGACGATCTTCGCCGCGGGCGCCGCTGTCGGCGCCGGGGGCGCCGGGCTGCCCTCCGCGGTCGTTCGCTCCGAGGTCGCTGGTCGCTGCGGAGCTCAGGCTGAGCTGCGCGGTGGGCATGACGGCGGCGAGATCGCGGCGCAGGTCGACGACGATCGTGCGGAGAGCCTCGCGGCCCGACTCGGTGCCGCCGAGCAGTTCCACGCGCACATCGCCGCCGGCACCGATGTGCGCACGGATCGTGACGGGCCCGAGAGTGTCGGGGCTGATGGTCATGGTGAGCTGATGGGTGCCCGCGGGACGCTGCACGATTCTCATGAGGGCGGGGGCGACCTGCGCGGCGACAGAGCGCGGAGGGACGCTGACCGTGTCGAGCTCCGGCGCCGCGGCCTGCGTGGCCAGCACGGGGACCGAGATCGGCGCCGCAACCGTGGTGACGGCACGGTGCGTCGCGACCGGCACGTCGGTGTCGGCAGCGGTCTCGGCCGCTGGGCGCGCGCCCGGAGCCTGCGCCGCTGCGGGGTCAGGCTCGGCACGCACGGTCGTCGCCGGATCGGTGCCCGTGCGCGCTGCCGACGCGGGTGCGGGGGCGGGGGCTTCTGCTTCGACGACACCACTCGCTGTACCCGGTACCGCAGCGGCCCGCGGGAGAGAGCTGGCGGAGGCCGGGACGACACCGCTCGCCGCCGGCGTCCCCACGACGCCGTCGACGTCGGCGTCTGTGTTCTCCTGCAGCGCCGTCGCTTCGAGGGCCATCGGCACCGCGTCGGAAGCCGGGGCTGTCGGCCGCTGCCACACGGGCGGCTGCTCACGCAGAAGGGCCGGGAGCGTCTGCGCGAGCGGCGCGGAATCGGTGGGCGCTGGCACCAACACCGACGCCGACACCGACAAGGGCGGATGCGTGCCCGCATCGGAACCTGACGGCGCCGACACCGCCTTGTCCGGAGCCTCGCCGTGCGACTCGGTCTCCGCGGGGACCGGTGCGGTCTCCGACTCGATCGCGTCGCGGAGCTGCGCCTCGGCCTGCTGCAGAGCCAGACCGAAGGCGCCGTCGCCCTCCGCCGCCGGTGTGGCGGCCGTCGTCCCCGCGGTCGAGGACTGCGGCGTGAGGAGCGTGAGCAGCGGAGCCATCGACGTCATGCGTCCTGCCCTCCACGGCGCACCGTCATGACGACGGCGATCTCGTCGAGCGCGCTCTGCTCACGGTCCCGATCCGCCTTGTCTGCTTCACTCTGATGCGCGGACTCCAGCCGCTCCAGCCCCTTGAGCTCGCGGCGTGCGGCGACGTGGGTCGTCTGGGCGTCCGCCTGCTCCGCTGCTGTCATCTCCGTGAGGGCTCGCAGATCCGCGAGCATGCTGGCACCGGCGGATCGCGCAGCGGCCATCGCAAGCAGCGTTGCGCCGTCTTGGATCTCGGTGTCGATGGCCGCCACCGATTCCTCTGCCGTCGACACCGCTGCCTCCGCCAGTCTGTGTCGTTCGCTCGCGAGCGACAGCTGCTCGGCCGCGATGCGCTCCTGAGTGCCGCGCACGCGCAGCAGTCCTGCCAGCGGGAATGCCATCAGATCAGTCCTCCGAAGTCGTGGGTGAGCGCGGCCAGACGACGCCACGAGTCCCCCGCGTCCGCCCGGTCGTCCATGGCCTGTGTCAAGAACCCGTCGATGCTGCCCGCATGGGTCAGGGCTGCGTCGACAAGGGGGTTCGCGCCCGGCCGGTAGGCGCCGATGTCGATGAGGTCGTTGGCGCTGCGCCTCGCGGCGAGCACGCTGCGCAACGTCACCGCGTCTTTGCGCTGCTGCGGCGTGGTGATCTTCGACACGACGCGCGACACCGAGCCCAGAACGTCCACCGCGGGGAAATGACCCCGCACCGCGAGGCCCCGATCCAGCACGACGTGCCCATCGAGAAGCCCGCGCGCCGCGTCCGCGATCGGCTCGTTGTGATCGTCTCCGTCGACGAGCACCGTGTAGAGGCCCGTGATGGATCCGACCTCGCCTGTGCCCGCGCGCTCCAGCAGCCGGGCTAGCACGGAGAAGGTCGATGGCGGATACCCGCGCGTCGCCGGAGGCTCACCGGCAGAGAGTCCGATCTCGCGCTGCGCCATCGCCACGCGGGTGAGCGAATCCATCATCAGCACCACGTTCTTGCCATCGGCACGGAACTGCTCCGCGATCCGCGTCGCGACGAACGCCGACCGGAGCCGAGCCATCGCCGGCTGGTCGGAGGTGGCCACGACAACGACCGCCCGCGCACGCCCCTCCGGGCCGAGGTCATCCTCGAGGAACTCACGGACCTCACGTCCGCGCTCCCCGACGAGCGCGATGACAGAGACGTCGGCGGTGGATCCGCGGGCGATCATCGACATCAGGGAGGACTTGCCGACGCCCGATCCGGCGAAAAGCCCCAGACGCTGTCCGGTGCCCACGGGAGTCATCGTGTCGAGCACACGCACGCCCAGGCCGAGCTGGGTCTGGATCCGCTGACGCTGCATGATGCTGGGCGTCTCGTTGTCCAACGGGACGTACAGCGCGGAGGGATCCACGGGCCCCTTGCCGTCGATCGGACGGCCGAGCCCGTCCAGGACGCGCCCGAGCAGCGCCGCCCCCGTCGGAACCTGAAGAGCGGCGCCCCCGTGACGCACACGCGCCCGTGCGGTGATTCCATCGACCGGGCCGAGTGGCATGCACCGTGCTGAGGCGCCGTCGACCGCGACGACCTCTGCATCAACCGGGCGCTGTCCGGATGACTCGATCTGCACGCGATCACCGACGGCAGCATCCAGCCCGAGCACTTCCACCCCGAGTCCGACGACGGCCTTCACTGTTCCGGAGCGCTCCGGTGCCGCCGCGTGCAGTACGCGCTCCCAGGTCGCTGTGCTCATCCCGATGCCCCCTCGGCATCATCGACGCCCGCACGCGCGCTGCGCGCCCGGGCCAGTGCCCGCGAGACCCGGGTGTCCACCGCGCCGTGCGGAACCTCGACGACCGCTCCGCCCGCGTCGACGTGCCCTGCGGCAACCGCCTCGATGCCGTCGAGCAGCTGCGACTCGTGCGCGGCGAGTTGGGAGAGGTCCCGCTCGTTCAGGCTGACGCGGATCCAACGATCGATCGGGACCTCGGCGACGGCGCGGCGCAGCGCATGCGCGGCCGATCGCGCAGGGTCCGACAGCTCCGCGTCGAGGATCATCTCGGCGAGTTCGACGGCGAGACGTTCGATCTCGTCCACGGCCATGGCCGTGAGCGCCTCTGTCTGACGGTGGAGCTCATCCGCCGCCGCGCGAAGCGTCTCGAGCCCGGAGGCGACGCTGCGGCGGGATGACTCCTCCTGCGCGCGCAGGCGCTCCTGATCGATCAGGTGCTGCGCGCGATGCTCTTCAAGAGCGATCCTGCGCCCCTCGGCGAAGCCAGCCGCATATCCTCGGACGCGTGCGCGCTCCGCTTCTCCGCGCGCGTCCGTGGGAGCCTCGCCGACGCGAGGGACCACCAACGGGGTGAAAGCGGGATCGGGCACGACACATCCTGTGAGGTAAGCGGCTCGCCGATCCTTGGCGCGATGTCGAGCAATCCATGCTCTCTTCCGACTATCGCGACATGGAGCGGGCGCGTAACCTCGCTGCTCTGCCGCGATCGTGGTTTCTATTCGATCAATTCGTCCTCGTCCTCGCGCGAGATGTGGATCTGCTCGGAGGCCTCGAGTTCGCGGATGATGCGCACGACTTCGGTGCGGGCCTCGTCGACCTGACGCATCCGCACAGGTCCGAGCGTGCGCGTCTCCTCTTCGAGGTTCTCCCGGTTCCGGACGGTCATGTTGCGCGCGATCACTTCGCTGATCTGTTCGTCGGCGCCCTTGAGCGCCATCGCGAGCATGCGCAGATCCATGCCTCGCAGCACGAGCTGTGCGTCGCGATCCTCGAGCCGGACGATGTCGGCGAACGTGACCATCCGACTGCGGATGTCTTCGGCGAGGAAGAGATCGCGCTCCTCCAGACCGGTCAGCAGCGCCTTCTCCAGAGCCGTGTCGGCGCGGTTGATGATCTCCACCAGCGGCTGAACACCGCCGATCGCCTCATGCATGTCGCGCATCGCGAAGACGCCGGTGCGCGAGCGCAGCGACTCGGCGACGATCGAGATGGCCTCCTGAGTGGCCGTACCCATCGTCGCGATCGCCTGGGCGACATCGGTGCGCAGCGGATCCTGCAGCTCGGCGAGAACCGCCGCCGCGCGATCCGCTCGGAGGTTCGCGAGCACCACGGCCACGGTCGTCGGCAGCTCGCCCTCGAGGACGGTCGCGAGCTGTCCCGGATCCGCCGCGTTGAGGAAGTCGAACGAGACGCTCCCCTGCGACATGACGCGTCCGACCATGCCGACCGCCTTCTCGCGGCCGAACGCGGTCTCCAGCAGCCCGGTCACGAGATCCTGTCCCCCTCGCGAGGGGACAGCCCCGCCTGCTGCGATCCGTCGGAACTCGCCCAGAGCGCGCGCCGTGGTCGCGACGTCCACACCGCCCAGCTGCGTCAGCTCCGCAGCGAGGGCTTCCGCTCGCTCCTCGCCCAGGTGCCGGAGCACCTCGACGCTCGCCGCCCGATCGAGGTTGAGGAGCACGATCGCTGCCTTGCGGAGCCCGGAGATCGCGGGGGCCGCGGCCTCTGCGGGACTCTGGGCCACAGGGGGCGTGGGCTCCGACTGCTCATCGAGGACCGCAGTGGCCGCGGTCGTGCCGCCGAGCAGGCTCATGCCCTGGCCTCATCCATCATGTTGGCCAGTGCGCTTGCGATCACCTGCGGGTCACTCTTGGCCATCTCATCGATCTCACGGCGCCGACGCTCCACGAGCACCTGATCCACCTCCGGCTCCTCTTCGATGTCCAGCCCGATCTGCGGCAGCACCTTCGGCGGGACGGATGCTTCCAGCGGCGGCTTGGACAGGCCCTTGAGCGCGCGCAGCTTCTCCTCCTCGGTCTCCGTCAACGTCGCCAGGTACTCGATCGGACCGGCATCGGTGTAGGCGACGCGGTGCTTCTTGCGGTGGCGCAGCACGAGGAACACGACGAGGACGATCGTGGCGAGCAGAATGGCGCCGCCGATGATCGCCGAGCGGAGCAGCTCCTGCTGCAGCTTCGCTGCCTGCTCTGCCTCCGCCGCGGCGAGCGCGGTCTGCGCCGCCTGCGCACCGGTCTGGCTGAACGACACGAACTCGACGGCGACGGTGTCGCCGCGTTCCGTGTCGATTCCCGCGGCTGTCGCGACAAGAGCCTCGATCTGCGCGGCGGTGACCCCGCTGACGGCTTCGCGGTTCAGGGCGATGCTGACGGTCTGACGGGTGACCTCGCCCGCGGGGGTGACGGTCTTCTCGGTGGTCTTGTTCACGGCGTTGTTGCGCGAGGTCTCTTCGAGCTCGTAGGAACCGGCCCCCTCCGCGCCGTTGGGGACGGCGATGTTGTCGGGTCCGAGCACGCCCGTGCCGGCTCCGGGCCCGCCCGTGTAGATCTCGCTCTTGATCTGCTCCGCCGCACTGAGGTCTCCCTCCGGCGCGGTGTAGGTCTCATCGAGGCGCTCGGATGTGGAGTTGGCGACGTTGGCCGAGACCGTGACGGTGGCGTTGCCCGGGCCGACGATGGTCTCGAGCATCTTGTTGACGGCGAGCGCGACCTTCGACTCATGCTCGGATGCCTGGGTCGAGGCGCTGCCCGTGAGTCCTGCGCCCACCGCGGAGAGGACGTTGCCGTTGTGGTCGGTGACAGCGACGTCCTCGGGACGCATGCCTGCCACAGATGCGCTGACGAGGTGGACGATCGCCTGCACCTGGTCGTTGTCGAGCGCGCGGCTCTGCGTCTTGACGAACACGGATGCGGTGGGGTGCTGCTTCTCGGAGACGAAAACGCTCTCCTCGGGGATCGCCAGTTGCACACTGGCGCTGCTGATGCCCTTCATGGCGCTGACCGTGCTCGCGAGCTCCCCCTCGATCGCACGCTTGTACGTCACCGACTGCTGGAACTCACTGGCCGTCACGCCCATCTCATCCAGCAGCGTGTAGCCCGCCCGGTTGTCTCCCGGAAGACCGGATGCCGCGGCCGCGAGGCGCTGCGTGTAGACCTGCGCGTCCGGGACGAGGATCGTGGCTCCGCCGTCGGTGAGTTCGTACGCGACACCGGCGGACTTGAGCTGCTCCACCACCGCCGAGGCATCCGCTGCGCTCAGCCCGGTGAACAGCGGACTCATCTGCGGTTTCGCGAGCCAGGACCCGAGCGCGATGGCACCCATGACCAGCAGCGCGACGCCGATCAGGGCGATCGTCCGCTGGGCGAGCGAGAAGCCGGAGACGATCTGCTTCGTGCGCTCGAAGGAGCTGGTGAGCATCTTGGGCATGGCTTAGGCCTGCATCCGCATGATGTCGTTGAACGCCGCGACTCCCCGGTCGCGCACGGCGACGACCAGGTCGAGCGTCACCGACGCCCGCGCCGAGGCGATCATCGCCTGATGGATGTCCTGCAGGTCACCGGTGACCGCATTCACGGCGAGTTCGTTCGACGTCGACTGGAGCTGCTGAAGGTTCTCCATCGCCCCGGTGAGCGACGACGCGAACGCGCCTGCGGTGGCCGGATCGGCACTCCCGGCGCCCCCGGCGACCTCGGCGGTCTCGAAGCTCAGCGCGCCGAGTCCGCTGACCCCGGAGACACCGTCGACCGACAGGCTCATCCGTTGCGTCCGATCTGCAGGGCCGCCTCGTAGGTGGTCTTGGCGCGATCGACCACGGCGGCGTTGGCCTCGTAGCCACGCTGCGCAAGGATGAGCATGCTCATCTGATCACCCAGATCGACGTTCGGGTACTGCACGTATCCCTGTTCGTTGGCGTAGGGGTGCTCAGGGTCGTAGACGAGCTTGGCTGCGGCTTCGGACTCGACGACACCGGTGACGAAGACACCCGGGCCCTGGGTCCCCGCCTGCACGGTCACGAGCTTCTCCCGGAAGGCCTCTGCGCCGGCGGGGGTCGCCGTGTTCACGTTCGCGATGTTGTCGCTGAGGGCGTCGAGCCACTTGCGGTGCACGTTCAGTCCTGTGCCGGCGATGCCGATGGCGTCGAAGGTCATGCGGAGGCCTGACCGATCGCCTTGGTGATGGAGGCCGCCTGCCCGCTCAGCGCCTGACTGGCGAACTGGAACCGCAGCACGGTGTCGATGTTCGAGAGGGTCTCGGTGTCGAGGTTGACGTTGTTGCCATTGAGGCGCGTCGGCTCGAGGGAGCGCTCGACGGTGGGCTGTGCCACACCGGAACCGCTCTCGACGGCGCGGCGCAGGGCGTCTTCGAACAGCACTCGCTGGGCCTGATAGCCGGGGGTGTTGATGTTCGCGATGTTGTCGGCGATCGCGCGCTGACGCAGGGCGAGGCCGTCGAGCGCGCCGGACAGGGCGTTCGCAGTTACGGAATCGAGCACAGGGAACTCCGGATGTGGGGAGACAGGCCGATCCGTGGCCGGGAGTCGAGCGATCCGTGCTCACTGGGAACTATCGCGACAAGGCGCGACGGGCGTAACCGATCGGTCAGCCTTCGACGTCGAGGTACACGGGGGCGTCCGTGCTCGGCGTCGCCACACGTCGGAGCGCAGCGAGCTCCCGTGCGACCTTCGCCCGCGACGTGATGACGCTGTTGATCATCAGCTGCTGACGAGCGAAGATGTCCTCCGCGCGCTCACGCACCTCCTCGGGCATCGGCCCCGGCGGCTCATCGAAGCTCTGCGGCTCCAGCGTCTCGTCGGCGGCGTCGAGCGCCCGCTCGAACTGATCGAGCAGCTTCAGCCACGCGGCCAGGTTGTCGGACACCGCGGTCACGCCTGTGCGGATGCTGCGGCTACCGGTACCCGCTCCAGTGTGGCGGCGGCCTCGTGCCACGCGTCCCGCAGCGGGGCGATGAGCGCCCGGCACTCCGCGGCCACCTCGCTGTTGCGCGTCACGTTCGCCAGGATCAGACGACCGCTCACGAAGACGTACAGCGAGCGGAGCCCCTCGGAGCCGTCCCAGGCATCCGTCAGAGACGAGGTGAGCTCGGCGACGATCTGCTGGGCGTGCGTCAGGTGGGTGGACGCTGCGGACCATTCCTGCGCCTGGAGTGCGGCGTGCCCCCGGTCGATGTCGACGAGCAGCCGGTCGTAGAGCATCGTGAGCAGACGCTCGGGCGAGGCCGAGCTGACCTGCAGTTCCAGGTACTGCTGCTTTGCACGTTCCAGCGAAGCGTTCATCGGGTGATCTCCGTGTCGTTCGGGCGAGAGGCAAATGCCGGAGGCGTCGATCAGTTCTTCGGCGTGAGGCCGGCGAGCTGCGAGCTGAGCCAGGACGACTGGGACTGCAGCGACGACAGCTGCACCTCGAGCTGCGAGTAGGTGCGCTCGAGCGCGTTGCGACGCTGCTCCAGGCGGATGTCCCAGCGCTCGACCTGCTTCTTCAGGTCGCGCACCTCGGTCTCCTGGCCGGTGATGCGGGTGGTGAGAAGGCCGTCGTACTTGTCGGAGTACTGCTTCGCGACATCCTCGACGCGCCCCGCGATCTGTGAGAACACGGCCTGGGTCTTGTCCGGGTCCTCCGCCATCGCGGCGGCGAACTTCTCCGCATCGAACTGCATCACTCCGGACTTGTCGAAGGAGATGCCGATCGTCGACGGGGAGGTTCCGTCGACCGGCGCCTGCACTGCGGATGCCAGTGCGCCACGCAGCGCACGCACGGTGCTGTCGCCCGTGAAGACACCCAGCGTGGTCTTCTGCCCTGTCTCGCCGACAGTGGCCTTGGAGCCCTTGTCGATGCCCGCGAGGATCTTCGAGATGATCGCGGTGAACTCCTGGGCCACCGCGGTCTGTGCCTTCGGATCCGGAGTGACGGTGATCGTGACCGGGGTCGCACTGACCTCGGAGACGGTGACGTCGATGCCGTCCGCGACGGTGAAGGTGTTGCTCGCCCCGGTGAGGATCTGCTCGGCAGATGTCCCCGCGAACAGGCGAATCTGTGCGTCAGCGCCCTGGCGAAGCAGCGCGCTGCCGGCGGCGGCGGTCACGTCGGTGGAGGTTCCCGCCGTGACGTCGGCGGGCGCACCGCTGTGCAGGGTGAAAGCGCCGGCCGCTCCCGTCTCGGTCGCGGTGAGCTGCAGTCGGGAGAGCGGCGCGCCGGAGGCGTCCACACCCGCGGGGACGACGGTCGCCGACACACCGGCACCGGCGGCGTTGATCGCCTTCGCCAGATCCTGCGGTCGCGCGCCGGCGGGCGTGATCTCCTTCATCGTGCCGTCGGCTGCGACGAGCGTGAACGTTCCACCCCACGCGTCCGTTCCCGCGGCGGCAGTGACGACGGAGTGCGCCGTGGCCACGGCGTCGACGACGATGCTGGTCGAGAAGGCGGTGGCCGTCGATCCCGCGGTGACGGTGACGGACTCTGCGGACGAGCGCGGCGTGAACGCGGCCAGCGAGTCGGCACCTCTGGCCGTCTTGGCCTTGTCCATCAGACTCTGCAGCGACGTGTTCAAGGACTGAAGGTTGCTGATCACCGCGTTGCGATCCGTGATCTTGTTGCTCAGCAGCGTCTGCGGGATCGCACTCACCTTCATGAGGGAGTCGATCAGCTCTGCCGTGTTCAAGCCGGATACCAGGCCGTCGATCTTCATGCTCGGGTGCCTCTCTGCGGTGCGTCGGTTCGGTCCTACGGGAAGACGCCCGGGCGGGGTGCAAGACCTCGCCCGGGCGTCCTGTGCGCCTCAGGCGCGGGGGCTCAACGGAGCAGCTGAAGCACGCCCTGGCCCGACTGGTTGGCCTGAGCAAGCATGGCGGTACCGGCCTGCTGCAGGATGTTCGATGCGGTGTAGCGCACCATCTCAGCGGCCATGTCGGTGTCCGCGATGCGGCTCTTCGCGGCAGCGAGGTTCTCTGCCGAGACCTGCAGCGAGTTGATGGTCGACTCGAAGCGGTTCTGCGCTGCACCGTAACCGGCGCGAGCGGTCGAGATCGCCGCGATCTGCGTGTCGATCGTGCCGATCGCTGCGAGGCGCGATGCGGCGTCGGTCTCGACGTCGATGGCGGACGCCGCGGTCGCGATGGTCGTGACGTTGGTCAGCGCCACGGCGATCTGGTCCTGTGCGGCGTTGTTGCCCGCACCCACCTGGAACGTGAGCGATGCGTTCGAACCGTCAAGCAGCTTGATGCCGTTGAAGTTCGTCGACGCAGCGACACGGGTGAGCTCGAGGCCCAGCGCGTCGATCTCGGTCTGGATGGCCGTGCGCGATGCCGCGTTGTTCGAGTCGCTACCCGCCTGGACGGACAGGTCGCGCATGCGCTGCAGGAGCGAGTGCACCTCGGTGAGGGCACCTTCCGCGGTCTGGATGACCGAGATGCCGTCCTGCGCGTTGCGGGCTGCAACGTTCAGGCCGTTGACCTGCGAACGCAGACCCTCGGAGATGGCGAGGCCGGCAGCATCGTCCGCAGCGCGGTTGATGCGCAGACCGCTCGAGAGCTTCTCCAGCGACTTCGACACGTCGTTCTGGTTGGCGGAGAGGTTGCGGTACGCGTTGAGTGCACCGACGTTGGTTGCGATCTGGTTTCCCATGAGAATCCTCCGTGGTTATGGGGTTGTCTGCGGGCCCATCCGTGGGCCTGCATATCCGACATTCGCGACCCGACACCGTGCGCGTAACCAGATTCCGGAACTTTTTCCCGTCGCTCGAAGACCAGACCCTGCGTGGGTCGATCGCGAATGCGCGCTGCCTCCCTCGCCCGCCGCGGTCAGTACGTCGCCAGCAGCTCCTGCGGTGCGCTCCCCGCGGAGGTCATGGTCTCTCGCATCAGGGCGAGCGCCGTGCGCCGCAGCTTGGACACGTACGCATGACTGACGCCCATCTCCTCCGCGAGATCCTTGACCATGCGGTCTTCCAGGTAGATCCCGCGGATGATGCGCTGACTCGTCTCGGGAAGGGACGCGATGGCGCTCAGGAGCATGGTGCGATTCTCCGAGCGCTCGGCCGCGTGCTCGGGGAGGATGACACTGTCGGTGAGACTCGCACTGTGGTGGCCCTCCCCCGCTTCGACGTACTCGTCGAGGCTGATGGCGCTGGACACCATGTCGTCGAGCCGTCGGATGCGGCTGACCTCGTCGACTGTCATCCTCGCCTCCGCCGCGAGCTCCGCGATCGTCGGCGCGCGCCCGGTGAGCTGGGCGAAGGTCTCCGCGGCGTCGTTGACCTGCCTGATCTTCGTGCGGCTGTACTCGCCCGCCGGGTCTGCCGCGCGAAGCTCATCGAGCATCGACCAGTTGATGGGTCCGCGAGCGAAGGACCCGAACGGAACACCCCGGCTGGGGTCGAAGGTCATCGCGGCCTTCGCAAGCCCGAGTCGCGCAGCCGACAGCAGGTCATCGAGCGAGAGGAGGTCGGTCGTGCGCGCTTTCTCCACCGCCAGGTAGACGGCGAGGGGCATGTTCTCTCGCGCCAGCTGCTCCGGATTCGGCGCGGGTGGCGCATCCTCATCGTGGTCAGCGGAGGGGGATGAAGTTCTCGACAATGTCACTCCGCTGCTAAGACTGCTCGTTTACGAGGAAACGTAGCATGTTTCATTCGAAACCCGGTATCACGGCCTTCGACACGCAGCACCAGCGTTTTCGGGCCTGACGAGCTTGCCAGACAGGCTCACGCACCGGGGCTGGAAACGCCGAAAGGCGCGAACCGAAGTTCGCGCCTTTCGTGAGGATCACTCCCACTCGATGGTTCCCGGGGGCTTCGACGTGACGTCGAGAACCACGCGGTTCACATCGCGCACCTCGTTCGTGATGCGGTTGGAGATCTTCGACAGGACGTCGTAGGGCAGGCGCGACCAGTCGGCCGTCATCGCGTCTTCCGACGAGACCGGACGCAGCACGATCGGGTGACCGTAGGTACGGCCGTCACCCTGCACGCCCACCGAACGGACGTCTGCGAGAAGCACGACGGGGCACTGCCAGATCTCCTGATCGAGACCCGCCTTCGTGAGCTCCTCGCGCGCGATCGCGTCGGCCTCACGAAGAAGGTCGAGGCGGTCGCGGGTGACCTCGCCGATGATGCGGATGCCGAGGCCGGGGCCCGGGAACGGCTGGCGCCCGACGATCGCCTCGGGGATGCCGAGCTCGCGGCCGATCGCGCGGACCTCGTCCTTGAACAGGGTGCGCAGCGGCTCGATGAGCTCGAAGTCGAGATCGTCGGGGAGTCCACCCACGTTGTGGTGCGACTTGATGTTCGCGGTGCCCGCGCCGCCGCCGGACTCGACGACGTCGGGGTACAGGGTGCCCTGCACGAGGAACTTGATCGGCGCGCCGCCCGAGGCCTTCGCCTCTTCGACGAGGTCGCGCTGGACCTGCTCGAACGCGCGGATGAACTCGCGGCCGATGATCTTGCGCTTCGTCTCGGGGTCGGTGACGCCGGCGAGGTGACCGAGGAAGGTCTCCTCGGCTTCCACCGTGATCAGGCGCACACCGGTGGACTCGACGTAGTCCTTCTGCACCTGCTCGCGCTCACCCTTGCGCAGAAGCCCGTGATCGACGAAGACGGCCGTGAGCTGGTCGCCGATCGCCTTGTGCACGAGCGCCGTGGAGACCGCCGAGTCGACACCGCCGGACAGGGCGGAGATGACACGTGCGTCACCGACCTGCGCACGGATGCGCTCGACCTGCTCGGCGATGACATTGTCGCTGTTCCAGTCGGCGGCGAGACCTGCGCCCTTGTGCAGGAAGTTCTCGATGACCTGCTGGCCGTGGTCGGAGTGCTTGACCTCGGGGTGCCACTGCACGCCGTAGAAGCGACGCTCCTCGTCGGCGAAGGCCGCCACGGGGGTCGCGCCGGTCGATGCCAGCACCGCGAAGCCCTCGGGGGCGCGCGAGACCTGGTCGCCGTGGCTCATCCAGACGTTCTGCTCTGCGGGCTGCCCGCTCAGCAGCGAACCGCCCTCGCCGGCGAGAGTCGCGTCGGTTGCTCCGTACTCGCGCAGACCGGTGTTGGCGACCTCGCCGCCGAGGGTCTGCGCCATGACCTGGAATCCGTAGCAGATGCCGAGCGTCGGAACACCGAGCTCGAAGACCGCCGGGTCGAGCTGCGGAGCGCCCTCTTCGTACACGGACGACGGTCCGCCCGAGAGGATGAGTGCCACCGGGTTCTTGGCGGCGATCTCTTCGGCCGTCGCCGTGTGCGGCACGATCTCGCTGTAGACGCCGGCCTCACGCACGCGGCGAGCGATGAGCTGCGCGTACTGTGCGCCGAAGTCGACGACGAGCGCCGGGCGCTGTGCGGTCGAGTTCGCGTTGGTGTGATCGGTCACCGGGCACCTTCCGTAGCGGGGGTTGCAGAGTCAGAAGCGGATGCCTCGGCGGATTCGCGCTCGGCAAGATAGGCCTGCACGTCGCGCACCACGATGGCCTCCATGAAGAAGGAGAGCAGCGGCACGACGCCACCGAGGGCGAGCAGGAGGAAGCGCAGGAACGGCCAGCGCATGAGGCTCCACACGCGGAAGCAGGCGAAGAGATACACGACGTAGAACCAGCCGTGCGCGATCAGGATCAGCAGCGAGAGGTTGATTCCGTCGCCGGTCGATTCGAGCCCGTCAGGGCCTTCGACGGCCTCGGCGAACCAGAGGAAGCCTCCGCTGCCGCCGAGGAAGAGTTCGAGGTGCAGCGGCGTGTACTTGAGCACCATCTCGGCGACCAGCAGAAGCAGCATGACGCCGGTGATGATCGAGGCGATCTTGTAGAACTTCAGCGCGCCGCGGATCGCCGGAAAACTGGCGACTTTGGGTTCGGGCATGTATTTCAGTCTAGCCGCCATGCGCGGGCGCTCCTGTTGCCCTTCTCAGGCGGGACGGAGGCCGTCGGGATCGCGTCCCGACGGCCTCCGCGCTCAGGCGTGCGCGCCTCAGAACCAGCCGGAGATCAGATCCCACAGCCAGTCGATGAGGTCGCGGATCGCGGATGCCCCTCCTGCGCGATTCACGGTGACGGTGGCCGTCGCCTCGTCGCCGTCGGCCTGCGACACCGCGACGGTGTACTTGCCGGGCTGCGCCTTCTTGGGCACGGTCACCGCGGTCTGGAAGGTGCCATCCGCCTGGACCGTGACTTCGCCGACGGTGAGCGCTGCGCCCTTCTTGGGCCGCAGCTGCACCGTCACCGTCTCGCCCGGAGCATAGCCCTCGCCGGTGATCGTGAGCGTCTTGCCCGCAGCCACCTTCGTCGAGCCGAGCGCGATGATTCCGGAGAACTCGGCCTCACCGGCGATCTCGAACGGCACCTGCGCGCTCGTCCCGGTCTCAGCGACGGCCACGGTGAGCTGTTGCGCACCGAACACGCCCGCAGGGACCGTGAAGCTCAGCGACGCCCGACCGCTCTCGTCGGTCGTGTCCACGATCGACGCATCGATGGGCCCGGATACCAGCTCCGCGCCATCCAGCGACAGCGAGACGCTCGTCGGCGCCGGCTCGCCGGCACTGAAGCCCAGCGAGGAGAGCGCGACAGTCACGACATCGCCCGCGCTGTAGCCGTCCGCGTCGGGTGGGCTCAGCGTCACTCCCACCGCCCGCTGGGCGAGGTCGGGAGTCGCGGTGCCGTTCGCGTCGAACCAGTCCACCATCGACGCGAGATCCACCTTGCCCGTGTCGACCTTGTTCTGCCCCTCCGCGAAGGTGAAGAAGTTGTCTCCACCGGCCGCGAGGAACGAGTTCGCCGCGACCGTGTAGCTCGCTGTCGCGTCCAGGGGCGTCCCGTTCAAGGTGATCGAGGTGATCCGCGACCCGGCAGCCGCGCTCGGGTCGTACGTGTACACCAGGCCCTCGGACACACCGAGCTTGAGGAACGGCCGACTCGCGCCCGCGGGCTGCCACTGCTCCTCGAGCACCTGCTTCACCTGCGCGCCCGTGAGCTGCAGCGTCATCAGAGTGTTGGCGAAAGGCTGCACGGTCGCGGCCTCACGGAAGGTGACGTTGCCGTCCGGATCCCCCGCCGCGCTGGATGCGTAGGTGAGGTTGGCGCGGATTCCGCCCGGGTTCATGAGCGCGAGGTCCGCGCCCGTGGACCACTTCTGAACGTCGGCGACGAAGTTGCCGATCGTCGACTCGCCGCCCCGGTTCTCCGTCTTGCCGTCGCTCTGTCGCGCGCGGTTGAAGTCGGCGGTGATCTGCCCCACCGAGACGGCGCCGAGAACGTCGGCCTCAGCTTTCGCCTTGTCGACGATCGCCTGCACCTCGGGAACCGCCGGGTACAGCGGCACCCGGTTCTCGGTGAGCGGCTTGATCTCGTTGACGATCGAGAGCAGTTCCTTGGTGTTCGGATCGACCTGCAGGTTCATCAGCCCCACGTTCTCGCCGTACTGCCCCGCCGAGACGACCGGGCGGCCGTCGATGACGTGGTTGTACGCCAGGTGCGTGTGCGCGGAGACGATCGCATCGACATCGGCATCGACTCCGTAGACGATCTCGCCGAGCGGAGAGGTCGGCGTGATGCTGGCGACGTCGACGCTCGCGGCGCCCTCGTGCACGAGCAGGATCACGACATCCGCTTCGCCGTTGGCGGGGTCGCCGTCACGCAGGTCATCGGCGGTCGCGTTGACAGAGTCGACGATGCTGCGCACCTCGAGATCCGCGATGCCCTCCTTCGAGACGAGGGAGTCGAGGTCCTCAGTCACCGCTCCGACGAAGCCGACCTTGACTCCGTCGAGCTCGGTCACCCACGAGGGCGCCAGCGCGGTCTCACCGGTCTCGGTGAGGAACACGTTGGCCGAGATGTACTCCCAGTCGGCGCGATCCTGCACGCGGTCGCGCAGATCTGCCCAGCCCTGGTCGAACTCGTGGTTGCCGGCGGCGCTCACGTCGAGGCCGGCGGCGTTGAGTGCGTCGATCGTCGGATTGTCATCCTGGATGAAGGAGGTGAAGGTGGATGCGCCGATGAGATCACCGGCCGCGGCGAACACGGTGTTCGGATTGGCCGCACGGAACTGCTGGACGGCACCCGCGAGCACCGCAGCGCCAGCAGCGGCACCGTCTGCTTCGATCCGACCGTGGAAGTCGTTGATCGTCACGATGTCGATGCTGACCGGAGGGGCGGCGGCGCTCACGCCGACGATGATCGGGTCGTGGTCGCTGGAGCGGAAGGGCGTCCCGCTCTCCGCCGCGCCGAACGCGTAACCGCGGTCACTCCACTCCGGAGAGTTGATCGTCCACACCCCCGTGCCCGTGATCGACGACGTCAGCGACGGCGAGGCGATCACGTGATCGAGCGAGCCGAGTTCACCGTCGAACGTGTAGGTGTACTGCCCGTCGGTCGTGTCTGCGACGAGGTCGCTCCACCCGGCATCCGTGAAGACGTCGATCGGATCTTCCTCGCTGTACGCATTGAAGTCTCCGACGAGCAGGATGTCCTCGGACCCGCTGACGGTGGCGAGTTCCTCCGTGAACGCGAGGACGGACTGCGCCTGGGCGACACGGTCGGCGTTGAAGAAACCCTGGCCGTCGGCCGGCTCTGCGCCGGCGCCGGACGGCGGTGACTTGGACTTGAAGTGGTTCGCGACGACCGTGATGACGCGTCCGCCGATGTCGAAGGCCTGGGCGATCGGCTCGCGGGCGTTGCCCCAGACGGTCTCATCCGTGACGGTCGCACTGTCACCCTGCGGGGTCACGGTGTCCTTCTTGTAGATGATCGCGTTCGTGATCGCATCGGTCGTCGTCGCATCCTGCAGCGCCGCGGGCGTCGGGACGTAGGCCCAGACATCGGAGCCGGCATCCGCATTCAGCCCGGCGACGAGGTCAGCGAGCGCGTCATCGACCGTGCCACCGAGGATGATCGAGTTCTCGATCTCCATGAGCCCGACGATCTCGGCGTCGAGGCCATTGATCGCGGTGACGATCTTCGACTTCTGAATCGCGAACTGCTCGGCGTCCGCGGCGCCGCGGGCGTCCGGATTGTCGCTCTTGAGCGTCGTGAAGTAGTTGAAGACGTTGAACGCCGCGACCTGCACGTCACCGCCGACGGCGGGCGCAGTCTCCGGGCGTGTGTTGCGTGCCGAGAATCCGGCCTTCTGCGCGGCCGGGGTGGCATCGTCGATCGGAACCACCGGCTGGAGCCGCCAATCATCGAAGCCCCACTGCAGGACGTAGCCGTTGCTTCCGAAGTCCACGAGGTCGCCATTGCGCACGACCGCGTCGGTCGTGAAGTAGGGCTGCTCGCCGGGGTGGTTGCGGTTGGAGATCTGCAGCGACCACGCATCGTCGAGCAGGATGCGGGAAGCGCGGTTGGCGGCGGTGATCGCCGCCGCCTCGTCGCCCGGCTGCACCTGCTCGGTGCTCTTGACGTTGAGCTCGCCGGCATTCAGCCAGAGCGTGCCGAAGTTGTAGAGCTGGTGGCTGGATGCGAGCAGGTAGTCCCCGGTCGGCGCGACGAACATGTTCTCGTACGCTTCCCGGTCGGCACCCTGCACCGTCGTGGGCAGAGGTGTGACAGCGGGGACTCCCACACCGGCGGTGAGAACGGAGACGCCCTCGACAGCGGCGGGGCTGATCTGGGTCTGCCCGAAGTACTCGCTCACGGAGCCGGTGACCGAGACGAGGTCGCCGATCGCGAGAGTCGGCGCGAGCGCGCCGAGGAACACGAAGATGCCGTCGGATGCTCCCGGCGTCGCGTCCGCGTCGCCGCCCGATCCTGCCGTCTGGATGACGATTCCGCGGTACCCGCCCGTGCGGTGATCGGCGGTCACGATGCCCTCGACCGTGACGCTCTGGCCGACAAGCGGCGAGACGTCGGTCGTGCCCTGCACCTCGGCGATCGAGTGCGTCGCCGGCGCGACCAGGGGTGCGGCCTCGACGGGCGCATCGGGCGTGTCCGTCTCCGCAGGCGGCACTTCAGTTGCTGGCGGGGTCGGCTCCGTCGCATCCGGATTCTCTTCCGGCGCGGCGGACTCGTCCGGGGCCGGGGACTCCGTCGCGGCGGGAGCGGGTGTCTCCGGCGCCGGGGTGGTCGTCTGCTGGTCCGCGGGTGACGGTGTCTCGGCAGCGATGGCTGGTGATGCGGCGAACGCTCCTGCGGCAAGGGCGATCGTGGTGGCGAAGGCGAGGGCGCCGTGACGCCCCTTCCGCCAGGACGGAGACAGTGCGCGGTGCGCACCGTCATCTGGGACAGACATCATCGACAGTCTCCTCGGTCTGGTTGACGCTTCCGTCGGGCCCTTGTGAAGCCCGGCGGGTGCGGCGGCCATATGAGTCCCCCTCACCGCACGCACGATGCGAGCCTACGAAAACCTGTGAGTCACCTCAATGGGTCTTCACGCAGCCGTCACCCGATGGACGCCTGTCGGTCAGGCGGGATAGTCGACGAAGGGCATCCGCCGGACGGTCTGGCGGACGCGCGTGCTCTCGCCTGTCAGGCGGTGGCGTTCTCTTCGAACTCCTCGACTTCGCGCTCCCACTCGTCCCGCGCCAGGCGGTACCAGAGGTAGAAGGCGAAGCCGGCGAAGATGACCCACTCAGCCGCGTAGAACACGTTGAGCCAGTTGATGGGCGAGCCTTCGGCGGGCGCCGGAGACGCGATGTCGTCCAGCCCGCCCATCGCCGTCGTCGAGGCAAGATACGGGCGGTACACAGAGAGCCCGTCGATGTCGCTCCAGCGACTCAGCAGCGCTGCGGGAGACATCCGAGTCAACAGGAACGGCTCGGCGCGCGGCGGGACCACGGCGCCCTCGTCTGAGATGATGCGTCCGGCCACCTCGATGACGGTTCCGTCCGCCGATCTCTCGAGTTCATCGACAGCGGCTTCCGCCGTCGCCCGATCGGCAGCCCACCCGGCCGCGACGGCGAGAGACGTCGGCTCGGCGGCATCCGCGAGGCGCAGCTGTCCGCTCACCCAGTAGCCCTCGACACCATCGTTGAAACGCGAGGCGATGATCACGAAGTCGCCGGGAACCCAGGACCCGCGGGTCTCGACCTTGTGCCCCACATAGGGCTCAGGAAGGTACTCCCCCGGCTGCACGACCTCATCGAGGGGGCGCTGGGTCTCGGTCACACCCGCCGGCGGCGGATCCGTGTCGATCGCCTGACCGAGCTGCCACTGTCCCAGCCACGCGAAGACGCCCGCGACGACCAGACAGAGGAACAGCATGCGGATCCACTTGCCGCGGAAGAGCACCTCACGCAGCGTCGGGGGAAACGCCAAAGGGGTCGTCACGAGCAGAAGTCCGTCAGACCTGCTCGTACGGAGCGAGAACGACCTCGACGCGCTGGAACTCCTTCAGGTCGGAGTATCCGGTCGTGGCCATCGACTTGCGCAGCGCGCCGATGAGGTTCGCCGTGCCGTCCGCGACCGGAGCGGGACCGTAGAGGATCTCCTCCAGAGTCGCCACGCCGTCGACCGCCACCCGGCGGCCGCGCGGAAGCTGCGGGTGGTGGGCTTCGGGACCCCAGTGGAACCCGCGACCCGGAGCATCCGTCGCACGGGCGAGAGCCACACCGAGCATGACCGCGTCGGCGCCCATGGCGAGCGCCTTGACGATGTCACCGGAGGTGCCGACGCCGCCGTCCGCGATCACGTGCACGTACCGTCCGCCCGACTCGTCCAGGTAGTCGCGGCGCGCAGCGGCGACATCGGAGACGGCCGTCGCCATCGGAGCGTGGATGCCGAGCGTCGCGCGCGTCGTCGAGGCCGCGCCACCGCCGAAGCCGACCAGCACGCCCGCCGCGCCTGTGCGCATGAGGTGCAGCGCCGCCGTGTAGGTGGCCGCGCCGCCGACGATGACGGGAACGTCGAGGTCGTAGATGAACTTCTTGAGGTTGAGGGGTGCCGCCGCACTCGAGACGTGCTCTGCCGAGACCGTTGTACCGCGGATCACGAAGAGGTCGACGCCGGCGCTCGCGACGGTGTCGTAGAACTCCTGCGTGTGCTGCGGGGTGAGGGAACCTGCCACCGTGACGCCGGCGGCGCGCACCTCATCGAGACGCTTCGTGATGAGCTCGGCCTTGATCGGCTCGGAGTACAGCTGCTGCATCCGCACCGTCGCCTCGGCCTCGGTGAGGCCGGCGATCTCTTCCAGCAGCGGCTCCGGGTTCTCGTAGCGCGTCCACAGACCCTCGAGGTCGAGCACGCCGAGTCCGCCGAGCTGTCCGAGCATGATCGCCGTGCGCGGGCTGACGACGGAGTCCATCGGCGCGCCGAGAACCGGGATGTCGAAGGAGAACGCGTCGATCGTCCAGGCGGTCGACACATCTTCCGGGTTGCGGGTGCGCCGCGACGGCACCACCGCAATGTCGTCGAACGTATATGCGCGACGCGCACGCTTGCCCCGGCCAAGTTCGATTTCCATGCTCACCCCTCCAGCCTACCCGGCCTGCTCAGCGGGCCCGGACGACGCGGGTCTCGTCCCACACGGGTTCATCCGACTCGTACACGGCGCCGTCAGAGCCGAAGACGAGGAAACGATCGAACGAGCGCGCGAACCAGCGGTCGTGCGTGACCGCGAGCACCGTCCCGTCGAAGCGTGCGATGGCGTTCTCTAGCTCCTCGGCCGACTCGAGATCGAGGTTGTCGGTCGGCTCGTCGAGCAGCAGCAGAGTGGCTCCGGCGAGTTCCAGCAGGAGAACCTGGAACCGCGCCTGCTGCCCACCGGAGAGCGAGTCGAAGCTCTGCTGCGCCTGACGCACGAGGCCGTAGCGGTCGAGCGCGGAGCTGGCGGCGTCCCGGGGCATCCCGGCGCGCCGCTCATCCCCGCGGTGAAGGATTTCCAGCAGCGAGCGACCGACGAACTCGGGGTGCGCGTGCGTCTGCGCGAACAGCCCCGGCACGACTCGCGCGCCCAGCACTGCGCGCCCAGTGTGCGCGACCGCGGCGAGCTGCTGCCCCGTCGATGTGACGTGCCCCAGCGAGGGGTCGGGGTCGGTTCCGCCGCGAGCGAGCAGCCGCAGGAAATGCGACTTTCCGGAACCGTTCGACCCCAGCACCGCGACCCGATCGCCGTACCAGATCTCCGCGTCGAACGGGCGCATGAGCCCCGTCAGTTCGAGGGCCTCGGCGATGACGGCCCGTTTGCCCGTGCGCGCTCCCCGCAGCCGCATGTCGAACTCCTGCGCAGGAGGGCGCTCCTCAGGGGGCCCCGCCTCCTCGAACTTGCGCAGACGCGTCTGCGCCGCCTGGTAGCGGGACGCGAAGCCGTCGTTCGCCGAGGCCTTGACCTTGAGATTCGCGACCAGCACGCGCAGCTTCTCATGCTGCTCATCCCAGCGACGTCGCAGCTCGTCCAGCCGGTCCATCCTCTCGCTGCGCGCCTGCGCGTAGGTCGAGAACCCACCGCCGTGCACCCAGGCGGTCGCGCCGGCGCCTCCCGGCTCGAGCGTGACGAGCCGGTCGACCGCGCGATCCAGCAGTTCCCGGTCGTGCGAGACCAGGAGCACCGTCTTGGGCGTCTCCCTCAGCCGTTCCTCGAGCCAGCGCTTCGCAGGAACGTCGAGATAGTTGTCCGGTTCGTCGAGCAGGAGCACCTCATCAGGGCCGCGCAGCAGCGCCTCCAGGGCGAGGCGCTTCTGCTCCCCGCCGGACAGCGTCACCAGCTCGCGAAAACGCGCACGCTCATAGGGGACGCCGAGAGCCGCGACCGTGCACTGATCCCAGATCGTCTCGTGCTCGTAGCCACCGGCATCCGCATATTCACTGATCGCCGCGGCGTAGGCCATCTGCGTGTCGTGCTCATCGCGTTCGATCAGTGCGTTCTCCGCCGCCTCCAGCGCGTCCGCCGCCGCACGGATGCGCCGCGGCGCGACCCGGATGAGCAGCTCCTGCACCGTTTGCCCCGCTTCGCCGTGCCCGACGAACTGATCCATGACGCCGAGACCGCCGTCGATCGTGACGACACCGGCATCGGCGCGCTGCTCGCCGCGGATGATCCGCAGCAGCGTGGTCTTCCCTGCCCCGTTCGGCCCGATCAGGGCGCTCGTCGACCCCGAGCCGACGCGGAAGTCGACCTCGTCGAGCAGCGGTCTGCCATCAGGCAGCGTCAGCGAGACGCCAGACACATCGATGTACCCCACGTGCGTGGCCATCCTTACGCCCGCACGGTAGCAGGATGCCGAATGGCGAGCCGACCAGGCTATCAGCCGGAGCAGCTCGCCCGCACATCCGGGCGAGCCGAAGTCTCAGACCAGCGCACCCGTCGTCGGAACGGGGTTTTCGAAGATATCCAGCACGGGACAGTGCGCGTCGACGATCTGACGCAGGTTCTCGTACTCCTCCGGGGTGTTCGGCCCCGTGATCTCGACGCTCACACGCACACCCTGGAAGCCGGCGCGCACCGATTCGTCGATGCCGAAGATCTTGCGCACGTCGAGGTCACCCTCCGCGGTGATCTCCAGCTCGTCGATCGTGAGCCCGAGCGCCTGCGCGTAGAGACGGAACACGACGACCTGGCAGGAGACGAGAGCACCCAGCGCGTACTCGACGGGGCTCGGCGCTGCGTCGTCGCCCGCAAGACCGGCGGGTTCGTCCACCAGGAAGCGATGCGCGCCCGCGCGAATCTCGGTCGCCACGGACCCGACGGCGCGACCGGAAACTCGCGTTTTCAGCTGCGCGTTCGCCGGACTCGCGGCGATGCGCTCGCTCCACGCGGCGCCTGCGGCGTTCAGGCGCGCGGCGCGCTCGTCATCGGAGATCGTCGGGAGAGCGGTCGGCGGATCCAGAAGCTGTGTCATGTCGCGAACCTATCCACGGCGGATGCCTCGCCGCGCCCCGTGCGTCATGTGAAGTCATCCCCGTGTCACATGCCGTCACGCAGCGACTCGCCTCGTCGTGCGCACAGGGGGTTTCCCCGCGCCCCGCTCGCCCCCTATCCTCCAGGTACTGCCCCTCTGAAAAGGAGTCGTCATGTCCCTGCCACCGAACTACGATCCGCAGAACCCCGAACGACCCGCAGACCCGGTCGGCGAGGTTCCGCCCGCACCGCCTGTTCCGCCGGAGGCCGCGTCCGTGCCGCATGCGCCGAGCGCCGATCCGGCCGCTCCCGGCTACGCAGGTCCCGCCGGATACGCGACGCCGCCTGCTCCCGGGTATCCTCCTGCGGAGCCCACCCCCGGCTATCAGGGTGCGCCGGCGACCGGGTATCCCGCTGCACCGCCGGCTCCCGGCTACGCGCCCGCGCCGTCCGTTCCGGGTCGAGGACTGGCCATTGCCGGACTCATCTGTGCGTTCCTGGTCGCTCCCGTCGGCATCATCCTGAGCATCATCGCTCTCGTGAAGCTCAACAAGAGCGGCGGCAGCAAGGGCATCGCCATCGCGGGTCTGATCATCGGCATCCTCGTGACGATCGCGTGGATCATCGGCATCATCATCACCGTCACTCTCGCCGCAGGACTGCTCGGCAACGTGATCGAGATGTGCTCCCAGCTCGGCCCTGGGGTGTGGGACGTGAACGGCGTCACCTACACCTGCGAGTGATCGCAGCAGCGTTCAGGCGCCCCGTCACCTTCGGGTGGCGGGGCGCTTTCGTCGCCGCATCGAGCAATCCACGCGCGGTGCGCGCATCGCGCGCACGACCGCGCACAGAAGCGGTTTGGCACGCTCTGCCGGCAGATACGCTCCGTTGTCTACCCCAGAGAAGAAGGATTCGCGATGACGTCGCCCATCACCCCTGCCCCCGTTCCCGCGCCCGTCACGGCCCCGGCCGAGCCCGCGCGCGGCCTCACGATCGCCGGTTTCGTCCTGGCGTTCCTCATCGCCCCGCTCGGAGCGATCCTCAGCATCGTCGCGCTCGTCAAGATCAACAAGGCCGGCGGGAGCAGCAAGGGCCTCGCGATCGCGGGCATCATCATCGGCGCCCTCGGCACCATCGGATGGATCGTGACGATCATCGTCAGCACGGCCATCCTCGGCGCAGCGGTCGAGATGGTCGGCACCTGCCTCGACCTGGGTCCGGGCGTCTGGGATGTCGACGGAGCAACCATCACCTGCGAATAGCGCACCGCGCATTCGGCGCCGTTTCCTCTCGCAGGGACGGCACCGTCGCTGCGTACCCGCTCTCAGGCGGCGTAGCGCCCGGATGCCACAGCGCGGGCGCGCGCCTTCGCGGCTTCCTCTTCTCGGTTCTTCGGAGGACGCACCGCGACCAGATCGTTCAGCAGATGCTGTGTCGCATGCGCGATCTCGGCGACGGCCCGATCGAAGGCCTCCTGATTCGCCTTCGACGGCTTGGTCGTGCCGGCGATCTTGCGCACGTACTGCAGGGCTGCTGCCTGCACTTCTTCTGAGGAGGCTGCAGGCTCGAAGTTATGAAGGGTGTGGATGTTCCGGCACATACCCGCACGCTACGCTGGGGCGCGAAAAGAAGGAAGGGGCGGATGCAGCAGCATCCGCCCCTTCCGGTGTCTTTGACTACTTCTTGTAGTTCGGTGCTTCGACGACGATCTGCACGTCGTGCGGGTGCGACTCCTTGAGCCCGGCCGCCGTGATCCGCACGAACTTGCCGCGCTGCTTGAGCTCTTCGATCGTGCGCGCGCCGACATAGAACATCGACTGACGCAGACCGCCGACGAGCTGATATGCGACTGCGGCGAGCGGACCGCGGTACGGCACCTGACCCTCGATGCCCTCGGGGATCAGCTTGTCGTCGCTGGGGACGTCAGCCTGGAAGTAGCGGTCCTTCGAGTACGAGGTCTGCTTGCCGCGCGTCTGCATCGCACCGAGCGAGCCCATGCCGCGGTACTGCTTGAACTGCTTGCCCGACTGGAAGACGATCTCTCCCGGCGACTCGTCGGTTCCGGCCAGAAGCGAACCGAGCATGACCGCATCCGCGCCGGCGACGAGGGCCTTCGCGATGTCACCCGAGTACTGCAGGCCACCGTCTGCGATGACCGGAACGCCCGCGGGGCGCGCAGCCAGAGACGCCTCATAGACCGCCGTCACCTGAGGCACACCGACGCCGGCGACGACACGCGTGGTGCAGATCGAGCCCGGCCCGACGCCGACCTTGACGGCGTCCACACCGGCGTCGACGAGAGCCTGCGCACCCTCACGGGTCGCGACGTTGCCCCCGATGACATCAATGTGCGCGAACGACTCATCAGCCTTGAGACGCTTGACGAGGTCGATGACTCCCTGCGACTGGCCGTTGGCCGTGTCGACGACGAGCACATCGACGCCCGCGTCACGCAGCGCCTCGGCACGCTCCCACGCATCGCCGAAGAAGCCGATCGCAGCTCCCACGCGAAGCCGACCCTGCTCGTCCTTCGTGGCCAGCGGGTACTTCTCGCTCTTGTCGAAGTCCTTGATCGTGATGAGGCCGGCGAGCTTTCCGTCTTCGTCGATGAGCGGCAGCTTCTCGACCCGGTGCTTCGCGAACAGTGCGATGACCTCGCCGGCGGCGACACCGACAGGCGCGGTGACGAGGTTCTCGCTCGTCATGACGTCCTTCACGAAGGTGGACTGACGCTCGAATCCGGAGACGAAGCGCATGTCGCGGTTCGTGATGATGCCGACGAGGCGACCGTCCGCATCGACCACGGGGAGGCCCGAGATACGGTACTGCGCGCAGAGTGCGTCGACCTCGTCGACGGTCGCATCCGGCGACGTCGTGATGGGATCGGTGATCATGCCCGACTCGCTCCGCTTCACGCGGTCGACCTGCGCGGCCTGGTCGGCGATCGACAGGTTGCGGTGCAGGATGCCGATGCCACCCTCACGGGCCATGGCGATCGCCATGCGGGCCTCGGTCACGGTGTCCATCGCACTGGAGAGCAGCGGCGTGGCGACGGAGATGCGACGCGTCACCCGCGACGAGGTGTCCGCCTCACTCGGAATGACGTCGGTGTGCCCAGGCAGGAGCAGCACATCGTCATAGGTGAGACCGACGAAACCGAAGGGATCGGGCTGGTCCATGGGGGCTCCTCTCGCGCCGACGGCGCGGTAACGCGCTTGCGCGCGGGACGTCTTCGACCGGGAGAGCACGGGAACAGCTTCCCGGGCTCCTCTCCAGTGTAAACGCGCGCACGCCCAGTTCATTCCCGAGTGAGGATCCGAGCGTTGGCATGCGATCCGATCACGGATTGCCCCTGATGGTAGGCGTACGCGGTGTTGTCGGGTTACGCTCAATCCGTCGTCCGCTGGCGCAACGAGGCGCCGGCACGACGCACTCAATGTGGAGGATGCGTGAGAGACAGGACAACGGCCATCGGGTACACCCGACGATGGCTGCTCGCGGCACTGTGTGCGCTGATCGCAACCGCGATCTTCGTGCTGCAGGGGCCGACCGCCGCGCTCGCGGCGACCGACGAGCAAGAAGTGACCGACTTCTATTTCGCCGGAACGATCACGTTCGATGACAAGCCCGTCGAGGGCGTCACGATCAGTGTCGACGGAAACGGATTCGATGCGGAGACCGAGACCGACCCGGAAGGAAAGTGGCGACTGTACGTTCCGGAACAGGAGAGGTACACGCTCACCATCGACGAGAAGACACTGCCCGATGGCGTCATCGTCGATGCCGCGCAGCTGCCCGACGGCGTCGCACTCGTGTCCGGCACGACCGGCTCGTTCGAGGCGGAGTTCGGCCTGACCGGAACGAAGATCATCAACCTCTTCCTCGGCGAAGGCGAACGGGTCACGGAATCGTTCGTGGATCAGCTGCTGTCACGTCTGATGAACGGTCTGAACTTCGGCCTCCTGCTTGCGCTGGCATCCATGGGCGCTGCCCTCATCTACGGCACGACACGTCTGTCGAACTTCGCGCACGCCGAGATGGTGACCTGGGGTGGTCTCGTCGCCCTGGTGTTCACCTCGTTCTGGCAGCTGCCGCTCTGGGCCGGCATCGCCGGAGCCATCATCGGCGGCGCTCTGCTCGGCTGGGCTCTGGATGCCGGACTCTGGCGGCCACTGCGCCGTCGCGGACTCGGCGTCGTCCAGCTCATGATCGTCAGCATCGGCCTCTCGCTCGCTCTGCGATACGCCTTCCAGTACGTCATCGGCGGAGGCACGTCGCAGCTGCCGGGAGCAAGCCCGACCCCGATCCGGTTCGGCCCGATCTCGCTCTCGTACATCGACCTGATCAGCATGGGCGTCAGCCTTGTCGTGATCCTCGCCGTCGCGTACTTCCTGACCCGCACGCGGATCGGAAAGGCGACCCGCGCGATCTCCGACAACCCGCAGCTGGCGGCCGCATCTGGAATCGACGTCGACCGCGTCATCCGCATCGTCTGGATTCTCGCCGGCGTCCTCGCCGCGATCTCCGGCATCCTGTGGGCCTACTTCCGCCCGGGCGTGAAGTGGGACATGGGCATGCAGATGCTGCTGCTGATCTTCTGCGCCATCACCCTCGGCGGCCTCGGCACCGCGTTCGGTGCGCTCCTGGGATCGCTCATCGTGGGCATCGCCGTCGAGGTCTCGACGCTGTGGATCCCCTCCGACCTGAAGTACGCCAGCGCCCTGGCAGCCCTGATCATCATCCTGCTGATCCGGCCGCAGGGTCTGCTCGGCCGCCGCGAGAGATTGGGCTGACGCCATGGACTTCGGAAGCATCTTCGGAAACACCGCAAGCTACCTCTTCAGCCCGGTCACGATCGCCTACGCACTCGCCGCAACCGGCCTCGCCGTGCACTTCGGCTACGCAGGTCTGCTGAACTTCGGCATGGCGGCCTTCATGGCCATCGGCGGCTACGGCTACGCGATCTCGGTTCTCTCGTTCGGCCTGCCCTGGTGGCTCGGCATGATCATCGGCATGGCGGGCGGCGCGCTGTTCGCGCTGCTGCTGGGCATCCCGACCCTGCGCCTGCGCGCCGACTACCTCGCGATCGCGACGATCGCCGCGGGTGAGATCGTGCGCCTGCTGTTCACGACGCAGCTGTTCGACGAGTGGACCAACTCGGCGGACGGCCTGGCCGGATACCACGCCGGATTCCGCGGCGCGAACCCCTTCCCTCCGGGAACCTACGGCTTCGGCCCGTGGACCTACAACGAGAACGATCTGTGGAACCGCGTCTTCGGCCTGCTCGTGCTCGCCGTCGCGATCCTGGTGGTCTGGGCACTCATGCGCAGCCCCTGGGGACGCGTCCTCAAGGGCATCCGCGAAGACGAGGACGCCGTGCGCTCGCTCGGCAAGAACGTCTTCGGCTACAAGATGCAGGCGCTCGTCATCGGCGGCGTGATCGGCGCGCTCGGCGGCATCGTCTTCGTCCTGCCGTCGGCAGTCGTCCCGGGCAGCTACTCGACCTCGCTCACGTTCTTCCTCTGGACGATCCTGCTGCTCGGCGGCGCTGCGACCGTCTTCGGTCCGACGCTCGGCGCGATCATCTTCTGGCTCGTGTTCGCGTTCCTCGGCAACCTGCTGCCCGATCTGGCCAAGGCGGATCTGCTGCCGATGTCCGATGCGCAGGCGGGAACCATCCGATTCGTGCTGGTGGGCATCGCGCTCATGCTGCTCGTGATCTTCCGCCCGCAGGGCATCCTCGGAGACAAGAGGGAGATGACCTTTGTCAAATGAACTGACCCCCGAAGCGGATGCCACAGCAGACGGCACCGCCGCCGCCGGCGTCACGCCCACCGGAAGCATCCGCCGTCCGAAGACGACCGGCCTCGCGAAGGGGCCGGCAACGCCCGGCGTCGCGAAGGTCGATCCGATCCTCGTCGTCGACGCCGTGACCCGGCGGTTCGGCGGTCTCACGGCCGTCGACGTCGATCACCTGGAGATCCCGCGCGGGGCGATCACGGCGCTCATCGGCCCCAACGGCGCCGGCAAGACGACCCTGTTCAACCTGCTCTGCGGATTCGACAAGCCGAACACCGGCACCTGGTCGTTCGACGGCACCGATCTCGCCGGCATCCCGTCGTTCAAGGTCGCCCGCATGGGACAGGTGCGCACTTTCCAGCTCACCAAGTCGCTGTCGCTGCTGACCGTGCTCGAGAACATGAAGCTCGGGGCTCGCGACCAGCGCGGAGAGAAGTTCTGGTCGAGCCTGTTCCCCTTCCTCTGGCGGGCGCAGGACACCGAGATCGAGACCAAAGCGCGGGAGCTCCTCGCCCGTTTCAAGCTCGACGCGAAGGAGAAGGACTTCGCCGCTTCGCTCTCGGGCGGGCAGCGCAAGCTCTTGGAGATGGCGCGGGCGCTCATGAGCGATCCCACGCTCGTGATGCTGGATGAGCCGATGGCCGGCGTCAACCCGGCACTCACGCAGTCTCTCCTCGACCACATCCTCGATCTCAAGGAACTCGGCATGACCGTTCTCTTCGTCGAGCACGACATGCACATGGTGCGGCACATCGCCGACTGGGTCGTCGTCATGGCGGAAGGTCGCGTCGTCGCGGAAGGGCCGCCGGAGACCGTGATGGAAGACCCTGCGGTGATCGACGCCTACCTGGGCGCCCATCAGGACGTCGATCTCGGAGCCGTCACGGGACGCATCGCCGTCGTCGAGTCGGGGGCCGCGGAGCGGATCCGCGAGGTGATCGAGGCCGAAGCGGCCGAAGAGCTGGACGCGGACGCATCCGCAGAGGAGGAGCGCTCGTGACCGAGGACACCATCGTCGTCGAGCTGACCGACGTGCACGCCGGGTATCTGCCCGGGGTCAACATTCTCAACGGCGCCAACCTGATCGCCCGTCAGGGTGAGCTCATCGGCATCATCGGCCCCAACGGCGCCGGCAAGTCGACACTGCTGAAGGCGATCTTCGGGATGCTCCAGGTGCGCTCCGGGGAGATCACCCTCAACGGTGAGAGCATCGTCGGGCTCAAGGCTGACAAGCTGGTCAAACGCGGGGTGGCGTTCGTGCCGCAGACGAACAATGTGTTCCCGTCGCTCACGATCGCAGAGAACCTGCAGATGGGGCTCTACCAGAACCCGAAGATCTACAGCGAGCGCCTGGAGTTCGTGACCGGGATCTTCGCGGAGCTCGGCAAGCGGCTCGGCCAGCGTGCGGGCTCACTCTCGGGCGGTGAGCGTCAGATGGTCGCGATGTCGCGCGCCCTCATGATGGATCCCTCGGTGCTGCTGCTCGACGAGCCATCCGCGGGCCTCTCGCCGGTGCGCCAGGACGACGCGTTCATCCGCGTCTCCGACATCAACAAGGCCGGAGTGACCACGATCATGGTCGAGCAGAACGCGCGCCGCTGCCTGCAGATCTGCGACCGCGGCTACGTGCTCGACCAGGGCAAGGACGCGTACGAGGGCACGGGCCGCGAGCTGTTGAACGACCCGAAGGTGATCGGACTCTACCTCGGAACGCTCGGGACCGACGCGGCATAGTTCCGGGTTCGGCGCCCCGAGTTGGGCGTCCCCGGTCTGGCGTCGCGCGCGCCTCACGTCCGCGACTCCGCTTCATCCCGCGTGAAAGACGGGCTGTGTCGGTTCTCACCCCTGAGAACCGACACAACCCTCCTTCTGCCGTCTCTGCACAGGACGGCGCGGGATCACGCTCTCCACGAGTCGCGCGCAGGAAGGCGTCGGCGAGTGGGTCCAGCACGCAGTCTGAGCGTATGCGCATCGCCCGTCCCCTGCCAGCGTCGCTCGGTCCCTCTTTCTCGACCGGGGATGCTGAGCGGGTCAGCGTCGGTCGCACGCGCCGTGACGGCGCTGACCTCGTCCGCACCTTCCGCGGTGCGCGGGCTGTGCGCACGCCCTCCACGTTCACGGAGTCGGTCGGCGCGTATCGACCGCTGCTGCGACCAGCGCAGCGCTTCGGAGGCAAGACTGCATTGCGACTGTGGGGTCTCCCCTGTCCGGGGTGGTGGTCGCCCGCCGAGCCGCTGGAGATCGTGGTTCCTCCGGATGCCGCGCCGCCGCGACGCCCTGGGGTTCGCGGATACCGTGTGGCACCGACCGATGACAGCGAGAGCGTGCTGGACGGCGTGCCACTCCTCGATCCGGTCGCCGCACTGTTCACCGCCGCGCATGGGCTCACCGTCACGCAGACGATCGTCCTGATCGACGCGATCCTCGCGACCTCGTCCGCGTACAGGGGGCGCTCGCGACGGCATCCGCTCGTCTTTCGCGACGACATCGAGTCTCGGCTGCGCCAGCGAGGACGAATTCCCGGATGCGGCGCCGTTCGTGCGGCGCTCAAGGACGCACGAGCCGGAGTCGAATCGCCGAAGGAGACGGAGACGCGACTTCTGATCATCCGCCACGGGATGCCCGAGCCGGTGGTCCAGTACATCGTCAGGGATCGCGGACGCTTCCTCGCGCGCGTCGATCTCGGCTACCCGCAGTGGCGCATCGCCGTCGAGTACGAGGAGGATGACCATCGCACCGACCGGGAGCAGTGGCGGCGAGACATCCAGCGCCAGCGAGATCTTGAAGATGGCGGTTGGACCGTCATCCGCCTCACCGAGGCAGACCTTCATGAACCTGCTGCGTTCCTCAGGCACCTCCGTCGCGCGATCGCGGCCGCACTCTGACACGGCGCCTCCCGGCGACCCGGGCACAGGCGAACTCCCTAAGGAAAGGAGACTTCTGTCGGGAAAGGCGCTCCAGAACCGACACAAACCTCCCGCGAAGCCAGACGCGGGTGGATAAGGGCGAGCCGGGTGGGACAGGGCGAGTCCGCGCCACGAGAAAGGCCCCGGATGCGCGCATCCGGGGCCTTTCTCGTTGCGGAACTCAGTTCACGCGGGTGTACATGTTGTCGGCGCCGAACTTGAAGATGCCGATCGCGGCACCCTTCGGGTCGCCGTTCTCGTCGAAGGTCACCTTGCCGGAGTAGCCGTCGTAGTCGGCGACGCCACCATCGTTGATGATCTTCGCGCAGTCGGCGAAGCTCGTGCACGGCGTGCCGTCACCCGAGCCACCGGAGACTTCCTGCATCTTCGCGGCGATCTCCGGCCCTTCGGTGGAGCCGGACGCGAGCGCTGCCAGCGCCATCAGCACGACGGCGTCGTAGGCCTCTGCCGCGTAGGTGAAGTCCTTGACCTCGGCGTTGCCCTCACCGGTCCAGAATGCCTGGAGTCGCTCGGTGAAGTCGTCCTCGAGCTCCGGGCCGGGGCGGGTGCCCTGAGCGCCTTCGAGCGAGACCGGGATGTCGGTGCCGTACTGCGACACGTTGCCATCGACCATGTAGAACTTGTCGCCCGTGATGCCGGCGTTCACCAGCAGCGGTGCGATCGTCTTGAACTGGTCGAAGGAGACGATCGCCACAGCGTCCGGGTTGGCGGCCGTGATCGTCGCAACCTGCGCGTCGAACTGCGCGTCGCCGACGTTGAACGAGGCGTCTGCGACGACCTCGCCGCCCGTGCTCTCGAACGTCGTCTTGATCGCGTCGAACAGGCCGGTGCCGTATGCGTCGTTCTGGTAGATGATGCCGAGCGTCTTCTTGCCGTCCTCGGCGATCAGGTTGCCCAGCACCTCACCCTGGAGCAGGTCGCTCGGTGCGGTGCGGAAGTACAGCCCGTTATCGTCCCAGGCCGTGAAGTCCGGCGAGGTGTTCGACGGCGAGATCGTGATGATGCCTGCGTTGATGTTTCCGTCGAGGATGAGCTTGGAGACACCGGATGCTGCGGCACCGACGATGCCGGCAACCCCGGCGTTCTGCAGCTTGGTGATCGAGGTCTCGTAGGCCTTCGTGTCGGTGTCACCCTCGTCTTCGGAGAGCATCTCGATCGTGACACCGGCCTTGGCGTCGTTGATCTCCTGCACGGCCAGACCGACGCCGGACTCCATGGGCGGGCCGAGGAAGGACAGCGAACCGGTCTGCGGGAGCAGCGAGCCGAGCTTGAGCGCGAGCTCTGTCGCAGGCTTCTCGCCACCGCCGGTTTCGGGCGCTGTGCCGGGTGTACTGCAGCCTGCAATCACCAGGGCGGATGCGCCGATCAGCGCGACGCCTGCGAAGACCTTCGCGGTGCGCGAGTTCTTCAGTGCGTTCATGGTGCTCCTTTGCGTGTATGAACGTGGACTGTTTACGATGCCCACTATCGGGTGGTCTCACCCTATGACAACCACGCTCACGCATTGTCTCGGTGCGTTAACGATCTGCCCCGAGTGCACCCACCTCTGCTAGACGAGTTCGACCGGCGCCGCCCGGCGTCCTTTTCGACTGGCCAGGAGCACGTCGAGCAGGAAGACCACCACAGCGATCCACACCAGGATGAAGCCCGCCCAGCGCTCCGGCGGCATGGGTTCATGCAGAAGGAACGTGCCGATGAGGAAGATCATGATCGGCGTGATGAACTGCAGGATGCCAGCCATGCTCAGCGGGATCCGACGCGCTCCCCCAGCGAACAGCAGCAGCGGCACCGCGGTCACGACGCCGGTCGCAGCGAGCAGCGCCGCGTGGCCCCATCCGAGTGTTCCGAAGGTGATGCCGGTCGTCATCGCGACGATCACGAGTTCGATGATGGCGACCGGCGTGAGCCACATGGTCTCGAGAGTGAGGCCGGAGACGGCATCCACCCGGGGCCCGATCTTCTTCTTGACGAGTCCGTAGAGGCCGAACGAGAAGGCGAGCAGCAGGGCGATCCACGGCACCGTTCCATAGCCGATCACGGTCACTGCGACCGCGACCGCGGCGATGCCGATGGCAACCCACTGCAGCGGCCGCAGGCGCTCGCGCAGCACGATCACGCCGAGGAGCACGATCAGGATCGGGTTCATGAAGTAGCCGAGGCTGGTTTCGAGAACGCGATCGGTGACGACGCCGACGATGTAGGTCTGCCAGTTGATGAAGATGAGGGCGCCGGCGAGAAGAGTGAGCCACCGCAGACGACGGTCGCGCAGAATCGCGAGGAACGCCGCCCACCCGCGGGTGACGGTCAGCAGGAGGACGCACAGCACGAGCGAGAACAGCACCCGCATCGCGACGATCTCCCACGGACCGGTGGGGATGAGCAAGACGAAGAAGAGCGGAACGAATCCCCACAGCACGTACGCGGCTGCCGTGTACGCGAATCCGATGCGCAGCTCAGTTGTCATCCGTCAACTGTAGGGACAAAATGACGAAGGGCCCGGATGCCGTAGCATCCGAGCCCTTCGCCTGCAGCTGTCGTCAGCGGACGACGACCGCCAGAACGTCGCGCGCCGAGAGGACGAGGTACTCGTCGGCGCCGAACTTCACCTCGGTGCCGCCGTACTTGCTGTACAGGACGCGGTCGCCGACGGCGACGTCGAGCGGAACACGGTTGCCGTTGTCGTCGATGCGGCCGGGGCCCACGGCCACGACCTCGCCCTCCTGGGGCTTCTCCTTGGCAGTGTCAGGGATGACCAGGCCACTCGCGGTGGTCTGCTCGGCCTCGACCTGCTTGATGACGATGCGGTCCTCGAGCGGCTTGATGGAAACCGACACGGTCTACCTCTTTCTATGACAGAGACATCGGAAGTCATTCGCACTCTCTACCCGAGAGTGCTAACACTCACCTTACGCGCTTCATTGGCACTCACGCAATGCGAGTGCCAACGTTTCGCCGTGGGCGCACACGCCCGCCGGTCTAGGCTGATCCGGTGGAAATGTCTGAGCTCACCGCCCTGCTCACCCCCGAGGGCCTGCGCCTGCTGGATGCACTCGGCACAGTGGAGACGACAGACGCCGCTGCTCGCGCGGTCTCGACGCTGCGCGCCGCGGGCCACGGCCCCGACCTCGTCGCCGCGGTGGTCGGGCAGGCGCACCTCCGGGCGAAGGCGCGGACGAAGTTCGGCGAGTTCGCGTCTCGGATGCTGTTCACCCGCGCGGGCCTCGAGCAGGCGACGCGCCTCTCCGTCGCCGCACGGCACGCCGGACGTCTGCGCACCGCGGGCATCACCCACGTCGCCGATCTCGGCTGTGGGATCGGCGGTGACTCCCTTGCTTTCGCAGGCGCGGGCCTGCGTGTCACCGCGGTGGATGCTGACGAGATCACCGCCGCCCTCACCGCCTTCAACCTCGCCCCCTTCGGGGACGACGCGACCGTGCTGCATAGCACCGCGGAGACCGCGGATCTCACCGGCATCGACGCGGTGTGGCTGGATCCCGCCCGACGCACCGCTGGGCACAGTGAGACGCGCCGGGTGGCCGCAACCGACTACTCCCCCTCGCTCGACTGGGCTTTCGATCTCGCCACGCGGATGCCCGTGGGCATCAAGCTCGGACCGGGGCACGACCGCGACCAGCTGCCCGCCGAGAGCGAGGCGCAGTGGGTGAGCGTCGACGGCAGTGTGGTCGAGCTCGTGCTGTGGTCCGGCGCACTTGCGCGCCCCGGCGTGCACCGTGCGGCGATGGTCGTACGCGGCGGACACACCCACGAGCTGACCGCGCCCGCGGACAGCGAGGACGCGCCGGTGCGCGAACTCGGTGCGTTCCTGCACGAGCCGGACGGCGCCGTCATCCGCGCCCGGCTGATCGGCGATGTGGCTCGCCACTTGGAGGCGGGGATGCTCGATGAGCACATCGCCTACCTCACATCCGATGCCGCACTGACGAGCCCCTTCGTACAGTCGTTCCGCGTGCGCGAGGTGTTGCCCGTGACCCCGAAGGCGATCAGCGCCGCGCTGCGGGCTGGCGAGATCGGAACGCTGGAGATCAAGAAGCGCGGCGTGGACATCGACCCCGCGACCTTCCGGAAGAAGCTCACGTTGCGGGGCCCGAACGCGGCCACGCTGATCCTGGCGCGCGTCGGCAGCAAACGGCACGCGATCCTCGCCGACCGCGTCGACGCCGCCTAGCGGTCGCACAGCGGAGCGCCCGGGAGCGCCTCACTAAAGCCGCGGACCCCACGCGGTCGGCGGATGATCCGCTGACCGCGTGATCGTCAGCGAGAAGCCTCCATAGCCCGTCGCGAACAGCTCGACCAGCACGGACTCGCCGGTCTGCGCAGAGACCGTCCGGAAGGAGATGGGCACTCGCGCCTCCGGGCCCTCCTCTCCGTCCCCCGACGTGACGATGGCGACGCCAGAGACCTCATCACAGCTCACCTCCATCTCCCCCAGCGGCTCGTCATAGAGCAGACAGGTCTGAGACCCTCCAGCGGAGTACGCGAGCCAGATGGGCTGATCGTCCAGGTAGCCGAGAATCTGCGCACCGGGCGCATACCCCTCCACGACCAGACCATCGGCGAAACGCTGCTCCTCCTCGGTGAGCAGCGACGTGTCCACGCTGGTGAATCCCGTGAGCTCCTGCAGCGAACCGATCGGAAGCCCCTCCACCGAGAAGGCGACCTGACCGAAGTAGCCGGGAACCTCGGGATTGGCCGGGTCCAGGAAGATCTGCAGCCCGTCGGTCCGGCCATCGCCTGGTCGCATGCACTGCTGCTGCATGAGGTCGCTGTTGTCGACGATCGCGCACCGGAGCTGCTCTTCGCTGGATGTCGCATACCAGAGTGTCCCGATGCCCCGCGCGGCGATGAGGATGAGGCTGCCCTCATCGAGGTCCTCGTACTGGGCGACGATCGCCGCGCGCCGATCCTGCTGCTCTGAGGTCTCGTGCAGGGCGACGACCGGTGTGCGCGGAAAGGCCAGGCCGACGCCGAAGGCCAGCACGAGCGCGCCGATCAGCGCACCGACGACCACGCGCGGACGCCGGGCCCACGACTTCGCGCGCAGCGCGTCCACGCCGTCGCCGAGTCGTCGGCGGAGGCGATCAGCGAGCCGCTCCGGTGCGCGCGGCGGCTCAGGAGCGGCATCAGAGGCGTCGTCCGAAGGGAGCTCTTCCCCGGAGGTGGCCGCGTCACCGTCACTCCCTGCCACTTCGCGTCGGAGTTCATCGGTCCCCGCGTTCGTCGCAACGGCGTCAGCTTCCGCATCGCCGGGTTCAGCCGTCGGAGCGATCCGGCGGGCTTCCAATTCACGCAAGCGCGCGGCATCCGCATCGGTGAGCGCACCGCCGCGCCCATATGCGCGGTGCTGCAGGGCACGAAGCTCCATTGCTTCGACCTCGGTGAACATGATCACCCCAGAATGTTGAACTCGTACGCGTACCAGACCAGCCAGCCCGCGCTGTAGAGCGTGGCCAGCACCGCGAGCACAAGCGACCAGATCGCGAGCGCCCGGTTCTCGACCGGCCGCCGCAGGGCGATGATCGAGGCGACCACGGCAATGATCGCGAGCGGGATTCCCCACCCTACGAAGAACGATGCCACAAGCGCGACGATGGCCGCCAACAGCGCCCACGGTCCGATCCGAGGGGTGGATGCGACAGCGGGCGCCGCACCGGAACCTGCGGCGGCGCCCACGGCGATCGCGTCCGGCTGCCACCCGATGTGATCGGCGTCGGGCCCCGTCTCTACGGTGACCGGCGTCGGGGCGGTGGGGAGGCGACTGTAGCCACGGTCATCCGACATCGACGGCCTCCCGTTCGGCGACCTGGATCTCGGTCACGGGCAGCGTCGAGTCGGCGCCGAACGCGAGCGTGGACGGGCGACGCCCCGACGCGATGAGCTCTGCGGCCAGCCCTGCGATCATCGCTCCGTTGTCGGTGCACAGCGACAGCGGGGGAATCCGCACACTCACCCCGGCCTCTGCCGCCCGCTCCAAGGCGACGTCACGCAGGCGTCGGTTCGCGATGACGCCGCCGCCGAGCAGAAGGCGCGGAACGCCGAGATCCTTGCAGGCTGCGAGCGCCTTCGTGACCAGCACATCCACGACGGCCTCGCGGAAGCTCGCCGCAACATCCGCGACGGGCACCGGCTCCCCCGTCGCCTCCTGCTGTTCGACCCAGCGGGCGACGGCCGTCTTGAGACCGGAGAACGAGAAGTCGTAGCGGTGCTTCGCCATGTCTGAGGCCCGGGAGAGTCCGCGCGGGAAGCGGATCGCCTGCGGGTCGCCGCCGACGGCCGCACGGTCGATCTCCGGCCCACCGGGGTAGGGCAGGCCGAGCAGGCGCGCGACCTTGTCGAAGGCCTCGCCGGCCGCGTCGTCCATCGTCTCGCCGAGCATCTCGACGTCGGTCGTGAGGTCGCGTACGTGCAGCAGAGAGGTGTGCCCGCCGCTCACCAGCAGCGCGATCGTCGGATACTCGAGAGGCGCAGATTCTGCGTCTCCCGCGAGGATGTCAGCGGCGATGTGTCCGACGAGATGGTTGACCGCGTACAGCGGCTTGTCGAGCGCGGCGGCGAGCCCCTTGGCGGCACCGATGCCGACCATGAGTGCTCCTGCAAGACCCGGCCCGCTGGTCACGGCGATCGCGTCGAGATCCTCCAGGCGCACCTGTGCCTCGGCGAGCGCCTGTTCGATCGACGGCTCCAGCGCCTCAAGGTGGGCACGCGCGGCGACCTCGGGGACGACGCCGCCGTAGCGGGCGTGCTCGTCCATGCTGGACGCGATCGTGTTCGACAGCAGGGTGCGGCCGCGGACGATGCCGATGCCGGTCTCGTCGCAGCTCGTCTCGATGCCGAGAACCAGGGGGGCGGTGGTCATGCGGTGCTCTCCTCGGTCGCGGAATCGGATGTCGCGGATGCGTCGCGCTCACGCCAGACGCGCAGATCGAGCCGCATCACGATCGCGTCGACGTCGTCGGGCTGGTAGTAGCGCGGGCGGCGGCCGAGTTCGGCGAACCCCTCGGAGCTGTACAGCTTCTCGGCCGTGGGGTTGTCGGCGCGCACTTCGAGGAACACCTCGTTCGCGCCGCGGTCGGATGCCTCGCCGAGTAACGCGCGCAGGAGCGCCCGCCCGCGTCCGGCCCCGCGGTGAGCGGCGTCGAGCGCGATCGTCTGGATATCGGCGTCGCTGGATCCGCGCAGTGCGCGCACTCCCCCGTAGCCGACGATCTCTCCGAACTCGTCATCGACGAAGTAGCGACCGTGCTCGGAGAGGAGCTCGGCCGCCATCATCTCGGCACTCCAGGCGTCGGTCGGGAAGGATGCGGTCTCGATGCGCATGATCGCGTCGAGATCGGATGCTCCGGCGGGTCGGATCATGATCCGACCTGTTTCGGAGCGCGTGGCTGTGCGACGTCGGGCTGGCGCAGGTAGAGCGGCTCGCTGTCTGTGAGATCGCGGCCGGCGGCGAGCGCACGCTGGCCGACCCGTGCGAGTGCTGCGGCGGAGAGCGCGGTGACCTCGACAGCGCGAATCCCCGCGAGGTGCGCCTCTGCATCGGCACGCAGCACGAGCACCGTGTCGGCGACGACATGCGGGATACCGTCGGCATCAAGACCGTCGAACACGGTGACGGCGACCTCGCGCCGGCGCGCATCGGTCACGATCGCGAAGCGGCCCGCAGCGGCATCCGCCTCGATCTCGGTCAGCGCGGCTGCGAAGTGGCTCGGCACCGGGACGACCGTGATAGCTCGCGCCAGAGCAACCGCACGCGCCGTGGCGATGCCGATGCGCAACCCGGTGAACGGCCCCGGCCCCATGCCGGCGACGACGTGCGTGATTGGCTCCGCTCCGGCGTCCTGCAGGGTCTCTGCGAGCATCTCGCCGATGACTTCAACGTGCCCGAGCGGATCGACCGCCGCACGCTCCGCGCAGATCGCGCCGGCACCGTCGATGACGGCGATGGCAGTGCCCAGGGAGGTGTCGACGGCGAGGATCACCCTTCCAGGGTAGCCGCGAGCTCGCGAGCTCGGCCCCAGCGGCCACCGCCGAGCACCTGCGCGTCGGCGGCACCGAGGGCTGCGGCCGCCAGCAGCGCCTGATACTCGTATCCCTCCTCTGCGACCGACGCCCAGCCGATGCTCGCGGAGACGCGGGAGATCGCGGCCGCATCCCGCCCCTCATCCGGAGCCGAGATCTTCGCCAACAGGATGCGCAGATGGTGGCGCACCGCCTGCTCAGATCCCGGGATCAACGCCACCACGCGGGCTTCATCGATGCGCTGCACGTCGGCACTGGCCGGCAGCCCTGCTCGCACGCGCTCATGGAAGGTGTCGAGAATGTGAGCGTAACCCTGCGACTTCGCCGCGATCCGCAGATCTTCGCGATTATCGAGACGGATATCGATGAGCGACCAGGCGGCCTCCTTCAGCGCTTCGGCGCGTGCCAGGCGCTCAGTCAGCTGATTCACGACCGCACCGGCACCTCCCCTGTTGCGCCGACGCTGGGTGCGCACGAGCAGCACGATCGTGAGCGCGGCGCACTGGCTCACCACGAGCGATCCCACGCCGTTGATGTCACGCACCACCGCGAGCGGATCTGCGCGAGGAGCCGCGAACTGGGTGATCGCGTCCATCGCGGCCAGCACCGTGATCAGCACATAGGCGCAGGCAGCGAATATGAGCGGCAGCAGAATGTCACGCTGCACCGCACGCATACGAGTCAGTTCATACGCCAGGAACCCCGCGAAGACACCCGAGCCCAGAAACGCGAGACGGAATCCGATCGCGAACTCGGGCAACCCCGCCAGCAGCGGCAACGCCACCAGCATGGCAAGGGAGTAGCCGACCACGCTGAACCAGGGCATCCGCTTTCCCAGGTACGCACGCAGTCCGAGCCAGACGATCGGGATGAAGGTCATCATCACCGCAGACGACAATGCGCGCAGCGCACGCGACTCGAGCTGCCCTGCGGCCACGAGGCAATACGTGCCGAGTGTGCCGAGGACGAACGCCGAGGCCCAGATCACAGTGGCCTTGCTGGGCCGAGGCAGGAGCGCGAGCCCGATCACGAATGCGGTCGCCAGCGTCACAAGCGACACGAGCGACACCGCGAGATTCACGTCTAACGCGATGCTCATCGTCTCTGCATTCATCGACTCTCCTCTGTCGGGGGCTTACGGGGCAGTCGCACCGCAACGGTGGTTCCGGCGCCCAGAACGCTGCCGACGCCGATCGTCCCACCGTGCTGGTGGACGATCTCCTCGACGACACCCATGCCGAGACCTGTGCCGGGGATGTCCGTGGCGGCGGCGGCCTCCGCACGGAAGTACGGCTGGAACACCCGCGCGAGGTCTTCATCCGCCATTCCCATACCGGTGTCGGCGATCTGCAGGTCGACCTGTCCGTCCGGGGCGACGCCGAGCCAGACGACGACACGCCCGCCGGACGGCGTGTACTTGACGGCGTTGCTGATGAGGTTGTCGATCACCTGGCGAAGGCGGAAGGCGTCGCCGTAGAGCATCAGGGTCTGGGCGCCCTCCACGGTGAGGGTGAGGTGGTGCGACTGCGCGATCGGCAGGAAGGACGCAATCGAGGCGTCGACGAGCTGGCGCAGGTCGACGGGCTCCGACAGCACGGCCGCATCCGGATGGCTCTCCTCCATCACGCGCGCGACAAGCCGCTCCATCCGGTCACTCGCGCTGGCGACGATGCTCAGCTGCTCCTGCACCCGCTCGGGCAGATCATCGCGATCCCGCAGCAGATCGACATGACCGATGATCGCCGTGAGCGGGTTGCGCAGTTCATGCGAGACGATCGCTGCGACCGTCTTGCGCTCCTGCGCGGCCTCCAGCAGAGCCGTCACATCCTCGATGATCAAGAGGGCGATGCCGGCGCGATCCTCGACGGTCGCTATGGGCTGCGAAGAGACCTGCAGCGCCCGCCACTCGCCGTCGGTATCGAAGAGCCACATGCGCTCGGCCTGCATATGGTCTCCCCGCGCGGCGCGGGCCACCGCGGTGCACTCGGGCGGCAGTGGCTCACCCTGGCGATCGTCGTACTCGACAGCGCGCGAGGGCAGATCGCCATCGCTCTCGCTCCGGCGATAGAGCTGCCGGTAGGCGTCATTGGCCTTCACGATCCGACCTTCGGCGGTGACGGCCGCGAGCGCGAGATCCAGGGAATCGATGATCTGCGTCACCCGGTGCTCATGCGCCTCCGCGCGCTGCGCGATGCGGTTCATCTGCTCAGACTGGCTCAGCAGCAGACGGCGTGCTGCCCGTGCCTGTTGCGTCCCGATGCGAATCGTTGTGGCGAGGAAGCCCAACGACAGCACCGTCACGATGATGCGCAGCAGCATGTCGGACGGAGAGATGCTCGAGTTCGTGAGCGCCGCCAGGCACACACTGATGAGAGCGAGCGCGGCGATGATGGTCGGCATCGCGTAGTAGCTGGCGATCCAGGTCACCGGGAAGACCCAGAGGAAGCTCAGGCGCACATCACTCGCTGATGCGGCGAGTCCCACCGCCAGGATGTCCGCGAACGGAACGACGAGCATGAGACCGGGGCGCACACGGTGCCAGGGAACCAGCAACGTTGCGAGCGTGATCACCGTGATGAGGAAGATGCCGAACAGGAACGGCTGGGTTCCGAAGATCTCTGGCCTGAACGCGGCGATCAGCGCCACGATGAGCACGGTGCTCGCGGCCAGCATGAGCTGCCACCGCCACACAGACGCGCTGCGTCGCATGCCTGTCCTCTCCCACGCGCCACCTGATCCTGAGCGCTCGGTGACCGCGTGCATCCCTCACAAAAGAGCATGCCCTGCTGCGCGACATCCGATGCTCAACGCAGCCGCAAGATTACTCGAAGAAAGACCGCAGGCCCGCTTTCTGCGCAGCAGCGCCCCTAGCCTGACTGTGGGGCGCCCGAAACTACCCCGTCCGGGCGCTGGGGAAGAGGAAAGCAATGAGCGAGACGACGTCTGTGCCCGACACGACGCCTGCACCGCGCCGCCGTCGGCAATGGGGCGCTGAGCGCCCAAAGCCGCCACTGCCCGCCGTGCACGAGCGCCCGTCGACCACGAAGCTCATCCTCGGTCGTGTCGCGATCTGGGTGACCGTGGCGATGTGGATGCTCTATGTGCTGACGGTGGTCGTGACACTGTTCTTCGCGGGCGAGTTCGACACGCCCTGGCGCGTGATCGAAGGAGCGTCCTACGTCATCGTCGTGACGTTCCTCACCTTCTCGGCCCTCATGTACCTCGTCGCACGACAGGGAGCTTTCGAGCGGTTCCGTACGCACCAGCGCACGCCCCGCGCCGAACTCGACCGGCACTTCGCGCACGCGCACCGCCCGCTGACCGTCCTGGTGCCGTCGTACGCCGAGGAGCCGGCGGTCATCCGCAAGACGCTCTGGTCAGCCGCACTCCAGGAGTACCCCTCGCTGCGAGTGGTGCTCCTGATCGACGACAACCCGAACCCGCAGGGCGAGAGCGCCATCGCGCGGATGACGGAGACCCGCGGTATCGCACAGGAGATCGCCCTCGAGATGGCCGAGCCTGCCGCACTGTTCCAGACCACGCTGGAGGAGTTCGAAGAGGACTGGGATGCCGCGAATGGCCTCCTGCTCGTGGAAGGCGCGTACCACGACGCCGTGGACTGGCTGCACAGATTTGCCGCCCGCGTTCCGCGCGAGGACCACGTCGACGACTTCTTCATCGACGAGGTTCTGCTCGGGCTGGCTGATGATCTCGAATCCTCGGCGATCGCAGTGGGGACTGCGATCGCCGAGGGTTCGACCCTCCCCGCCGAGCGCGTGCACGAGCTGCTGCGACGCCTCGTGTGGATCTTCACCGCCGAGCTCGCGAGCTTCGAGCGCAAGAAGTACATCTCGCTGTCGCACGAGGCGAACAAGGCGATGAACCTGAACTCGTACATCGGACTGCTCGGTGGGCGCTTCGTCGAGGAGCACACGGAGAAGGGCATCATGCTGCGACCGGCCCCCGGTGGCGCGCGGGCCGATCTCGACATCCCCTACTCCGACTTCGTGCTGACCCTCGACGCCGACTCGCTGCTGCTGCGCGACTACTGCCTGCGGCTCGTGCACTTCCTGGAGCAGCCCGAGAACGCGACCGTCGCCGTCACGCAGACGCCGTACTCCTCGTTCCGCGGTGCACCCACCCGTCTGGAGCGGCTGGCAGGTGCGACAACCGACGTGCAGCACATCCTGCATCAGGGCATGACCTATCACAACGCGACCTTCTGGGTCGGGGCGAACGCCGTCATCCGCATGGAGGCACTCGACGACATTCTCGAGATCGAGAACGACAACGGGTTCGAGATCCGCCGCTACGTGCAGGACCGCACGGTCATCGAAGACACCGAGTCCAGCATCGACCTCGCCGTGCACGGCTGGAAGCTCGTGAACTACCCCGAGCGTCTGAGCTACAGCGCGACGCCGCCGGACTTCGGCTCACTCATCGTGCAGCGTCGACGCTGGGCGAACGGCGGTCTGCTGATCATGCCGAAGATGTGGCGTCGCGTGCGCGAGCAGCGTCGCGCCTACACGCCGCTGTCGCTCGGCGAAGTCACTCTGCGACTGAACTACATGGCCTCGATCGCCTGGGCGAGCGTGGGCCTGATCTTCCTGCTCGTCTACCCCTACGACAACCGACTCGTGAGCCCGTTCATCCTGCTGGGCGCGCTGCCGTACTTCCTCGCGATGGCGAGCGACCTGAAGTACTGCGGCTACAAGCGCACGGATGTGCTGCGGATCTACGGCTTCAACCTGATCCTGCTCCCCGTGAACATGGCCGGAGTCCTCAAGTCGATCCAGCAGGGCCTCACCGGCATGAAGATCCCCTTCGCACGCACGCCGAAGGTCAAGGACCGCACCAGCGCTCCGCTGCTGTACATCGTCGCGCCGATCGTGATCATCGTGTACTCGGGCTTCATCGCCTGGATCAGCTTCCAGCAGGGGTCGTGGGGAACGCTCGCGTTCTCGCTCGTCAACGCGACGCTGGCGACCTGGTCGTTCCTGGCGAACGTCGGCATCCGCGCCGCACTCGTGGACACCTGGTACGGGCTGACGGACTGGATGTGGGTGGAGGACGCCGACGCCGCGGCGGCAGGAGAAGCGGATGCTGCGCCGGCCCGTGACTGGCGGACGGTGCTGCACGAGGGGCACCCGGCTCCCGGTGCGCGCGGCGTCGACGAGATCCGTCGTGCCGCGGAGACGCGCAGCGTGCTGCCTGCGTCGGCCACCCCTCGGTACGACACCGTGCCCGCGGTGGGCGCCGACGACGCCGACTTCCGCCGCCCCTCCCCCGTCACCGAAACCCGCGATGAGAACGTGAGCGTGTCCGCATGAGTGTCCGTACCGGTCGTCACCCCGGAAAGCGCCTGTCGCCGCTGCGCGTGCTCATCGGCGTGGCCGTCGTCCTCGCCGTCACGGGTGCAGCGATCGTCGTCCCGTGGCAGCTGTCGCGCACCGCACCCATCACGACCGCGGGTGCGGGACCGCACTGGTTCGGTGGCTACTTCGATGTCACCGCCGCGCCTGTCTCGGAGCAGCCGAACGCGAGCGACGCTTCCGACACCGTCGTGCTCGCGTTCATCGTCGCGCAGAGCGATATGAGCTGCGTGCCGACCTGGGGCGGTGCGTACGGCCTGCGGCAGGCAGGCAGCGAACTCGACCTCGACCGCAGGGTCGACCAGATGCGCCGAGACGGCACGCACGTCGCGGTCTCCTTCGGTGGCGCGATCAACACCGAACTGGCCTCGGCCTGCGCGTCGGTTCCGGACCTCATGAAGGCGTACTCGGCGGTTCTGGACCGCTACGACATCACGGCGATCGACCTCGATCTCGAGGGCGAGAACCTGGCCGACACGGTCGCCGCCGAGCGCCGCGCGGATGCGGTCGCCGCACTGCAGCAGCAGCGCGAGGCTGCCGGCGGTCGCCTGGATGTCTGGGTGACGCTGCCGGTCGCGACCGATGGCCTCACCGACGAGGGCCTGCAGGCCGTGCGCACGCTGCTGCGCGGCGGCGTCGATCTCGCCGGCGTCAACGTCATGACGATGAACTACGGCACCGACCTCAACCGGCGCTCGCTCGCAGACGTCTCGATCGAGGCTCTGGAGGCCACGCACGATCAGCTCGCGGACATCTACGCGGAGTTGCGCATCGGCCTCCCGGCCGAAGGCGCCTGGGCGGTGCTCGGTGCGACGCCGATGATCGGCCAGAACGACATCGCGAGCGAGGTCTTCACGATCGATGATGCGCGCGAGCTCAACGCCTTCGCCCGCAAGGCGAAACTCGCACGTCTTTCGATGTGGTCACTCAACCGCGACCGGCAGTGCGGCACGAACTACCCCGACCTCTCGGTCGTGTCGGATGCGTGCAGTGGCGTCGATCAGGCCGGCCTGTCGTTCGCAGGTGTGCTCGCCAACGGCTTCGACGGGGAACGGCTCGAGAGCGATGACCCGGCGCCGACGCCATTCACCCCCGTGCCCGACGACCCTGCGACGAGCCCCTACCCGATCTGGTCACCGGAGACGTCGTACTCCGCGGGCGTGCGCGTCGTCTGGCACGGCTACGTGTACTCCGCGAAGTGGTGGGTGACGGGTGGCCCCCAGCCCGACGACCCCATCGCGACGGCCGACCAGACCTCCTGGGTGCTCGTCGGCCCGGTCATGCCGGATGATGAGCCGTTCGCCCTGCCGACCCTCCCCGCCGGGACGTACCCCGAGTGGTCGGAGACGCAGGCCTTCGAGAAGGGCGCCCGAGTGATGTTCGAAGGTGTGGGCTACCGCGCGAAGTGGTGGACGTTGGGAGATCTGCCCAGCGATGGCATCACCGACCGCGACCGCTCCCCCTGGGCGCTGATCGACGAGGAGTAGTCAGCGACCGTCGACCTGCGGGGTGAGGCGATAGCCCACCCCGCGGACGGTCTCGATGTACCGCGGATCCGCCGTGTTGTCGCCGATCTTGCGTCGCAGGTTCGCCATGTGCGCTTCGATGACCCGCTTGTCGGGTTCACCCACGAAGTACGACGACGCGAACGCCTCGCCGCGCAGAACGAGCGCGAGGTCGGCCTTGCTGCGCACGCGGCGCTTCGATTCGAGAAGCGTCGCCAGCAGTCCGAACTCGGTGGGAGTCAGATCGACTTCCTTCTGCGCGACGAGAACCGTGTGCGTCTCCAGGTTCAGGCTGAGATCGCGGTGCAGGCGCCAGACGGCGGCCCCCTCGAGATCCTCCAGCGCGGCCGACACGGCCGGGTTGCGTGCCGGCACGGCGGCAGTGGCAGCATCCGGAACAGTGAGTTCGGTGCGCGGGCGGCGCATCAGCGCCTCGATCCGGGCACGCAGCTCTCGCGGTCGGAACGGCTTCGCCAGGTAGTCGTCGGCGCCCGAGGCGAGCCCCAGCACGATGTCGGACTCTTCTGCCAGCGCCGACAGCATGATGATGTACGTCGAGCTGACCTTGCGGATGCGCCGGGCCACTTCGAAGCCGTCGATGCCGGGAAGGTTGATGTCGAGGGTCGTGATCGTCGGCTGGTGCGCGATGACCGCCTCGACACCGTCGGTGCCCGTCTCGGCCATGACCGTGCGGAATCCGGCCGACCGGAAGACCTCGTCGAGCAGACTTCGGACGGCGGCGTCGTCTTCGATGATCACAGCGGTCTGCGTTTGTGCGGATGGATCAGTCATGTAGGCGAAAGCTCATCTCTCGGGGCTGTCACTGAACGCAGGCGCACGCGACGGGGTAGTCGGCCGATATCCTACCGGTCGGGCGTGTCCCAAGGGAAACGCCGTCGGATCAGCGTGAAGCGGTACGACGTTCGATCGTAACGACTCGCGGTGCATCTGCGTCGAGTTCTTCGTCCGGAGCATCCGTCTGCGCGCCGATCGGGCGCTCGATCTCGATGTCCCACCACTCGTCGGCGAGCTCTTCCGCCATTCCCCGTCCCCATTCGACGACCACGACGGAGCGCGCGACGTCGATGTCGAGGTCATCGACCTCGGCGGCGGACCCGAGACGGTACGCGTCCATGTGCACGAGGGCAGGACCGCCCACGAGTGAGGGGTGTGTGCGAGCGATCACGAACGTGGGGCTCTGCACTGGCCCGCGCACTCCGAGCGCCTCCGCGAGGCCGCGCGTGAAGGTCGTCTTGCCTGCGCCGAGCGGACCCGTGAGGATCACGACGTCACCCGCACGAAGCGCCGTGCCGACCTCGTGGCCCAGCCGCTCCATGCCGTCGGACGTCGCGATCTCCCGGCGTCCGGCGAGGGTCACGAGACACTCCGGCGCGGCACGCGATTGCCGATGCGGGTCACGATCTCGTAGTTGATCGTGCGGGCAGCATCCGCCCACTCCGTGGCCGAAGGCACACCGAGCGTCGGATCGCCGAACAGTACGACCTCATCGCCGACGTCGACCGGATGGTCGCCGACATCGACCACGAACTGATCCATCGCGATGCGCCCGGCGACCCGGAAGCGCCGCCCGTTGATCATGACGGGCCCAAGGTCGGATGCCTGGCGCGGAACGCCATCGGCATAGCCGAGCGGGACGAGCGCGAGCGTCGTCTCGGCGGCGGTGCGGTGCACATAGTTGTAGGAGACGCCCGTGCCTGCGGGCACACGACGCACGGCGGCGACAGCGGCGCGCAGTGTCATCGCCGGACGCAGGCCCAAGTCGCTGGAGGTGCGATCGTCGAACGGCGAGAGGCCGTACAGGCCGATCCCGATGCGGACAGCGTCGAGGCGCGTCTCGGGCAACGCGATCGCGGCGGCGGTCGCGGCGAGGTGTCGGATCTCCGGGTGGATGCCGGATGCCGCTGCGAGCGCGACGCCGCGTTCGAACTCGGCGAGCGCCGCTCGGTCATCGTCGTCGGAGGTGTTGGAGAGGTGGCTGAAGAGGCCGATGATGCGGATGCGGCCGATGCGCTCCAGGCGCGCCGCCTCGGCGAAGACCCGCTCCCACTGTGCGGGCGCGATGCCGCTGCGCGAGAGTCCGGTGTCGAGCTTGAGGTGCACGCCGACGGGTTCGGTCGTCGCCGCGCGACCTACGGCCTCGATCTGAGCGAAGGACGAGACGCCGACCTCGATGCGCGCCTCCGCGGCCGCGTGGAAGTCCTCACCCGGCGCGTGCAGCCACGCCATGAGCGGCGCCGTGATGCCGTGGCGCCGCAGCGCGAGCGCCTCATCGATCGTCGCGGCACCCAGGCGGGTGGCGCCTCCGGCGAGCGCCGCCACGGCGGCCGCGGCGTCACCGTGCCCGTAGGCGTTGGCCTTCACGATGCCGATGACGTCGACGCCGGTGAGTCGACGCAGGTGACGGACGTTGTCGCTGATGGCGTCGAGGTCGATCACGGCCTCACGGAACAGATCGGTCACGGGGCTCCTTCTGCGACGACGAACGCGGCGGCCATTCCGGCATCATGAGTGAGAGTCAGGTGCACGGTGGTGATCCCGCGCTCGCGCACGACCTCCTCCGTGGAACCGGACAGGACGAAGACCGGGCGACCGGATGCCTCCGAGGCGATCTCGATCTCGGTCCAGTGCACGCCGTCCGAACCACCGAGAGCCTTGATGAGGGCCTCTTTGGCGGCGTAGCGTGCGGCCAGCGACGGCAGGCGCAGCATCCGCTCCGATGGGGCGAAAAGGCGCTCCATCAACCGCGGTGTGCGCTCGAGCGTGCGTTCGAACCGCGGGATGTCCACAAGATCGATGCCGGTGCCGATGATCACCGTTCCAGCCTAGTCGTCGGGTCCGGGCGTGGTCCGGCGCCTCTCTGGTCCCCCTCCCCTCCCGGCCCTTCCCCTCCCAGGAACGGATGGCGGGAGAATTCCCACCTGGCTGGAGAAACGGATGGGCTCACCCCTGGTTGCGGCCCGCCCTCCCGCCATCCGTCCCGCGGCCCGGTGAAGCGTGGGGCCACAAGTGTCGTCGACGCCTTCTGCACAGCATGCGTCTCTCTCGTCCCGTGCACGGGTTCCGGGATCAACGAGCCACCGGCCGCGACCCAGGCGCACGATGATCGGATGCCTCAGCTCAGATCCATCCTCGCCGCCCGCGACGGCGTCGCGCGCGGAACCGAACTCGCGACGTACGGCTGGAGCCGCAAACGTTTGAGTGCCGCTGTCCATCAGCGGGCCATCATCCGGGTTCGGCCCGGCGTCTTCGCGTCCCGCGACGCTCATGAGGATGTGGTCATCGCGGCCGCCCACGGCGGAGCTGTGACCTGCGCCCGCGCGCTGCGCCTGCACCGCGTGTGGGTGCTGGACGTTCAGGATGAGCATGTCCACGTGTGGCTCGGGCAGGGGAATCGCGCACATACTCATTCCGGATGCCACTGCGTGCCGCACTACCGACCGGGGCGTCTCCTGCTCGGGATCGCACCGCTCGAAGATGCCCTCGTGCACGCGTTCGCCTGTCACGGGTCCGAGTTCTTCTTCGTCGCGTTCGAGTCCGCGTGGAACCTGAGGCTGCTGTCGGCGTCTGCGCGCCAGCGCATCCGGACTGCACTCCCCCGCGATGCGCGATGGCTGGTCGATTTCGCGCGCGGCGATGCCCAAAGCGGACTCGAGTCGCTTCTCCGGCTGCGCCTTCACCTGCTCGGGATCGCGGTGCAGCCGCAGGTCGAGATCGGCGGCGTGGGCCGTGTCGACATGGTCATCGAACGGTGCCTCATCCTCGAGGCCGACGGACGCGCAAACCACGAGAGCGCACCGAAGCGGCACCGCGACCTGGTGCGCGACGCGGCGGCCTCGCAGCGAGGCTATGAGACGTTGCGATTCGACTATGCGCAGATCGTGCACGAGTGGGACGCCGTCGTCGCGGCGATCATCGCCGCGATCGTCCGCGCCCGACGTGGATAAAGGATCGGGTACGGATGGCGGGAGATATCACGTCCGAAGGCAAGATCCGGCCATCGCCGGCGGCCTGCCCCGGAATCTCCCGCCATCTGTGCCCGGGATCACTCGACGGTGACGGACTTGGCGAGGTTGCGCGGCTGGTCAACATCCAGGCCCTTCGCGGTGGCGAGCGCCATCGCGAAGATCTGCAGCGGGATGACCGCAAGGATCGGCTCGAAGAACGCTCCGGCGAGCGGGATGCGGATGACCTCGTCGGCGAACGGGAGCACCGCGGCGTCTCCCTCTTCCGCGACGACGATGACCCTGGCTCCGCGGGCACGGATCTCCTGGATGTTGGAGACGACCTTGGCGTGGATGAGAGCCGAGTGCCGCGGCGACGGAACGATCACGAAGACAGGCTGGCCCGGCTCGATCAGCGCGATCGGGCCGTGCTTGAGCTCACCGGCGGCGAAGCCTTCGGCGTGGATGTACGAGATCTCCTTGAGCTTCAGGGCACCCTCGAGCGCGATCGGGTAGCCGACGTGACGCCCGAGGAACAGCACGGAGCGGGTGTCGGCCATCCAGCCGGCGAGCTGGGCGACGTGACCCTGCTCCGACTCGAGCACGTGCGCGAGCTTGGCCGGCAGCGCCTCGAGCTCAGCGACCGAGGCGGCTCCGTCCTCCAGAGAACCGCGAACACGCCCCACGTGCAGGCCGAGCAGCAGCAGCGCGGTGATCTGGGCGACGAATGCCTTGGTGGATGCCACGGCGACCTCGGGTCCGGCGTGCGTGTAGACGACCGCATCCGACTCGCGCGGGATCGTCGCCCCCTGGGTGTTGCAGATCGAGAGGGTGCGGGCGCCGCGCTCGCGGGCGTACTTCACGGCCATGAGGGTGTCCATCGTCTCGCCGGACTGGCTGATCGACACGACGAGCGTGTCGGCGCCGATCACCGGGTCGCGGTAGCGGAACTCGTGCGCGAGCTCGACGTCGACGGGGATGCGCGCCCAGTGCTCCAGCGCGTACTTGCCGACGAGGCCCGCGTACGACGCCGTGCCGCAGGCGGTGATGATGATGCGGTTGATGCCCGTGAAGAGGTCATCGAGTCCGTCGAGTTCCGGAATGACGACAGCCCCGTCACGCACGCGGCCGCGGATGGTGTTCGCGACGGCCTCTGGCTCTTCGGCGACCTCCTTCGCCATGAAGCTCGGCCATCCGCCCTTCTCTGCCGCTGCCGCGTCCCACGAGACCTCGAACGGCTCGGGCTCGACCGGGTTGCCGTCGAAGTCGGTGACGGTGACCGCGTCGGGGGTGATCGAGACGATCTGATCCTGGCCGATCGCGAGCGCGTGACGGGTGTGCTCAACGAAGGCGGCGACGTCGGATCCGAGGAAGTTCTCCCCCTCGCCGAGGCCGATCACGAGCGGAGAGTTGCGGCGAGCGCCGACGACGAGCCCCGGCTGGTCCTGGTGCATAGCGAGCAGCGTGAACGCACCTTCCAGGCGGTTGACCACCGCGAGGAACGCGCTCTGCAGATCGCCGGTCTTGCGGTACTCGCGTCCCAGCAGCGCCGCGGCGACCTCGGTGTCTGTCTCGCTGCGGAAGGTCACACCCTCTGCTTCGAGTTCGGCGCGCAGCGCGGAGAAGTTCTCGATGATGCCGTTGTGGATGACCGCGAGACGGTCATCGTCGGCGAGATGCGGATGCGCGTTGACATCCGTCGGCCCACCGTGGGTCGCCCAGCGCGTGTGGCCGATGCCGGTCGTCCCCTCGGCGAGCTCGTGCTCGGTGAGCGAGTCGCGCAGCACGCTGAGCTTGCCGGCCTTCTTGCGCATGTTCAGGCCACCCTCGGCGTCGATCACCGCGATGCCTGCCGAGTCGTAACCGCGGTACTCCAGGCGGGCGAGTCCGGCGATCAGGATTTCCTGGCTGGGGCGCGGCCCCACGTATCCGACGATTCCACACATAGAGCCCAGAGTAGAGCCGGATTTTTGCGAAGGTTCTGAACATTTATTCTGCACAGACGCCGAACATAACCGCTGGTGGCGATGCAGAAAGCGGATGCCGCAGCATCCGCTTTCCGTGATTCCTAGAGCTTGCGCAGCAGAACGCTCTCGACGGCGTGATCGGTGCCCTTGTTCAACACGAGCGAGGCCCTGTGCCGAGTCGGCCAGACATTCTCGACGAGGTTGGGCATGTTGATGTCGTTCCAGTACCCGAGCGCCGTCGTGACGGCTTCCTCGTCAGTGAGGTGTGCGAACACGTTGAAGTACGACGAGGGATTGGAGAATGCCCCCTTGCGCAGCGCGAGGAAGCGATCGACGTACCACTGCTCGATGTTCTCGGGGGCGGCATCGACGAAGATCGAGAAGTCGAACAGGTCGCTCACGGCGACGTCGTTCGGCGCCGCCGGAGGCTGCAGCACATTGAGCCCCTCGACGATCACGACGTCGGGACGCCGCACGACGACGTGCGCGTCGGGCACGATGTCGTAGCGGATGTGCGAGTAGAACGGTGCGCGCACCTCGGCGGCACCGCTCTTGACCTCGGTCAGGAAGTCGATGAGCGCCCTGCGGTCGTACGACTCGGGGAAGCCCTTGCGGTCCATGAGGCCGCGGCGCTCGAGCTCGGCATTCGAGTAGAGAAAGCCGTCGGTCGTGACGAGTTCGACGCGCGGCGTTCCCGGCCACCTGCTCATCAGCTCGCGCAGGAGTCGGGCGATCGTCGACTTGCCGACGGCCACCGATCCGGCGACGCCGACGACGAACGGCGTGGTGGAGTCCTCCTCCTGGAGGAACGTGCTCGTCGCCGCGCCGAGGCGCTTCGTCGAGGTCGCGTACAGGCTGAGCAGACGGCTGAGCGGCAGGTAGACCTCGCGCACCTCGGTCACGTCGAGGCGGTCGCCGATGCCGCGGATCTCCACGACCTCTGTCTCACTGAGCGGCTGGTCGAGACCCTGCGCGAGGCGGGCCCACTCTGCACGGTCGATCTGCCGGTACGGCGAGAGCGGCGTCTTCTGATCGGCGGTCACAGCTCAATGGTACTGATGCGGAACTCAAGGCCGGCGCGGGAGGACTACTCTCGTGACGTGCGACTCGGAGTTCTCGACATTGGTTCCAACACGGTGCATCTGCTGGCGGCGGATGCGCACCCCGGTGGTCGTCCGCTCGCGACGACGAGTGATCGCACGATCGTGCGGCTCATGCGCTATCTGACGCCTGCCGGCGCGATCAGCGAAGACGGAGTGCAGGCGCTGGAGGCCGCTGTCGCGCAGGCGAAGGCCGTCGCCACCGCCGAGGGTGTGGATGCGCTGCTGGCGACGGCGACGAGTGCGGTGCGCGAGGCCGCGAACGGCCCCGCGGTGATCGCCCGTCTGGAGGCGATCCTCGGCCAGCCCCTGCAGGTTCTGGAGGGCGAGGCCGAAGCGCGGCACACGTTCTTGGCGGTGCGCCGCTGGTTCGGCTGGTCGGCCGGTCGCATTCTGCTGTTCGACATCGGCGGCGGATCGCTCGAGATCGCGTCCGGCGCCGAGGAGGTTCCTGATGTCGCCGCATCCATCCCGCTCGGCGCGGGGCGGCTGACGGTGCAGTTCCTGCCGAACGACCCTCCCGGTGAGAACGCGGTCGAGCATCTGCGTGCGCATGCCGACGAGGTGCTCGCCCCGGTCGCAGCATCCTTCGCAACGCTCCCCCGCCCGGATCGCGTGGTCGGCTCGTCGAAGGCGATCCGCTCGCTCGCGCGGCTGGCCGGCTCCCCCCTCCCGGGCGCGCAGGGCGGAGAGCGGATGCTGCTGCGCCGCAGCGAGCTCGGATCGTGGATCCCCCGGCTCGCCCGGCTCCCCGCGTCCGCTCGTCAGGAGCTGCCCGGCATCACCCCCGATCGCACGTTCCAGATCGTCGCGGCCGCTGTGGCTCTGCACGCGGCGATGACGGCGCTGCGCGTGGATGAGCTGGAGGTGTCGCCGTGGGCCCTGCGCGAGGGGGTGCTGCTGCGCTACATCGAGCAGATGGAGTGGGCGACCCCCGTCTAGGCTGGAACGATGCCGACCCACGCCCGCCTGCGCTTCGCCGCGCGCGTGCTGCTAGTGCCCTATCTCGTCGCACTCGCGCTGATCGTCTGGCTTCCGGGCGAGGACGCCTCGCAGGTCACGGGCATCGTCGGAACGATCGCCCAGTGGGTGGCCGACAGCGTGGGAGTGCCCTTCGACGCCGCGTACGTGCCGTTGGAGTTCCTCGCGAACGTCGCGCTCTTCGTGCCCTTCGGCCTTCTTCTCGCCGCGTCCGCTCCTCGCATGTCGTGGTGGGGTGTGACACTCGCCGGGTGCGCGACGAGTGTGCTGATCGAGGTCGTGCAGATCCTGCTGCCGACACGCTTTCCGACGCTGTCCGACGTCATCGCCAACACTGCGGGAGCAGCGCTCGGCTGGCTGGTGTGGCGTCTTGCCACACGGGTCGTGGAGCGTCGACGTTCTACGCTGAACGCATGAGCCCCGATCTCGACGACACCCGCCCCAACCTGAGTCGCCGTGAATGGCGTGAACAGCTCGCAGCGGCACGGTCACCGTTCGGTGGCCCCGCTGCTGTGGACGCGAGGTCGCCCGAGGGCTCGGAGACCCCCGTCACGATCCTGACCGTGTGCACCGGCAACATCTGCCGCTCGCCCATGGCCGAGGTGCTCCTGCGCGAGCGTCTGCGCGATCTCGGGGTCCGCGTTCACAGCGCCGGCACCCATGCGCTGGTCGGCCACGGGATGACCCCGCAGGCCCAGGAGATCGCTGTGCAGCGCGGGGCGCGGGAAGCGGATGCATCCGCACATGCCGCGCGCTACCTGGTCGAGCCTTTGCTGATGGAGTCAGATCTCGTGATCACCATGACACGCGAGCACCGCTCTCACGTCGTCCAGATGGTGCCGCAGCTCATGAAGCGCGCCTTCCCGGTACGCGAATTCGCGCGTCTGGCTGCAACTCTCACCACCGACGAGGCGCGCGCCGCGGCCCATGCAGCCGGCGGCGATGTGCACGCGCGAGTGCGGGCCGCCCTTCGGGCCGTCACCGATCAGCGGGGAAAGTCGCCCGCCGACCAGAGCAAGGATGACGTGATCGACCCGTACCGCCGCTCCGGCGAGGTTTACGAGCAGTCCGCGAACGAGCTGCTGCCTGCGCTCGACGAAGTCGAACGCATTTTGCGCGCGGCGCTCGAGAAACAGCGAAACTAGCCACGACTCGCCGTATGCTCGGCTGGAAGCGGGCTTCTGGGGCCCGCGAGCTGAGGGGAACGACGTGGAGCTTCGCGACTATCTGCGCATCGTACGCGCGCACTGGATCGTCATCATCCTGGCAACGGCGCTGGGCGCGGGTGTCGCGTTCGGCTGGAGCCTGCTGCAGCCCAAGGTGTACACGGCAGATGCCACCGGGATCGTCACCGCCACCTCGAACGATGGTTCGACGGGCAGTGCGCTGATCGGCAATCAACTCGCGCAGAGCCGTGTGAAGTCGTATCTGAACCTCGGTTCCTGGCGCGCGGTCGCGGAGCACGCGATCGACGAGCTCGGTCTCGACACGTCGCCGGAGTCCCTGGTGTCGCGGGTGACACTGACCAATCCCATCGACACGACAGTGCTGAAGGTCACGGCGACGGGCAGCACGCCCGAGGACGCACAGGAGCTCGCTGAGGCCTGGATGCGCGGTATGGCGGCCGAGATCTCGACGCTCGAGGGCGGCACATCGACGACCCCTGGCGCGGTGACACTCACTGTGGGCGATTCCGCGCGCCTGCCCAGCGCGCCCTCGTCGCCGAACATGCGGCTCAACGTGCTGCTCGGCGCCGGGGTCGGCCTCGCACTCGGCCTCGCATACGCATTCCTCCGTCACATGCTCGATCGACGCGTGCGCCACCCACGCGACATCGAACGCGAGACCGGCGTCTCGGTGATCGGCACGCTGCCCCTGGAGAAGAACCTCAGCGGTGAGCGCCAGGTGATCGACTTCTCTCTCGGCGGCTCGGATCGGGTCTCGCATCACACCGTCGAGGCGATCCGCGAACTGCGCACGAACCTGCAGTTCATCGACGTCGACAACCCGCCCCGTGTCATCGTCGTCACCAGCTCCGTGCCCGGCGACGGCAAGTCCACCGTGTCGGTGAACCTCGCCTCGAGCCTGGCCGCTGCCGGGCAATGGGCGATCCTCATCGACTGCGACCTGCGCCGACCGGTGATCGCGGACATCTTCGGCATGTCCAAGGACGCGGGCCTGACCGACATCCTCGCCGGACGCGCCCAGCTGGAGGATGTCACCTTCCGCCCGCAGAAGGACACCCCGCTCGCGGTGATCGGGGCAGGACGCATTCCTCCGAACCCGAGCGAGCTCCTCGGCTCCCAGCGCATGCGCGACTTCGTGCGCGCGCTGAGTGAGTCCGCGATCGTCATTCTCGACTCTCCCCCGGTGCTGCCCGTGACCGATGCCGCCGTGTTGGCAGGCTCCGCAGACGGCGTGATCGTCATCGCGTCGTCCGGCAAGACGACGTTCGACATGCTGCAGCGCGCCGTGGCGAACATCACCCGTTCGACGGGGCGCGTGCTGGGAATCGTCCTGAATCGCGTGCCCCGCAAGGGCTCGGCATCGGCCTACTACGGCCGTGAGTACTACGGCACGTTCGAGGAGTACACCGCGCCGGCGCCCCGCCCCTCGGCGGACGACGCCCCGCCCCCGCGGGCGCGGCGGTCACGGGCGACGCAGTCGAGCTGATCAGGTGAGCCCGACCAGCCCCTGACGGTTCATCTTCGCGAGGATGGCGACGGTGTCGTCGCGAACATCGTCGACCGCGTCGGCGTTCTTCGCGACCCGGCGTACGAGGACCGACTGCGGTATCGCGATCTCCGCGGCGAGGGCCTGCCAGATCGTGTGCGACACGCCCTCGAACACCACCGCCGGGTTCCCCCCGTCGGTGGTGAAGACCGTGGTGCGATCCTGTTCAGTGACCCAGTGCACACCGTCGGCGAGACACCACGAGGGCTCATTCGCGAGCGTCCCATCACGCAGGAGCTCCGAGAGCGTGTCTGCCAGCACGGCGCGCGTGTCGATGCCGTCAGGCGCACCGTGCACGGCGACGACGTTCGCGTGGATCTCCTCGAAATCAGCGCCGTGCGCCGCCTCCCAGATCGCCGGCCCCACCCCGTCGAGGACACGCAGTTCTCCGCCTTCGCCGCCCCGTCGCAGCACGGCGATCGCACCGCCGTCGACGAGAAGTTCATCGACCATCGCCGCATGGTGGTAGCGGATGCGGCCGTCGTTCGGAGCAGAACCTGTGAAGTCGCGGAGCGCACGACGCTCCGCGGGTTTGACCCCGTGCGCCGGATCGCTCTTCAGCAGCTCGCGCATCACAGGGCGCAGCGTCTCGGCTTCACGATAGCGGATCCGCACCGCTCCCCCGGTGGCCTCAAGCAGCGCAGCTGCCGCTCGGAGACCTCCGGGCAGGTCGCAGAAGTAGCTCGTCTGCGGGCCGAGGAGCGCAAGAGCCTCAGCGAGGTCGAGCGGCATGATCACCGGCTCGTCCGGCCCCTCGGGATCGCGATCCAGAACGGCGATCTTGGCCAGGCGCAGTGACGTCGGATGCCACGGAACGCCGGGGAGCGTGGCTGTCGACACCTGCGTCTTGGGCGCGTCGTCGATCTCGATGATCGAAAGCGGCTTGCGATAGGCGACGACGCCGCCCTGGGGGTCGACTCCCACACTCTCGTCACTCACATAGGCGAGATCGCGCGACAGCACGCGCGCGGCGGTCGTCTTGCCGGTCCCCGAGGGCGCGACGAGCGCCACCGTGCGGCCCTGCTCATCGGCGAGTCCCGCGGCGTGCAGCATCCACAGCTCACCCCGCCTGTGCGCGAGCGCCGCGAGAGTGACGTCGGTCGACAGTACGGAGAGCATCACGTCATCGTCATGCTCGGCACTGACCGCGACTGTCGCGTCGGCGGGCGATCTGTGAGAGGTTCCGGCCGCCCATGCCGCCTGTATCGCCGCGAATGACGCGGCCGATCGAGCCGTCGCATCGATCTCGATGAGTGCACCCAGCGCCTCCACGATCACCCTCTGCGACATGCCTGCTACCCTACCCAGCGAAGTGGGTTCTTTCGCGATGAGGGCGTGGGGGTCGGTTTCAATGGCAGCACAGTCCGTTTCAAGGGCGACACAGATTGTTGGGCCAGAACAGCGGTCGGCTTCCGCAGCGAAGCACCGCGAACACGGGGGTGCCCGCGAGCCGTCTGCACACGTGCGCGCAGGGCTCGCAGAGTTGGATCTCGTGAAGGTTCCGGGATCGCTCGGCGTCGAGATCGTCGGTCAGCGGTATGGCCACGTCGGGCTCTGGAGGCTGTGGGGACGCTCGTGCGAGTTCGCCATGCATCCCCGCCCGAGGGCGGAGCCGGACGTCTCCTTCGTCTTCGTCGAATCCGGGATCGTCAGCGCACGGACTCCGGGTGAGGCCTGGCGCTCACTTGATGCGCCTCTCATCGTCGTCCCGACCGTGCGCGCCCGCCGCATCCGCATTCGGGGCACGTGGAGCATCACCGTCGCGAAACTGCCTCTGCGCGCTGTCGAGGCCTACGTACCCTTCCTGCCGAACAGTGTGGGAGTGTTCAGCACGACGCGGATGCTGGACTCGGCGATGCACCGATTCGTCGCCGCGGTGCTGCAGTCGGGCTCGGTCGGATCCGCCGTCGAGCGTTCGGCGATCGAGCAGCTGGCGACCGAGATGGCGGGCGGGGTGCTGCTCGACCGCACGGGACCCGACTGGGCGCAGGGAAGCCCCCATGCCGTGCTGCGCGATCGCGCGCTCGGGCTGATCTCTCAGGAGTGCGCGGATCCGGATCTGACCCCCGCGCGTATCGCGACAGGTGTCCATGCCTCCCTGCGTCAGCTGCAGGCCGTTTTCGCGGAGTCGGGGACCTCGATCGCCCTTGAGATTCGACGTGCGCGAGCTCGCGCCGCACATGCGTTGCTCTCCGACAGCCGCTTCGATGCTCTCCCCATCGAGCAGATCGCGGCGAAGTCGGGCTTCGCGACGTCGATGAGCCTGCGTCGAGCCACCGAGGCGGTGTATCACCAGAGTCCCCGTGCCGTGCGCGAGCACCGAGGCGACGGACCTGACCCGCCGCGCGCCTCCGAATAGTCGACTCTCCTAACAAACTTTCCGCGCATTGTGCGCACACTTCGCGCAGAAAGCGCACCTCACCTGATGTGCCTTCTGCGCCCGCTCCCTAGCTTGAGCAGTGCGGGGTCGCTCCTGGGGGATGCGAAAGAGTGCGTCGCTCCTCGCGAATGAACTATTCGCGTCTGACCTGTGTCTGCACAGGAGAAGAGGGGCTCACCATGACGGAATCCACGACGGGCATCTCCCGCCGCACACTCGTGAAGGGCGCCGCGTGGTCGGTGCCCGTCCTTGCGCTTGCGGCGGCGACGCCGATGGCCGCCGCGTCGACGGCCGCGGCGACCGTCGCCTGGACGAATGCCGGGCAGATTCTTCGATTGAGCGTGTTCAACGGCGGGCAGGTGGCGGGGATCACCGCGCTGATGACCGCTCCGAACCAGCTGAGCATTCAGAACACGACCACCCCGATCGCGGGTCCGCTCACGATTCAGATCGTCAGCCAGTACAGCTCGGGCCTCGACCTCAGCCTTCTCGGCAAGCCTCGCGGAGTCGGCGTGCGCACTCTGAGCGGCTACACCGCATCCGGATGGAATGAGAGCGAAGGCGCCGTGCTCGTCAGCGTCCCTGTCGTGGGCACTCCCCTCCTTTGGGCTCCTTACACGATCACCTCGACGTTCAGCGTCCCCGGCCTCGCCGGAAATGCTGCCCACACCTTCGACGTCGGATACATGTACGGCCAGAACATCGACGGGCTCCTCAACCTGTCAGCGTTGATCACGTTCAACTTCACCGTCATCGTGCGGGACGCGAGCAACGCGATCGTCGGCGGAACGTCGGTGACAGCACCCGGTTCCTTCCTTCTGAACCTGTCCGTCCTCTAGCAGACCCCGGACCGGCGGTCACGGCATACTGATGACGTGACCGCCGATTCCGTTCCCCCGCCGCCGAGGCGCACGCCCATACGCCGCGTCACCGGCAGCGCCTGGTTCCACCTCGTGCTCGCATTCGTCGTCGTGGGCCTCGTGCTCTCGTTCATCGCGAAGCCCTATTGGGTGCCTTCGGCCTCCATGGAGCAGACACTGGAGATCGGCGATCGCGTCCTGGTGAACCGACTTGCCTATGTCGCGGCGGAACCGGCCACAGGGGACATCATCGTGTTCGACGCCGATGAGACCTGGGGCGCCCATGCCCCGCAGGACGCGAACCCCGTGATCGCCTTCGCACGCTGGCTCGGCTCTGTGAGCGGATTCGGCCCCTCCGGACAGCACACGCTCGTCAAGCGCGTGATCGCAGGGCCTGGTCAGACCGTCGAATGCTGCACCGCTCAGGGAGCACTCATCGTCGACGGGATTCCCATCGACGAGCCCTACGTCTTCCAGGACTTCCCCTTCATCGCCGGGTCCGTCGACTGCACGACCGACCCCAGGTCGCTGCGCTGCTTCGACAGCGTGACCGTGCCAGAGGACTCCTACCTCGTCCTCGGCGACAACCGGGGCAACTCGTCCGACTCCGCCGCCCAGTGCCGTGGGGTGACGGACGCTGGCCCGACGTGCTGGCGCTGGGCGCACGGAGGCGACGTCGTGGGCAAGGTCGTCGCGATCCTCTGGCCGATACAACGATGGGCCGTTCCGTAGAACGACCCATCGTTGTGCGACTGCAGATGCTCAGAGGCTGAGGCGCTCCTTGACCACCGAGGCAAGCCGCTCGGCGTAGGAGTGTGCGGAGTCCGCATCCGCGGCCTCCACCATGACGCGCACGAGGGGTTCAGTACCCGACTTGCGCAGCAGCACACGGCCACTGTCGGCGAGCTCTGCCTCGACCTCGCGAACCGATGCCTGGAGATGCTCATCATCGGCGACACGGTCTTTGTCGACGCCTTTGACGTTGATCAGAACCTGCGGGTAGACGGTCATCACAGAAGCCAGCTCGGCGATCGACTTCTTCTGTCGCGCCATCTCGGCCACGAGATGCAGGCCCGTGAGCACACCGTCGCCGGTGGTCGCAAACTCGCTCATGATGACGTGGCCGGACTGCTCACCACCCAGTGCGAATCCGCCGGCGTTCATCTCTTCGAGAACGTACCGGTCTCCGACCGCGGTCTGGCGCAGGGCGATCCCATGCTCCTTCATCGCCATGTGCAGTCCGAGATTGCTCATGACCGTGGCGACGAGGGTGTCGTCCTTGAGGCTTCCGCGTTCTTTCATCGCGACCGCGAGAATCGCCATGATCTGATCGCCGTCGATGACATTGCCTTCGGCGTCGACCGCGAGGCAACGATCAGCGTCGCCGTCATGCGCGATTCCGACATCCGCACCCACGCGGATGACCTCACCGGCAAGCTTGTCGAGATGCGTGGAGCCCACGCCGTCGTTGATGTTGAGCCCGTCGGGGTCGGCACCGATGACCGTCACCTTGGCTCCCGCATTGCGGAAGGTCTCGGGCGAGACACCGGACGCTGCGCCATGCGCGCAGTCCAGCACGACGTGGATGCCGTCGAGACGGTGCGGCAACGATGCAAGAAGGTGCATCGCGTAGCGGTCTTCTGCATCGGAGAATCGCGTGACGCGTCCGACCTCAGCACCGGTGGGCTGGAGCTTGGGCCCCGCCATCGCCTCTTCGATGCGCTGCTCGACGTCGTCGGGAAGCTTCACGCCACCGCGAGCGAAGATCTTGATGCCGTTGTCTTCTGCCGGATTGTGCGATGCGGAGATCATCACGCCGAAATCTGCGTCGATATCGGCGATCAGGAACGCCGCAGCAGGGGTCGGCAACGTTCCGGCGTCGAGCACGTCGACACCGGAGGACGCGAGCCCAGCCTCGACCGCAGCGCTCAGAAAGTGTCCGGAGATGCGCGGGTCACGGGCGACAACCGCCGTGAGCCGCTTGCCCGAGGCCTTGCGAGCCTCTGCAATACGCCCCTGGCCCAGGACGACAGCAGTCGCCTGGGCCAGGGTGAGCGCGAGATCAGCGGTGAGGGGGCCGTTAGCCAGCCCCCGCACGCCGTCTGTGCCAAACAGTGCCATGAAGGAACTGAGTGCTTAACGCTTCGAGTACTGAGGCGCCTTACGGGCCTTCTTGAGACCAGCCTTCTTGCGCTCCTTGACGCGAGCGTCGCGCGAGAGGAAGCCGGCCTTCTTCAGGGTCGGACGGTTGTTCTCCGCGTCGATCTCGTTCAGCGCGCGAGCGATGCCGAGACGCAGAGCGCCAGCCTGACCCGAGTCGCCGCCACCCGAGATGCGGGCGATGACGTCGTAGGCACCAACGAGGTTGAGCGCCGTGAACGGGTCGTTGATCAGCTGCTGGTGCAGCTTGTTCGGGAAGTAGTCCTCCAGCGTGCGGCCGTTGACCGTGATGGTGCCCGAGCCGGGGATGAGGCGCACGCGGGCAATGGCCTGCTTGCGACGACCCACGGCTGCGCCGGGAACGCTCAGCACGGGACGGGGAGCCGTCTCGACGGCCTCCGCCTCGGGGGTCTCGGTGGAGTAGTTCTGGGGGAAGTCAGTGTCGGTGTTCGCCACGAGTTTGTCCTTAGTCAGTCTGTGCGGCGCTTACTGGGCGACCTGGTCGAGGGTGAACGTCTTCGGCTGCTGCGCGGCGTGCGGGTGCTCTGCACCTGCGTACACCTTCAGCTTCGAAAGCTGCTCGCGGCCGAGCGTGTTCTTGGGGAGCATGCCGCGGACGGCCTTCTCCACTGCGCGGACGGGGTTCTTCTCGAGGAGCTCGGCGTACGAGACAGCCTTGAGGCCGCCCGGGTAGCCCGAGTGGCGGTACGCCATCTTCTTCTGGAGCTTCTGTCCGGTCAGTGCGACCTTCTCAGCGTTGACGATGATGACGAAGTCACCGGCGTCCATGTGGTTGGCGAAGGTGGCCTTGTGCTTGCCACGCAGGAGGATTGCCGCCTGCGAGGCCAGACGACCGAGAACGATGTCGGTGGCGTCGATGACGACCCAGTCACGCTGGACCTGGCCGGCCTTCGGGGTGTAAGTGCGCGTCACAATAGTGCTGCTTTCTTGTCGAACGGAGAGGTTCGTGAATCCCACTCCGGGGTGGTTCTCTCGTAAAGGAGGAGAACACGCCAGTGGAGGGCTCACGTTCGTGGCACTCGGCAGTCGAGTACCAAAGAACCAGGCTACGTCACAATCTTCCGCTCTGCAAATGCCGCAGCTCGCGTCACACAGGCCGACACGCCCCCGTCGTGACCCCGAAACCTGCCTGGGTTAGGCTGGGGCGCCACCGCGGGCGGCTGCTCTCGGAACGTCTTTCACGGAACGAATCACTCACATATGGAACTTCGCGACTATGTCCGCGTCCTGCATCGAAACTGGGTCCTTCTCCTCGTCTTCCTCGCCGTCGGAGCCGGCGTGGGGGCCGCGATCGGGCTCACAACGCCCGCGAAGTACGAGAGCGCCACGAAGATCTATGTCTCCGTGCGCACCGACAGCGCAGCCACGGGAGACCTCGTCCAGGCAACGACGTTCGCCCGCCAGGTCGTCACGAGCTACGTCGAGGTCGCGACCACGGGGCTCGTGCTGGATCCGGTCATCGAAGCGCTCGACCTGCGCACCTCCGCGGCTGCTCTGGCGAAACAGGTGACGGTCAGCAGCGCCCCGAACACCGTCATCATCTCCATCCGCGTCGCCGACGGTAGCCCGGAGCAGGCGTCGAAGATCGCGGATGCTGTGGCGGGGAGCCTCATCACCGCAGTGGAGACCACTCTGGAGCCACCAGCTGTGGAGGGCGGACAGAGCGCCGTTCAGCTGCGTGTCGTGCAGTCCGCACCGATTCCGCCGCGGCCGGCGAGCCCCAACATCCCTCTGCTGATCGCTCTGGGTGCGTTCCTCGGCCTCGCCGCAGGTGTCGGAGCGGCGATGCTCCGTACCATGATGGACACGCGCATCCACTCGCTGAACGACATCGAGCAGATCACCGATGCTCCTGTGCTCGGCGGGATCAGCTTCGATCCGGGTGCCCGCGAGCGCCCCCTCATCGTGCACGCAGATCCCCGCAGTCCTCGCGCGGAGTCCTTCCGCACTCTGCGGACAAACCTTCAGTTCGTCGGCGTCAACGGCGAGCCTCGCGCCTTCGTGGTGACCAGCTCCGGTCCGGGCGAGGGCAAGTCGACCACGACGGCGAACCTGGCCATCGCTCTCGCGCAGCTCGGCGCTCGTGTCGCTCTGGTCGATGGCGACCTGCGGCTGCCGCGCGTCGCGAGCTACATGGACGTCGACGGGACGATCGGACTGACCGATGTCCTCGTCGGGCGCGTGGAACTGGCGGACGCCCTGCAGAAGTGGGGTACCGGCAAGCTCTTCGTGCTCCCGGCCGGCACGCTCCCGCCGAACCCGAGCGAGCTGCTCGGCTCCGCCGCGATGGACCACGTCCTGAACTCGCTCACGAAGCACTTCGACTACGTCCTGTTCGACGCACCGCCGCTGCTTCTCGTGACGGATGCGGCACTGGTGGCCAAGAAGACGCAGGGTGCGATCATGGTCGCCGCCTCCGGCCGCACGAAGAAGCAGCAGCTGGAAGCGGCGGTGCGCACCCTGGAGACCGCAGGCGGACCACTGGTGGGGGTCGTCGTGACGATGCTGCCCGAGAAGGGGCCAGATTCCTCGGGGTACGGCCAGTACGGTCAGTACGGCACCGCGCTGGTCGACGCCGACGCTTGAGCAGACGATACGAGGAGGGGCGCCTGGCGATGATTCGCCAGGCGCCCCTCCTCGTATCGTCGGAAGCCGTCAGAGGCTGACGGACTGCCCCTCGCGAGACGAGGCGAGCGCCGCCTCGACGACGGCGAGGGTGCGCTGCCCCTGCTCCATCGTCACGACGTCGCTGGGCTTGCCGAGAACAGCGTCGCGGAAGGCCTCGTGCTCCACGCGCAGCGGCTCACGCTTCGCGAAGGAATAGCGCGTGATGTCACCCTCGGAGACACCACGGAACGAGGAGACCGACTCCCACTCCAGCGGAATGGTGCCATTGGCGTAGAAAGTCAGGTCTCCGGTGGAGGTGTCTGCGACGAACGCACCACGCTCACCCGTCACGACGGTGAGACGCTCCTTCATCGGAGAAAGCCAGTTCACGATGTTGTTCACGACGATGCCCGAGGCGAGACGCCCAGAGATCGTGATCATGTCCTCATGTTCGCGGCCGCTCTTGTACGCGGTCTGCGCGAAGACGGTGGTGTACTCGCTCTGCGCGACCCAGCTCGTCAGGTCGATGTCATGAGACGCGAGGTCCTTCGCCACACCCACGTCGGCAATACGCGCGGGGAACGGCCCCTGGCGGCGCGTGGCGATCTGGTACACCTCACCCAGCTCACCCGCTTCGAGGCGGCGACGCATCTCCTGAAGGGCCGGGTTGAACCGCTCCACATGCCCGACCGCGCCGACCAGCCCGGCAGACGCGAACGCATCCACCATCCGCTGCCCCGCCTCCAGGGTGTGCGCGATCGGCTTCTCCACCAGCGTGTGCACACCGGCCGCCGCCAGCTTCAGCGCCGCATCCTCATGGAACCGCGTCGGCACCGCGACAACAGCCATATCGATGCCCGCACCGATCAGCGACTCGATATCCGGAAGAACACCCAGATCCCCACCCACACCGTGCGGGTCGCCACCGGGATCCGCGATCGCGACCAGCTCAACGCCCTCGACCTCACGGATCACGCGCGCATGATGACGACCCATCATGCCCACACCCAGCAGACCAACACGCAGCTTCGACATCAGGAACCCACTCCCACGACAATGCGCGGCGTGCCCGCCCACCGGGCGGCATCGGTGGCCGCGCGGCCATCAACAAGAAGCTTGATCCCCGGCAGGTCTGCGGGGGCAAGAGAACGGTAGTCGAGGTGATCCGTCTGGAGCACGGCGACGTCGACAGCCTCGCCCAGCGTGTACGGTTCGAAGCCGAGGGCGCGGAGCTCGTCGTCGCTGTAGAGCGGATCATGCACGACCGGCTGGGCGCCGCGCGCTCGCAGAGCCTCCACGGTCGGGAAGACACCGGAGAATGCGGTCTCCTTCACGCCTCCGCGGTATGCAGCACCGAGTACAACGACCCGCTGTCCGTCGAGGCCTCCCAGCAGCCCGTCGGCCTGAGCGACGAGACGCTCCGGCATCGACGCGTTGAGCGTGCGCGCGGTGCGGACGATGTCGGCGTCACCGTCTGTGGAGAGATACAGGCGCGGGTACACCGGGATGCAGTGTCCGCCGACGGCGATGCCAGGACGGTGGATGTGGCTGAACGGCTGGGAGTTGCACGCCTCGATCACCTGATAGATGTCGATCCCGTTGGCCGCGGCGAAGAGCCCGAACTGGTTCGCAAGACCGATGTTGACATCACGGTAGGTGGTCTCTGCGAGCTTCGCCATCTCGGATGCCTCGGCAGAGCCGAGGTCCCAGACGCCGTTCGGACGGGGCAGGTCAGGACGCTCATCGAACTGCAGCGCGCTCTCGTAGAACTCCCGCGCGCGTGCAGCGCCTTCTTCGGACAGACCGCCGATGAGCTTGGGGTACTTGCGCAGGTCGGCGAACACCCGGCCCGTCAGGACGCGCTCCGGGGAGAAGACGACGTGGAACTGCTCACCTTCGACGAGACCGGAACCCGCCTCGAGCATCGGCTTCCACCGGTCGCGCGTGGTTCCCACCGGGAGTGTGGTCTCGTACGAGACCAGCGTGCCAGGGGTCAGATGCTCGGCGAGCGAGCGGGTGGCCGCGTCCATCCAGGCGAAGTCCGGCTCCCACGTCTCGTCGTCGACGAAGAGCGGGACGACGATCACGACGACCTCCGCGTTCGGGATGGCGTCGGAGTAGTCCGTGGTCGCACGGAGCTTCCCGGTGCTCACGGCGTGCGAGAGCTTCTCCTGCAGGTGCGCCTCCCCCGGGAAGGGCTCGGTGCCGCTGTTGATCATGTCGACGTGACGTTGATTCACGTCGACACCGATGACCTCATGACCGGAGTCGGCGAACTGGACAGCTAGGGGGAGCCCGATCTTTCCCAGGGCCACGACGGCGACGCGCATGATCTCTACCTTACGATGACGCGGACCTCGACTTGCGCGCCTGCAATCATGGAGACATGAGCGAGTGGATCGCGATCGGGTTCGGCGCCCTCGACGTGCGCGGGGGGCAGTTCGCCGAGCACGGCGATCTCCTGGTCGCTTCGATCAGCGCCGGCGACCCTGTCTTTCTGACCGGAGACGGCGCTCGGCTCTGGCAGGCGCTCGTGGATGGGCCGGTGGATGACGCGTCTCTGACAGCCGCGGATCGGGCGATCATCGCAGAGATGGCCGAGGCGGGGTTCGCCTCTTCGGATGTCCAGCACCCGCACCGCATCCGTGCCGTGCAACCGCCCTGGCTCACATCCGCCTTTCACGAACTGGTGTACTCCGTCGTTCAGAGCGTCGCCCAGGAGAACTCGATCCCTCTCGTGTTCATCAAGGGACCTGCTCTCCACGCGCAGGGGCTGCGCGATCGGGAGCATTCCGGGGATGTCGACTGCTGGGTCGCGCACGGCGATGACCTGCGGCTCGCGGCCGCCCTCGCCCCCTGGGGTTGGGATGCGGTGATCTCGCCGTTCACCGGAACGGGCGTTCCGCATTCGCTCACGCTCAGCACCGACGGCTGGCGATGTGCGATCGACGTGCACACCTACTTCCCGGGGATGACGGTCGCGCCACAGCGGGCGTTCGCCCTGCTGCAGGAGCGCTCGGAGCCGCGAATCTACGCGGGCACGTCGGCGCATGTGCCCGCGAAAGCGGACAACGCGGTGATCGCCGCGCTGCACGAAGCGCGACCTCAACATCAGGCCGTCACCAGCGCGCAGATCGAACGGGCGAAGGACCCCCTGCGTCGTGCGGGCCACGAGGTCATCGGCGCCGTGGAGGCGTACGGTGCCGGATTCGCCCTTGAGCTCGCTCTCCGCGGGGCGTTCCCCGAGGTCACGCGCTCGGAGTCCCTCTCCCCCACTCCCGCCGACTGGCATTGGCGGTCCATCACCTCGGGGCCGCGTCGGCATCTTGCTGCGCTGCGCCTGGTCGCATGGCGCGATCGTCCGCGGGTGATCTTCCGACTGCTCTGGCCGGACAACCGCAGCGCTCAGGCGCTCGCGGGCGACACGACCATCGCCGCGCCTCGCCGCGCAGCCCTGCGGCTGCGCCGGGCGGGCCGGGCGCTCGTCGATCTCGTGCGCCCGGCTCCCTAGCCGCAGTTCGTCAGTTCTCCGCCGCCGGGACCGCGCATCCGGGCGCATCGATCGAGACCGGCGTCGGTCGCACCATGGGGGTGTGACGAACGGTCGGTGCCCCGTAGTCCGCCGACGTCGTGCCCTCGGCTCCGACCATCGTGACCTGCATGGTCGCCGAGGTCTGCGGTTCGAGTTCGACGTTGATGCGCACGGCGTCGCGCCCCAGGTGACGCGTCTGCGCCGTGATCGGATAGACGGAGCCGTTCACCGTGACACCTGTGATCGTCGCTCCCACCGGCGTGTAGACGATGATGTCGGTCGCGATGATGCCCGGCGTGTAATACGGCCCGGTGATGTATCGAGGAAGTTCCTCGGCGAGTTCGGGCGTCACGTTGTTGGCGAGCGTCACCGTGGTCGTCCAGTTCGGCGCGGCGGTGGCAGAGCACTGATCCGTCGAGACGGCAACGGCCGCGTCGACGTAGTAGTCCATCTTCGAACCGGTCGTGTCGTTGAAGAAGACACCGACCGCACTCTCATCCACGTTGTCGACGGGCAGAACCCCCGCCAGCGGAGTGTCCGCGAGAGCCTCGGCCATCGTCGGATCCGCGCTCCAGATCTTGAGCCGCCCCTCCTCAGCCGAGGCGATCGCCGCCTGCGCGAGAGGGAGAGGCTTCGCAGCGCCCCCGGTGAGCGCGCCGAAGACGGTCATCGCCGCGGCGGAGAAGAACTCGTTCGACTCCACGCCTGTCGGGTAGAGGAAGTAGGCCTCGTTGAGCAGCAGCGGTGCGGCGTTCTCGCTCGTGAGTTCGCCGCCCGTCGGCAGCGCCAAGGGTCCGGTGGCCTTCAGGAAGTACCCGAGCGCGATCGGATCGATCGACACGACGGCGTCGATCCTGTCGTCGTAAAGCGTCGACCACCACCCTTGGGCGATCGCGGCGCTGGTCGGGAAGTCCGGAGTCGCAGAGAGGTTGGACACCCATCGCGCGATGATGTCGGAGTAGAGCGCATCGGTCTCTGCGTCCAGAGGAACAACGGTCTGCGGCAGCTCGAAAGCGAACTCGGTGCTTGCCGCCTCACGCAGGATCGAGATTCGCCCCTGATCCACCTGCAGCAGGATGAAGGATCCGGGGCTGCCGCCACTCGCTCGCACTTCGGCGTTTCCCTGGAACATGAAGAGATAGTTGCGTGGGCCGCTCGCACCCAGCGCATCGGGGAGGAACCCGAGCACCTGCTTCGCCGGCCCGATGAGTGCCCCCAGCTCGCCGAGCTGAGTCTCCAGATCGCTGACGCCCGCTTCGACCTGGTCGATCAGCGGGGCACGGTCAATGCCGTCGATCATAGCCGTCGAGGTCTCGATGCCGCTGGCGACGTCGTTGACGAGTCCGGAGAGCGAAGAGAGCGCGGCGACGTCGATCGCCCCGCCGGCGGGGGCGAGTGCACGCACATCGACACCGCTCGCGGGCTGCAGGACGTCAGTGGCGAGAGAATCGGCGACCTCTGTCACAACACGCACGGCGCGCAGGTTCTCCATCAGCGGGATCGGAACCGACTCCATGAACTTCCACACCGGGTCATCCGTTGCCGCGACGGCTTTCTGCGCTTCTTCAGCGAAGGCCTCGGATGCAGCTTTCGACGCCTCCATGTCGGAGGCGAAGAGGGCGATCTTCACATCGGTCACGTGCGGCATGGCGGCCAGGAGGTGCGAGCGGGCTTCCATCGCCTGGTCGTAGACGCGCTTCGCCGCCCACCCGCCGACCGCGGCGAGCGCGAGGAGGACCACGACGATCGAGATGACGATCCAGAGCCACTTCCGTGACTTGCGCGGACGCTGCGGCTGCGACTCGTCGACAGCGGACGCTGTCATCGAGGGTGGCGCGGGCTGCGAGGGTTGCGAGGCGGATGCCGCCAGGCGCATCTCGAGCTCACGTCGCGCACGGCGCGAGGTCGGGAAGGAATCTGCCATACTCACCATCCAACCATGCCCGACTTCGGCAACTCCTGGAAGCGCCGTCGGGGTTCTCCCTGTACGCACAGCTAGAATTCGGTTATGGTGCGCCCCCGGCTGAGATCGCTGATGGCCGAGCCCCTCCGCTCGGCTATTCTTTTGCCTCCCCTCGTGTGCATCTACGCGTTCCTCTTGCACTGGGTCTACTCGACCCACGTGTCACCGCAGTTCAGCTACCTGGGCTACAGATACGAGGAGCCCTCCCCCGTCGCAGTGACGATCTCCGTTCTCATCACCATCGGGGTCGCTTTCGCACTCCCTCGGAGGCTGGACCGCGCATCGTCGATCGTCCTGTGGATCCTCTTCACCGTCGCTGTCGCGCCGTCCATTCTCATGGCACCGTACACGTCCTACGTGGATGAGGGTGTGGCCATTCAGATCGGATTCGTTGTCGGCGCGACCTATGCTCTCGTCGCGCTCGCCCAGTCGCCGAACCCTCGACCGCTGAACTTCCACGTGCGGCCACGGACCCTGTGGATCGTGCTCGCGGTGTTCTCTCTCGTGACATACTCGCTGCTGCTGTTCACTCAGGGTCTGCGCCTCAACTTCCTGTCGATTCTCGATGTGTACGATGTGCGGGCAGAGTTCGCCGACGAGGTGCGTCGCGTCGGCGCCCTGGGCTACCTGGTCACTGCTCAGGCCAACGTGATCAACCCGTTGCTCGCCGCGGTAGGACTCACCCGCCGTAACTGGCCTCTCCTAACGACCGCCGTCGCCGCGCAGCTCGTGCTGTACTCGACGACGGGCTACAAGCATGTTCTCTTCGCCGTTCTGGCGTGGGCGGTGATGGCCCTTCTTCTGCGCGCGCACGGCAAGATGACCCACGCGAATCTGATCATGTGGGGCGCGAGCGCCATGGTCCTGGTCGCCGCGGTCGCCGATGCACTCATCTCAACGAACATCGCGACGTCGCTCTTCTCCCGGCGATTCATCCTCACACCGGGCCTGTTCACGTCGGTCTACGTCGGTTTCTTCTCCGAAAACCCTCAAGCGCATCTCGGGTACTCCGTCCTCGCCCCGTTTGTCGACTATCCGTACGATGTACCACCTCCGTACCTCATCGGCGATTGGATCGCTGGCGATCCCGCGATGTCATCGAACGCGAATCTCTTCGCCGACGGGTTCGCAAACTTCGGCTTCCTCGGGATGATCGGGGCAGGAGCAGTTCTCCTCGTCTACCTCCGCCTTCTTGATCGCGCAGCCGTGGGTCTGCCGATCGTCCTGGTCGGTTTCGTGACCGTGATTCCCTCGGTCGCGCTCTCGAACTCATCAATCCTGACGTCCATGCTCTCGCACGGGCTCGTTGCCGCCTGGCTGGCGCTCGCACTCATGGGCCGGCCGACAGCCGCGGAACAGGAGTTCCTTCCTCGCGACGTCACCCGGCCGCGTTCACGCGGCATCGTGGAGATGCTCGGCGACCGTTGGCGGAAACGACGCCGAGCGCTTGACAGGCCCTCATACGCCCGATCTCTGGACGACATGGCGCCAGCTGCTGCTCATGACTCCGTCGACGAAACCAGCGGCGCACGCCCGGCCTGAACTGGCGACCAAGCGAGTTCCCCGGTCGTGGAGACCTTCCCGATTCCCCGGCGGGCACCGATAGGCTCGTAGAGTGGACAGCGGCGCAGAGGGTAAGAAGACCTCCGAGCGCGTTGTCGCGGTTCTGGTCCTGCCCCCCCTCGTGTGTGCCTACGCGCTCGCCCTGCATTGGGTGTATTCGACGCTGGTCTCCCCGCAATACAGCTATCTGGGATACCGCTACTCCGCTCCTACCGAACTTTCGGTGGTGCTGTCGGTCCTGATGGCGATCGGAGTCGCGCTCGCCCTGCCGCGTCGACTGAACCGGGCCTCGTCCATCATGCTGTGGATCCTCTACACCGTGACTGTGGCGCCGTCCATACTCCTGGCCCCGTACACGTCCTACCTCGACGAAGCGACGGCGATTCAAGTCGGCATCACTGTCGGCGTGACCTTTGCGGTCGTCGCCCTTGCACAGTCATCGAACCCGAAGCCGCTCAAGTTCAGTGTCTCGCCGACCAGCCTCTGGATCGTGCTCGCGATCGTGTCGTCCGTCACCTACCTGCTGCTGTTCTTCACCCAAGGGCTGAGCTTCCGTTTTCTCTCGATCCTCGATGTGTACGACGTGCGCTCGGACTTTGCAGACGAGGTGCGCCAAGTCGGAATCCTTGGTTACTTGGTCACGACGCAGGCCAACGTGATCAACCCGCTGATCGCCGCTCTCGGCGTCCAGCGCCGCAACCTGCTCCTCATCGCGGTAGCCGTCGGAGGGCAGCTCGTCCTCTACGCGACGACCGGCTTCAAACATGTCCTCTTCGCTGTTCTGGCGTGGGCGATCATGCTCATTCTTCTGCGTCGCAAGAAGGCGACGGGCCCTCGCGGCGCTTCCATCCTCGTCGGGGCCGTCGGTGTCATCGTGATCTCGGCGATCATCGACGTGGCGATGTCGACGAACTTGGCGACTTCCCTCTTCTCCCGGCGATTCATCCTCACGCCGGGCGTCTTCACGTCCGCGTATGTGCGCTTCTTCTCCGAGAATCCTCAAGCGCATCTCGGGTACTCAGTGCTCGCACCGTTCGTCGACTACCCCTACCAGACGACACCGCCGTACCTCATCGGCGCATGGATCGCGAACGATCCCGCGATGTCATCGAACGCGAACCTCTTCGCTGATGGCTTCGCGAACTTCGGGTGGCTCGGGATCATCGGAGCCGGTGCTGTGCTTCTCATCTACCTGCGGGTGATCGATCGGGCCTCCGCTGGCCTTCCCATCACGCTCGTAGGGCTCGTCACAGTGATCCCCTCCGTATCACTGTCGAACTCGTCGATCCTGACCTCCATGCTCTCGCACGGACTGGTCGCCGCGGTGGTCCTGCTCGCGCTGCTTCCGCGCCCCACGCCCAATCACGCCTCAGAAGGCTCGGCGGATCTTCCCCCTGCGGTCGAACCGCGGCCTTCGTGGCGGACAACCAGACGCAGTCCATACCCCCAGAGCACGACGTAGCCGGCGGTCTGGGCAATCGAGAGCGCCCAGACCGCCGGGATCATCCCCCAGCCCTGCGCGAGCACCAGCATCCACGCAGCCCCCACAAAGGCAACCCGCAGCGCATCGACCACGATCGTCGCCCGTGACTGATAGATCGTATAGACCTGGCTGAGCGGCGATCCGACCAGACTCGCCGCGGCGTAGACCGCGAGGGCCTGAGCGATGGGAACGGTCGCTTCCCATCCCTCGCCGAGCACGAAGGGGAGAACAGGGGGCGACAGGAACACGATGGCGAGTGCGACGGCGACCGCGACCGCGCCAAGGCGCAGAGTGGTCTGCAGATACATGCGGCGCGCCCCGAGAAGACCGTTGCGCACGAGCGCGGCGAGTTCCGCACCGAAGAGCTGGGCGACAGAGGCACCGAGCAGTGTTGCGGGAACGGCAATGAGGCGCTGGGCCATACCGAACTGGCCGGCATCACTCTGTCCGAACTGGCCCGCGATCAGCAGCAGCGGCAGCTGGGCGCCCAGGGCGTTGACGAGCGCGGCGCTCGACAGGATCAACGGGAGGCGACGGTACTCCCGGATCAGGCTGCGGTAGTCGCCCGTCTGAGGGCGCGCGAGCAACGGCCGTGCGGTCCTGTACAGAGGCAGAAAGCCAAACAGACGGCCGACCAGGAACCCGCCGACGAGTCCCGTTGCTCCCGCACCGACGAGACCAAGCCCGACCTGTCCGACCACCGTCCCCGCAGACTGGAAGGGCGCGCGCGTGGCCACGACGCCGTAGCGCTGGCGCCGCAGTGCCGCCTGCGCCAGTACCGTGAAGACGGATGTTGCCAGCACCAGAGCACCTGCCCAGAGGGGGGCACCGGGGACGAGCGCCCAGGCTTGTCCGAACGGCGTGAGGGAGAGCCCCCCGACGAGGAGTCCCGAGAGCACGGAGATGCCCAACGAAGACCAGAGCGCAAGCCGCAGCAGCCCTCGCGCTTTGTCCTCGCTCTCGGGCAGGACGATTCCTGCATCGAACTTCAGCGCCGCAACAGGACCGAGGATCGACGAGACAGCGACCAATGCACTGAATGCTCCGAACGCCGCGGGGTCGTAGATGCGGGCGAGCAGAGGGGTCGCCAACACCAGGATCAGTTGCCCCAGCAGCGCGCCGGAGACCAGGGCGAGCATGCCCCGGACGATTCGGTTCTTCACACTCGCCTCCTCGCGAGCCTCGCTCAGTGCGAGACGGATTGCTCCGGGAACATGATCGCCCGATAATCCTCAGCAAGCGTCGCGTACTCACGATTCTCTCGGAGCCACTGCACCCCCCGCTGCCCCATCGCGTGCAGCTCTTCCGGAGCGGTCTTCGCCAGGCGGCGCATCTCCGCAGCGAGTGCGATCGCGTCACCTGCCTCGACGTACACGCCCGAGTCCGCCTCGTTGATCATCGACGGGAACCCGGAGTACGACGCCAGCACCGGCTTGCCCGAGAGCATGTAGTCGATCAGCTTGTTGAGGGACTGTCCGTAGTCCCACACACGCGAGCGGTGTGCTGCGAAGTAGAGCACGTCGAACTCCGCCAGCACGCTCTGCACGGCTGCCTTCGGTACGCGTCCCACAAAGGTCACGTTGGGAAGCTGACCGTACTTCTGCTCATACGAGGCACGGAGACCGCCATCGCCGACGACGACGAAATGCACATCCGGCTCATCGACCATGGCTTCGACGCACTCGAAGAACGTGTCCAAAGCGTTCGAGATTCCGATCGATCCGGCGTATCCGATGAGGAACTTGCCCTCGGGAACCCCGGCATCACGGTACTCGATCGGTAGGTCGCCTGCCTCCTCGAGCTCTGCAGCGTTGTATCCCATCGGCACGCATTCAACGCGCGCGGGGCGGCCCAGAACCTGCTCGACGTGGGCGCCCAGGTTCGGCATCGTTCCCACGATCACGTCGGCGCGCGCATAGCCCCGGCGTTCGACGGCTCCCAGCGCCCTGACCAGCGGGTTCCGCGGAGAGAAGCCTCCCTCTTCTACGAGGGTGAGCGGCCAGATGTCGCGGATCTCGAAGACGAGCGTGGCGCCGTAGCGTCGTCGTAGGCGGATTCCGTTGAGGATCGTGAGCAGGGAAAGGCTGCTCACGATGATCGCATCAGGACGCGGAAGCTCTTTCCACGGCACGAACAGCAGACGCCACTCGAAGTGCAGCCAACTGAGAATCCGACGAATCGACTTCGCTCCGGAGAACTTGAGCGTGCGCACCCAGTGCACCTGAAGTCCGTCGACGTGCTGCACCTGGTGTGCAGTCGCCATCTCCGGGACCACGGCGAGGTGGTTCGAATCCGAGGTGATGAGCGCCACCTGATCACCTCTCGCGACAAGCGCGCGCATGAGCTGGTAACCCCGGCTGCCCACGGTGGATGGCCCGGGAGGCGCGATGTACTTCGCGATGTACCAGATCGTCTTCGACGCGGATGCCTCAGCCATAGACGCGCTTCGCCGAGTTGATCGCACGCACGACCGTGGGGAAATCGAACCCGAGGACATCCAGATACCACTTGAGGTTCGGGTAGCGCGGAGCGTTCTCCTCCTCGACGAGCCGTAGCGCCTCGTCGCGAGTGAGGTCGCCTTCGCGCACCTGGTTGCTGCGGAAGGTGTCGTGCTCGGTGAAGCCCGCCAGTGTGTAGTACGCGTAGTTGTAGAACGCCGCCGTGCCGTCGCCGATGCGCCAGGTGGTGGAGGTATCCACGGCCTTCTCCCACCCGTACTGGTTGAGCAGGGTGTTGTCGATCTCCTGCTCATCCCAACGCCAGTAGTCGAAGACGTGGTAGTAGTCGTTCTTGGTCGTGAAGCTGCGGTAGTACTCGCCGGACAGCGTGTCCCAGAGCGAGCTGTTGAAGTACCCGGGGCTCTTCATCATCGCGCCGAAACGCAGACGCTGGTAACGCAGCTGCTTCATCGCCCCGTGCGAGTACACCCGCTCCTCCACGAAGTCCGGCGGAACGCCGAGGAACCCGGCCTTGAAGTGCGTCACCTCGAGTGGGTTGATACCCCAGAGGTTGAGATCGATGCCGGTCTGCTTCTTTATCGTCTCGATGTAGCGGAAGAAGTGCTTGTCCCCGGCGGTCAGGATGCTCAGCATTCCGAGATCGGGAGCCTTCAGCCATGCTGCGAGGTTCTTGGTGATGTGCGCGCGCTTCTTCGTGATGTCTGCGGCGACGATGATGTTCTCCACGCCGAGTTCCGCCGACATCTTGCTGAGGTTCCGGCGCCCCACATCGGTGATCATTCCCCAGTCGTAGGTGTACGTGATGGGGCGCATGCCGAGTTCGTTGACGATGAGGTGCAGCGCGTAGCAGCTGTCGCGGCCTCCCGAGAACGGCACGAGGGCATCGTCCTGGCCGGGGCGGCGGTACTTCTCGACCAGCTCGAAGAGCTCCGCCTTGTCGCGCGGCTTGTTGCGCGGACGGTAGTTGAGACAGTAGTTGCACACGCCGTCGGCATCGAAGCTGATGAAGGGCATCGTCTCGGGAAGCACGCACTTCGTGCACCGTCGAAGATCGAGCTGACGGTACTCCAGAAGGGATTCCTCGGATGAGCTCAGGATCAGTTGCGGAACGAGGTTGACCGTCCGCGATGCGTGCTCCTTGACGGTCGGCGCCACGGGCGTCGCCGCGACAGCGAAAGACACCGGCTCGCGCACCTGCTGGATGTCCTCGGCGCCCATTTCGCGCAGCGGGTAGAGCTCAGAGGAGATGACGTGGTTGCCGCCGTGAACACCGTGGTACAGGCTGCCGTTGTTCGAGAACAGCACCACGGTGCCCGCCACCGGGTCGAGAACCACGCTGGCGACGATCCCCTGTGCGTGCTCCAGGAACGCCGACGCGGCTTTCTCGAGGCTGTTTCCGGCGGCGACATGCTCAGCGATGTACGCAGGAATGATCTCAGTGTCGATCGTCTGCCGGCGCTCTGCCTCCAGATCGGTCCACATCTCTTCGTGATTGGTCACAATCCCGTTGTGCAACGCGATCAAGCCATCGCGCATCACCGGCTGATTGTCTTCCGTGCCGTTGGTGACCAATCGACTGTGCCCGATGACGAAGGTCGCGCGCGTCGTGTCGGTGCGGTTCGCGAGCTTGCGAATGCGCAGGTCCGCTCGATGCACCCCGTATGCGCCGTCACGGAACACGACGAGACCGCTTGAGTCCCGACCGCGCTGCTCAGCGTGATTCAGCAGGCTCTGCAGATCACGCTGCGGGACCTCATCGTTCGCCCAGATCCCGAAGATTCCGCACACGGGCTGCTCCTAACTCCTCTTTGCCGAGGATTCGTTCGTAAGAGGCGCGGTCCCACGGACACAGCGCCTGTTCGCTCAGTTCGATACGCGCTGTCGTGCTCGCGCGTTGCCCCGCTCAAGGGCCAGTTCTTGGTACCGCCGCACCATCGGGGCCACCTGATCGTCCCAGCTTCCAACCACAGGCGGCGTCGCACGGAATTGCGCGATGTCCTCACGGGTGATCTCGTCGATCCAGGCTCGGAGGGCATCAATCTCCGGCGCGACAGTCCAGCGATCCGCGTGCGGGCCGAGGACCCGACGCAGCTCGACCAGCTTGGTCGCCAGCGGAGGCACGCCCGCGCACAGCGACTCGTAGAACTTGTTCGGAGAGCAGTACTGCTGGGAAAGGCTGTCGCCTTCCATGAGGCTGACGCCGACATCCGCGCTGCGCATCGCACCGACGACCGAGAAGGGGCCCACAGGCGGAACCTGATGGATGTTGCGCTGCCGCGCGGCCGCCTCCGTGACGAGCCCCTTGAGGGGCCCATCCCCGACGAAGACAAGATGGCGGTCAGGACGATCGGGGAACGCCTCAAGCAGCAGCGGAATGTTGCGTCCGGGGGCGAGGTTCCCTGTGTGGACGAAGAGCAGCGCGTCTTCGGGAATGCCGAGATCCGCGCGCAGGTCGGTCGTTGAGCCGTCGTCCTCAGGAATGTTCGTGACCGCGATCGGGGTCGGGATGTCGTATGCATCCGCGTACCACTGCGCGATAGAGCCGTTCACGGTTGTGACGACGCTGGCTTTCCGAACGAGCCGGCGCTCGATCCGCTGAGCCACCCAGCGCTTGAGTCCGCGCATCGCCACAGTCTCGGTCTCGAGTTCGTGCGGGTTGTAGACCAGAGCTGCCCCGGTCGATGACGCGAGCGCTGCACACATCGGCAGCACCCACACGCTGTGCGCGGCGACGACGGCGACGTTCTGTCGCCTATAGGTCAGGAACACACGAGGCTGCCAGAGCAGAGTCTTGAGGATCCGACCAAGGTTGCCCGTGCGCTTGGTGCCCGCGAGCCGGATGAAGCGCACATCCGGTGCGACCTGCTCCTCCGTCGGCAGATCTCCGCGACGCATTCCGACGACGTGCGTCTCAGAGAACGCGCTCTCGCGCTGCACGCTGCTCGAGATCTTGCGCAGACGGCTCGCCCCTTCGAGCGTCGACGGGTAGATATGAAGATTCAGCCCCTCCTGCCCACGCTCGGGTCTACTCATCACTCTTCTCCATCCAGATTCTGCGTATCGACGCCCCCATGGAAGGGGCGTGCCGGCACCCCGACAACCGTCGTTCCCGACGCCACATCACGCGTCACACACGCGCTTGCGCCGACCACGGCATCGGTGCCGATCCTGAGTCCCTGCAGGATCGTCGCCGACGCGCCGACCAGCACGCGCTCCTCCACGATCACCTCACCGGAGACGACTGCTCCCGGATTCACCGAGACGAAGTCCCCCAGCTCGGAATCATGGCCGATGATCGCGCCGGGATTCAGATGCGTATGAGCGCCGAGACGGACGTTCGTCGACACCAGCACGCCGCTACACACTACCGTCCCCGCGCCGAGCGAGGGCCGGGAGCCGACCACAGCGGTGGGGTGGACAAGAGTCGCCCATCGGCCGCCGACGGCGTCGACGCGCTCTGCGATCTGCGAGCGCACGGCAGGCGATCCGATCGCGACAATGTACGCGCACTTCTCAGGAGCCTCCACCTCGGCGAGGCTTCCCAGGTGCGAGTAGCCCCGCGCCGTCAGACGGGAGAGGTGCCGCTCGCTGGGGGCATCGTCGACCACGCCGATGACGTCCCAGACCGGCTGATCCGCCGCGGCGTTGATCGCCTCGACCACGTCGAGGGTCTCGCGGCCGAAGCCCCCGGCGCCGATGATGATGAGCGGCTCAGCCATGGGATCCCCCGAACTTCTCAACGGTCGCCTGGCCATCCTGGCTGATGCCCTCGCGGGCGATCACCGACCGCACCGTGTCCCAGAGAATCCGGGCATCCAACGCCAGCGAGCGCCGCTCGACGTACTCGACATCGAGCGCGAACTTCTCCTCCCACCCGAGTGCATTGCGACCGTTCACCTGTGCAAGACCGGTAACCCCAGGGCGCACCTCGTGTCGGCGCGCCTGCGTAGGTGTGTAACGATCCAGATACTCCACGAGAAGCGGGCGCGGCCCGACCACGCTCATGTCTCCGCGGAGCACGTTCCACAGGGAGGGGAGCTCGTCCAGGCTGGTGGAGCGCAGTCGGCGCCCGAACGGGGTCAGTCGCTGCGCGTCACTCACCCACCCACGGGACTCATCCACAGCGCGCATGGACCGGAACTTGTAGAGGGTGAAGATGCGGTCGCCCCTGCCCGGACGGGGCTGGGCGAAGACGACGGGACGACCGAGCCGCGCCGCCACAAGGATCGCCGTGACGAGCATCACCGGTGACAGCAGGATGAGACCGATCAGCGCCGCGAGCACATCGAGCGCACGCTTGAGCACATCGTACGGCCGGCTTCTCATGTCAGCGGGCACGGAGGAACTCGTCGATGGCATCAGTGACCCGCTCGCGCTGGGCGGGCACGAGAGCAGATCCGCTCGGAAGCGTGAGCCCCCGTGCGAAAAGCGCCTCGGATGCCCCCGAGATGACGCCCCGATGGTGCGCGAAGACGGGCTGGAGGTGCATCGGCTTCCAGAGCGGGCGGCTCTCGATGTTCTGTGCGGCGAGGGCCGCTGCGAGGTCGGCCGACGCCCAGCCGGACACTTCTTCATCGACCACGATCGAGGTGAGCCACACGTTGTCGCTCTCATCGCCTGCCGCACCGAAGATCTCGACGCCGTCGACCGCGGCGAACAGGTCTTTGTACAGCTGTCGCATCTCGCGACGCCGGCCGATCATCTCATCGAGGCGCGAAAGCTGAGCACGACCGAGCGCCGCGAGCAGGTTGCTCATGCGGTAGTTGTACCCGACGTCCGTGTGCTCGTAGTGCACCACCGGCTGACGCGCCTGCGTCGCGAGGTACCGGGTGCGCTGCGCGATGTCGGCATCGTCGGTGAGGAGCATTCCCCCACCGGAGGTGGTCATGATCTTGTTGCCGTTGAAGGAGACGGCGGAGGCACGTCCGAAGCTGCCTGCAGCGCGGCCTGCGTGCGTCGCTCCCAGGGACTCGGCCGCATCGGACAGCACCGGCACGCCGAACTCTTCGGCGATCGCGAGAATGCTCGTGTAGTCGATCGTCTTCCCAAGAAGATCCACGGGCACGATGGCGGCGACCTTCTCTCCTGCCGACTGCAGCGACTCCAGCGCCTTACGCAGAAGTGCAGGATCCATGTTGCCCGTCGTGACTTCAGCGTCGACGAAGAAAGGCTCCGCCCCGGTGTAGACGATCGCATTGGTCGTCGCCGCGAACGTCATGGTCGACGTGACGACGATGTCGCCGCGGCCTACGCCCAGCGCGAGCAGCCCGAGGTGCAGGGCGGCCGTTCCCGAACTCAGCGCGACCGCGTGCGCAACGCCGACTCGTTCTGCGAGCTCCTGCTCGAAGGCATCCACGTCGGGTCCCAGCGGAGCGATCCACCCGGACCGCATCGCGCCGAGGACGGCCTCTTCCTCGCGCACGCCGACATCGGGTGAGGACATGTGGATGCGTTCGTTCACGAGGTGCGTTCTCCGGGTGTGGCGTCGATGCGTTCGATGATCGCCGTCTCGTTGTCGCGCGGGGTGGCCAACATCCGCGCCTCCCAGCCAGCCTTGTCCAGACGCTCGGGAGAAATCGAGTCCGCGGTCGTGTGCGACACCTTCGGATGGAACGGTCGCTCGAGGTCTTCCCGATCTCCGACGAGCACCTCATGCAGCTTCTCGCCGGGACGCAGGCCGGTGAACACGATCTCGATCGTCTTGCCCGACATCGCGATCATGCGCTTGGCCACGTCGAGAATCGAGACGGGCTCCCCCATGTCGAGGATCAGGATCTCGCCGGGGCGGCCGATTCCGCCGGCCTGGATGACCAACTGGCAGGCCTCGGGGATCGTCATGAAGTAGCGGGTGACGTCCGGGTGCGTCACCGTGATCGGGCCGCCGGCATCGATCAGGGCGCGGAAGGTGGGCAGCATCGAGCCGCGGCTGCCGATCACGTTGCCGAAGCGCACCGAGAGGTAGCGCATGCCGGTCTGCTCGCCCATCCATGCCGTCAGCTTCTCGGCGACGCGCTTCGAGTGTCCGAGCACACTCGTCGGGTTCGCGGCCTTGTCCGTGGAGATGTTCACGAAGGTCGTGACGCCCACCGACTGGGCGGCCTTCAGCACGTTGAGCGTGCCCAGCACGTTCGTCTTCCAGGCTTCATCCGGGTACTGCTCGAGCATGGGCAGATGCTTGAGGGCCGCGGCGTGGAAGACCACCTGCGGGCGCCGCTCAGCGAAGATCTCCTGCAGCGTCGCCTCTTCCCGGATGTCTGCGAGCACGACGTCGTTGGTGTCGAGGAGCCCATGGCCCGCGGTGCCGATCTGCGCAAGCTGCAGGCCGGTCTCGTCACGGTCGAGCATCATGAGCTCTGCGGGGCCGAACTTCGACAGCTGGCGGCACAGCTCGGATCCGATCGAACCGCCGGCGCCGGTGACCATCACGCGCTTGCCGGTGATGTAGCCGGCGATGAGCTCGACGTTGGTGTCGACGGGGTGCCGCCCGATGAGGTCTTCGATGCTCACATCGCGCAGATCGGTCGCAGCCTGCGCGCCCGACATGAGGTTCACGAGCGACGGCGTCACGGAGGTGCGAAGTCCTGCCGCGTCCGCGGCATCGGTCAGCCGTCGGATCAGCGCGGCGTCGGCGCCGCCGATCGCGATCACCAGGGTCGTGGCGCCGGTGCTCGCCGCGGCTTTCGCGATGTCACGCGTGCGGCCGATGACCGGCACACCACGCAGGCGAAGGCGCTTCTTTGAGATGTCGTCGTCGAGGATTCCGACGGCGCGGATCGGAGAGGAGGGGTCGGTCGTGATGTTGTGCAGCAGAGTGTCGCCGACGTACCCCGCCCCCACGATCAGTGCAGGCTCCGCATCCGCACCCGGCTTACGCAGCCGCTCCAGCATGAGTCGCGCGACGTAGCGGACGCCGAACATGATCAGCAGCACGAAGGGGAAGGCCAGGAAGACCGTGCCGCGGGGAATCCCGATGGTGTTGCCGAGGATGATCACACCGACAGACAGCAGCAGCACTTCGAAGATGACCCAGAGTCCCAGCGCTCGCACCTCGTCGAAGGAACCGTAGGTGAAGCGACCGCGATACAGCGCGATCGCATATCCGCCGATGATCTGGAAGAGTCCGGCCGCGGCGCCGAGCAGCAGCGCTGCGGCCCATCCGGTTGGCGTCATGACGAACTCGAAGCGCAATCCGACGGCCGCGACGATCCCGAGCACCCACGCAGAGCCGTCGACGATCGACGCCCAGAAGCGGCGTTGCTTCTGTGCGCTGGAAACGGGCGTCTCCAAATGGGTGGCTGGTGCCTCCATGACCTATATATCCTCCGATGCGTCGCGAAGCGAGGATGCGGCACCTCGTGCCAACGCGACGGTTCCCCCACACGACTTCGGTATCCAGCATCGCATAACTCCTCCGCCCATCTGCGCAGCGTGAAGCGGTTTACTGAAAGCGCTCTCCGGCGCTCAGTCGAGCTCGGCTTCGACGACGACCGGACGGTGGTCGCTCACACCCTGCGGCAGGGTCTGCATCCTGTCGATGCGGAATCCGGTGGATGTCGCGAAATCGTAGTGACCGCGGAACACGCGGTAGCGCGTGTAGGTGTGGTCGTCACTGAGCGTCATCGCATATCCATGCCGACTGATGTTCTGACTCAGGTTTTCCTTGAAGACCGGATAGTTGTAGTCGCCCATCATGAGGATCGGCAGACCTGTGCCCAACTCGGCGAGCGCATCGAGGGCTGCGCGGATCTGATGGCGACGCAGCGAATTGAGCGCCGTGAGGGGTGCCGCGTGGAAAGATGCCACGACGAACGCTCGCCCTGAATCGATGTCCCGCAGTCGCGCGCCCAGCACCCGCTCGTGGGCAGGCCTCAGGACCCGGTCGTGCAGTGATTTCTTCAATCCGACGGTGCGGACGTCGTCGACGTGGAACATCGCGGTCCGCGAGTACAGTGCGAGACCCAAGCGGTTTCCCTGCGTCGCATCCACGAGCTGCAGCGAGCCGATCCGCTCGGGCAGGCTGGTCGTGAGGCATTCCTGAAGGCAGAGCAGATCGGGGTCGTGTTGTTCGACGAGAGCTGCGAGCTCGTCGGCTGCCTTGTGCTTTCGCAGGTTGTACGAGATGACCTTCATTTGCCACCCACGCTACTCCGGTTGACACCCCGGAGAAGGGGGTTGCGACTTTTCGTGTCGCTGTGCTTTCGCACCGACGGTGATGGTCAGTCTGCGCCCAGATCGCGGCGTGCGCGGGTCTGCTCGGCACGCTGGGCGAGCAGCGACGCATCCGGATATCCCACCTCGCTCAGGGTGAGCCCGCGGGCGGCGAGCACCTTGAACTCGCTCGTCCGCTCAAGTCGGTCGCGCAGGACTGCGACATCCGCAACCTTCAGGCGTCCCTCGCCCACCGCGGCGCATGCGCCGACGAGAGCGCGCACCATGCTGTGGCAGAAGGCATCTGCCTTCACGTGGGCGACGAGCACACCGCGCTCGTCGCGGCGCCAGCGGTAATCGAGGAGAGTGCGGATCGTGGTCGCCTCCTCGCGCGCTTTGCAGTACGCGGCGAAGTCGTGCAGTCCGATGAGGCTCTGCGCCGCGGCATCCATCGCTTCGACATCCAACGCGCCCTTGACCGACGTCGTGTTGTGCCGCGCGAGGGGATCGTAGCCCGCCACATCATCGGCGAGCCGATATTCATAGCGACGCCAGACGGCTGAGAAGCGGGCGTCGAAACCCGCCGGGGCCTCCGACGACGCCCGCACAGCCACATCCGAGTACGCGCCGAGCACTCCGCGCAGGCGGCCGGCGAGAGCCGCCGCCGCGCTGTCCTGCGGGACGCCGCGTCGCGCCTTCACACGCTCCCACTGCGCATCATCCAGATCGACGTGCGCGACCTGGCCGCTCGCGTGCACGCCGGCATCCGTGCGACCGGCGACGACGAGTTGCACATCCGATCCGACGATCCGCGCGAGAGCGGCTTCGATCGTGCCCTGGACCGTTCGCAACTGCGGCTGGCGCGCCCACCCCCGGAAGTGGGTGCCGTCATAGGAGATGTCGAGCCGGATGCGCACGATTCAGGGTATCGCGCGACGCACATCCCGGATGTTGCGCGCAGACACCACCTCATCGCTCTCAGAGTCGCGACGTACACTGGAGCATCCTTGCGCACTCCCCCGCGCCGCTGCACGCCTTCGTCGAGAACCATTCGAAACCATGCCATCACTGCGCCCCGCACGCTACCCCGGGCTCGATGGGCTCCGGGCGATCGCGGTGGCTCTGGTCGTCATCTATCACCTGTTCCCCGGCTCGCCGCTGCGCAGCGGATTCGTCGGCGTCGATGTCTTCTTCGTCGTCAGCGGCTTCCTCATCACGTCTCTGCTGCTCCAGTCCTCCCCCGCAGGCCGCCTGGGTTCGCGCGCATCCCTCGTCGACTTCTGGACCCGCCGCGCCCGGCGGCTCCTCCCCGCCCTCGGGCTCGTCGTGACGACCTGCGCGACGGCCGCATGGTTCATCGGCGGCGACGTGTTGGTCGACCTGGGCAGACAGGTGCTCGGCGCAGCGACGTTCAGCTACAACTGGGTCTCGCTGACGTCCGGTGCCGACTACTTCGCTGCGACCAGCCCGGAGCTCTTCCGCAATCTGTGGTCGCTGGCGGTCGAAGAGCAGTTCTATGTGCTCTGGCCCCTCCTGCTGCCGCTCCTCCTGATGGTTCGACGCAGCGGGGCCCGTATTGCACTCGCCCTCGTCGCGGCCGCCGGTTCCGCATGGTGGATGGCACAGCTCGCCGCGGCGGGTGACGTCACGCGCGGGTACTACGGCACCGACTCGCATGCGTTCGGCATCCTGCTCGGCATTGCACTCGCCATCACAGGACTGGGGCGCATCGAGCACGAGTGGATGCTTCGCCCTGCCGCGCGACGCAGCGCGGCCGTTCTGGGCGTCGCCGGGCTCGCGGCCATCGCGACATCCGCACTGCTGCCCGAGACACCGGATGCCGCTACGTTCCCAGGCTCGCTCCTTCTGGCCAGTCTCGGCACCATCGGGGTCGTCGTGGCCTCGGTCTGGCCGCAGGCCCGCTTCGGCATACGCCTCGACATCGCCCCGCTGCGGTGGATCGGCGATCGGTCGTACGGCATCTACCTCTGGCATTGGCCTGTTCTCGTACTCGTCGTCGCAGCCACGAGCGGCGGCAGCGTCGATCTTCGCGTTCCGCCGACGGCTGCCGCCGTGACGCTCGTGCTCACGCTCGTGCTGGCAGCCCTGTCCTATCGGTTCATCGAGATGCCCATCCGTCGTCGCGGGCTGCGCGCCTCGATCCGCAGTCTCGTCCGCGCCTTCGGCGGACGCCCTGCGCGACGGTTCGCCGCGCTCACGATCTCCAGCGTGATCATTCTCTCGATCGCCGGAACGGTCGTGTCGATCACGACTGCTCCTGCCGAATCATCCGCGGCAGCGACAATCCGTGCGGGCCAGAGGGCGCTCGAGCAGGCAACGGCGACGCCTTCCCCGGCTCCGACAGAGAGCCTGACCGGAGGCCTGCCCGGTGCGCCGTCACCGACGCCCGCGCCCTCGTCGGATGGCTCCGACATGATCGCGATCGGCGACTCCGTCATGCTCGCCTCCGCGCCCGCGCTGCTGGCACGCTTCCCCGGCATCGCGGTCGACGCCGAGGTCTCGCGCTCGATGTGGACGGGAACCGAGATCGTCAGCGCCCTCGCCTCTGGCGGCGATCTCCGTGAGACCGTCGTCGTGGGCCTCGGGACCAACGGGGCCATCGACGACGAGGCGCTCGACCAGATCGCTGCCAGCATCAGCCCCCGGCGTGACCTGATCCTGGTGAACGCCTATGCTCCCCGCGACTGGATCCCTGGCGTGAACGAACAGCTCGCCGCGTTCGCCGCCGCACACGTCGGAGTCGTCGTCGCCGACTGGTCGGCAGCGATCGCCCCGCGGCCCGACCTCCTCGCGGAGGATCTCGTGCATCCGGGCGACGCGGGCGGTGAGCTCTTCGCGGATGCCGTCGACCAGGCGATCCGCGACGTCACGGTCGAGCGGCAGGAAGCTCGCAAGCGAGAGAAGGCCGCAGCCTCCCTGCTCGAAGAGGCCCGCGACGCACTGCGTCAGCTCGCCGGCTGATCCGTCTCGGCCGGCTGGACTGTCTCGACTGTCTTCGGCGCCACGCGGAAGACCACCCAGTGGTACAGCGCGAAGCGCACCAGCACGATGATTCCGATGCTGAACAGGTTCACGACATTCACCGCGAACGCACCCGGCGCGTGACCGAGGATGCCCCGGAGCGCTTCCACGCCCACCCAGACGAGCGCGGCACCAAGCCCCGTGCACACGGCATTCGTGAGCAGGAACCAGAACAGCTCCGACGTGCGGCTGCGACGATCCCGGTGGCGGAACGTCCACTCTCGGTTGCCGATGTACGCGTTGACGAGTGCGACAAGCGATGCGGTGATCTTCGCGGCGACGAGATCCCAGCCGAAGACATACACGAGCAGGTTGAAGACGCCCACCTCGATGAGGGTGCTCAGACCGCCGACGATGAGAAAGCGGGTGCCGACTCCAGCGAGGCGGCGAACCTGAGTGAGGCGATTCATGACTCCTCTAGACTACTCGGAAGTGCAATCTGCGCAGTTCGGGCGCCCCGCGCCGCCGCCTTCGATCCTGAGGATCCGGTTTGTCGATTCCCCATCTTGTCGTCGTGATGCCCGCCTTCAACGAGGCCGAAGGCATCGCCGGGTTCATCGATGAGATCCGAGACTGCGTCACACCGCTTGTCGAGCGGGTGACCTTCGTCGTGGCCGACGACCAGTCCACCGACGGCACCGCCGCAGCGCTTGCGGACATCACAGATGTGCAGGTCGAGCGCCAAGCGGTCAATCGTGGTCACGGCCCCACAGCACTCGCCGCCTACCGGGCCGGCCTCGCCCTCTCTCCCGACGTCCTGGTGCACGTCGATGGCGACGGTCAGTTCCTCGGCACCGACTTCCCTGTTCTGCTGCGCGCACTCGCCAGTTCCGACGCGGATGTCGTGCACGGCGTTCGCGGCGGACGCACCGACCCCTGGTACCGGAAGGTGCTCACGGGGTGCGTTCGTCTGCTCGTCGCGCTGGCCTCGGGTCGCGGCGTCCCCGATGTGAACACCCCGCTGCGAGCGTACCGACCCGAGGTCGCTCAGGCTCTCGTCTCGGCGGTGCCCGATGAGTCGCTGGTGCCGCACGTGCACTTCTCGCTCGCAGAAGTGCACAGCGGTTTCACTGTGCGTTATGTGCGTGTGCGCAGCATCCCCCGTCGCGGCGCGTCGACGACCGGAACCATGTGGGGTCGAGGCCCGCGGATCGCCCTTCCTCCTGCGCGCCTGCGCACGTTCGCCGTCGAGGCGCTCGGTGAGGTCTGGCGCACTTCCCTCTCCCCGACCGCGCCGCTGCGTGGCATCCACCTGATTCCGGATGCTCCGGCAGGAGCCGCCAAGCCGTGATGCGCCGTCTGTCCGGAGGGGCCTTCTGGGTTCTGCTCGCCGCGCTCGTCATCGCGAACGCGGTGCTGTGCTGGCAGAGTCTCACCACGTTCCGCCTCTGGGAAGACGAGGCCTTCAACCTGACGGTGCCGCGCAATCTGCTCGGGGGCCTCGGCTACACGAGCGACGGCGCGCTGTCTGGCTCGACGCTCACACCGTTCGACCCTCGGATTTCCACGGGAGCGTCCGTCCTCCTCCCCGTCGCGCTCGTTCTCGCAACCGGCATCGACCCTGTCATCGGCGCCCGCCTCATCCCACTCCTGTACTGGGGTCTGCTTCTCGCGGGCCTCTGGATCCTCGGCCGTCGCATCGCAGGTCGGTGGGGCGCACTGGTCGCAATCGCGGTGCCGCTCGCGTTCCAGACGGCCGCGAGCAACTCGCCGATCCAGGGCCCCGCAGATCTGCTCGGTGAGATCCCTGCCGCGGCGCTCCTGGTCTGGGCGTTCATCGTTCTGCCTCGTCGCGCCTGGCTCGCCGGCCTTCTGTTCGGCCTCGCCCTGCAGGCGAAGCTCATCGCTCTGATCGCGCTCCCGGCCTTCGCTGTGGCGCTCTGGGCGCTCACACCCGGCCGCGGCTGGAAGCGCATCGGAGCAACGGCGACGCGCAGCATCCTTCCGCTGGTGCTTGCTGGCCTGCCGACTCTTCTCATGGAGATCGCGGCCTTCGTCATCCTCGGCCCCGCCGCCTACCTCACGCATCTGCGGGAACTCGCCTCGTTCGTGCGCAGCAGCGGTCAGAACGTCGCGCCGACGACGATTCCAGAGAAGGTCACCGTTCTCGCGGACTCCTGGTTCAGCTCGCCGTGGCTCGTCCTCGCCGCTGTCCTGCTCGGACTCGCTGTCGGGGCGGTCGCCTGCACGCGCTCGTGGCGTACCTGGCGAACGACGGGTGCCAAACCTGCTGCGGAGGACCTCGCACTCGGCCTCGCCGCTGTCGTGGGCTTCCTCGCGTTCGTCGGCTGGTGGGCACAGGCCGCGCACACGCCGCTGTGGGTGCGCCATCCCGCACCGGGAGTGTTCTCGTTCGCGCCGTTGCTCGCGGCTTTCACAGTTCGGGGCATGCAGTTCCTCTGGAAGGGATCGTTGCCGCTGCGCGCGCTCAGCGCCGCGACTGCCACGGCGCTCATCGCCGTTCTCGGCATCGGCTCCGCAGCGCACACCGTGAGCGCGCTCAATCCTGGTTGGGAGACTCTGCACACGCAGCGTGCCGCGGCGGCCCCCCTGGCGGCATGGGTGGACGACTACAGGGTCACCTGGCTGGCCGCGGCACCCTGGGGCGCCGCCGTGCCGATCATCGTCCTCACCGGGGCACATGTCGGGATGTTCGACGCTCCCGCCATGCAGGGCGTCCCACAGGTCACGGGCGGTGAATGCTCGAACGAGGCGCTCGCCGACAGCGGCACCTACCGCATCTGCCGACCGTAGCGCGCTCCCCCGGCGGTGCCCGTAATGCGCTCCCCCGGCGGGGACCGTGGCGCGCTCGCCTAGCGGGACCGTGTCCCGCTCCGCGCTCATTTCGTAGGAGATCCGCACTTCGGAGGACGATCGCGCTCCCCTCCATCCTCCGAAGTGCAGATCTCCTCCGCAATGCGGCTCACAGCGCGCGGCCCAACAGCGCAAGGCCCAACAGCGCAAGGCCCTACAGTGCGCGGCCCACAACGCACGGCGCCTCGGCACTGCGCCTCAGCGCGCCGCACTCGAGAAACGACGAAGCCCGCCACCCCGGAATGGGGTGACGGGCTTCGTGACGAGGTGGTGAGTATTACTCAGCCTTCTCCTCGGCGGGTGCCTCCGCAGCAGCGGTCTCCTCGACCGGCGCCTCGACGACCTCTTCCGCCGGAGCCTCTTCGACGACCTCAGCCTTGGGAGCCTTGGCAGCCGGAGCAGCCTTCTTGGCCGACTTCGCCTTCGGCGCGACGGGCTCGAGAACGAGCTCGATCACGGCCATGGGGGCGTTGTCACCCTTGCGGTTGCCGACCTTCGTGATGCGGGTGTAGCCGCCCTCACGCTCAGCGACCAGCGGTGCGATCTCGGCGAAGAGGACGTGGACGGCCTCCTTGTTGCGCAGGATCGACAGGGCACGACGACGCGCGTGCAGGTCGCCGCGCTTGCCGAAGGTGACGAGACGCTCGGCCAGCGGACGAAGGCGCTTGGCCTTGGTCTCGGTCGTGCGGATCGACTTGTTGGTGAAGAGGGCTGCCGCGAGGTTCGCGAGAAGCAGACGCTCGTGTGCGGGGCCGCCTCCGAGACGGGGACCCTTGGTGGGCTTAGGCATAGTGATCTAACTCCTGGTCAGAAAGGTCGGTAATTCAGTAGGACTCGTCTTCGGAGCCGCCGTAGAAGTGGGCGCCGTCGAAACCGGGCACCGAATCCTTGAGCGACAGGCCGAGCGACACGAGCTTGTCGCGCACCTCGTCCACCGACTTCTGTCCGAAATTGCGGATGTTCATGAGCTGCGTCTCCGAGAGGGCGACGAGCTCAGACACCGTGTTGATGCCCTCACGCTTGAGGCAGTTGTACGAACGCACCGACAGATCGAGGTCCTCGATCGGCATCGACAGTTCGTTCGAGAGAACAGCTTCGACCGGCGCGGGGCCGATCTCGATGCCCTCAGCCTCAACGTTCAGCTCGCGAGCGAGGCCGAACAGTTCAGTCAGGGTGCGACCAGCCGATGCGACGGCGTCGCGCGGCAGGATCGACGACTTGGTCTCGACATCCAGCACCAGCTTGTCGAAGTCGGTGCGCTCACCGGCACGAGTCGCCTCGACGCGGTAGCTGACCTTGAAGACCGGCGAGTAGATCGAGTCGATCGGCACCTGGCCGGCCTCGGCGTACTCGTTGCGGTTCTGCGCGGCCGAGACGTAGCCACGGCCACGCTCGATCGTCAGCTCCAGCTCGAACTTCGCGGTGTCGTTGAGGGTCGCGATGACGAGCTCGGGGTTGTGCACCTCGACGCCCGCGGGAGCCGAGATGTCGGCCGCGGTCACCTCGCCGGCACCCGTCTTGCGCAGGTATGCCGTGATGGGCTCGTCGCGCTCCGAGGAGACGACCAGCTGCTTGATGTTCAGGATGATCTCAGTGACATCTTCCTTGACACCGGGGATGGTGCTGAACTCGTGCAGAACGCCATCGAGGCGGATGCTGGTGACTGCCGCGCCGGGGATCGACGACAGCAGGCTACGACGCAGCGCGTTGCCGATCGTGTACCCGAATCCGGGCTCGAGCGGCTCGATGACGAACCGGCTACGGTTCTCGGCGATCTTTTCCTCGGTGAGAGTGGGACGCTGTGCAATGAGCACTATGGTTCCTTTCGATCACGTGCCCGCTATATGACACGTGCGGTGAGTGAGGTTTTGAATTGTGTACGGGCACGAGGGCCCGGAAGATCAACCAGAGTTGCCGGGGATGCTCGAAAGCACCCCCGGCAACGGCCGGAAATCAGACGCGGCGACGCTTCGGCGGACGGCAGCCGTTGTGTGCCTGCGGCGTGACGTCCTGGATCGAACCGACCTCGAGGCCAGCGGCCTGCAGCGAACGGATCGCCGTCTCGCGACCCGAACCCGGGCCCTTCACGAAGACGTCGACCTTCTTGACGCCGTGCTCGGCAGCCTGGCGGGCAGCCGACTCGGCAGCCATACCAGCGGCGTAGGGCGTCGACTTGCGCGAGCCCTTGAAGCCCACGCCACCCGACGATGCCCAGCTGATGACAGCGCCGGACGGGTCGGTGATCGAAACGATGGTGTTGTTGAACGTCGACTTGATGTGGGCCTGGCCCAGCGCGATGTTCTTCTTTTCCTTGCGGCGCGGCTTGCGCGCGGCGGCCTTGGGTGCAGCCATGAAAGTGTTCTCCTAGTCCCTTGGCCGCTACTTAGCGGGCCTTCTTCTTGCCAGCGACGGTGCGCTTCGGGCCCTTGCGGGTACGAGCGTTGGTCTTGGTGCGCTGACCACGGACCGGAAGACCACGGCGGTGACGGAGGCCCTCGTAGGAGCCGACCTCGACCTTGCGGCGGATGTCTGCAGCAACCTCGCGGCGAAGGTCACCCTCCACCTTGTAGTTGCCCTCGATGTAGTCGCGCAGTGCGATGAGCTGGTCGTCGCTGAGGTCCTTGACGCGGATCGACTCGTCGATCTCGGTGGCCTTGAGGATCTCGACCGAACGGGTACGGCCAACGCCGTAGATGTAGGTAAGTGCGATCACCACGCGCTTGTCGCGCGGGATGTCAACGCCGGCAAGACGTGCCATGCGGTTCTCCTGGGATGTGTAGAGGTGTGGGGCAGAACATGGACCCGAGCCTCTGTCTCGAGGTGTCCTCCGCTGGTGCGGATTCTTAGCTCTGCCTGATGCGTATTCAGTTGTGAGTCAGATCTGAAGAGACCCTGTCGGCGTGACCGACGGGGATCAGCCCTGGCGCTGCTTGTGGCGCGGGTTGCTCTTGCAGATCACCATGACGCGGCCGTGACGGCGGATCACCTTGCAGTGATCGCAGATGGGCTTGACGCTGGGGTTGACCTTCATGATGTTTCCTGTTCGCTGTCTTCGTACTCGCTGCTGTGCTCGCGAAGAGCGCAGCCGAGAGTCGTTACTTCTCGACCGATTAGCGGTAGCGGTAGACGATACGACCGCGGGTGAGGTCGTATGGAGAGAGCTCCACGACCACACGGTCTTCGGGGATGATGCGGATGTAGTTCTGCCGCATCTTGCCGGAGATCGTTGCAAGGACCTTGTGACCGTTGGCCAACTCAACGCGGAACATCGCGTTGGGAAGAGCCTCGGAGATCACGCCCTCGATCTCGATGACACCGTCTTTCTTAGCCATAGCCTCGCTGACGCTTCTGCAGATCGGTCGATCTGCGGTGGGTGATGGATGGTGGTGCGCACCTGTCGGACACGCCGAACAAAGGCGCAAGGCACCAAGGATCTATGTTATCTGACAGTGGGCGGTCCGGCAAGCCGGGACCGCCCACTGTCAGAATCAGGTCACTCTGAGAAGCTGGCAAGCAGCTTCGGGATGACGTCGCTGTTGATCGGGTTCTCGACCTCCTGGCCGTCGATCTTCACGGTCGGCGTACCGCGGATCTCGTGTGCCTGCGCCTGCTGCGCGCCCACCTTCTTGTAGGTGCCGTCGGTGATGCATGTGGATGCCGCCTCCGCGCCGGCCTCCTTGGCGATCGCAGCGATCGCAGCGTCGTCCAGACCCGTGGTTCCCTCCTGGGGCTGGTTGGCGAACATCAGGTTCAGGAAGTCGAGCGCGGCATCAGGGGCTTCTTCAGCGACACAGTACATGGCACCGGCAGCGCGGGAGGAGTAGTTGGTGCCCTGCGAAAGGTGATCGAGAATCGCGATCGGGTGCACCTTGAGCGTGATGTCGTCATTCGCTGCAGCCTCCTGCAGCGCCGCGCCGTGCTTCTGCTCAAAGGCGTTACACGCGGGGCACATGAAATCGAGGAAGGTGTCGACCTCGGTCTTACCCGAACCGAAGGAAATCGCGCCGGTTTCCTGGTCGATGATCTCCGCCTTGGGCATCTCTGCCGGTGCGGTCGCCTGGTTGTTCAGGTTGACGACGACTGCGCCAAGGCCCACGAGGGCGACGACGACGACCGCCGAGATGATGATGGCAAACCAGTTGGTCTTGCCCTTCGCTGCAGCCACGTGCAATCCGTTCTCTCGTTCAGCGCGCCAGTGGCGCAGTTGTCAACATTTTCGCGCAAAACCCTATGCCCCGCTTGTGAACGCGACAAAGGCGTGGACAAACAGACAACGCCACCCCGCAGGATGGCGTCTCTGGAGAACAACTCAGGCGATGGGCGTCGGCGTGACACCGAAAGGCGCCAGCCCCGCAGCGCCGCCGTCTGGGGCCGTCAACACCCAGATCCCGCCCTCGTGCACGGCGACGCTGTGCTCCCAGTGCGAGCCGTCAGAGCCGTCGATCGTGGAGACCGTCCAGTCGTCGTCTTCGATGAACGTCTCTTCGCCACCGGCGGTGACCATCGGCTCCACCGCCATGACCAAGCCGGGACGAACGTCGGCGCCGGGGTCGGGCGTGCGGTAGTTGAACAGACTCGGCGCCTCGTGCATCTTGCGACCGATTCCGTGCCCGACATACTCGCGAAGGATGCCGTAGGTCTCGCCCGAGACCGCCGAAGGCCCCTGCGCTTCGATGTAACCCTGAATCGCGGCCCCGACATCACCCAGGTGTCGTGCCGTCGCGAACGAGGCGATTCCGGCCCACATGGAGCCTTCCGTCACACGGGAGAGTTCTTCCCGCCGCGCGACGAGCTCGGGGCGCTCCGGATCCGGGACGACCACGGTGATCGCGCTGTCGCCGTTCCATCCCTTGAACTGGGCTCCGCAGTCAACGGAGACGATGTCTCCGGGCTCGATTACCCGTGCACCAGGGATGCCGTGCACGACCTGCTCATTGACCGAGATGCACGTCGTGTGGTGGTAGCCACGCACGAGCTTGAAGTTCGACTCCGCACCACGGGCGACGATGATGCGCGACGCCTCGGCGTCGATCTCGGCCGTCGTCACCCCAGGACGGATGAGCGCGCGCACACCCGCCAGAGCCTCTTCTGTGATGAGGCCGGGTTCGACCATCGCCCGCAACTGTGCGGGATTCTTGTAGATGGAGCGGCGGAACACTGCTTAGACCGCGGCGGCCGGCGCGAGGCCACGAGCCTCGAGCGCGGCGAGGATGCGTTCGGTGATCTCGTCGAGGTCGCCCGCACCATCGATCCGGTCGACGATGCCACGCGCGCCGTACACCTCGAGAATCGGAGCGGTCTCCTTCTCGTAGATGTCGAGACGCTTTGCGATGGCCTCTTCGTTGTCGTCCGAGCGCCCCTGCTCCACAGCACGGAGGCTCAGTCGCGCGATGCTCTCTTCGCGGGCGACATCCAGAAGGATGACGGCGTCGAGAGCGGCGTCGCTCTCCGCGAGGAACGCATCGAGGTCGGAGACCTGCGCCGCGTTGCGCGGGTAGCCGTCGAGGAGGAAGCCGCGTGCAGCATCCGCCTGCTGAAGGCGATCGCGAACGATCGCGCCCGTCAGCTCGTCAGGCACAAGGTCTCCGCGATCGAGGATCTCGGTGACCTGTCGGCCGAGCTCGGTGCCCTCTTTGATGTTGGCGCGGAAGATGTCACCGGTCGAGACGACGGGGATACCGAGCGCTTCTGCGATGCGGATGCCCTGCGTGCCCTTACCGGAGCCCTGAGGCCCGACGATGAGCAGACGAGCGGTCGTGGCGGGAGTGGATGCCATTAGCGGAGGAGCCCTTCGTAGTGGCGCTGCTGCAGCTGCGCGTCGATCTGCTTGACCGTCTCAAGACCAACACCGACGATGATCAGGATCGATGCGCCACCGAACGGGAAGTTCTGGTTGGCGCCGATCGTGGCCAGCGCGACGAGCGGGATCAGAGCGATGAGACCGAGGTAGATGGAACCGGGGAACGTGATGCGGGTGAGCACGTAGTCGAGGTACTCCGCGGTCGGGCGACCGGCGCGGATGCCCGGGATGAATCCGCCGTACTTCTTCATGTTGTCTGCGACCTCGACCGGGTTGAAGGTGATCGCGACGTAGAAGTAGGTGAACCCGATGATCAGGAAGAAGTACACCGCCATGTACAACGGGTGATCGCCCGTCGTCAGGTACTGCGAGACCCACGTGACCCAGGCCGGCGGCGTCGAGCCGTCCTGCGGGGTGTTGAACTGCGCGATCAGCATCGGAATGTAGAGCAGCGACGAGGCGAAGATGACCGGGATCACACCGGCCATGTTGACCTTGATCGGGATGTAGGTGTTCGTGCCGCCATAGGTGCGGCGCCCCACCATGCGCTTGGCGTACTGCACGGGCACGCGACGCTGTGACTGCTCCACGAAGACCACGAGGGCCATGACGACGATGCCGACGGCGAGGACGAGGAGGAAGACCTCGAAGCCACGCGACTCCCAGATGACGCCCATGGCGCCGGGGAACGTCGCAGCAATCGACGTGAAGATGAGCAGCGACATGCCGTTGCCGATGCCGCGCTCGGTGACGAGCTCAGCGAACCACATGATGAGGCCGGTACCGGCGGTCATCGTGATGATCATGAGCAGCTGCGCCCACCACACATCGTTGGTCAGGAGCTGCTGGCACGCGGCGAAGTCGGTCTGACCGAACAGCTGACCGCTGCGCGCGACGGTGACCAGCGTCGTCGACTGCAGCAGCGCGAGCGCGATCGTGAGGTAGCGGGTGTACTGCGTGAGACGCGACTGCCCCGCCTGCCCCTCTTTGTGGAGCGCCTCGAAGTGCGGGATGACCACGCGCAGCAGCTGGGTGATGATCGTCGCGGTGATGTATGGCATCACACCGAGGGCGAAGATCGACAGCTGCAGCAGGGCACCGCCGGAGAAGAGGTTGACAAGCCCCAGGAGCCCATCGGTGCCGCTGTTGAGCGCCAAACACTCCTCGACGTTCGGGAAATTCACGAACGGAGCAGGGATCGTCGAACCGAGGCGGTAGATGGCGATGATCGCCAGCGTGAAACCGATCTTCCGACGCAGGTCTGGCGTGCGGAAGATCCGCGCGATAGCGCTAAACAAAAGCGGGCCTCCTGAAGGGGATGCCGTCGACGAAGACGGCTGAAACACCAGGGTAACGCAAGAGGGGCCGGAGATTCTCCGGCCCCTCTCGACTGTGTACTACTTGACCGAACCGCCAGCGGCAACGATCTTCTGCTCAGCCGAGCCGGAGACCTTGTCCACTGCCACGTTCAGCTTCACGGCGATGTCGCCGTTGCCCAGAACCTTGACCTTCTCGTTCTTGCGAACGGCACCCTTCGCGACGAGGTCGCTGACGGTGACATCGCCACCGGCCGGGTAGAGCTCCGCGAGCTTCTCCAGGTTCACAACCTGGTACTCGACGCGGAACGGGTTCTTGAAGCCGCGCAGCTTCGGGGTGCGCATGTGCAGAGGCATCTGCCCACCCTCGAAGCCGACGCGCACGGTGTTGCGGGCCTTCGTGCCCTTCGTGCCACGGCCTGCCGTCTTACCCTTCGAGCCCTCACCGCGGCCGACACGAGTCTTGGCGGTGTTGGCGCCGGGGACCGGACGCAGGTGGTGAACCTTCAGAACGCTGGGACGCGACGCAGGAGCATCCGCCTCAGCCTTCTTGGCGGCAGGCTTCTTCGCAGCAGCCGGCTTCGCAGCGGCCTTTGCGGGAGCCTTCTCCGCAGCGGGCTTCTTCTCGGCAGCTGCCTTGGGAGCAGCGGCCTTCTCCGGGGCCTTCTCGGCCTCGACGGCTTCGTTCTTCTCAGCCATTAGTCGATCTCCTCAACCTTGACGAGGTGAGCAACGGTCTTGACGTAACCGCGCACCTGCGCGTCGTCGGGACGGACGACCGAGTCGCCGATCCGCTTGAGACCGAGGCTGCGCAGCGTGTCGCGCTGGTTCTGCTTCTCGCTCACCTTGGACTTGATCTGCGTGACCTTGAGCCGAGCGGCCATCAGGCACCTACCTTCTGCGCGGCGGCGGCAGCAGCTGCCTTCGCCTCGTTGCGGATGATGATCTCCGGCACGACAGCGTCGTACTCGAGACCACGACGTGCGGCGACGGCGCGAGGCTCTTCGAGGCTCTTCAGAGCCGCGACGGTCGCGTGCACGATGTTGATCGTGTTCGACGAACCGAGCGACTTCGACAGCACGTCGTGGATACCGGCGCACTCGAGCACGGCACGAACCGGACCACCGGCGATAACACCGGTACCGGCAGCGGCCGGACGAAGCAGCACGACACCTGCGGCGGCCTCACCCTGCACGGGGTGCGGGATGGTCGAGGCGACGCGGGGAACGCGGAAGAAGTTGCGCTTGGCCTCTTCAACACCCTTCGAGATCGCGAGGGGAACCTCACGAGCCTTGCCGTAGCCGACGCCGACCAGGCCGTTGCCGTCACCGACGACCACGAGAGCGGTGAAGCTGAAGCGACGACCACCCTTCACGACCTTCGACACACGGTTGATGGTCACGACACGCTCGAGGAACTGGTTGTCCCCACGGTCGCGCGAGTTGCGGTCGCGGCTCTGGCCACGGTCGCGTCCTCCGCGGCGGCCTTCGCGCTGGTCGCGCGCGGGCTCTGCCTCGGTGGCGGCGGGAGCCGTCTCGGTCACTTCAGTCTCCTTGATGTCACTCACAGTGCCAGCCCCCCTTCACGGGCGCCATCGGCGATAGCGGCGACACGACCGGCGTAGCGGTTGCCACCACGGTCGAACACAGCCTCGGAAATGCCGGCAGCCTTCGCACGCTCGGCGACGAGCTCGCCAACCTTGCGGGCCTTGGCGGTCTTGTCACCCTCGATGGCGCGAACGTCGTTCTCGAGAGTCGATGCGGATGCCACAGTGTGGCCCTTGCTGTCGTCGACCAGCTGCACGAAGACGTGGCGGGCCGAACGGTTGACGACCAGACGCGGACGCAGCTCGGTGCCAACGACCTTCTTGCGAAGGCGTGCGTGGCGACGCGCGCGGGCGACGGACTTTGACTTCACAGCCATGGTTACTTACCAGCCTTTCCGGCCTTGCGACGCACGACCTCGCCGGCGTAACGCACACCCTTGCCCTTGTAGGGCTCGGGCTTGCGGATCTTGCGGATGTTCGCTGCGGCCTCGCCGACAGCCTGCTTCGAGATGCCGCTGACGGTGAGCTTGTTGTTGCCCTCCACCGTCAGGGTGATGCCCGCCGGCGGGTCCACGAGGACCGGGTGCGAGAAGCCCAGAGCGAACTCGACCGAGCCGCCCTTCTGCATCACGCGGTAACCGGTGCCGACAACCTCAAGGCCCTTGGTGTAGCCCTCGGTGACACCGATGATGTCGTTGTTGATCAGCGTGCGGGTGAGGCCGTGGAGCGAACGCGACTCGCGCTCGTCGTCGGGACGGGTGACCAGAACCTGGCTGCCCTCGACGGCGACCTGAATGGGGGATGCGACCGGAAGGGTGAGTTCACCCTTGGGGCCCTTGACCGAAACCACACCGTCGTTGACCGTGATGGTCACGCCGGCGGGAATGTCGATGGGAAGACGTCCAATACGCGACATTTTGGATTACCACACGTAGGCGATGACTTCTCCGCCCACGCCCTTCGTCTCAGCCTGACGGTCGGTGAGGAGACCGGAGGAGGTGGACAGGATCGCGACGCCGAGGCCACCGAGGACCTTGGGCAGCTCGGTCGACTTCGCGTACACGCGGAGACCGGGCTTCGAGACGCGCTTGATGCCGGCGATCGAACGCTCGCGGTTGGGACCGTACTTCAGCGAGATGGTGAGGTTCTTGCCGACGCGTGCATCGGTGACCTCCCATCCAGCGATGTAGCCCTCCTGCTGGAGGATCGCGGCGATGTTCGTCTTGAGCTTGCTCGACGGCATGGACACGGAGTCGTGGTGCGCCGAGTTCGCGTTGCGCAGACGGGTCAGCAGATCTGCGACCGGGTCTGTCATTGTCATGATGTTTTCCTTTGTTCAAGAGGTTTCGGCTGCCGTTACACGACAGACGACCTGCTCTGAAGCAGCAATCTTCAATTGTACGTGCCATCCAGCGGGCCCGATGACACGTGGTCACCGGGCCCGCTGAGAGTGCTACGCCTGTGCGTCCTCAGACTTGAAGGGGAAGCCGATGTGACGCAGCAGTGCGCGTCCTTCGTCATCCGTCTTCGCCGAGGTCACGACAGTGATGTCGAAACCGCGAACGCGGTCGATCTTGTCCTGATCGATCTCGTGGAACACGCTCTGCTCCTGGAGACCGAAGGTGTAGTTGCCGTTTCCGTCGAACTGCTTCGCCGAAAGACCGCGGAAGTCGCGGATACGGGGAAGAGCCAGCGAGACGAGACGGTCCAGGAACTCCCAGGCACGGTCGCCACGCAGCGTGACGTGTGCACCGATGGCCTGGCCCTCACGCAGCTTGAACTGCGCGATGGACTTGCGAGCCTTGGTGACGATCGGCTTCTGGCCGGTGATCTTGGTGAGGTCGTCGATGGCGCCCTCGATCACCTTGCTGTCACGAGCCGCTTCACCGACACCGGTGTTCACGACGACCTTGACCAGGCCAGGAATCTGCATGACGTTCGCGTAGCCGAACTCTTCCTGCAGCTTCTGCTGGATCTCAGCCTTGTACTTCTGCTTCAGGCGCGGCTGGATCTTGCCAGCCGGCGCGGCAGCGTTGGTGCTCATCAGAGGTCCTTACCGCTCTTCTTGGCGTAACGCACGCGGACGGTGCGCTTGACGCCATCCTTCACCTGCTCCTCGACGCGGTGACCGACACGGGTCGGCTTCTTGGTCGAGGGGTCGACGAGTGCGACGTTCGAGATGTGGATGGGAGCCTCGATGGTCTCGAGGCCGCCCGTCTTCGTGCCACGCTGCGTCTGGCCGACGCGGGTGTGCTTGGTGACGTAGTTGACGCCCTCGACGACAACGCGGTTCTGCTCGGTCAGGATCTCGAGGACCTTGCCCTGCTTGCCGCGGTCGCCGCCCTTGTCCTGCTTGCGTCCGGTGATGACCTGAACCAGGTCACCCTTCTTGATGTTCGCCATAGTTAAATGACCTCCGGTGCCAGCGAGACGATCTTCATGAACTTCTTGTCACGAAGCTCACGGCCGACCGGGCCGAAGATGCGGGTGCCGCGGGGCTCCCCGTCGTTCTTCAGGATCACGGCAGCGTTCTCGTCGAACTTGATGTACGAGCCGTCGGGACGGCGCGTCTCCTTCTTGGTGCGGACGATGACCGCCTTGACGACATCACCCTTCTTGACGTTTCCACCCGGGATCGCGTCCTTGACCGTTGCGACGATCGTGTCACCAAGACCGGCGTAGCGGCGGCGCGAGCCACCGAGAACGCGGATGGTGAGCAGTTCCTTCGCGCCGGTGTTGTCGGCGACCTTGAGGCGTGACTCCTGCTGGATCACTTGGCCTTCTCCAGAATCTCCACCAGACGCCAGCGCTTCGTGGCGCTGAGCGGGCGGGTCTCGTTGATGAGGACGAGGTCACCGATGCCGGCCGAGTTGGACTCGTCGTGCGCCTTGACCTTCGAGGTGCGGCGGATGACCTTGCCGTAGAGCGGGTGCTTCACGCGGTCTTCGACCTCGACGACGATGGTCTTGTCCATCTTGTCGCTGACGACGTAGCCACGACGCGACTTGCGGTAACCGCGAGCGTCGGCGTCGCGCACATCGTGCGCGGCGTGCTCAGCCTCGACGGCTGCTTCCTTCTTCGTGGCCATTACTCAGCCTTCCCTTCGGCGTCAGCCGAGGCATCCTCGGACTTCTTCGCCTTCGACTTGGTCGCCTTCTTGGCCGGAGCCTCGACCGGAGCCGGCGTCGCACGGATGCCGAGCTCACGCTCACGGATCACGGTGTAGAGGCGCGCGATGTCGCGCTTGACGGCGCGGATGCGGCCGTGGCTCTCCAGCTGGCCGGTGGCCGACTGGAAACGGAGGTTGAACAGCTCCTCCTTGGCCTTGCGCAGCTCCTCAACGAGGCGCTGGTCTTCGAACGTGTCGAGCTCTGCCGGAGCGAGCTCCTTGGTGCCGATCGCCATTACGCGTCGCCCTCCTCGCGCTTGATGATGCGTGCCTTGAGCGGCAGCTTGTGAATGGCACGGGTCAGAGCCTCGCGTGCGAGCTCCTCGTTGACACCCGCGACCTCGAAGAGGACACGGCCCGGCTTGACGTTGGCGACCCACCACTCGGGGGAACCCTTACCGGAACCCATTCGGGTTTCAGCCGGCTTCTTCGTGAGCGGACGGTCGGGGTAGATGTTGATCCACACCTTTCCACCACGCTTGATGTGACGGGTCATCGCGATACGAGCGGACTCGATCTGACGGTTCGTCACGTAAGCGGGCGTCAGGGCCTGGATGCCGAACTCACCGAACGACACCTTGGTGCCACCGGTGGCCTGGCCAGCACGACCGGGGTGGTGCTGCTTGCGGTACTTGACCTTGCGGGGGATGAGCATTATGCCGACGCTCCTTCTGCCACAGGTGCCTCGTTGCGCGGGCCACGGCGACGGTCGCCACCACGGTCACGCGAAGGCTTCTGGTTTGCCTGCTCGCGAGCGAGCTCCTTGTTGGTGAGGTCACCCTTGTAGATCCAGACCTTCACACCGATGCGGCCGAAGGTGGTCTTCGCCTCGTAGAAGCCGTAGTCGATGTTCGCACGCAGCGTGTGCAGCGGCACACGACCCTCGCGGTAGAACTCCGAGCGGCTCATCTCGGCGCCGCCGAGGCGGCCGGAGACCTGGATGCGGATGCCCTTGGCGCCAGCGCGCTGCGCGCCCTGAAGGCCCTTGCGCATCGCACGACGGAACGCCACACGAGCAGACAGCTGCTCGGCGATGCCCTGTGCGACGAGCTGAGCGTCAGCCTCGGGGTTCTTGACCTCGAGGATGTTCAGCTGGATCTGCTTGCCCGAGAGCTTCTCGAGGTCGCCGCGGATGCGCTCGGCCTCGGCGCCACGGCGACCGATCACGATGCCCGGACGGGCGGTGTGAATGTCGACGCGGACGCGGTCACGGGTGCGCTCGATCTCGATGTTCGAGACACCGGCGCGGTCGAGCTGCGTCTGCAGCAGCTGACGGATCTTGATGTCCTCGGCGACGTAGTCGGCGTAACGCTGGCCCGGCTTCGTCGAGTCCGAGAACCAACGCGACACGTGGTCGGTCGTGATTCCGAGGCGGAAGCCGTACGGGTTAACCTTCTGTCCCATTACTTGCTCGCCTTCTTGTTGCTTGCGGCGTCGGCGGTCTCAGCGACCTCCGGCGTCGAGAGCACGACCGTGATGTGGCTCGTGCGCTTCTTGATCTGGAAGGCGCGACCCTGTGCACGGGGCTGGAAACGCTTGAGCGTCGTGCCCTCGTCGACGTAAGCGTTGCTCACGTACAGGTCTGCCTCGTTCAGGTACTCGCCGTCGCGATCTGCCTTCACCTGTGCGTTGGCCATAGCCGAGTGCACGAGCTTGTAGATCGGCTCACTTGCGGCCTGCGGTGCGAACTTCAGGATCGCGAGCGCTTCCTGCGCCTGCTTGCCCTTGATGAGCGCAACGACGCGACGAGCCTTCTGAGGGGTCACGCGGATGTGTCGCACGCGTGCGATGGACTCCACCATTTCTCTCTCCTCTATCGCCCCGCGTTAGCGGCGGCGGCCCTTCTTGTCGTCCTTCACGTGGCCGCGGAAGGTGCGGGTGGGCGCAAACTCGCCCAGCTTGTGGCCGACCATGGTCTCGGACACAAACACGGGGATGTGCTTGCGACCGTCGTGGACCGCGATCGTGTGACCCAGCATCGCCGGGATGATCATCGATCGGCGCGACCAGGTCTTGATGACGTTCTTCGTACCCGCCTCGTTCTGGACGACAACCTTGCGAAGCAGGTGCTCGTCGACGAAGGGGCCCTTCTTAAGACTGCGTGGCATCTTCCTCTACTCCTACTTGCGCTTCTTGCCGGCGGTACGGCGACGCACGATGTACTTGTCGCTTTCCTTGTTGGCGTGACGGGTGCGGCCCTCTGCCTTGCCCCAGGGGGTAACAGGGTGACGACCACCGGAGGTCTTACCCTCACCACCACCGTGCGGGTGGTCGACCGGGTTCATGGCAACACCGCGGACGGTCGGGCGAACGCCCTTCCAGCGCATACGGCCAGCCTTGCCCCAGTTGATGTTCGACTGCTCGGCGTTGCCGACCTCGCCGATGGTCGCGCGGCAGCGCGCATCGACGTTGCGGATCTCGCCCGAGGGGAGACGCAGCTGAGCGTAGGGGCCATCCTTGGCGACGAGACGGACGGACGCACCGGCCGAACGCGCCATCTTCGCGCCGCCACCGGGACGGAGCTCGATTGCGTGGATGACGGTACCCGTCGGGATGTTCTTCAGCGGGAGGTTGTTGCCCGGCTTGATGTCAGCGCTTGCGCCCGACTCGACGATGTCGCCCTGCTTGAGCTTCGCCGGCGCGAGGATGTAGCGCTTCTCACCGTCGAAGTAGTGCAGCAGCGCGATGCGCGCGGTGCGGTTGGGGTCGTACTCGATGTGAGCGACCTTGGCGTTGACGCCGTCCTTGTCATTGCGACGGAAGTCGATGACGCGGTACTGGCGCTTGTGGCCACCACCGATGTGACGGGTCGTGATGCGGCCCTGGTTGTTGCGACCACCGGTCTTGGAGAGCGGGCGGAGCAGCGACTTCTCGGGCGTCGATCGGGTGATCTCAGCGAAGTCAGCCACCGACGAGCCGCGACGGCCCGGGGTCGTGGGCTTGTACTTGCGAATAGCCATTATTAGTCCTTATCCCCCGGTCAGCCGACTGCCGTGAAGATGTCGATGGTGCCCGACTTCAGGGTCACGATGGCGCGCTTGGTGTCCTTGCGCTTTCCCGTGCCGAAGCGAGTGCGGCGGGCCTTGCCGACGCGGTTGATCGTGTTGACTGCAGCAACCTTGACGCCGAAGATCTTCTCGATGGCGAGCTTGATCTCGGTCTTCGAAGCGCGCGGGTCCACCAGGAAGGTGTACTTGCCTTCGTCGATGAGACCGTAGCTCTTCTCGGAGACGACCGGCTTCAGGATGATGTCGCGCGGGTCCTTGTTGCTCGCGGCTGCGAGGACGTTGTCCTGTGCGCTCATGCCGAGACCTCCTCGATGGTGCCGGTCTTCGCGGCGACGAACGCCTCGAAAGCGGGCTTGGTGAAGACGATGTCGTCAGCGACGAGCACGTCGTATGCGTTGAGCTGGTCGACGTACAGCAGGTGAACGCCAGCAAGGTTGCGGATGCTCAGTGCGCTGTTGTCGTCCGTGCGGTCGATCACGACGAGCGCCGTCTTGCCCGGCAGAGCCGAGAGGTGCGCAGCAGCGATCTTGGTCGAGGGCTTGCCCTCGAGACCGAAGGACTCGACGACGTGCAGACGCTGGCCGCGGAAGCGGTCGCTGAGCGCACCCAGGAGGGCGGCGGCGATCATCTTCTTGGGGGTGCGCTGCGAGTAGTCGCGCGGCTTCGGGCCGTGGACGATGCCACCACCGGTCATGTGCGGTGCACGGATCGAGCCCTGACGAGCGTTACCCGTGCCCTTCTGCTTGAACGGCTTGCGGCCTGCACCGGAGACCTCACCACGACGCTTGGTCGAGTGGGTGCCCTGGCGTGCGGCAGCGAGCTGCGCGACGACGACCTGGTGGATCAGCGGGACGTTGGTCTTGACATCGAAGAGGCCTGCGGGAGCGTCGACCGTGCCGGTCTTCTTCGCGCTGGCGCCGATGACGTCGAGAGTGAGAGTCGTGTCAGCCATGAGACTTAGGCACCCTTCACTGCGTTACGGACGAAAACGATGCGGCCGCGTGCACCGGGGACGGCGCCCTTGACGAGCATGAGTCCCTTCTCGGTGTCGATGGCGTGCACCGTCAGGTTGAGCACGGTCACGCGCTCTCCACCCATACGGCCAGCCATACGCATGCCCTTGAAAACACGGCTCGGGGTCGACGATGCGCCGATGGAGCCGGGCTTGCGGTGGTTGCGGTGTGCACCGTGCGAAGCGCTGACACCAGCGAAGTTGTGGCGCTTCATGACACCCGCGGTGCCCTTACCCTTGCTCGTGCCGACGACGTCGACGAGCTGGCCGGCCTCGAAAAGGCCGTCAACCGTGAGCTCCTGGCCGAGCGTGTAGTCATCGGCATCCGCAGTGCGGATCTCGGTGACGTGACGACGCGGCGTGACGCCTGCGGCCTCGAAGTGAGCGGTGAGGGGCTTGTTGACCTTGCGCGGGTCGATCTGTCCGGCAGCGATCTGAACAGCCTTGTAGCCGTCCTTCTCGATGGTGCGGAGCTGGGTGACCACGTTAGGTGCAAGCTCGATGACGGTGACGGGAACGAGCTTGCCGTTCTCGTTCCACACCTGCGTCATGCCGAGCTTCGTGCCCAGCATGCCCTTGGAAATCTTCTCGTTGATGGTAGCCATGTCGAACCTCAGAGCTTGATCTCGATGTTGACATCGGCCGGCAGGTCGAGACGCATCAGCGAGTCGACAGCCTTCGGCGTCGGGTCGACGATGTCGATCAGACGCTTGTGGGTGCGCATCTCGAAGTGCTCGCGGCTGTCCTTGTACTTGTGCGGCGACCGGATGACGCACACGACGTTCTTCTCGGTCGGAAGCGGCACGGGGCCGACGACGGTCGCGCCCGCACGGGTCACGGTGTCGACGATTTTGCGTGCCGACGTGTCGATGACCTCGTGGTCATACGACTTCAGGCGAATGCGGATCTTCTGTCCCGCCATTGTCTGCTCATCTTTCTTTAAAGCGTCTTACCGTCCCGACCCAGGTGGATCGGGGGCATTGGACGCACCACAGCGTGTTTCACGCCTGGCACCGGACCGGCTCTGCGAGTCGATCTGCTGCACCACTGTTCTTCTGTCAGCCCGCTGCCCGAGGGCGAACGGATGCCGACGCCCGCGCATGCGGGTCTCTCCGGAGAGAGAGTCGGTTGTGTGTTCTGCTACCCGCGGCCTAGATCCCTGCGCTTCCGCGCCGTCTATGCACTGCCTGGCAGTGATTCGGCGCACGCACGCGCAACGCCGAAATGTGGAACCTGTCTATTTTGCCATGCGGATCTGACCCACGCAAACCCGGGCGTGTCGCGCTCGGACCTCCCCCGCCGCACCCTCCGGCATCGCGGTGATTCCGGGGCAAAAGACGAGGCGGCCCGCTCGCTGAGCGGACCGCCTCACACCTGCCTGTCAGCAGGTGAGCAACTACTCGTTGCCGATGTTCTTGTCGACGTTGTCACGGACCTCGTCGATCTTGTCTGCGGCGTCCGGAGCGATCTTCTTCGCGAGGTCGGAAAGGCCATCGAGAACCTTGTCGCTGATGCCCTCGGCCTGCTCGCTCTTGAGCGCACCCTCGATGTTGTCCTTGTTCTGCTCAAGGAAGTCTTTGCCCTTGTTGATTGCGTCGTTGACCGAGTCTCCAATGCCCATGGAGTCCCCTTTCGTTTGCGTGTGCGCCAGCGGTCGTGGCCTGCCCCCATTCTGCACAAAGGAACCGCCCCCGGGAAGGATCACTTCTCCGGGGGCGGTGCGGGTCAGGCGGATGCTACTGCGTCGACTCCGGGCCGCGGCCACGTCGTGCGATCACGACGCCCGCTGCTCCCAGCAGCGTCAGCATCAGTCCGAGGATGATGATGTTCGCCGCGATCTCGCCGCCGGTGAGGGCGAGCGGGTCGGCGGCCTTGACATCGACGGTGACGCTGTCGGTCAGCTTCGCATCGGGTGTCTGCGTCGTCGGTGTCTGCACCGTCGCCGTGTTCTCCACCTTCGGGTACGCCGCCTGTCCGACGCTCACCTCAAGTGTGAGCGTCACTTCGTCGCCCACCGCCAGGGCGTCGGGGAGTATCCAGGTGACGGTCTGACCGGCGACCGAGACGCCCGCATCAGGAGATCCGGCGAACCTCAGGCCGTTCGGCAGGACGTCGGTGACCGTGATCGGCCCCGGGTCTTCCGTCGGGCCATCGTTGCGCACTGTGATCGAGTACGTTCCCGTCTTGCCGACCTGGAACTCGCCCACCGCGGTCTTGGTCACCGCGAGCGTCGCCAGCGGCGGCACAGGAGTCGTCACCGTCGAGGTGTTGTCGTCGAGCGTCTCCGGGAGCTCCGGCGTCGTCGAGCCGACAGTCGCGGTGTTCGATACCTCGCTGTACGCGGCCGGAAGCACACGCACCTCGACCTCGATGACAGCAGCCGTCTCCCCTGCGAGGAGCTCGTCCAGCGTGCAGGTGACCTGGCCGGTGGCCGGATCCGTCATGCAGTCCCAGCCTGTTCCCGTCGCGCCGAGAAGCTCGAGCGATGCCGGCACGAGATCCTCGACAACGATGCCTTGAGCCGTCGACGGTCCCTTGTTGTGCACCAGCAGCTCGTAGATCGCCGTCTCGCCGATCACCGTCGGACCCGTGGCCGACTTCGTGATCATGAGGTCAACAAGGGTGTCGACCGTGACGTCAGCGGTGTCGGTGTTGTTCGTCGGATCGGAATCCGGGGTTCCGGACGACACGGTCGCGGTGTTCGTCAGGATCGCGCCGTCGGCGACATCGGAGTCGATCAGCACCTCGTACAACAGCGCCGCCGAGGCCCCGCTCGCGAGACCGAGGGTGCTCGGGTCGCGGGTGAACGTCACCTGCTGGGTGCCGTCCTGCGCGGGCTGCGCTGCGGATGCCGTCCAGCCGGTCGTGTCGATCAGCGAGACGAAGCGGATGCCCGCGGGCAGCGTGTCGACGACGGTCAGCGGAGCGACCGCGTCACTCGTGCCGTTGTTGCTCACCACGACCTGGTACCGAGAGGAGGTACCCGCGGTGACGCGGGTGATCTCGTTGGCGTCCTGGTCGACTGCTGTCTTCACGAGCGCGAGGTCAGCCTGGGTCGTGACCGTGATGTCCGCCGGGTCGGACTCGCTGTGCGGACCGGTGGTGTCGGTCCACTGCAGAGTCGCCGTGTTGACGAGCTCTGTGCCCGTCGCCACGTTCGGCGCGATCGCCGCGACGACCGTGATCGTGCTCGTGCCGACGGGGTGCGCCGGGTACTCGCACGGACCGGCAGCGCCGTCGCACGTCCAGCCTGCGCCGGACATCGACACAGCCGTGAGGCCCGTCGGCAGCACGTCCGTCACGGTCGCGTCGGCCACCGACGGCCCGTTGTTGGTGACCGTGATCGTGTACGTCACGTTCGTGCCGGCGATCCACGGCCCGGCCGCGACGTCCTTGACGATCGTCATGTCTGCCGCCGTCTCGATCGTCACGGGTTCCGTGTCGGTGTTGTTCCTCGGGTCGCTGTCCTCGGGGCCCGCGACCGTCGCCGTGTTCGTGAGAACCTGCGCCCTGACGGTCGACGCGATGTCGACGATCAGATCGATCACCACGGTCTCGCCCACTGCGAGCGGGTCGCCTTCCGTGATATCAGACCAGGTCAGCACACCGTTGACGTCACTCGGCGACGCAGCCGATGCCGTGCCTCCGAGCACGATCTCCGAGGAGACGAAGGTCATCCCCGCGGGCAGCGTGTCCGTGACGTTGATCGGTGCCGACGAGATGCTCGGCCCGTTGTTCGTCACGACCAGGCGATAGCTCAGCGCAGTTCCGGCCGTGGCGGTCGCGTTGGCGACCGGGTCCCCTGCGGAATCCAGCACCGACTTCTCGATGCTGAGATCTGCCTGGCGCTGCGTCGAGTTGGAATCGTCGTCGGTCGGCGTGTTCGTCGAGTTCTCAGCCGAGGCCTCCACGCTGTTCACGAGGATCGTCCCCGCCGGCATGCTGTCATCCACGCTGTACGTGACGATGAACGAGGCCGACTCGAGTGCGATCAGCGTTCCACCCAGCGCGAACCTGTCCCCGGTGCCGGGGGCAGCCACCACCGAGTGGGTCCAGGTGCCGACCTCATCCGCGAAGGCGGAGTAGGTGAACTCCGTCGGCGGCGAATCGACGACCGCCACCTGGCGCGCGTCTGCGGGGCCGTTGTTGCTCACGGTCACGCGGTAGCTCGCCTCGCCGCCGGCGATGATGTCGGGCAGCGCCGCACCCAGCTGGGCAGCGTCCTTCCACGCACCCTCGTGGAACACGACGCGCGTCTTCGTGATGCCGAGAGTGGTCTCGTCATCCGGCGTCACCACGACCGTGCTGGTGTTGTTATCGGGGTCGGGATCCGGAGTCACACCGGGCGTGACCGTCGCGGTGTTGGAGATCGCTCCGCTGGTCCACGCCGAGTCGACCGTGCCCATCAGGGCGAAGTTGACGACGGCGCCTACGGCGAGACTGCTTCCGGTGAACGTCCACGTGATCGTGTCGCCCGCCGCCGCCGGCCAGCCATTGCTGGCCGAGACGGTCCACTGGGGTGTGGCCGCGGGTTCCAGAACCCCGGCGACGCCCGGCTGGATCACGTCCGTGACGACGATTGCGCTGCCGGCCGTCGATTCCGCGACGGAAGGTCCACGGTTCGTGAGCGAGATGGCCCACGCCAGCGAGGATCCCGCCGTCGGATCCGTCGTCGATGTCGTCTTCTCGACCGCGAGGTCCGCCTGCGGACCCAGCACCTTCGATGCGTCGTCCTCGTTGTCCTCGACGATGTCGGACGGGGTCTCGTAGGTGCGTCCCTTGACGCTGGCGGTGTTCTCGGCCGTGCCGGTCGCCCCCGCGGCGATCGTGACGTCAGCGACGAGCACGATGCTGTCGGATTCATCCGATGCCAGGCTAAGGCCGGTATCAGCAACGATGTACGGCGATGCGACGGTTCCCGCTCCGCTCAATGTCACCGGCGTGCCGACGGTGTCTGCGGCGCTGGAGTAGTAGCGCGCACTGAATGCGCCGGTGGTGACACCCGCCGGCACCGTCGTGGTGTCGATGACGGTGAACGGTCCGTGCGCAGCATCCGGTCCCTGGTTCGAGATCGTGATCTGCCACTGCGGCTGCGTGTAGTCCGCGTCGACAGCCTTGCCGGGAATCCACGCCCCGTTCTCGCCACCGATCGCCTCCTTCTGCAGCTTCAGATCGGCACGCGCGATGGCAGCATCCGCGGTGCGGTCGGCGCCCGTGTAGGAGCCGGTGCTGTTCTCGGATGCGCCGGTCGTGTCCGTCGTCACCGCCGAGACCGTGTTGGTGTGCGGGATGTCCAAGCCGGCACCCGCATCCTGCAGCGCCTCCGGCTTCGGCTTCGCCGCGAACTCGACCGTGATCACGCGGTTCGCGGGATTGGCCTCGAGCACGGTGCCACGAAGCGCCGCCGTCGTCGTGTTGCCGAACACCCACGTGAGCGTTTCGCGTCCGCCGACAGTGCTCTCGGTCGGCACCTGCGACGGCGCCGCGACGCCTGCGATCGTGATGATCGGCGCGACCGTGTCGTCGTACTCCCAGTTGGCCGGAAGCGTGTCGGTCAGCGTGATGGTCTGAGCGTTGCCCTGGCCGTTGTTCGTGGCGGTGAGCTTCCAGCGGAAGGACTCTCCGACGAACGCCTCAGTCACACCTGCGACGACGGTCTTGCCGAGCGTCACTGCCGGGAACAGCGGGACCACCTTGGCGTCTGCCACGGAGTCCGGTCCGGACGGGGTGTACTCGCGTCCACCGGTCGGGAACGACTCCACGTGCGTGACACGAACCGTGTTCGTGAGTGTGTCTCCACGCCCCGTCGTGAGGTTGCCCGACAGCTCCGACGAATCCGCGAAACGAGCCGTGTAGGTGAATGTCTGCAGCTGACCTGCCCCACCGTTGGTGTACACCGCCAGCGGACCGGGTGCGGTCCAGGTGATGGTGCCACCGCCGGTCGTGGCGGATGCGCCGGTCAGCACACCGCCGCTGGCCGTGACACTGCTCTCATCGACGATCACGCCCGCAGGCACCTGGTCGACGAAGGTCATGTTGTAGGCCGCGCTTGTGCCCGTGTTGCGGGCCTGTACACGGTAGGTGAACGTCTTGTCCGGGTGATCGTGCACCTCGTCGACGCCGTCGACCTTCTTCGAGATGACGACGTTCGGGTTCGAGACCGTGATCGTCGCGTCATCCGTGATCTCCGTACGCGGACCGGTTTCACCCTGGGTCCAGCTGACGCCGGCCTCATTCGTGAGAGTGGTCGCGTTCTGCGGGATCGACGTCGTCAGCAACGCGTCATAGGTGAACGTCAGCACGCGCTCCTGCGTGCTCGCCAGGATGTCACCGCCAGGGCCGCTGTACGTTCCCGTCCAGCGGTTCGCCGTGTCGGTCCAGTTCCACGCGGCGTCTGCGCCGGATCCTGCGGGCGAGACGGTCACCACCGGCGCCGTGCCGACGAGCGTCACGCCCTGCGGCAGCAGGTCACGCAGCTGGATGTTGTAGTAGTTGATGTTCGCGTGCAGCACGACCGACACCTCGTAGGAGGCGGTCTCGCCGACGGGCGCGTTCGCGGTCGGCGAGTACGCACCACTGCTGCCGAGGCGCACGCCCTTGGTCAGCTCGAGCGTCGTCGCAGTGATGACCGCGTCGTCGGTCGCGGTGCGTTCCCCGCGGCGCGTCGTCGTGTCTTCACCGCCGACGGTAGAGGGCAGCGTGTAGCCCGTCACCGTGGCGGTGTTGGTGTAGGTCTGCCCTGCCGCGGCGATATCGGTGATCTGCGCCGTGTACTTGAGTGTGACGGCCGGCAGAATCGCTCCGAGAGCGGCGACCGCACTGGGCGCCCAGGTGATCGTTCCGCCGTCTCCAGCTGCCACGTCGCCCGTGAAGGTCAGCGCACTCTGCGGAACGGGAACGGTGGTCGCGCCGACGGTCGCCGTGAACGACGAGAGGTCGACGTGCAGCCCTGCCGGAACCGTGTCCACGACGCGGTTGTCGAAGCTGATCGGACGTCCTGCGGCATTCGAGACCACGATCGAGTACGTGATGTCCTGACCTGCGCGCACGTCGGTCGACGGGTTGGCCGTCTTCGTGATCGACGGCGCCGGCTCCACGTACACGGTCTGGGCCGTGTCGGACTTGACGACGCGAGCGCCACCGTTGACGTTGGTGTGACTGAAGGTCGCCGTGTTGGTCAGCGTCGTGTTGTTGTTCAGGTCGCCGACGCGCACGGTGATGCGCACGGAGAAGACCTCAGGTGCCGCGGTGGTGTTGGTGTACGTCGTCGGGAACTTCATGGTTCCCGCGTTGTCTGCACCCACCTTCGCGGGGAAGAGCGTGAAGCCTGCGGTCTGCAGGTCGGCCGCCGTCTGTCCGCGCGGCCCTGTGAAGACTGCCGAGCCATCCACGAACGTGTAGGGCGTCCCACCGAAGTTGCCGTTGTCGGCCAGCACGGCCCCCGAGACGCTCGTGTGCGCCGGGATCGTCGCGCTGTACTCGAACGTCGCGTACTCACCCTGGACGATGCGCGTCTGGGTGTTGTTGGCGTCGTTGAGGTTGTTCAGACCGACGGTTCCGTCCGCACCGGTCGCTGCGGCGGGGCCGACCTCCGTGGAGACCAGCTTCTTCACCATCGTGGACTCGGGAAGGTGGATCTCGGCGGAGTCGTAGGTGTTGGCGTCACCTACGGCGAGCTCGGAGGACGTCGGCACACGGGTCGTGAGCTCCTGGCCTCCTGCGGTCTTCTGCGGAACGAGAGTCGAGACCCCTCCCCCGTTGTTCGGCACTTCGTAGCTGACGATGCCTGCGGTGTTCGTGAAGCTCTGACCGAGCTCTGCCGCAGCGCTCGCCGTCGAACCGTCCGGCACGGTCAGCGTGTAGCCCAGCGTGAAGCCGCGGGTGACGGGGGTGTCCCCCTTCTCGGATCCCGCGACGTTCGCGGTGAAGTTCCAGACCACAACAGAACGCCCGGTGTATGCCGTGCTCAGCTGGATGCCAGCGGGCAGGGTGTCATACGCCTGCGCCGTGAACGCGCCGGTCGCCGTCTCGGTGCCGCCGTCGTAGAGAGCGGCGGTGTAGTTCGAGACATCCGCAGCCTTGACGCCCTTGGGCAGGACATCCCAGATGAGGTAGTCGTCGGTCGTGTTCTGCGGCGCAGTGACGTCGATACGGTAGATGACCTGATCGCCCTGGACGACCAGCTCGTTGGTGCCGCCCTGGTCGAAGGTCTTATCCGTGCTCCCACCGGGGTGAGGGTTCGTCTTGATTCCCTTGGTGAGCGTCGGGGTCCAGTCGAGGTCGAAACCGGCGGAGTCGCGCTGGAAGACGATCTTGCCTTCGACGTTCTCCTGCTGGTACTTCGCGTGGTTGAGCGGACTGTCGATGTCGGTGCTCGAGATGGAGACGCCCGTCACTCGCCCTTCAACGAGGATTGTGACGGCGCTCCCTGCTGGCATGAATCGCGCCGAGCTGCGGTCGCGGTTCTCGGCGCCGAGCTGCCACGCGATGACGTTTCCGTTCACCTGCGGGGTGGGCAGATAGTCGCCGGGGAAGGTTCCCGCACCGTGAGCCACAGGGCTGGTCTGGTCGGCGAAGCCGGGGATACCTGCCCACTGGTACGTCGCACCGACGTACTCGACGCCGACGGGGATGTAGTCTTCGAGGGTCGCGCCGCGCGTGTCGACACCGTCGGCGAAATCGATCTGCAGCCGGTACCAGACGGAGTCCCCCGTCGAGAAGGGCTCGCTCGAGGTTTCCTTCCAGTCACCCGCTGCTGCGGTCGCCGGGGTCTTGCCACGCTCGAGCACGTCTTTCTGGAGCACCGACGGCGGCGACGTGATCGTCGCTTCCGAGTCATCGAGCGGGAAGTAGTCGCCACCGACCATGCCAGAGAGCGTGGGGTCACCGGCGATCTCATCGATCGGCGTCGTGGTGCCGGCGATCTTGACGGTGTTCGTGAGCACGTCACCCGAGCTCGTACCGCCGCCGCTGCCGGTGTAGTCGGGGCGCTGCATGAGCGTGTACTGCACGGCCGCGTGATCGGTGCCCGCCGCGATGTCGGACGCCGCGAAGACGACCGTGAATGTTCCATCCGTCGACGAGTACTCGATCGACGTCACCGTGGCCCCGGTCAGGGTCGAGCCAGGCTCCGTGCTCGGATAGTTGCAGCGGCTCCCTGGCGTGATGGTCGTGTTCCAGACACCGGCGGTGACAACGCTGCCGTCCATGAGCAGCGTCGGTGGGGTCGACTGTACGGGGAACGCCGGGCACAGGCCGTTCGGGATGACGTCGGTCAACGTGATGTTCGACGCATTCACGTACTCGCTCACGCCCACAGACAGCGTGTAGGTCGCGAGCGTCCCCGTCGCGAAGGCGTCGCCGTGGCCGTCCGTGGCGACGCTCTTGATCACGCGCAGATCCACAGCGTCAACGGACTCCGTGTCTCGGTCGGATGTTGCGCGCAGCACCTCGTCCGTCACCGCTCCGGTGTAGGTTCCCGTTGCCACGGCGGCGTTCACCAGCGACTGCGCCTGCGCGGGTGCATTCGAATCGGTGCTGCCGTGACGCGTCGATGGCCCGGTGTTGTTGTCGAGGTTCGCCGCCTGCGCGCCGGACGCGACATCCGGTTCCGCACCGGCAGGCCAGAGTGTGTTCTCGAAGAGCGGGATGCCCGCCTGGTAGCTGAAGGTGTGTGTGCCGGCCGTTCCCGGCGTGCCGGGGAGCACCTGTGCGGTGCCGCCGGCGATCGGAGGCAGCGTCCAGGTCACCTTGGTGTATACACCTGCACCCGAGAGGCCGAGGGCGCTCGCCTGTGCCGCATCCAGCGCGATTGTCTCCACGCTCTCGCCGCTGTGCGTCCAGGTGCCGGGAATCGTGCCCGACGTCGGGTACTCGTCGCCACCTGTCGACTGGTCACCTCCGGCGACGCCGAGGTACTCGAGTCCCGCAGGAAGGTAGTCCGTGACAGTGATGCCGTTCGTCGCGGCCTCGCCTGTTGCATCGACGGTGATCGTGTAGGTCGTCACGTTGTCGTGCACGCCTCGGAGCAGTTCGCTCTCCGGGCTAGGCTCGCTCTTGGTGATGCGAAGAGCCTTCACCGGCAGGGGCGACGGCGTCGCGTCCTCGCCGCGCCCGGAGGTGTGCGAGGTCGTCTTCGCCTTGCTCGGCGAGCCGTCGAAGGTAGGCAGGCGCGAGGGCTCGCTGCTCGTGTAGGCCGAGACCGTGAAGTCGATCTCGGTCCCCACTGGGAACGCCGTCGCATGCGGACGCACCGTCACCGTCGACGTCACATCGCCGCCTGTCGGAAGATCGTTGACATCCGACCAGACCCAGAACTGCTGACCGGCTGGCACCGCGCAGCGGTTGAGGTTGCCGGGCGCAGGAACGAAGCCGAGCGCAGCACAGTCCGCGTTGCCGCTTCGCGACGTGTTCGGCAGAACGTCTCCCGCGCGGAAGATCGTCGGCGTTCCGAAGGCGCCGCCCGAGACCAGCGAGACGCTGTCGGGCACCATCGCCGTGACGCCGAGGTTGAACTGCTTCGGTCCGGTCTCGTTGGAGACCGTGATCTCGAAGGTCGCATCCTCACCCGCGAGGATGAAGTCCTTGCCCGCGTTGCCTGTGCCGTCCGCGGCCACCGTGGGAGTGAACGGCGCCGCGAGTGCCCCCTGGATGCCCAGGCCTCCGACGATGAGTCCAGCCGTCAGCAAAGATGCCGTGGCGATCATCGCAGTGATCTTCCGGACACGCTGTTGACGTTTCTGCTTGCGCAGGAGTGCACGCATGAGCCATCCCCCTCAGGATGAGCGATGGCGGGTCCATCGCTTCATACGGCTCCGAAAGCGCACGCCAATGAGCGCGCGACACACACGCGATGACCAGTTCCCCCCGTGCAGGCTCCGATCGGGTAATCGGTGCCGCACAGACTGTGCCCCCAATGGCATGGCTGCAAGAGCCATTCGAGGTCAGCCTATATATCGAGAGCAATCGGGCGCAAGTCGGCAGCCCCTGGGTGCAGCCGCGGGGTACGACAAAGGGGCCGAGCCCGAAGGCTCGACCCCTTTGCTGCAAGCAGATGCTTAGGCGAGGATCTTCGTGACCGTGCCGGCGCCGACGGTGCGGCCACCCTCACGGATAGCGAAGCCGAGGCCCTCTTCCATAGCGATCGGCTGGATCAGCTCGACCGTCATGTCGGTGGTGTCGCCGGGCATGACCATCTCGGTGCCCTCGGGCAGCGAGATGACGCCGGTGACGTCCGTGGTACGGAAGTAGAACTGCGGGCGGTAGTTCGTGTAGAACGGGTTGTGACGGCCACCCTCGTCCTTCGAGAGGATGTAGGCGGTGCCCTCGAAGTTGGTGTGCGGCGTAACCGAACCCGGCTTCACGATGACCTGACCGCGCTCGACGTCCTCACGCTTGGTGCCGCGGAGCAGGAGGCCACAGTTCTCGCCGGCCCATGCCTCGTCGAGCTGCTTGTGGAACATCTCGATACCCGTGACCGTGGTCTTGACGGTCGGGCGCAGGCCGACGATCTCGACCTCCGAGTTGATGGCCAGCGTGCCACGCTCGGCGCGGCCCGTGACGACGGTGCCACGACCGGTGATCGTGAAGACGTCCTCGACAGGCATGAGGAACGGCTTGTCACGGTCACGCTCCGGCTCCGGAACGCTGTCGTCGACAGCCTGCATCAGGTCGAGAATGGCCTGCGTCCACTTCTCGTCACCCTCAAGAGCCTTGAGAGCCGAGACGCGCACGACGGGAGCGTCCTCGTCGAAGCCCTGGCCGGCGAGCAGCTCACGGACCTCGAGCTCGACGAGCTCCAGGATCTCCTCGTCCTCAACCGCGTCAGACTTGTTCAGCGCGACGAGCAGGTAGGGAACGCCGACCTGCTTTGCGAGCAGAACGTGCTCACGGGTCTGAGCCATCGGGCCGTCGGTAGCAGCAACCACGAGGATTGCGCCGTCCATCTGTGCAGCACCGGTGATCATGTTCTTGACGTAGTCGGCGTGGCCGGGGGCGTCAACGTGCGCGTAGTGGCGCTTCGGGGTCTCGTACTCGATGTGCGAGATGTTGATGGTAATACCGCGCTGGCGCTCCTCGGGAGCCGAGTCGATCGTCGCGAAGTCGCGCTGAACGTTGGTCTCCGACGGGTACTTGTCAGCGAGCACCTTCGAGATTGCTGCCGACAGCGTGGTCTTGCCGTGGTCAACGTGCCCGATGGTACCGATGTTGACGTGCGGCTTGGTCCGCTCGAACTTGGCCTTGGCCACTGGGTCCTCCTCAGGACATCGTGTAGATGTTCCGGGCACTGGTTTGCGACCGGTTCACTACGGTTTGTTTTCTCAGTTTAGTAGAGAGATGAATGTGAAGTTGTGCGATTCCCGGACGGCGGTGACCCACCAGCCGGGGTAGGTGCCCCGGATGCGTCGTCAGCCGAGAGTTTCGGCGCCAGACGCATCCGGGGCTCCCGAGGGCTTACTCGCCCTTGGTCTTCTGGATGATCTCGTCAGCCACGTTGCGAGGAACCTCGGCGTAGCTGTCGAACTCCATCGAGTACACGGCGCGACCCGAGGTCTTCGAGCGCAGATCACCGATGTAGCCGAACATCTCCGACAGCGGCACAGAAGCACGGACGATCTTGATGCCCGTGGCATCTTCCATCGACTGGATCTGACCACGACGGGAGTTCAGGTCACCGATGACGTCACCCATGTACTCCTCCGGAGTACGGACCTCGACGGCCATCAGCGGCTCGAGGATCACAGGGTTGGCACGACGAGCGGCCTCCTTGAATCCCATGGAGCCGGCGATCTTGAACGCCATTTCGGACGAGTCGACGTCGTGCGCCGCACCATCGACGATGGTCGCCTTGACGCCCACCATCGGGTAGCCGGCGAGCACGCCGACGTTCATCGCGTCCTGGAAACCAGCATCGATCGAACCGATGTACTCACGCGGGATGCGACCACCGGTGACGGCGTTCACGAACTCGTAGGTCTTGTCCGAGTCGAGCTCAAGCGGCTCGATGTTGAACTGGATCTTCGCGAACTGACCCGAACCACCGGTCTGCTTCTTGTGCGTGTAGTCGTGCTTCTCGACGGCCTTGCGGATCGTCTCGCGGTACGCCACCTGCGGCTTGCCGACGTTGGCCTCGACCTTGAACTCACGCTTCATGCGGTCGACCAGGATGTCGAGGTGCAGCTCGCCCATGCCCTTGATGGTCGTCTGACCGGTCTCGGGGTTGAGCTCCGTGCGGAACGTCGGGTCTTCTTCAGCGAGCTTCTGGATCGCGGTGCCCAGCTTCTCCTGGTCAGCCTTGGTCTTCGGCTCGATCGCGACCTCGATGACGGGCTCGGGGAACGTCATCGACTCGAGGACGACGGGCTGCGCGATGTCGGTCAGGGTGTCACCGGTGGTGGTGTCCTTCAGACCGATGACGGCGTAGATGTTGCCCGCGGTGACCGAGTCGACCGGGTTCTCCTTGTTGGCGTGCATCTGGAAGATCTTTCCGATGCGCTCCTTCTTGCCCTTGGTCGAGTTCAGCACGGCCGAACCGGAGTCGAGGTGACCCGAGTAGACGCGCACATAGGTGAGGCGACCGAAGAACGGGTGCACGGCGACCTTGAACGCGAGAGCAGCGAAGGGGTCGTCCGCGGAGGGGCGACGCTCGATGATCGTGTCGTAGTCCTTCGGGTCGTGCGCCTCGATGGCACCGACGTCGAGGGGGTTCGGCAGGTAGTCGACGACAGCGTCGAGCATGGGCTGCACGCCGCGGTTCTTGAACGCCGAGCCACACAGGACCGGGTAGATCTCGGAGGCGACGACCATCTTGCGGATGGCGCCCTTGATCTCTGCGACCGTGAGCTCTTCGCCACCGAAGAACTTCTCGAGCAGCGCGTCGTCGGTCTCGGCGACGGTCTCGAGCAGCGCCTGGCGGTACTCGGCGGCCTTCTCGACGAGGTCGGCAGGAATCTCCTGCACCTCGTAGGAGGCACCCATCGTCACGTCACCCTTCGAGTCACCGGCCCAGACGAGCGCACGCATCTCGACGAGGTCGACGACACCGATGAAGTCGTTCTCCGCACCGATCGGCAGCTGGATGACGAGCGGGCGTGCGCCGAGGCGCTTCACGATCGTGTCGACCGTGAAGTAGAAGTCAGCGCCGAGCTTGTCCATCTTGTTGACGAAGCAGATACGCGGGACGTTGTACTTGTCGGCCTGACGCCACACGGTCTCGGACTGGGGCTCGACGCCCTCCTTGCCGTCGAACACGGCGACAGCACCGTCGAGGACGCGGAGCGAACGCTCCACCTCGACCGTGAAGTCCACGTGACCGGGGGTGTCGATGATGTTGATCTGGTTCTTGTTCCAGAAGCAGGTCACGGCGGCCGACGTGATCGTGATGCCGCGCTCCTTCTCCTGCTCCATCCAGTCGGTCGTGGCGCCACCGTCGTGGGTTTCACCGAGCTTGTGGTTGACACCCGTGTAGAACAGGATGCGCTCGGTGGTGGTGGTCTTTCCGGCGTCGATGTGCGCCATGATGCCGATGTTGCGGACCTTGCTCAGGTCGGTGAGCACGTCTTGTGCCACGGGCGTTTCCTTATCTGCTGTGCGGTCGCGATGCGACGCGTGCGAAGAATGTGGGTGCCGGTTCCGCACCCCCGGAAGGGCGCGGAACCGGCATCGCTGTTACCAGCGGTAGTGTGCGAACGCGCGGTTCGACTCGGCCATCTTGTGGGTGTCCTCACGGCGCTTCACCGCGGCACCGAGGCCGTTCGAGGCATCCAGGATCTCGTTCTGGAGGCGCTCGGTCATGGTCTTCTCACGACGGCTCTTCGCGTAGCTCACGAGCCAGCGAAGTGCGAGCGTGTTGGCACGGTGAGGCTTGACCTCGACCGGAACCTGGTACGTCGAACCACCGACGCGGCGGCTGCGAACCTCAAGCGTGGGGCGCACGTTGTCGAGCGCCTTCTTGAGGGTGGCGACGGCGTCCTGGCCGTTCTTCGCCTCGACACCGCGGAGGGCGCCGTAGACGATCGACTCTGCGAGCGACTTCTTGCCATCGACAAGGATCTTGTTGACGAGCGAGGTGACGATCGGAGCGCCGTATACCGGGTCGTTGACGACGGGACGCTTGGGGGCTGGACCCTTACGAGGCATTGGTCTTAACCCTTCTTCGCGCCGTAGCGGCTACGAGCCTGCTTACGGTTCTTGACTGCCTGGGTGTCGAGCGCACCACGGACGATCTTGTAGCGGACACCGGGGAGGTCCTTCACACGACCACCGCGGACGAGCACCAGCGAGTGCTCCTGAAGGTTGTGACCCTCACCCGGGATGTATGCGGTGACCTCGGTGCCGTTACGGAGCTTCACACGAGCGACCTTGCGCATCGCCGAGTTCGGCTTCTTCGGGGTGGTGGTGTACACACGGGTGCATACGCCGGCCTGCTGCGGGTTCGACTTCAGAGCCGGAGCCTTGGTCTTGGTGACCTTAGGCGTGCGTCCCTTGCGAACCAACTGCTGAATAGTTGGCACGTTCTCTCCTTGTTGTGCTGCACGGTGACAGCGTGATGGGTTTCACATCATGACCCGTCAGCGCAACGGAACCGCTGCGCTGTGGTGACGGGTATGCCGTGGAGGCTGACCGACGAGTGCCGGAGCCCAAAGGGTGTGGGCGCGTCAAGACACACCCACACCCGATCAATGGTAATGCGACGTAACCTGACGGTCAAATGCGCGTAGCACGCCTCCGAGCGATCAGCAGCAGCGCGCCCGCCACCAGCACCAGCGCGCCGCCGATCGCGGTCGGAACGGCAGCGGATGCCAGGTCCATACCGGTCGCGGGGAGCGACCCCGGCGTCGAGCCAGCACCGTCACCGCCGCCTGCCGGAGGCGCGGCGATGGTGAACGATGCACGAAGCGTTGCGCTCGACACGCCGTCGATCGTCTGCACAACCGTGATCTCGTGCGCTCCGACCGCCAGCGCACCGGGAATCGGAACCGACCATGCCGCGTCTGCCGCGAGTGCGCGGGCATTCGCTGCGGCCGCTGCGAACTTCACGCCGTCGAGTTGCTTGCCGTCAAGAGTGACGACCACCGTCGCACCCGGCAGCGCCGTGCCCGTGATCTCGGTCGGAGCCGTCGTGTAGGTCGTTCCCGCCGTGGGGCTCGTCAGAGCAGCGAAGACGGGGATGACGGACAGATCGATCGAGGTCGCCGCGGTGACGTCGAAGATGCTCTGAGTCGCGGTCACGGTCGCCGGGCCGTAGCCGAGCACGGCCGTCACCGACCAGGAGCCGTTCGCATCGACCGTCGCCGTTCCGGTTGCTCCATCCGAGAGCGTGATGGTGGCGGACGGGGCGCCGACACCGCTGAACGTGACAGCGTTTCCGGTCACGACCGCGCCGTTCGCGGGCGCGGTGATCAGCGGCTTGACGACGAGGTCGCCGTCGACGGTGATCGTCGTCGAGACGGTGTCGGAGACGTTGAAGCCATCGTCGAGCGTGGCGAGGGAGTATGCGTGCGCTCCCTCGGTCGTGGGCGCACGGAAGCTCCACGTCCCGTCTGCAGCGATGGGGAGCTCCGTGGTGGACGAACCCAGGGTCACGCGCAGGGTGAGGCCTGCCGGGCCCGTGCCGTGCACGATGCCGTTCGGCGCGACAGCGAGGTCAGAGGTGACGATCGGCTCCGCCAGGTCGAGCATGACCGTGTAGCCGCCGGTCAGGCGCAGGCCGTTCTGCAGGTCGGTGGCGAAGCTCATGCCGCCGCCGCCTCCGGAGAGGACACCCACGGCGGTCGTGCCGCGCATGTAGGCTCCGCCGGAGTCGCCGGGGCGCGTGTCAGCGTCGGTCCAGAAGCCGTAGACCCAGTGGCAGTTGGTCGGAACAGGAGTCACGATCTCGCAGACGCGAGTCCACGACTTGTCTTCGACGACCTCAGCGCCGGGCGCTCCCGTGACGTCGCCCGTCGTGGTACCGGTCGAGCGTCCGCTGCGGGTGATCTGGTCGCCCACCTGCACGGTGCCGACTGCCGTGACCGGGGTGCCGGACAGAGAGAGGTCTTCGCTCTGCCAGCTCGTCCAGTCCGTGACGAGCGGGCGCAGGCGCAGGTCGGAGTTGGTGACGGCGATCGCCGCGATGTCGGTGCTGTCGAGATCGCCGTGGCCACCTTCGCTGCCGCCCGGGCCGCCCCACTGCGAGAACGCCATGGTGCCGACGCTGTCCAGGATGGCCGGAGTGTACCGAGGCTCGAAGCCCGGGAAGTAGGGGGCGTCGTCCTCACTGGGCAGGGTGCGCTCGATCGTCGCGCCCGTCGGGCCGCAGTGGCCGGCGGTGATGATCGCGGGATCGCCGGTGGGCGACCATCCGCTGAATCCGAAGGAACAGACGCTGGCGCGGTTGACTGCGTAGCCCGCACCGCCGACGACGTCGTCGATCGCGTACGCCTGCGCAACGGGACGGTCCTTGAGGACGACGTTCTCGTAGCTCTGCAGCTGTGCGACCGTCGTCTCCGCGAGGGTTCCCTCGACGGCGGCGACGACGACGTTGCCGTTGCCGTCCTGGCTCACAGCAGTGACCGCGGCGTCTTCTGCGATCAGCTCCTGGACGAAGGCCTGGTAGCCCGCGTCGTCCGTCGGCGCGACGTCAGATGCGCCCTGTGCCGACGCCGCGATCGGCGTGAGGACCACACCGCTCGCTGTCAACGCCAGTGCAGCCAACGCCGCTCCTGCCGCCCGTACCTGCTTTGTTCTCTTCACAGACCCTGTTCCCCACCGTTGACTTGAACATCTTCGTGGCGTTTTCACACACGACGTCGCCAACATATCGCGTATACCGGAGGCAAGGGAATAGATTCGAGGCACAATGACGAAACTCCAAAGGCAGGCACCGATCATGCGCGCTTCCACCGTCTTCGCCACGTTCGCCGCAGCCGGCGTGCTGCTCTTGGCAGGCTGCGCGACTGCTGCACCGGCCAGTCCGGGGGAATCCTCCGCTCCCCCGTCCGCCGCGCCTTCGCCCACGCCGACGGCCACCGCGACGTGGTCCAGCGCGCAGCCCGGCGAGCCGACCCTCGCACTGTATTCCGATGGCACCCTCGGGGGCTTCGACGGGTGCAACGCGTTCGGCGGCACGTACACCCGCGAGGGCGACGCGATTCAGCTCGAGCTCGGGTTCGGCACACTGAAGGCGTGCATGGGCGTGGACACATGGTTGCGCAACGCCGGATCGGCCGAGATCGTCGACGGCACTCTGCGGGTCTACGACCTGGAGGGCGACCCCCTCGGAATCCTCGACGAGAGCAAGTAGCGGTTCAGAGGCTATCGGGGTCGAAGGGCGAGTCGAGTGATTCGGTGAGCTCGGCGAGCATCGCCTCGATCTGCGGCTCGACATACTGCGAGATCGCCGACTGCACGGCGAGCCGATGCCGCAGGAGCAGTCCGCAGATCTCCCGACCGATCATGTTCGCGTACTCGTCCGCAAGCGCCACCTCGCGTCGCAGCGCGGCTTTCGCCTCGTCGCTCAGTGGCGGCAGCGGCGGCAGCACCGCGGATGCCTCGTCGGCGAGTCCCGCGAGGGTGAAGAGGAAGGGCGCACCGGGCACGGGCTCCGGGTCCAACGGCATGCCCTCGAACTCCGGGGCCAGGTCTTCGGCCGGCCGGTAGGCACGGGCACGGTTCCGGGCGGACTGCTGATCGAGCTCGGCCTGCAGCATGGGCAGGTTCACGGCGGTGTATGCGGCGACAGCCGCATCCACAATCGCCTTGATTCGCGTGGAGAGCCCATGCTGCACCCCGTGCGGAACGTTGGCCCCGATCCCGGCGGCGGCGAGGATGGGAGATCCGAGACAGCGCCGACAGGGCGCGACGCGACCGCGATGGGTTGCCGGCTCCCAGCGCGGCACCCATCGCAGCCAGGCCTCGACGGCCAGGCTGACCTGCGTCTCCAGTGAACGCTCCACGTGGTTAGCGTACGACGCTGCGCCCGTGGTGCGGCACTTCGACGCGGAAGAGGCGGATGCTCCACAGCATCCGTCTTCGACTACTCGCCGCGCTTCTCCCACGGCCATTGCGGATGCTGCGCCCGCGTTCGCCGCAGCGCGATTCCACCCCAGGCGGCGATCAGCGCAGACGCGGCGATGAGCGCGCTGGCCCCGCCGAGGACGAGCTGACCGACGGCCGTCCCCGCCGAGACCGGGCCGTCACCGGTGCCGGATGCGGTGATCCAGACCGCGCCGAGGTGCACCAGTGCGGTCGCGAGGGCGACCCCGATGCTCGCGAAGTACGAAGGATGGGCGGCACGCAGGACGACTCCGAGCAGGAGAGCGAACACGGCGACCGCGCTCACCATGCCGATGACGCCCGGAAGCTGCCCCAGCCCCGGCACGCTGATGATGTCGGTCTCGGTGAGCAGGCTCAGGAATCCGAGACCGCCGATCGTCAATGCGAAGAAAGAGATGATCGCGAGCACCAGCGCCAGGACAGCCGAAACCCCCGCAGACCCGGGGCCGCGGGGGTTGGGCGATGAAGCATTCACGGTGACCTCGATGCGAGAAGCGTTCAGGCCCCGTGGAGTTCGCTAGGGAAGCTGAGGCCCTGCCTCCAGCGTACGCTCGTATTCGCGCTGCGCCTCCGCGTTCAACACCGTCTTGCGTGCGCCGCTGCGGGCCGCCCACGCGCCGAACCAGATCGTCAGCTCTCGTCCGAACACGAAGGAGGCGAGCGCGAGTGGAGCGAACAGGTGCTCGGCGAGGAGCGCGGAGCCCTGGCTGGCAGTGAGCGTCCAGAACGGCGCGGCGAGCAGGGCACCGAGCAGGTAGCCACCGTAGGCCCCGAGGCCGACGACGAGGCCCCAGATCACCCAGTGACCCCAGCGTCCGCGGTTGATGATCGCGCCGAGGATGCAGAAGACGAGATAGAAGACGACGACGGTCGTCCAGAACTCCACGCCGCTGATCGTCGCGAGCACGGCGGTGCCGATGTTCTCGAACGAGACCTCACCCGTCAGGGCGCCGAGGCCCAGAGCGGTGCCGAGCAGAAGCACGGCGAAGCTGAGCGCGGCGAGAAGGCCGATGCCGGCGATGGTGCCACGGTTGCCACGCTCACGCGGGGCCTCCGGCGCCTGCACGAAGATGGGCTGCGGCTGTGCGGGCGGAACGAAGACGGGCTCCGGTGCCACGATCCGCGTCTCGGTGACGTCAGCCGTGTTCGCCGTTGCCGCATAGGCGACGGTCGCTGCGGTCGCCGCGACGGCCACATCATCGGCGGCGTCGGCCGCGGCAGGCGCCGATGCGGGCGTCTCGACCGCGGGCGGCGGAGGCGTGAAGGTTCCGCCGAAGGTGCCGGGGAACGCGCGCTCGGCCTCTTCGAAGGCGGCGAGATCGGCGTCGACACCGGATGCCTTGGCTTCGGCCTTGGGGTCCGGGGCGGTGGCGTCTCCGACGGGCTCGTCGCTCACAGCAGCGGCGTCTGCACCGGTGGCACGCGCTGCCTCGGCGTCAGCCAGCGCGGCGTTGGCGCTGTCGACGACCTCGTTCACCTCGTCCTTGTCTGACGACTGGGGAACCTGGGGCTCGCTCATGAGTGCTCCTCACCTCGGATGTGTGCACACAGAGAGTATTCCGCGCGGAGGCCTGCGCCCGTGAGGCGTGCCGGAAAACACCGGATGCCGCGCGAGATCAGAACTCCGTGCGCTCAGCCGGTCACCGACCGCAGGAGGTCTCCGGCGAACTGCGCGAGAACGGGAGCGAGAGGGGCAGCGAGGACGAAGAGTGCTGCGACCACCCCGATGCAGATGACTCCGGCGGTCCAGGCCATCGCCGTGTTTCGCCCCGCAATCCGTGCCATGCCCTCACGGTAGCTCGCAGATACCCGCCCACGGCGAGGCGCGCGGGCATCCGGCGGTCAGCGCGCGGCCCGCACCAGAGTGTTGAGGGTGCGCAGCGTCGAGGCGAGTGCCGCCGCATCGAGCGGGGTATCCGCGTGCACCTGCACGGTGACCGGTTCCCCGGCGAAGAGATCGAGGTCGACGTCGGAGACCCAGGCGGCTGCGTCGAGGCGATCCGGGAACAGCGAAGCGCCACGGGTGAACGTCTGCGCCGTGAGAGTGACCGGCTGCACGCCGTCGACCCAGGTGCCCACTTGGACGTCGACGGGCGCGTCCTGCAGTGCGAGGTCGAGGTCTTCCGCGTACAGGAACACGACGGGGCGGTCGTCGAGCAGCCCGTCGAGACGGGCGACGACGACCTGATGTCCGGTGTCGCGGACGGTCGACACCCCGCGGGAGAGGTCGACGCGCAACGACGAGAGCGGTGCGACGATGACGTCGATCTCCTGTTCCGCGTGCACTCCCCCGCCGAAGTCCTGGGTCTGCACGACTCCTGCGGCCCGCCAGGAAGTCACACCGTCGTTCACGAGGTGCAGCACGAGCCCGGTCTCCCCGCGGCGGATGAGCGCGAAGCGCTCGGCGTTGACGCGACGCACCGCGTGCCACAGCGGCTTGCGTCGACCGTAGCCGTCGACCATCGACCAGGACGTCACCGGCCAGCAGTCGTTGAGCTGCCACATGATGGTCCCCATGCACAGCGGGCGCAGCGTCCGCCAGTACCCCGTGCCGAAGGCCACGGCCCGCGCCTGGTTGAGCTGAGCCAGATAGTGCCACTGCTCCAGGTCATAGTGACCGTCGGCCGTGCGCGCGGGAGTCGGCAGGTGCGGCAGCATCCCGCGGATGATCTTGGCGTTGCCGTCGCCCGCTTTCTGGTGCAGCAGCATCGCCGGGGAGTCCGGATGCTGCGGCTCGTCCGCGATCGCATGCTGAATCGTCGACCAGGTCGCCGGTCCCTGGAACCCGAACTCCGAGGCGAACCGCGGGCGGTAGTCGGCGTAGTGCCGGTAGTCCACGCGATTCCAGGTGTCCCAGATGTGCATGTTGCCGTGCGCCGGATCGTTCGGATGGATGTCGGCGACACCCGAGTAGGGGCTGCCCTCCCAGTACGGCACGGAGGGATCGATCTCGGCGACGATTTCGGGCAGGAGGTCGGTGTAGTACCCGAGACCCCAGCTCTTGCCGCCGGGGGCTGCCTCGAGCTTCGCCTGCCAACCCCAGTCATGCCAGGCCCAGATGTTCTCGTTGTTGCCGTTCCAGATCACCAGACTCGGGTGACCGGCGAGACGCGCCACGTTGTCGCGAGCCTCCGCCTCGATCTCACCGGCGAGGGGCTGCTCCTCGGGATAGGTCGCGCATGCGAAGAGGAAATCCTGCCAGGACAACAGGCCCAGCTCATCGCAGAGATCGTAGAAGTCGAACGACTCGTAGATCCCACCGCCCCACACGCGGATCATGTTGAGGTTGGCATCGACGGCGTCGGTCAGGCGCGCGCGGTAGCGCTCACGGGTCACCCGCGAGGGGAAGCAGTCCTCGGGGATCCAGTTCGCCCCGCGGATGAACACCGGCGTGCCGTTGATGAGGAAGGTGAACGGCGTGCCGTGGGCATCCGGTGTCGTATCGAGCGCGACGGTGCGGAAGCCGATCTTGCGACTGCGGACGTCGAGCACGTCTGCGGCCTCACGCAACGTGACATCGAGGTCGTAGCGTCTCTGCGCGCCCATTCCGCGGGGCCACCAGCGCTCGATCTCCGGCACGCGGAGCGTGGCCGTGGTGGTTCCGGATGTCTCCACCGGAACTTCTGCGAACAGGTCGCCGACGGCGATGCGGACGGTGCGCACAGCAGGGGTCGTGGCATTCACGACCGCGGTGACCTGCACGAGGCCCGCGCCTTCGTCGTCGACCGTGACCTGCGGCACAACGCTCATCAGCCGCGCACCGCTCCAGCTCTCCAGCCGCACGGTGCGCCAGATGCCGGCGGTGACGAGCTGCGGTCCCCAGTCCCATCCGAAGTTGGCCGCCATCTTGCGCACGAAGTTGCCCGGAGTCGGGTAGTCGTTGGGACGATCGCCCAGTTCGTCGCGCAGAGCTTCGGCGTGCGCCCACACGTCATCGAAGCGCACCTCCAGCTCGGCCCCTGCGACGCCGGCCGCACGCAGGGCGTCCGTGACGTCGAAGCGGTACGTGCGGTGCTGATTGCGCGTGCGCCCGAGTTCCACGCCGTCCAGGCTCACGGTCGCGATCGTGTCGAGACCGTCGAAGACGAGTTCGATGTGCTCGGCGGCGGCGTCATCCGCCGGAGCCGCGATCCGGGCGCGGTACGCCCACTCGGAATGGCCGATCCAGGCATCGACCTGCTCGTTCATGCCCAGATATGGGTCGACGATGAGCGCGGCGTCGAGCAGATCGGTGTGCACGACCCCGGGCACCGTTGCGCCGATCGTGTCCGGAAGGACCGGCGCGCCCTCCGCAAGACGCACGGGGTGGAGCGTCCACGTCGTGCCGGAATCAGAGTCGAGCGAAGTGGAGTGCATCAATCGACGAGATGCATGGCGCGTGCCGTCCGCTCCGCTGCCGCGGCGTCGCCTGCGAGCAGCGCCGCACGGAACTCCTCGGTGACCTCGCGCATTCGTGCGCACTGCTCATCGGTCAGATGCCACTCGCTGAGGTTTCGGAACATGGCGATGCCGTACTCCAGCTGCACCGAGCGCACAAGTGGATTGCCCGTGCGGGCCCCCAGATAGTCGAACATGGCCCATCGCGCGTTCGACGTCTCCTTCGCATTCCCGATGCTCGAGATCATGGCGTCGACGAGACTCGCTGCATGTTCGCGCTCCGTGCTCGTCAGCTTCGGCACGCTCATGTGCGCGACCGAACCAGAGAGGTAGCCGGCGAACTCCAGCGAAGCATCCGACACCTCCGGCGTGACCTCGGTCACCTGCGTGAAACGGCTCGGGTACATCACCACCATGCCGATGCGCTCCAGGCGCTGAAGCGCCTCACGAATAGGCATGCGCGACATGTTGAAACTCGCTGCGAGTTCGGCATCGCGGATGCGCTCACCCGCCTGCAGCGTTCCGTCGATGATCGAATGCGCGAGTCGGTCGAAGACCTCGTCGGCCAGGAGCTTCTTGCCGCCCGGCGTTCCTTCGGCGATATCCATAGTCCTTGCACCCCCAAGTCATGCCCAGCGTCGTGCCCAGGAGGACAACTACACCACGCCGATCGCCCGATTCTCAAGAGCCTCGAACGATCTGGGGCAAACCAATATGTTGAGCGGGCCTCAATGGGGAACGGCACCCGTGGCCGTGGCCAGCAGGTGCCGTGAAGGCCCGCGAATTTCAGCGGTAGTTCACGAATTGCAGATCGACGTCGAGGTCGCTGCCCTTGAGCAGCGCGATCACCGCCTGCAGGTCGTCACGGCTCTTCGACTGCACCCGCAGCTCATCCCCCTGAATCTGGCTCTTGACGCCCTTGGGCCCTTCGTCGCGAATGATCTTGTTGACCTTCTTCGCGTTCTCCGAGGAGATGCCGTCCTTCAGGGAGCAGACGATGCGGAACTCCTTGCCACTGGCGAAGGGCTCGCCGGCGTCGAGGCTCTTGAGTGAGATGCCCCGTTTGATGAGCTTCGACTGGAACACGTCGAGCACCGCCTTCGCGCGCTCTTCCGTGTTCGCGATGATGAGGATCTGCTCACCACTCCACTTGATCGATGCGCCCGTGCCCTTGAAGTCGTAGCGCTGCTCGACCTCCTTGTGCGCCTGGTTCAGGGCGTTTTCCGCTTCCTGGTGATCGACCTTGGAGACGATGTCGAAAGATGAGTCAGCCATGCCTCCAGTCTAGCGAGGGCGACCTTTGATCTCCCTGGTCTCGACCGCGTTCCATCCGGCGACCCACCGATCCAGGCGCCGGTAGGCGTCCTCCCGTGCGTCATGGCGCGAGAGGAAGATGTCGTGCAGGGCGCCGGGAATGCGCTCGATCGTCACCGACGATCCCAGCTTGAGGGCTGCGCGCGCGATGTTGTCGACCGTGAGCACGCTGTCTGTTCGCGTGAGCTCGTCCGACCAGGCGGTCGGCAGCGTGGATCGCGCAGACAGCAGCACGCACACGGGGGCGTCGATCGCGAGACCCGCATCGACCGTCGCGTGTCCGGTGAGGATCGCATGGAGCCACCCGGCGTGCACATCCCAGCTGACCTCCGGACGCCAGTGCCGGTCCGGCTCGACGGGATCGAGCGGATCCGCGGCTTCCGCCTGCGCGCGGGTGTAGAAGCCCAGATCGATCTGCGGCGCTCTGTCGAGTGGACGCCGGCGCGCCTGCAGACCCACGAACGGCGCGATCGTCTCGCGGGCGAACCGGGGCACCTGCAGCTCCAGCCAGGGGCTGTTCAGCACCAGCGCGTCCGCGACGCCGCGATGCCGGTCGGCCCAGAGGCTGAGCGTGAGCCCACCCGTGGAATGACCGAGGAGCACCAGCCGCCGCGCACGCGCGGGACGCGCATCCCCCGTCGTCTCGACGCCGTCGCTCGGCGGCACCTCGATTCCGATCGCAGCCAGGGCCGCGGCGATGTCCTCGTCATACGTGGTGAGGCTCGTCACGAAGCCGTGCGTCTGCCCCTCACGCAGGCTGCGGCCGTACTTGCGCAGGTCGAGGGCGTAGAAATGGGCTCCTCGGGACGTCCAGAAACGGGCGAGGCGCTTCTGGAAGAAGTAGTCGGACCACCCGTGCACGTAGAGCACATCGACGTCGGCGAGCGGGAGCGGCCCCTCGAGCAGACGCTTCCAGAACGAACGCTGCGGCAGGGCGCGCACGAGGGTCGCGACGACCTCCCCCTCATCGTCCTGCCCGAGCGGGAGCGTCAGCTGTTCGAACTCGTCTCCGAGAACGTCGGGCATCCAGTCGGCCATGGTGCCAGCGTAGTGCTGCGGCTTCAGCCGCAGGGGTGCGACGCCGCGAAGACGTCGCACCCCTGGTTCAGTCGAGCAGAGTCTCGCCGACGTACCCGCCCTCCGCACACCCTGGGGGGATAGCGAACACGGCCGAGCCGATGGGCGTCGTCCACTGGTTGAGCAGATCGAGCTCGTCGAGGCGCTGCTGCAACGGCACGTACTGCGCATCGATGTCGGCCTGGAACGTCGCGAAGACGAGACCCGACTCCGAGACGCCCCTGCCGTCCGGGGCGACGTCGTAGTTGTACGCCCTCCGGAAGATGCGCTGACGCGGGTCGTCGCTGCGCGAACGCCGAACGTGCGAGAACTCCGGGATCACCGGAAACCCGAGCCCGTTCACCGCGGTGAAATCGGGTTCGTCATGCTCGCGCATCCCCGTCAGCGGTGCTCCTGTGCTGAGTGTGCGCCCGACCGACTGCTCGCGTCCGGGGCGGTCCAGCTCATCCCAGGTGTCCAGATCCATGCGGATGCGGCGCACGACCATCCCTGTACCTCCGGCCATCCATCCGTCAGCCACCCACACGAGCCGGTCGAAGTCCGCACTGCCGGGGATCGGATTGCTCGTGCCGTCGACCTGACCGAACAGGTTGCGCATCGTGGTGCCCGGAGCGACGGTGCCGTGCGCCCGGCGGAAGCCGTCCTGCCACCACCGCACCTGGGCGAAGCTGCGAGCATCCTTCAACAGCATCCTCGCGGCATGCGCTGCAGCCAACGGGTCCTCGGCGCAGATCTGCAGCAGCAGATCGCCGTCCGACCACGCGGGCTCCAGGCGGTCGATGCCGAACGCCGGCAGCGGACGCAGCCACGAAGGCGCCTCCCCCTGTGCACGGGCGACGAACCCGGGACCGAACCCGAAGGTGACCGTCAGCTTCGCCGGCGCCACCGCGAGCTCGGGTTCGGTATCGGCGAGCGCGGGCCGCCCCTGAGTGAGGCGCGCCGCATCATCCGACAGCGTCCGCATGAGTCGGCGCAACGCGGCGGCGTCGGCATCGGGGCGGAGGTCGAGCCCGACGAACAGAGCGTGCGCAGGAGCATCCGTCGCGATTCCGGCCTGATGGATGCCGTGAAACGGCACCGTCTCGGAACCGTGCAGCGGGGATGCTGCCGGCTCCGCCACCGCCGGCGCAGGGCGGGCCGACGCGACGAGCGCGTCGAGCCCCACCGCTGCGACGGCACCGACGCCCGCGACGGCACCGCCCAGCAGAAACTGCCGTCGGCTGGCGCGCCGCGGGCTGGCAGTGTCTGGGTCAGGCATCAGTGATCGCCGCCGTGATCATGACCGGCGTCCTCATCCGAGCCACCGTGCCCGCCCTCGTAGTTCTCGTTCGCACCGGCGTAGTCCTTCACGGGCGCCGTGATATCGAGCGTCGATCCGTCCGAGAACGTCAGCGTGAGCGTGACATCCGCACCCGCGACGAGTGGACCGGTGAGCCCCATGAGCATGAGGTGGTTTCCGCCGGGCTCGAGCGTGAGACGCTCGCCCGCGGGGATCACGAACCCGCCCTGCTTCTCGCGCATGACGTGCTGGCCGGTCTCGTCCTCCACGGTCTCGTGCAGTTCGACCATATGTGCGACCTCACTGGTCGCCGAGACGATCGTCACATCGACGGCACTCGGGTTCTCGATGACACCGAAGGCCGCGGACATACCCTCGGGCACGGCCTTGACCCAGGTGTCCGCCATCGTCACGGAGTCTGCGGCGATCGTCACCTCCGCCTGGGCGGACTCGGGAGCGGGTGCCGCCGGCGCGCAGGCGCTGAGGGCGAGGACGGCGGCTGCGAGAGCGGCAAGGCGGATGCTGCGCGATGTCGTGTTCATGGTGATCCGCCCTCTCACTGCTTCTCGTCCGTGGAACCGGCGGCCTTGCGGCGTCGACGGAAGAACGAGATGCCGAAGAACAGCGCGAGGGCCACGACGGCACCCGCACCGGCGATCACGATGGTGCGGGCGACCGGCGAGTCCCACAGGGAATCCTGAGCATCGTCGGCGACCGGACCGGCGGATGCCTCCGGCTCTGGCTCCGACGTCGCTGCCGCGGTGACCTCCGGCGTCGGCGACGGCACGACCTCGGGGGCCTCGGATGCCTCGACCGTGAACGGAACCAGACCCGAGATCGGGTGTCCGTCGCTGGAGACCACGCGCCAGCGGATCTCATATGCCCCGGCGGGCATACCGTCCTTCAACGGCGTGGTCACGTCGGTCATCTCGATGACGGGCTCTCCCGCGGCCCAGTCCGTGCCGCTCGCGTCGACGACAGAGACGAGTGCCCCGATCGTCAGCACGTCGGCGCTGTACGACAGGGTCACCGATGTGGGCGGGGTCGCGAGCGTCTCGCCCGCGGTCGGGGTGCTCCCGACGAGATCATCATGGGCGGCAGCAGGCAGCGCTGTGCCCAGAACAACAGCGGTCGCCAATGCGGCCCCCGCCAGAAGGGTACGAATACGAGACATGTCTCTCCTTTCGGGGCATGGCAGCACCACGCCCCCGGCGCGCACGATCAGCGCCGTGCGCGCACAGATGGGTGAAGGCGTGCGCGAATCGGGCGCACGAAGGAACTCACACCGAGAGGAGAGGAGGGCCTCGACGGATCACCATCGAGAGATGAGGCGACGTCGCCGCCACCGGCAGAAGCGCGGTCGCCGCGGCGAGTCCGCGCGGCCGCGGTGCGAGCACCGCCGCCAGGACCGTCTGCACGGGGATGAGCTTCCGCTGCACCCACGCGAGCAGGTCCGAAGCAAGCTGGAGCAGCCGCAGCACCGCACGCTCGCCCCGGTACAGGGCCACCGTCGTGACGATCGCGCCGACCGCGTGCATCGCCCACATGAGGGCATCACCGGCGAGCGGGCTCGCCGCCGCGGATGCGCCGAGCGCCGGAAGCATGAATGCCCCACCGTGCACGTGCACGCCTGCCGCTTCCGGAACGCCCACGAGCCCTGATGTCGGAACGGCACCGAGCGCGAACATGCCGTGGAACAGCACCTGGCTCAGAGCCACCGTGAACGACAACCGCAGGAGCGAGAGCGCGCGACCCGCGAGAATCACCGAAATGAGGATCGAGAAGACCCACGGCGTCAGCATCCACAGGAGGCCGGGCAGCGGACCGCCACCGGCGACGTGCGAGAGCAGCGCGACGAACGTCGCGACCGAGGCCGCGACAGCACCACGCAGGACGCGCGTGGCCCGGGACTGTCGCATGGCTCCATCCTCTCAGATCCGCCACCCCTTTTCGCACGCGCGGATCACTGCGCATTCCCAGCCGCTGCGTGCGCCGCTCCCCCTACGCTGAGCGCTACAGGCACAACTACCCCGTCTCTGCCCTTCGGAGGTTCCTATGACCCGCACGACCCGCCCCCGTACCGCCGCGCTTCTCGCCCTCGGCATGGCTTCCGCGTTCGCCCTCGCCGGCTGCGCCGCACCCTCGACAGGTGTCATCGCGCCCGTCATCGCCGACCTCACGAAGATCGATGGGACGACCGTCACGGTCGGTGTCGGCAACGTCATCGACCTCACCGGAGACGACAAGACGTACACGTCGTGGGAGGCGGACATCGCCGACCCGAAGATCGTCGAGTTCACCCCCGGAAAGGACGACGGCTCGGCGCAGTTCAACCCCGGGCTGAAAGCCCTGGCCGAGGGATCCACCGAGGTCACCCTCGACAACTCCGAAAGCGGAGACAGCGTGACGTTCACCGTCGAGGTGACGCCCGCTCCCTGATCACACAGAGAACGGCGGATGCCCCGGACCGATCGGTCTGGGGCATCCGCCGTCATGCTCTCTGGCTCACTCGCCGCGCGAGATCCGCACCATCTCGTCGCGCGGAACGACCTTCACGCGCGCACGCTCGTGCGGCTCGCCCAGCGCGATCTCGTGCTGGTCGAGGCGGTGCCAGCCGTCGAGGTCGGTCCACTGCACGCCACGCTCGGCGAGCAGCGCCGGGATCGCCTCTTCGGAAGGATCGGTCGGCTGCCACCAGGAGCCCTGGTCGTTGATGATGTGGCGCACCGTCTCCATTGCGTCGGACTTCGTGTGGCCGATGAGACCCACCGGTCCGCGCTTGATCCAACCGGTGGCGTAGATCCCCGGCACGCGCTGGTTCGACTTGGCCTCGATGACCTGCCCCTCGCGGTTCGGGATCACACCGTGCTTCTTGTCGAAGGGCACACCCGGCAGCGGCGAACCGAAATAGCCGACGGCGCGGTACAGCGCCTGGATCTCGATCTCGCGCATCTCGCCCGTGCCCACCGCACCGCCTTCGCCATCCGGCTTCGTGCGCTCGTAGACGATCGCGGCGACGCGGCCTTCCTCGTCGGTGCGCAGCTCGACCGGGCGCGCCCAGAAGTGCAGGTGGAGACGACGCGATGCGGTGCCGCCGGCGTTGTTGACCGAGTCCCGCTTGCGCCACGACTGCAGCACACGGTCGATGACCATGACCTGCTTGTTGCTCGCGACGGCATCGCGGGAGGCCTCGTCGTAGTCGAAGTCCTCGTCGTAGACGACCATGTCGACGTCGCGCAGCTCACCGAGCTCGCGCAGCTCAAGCGGGGTGAACTTCACCTGCGCCGGTCCGCGACGACCGAAGACGTGCACGTCGGTGACCTTGCTTGCGGCGAGGCCCTCGTAGACATTCTGCGGCACCTCGGTGACCAGCAGGTCTTCGGCGTGCTTCGCGAGCATCCGAGCCACGTCGAGCGCGACGTTGCCGTTGCCAATGACGGCAACCGATTCCGCATCCAGCGGCCACTCGCGCGGCACGTCGGGGTGGCCGTCGAACCAGCTCACGTAGTCCGCCGCACCGTAGGAGCCGACGGCGTCGATTCCCGGGATGTCGAGACTCGTGTCACGGATGGCGCCGGTCGCGAAGATGACCGCGTTGTAGTGGTTCTTCAGGTCTTCGAGCGTGATGTCTTCGCCGAAGCGCACGTTGCCGAAGATGCGGATGTCGCCGCGGTCGAGCACATCGCGCAGCGCCGTGATGATGCCCTTGATCCGCGGGTGATCAGGCGCGACACCGTAGCGGACCAGACCGTAGGGCGCAGGGAGCTGCTCGAACAGGTCGATCGACACGTCGAACTTGCGTTCCGCCTTCAGCAGGATGTCTGCGGCGTAGATGCCGGCCGGTCCTGCTCCGACGATGGCGAGTCTCAGCTTGGTCATGAGGTCCTTTCGTCACTGCGCCCACACGCGGCACACCGGCCGCGGGACGCCTCAGCTGCTGCGATCAGCGAGAGTCTGTGCGAACCGGGTGAGCGCCTCGCGCACCGGCCCGTTGGGAAGGGGGGCGATCGCGGAGATCGCGTCGTCGGTCCACGTGCGCGCCAGATCCAGGGTGCGCTGCGTCGCCGCGTGGTCTCGGAGCTCGGCGAGCGGCCCATCGAGGATCGCCGGGTCTGCGCCGTCGGCGATCTCAGCGACGCCCGCGTCGATCCGTGCGGCCAGGTCGATCGACGTCGCATCGGTGTCGGTCTTCAACAGCAGATACGGCATCGTCGGAACGCCCGCGCGCAGGTCGGTGCCGGGGACCTTGCCGGTGTTCTCGGCATCGGCCGAGAGGTCGATCACGTCGTCGAGCAGCTGGAACGCGACGCCGACCTTCTCGCCGTACACACGCAGCGGCTCTTCGAAGGCGGACGGTGCGTTCGAGAAGATGATCCCCGCCTGCGTCGCGGCGGCGATGAGAGAGCCGGTCTTGTCGGCCAGCACCTGAATGTAGAACTCGATCGGATCGTCATCGGGCTGCGCGCCGATGGTCTCGTGCATCTGTCCGAGCACGAGACGCTCGAAGGTGTCGGCCTGAAGCCGGATCGCGCGCTCTCCGAGACGCGACATGATCTGGCTCGCTCGGGAGAAGAGGATGTCACCCGTGAGGATGGCGACGTTGTTGCCCCAGACCTCATGGGCCGAGGGCACACCGCGACGGCGGTCTGCGCCGTCCATGACGTCGTCGTGGTACAGAGATCCGAGATGCGTGATCTCGATCGCCTTGGCCACGTCGATGACGGGCGCGATGTTGCCGTCACCCAGCTGCGCGACGAGAAGTGTGAGCACCGGGCGCACACGCTTGCCGCCAGCCTCGAACAGATAGCGAGCAGCGGCATCGGCCAACGAATCGGCCACGCGCAGATCTTCCGCCAGACCACTTTCGATGACATCGAGTCCGGCCTCGACCTCGCGGGCCAGACGGCGCGCGGAGGGGCCGACGAACACGCGGTCGCTGAAGCCAAGACGGCTCGCGAGGCGCGAACCCGAGGCGGAGTGGCTCGAAGTCACGTGTTCCAGCCTATCTGTTGTCGTGAGCGGCAGATTCGGGCGAACGGTCAGGATCCGCTGGACTTCGCGGGCTTCGTCGCACGGTGCAGCGCGACCATCCCGAAGGAGAGGTTGCGGTACGCGACGTTCGACCATCCGGCCTCGCGAATCCATGCGGCCAGGCGCCTCTGGTCGGGCCAGTCGCGGATCGACTCGTTCAGGTAGTCATAGGCGCCGCCGTTGGTGCCCGCGACCCGGGCGACGCGGGGCAGCACCTGGCTGTTGTAGAAGCGGTAGAAGCCGCGCACGAGGGCGCTGGGCGGAGTCGAGAACTCGTTGATCACGAGACGCCCCCCGGGCTTGGTCACGCGGTACAGCTCCCTGAGGGCCTTCTTCGGATCCTGCACGTTGCGCAGCGCGTACGACATCGAGACCGCGTCGAACTCGTTGTCTTCGAAGGGAAGATTCGTGGCGTCCGCCTGCACGAAGCTGAGGTTAGGCAGATGCCCGTGGCGACGCTTGCCCTCGGCGAGCATGCCCGGCGAGAAATCTGCGGCCACCACTTCGGCGCCACTCGCCGCGAAGGACGCCGACGACGATGCCGTGCCCGCCCCCAGGTCGAGGATGCGCTCCCCGCGCTTCGGCGCGACCGCGCGGGTGGTGGCCGCACGCCAGAGCGCGTCGTTGCCGACCGTCATCGCGGAGTTCGTGCGGTCATACCCCGCCGCCACCTGGTCGAACATTCTGCTGACGCGATCAGGGTCCTTGCCGAGGTCGGCGCGATTGGCTTCGCTTTCGGGGGTCACGCTTCCAGTCTAGGCGGCAGGTTCAGCGCCTCAAGGCGGTCGAGCCAAGCGTCCGCAGTGGCGTCGTCGAACGGCTCGTACTGTTCGCGCACGGCCTCTTCGAGTTCTGCGGTGAGCTCCTCCAGCACCTCGATGACATCTTCGGGATAGCCGAACTTCTGCTGGTGCTCCTCCCACTCGTCGCGGTCATCCACGTAGGTTCCCGACGGGTACGCGCCCTGCGTGTCGAAGCGACGCACGACGTCGAGATCCATGTCGATTCCCGTGATGAGGGGAAGCCCTGCCGCCGCATCCGCGTTCTCGGCACCGGCGGGCGCACCCCAGTGCACATCCCACGCCAGATCGATGTAGACGCGCAGGCCACGAGGGTGGTCCCGATTCACCGTCATCGCGTACTCGCCGATCGGCGGGATCAGCGTGACGTTCAGGCACTCCGCGTCCATCTCCACCCCGGGCCGCGCGCTGTGCCAGCCGACGGGCTGACCGACCCAGTCGCCCCACTCATCGGACCCGAGATACACGCACTCGTGCCTCCAGTGCACGGAGTCGTCCCACTTGCGCCACTGGAAGATCACAGGAGACCCTACGTCAGGTCGCGCAGCCATAAATGTCCGTCAGTTTCTCGATCACGTCGAGGGCATCGACAACGCAATTGCGCGCTGCGAGGTCCTAGCTGAGGCCCGGGAGCGGTCCTTGGTCTAAACCTACGCCGACAACGATGCGCCCGTGAACAAATCCCGCGCCGCCGCGCGATGGGACGACCTCCCCTCGGACGTGAAAGCAACACGCGTGGAATCTATCGTGGGGTGGCGGGGACTGGGTACCGGCGACATGACAACGGGGCTGACAGCATGCGCTGTCAGCCCCGTTCTCGCTAGCCCTTCAGGCGTCCGGCACTCACGTCTCGAAAGCCAGACCGATATCCGCCATAACCGGCATAGCCCGGATACCCGGGATATCCGGCGTATCCCGGGTAACCCGGGTAGCCCGGATAACCACGGTAAGGCGGATTCTCTCGGGCGAGGAGTCGGTTACCTACCACCGTGCCGAGGTAGTTACCCTGCTGATCCACGGCGTCGGCATCGCCCCACGGGAACCACCCAACCCAGTTCCCGTCCTTGTCCCAGAGAAATCGGTCATCGGGAGTGCGCCGAAAGGCGACACCTTCCCCGTTCGTGTCGAAAAGGAAGGTAACCATCAGCGCTTCCCGTGCTTCGTCGCGTCAACGAGCTTGAAGCCCATGTTCGGCTTCGGTGTCGGCGGCATCGGCTCGCCCTTCGTGACGGTGACTTCCCGACCGGTTGCACCACCACGAGGACCGACGACCCCGTACTGACCCGACTGTTTTGCGATCTGCCCCGAACGGAGCTGATTGTTGCTGTTAGTACTCATGCTGCAAATCCTCCAAAGGATTTTGTAGGACACGCCCAACCGTTTGGTGAACGTCGTTCCCGCGCGTACCTTGGAGAAATTCCCCTACTAGGAATCTTGCGCCCCTCCGACCCGGCAAGGTCTGAGGGGCGTCTCCGTGTCTACCCGGTGGTCCAATACTACATATGGGGACCGACATCCACCGGGACTACAAGGGGTAGTAGTTACATCCGTGTAGTTTTCCACCGCTCTCCACTGGTACACCACAGGTTCTCCACCGTTTCTTCCACAGGCGGTCCCACCCGGAGACGGCAGTCACCGCCTGTAGCCACAGGGCGTGAACGACTCCCATCAACAGGCTGTGTGAAACGGAGGCCTTCCGACGAGCATTTTCTGTGGAAACAGCATTTCGGCGTGTCGCGGCCTGTCGCCAGGGTGGTCGAGTGCAAAAATGCCGGTTCGAAGCGGAGCGCTTACCCTCTGACTTGTCTTTCCGTCATTGCATGATCATCGGGGTTCCGGGAACCGGGAGCGAAGAAGTCACGGGGCGAGCCTAGTGCCCGCTCGGCGGTGCGGTGCAGGCCCGCGGCCTAAGCTGGGCAGGTGATGCCCTTCCGCCTTTCCGTGGTGACGCGCGAGATCGATCCGGTCGAAGATCTTCTCGCCTATGCCGACCCGACGACCCCCCTCGCGTGGCTGCGTCGCGGCGACGGCATCGTCGCCGTCGGTGCGGGAATGCAGACCCACCTGCGCATCGCAGGCGGCTTCGACGAGCCGCACGCCGCGATCATGTCGTCCGGCTGGCAGCAGATCGCCGCCCAGGCCGACATCGACGACCCGGTCGGGCTTCCAGGCACGGGGCTCGTCGCCTTCAGCACCCTGGTCTTTGACGACGCATCCGCTGCCGCGAGCGTCCTCATCGTGCCGTCCGCGATCATCGGTCGCGCACAGGGGCGCTCGTGGATCACCACGATCCGCGGCAACGACGATGTTCCCGATGCGATCGCCGAACCTCGCGAGTACGGGCCGCACTGGGCGGGAACGCTCGGCCCCGGCGCGCAGACCGCGCAGGGCTATGAAGACAGCGTCCGTGCAGGACTCGATGCGATCGCGGCGGGCGAGGTCAGCAAGGTCGTGCTGGCACGAGACCTCACCGGCACGGTTCCCGAGGGCGCTGATCTGCGCCGGCTCGTCCGCGCGCTCTCGAGCGAGTACCCCGACACCTGGGCGTTCGCGGTCGACGGTCTGATGGGTGCGAGCCCCGAGACGCTCGTCACGGCGCAGAACGGAACGGTCACCGCGCGGGTGCTGGCCGGCACGACGGCGCGCGGGGCGGATGCTGACGCTGACGTCGCCGCATCCGCCGCTCTCGCCTCCAGCGAGAAGGACCTCGATGAGCACCAGTACGCGGTGCAGAGCGTGCTCACCGAGCTGCGCCCGCACACGCGCGCGCTCGCGTCGAGTGAACAGCCGTTCCTGCTGAAGCTGCCGAACCTCTTCCACCTCGCGACCGATGTCGAGGGCGAGTTGTCGGACGGCGCGACCTCCCTTGATCTGGTCGGCGCGCTGCATCCCACCGCTGCCGTCGCCGGCTCCCCTACTCCGGCCGCGATCGCGGCGATCCGCCGCTTGGAGCCGTTCGACCGCGAGCGCTACGCCGGCCCGGTCGGCTGGGTCGACGCCGCCGGAAACGGCGAGTGGGCGATCGCGCTGCGCTGCGCACAGTTCGAACGCGGACACGTGCGCGGCACGGGCAGCGGGCCAATCGCGGTCACGGCCTACGCGGGCGCAGGGATCGTCACCGGCAGCGACCCGGAATCCGAGCTGCTCGAAACCCGCGTGAAGTTCCGCCCCATCGTCGACGCGCTCGCCTGAGGCATCCGCACCGTCAGCTCGCGGCGAGCCGCTTCTTCTCAGCCTCGACGTCGTAGTCTGCCGCGGGCCATTGCGGATCGATCGCGGTGAGCGTCTCCAACAGCAGCTCCTGCACAGCGAGACGCGCGTACCACTTGGAGTTCGCCGGTACCACGTACCAGGGTGCCGCCGCCGTGGAGGTGCGCTCGAACACGGTCTGGAACGCCGCCATGTAGTCGTCCCAGAGCAGTCGCTCGTCGACGTCGCCCGGGTTGTACTTCCAGTGCTTGTCCGGACGTTCCAGACGCTCACTGAGGCGCTTCTTCTGCTCATGTCGCGAGATGTGCAGCATCACCTTGATGATGCGGGTTCCGGATGCCGCGATCTCGGCCTCGAACGCGTTGATGGCGTCGTAGCGGCGTTCGATCTCCTCCGGCGGGGCGAGCTGGCGGACCCGGCCGATGAGCACGTCCTCGTAGTGCGAGCGGTCGAAGACGCCGATGAAACCGTGCTCGGGAAGCCGCTTCTCGATGCGCCAGAGGAAGTCGTGCGCGCGCTCCTCCGCCGTGGGCGCCTTGAAGGCGGTCAGGTGGACTCCCTGCGGATCCACGCCCCCGACGACGTGACGGACGATGCCGCCCTTGCCTGCGGAGTCCATCGCCTGGAGCACGAGAAGCACGGAGTCCTTCGCCACGCCGACGCGGCTCTCGGCGAAGAGACGTTCCTGCAGTTCGCTGAGCTGGCCGATCCCTCCCGCGAGATCCGCGGCCCCGCGGGCCTTGCCGCCCTCATAGCCCGGAGTCGTCTCTGGGTCGACCGCGCCGAGACGGAAGTCCGGCCCCACGCGGAGAACCTCGGATGCGGCGGCCTTCCAACCGGAGTGGTCTGTGCTCATGCGAACATCCTGCCGCAGTGCAGCCCTGTGGGGAATGCCTACCGTGCGAGCGGGACCTCGATCAGCTGGCGCCCTCCGACCGGAGAGGTGAGCGCCTGGTCGAGTGCCGATCGGGTCGTGACGCGCTGATACTCCCACCCGTAGGCCAGCGCGAGATGCTCGAGCCGGGCGGTGTGCGGCGTGTAGAAGGCACGATCGAGGTCGTCGCGGTCGGCGGTCGCCGCGACTTCGAGTCCGTCGAAGATCGTTCCGCCACCATCGTTGCCGACGACGACCTGCAGGCGGGGTTCTGCCTCATCTGGCGGAAGCAGCAGCGCACCCACGTCGTGCAGGAACGCGAGGTCGCCGAGGAGCACGCGCGTGACGCCCGCACCACCCGCGGCCTGGCTTGCGATCGCAATGCCGGTCGCGGTCGCGACCGTGCCGTCGATCCCGGCCAGGCCCCTGTTCGCGTGCACGGGCACCCGCTTGCCGCCGAGCACGGCATCGGCGACACGAACGAGGCGCGAGGATCCGAACACCAGGCGGTCGTGCGGCCACGTGGCCCGCCAGAGCGAGTCGACGAGGAGTTCACGATCGAGGGGACGCCGCACGGCCTGGAGCTCTGCCTTCACGGCGCTGAGCCGTTCCGCGCGGTCGAACGAGGACAGCCCCTCGACGTCGCGCGCCGGGGCGTCCAGGTCGACGGCGGACGCGGCGGATGCCCGCATCCACTCCCCCAGCCATTCCCGATCGGATGCTCCGGCTTCAACCGTGACGGCGTCGACAGCGCGCGTGGCGCCGTTGAAGTCGAGCGCCTCACCACCGCAGCGGACGGCGATGACCTCGACATCGGTGCGGCGCAGGAGCGCGGGGACCTCACGGCTGAGCGTGGGATGCCCCAGCACGACGACCCGCTCGATGCGTCCGCCCAGGACAGGCTCTCGCAGCAGGGCACGATAGCCGTGCACGAGGTGGCGACCGAAGCGCGCCCCGCTGACGACCTCGGCGATCAGCGGCCAACCGCCCTGATGCGCGATCTCTTCCGCGTCCGGGCCGGCGTCTGCACCCGCGATGACGACGGTGCGCGGACCGCGCGTAAGGAGGAACGCCTCGGGCTCGACGGCCGCGGGGGGCGGGGCATCCGGGATGGACGTCGTGACGACAGCTCCCGACAGCGGCTCCCGGAACGGAAGGTTCAGGTGCACGGGGCCGGCGACGCCGGAGAGCCCATCGACCTCGATACCCGACGCGCCGAGCGACGCCGCGACGGCGTGTGCGGCGATGCGGGAGAAGACCTCGAAGCCTCCCTCACCGAGGACAGGGGCATCGAGCTCGTACCGCACCCACGCGGCGAACATGCCGGGCTGGATCGTCGCCTGGTTGGCACCGATCCCCCGCAGTTCGGGCGGGCGATCCGCCGTGAGCAGAAGCAGCGGCACCCCGGCGTGGAAGGCCTCCATGGCGGCGGGCAGCAGGTTCGCGGCCGCGGTGCCCGACGTGCAGATGACCACCGCGGGTCTTCCCGTCTCGCGCGCAAGGCCGAGAGCGGTGAATCCCGCCACCCGCTCGTCGATGCGCACGTGCACCCGCAGGCGGCCCTGCTTCTCCAGCGCGACCGCCGTCAGCGCCAGCGCCTGCGAACGCGACCCCGGTGAGAGCACCACGTGCTCCACGCCCTGCGCGACGAGTTCCGCGAACAGCGCCACTGCGGCGGACATGGACGGCGTCGCAGCATCCGTCGCCGTCACGAGCGTTCGCCCGTGCCTGTTCCGGCCTCGGGCGCATCGCCCTCCTGGTCCAGACGAGCGAGCTCTTCCTCCAGCTGGCGGATGCGACGGTCCTGTTCGGCCTCGCTGATGCGACGCAGATGCGTCGGGTCGTCGTCGAGCGGCACATACAGGTCACCGCGCGGGCTCTGCCCCGGGCGCGAACGGCCGAGGACGAACCAGAGAATGCCCCCGAGCACGGGAATGAGGAGCACGATCGCGACCCACACGCCCTTCGACACGCCCCGGTGGCGTGTGGCAGGCTGCAGCGCGCAGTCCACGACGCTGTAGATCCAGAAGATCGCCGCGAGGAAACCGCCAACGACAAGTAAACGTGCCATTTTCCCAGTCTAGGCAGGTTCCCGCGCCGCGACCTCGGATGCGGCGAACCCCCAGCATCCGCCCTCCGTCCCACGCACAGCTGAGGGCTAATGTGCCCACCTAGACTGGAGGGGTGAAGCTTCCGCCCCTCCTTGTGTATTCCGTGCTGCGGCTGCTCGCCTTCCTCGTTCCGCTCGGGATCCTCTGGTTCTTCTTCCCGATCTTCCGCGAGTTCTGGTGGCTGGCGGCGCTCTTCGCGGCGCTCATCGGCATCAGCATCTCGCTGCTCTTCCTGCGCGCGCCCCTCGCCGGCGCCTCCACCGAGATCTACCGCCGACGTCAGAACCGTCAGCGCGACGAAGCCTCGGATGAAGAGGCGGAAGACGGCGCAGACCCTGCCGCGTAGGCCTCAGCCGACGAACGCCCAGAACAGCATCCCTGCATAGAGCAGAGAGCTGACGGAAGTGAGCGCGAGCACGAGGATGAGCTCCTTCGCCGTGCGCGCGGTCCAGATGATGATGACCGCGGGGATGACCGCGAGAAGCACGAGCAGCGACAGCCAGGCGATCGGGTAGAACAGTGCCAGCCACGCGGCGATCAGGAAAGGCACGAGCGCGAACACGGTGAACAGCACCTGCGTCGCACGCTTTCCGATGCGCACGGTGAGCGTGCGCTTGCCCGCGGCGCGATCCTGGTCGATGTCGCGCAGATTGTTCGCGAGCAGCACGGCGCACGCGAAGAGTCCCGCGGCGATCGCCCCCGCCCACGACTCCTGCGGCAGCGAGAAAGCCTGCACCCAGGTGGTTCCGAGCGTTGCGACGAGTCCGAAGAAGACGAAGACGAAGAGCTCCCCCAGACCCGCATAGCCGTAGGGGCGCTTGCCGCCGGTGTAGAACCACGCCGCGATGATCGCGACGGCACCGACCGCCAGCATCCACCATTGCTGCGTGCGGATGACGATCGCCAGGCCCGCGAGTGCGGCCAGGGCGAAGAACGACAGCCCCACGACGAGCACGGTGCGCGCCGGCACACGACCGGAAGCGGTCAAGCGGGCAGGGCCGACGCGGTGCGCGTCTGTTCCTCGGATGCCGTCGCTGTAGTCGTTCGTGAAGTTCACGCCGATCTGCAGCAGCACCGAGACGGCAAGGCACGCCAGCGCGATGACCCAGTGGAACACTCCCGTCGCGACGATCGCGGCACCCGTGCCGATAAGCACCGGGGCGATCGCGAGCGGCAGCGTGCGAGGACGCGCGGCGCCGATCCAGTCGCCGACGGTCACGGGGCCCGCCGCGATGATCGGCTTCTTCGCCGGGTTGCCGGAACGGCGGACGGGCGAGGGACGGGAGGAGCGCTTCGAGGATGCCACGGCACCAGCCTAGTTCTGGCGCCGATGCGGAGAAGCCAGCGCGAGGGCGGGTGTGGGCGCGGGGCGGGGTATGCGGAGGAGAACTCCCTGATCGGAGGAGTCCTACGCCGAGGACCTCCTCCGATCCGGGAGAACTCCTCCGTTGCGTGAGGGCACTAGGAGCGGCTAGCGCCGACTCCGGTTCGCGACGGCGATGCGGGCTTCGGCGATCGAAGCCGCGAGGTCGTCGGCGAAGGTGCGCATCTCGGCATCGTCGAGGGTGTGCGCGGTGATGCGCAGCTCGGGAGCGGACTCGTCACCGTCGAGGCGGAACACACCTCCCGTGCGGACGAGCCAGCCGCGCCGCATCATGGACTCCGAGACGGCCCGCGCATCCGTGCCGCACTCGACCCACACGTTGAGACCGTCATCCCCGCGCTCAGCGATGCCGCGCTCTCGCAACAGCACCCGCAGTGCCTCGTTGCGCTCCGCATAGTGCGCGCTCGCCTTGGCGAGATTGTCGGCCGTCGCCTCGTGATCGAGCATCCCGACGGCCACCCGCTGCAGGATGCGGCTGACCCACGTCGTACCGGGCGACAGGCGAGTGCGCAGCTGCTGCGCGGTGTCGGGGTCGCTCGCGAGCAACGCGAGGCGCAGGTCCGGACCGAGGAACTTCGACATCGACCGCACGAGCGCCCAGCGCGGATGCCCCTCCGGGATGATCGAGTGATACGGGGTCCGCGCGAGCAGCGAGTAGTGGTCGTCCTCGATGATGAGCACGTGCGGCACGCCCACGAGCAGGTCGCGCAGAGCCGCGGCACGACGCGCGGACAGGCTGATCCCCGTGGGGTTGTGCGCCCGCGGTGTGCACACGATCGTTCGAGCGCCGGCGTCGAGCGCCGCGGCAAGCCCCTCGACGGTCATGCCCTCGTCGTCGAGCGGGATGCCGATCGGCCGGTAGCCCCCGAGCTTCACCGTGTTGATGCTGGAGAGGAAGCACGGGTCTTCCAGGCCGAGCACATCGCCCTGGGTCAGCGACTGCGCGAGCAGACGCTCCATCGCGTCCACCGCGCCGGACGTGACCGTGAGCTCGAACTCTCGGGGCTGCGCCTGCCGCATCCACGCCGTCGCCCACTCACGCAGATCCGCGTCGATCAAGGCATCGCCGTAGAGCGCGGGCGTGCGCAGGTCGACCTCCGCGAGCACAGGGAGGGGCAGGAGGTCGGGATCGGGGTTGCCGCTGCCGAGATCGCGCAGCACCGTCTCGGGCGCGAAGCCCTCCTCCTCCGTGAGCACGGGCGCTCCGGCGACGATGGTTCCTGCGCGCCCACGGCTGATGACGGCGCCGGCGCGCGCGAGCGCCAGGTACGCGGAGGACACCGTGTTGCGGTTGACGCTGAGCTGTTCGGCGAGCGCGCGGACCGGCGGCAGGGGGTCGCCCGGATGAAGGATGCCGGCATCGATCTGCTGGCGGACGCTCTCGGCGATCTCGTTCGCCGTGGTGCCCGTGATCATGCGGCTCCTCTCCGTGCGCTGTATCGCTCCAGCCTATTGGCGCGGAGACCGCGAACCTACGCGTCCAGCGGAACGATCGGCCGGTGCTCGTAGTACGTCTGCAGCACGACCGTCGATCGGGTGCTCACGGAGGCTGCCAGGCGGATGTCGCGGATGAGCTCTTCCAGAGCGCGTGGCGAGGCGACCCGCACGAACAGCATGTAGCTGGCGTCGCCGGCGATGGAGTGGCAGGCCTCGATCGCTTCGAGGTGCTGCAGGAGCTCGGGGGCGTTGTCGGGCTGGGCCGGGTCGAGGGGGGTGATCTCGATGAAGGCCGAGAGAGGTGTTCCCACCTGCTCGGGGTCGAGGATCGCCCGGTACCCGGAGATCACGCCCCGGGTCTCCAGCCGTCGCAGCCGTGACTGCACTGCGGAGATCGACAGGCCGACAGCGTCGGCGAGCTGGGCGAGCGTTGCACGCCCCTCGCGGGAGATCTCGGTGAGGATCGCCCGGTCTACAGAATCCACCATGCCGTAAGATTATCCATAGAAAACGTCAACCGCAGGAATATTTCCTGCAGACTTCACGATCGGAGGCACTGATGTCCCCCACCACCGCGAACAATGTTGTCGCACCGTCCGTCATCGGCGAACCCGAGGTCGTCGAAGACGCGTCCACTGCCGAGAACACTAGCGCGTGGGCGCAGCTCAAGAGTGCCGCCGTTGCCCTTCGTGACCTGCAGAGCGCAGACGGGTCGATCCCGGATGCTGCGCTGCACCCGGCCGCGACGGAACTCGTCGCCGCTCTCACCGCGGGCATCCGCGCGCTGGCACCCGCTTTTCCGCATGATTCCGCCTATCTGAACGCATCCATCGTCGACTTCGATCGCTGGGTGGCGGAAGGATTCGGCGTTCCCGACTTCTACGACTCGCTCGTCGCATTTCAGCCGCAACAGCACCGCGTCGATGGCATCCGCCACCTCGTGGTCTTCCCGATGTACACGCAGAACGGCTCGAACCAGCGGCTCGTCGAGGCGCTCATCGTGCAGGCCATCTGGCCGGAGTTCATCGCGGAACTTGAGGCCGGCGACTACGGCAACAAGCTCTTCGTCTCACTGCGCCTGATCGATTTCACGCCCGGATATGACACGAACTCCGCCGTACTTTTTCCGGAGACCGTCGCCATGCGCGAGATTCCCACGTTCACGTGGGGTGCGATCTTCCAGGACCGGGAGGCGGCGCGGTACCGCCGGGTCGTGCGCGCGGCGTCCGAGATCACCAAGCTCGACCTGCCCGAGCGTGCCGCGGCGATGCTCGACGATCAGGATCTGACCGAGAAGACGTTCGTGATGTGGGACATCATTCACGACCGCACGCACATGCGCGGCGACCTGCCGTTCGATCCGTTCATGATCAAGCAGCGCATGCCGTACTTCCTCTACTCTCTGGAGGAGCTGCGCTGCGACCTGACCGCGTTCCGCGAATCGGTGAAGATCGAGCGGGCGCTCGCCGCGCGCGACGACCTCACGGAGATCGAGCGCGAGACACTCGACCACGCGGGACTCGTGCAGTACGCGGTGATCTTCGACCGCATCTTCCGCTTCGCGATCACCGGCTCACGCGTGCGCAACTACGACGGCCTCGGCGGACAGCTGCTCTTCGCCTGGCTGCACCAGCGCGGCGTGCTGCACTGGACCGACACGGCCCTCGCCTTCGACTGGGACGGCGTGCCCGACGCGGTCGTCGCTCTGGGAGAGGCGATCGACGACCTGTACTGGCGTTCGATCGACCGCCCGAAGACGGCTCACTGGCTGGCGGCGTACGACCTCGTGCGCGCCACGGTGACCCCGCACCCCGCGTCGGTGTGGGCGCGGGGCCTGTCGGACGAGGTCCTCGCGGGGCCCCCGAAGGGCTACACGGATGCGGTGCTCGACGACGAGTTCCCTCTGTCGATGTTCTTCGAAGCACTCGACAAGAAGATGAAGCCGGTCATCGAGTCGACCGCCGGCATTCGCGGCAGCGACGACTGAGAGACCTGCTGCGGCCGCGTCGCGGCACGCAGCAGCTGGGGACGCGAGGGTTCTGCGGCCGCACAGTGCGGGGTGTCCCGCCGTGTGCGGTCGCAGAACCCGCTCCGATCCGCGAAGGTGGGAATCATGACTGTCAGCGAACGAACCATCGTCCTCGCCGGTGCCACGAGCGCCGCGGGTCTCACTCTTGCAACGACGCTGATCGCGGCCGGCGCACGCGTGGTCGCGACGGGCCGATCGGCCGAGCGCCTCGAACCGTTGCAGGCGGCCGGTGCGCAGGTCGAGGTCGCGGATGGGACGTCGCTCTCGGACATGCAGTCGCTCGCTGAGCGCCTCGACCAGGTGGACGGCGTCCTGCCACTTGTCGGCGGCTGGCGCGGAGGCGGCGGATTGGCTGGACAGTCGGATGCCGACTTTGCGGCGCTCCTCCCCTCGCTGGAGGCGGTGCGTGCGACGAGTCGCGCCTTCGACGCGGCACTGCAGGAATCGGATGCCGGTCGCTTCGCGATCGTCTCGTCGACGGCCGTCGCGCGTCCGCTCGCCGGTGGCGCGAACTATGCAGCGGTCAAGGCCGCGGCGGAAGCGTGGGCGCGTGCCGTCGCACACGGCTTCGCGAAGACCGCCCGAGACTCCGGAGCGCCGCTGCGCGCAGCATCCGTCATCTTCCGCGTGAAGGCGCTCGATGCCTCGGTTCTGACACCGGCTTTCCTTGACCTCTGGACGAAGGATGCCGCCGAGCTCAACGACGGCGTGCGCGACCTGAGCTAGCCGTTCGGGTTGCTCGCCTTGCCATCGAGCCACAGCGTGTCGGAGGCATCGCTGTGCGTGCCACCGGTGCCGACGTGCTTGCTGCTGATCTTGGGCCCCTTCAGGATCACGTGCACCATCGCCTGCGCGTGACCGTGCCCGAGGCCGTGCTCCTGCTTGAGCCAGTTGAGCACGACCGACGACTTCGTGTTCTCGTCGAACCCCTGCTCCTTCGCGAGCGCGATGAACTGGCGCGGCGTGAGACCGGTCTGCTCTTCTGCCTTGTCGAGATACGCCTGGAAGGACATGGATGCTCCTGATCGTCGGGGACCGTGCGGGTCAGTCTATTGCCCGGCGACAGCCTGTTCGTCGACATCGACGAGCCATCCGGGCTGCGTGCGGATGAGGCGCTCCGGCGGAGGGTCGCCCGTGCGATCGACAGGCGTATCGTCTTCGCGTTCGCCGGGGAGGCGTACACCGCGGACGGAGACGAGCGCCGCCGAGTTCGGGACCGGGACGTTTTCGGAGATGTAGCGGGTCGGTCGGGACCCCACGAACACACCGTTGCCGAGACTCAGTCCGTTCAATGGCCACTGCTCGCCGTCCGGCGGCATGACCGCATCCGGCGGTGCCCCGTGTCCGGGTCGCCGCAGCGACCAGCGTTGAATGGAATCCTGCGTGACGGCGTGGACCGCCGCGACGCGTCCGCGCACGTGATCGGTGTACTCCTCTTCGTGGTGTGACTCCGCCGCGTCCACGGTGGCTGCGAGCTCAACTCCGAGGGCGTCGATGAGGAATGCGTCGACGGTACGCGACTGGATGCCGAAATCCACCAAATCGCCGACGGCGAAGGGATCGCCACAGCACTCCCACTCCCATCCGGACAGCCAGACGCGTGTCATGCGCTCAGGCTAGCGGAGCCCGTCACTGCGAGGTAGACGCGACGGCGGGAGTCGAACCCGCAACGCCCGCAGGTATGAACTGAGGCCCGGGACCGCCCGGATCGCCGCGATGACCCCGACGTTACCGGGCCGTGACTTCGGCGGCTAGGTGTGTTGCCTGGGATATCCCAATGCGTCCGCGGATGACTGCGGATCGCGAGGAGCCGGAGCGTCAAGGGCGCGCAGCATCCGCCCCAGCGCCTCTCTCAACGCGGCACGCTCGGGCTCGGGGAATGTCGTCGTGTACTCCACGCCCTCGGGGATCCAGAGCATCCCGTACATCGCCTCCCGCCAGTCGGCGCCGCCGAAGGGCCACCGCGTGTGCCCGACATCCTCTGCGGTCGCGCCCTGCGCCCATGGACCGAACTGCGCCTGCACCTCGGCGAGCGGAAGCTCCATGACCGCATCGGCTTCGACCTTCTGTGGCGTCCAGGATGCCGCGACGGCGATGAGCTCGTCGACCTCCTCAGCGCTGATCTCGTGGCGGCTGAACAGCACGCGCGTATGCTCGACCGACTCGATCCGGTCCACGCGGAAGGTGCGCCAGTCGTCACGATCGAGGTCCCAGCACAGCACGAACCACTTGCGCCCCGCGGGAGCCAGTGCGTGCGGCTCGACCCGGCGGATGCTCTCCCGCCCCTCCGCGTCGACATAGCGGAGGCGCAAGCGCTCGGTGTCCCGCGTCGCGAGGGCAAGTTCACCGAGGACCGCCGGGGAAACCGTGATCGCCACCCCCATCCCCGGTGTTGTCTGGATCGATGCGGCGAGCGCGTGCACCCGCTGGCGCAGCGCCGGGGGAAGCACCTGCTCGAGTTTCGCGAGGGCCGTGAGCGTGAGATCCGCTCCGCCCGACAACTGCTGGGTCGCCGCCACCCGCAGACCGATCGCCATCGTGACGGCTTCATCGTCCGTCAGCAGAAGGGGCGGCAGCGCGCTGCCGGCTTCGAGCCGGTATCCGCCCGCGGACCCCGGCGTCGACTCGACGCGGTAACCGAGCTCGCGCAGACGATCCACGTCGCGGCGCACCGTGCGCTCGGTGACTCCGAGCCGTGCGGCCAGCTCACCGCCCGGCCAGTGCCGGTGCGTCTGCAGCAGGTTGAGCAGTGCGAGGGCGCGTGACGTGGTGTCGGACATGTTCCAAGATTCTCATGCATCCAGGACAGGATCTGTCCGCATCGTTTTCTACGCTCGCGGCATGACACACGAACCCATCATCGAGACCGAAGGCCTGAGCAAGGTCTTCACCGTCAAGAAGGCGCAGGTCGCCGCGGTAAGCGACCTGACCTTCACGGCCGCACGTGGCGAGCTCGTCGCCTTCCTGGGCCCGAACGGCGCCGGGAAGTCGACGAGCCTACGCATGCTCACGACGCTGATCCCGCCGACGTCCGGTTCCGCACGGGTTGTCGGCCACGACATCCGCACGAATGCTGCGGGCGTGCGCGCACGGATCGGGTATGTCGGCCAGCTCACCAGCGGAAGCTTCTCGCAGCGCGTGCGAGATGAACTGCTCAGCCAGGGCGCGTTCTACGGAATGTCGAAACGCGACAGCATTCGCCGCGCGAACGAGCTCATCGAGTCCCTGGATCTCGGATCGTTCGCGACGCGATCGGTGCAGCAGTTGAGCGGAGGGCAGAAGCGACGACTCGACGTGGCGCTGGGACTCATGCACGCTCCTCCCCTGCTCTTCCTCGACGAGCCCTCGACAGGCCTCGACCCGCAGAGCCGCGCCAACCTGTGGGAGCACATCCTCACGCTGCGCGCGCAACACGGCACGACCGTGTTCCTCACGACGCACTATCTCGAAGAGGCCGACCGCTACGCCGAACGAGTCATGGTCATGGATCGCGGCCGCATCATCGCCGACGACGACGCCGCAGCGCTGAAGGCGCAGCTCGCCGGCGACGTGCTGACGTTCGGCTTCGCGGATGCGGCGGAGGCCGCGCACGCACACACCATCGTGAGCCGCCTCACCCCTGGCGAGATCACGATCGACGGGACGTCATTGTCGCTGACGGCGCAGGACGGAGCCCGTCTGCTGCCCGTCGTGCTGCGGGAACTGGATGCCGCGGATGTCCGCGTCGTTCGCGCGACCGGCGTTCCGCCGACTCTCGATGACGTCTTCCTCGCCCTCACTGGACGCACGCTGCGGGAGGCGGGCGAGGGCGGCGATGCCGCGCCCGTCGATTCGGCATCCGACGCCACGACCATCACCGTCCCCGCTGCCATCACCGAGACAGGAGTCCGCTCATGACCACCCCCGACACGCTCGTGCGTCCGCACCTGCTGCGCGATACCAGGAACGTCCTCACCCGCGAGCTCAAGCCGGTGCTGCGCGATCCGTTCACGATGATCTTCAGCCTTCTGCAGCCGCTCGTCTTCCTGGGGCTTTTCGGACCGCTGCTGATCGGAAGCTCAGGAGAGCCGCCCGCGGAGACCCTCGCCTGGTTCGTCCCCGGGGTGCTCGTCATGATCGTGCTCTTCGGCACCGGTGCCACGGGCTCGAACCTGCAGTACGAGATGATGACCGGCTCGCACGAGCGCACGCTGGTCGCCCCTCTCGCCCGCTCCTCGCTGCTCACGGGTCGTGCGCTCAAGGAGGTCGCGCCGATCGTGATCCAGGCACTCGTGATCGTGGCGATCGCCTGGACATTCGGATTCGCGGTCAACCCGCTCGGACTCGTGATCGGCCTGGCGCTGCTGGCGGTGTTCGGCATCGGGCTCGGCTCACTGTCCTACGCGCTGGCGATCGCCTCGAAAGAGCGCGAATGGCTGTTCTGGGGCGTGCAGCAGATGCTGATCTTCCCCTTGCTGATCCTCTCGGGGATGCTGCTGCCTCTGGACGCCGCGCCTGAGTGGATGCGCGGAGTCGCCGCCGTCAATCCGGTCAACTGGATCGTGCAGGCCGAACGCGCACTGTTCGCAGGAGACCTCGCCGACATCACGGTGCTGTGGGGATGGCTCGCGGCAGTGGCGGTCGCGGCCGTGGGCCTCATCGTCGGCGTGCGGGCGATCCGCCGCAGCAGCTGACAATGATGCGGAGTGTGCCCCTCTGACAGTGGAGGGGCACACTCGCGGACTAGGGGTTCGGGAGCAGGGTCTTCACGATCTGGACGGCGGCGGGGCCGTCCAGCGCCGGGTAGTCGCCCCAGGTGCCGCCGGTGATGTTCGCCTGGAAGCCGGGGAACCAGACCGTCGTCGCGGTAACCCCGGCGACGGCGATGCCCATGGTCAGCGAGAAGGCGACGCCGTCGTTGTCGGACACCCAGGCGTCTTCGATGAGCGCCCCGCCGTCCATCGCCGTGACGAGCGACGGATCTGGCATCGGCGTGCCGGACTCGTTGGGAGCGATGCCCACCTCGACGGAACGGTTGTTGGCGAAGTCGGTCTCGTCTTCCGCAGCCTCCCACGAGCAGGTCACACCCCACTCGTCGACGGCGTTGTCTTCCATGGGAACGAGGTTCTCGATGAACGGGGCGACGGCATCTGCGACCTGGTCGCAACTGGTGATCGATGCCAGGGCGGATGCCCCGGAGGTCGCATCGCCCTCGGAAGCGGCGACGGCATCGGTAGCCCCGTCTGGATCTGCGGGGCGCTGCGGCGCCTGAGCGGCGCAGCCCGTCAGAACCAGCAGGGAGCCGAGTGCAAGAGCGGTTACGTATCGAATCTTCACCTGGACAATATATCGGGACCGTCCTCGTCCGCGGCCTGAACGGAGTGGGTAGCGACCGGCTCGGGTGAGCCCACCGGGCGACCCTCATGCTGGGAATCCGCCTGCTTCTCTTCCACGAACAGTGCACTCAAGCGTCGATACGCCTTCGTCGTGAAGGCGATCGCGCCCAGCGCGATCGTCGCCAGTCCAGCGAAGAAGAAGATGACCGCGATACCGCGGGCGTCGCCCTCGCCGACCAGCCAGGACCACTGGGCGACTCCCGCAGGAGACTCCACATGCGGGATGATCACGTACTGCGCGAGCGGCGCGATCAGGAAGGCCGTGACGGGCGCAGCGGACGCCTCCATCGCGGATGCGAGACCGAATACGCGCCCCTGACGCTCGTAGGGAACCGCCTTCTGGATCACGGTCTGCTCGGCCGCCTCGATTGCGGGGATCAGCATCATGTACACCCAGATGCCGAGGGCGTAGACCCACCACCAGTCACGGATCGTGAAAAGCGCGCCCAGCACGCCCATGACCATCACGAGTGAGAGCATCGTGCGGATCGGATTGCGTCCGAGTCCGCGAGCGGCGACCACGATGCCGCCGATCACGAAACCTGTCGACGCGACCCCGAACACGATTCCCCACCACTGCACGGGCATGAGCTCAAGACCGTAGGGGTCCATGAGCGCCATGTACACGCCGCCGATGAAGTTGTTGAACATCGCGAAGAACAGCAGCACGAAGAGGCCCGGCACAGCACGGATCGCAGAGACGCTTCCTCGGAAGTCCAGAGCGGACGGAGCGTCCGGATCGACCTCCGGCGACTTCTCGGGGATCTGTACGAACAGGATGTGCACGAGCGAGACCACCGTGAGCGCGACCGCGATGAGAAGCGTGCCCTGCATCCCCAGGAAGCCGATCGAGAGACCGCTGAACACACTCGTCGCGATGAAGGCGACGCCCTGCACCGTGCCGACCAGCCCGTTCGCGTTCGCATGACGTTCGACGGGAACCAGCAGCGTGACCGTCGTCGACAGGGCGATGTTGCGCATCTGCTCGACGACCGCCCCGAGCAGGATGACACCCGCGAACAGCCAGAACCACGGACCGCCGAAATCGAGGAGTGCAGATTCGGGCTGCCAGAAGTACAGCAGCAGTGCGAGCACGAACGCGACGGCCGTCACCGCACTCGACAGTACGAAGACGGCCCGCTTGCGATGGCGATCGACGAAGGTGCCGAACACCATCGCGAAGAGCGCGATCAGCAGCATGTAGGCACCGCCGACGATGCCGGTCGCCATCACGTTCTCGGTCTCGAGGTACACCCAGAACGTCAGACCGAACCAGAGGAAGCTCGTCGTCAGGTTGGCGACCGCCGTGTTGATGAGCACCTGGATGAAGCTGCGCATCGAGTGCGTGCCTGTGGACACCGCAGGGGGAAGCGAAGCCTCACCTGCGGACGGATGCGGTGCGTCCTGGTTCACAGGAAAAGGGTAGTTCGGGGTTCGGACATTGGATAGTGGCGGATGCCGCGCACGGCGAACGAGGCCGGATGTCAGCATCCCGAACTAGGCTGATCTGGTGACCCCACTGCATGACAGCGGCCTACGAGGCTTCGCATCAGACAACTACTCCGGCATCCACCCCGAGGTGCTCGCGGCGATCGCGGCGGCCAATGACGGCCACCAGGGCGCTTACGGCGGCGACGTCTACACGGCCCGACTGCAGGAGGTCTTCCAGCAGCACTTCGGCGAGGACGCCGAGGCCTTCCCCGTCTTCAACGGCACCGGGGCCAATGTCACCGGCATTCAGTCGATGCTCCCCCGCTGGGGCGCGGTGATCGCCGCGTCCACCGCACACATCAACGTCGACGAGGGCGGCGCCCCCGAGCGCATCGGCGCCTTCAAGATTCTCAACGTTCCCACTGATGACGGCAAGCTCACGCCCGAGCTCGTCGATCAGGAGGCCTGGGGCTGGGGCGACGAGCACCGCGCTCAGCCGCTCGTCGTCTCGATCACGCAGTCCACCGAACTCGGCACTCTCTACACGGTCGATGAGATCCGCGCCCTGGCGGATCACGCGCACGAGCGGGGCATGAAGCTGCACCTCGACGGTGCGCGCCTCTCCAACGCCGCCGCCGCGCTCGACCTGCCGCTGCGCGCCGTCACCACCGACGCGGGCGTCGACGTTCTCAGCTACGGCGGCACGAAGAACGGCGCGATGCTCGGCGAGGCGATCGTGGTCCTCAATCCCGAGGCATCCGACGGTCTGCGCTACTCGCGCAAGTTCAACATGCAGCTCGCGTCGAAGATGCGCTTCGTCTCGGCCCAGCTCATCGCTCTGCTCGAGGGCGACCTCTGGCTGCGCAACGCGAGCCACGCGAATGCCATGGCCGCACGCCTGCGCCGCGAGCTCGAAGAGGGCATCGCCGCCGGCACGATCAACGGCGTCGGCTTCACGCAGGCCACGCAGTCCAACGGCGTCTTCGCCACACTCCCCGACGGCGTCGCGGATGCGCTGCGCGAGAAGTTCCGCTTCTACGACTGGGATGCCGCACGCAACGAGGTGCGCTGGATGTGCAGCTTCGACACGCAGGAGTCCGACATCGATGCGCTCGTCGCCGAAGTGGCGCGCCTCACGGCCTGAGCGTCGCGACGTCCGCTGTCAGCGGATGAGGCCGAGGTGCGCGACCGCCTGACGCACGAGCGCACCGCGGCCGCCCTCCATCTCTGCGGCGAGCGCATCCGACACCGCTTCCTCCGGCGAGAACCAGGTGACCTCGAGCGCGTCCTGCCGTGGCTCGCAGGTGCCGGTGACCGGCACGATGAACGCGAGTGACACCGCGTGCTGGCGGTCGTCGTGGAACGCGCTGACTCCGGGAAGCGGGAAATACTCGGCGACCGTGAACGGGGCGGGCGATGCCGGAAGCAGCGGGAAGGCCATCGGTCCGAGGTCGTTCTCGAGGTGGCGGAAGAGCGCATCACGCACGGTCTCACCGAATCGCACGCGCCCCGACACGATCGTCCGCTTCATCTCACCCAACGGGGTCGCCCGCAGCAGGATGCCGATATCGGTCACCTGCCCGGATCCGTCCGTGCGCACCGGGACGGCCTCGACGTACAGCATGGGCAGTCGTCGACGGGCCTCGGCGAGCTCGAACTCGCTGAGCCAACCCGGGTTGCTGGCGTCGGAGACGCCGTCGCTGCCGAACTCGGGAAGCTCGTCGCCGGAGTCGGACGGATCGGGATCTGGTGTGCGTACCGCCATGTGTCAGTTCTACCAGGGCAAGCCCACGAACACAGGAGCGGGCGCAGAAACTCTGTGAGAACGTCGATGTCGGCAGCCGCTGGCAGGATGGGATCGTGACTGTTCCACTTGTGCTCGATGCGTCGGCGACCCGATGGTCGGGCCGCGGCCCGGATGCTCCGCTGCTCGTGCTCCTGCATGGATACGGGGCCGATGAGAACGACCTGTTCGGGCTCGTCCGATACCTCCCGTCCGACATCGCCGTGGCATCCGTCGCCGCTCCGCTGACCCCGCCGTGGCCCATGCCCGGGCGCTCCTGGTACCCGATCGAAGGCTTGAACGGTCGTTCGTCATCCGATGTCACGGCAGCTGCGCAGGCGGTTCTCGACTGGCTCGATGCCGAGGCTCCGGATGCGTCGCGCGTCGCCCTGCTGGGATTCTCACAGGGCGCCGCGGTGTCGTTGCAGGCGTTGCGACTGGCCCCCGAGCGCTTCGGCGCGGTCGTCGCGCTGAGCGGGTACGCGACGCCTGGCGCCCTCGACGGCGACGCCGCACTGCGGGAGCGGAAGCCCGCCGTCTTCTGGGGGCGCGGTTCACACGACGACGTCATCCCGGCGGCGCTCATCGCGCACACGGCGCAGTGGCTTCCCGACCACAGCGAGCTCTCGGGTCGGGTCTACCCCGGGCTCACTCACAGCATCTCCGAAGATGAACTCGACGACGTGCACGTGTTCCTCACGAAATGGCGGGATCGCCCGGAGGACTTACCGGTCTGAGTCGGAATTCTCCGTCCTCGGCGGAGCATCCGACGGCGCGGCATCCGACGGCGTCGCGTCATCCGACGGCGCGTCATCAGACGGCGCGTCATCAGACGGTGTCGCATCTCCCGGCTGCGCCTTCGGCCGGCGCGGTGCCCCGTTGACCGCGATCGCGAAGACGAGACCGATCGCGATGCCCACTCCGATGCCGACCCCCATGTTTTTCGTGGCGACGCCCATGGCGACTCCGACGCCCATGCCGAGCGCGATGCCCACGCCCCAGCTCATGCGCTGCTTCGCCTCGTGTCTGCTCATCTCATCGCGTGCCATACGTCCACGCTAGAGCCGGTTGGGCATGCACGCATCCGTCGCGTGGCGGAGTCAGCTGTCTCTGGGCGGCCCGTACCGCTCGCGCAGCACCCGAACGGCCTCACGGGTCGTGGCGAACTCCCCCACGCCCTCATCCAGCAGCCCGAATCGAGCGAACCGCGCGCGGAGCTCTGGCCGAAGTCGCGACAGGCTGAACCCGATACCCCTGGCCTCGAGCGCGTCCATCGCCCGACGCAGCGCCGCAGCCCCGGTCACGTCGACATCCGTGATGGCCTCGGCATCGAGAACGACGGTGCGGATACGGCCATCGCTGTCTCGGGTGGCGTCGTCAAGGTATCCGGCGAGGGTGGCGCCGTTCCCGAAGAACAGCGGAGCCGCGAAACGGACGACGAGAGTTCCTGCCTCATCCGGCTGCGCGTCCTCGGTGACGTCCGTGAGCGAAGCATCCGGATCCGCGGGGATCGAGAGTGCCCCCACCTCCGGATGCGCCGCACGACGCACGAGGTTGACGAGTGAGAGGACGAACGCCAGCAGCAGCCCGCCGATCGGGCCGAGGATCAGCACGCCCAGCACGCACGCGCCGCCGATCGCTGCCTCATATCGGGACTGCCTTGCGATCTGGCGCAGCTCCGCGACGCCGAGGAGCCGGATCACGGCGACCGCCACGACCGCCCCGATCACCGGGGAGGGAATCCCCTCGAGCAGGCCCGTCCCGAAGAGCAGCAGGAGCAGAGATCCGAGCGCAAGGACGATGCTGGGCAGCTGCGTGCGCGAGCCGAGCTGATCCATCGCCGCGGTCCGCGAGGTCGAAGAGCCCACGGCGAACGAGAGGGACAGTCCGGCGGCGACGTTCGCTGCGCCGAATGCGGCAAGGTCGCGATCAGCGTTGACCCGGTAGCCGCGCAGATCGGCGTACGAGCGCGACACGAGCACTCCCTCCGCCATCGTGATCAGCGCGAGCGCCAGCGCAGAGGGGATGATTGCCATCCACTGCGAGAGCGAGAGCGAGGGCAGGTCGAACCGGGGCGGTCCCGCCGGCACCGAGCCCAGCACGGCCACCCCGCGCTCGTCCAGCCCGAAGGCGACCGTGACGACGGTTGCGACGATGAGCACGACGAGCGCTGCGGGAATCTTCGGCGCGAACCGTCTTCCCGCCAGCAGCAGGGCGAGGGCCGCGAGTGCCATCACCGCCGAAAGCGCGGATGTCTCGCCCAGACGAGTGATGAGCGACGCGATGTTCTCGAAGAACTCGCCACCGCTCTCGAGGCTGATGCCGAGCATCTTCGCGATCTGACTGAGCAGGACTTCGAGCGCGAGCCCCGCGACGAACCCCACGAGGATCGGCTTCGACAGGAAGTTGGCGAGGAAGCCGAGCTTCAGCCAGGACGCGAACAACAGGGCGAGCCCGCAGATGATCGCCTGCGCGGCCGCCATCGTCGGGAAGTCCGCTCCGGCGATGCCGAGGCCCGTGAGAGACGAGAAGACGAGTGCCGCGGCGGCCGCGTCCGGTGAGGCCACCAGTTGCCGGGACGAGACGAGAAGCGCGTAGACGAGCGTCGGCACGACGAGTGCGTAGAGTCCTGCGGTCACAGGAAGTCCCGCGATCTGGGCGTAGCCGATGTTCAGCGGCACCGAGATCGCCAGCAGAGTCACGCCGGAGAGCGCCTCACGCAGGACATTGTGGCGGGTCAGCCCCGCGAGCGGTCGCCGCATCGATCATCCTCCTTCTGGCACCCAGGGACGGAGCGCGCTTCTCACCATGGCTCATCGTCCGGCCTCCCGGAAGGGCCAGTCGCCGATCTCATCCGGAGAGGATGACCGTGGCTGCGGCCGATCGATCGCCGACGATGCGCCCCCTCGCGACGCCCGCTCACTAGAATCTGCCCTGTGAGGGAGCAGTCGATGCGGGTTCGGGGGGCCTCGCCGTGGATTCTGATGTCGCCGCCGGAGTCGGCGATGACCGCGCCCGCGCGGCCGCGTCTGCTCGCCCACCTCGACGCCGCAGTGCGGGACTACCCGCTGACGCTGCTCGCCGCCCCCTCCGGCTACGACAAGACGACGCTCCTCTCCGCCTGGGCGCCGCGGAGCACCGCACACACGGCATGGCTCACGCTCACCGCCCATGACGACATGGATGAGGAGCATCTCCTCACTGGCATCTGGAGCGCCCTGCTCCAGCTCGACGGAATCGCGCTCTCCTCGTCCGGCTCCGCGCCGTCCGCGGATGCCTGGCAACGGCTGATCGCCGTGGTCGACGATCTCGGCGCACCGGTGACGCTCGTGATCGACGATGCCCACCATGCGGGTGCCACACTCACACCCCGTGTTCTCCACACCCTCATCGCGCGCACCGACGGAAGAGTGCGCATCATCGCGGCCGGGGCCCCCGTGCTCCTCACCTGGTTCGCCGGCGCCGTGGCAAGTCGCCGCGCGACGGCGCTCTCCGCCGGTGACCTCGCGGTCACCGTCGAGGAGGTCATGGCGGAGTACGCCCACTGGGACGCCGACATCACCGAAGCCGAGGCGAGCGCGCTGATCGCGTCGAGCAGCGGATGGCCCATCGCTGCGCGCCTGCACCGGCTGACCGCACACGCACAAGACAGCCACGGAGCGACGAGCGGACAGCTGTTTCCCGAGCCCGAACACGCGGCTCTGCTGACCGACTACATCGCAGATCACGTCCTCGGACGCCTTCCGCCCGCACTCGCCGAGTTCGTCCTCTCCGCCACCACCTGCTCACTGCTTACACCCGCGCTGGCGCACGCGCTGACGGGCGAAGCAGACAGCGAGCGCTTCCTGGAGGAGTGCATCGCGCACGGACTCTTCCTCACGCGATACCGGGATGCCGAAGGGAACGCGCTCTTCCGCTGGAACGAAGAGTTCGCGACTCGCTGCCGTGACATCCTGGCGCGCTCGAACGGCGTGCGTCGTCGCGCCCTGGAGACGCTCGCAGCGCGCTGGCTCGCACCGCACTCCCCCGCGGAGGCGATCACGCATGCCCTCCGCGCCGGTGCGGATGACGTGGCCGTCGACATCATCCGCACGATGTGGCTGCGCGTGATCACCGAGTCCGGCGCGAGACAGCTCAACGCGCAATGCCTGCGGCTCTCGCCTGAGCTGCGCAACCACCCCGAACTCCTCGTGATCCGTGCCGCGTGCCTCAACCTGCTCGATGACGCGACCGGCGCGACGCTGCTGCACGCACAGGCGACGGCGACGGGAGGGTCAGACCCGAACTTCGTCGCGACAGAGGCCTTCGCCGCCCTGTTCCTCACCGATGATCCCACTGTCCTCGCGTCGGCCGCCGATCGCGCACGGACCGTGATGACGCACGCGTCATCCGATCCGTCTCTGAACGCGTATCGGGTGTTCCTGCTCGGATGGGTGGAGCTGCGCCTTCGGCGCGACCCGCCGTCGGCTGTACGACTGCTGCAGTCGGCCGTTCTCGAAGCCGATGCCGCCGCACGTCCGATCCTTGCCCGACGAGCCCGTGGCAACCTCGCCTTCGCCCTGAGCTACGGCGGGCGCCTCGAGCATGCTCGTCGCCTGCTCGACGATGTCGACGACGCCGCCGATCATGCGGAGGACTGGTTCCACTACGACGGTGGGATCGCCCTTTTCGCGAGAGGCTTCGTCGACTACTGGCAGGGGCGGACAGGAGACGCACGCGCTGCGTTCCGTGCCCTCCTCGCGCAGGGCGGTCACGATGCGTCCTACGCGGCGCTCGCCCGCGTCTACACGGCGCTCAGCGCGGCCGAGGACGGGAACCCCGACGAGTGGGAGGCCGCCCGGGCCCAGCTCGACGGCATCAGCGCGCAGCGCGTGCACGGACTTCCCTGGCCCACGTACCGGGCCATCGCCGACGCGCGGCTGCTCTCCGCGAGCGGAGATCACGAGCGCGCCCTTGCGATGCTGGCAACGATCACCGACATGGATGACGTCCCCCTCGTCAGCGTCATCGCCGCAGAAGTGCTCCGCAACGCCGGGCGCTCCGCCGAAGCCATCCGCGTCCTCGCCCGGATCTCACCGCAGGCACGCCGGGTCTCACTCGTGGCCTCCTCCGGGTACCTCACATCCGCGCTCATCGCTCATGAGCAGGGCGATGCGACGCAGAGTCGGAGACTGTTCGAGCGAGCACTCGACGCCGCCATCCCCGAGGGGATCCTGCAGCCTTTCACGAAACGCGACGCCCGGTACCGAGCCCTTCTCGCCGATCACGCAGCGGCAGGGACCGCCCACGGAGCATTCATCGCGGCGCGAATCACCGCCTTCGATGCCGCCGCGCCCGACGGCGCTGCTGTCGGCCTGCCGCTCTCGGCGCGCGAGCGCGAGATCTTCGGCTATCTGTGCACGACCATGACAGCCGAGGAGATCGCCCAGGCGCTGTTCGTCTCCGTGAACACGATTCGCACGCACCAACGCGCGATCTACCGAAAGCTCGGCGTCGCGAACCGCCGCGAGGCCATCCGCTTCCGCACCTGAGCGGTCAGGCCGACGGCGTGCCCCGCAGCGGCACACGCACGTCGCCGCCGCCCTCCTCCGTCACGCGCTCCCCCATCTGCACGAAGGTCGGTTCGGCGACGAACCCTCCCGCGAAGAGCGCCTGCCCGAGGCCGAAGCTCGCGGAGCGCCGCACCTCCTCCTCCCCGGCGAACCCGAACACCTCCGAGAGCTCCAGCAGGTCGCGCGGGGCATTGACGCGCATGAGTCCGAGGTTGTCGCACTGCGACAGCACGTTCGGGTGGATCTTCGTCGGACGCTGCGTCGACAGCAGCAGCCACAACCCGAACTTGCGCCCCTCCGCGGCGATCTGCACGAGCTGCTCCGTCAGAGCGCGTTCGACATCGGTGCGCGGATGAGGGGAGCAGAGATTGTGCGCCTCATCGATCACGATCAGGATCGGTCGCCGCTCCTCTCGCCGCGCCCACAGATGCTCGAGCACAGCCAGAGCCGCGACCTTGGATTCCGCGGGGTGCGTGAATCCGCCGAGGTCGAGAACTGTTCCCCGCGGGCGCTCATCGATCACATCCACGACGGAGGATTCGCCGCGCGACCAGAGATCCCAGCGGAGTACCTCCAGATTATCGATGCGGTTGGCCAGACGAACCTGTCCCGGATCACCGGACCCGCGCAGTCGCGCCAGCATCTCCGCGGCACTGAAAGTCTCTGCGCGCTCGTCCGAATGCAGGAGGACGTTGTACTCGTCTGCATCCGCGATCGGATCAAGCTGCAGCAGCGCCGCCTTGGACGCCGTGGACAGATCCAGATAACGCACGTGCAGGGGCTCGCCCACACCCGCAGACGAGCGGAAGACGCGGATGTCGGTCTCTGCCAGACGCTGCGCATCCTCGGCACTCGCGGTCTCCCGCGCCTCGGGGAGGTGCACGAAGTCGGCGTTGGGATCGAGGATCAGGATCGGCAGTTCCGTGTGCAGCAGCAACTGCTCCAAAACGACGCCGAGCGCGTAGGTCTTTCCGCTGCCGCTCTGCCCGCACCAGAACGTGTGCCGGTTGAACCGGCGGGCGTCCAGGCGCACCGGTGCTTCCGCATCCCCCAGCACAGAGCCGATCGTCACCTCGGTCATCGTCTTCCCTTCGTCGTTCCGGATCGTTCCGATCCTCTCGCGAGTACCGGCCTGCTCGACAGGGTCAGCGCCGAGAAATCATCCGCAGAGGATGATGCGCCCGCGCGTTCTCCCGGCGAGGATGGCAGGACCTGTGCAGAAAGGGCATCCCCATGACGACCGCACCGATCCCCGTCACGTTCGCGAACTTCGTTCGCGCGGAGAGTGACCGGATGTTCGCCGGCATCGCCGCCGCAGCACCCGCACCGAACACGTGGAATCACTACTTCTCACCGACGCCGGTCGACCAGCAGACGGTGATCCGCATGAACCGCGACACCCTCTACAGCGCCATCATCCTGGATGTCTCGCGCGGGGCCACGATCACGATCCCCGATGCCGGAGATCGGTACGTGTCGGTCATGCTCGTCAGCCAGGATCACTACATCCCCCGCGTGCTGCACAGCGGCGGGACCTACGAGCTGACCGCGGAAGAGGTCGGCAGCGACTTCGTCCTCGCCGCAGGCCGCATCCTGGTCGACCCCGAGAACCCCGACGACATCGCGACGGTCAACGAGCTCCAGCGGCAGTTCGCAGCCACCTCGGCGGGCGGAACGATCTTCACGCCGACGGTCTGGGAGGAGACCTCCTTCACGGCGACCCGTGCCGCCCTCATCGAGCTCGCCAAGGGCCTGGGCGGCATGGAGGGATGCTTCGGGCGAAAGGAAGACGTCGATCCGATCCGCCACCTGCTCGGCACGGCCTCGGCATGGGGCGGTCTTCCTGTCGAAGAGGCGTCCTACATCAACGTCAATCCTGAGCTGCCCGTCGGCGAGTACGAGCTCGTCGTCGGCGACGTGCCCGTCGACGGCTTCTGGTCGATCACCCTCTACAACGCAGAGGGGTACCTCGAGCCCAACTCCACGAACGCCTACAGCATCAACAACATCACCGCCGCCCACAACGAGGACGGGACGGTGACCGTGCGCTTCGGCGGCGACCCCCACCGCCCGAACACCCTGCCGATCATGGAGGGCTGGAACTACCTCGTCCGCCTGTATCGTCCGCGTCCCGAGATCCTCGACGGCTCATGGACGTTCCCGACCATCGGAGGTCGCTGACGATGTCTGCGGAGTTCGCCTTCGGCCCCGTCGAGGTCTTCGTCGTCGAATTCGACGGCGACGCCCCGGATGCGGGTGTGCTCGCCGCCGTCGCCGACCTCGCCGTCTCCGACACGGTGCGTGTGCTCGACCTCGTCATCGCTGTGCGGCGCTCAGACGACTCCGTGCAGATCACCGAGATGCGCGAGAGCGCCAGCGGTGTGATCTCGGAACTCGTGATGGACCTCGAGGGCGTCATCGGCGAGGACGACATCGCAGAGGCGATCGCCGAGACCCCGGCCGGATCCGGCGTCGCCATTCTGGCCCTCGAGATGCGTTGGGCGAGAACGCTCGCCTCCCGCGTCGCCGACGCAGGGGGACGCGTCGTCCGTGCCGAGCGCATCCCCGCGCCCGTCGTCAACGAACTGGTCGCCCTCGCTCTGGGCGCCCCTGCTCAGGAAGAGGTCTGAGATGCCCATCCTCCGACGCGCCGGTCGTCCCGGCCTCCTCGGGATGGCGGCCCGCACGGCCGTCGTCGCCGGCACCGCGACCGCCGTGAGCGGCGCCGTCGCCCAGCGTCAGCACGCGCGTGCGGCTGAGCACCAGGCGATGGAGCAGCAGCAGGCAGCCGCCTACGCGCAGGCTGCGGCCGCATCCGCTCCGGTCGCTCCGGTCGCTCCGGCACCGGCACCGGCACCGGTGAACGATGTCGTCGCCCGCCTGCAGCAGCTCGGCGAGCTGCACCAGCAGGGACTTCTGTCCGCCGAAGAGTTCGCCCTCGCGAAGCAGCAGCTGCTCTCGTCCTGAGTCCATCCGGGTGTGAAGCACCCGCGCAGCAAGGAGAAATCGAATGCTGGAATCCCTTGGCAGCGTGCTGCCGAACGCTGTTGCGATCGCGATCAGCCCCCTGCCGATCATCGCCGTGATCCTCATGCTGATGTCGCCGCGCGCACGACAGCTCGGGGTCGGATTCCTGCTCGGCTGGGTCATCGGCGTCTCCGCGGCGACGACCGTGTTCACTCTGCTTGCGGGCGTCATCCCGGAGCCGGACTCCTCCGGGGGATCACGTCCGGTGATTGCCGTGATTCAGCTTGTTCTCGGTGCACTCCTCGTGCTGCTCGGAGTGCGGCAGTGGAAGTCCCGGCCGAAGCCGGGCGAGGAAGCGGAGCTTCCGGCGTGGATGTCCAAGATCGACGCGATGCGCCCCATGGCGGCGCTCGCGCTGGGCTTCGCGCTGGCCGCGGTCAATCCGAAGAACCTGCTGATGGCCGCCGCGGCGGGCACCGTGATCGGGCGTGCCGCGGAGTTGGCGATCGGAGGTCAGCTCGCGACGATCGGACTCTTCACCGTCATCGCAGCGCTGACCGTCGCCATACCGGTGCTCCTCGCTGTCTTCGCCCCGAAGAAGGCGGCGAGCGTCCTCGCCAGCGTGCGCGTCTGGCTCGCCGAGCACAACGCGGCGATCATGACGGTCGTCCTCCTCGTGCTGGGCGCGCAGGTGATCGGCAAGGGACTGGCCAGCTTCTGACGAAGTCCCCCTTCGCCTCCGGCCACCAGCGGGCACGTGCGCGACACGCCCGGGTTGCACGAACCGTCGCCGGTCGATAGTCTCGTTCAGTCCTGTCCGCCGTGTGGGGAAGTCCCTTGATCTGAGTCGTCGCCTCCGCGTTCTGTCCACGCGCTGACCCGACGACCCTTCCCGCCCTGAGCGTCTCTGCTCCGGCATCCGGTCCTTTCGACGTCTTCGACGACCGTCTCGTCGTGCAGCGCACCCGCATACCCTCCGGGAGCCGCTCATGTTCACACCCTCTTCCTCCTCAGTCGTTCTCGACCAGCTCACCTTCGTCTGGCCCGATGGCTCCGTCGCCCTCGACGCGCTCTCTGGCGCCTTCGCCGCCGGGCGCACGGGTCTCGTCGGCCGCAATGGCTCGGGCAAGTCCACGCTGCTGCGCCTCATCGCCGGCGAACTCACGCCGACGACGGGAGCCGTCGCGCGCAGCGGCGAAGCCGCCTACCTGCCACAGCAGCTGACGCTCGACACAACCGCCCGGGTGGCCACGCTGCTCGGCGTCGCCGACGCGCTGGACGCTGTACGAGCGATCACCGCCGGTGACGTCGACCCCGCGCACTTCGACGCCGTCGGCGACGACTGGGACGTCGAGGCGCGCGCGCAGGTGGCGCTCGCCGACGCCGGACTCGACCCCTCGTTCCTCGACCGCACCGTCGGCGAGCTGTCGGGAGGCGAAGCTGTGCTCGTGGCGGTCGCCGGCATCCGCCTGCGCCGCGCACCGATCACACTTCTCGACGAGCCGACCAACAACCTCGACCGTGATGCGCGGGTACGGCTCGGCGACATGGTGCGGAGCTGGCGCGGGACTCTGATCATCGTCAGCCACGACACGGCGCTGCTCGAGCTCATGGATGCGACCGCGGAGATCTACGGCACGGAACTGACCGTCTTCGGCGGGCCCTATTCGCAGTGGCGCACCTGGCTTGACTCGGAGCAGGATGCCGCACGTCAGGCGGAGCGGACCGCCGCGCAAGCCGTGAGACGGGAGAAGCGCGAGCGCATCGAGGCCGAGACGAAGCTGGCCCGACGCGCGCGCACGGCGAAGCGCATTCAGCGTGAGCAGAACATGCCGAAGATCATCGCCAACCATCTGAAGAACTCAGCGGAGCTGTCTGCGAGCAAGCTGCGTGGCGACATGCAGTCGCGGGAGTCCGCAGCGCGAAGCGCGCTCGATGAAGCCGGGCATCGGGTGCGCAGCGACGACAGCATGAAGATCGAGCTGCCCGACCCCGGACTCTCCCCGTCGCGACGCGTGGCGACGCTGCGTGACGGCGAGCGCGAGTGGATCATCCAGGGTCCCGAGCGGGTGGCGTTGATCGGCGCCAACGGGGTCGGGAAGACGACACTGCTGCGGACGCTGGTGGACGGAGGTGAGCACGATCTGAGGAGGTGCGAACCGCACACCGACCGCATCGGGTACCTGTCGCAGCGCGTCGACGGCCTGGATGACGAGCGAACGGTTCTGGAGAACGTCACCACGGCAGCGCCGCACGTCCCGGACAAGGAACTCCGCAACCGCCTGGCGCGCTTCCTGCTGCGAGGGTCCACGGTGGACCGCCCGGTGGGGGCACTTTCCGGCGGCGAGCGCTTCCGTGCGGCACTCGCGCAGTTGCTGCTCGCCGAGCCCGTGCCGCATCTCGTTGTTCTGGACGAGCCGACGAACAACCTCGACCTGGACACGGTCGATCAGCTCGTCGAAGCGCTGCGTGCCTATCGCGGCGCCGTGCTCGTCGTCAGCCACGATGATGCGTTCCTCGACCGGCTCGATCTCGATCTCACCCTCGAGCTCGACCACGAGGGACTCCGTGCCATCGGCTGACGCAGCAGGGCCGTCTCAGGCGCCGAAGCGCACCTCGACGTCGCTGCCGCGTACGGAGACGGTCCCGCTGAGCCACAGCGCGGCTTCTTCCTGCGTCTCACCGGAGGCGGGCGCCGGTGTGTACACGGCGCGGATCCACCCGTCATCGAAGGAGAACCGTGTGCCGGTCTCGTCGAGGACCACGGTGGGTGGTGCGTCCATCCCCCAGGACACCGGGACACCCGCCGCATCCGCGCTGGCCTGGAACGGGCACCCCTCGGGCGCCATCGTCGCCTGCGCCATGCATCCGGCCAGCACTGCCTCGACCTCTTCCTGCACGGCCTGTTGGAGGCGTTCCGTCGGTCGGAGGTCGACCGTGCCGGGAGAGTTGTCGATGCCGACGGTGATCGTGTCGGAGGTCGTCGTGTAGTAGTCGCCATCGACGCCGAGCCGGTAGACGGCGGGGTACATCGTCACCCACGCCACGTCTCCGCGAGCGGGTGCGGAGATCGGGACTCCCGCGATCGTCACTGGTGCAGGACCGGATGCTTCGAGCAGGAAGGCCACCGAGAAGGGCGCCCGCACCTGCCAGGTCGGGATCACGCCCCACAGCGGCGGTCCGGCGATGAGATCGAGGCGCTCGTCGTACTTCTCTCCGGCAAGAGTGAAGGTGATGTCGAAGTTCGCGACGTCGACGTCGGAGGCCGGATGCCGCGCGATGGACACGTCGCTGATCCGCTCGACCGCGGACTGCAGCACCTCGTCCGTGAGCAGAGCGTCATCACGGAACCCGGCGACGCCCGGATGCGACGGAGCCAACAGCGCGGCGGCGGACGTCGCATCGCCGGACGCGATGTGTCCGAGGTAGCGTTCGGCGACGGCCTGGGGCGCGTGGGCGTACACGAGAGCGACGATGCCGAGGGAGACCGCGGTGACGACTGCCGCGAGCGCGCCGGGAAGAAGCCAGCGACGGCGCGCCGCAGGCGCTTCGAGCGTGGGTTCGTCCTGCGGTTTCATGCGATCCTCCGCCGCTCTTTCTACCAGTCGCGCGAAGGCGATCCGCGGTTATCAACAGCGTGACACTGCACTTGGTTCGCTCGTGTCGCTGTGCCGTCCGAGGAACGCGGCTATAACCGTCAGGCGGATGTCGGCGGCCTCCGCAAAGATAGAGGCATGAGCGACGTGCTCGACCGCTTCACCCCCGCAACCCAAGACTGGTTCCGCGGGGCGTTCACCGCGCCCACGTCCGCTCAGACCGGCGCGTGGGAGACGATCTCTGCCGGCAAGAATGCCCTCGTCGTCGCGCCGACCGGATCCGGCAAGACGCTGTCCGCGTTCCTCTGGGCGATCGACAGTGTCTTTCGGGAGCGGTCGGAGCGCGCAGCATCCGCCCCGGTCGATCCCCCCAAACGGGGCGCGAAGAAGGCGGCGGCGGATGCTGCACGCACGCGCATCCTCTATATCTCGCCGCTCAAGGCGCTGGGCGTCGACGTCGAGCGGAACCTGCGCTCGCCACTCATCGGCATCGGACAGTCGGCCCGCCGACTCGGGCTTCCCGCCCCCGAGGTCAGTGTCGGCGTGCGCTCGGGCGATACAACCTCGAGTGATCGGCGCAAGCTCGTCGCCTCACCGCCGGATATCCTCATCACGACCCCTGAGTCGCTGTATCTCATGCTCACGAGTCGTGCGGGCGAGACTCTCCGCGATGTGCACACGGTCATCATCGACGAAGTGCACGCCGTGGCCGCGACCAAGCGTGGCGCGCATCTGGCCGTGACGCTCGAACGTCTCGATGCACTGCGTCGAGCCGATGACCCCGACCGCGCCCCCGTGCAGCGGGTGGGGCTGTCGGCGACGGTCCGACCGATCGACGAGGTGGCGCGGTTCCTGGGCGGTGCCCAGCCGGTTGAGATCGTCGCCCCTCCCGCATCCAAGACCTTCGATCTGTCTGTCGTCGTGCCGATCGAAGACATGCTGAACCCGCCGCCTCCGCCCGGTGTCAGCGCCATCGACGACGATCCCGAAGGCCGATTCGAGAACACAGAGATCACCGGATCCGTGTGGCCGCACGTCGAGGAGGCGATCGTCGATCGCATTCTCGAGAACCGCTCGACCATCGTGTTCGCGAACTCCCGCCGGCTCGCCGAGCGACTGACCGGGCGTCTCAACGAGATCTACAGCGAGCGGATCGGCCTCGACCTCCCTGCGCCGAGCGTCCCCGCGCAGATGATGGCGCAGGCGGGTACGACCGCGGGTGCGGATCCTGTGCTCGCGAAAGCGCACCACGGTTCCGTCTCGAAAGAGCAGCGCGCCCAGGTCGAGGAAGAGCTGAAGTCCGGCGTGCTGCGCTGCGTCGTGGCGACGAGCAGCCTGGAACTCGGCATCGACATGGGTGCGGTCGACCTCGTGATCCAGGTCGAGGCCCCGCCATCCGCGGCCTCCGGATTGCAGCGCATCGGACGCGCCGGTCACCAGGTCGGCGAGATCAGTCGTGCCGCGCTCTTCCCCAAGCACCGCAGCGACGTGCTGCACACGGCCATCGTGACCGAGCGGATGCTGGCGGGCAAGATCGAGGCGATCTCCGTCCCCCGGAATCCGCTCGACATCCTCGCGCAGCAGACGGTCGCCGCCTGTGCGCTGGCCCCCATCGAGGTCGAGTCGTGGTTCGAGACGGTACGACGCAGCGCGCCGTTCGCGTCGCTGCCGCGCTCGGCCTATGAGGCGACGCTCGACCTCCTGGCGGGGCGCTTCCCCTCGGATGAGTTCGCGGAACTGCGGCCGCGCCTGGTGTGGGACCGCGATGCGGGCACGCTCACCGGCCGACCCGGCGCGCAGCGCATCGCCGTCACGAGCGGCGGCACGATCCCCGATCGCGGGCTCTTCGGTGTGTTCGTCGCAGGAGAGACGACCGGCGCCAGGGTCGGTGAACTCGACGAAGAGATGGTCTACGAGTCACGCGTGGGCGATGTCTTCACTCTGGGAACCACAAGCTGGCGCATCGCCGAGATCACCCACGACCGCGTGAATGTGATCCCAGCCTACGGCCAGCCGGGCAAGGTGCCCTTCTGGCACGGCGACGGCATCGGCCGCCCGTTCGAGCTCGGCGAGGCACTCGGCCGCTTCGCCCGCGAGGTTCACGCCGCCCCGGCGGAGGACGCCCGCGCGCGACTCACGGAGGCCGGGCTCGACGAGCACGCGCAGACCAATCTGATCGCCTACCTGCACGAGCAGCGCGAGGCCACGGGAACGCTGCCGACCGACCGCTCCCTCACGGTCGAACGCTCTCGCGACGAGATCGGCGACTGGCGTCTCATCCTGCATTCCCCGTACGGCATGAAGGTGCACGCGCCCTGGGCGCTGGCGGTCAACGCGCGGGTTCGCGAGCGTCTGGGCGTCGAGGGCTCGGCCGTCGGCAGCGACGACGGCATCATCGTGCGCATCCCCGATGCCGACGCCGAACCTCCGGGTGCTGAGCTCTTCGTCTTCGACCCCGACGAGCTGGAGCAGATCGTCACGACCGAGGTCGGCGGCTCCGCGCTGTTCGCCTCGCGCTTCCGCGAGTGCGCCGCACGCGCCCTGCTCATGCCACGCACGAACCCGCAGCGCCGAACGCCGCTGTGGCAGCAGCGGCAGCGCTCCGCGCAACTTCTGGAGGTCGCCCGCAAGTACCCGACGTTCCCGATCATCCTCGAGACCCTGCGCGAGGTCCTGCAGGATGTCTACGATCTGCCTGCGTTGCGGCGGCTGGCGACGTCGATCGCGGATCGCAAGGTGCGTCTGGTCGAGACCGCCCCCGCGCAGCCGTCCCCATACGCGCGCGATCTCCTCTTCGGCTATGTCGGGGCGTTCATGTACGAGGGCGACTCGCCCCTCGCCGAACGACGGGCAGCGGCACTCTCGGTCGACCCGGCGCTGCTCGGTGAGCTGCTCGGCACGATCGAGCTGCGCGAGCTGCTCGATCCCGGAGTCATCGCGCAGTTCGAACGGGAAGCCCAGCGCCTCGACCCGGCCCGCAGAGCCCGCGGGCTGGAGGGCGTGGCAGATCTGCTGCGTCTGCTCGGCCCCCTGGACGCGACGGAGGTCGCGGAGCGGCTCGCGGCAGACGCACCGCCCCCCGCGACCGGCGACGAAGCCTCGGAAGCGCACGCGACGGTCGCCGAGGCGGCCATCCATCTGCAGGCACTGGTCGACGCGCGCCGCGCGATCGAGGTCACGATCGGCGGCGTTCCTCGCGTCGCCGCGATCGAAGACGCGGGACGCTTGCGCGATGCGCTCGGAGTCCCCCTGCCGGTGGGCATTCCCGTGGCCTTCCTCGAGCCGATCGCGGATCCCCTCGGTGATCTGCTCGCGCGGTTCGCGCGCACCCACGGTCCTTTCGTGGCGAATGCTCCGGCCACCCGCTTCGGCATCGGCACCGCCGTCGCCCGTCACACGCTGCAGCGGCTTGAGCAGCAGGGTCGCCTGACGAGCGGATACTTCCTGCCGGAGGCAGCGGGATCCGCCTCCGAGACCGAATGGTGCGACGCCGAGGTCATGCGACGACTGCGGATGCGCTCGCTCGCGGCGATTCGCGGCAGCGTCGAACCCGTCGCTCCCGAGGCATTCGCACGATTCCTGCCCTCCTGGCAGCACCTCACGCGCCCGCTCGAAGGTCTTGACGGGGTGCTCACCGTGATCGAACAGCTCGCGGGTGTGCCGATTCCGGCGAGCGCCTGGGAGTCGCTGATCCTCCCTCGGCGCGTGCGCGACTACACCCCCGCGATGCTCGACGAGCTCACCTCCACGGGCGAGGTGATCTGGGCCGGCCACGGATCGATGCCCGGGCGAGACGGATGGATCTCCCTTCACCCCACTGATCTCTCTGCCTTCACCCGCCCCGAGCCCGAGGAGCAGCCCGCCGCCGGTTCCCTGGAGGCGCAGCTTCTGGCCGCGCTCGACGCCGGTGGTGCATACTTCGCCAGCCAGCTCCGCGCGATGACCGGCGCCGAGAACGACCTGAGTGTCACCGAGGCGCTCTGGAACCTGGCGTGGGCCGGACACGTCACCAACGACACGTTCGCTCCGATCCGTGCGCTTCTCTCGGGCGGATCGCAGGCCCACAAGGTCACACGCCGTGCACCCCGCACCCGCACCTACCGAGGCGTCACCCTGGGCTCGGCCGTCACGGCTCCCCGGCCGACCGCGCCCGGCGGGCGCTGGTCGCTGCTTCCCCCACCCGACAGCGATCCGGCTCGGCGCGCCACCGTCACCGCGGGACTGCTCCTCGATCGCTACGGCGTCGTCACCCGCGGCGCGGTGCAGGCCGAGAGCGTGCCGGGCGGCTTCGCGCAGGTCTACCGCGTGCTCGCCGGATTCGAAGAGGCCGGACACTGTCGCCGCGGCTACGTCATCGAGAAACTCGGTGCCGCCCAGTTCGCCGCGTCAGCGACCGTCGACCGGCTGCGCGAGTACTCCGGCCTGAGCGACCCTCCGCCGCGCAAGGCCATCACCCTCGCCGCCACCGATCCCGCGAACCCCTACGGCGCCGCCCTCACCTGGCCTCGCATCGACGGCGTATCCCACCGCCCGGGGCGCAAGGCCGGTGGGCTCGTCGTGCTCGTCGACGGAAGGCTCGTGCTGTATCTGGAGCGCGGCGGCCGCACCGTGCTGGCGTTCGACGACGACGACGAGACGCTGCGCGCCGCAGCATCCGACCTCGCCACCACAGCCCGCGCCTACCGGCTCGATACCCTGACGGTCGAGAAGGTCAACGGCGAGGGCATGTACGGCACCGAACAGGGCGCGGCGCTGAGCCGCGTACTGCAGGAGGCTGGGTTCGTCGCCACGCCGCGAGGGTTCACCCTGAGAAAGGGCGTGTGATGACGCTCATCACCGAGTTCTTCGCCGGAGTGCGGATGCTGCTGCGCGGCTTCGCGTACTGGAAGCAGCGCCCCGCCCTCATGGCGCTCGGGCTCCTGCCCGCAGCGATCGCCTTCGCCGCGCTCGTCACAGCGCTCGTCCCCCTGACGCTGAACCTCGGTCCGCTGTCCGATGCGATCACGCCCTTCGCAGACGGCTGGATCATCGGCTGGCGGACCGCCCTGCGCATCGCGGTCGGATTCGTGGTCTTCGTCGCCGCGCTCGCACTGTCGGCTGCGCTCTTCAGCGCGCTCGCACTGATCATCGGCGACCCGTTCTACCAGCGCATCTGGCGCGCCGTCGAAGGCGACCTGGGTGCCCCGCTGCCCACAGGCGAGGGCTCGTTCTGGTCGACCGTCAACGAGGGCATCCGCCTGGTGCTGACCGGCACACTCGTCGCGGTGCTCGTGCTGCTGATCGGCCTCGTTCCCGTCGTCGGCGGTGCACTCGCGGCTGTCGGCGGCGTCTTCCTCACCGGTCGTGTCCTCGCCCGCGAGCTCACGGGCCGCGCGTTCGACGCACGCGATCTCGCCGGCACGGTCCGCGGCGACCTGCTGCGCGCCTCACGGGCACGGGTGCTCGGATTCGGTGTTGCGACGCAGCTTTGCTTCCTGGTGCCACTCGGCGCTGTGCTCACGATGCCGGCCGCCGTCGCGGGGGCGACGATGCTCGCCCGGAGCATACTCGATCGCGCTGCATCCGCCCCTTCCCCCACATCGAGTGACGCCACCTCCGGAGCACCATCGCCATCGCCCACAGATCAGAGTGCGGATGCCTGAGGGTGACACCGTCTTCCGGGCCGCGCGACGCCTGAATCGGGCGCTGCAGGGCGATGAAGTCACGCGCTTCGACCTGCGCGTGCCGGCGCTCGCGACGGCGGATCTGCGCGGTGAGATCGTGCATGAGGTCGTCCCTCGCGGTAAGCACCTGCTGCACCGCATCGGCGACATGACGCTCCGTTCGCACCTGCGCATGGACGGGTCCTGGCATGTGTACCGCCCGGGTGAGCGGTGGCGAGCGCCGGCCCACCAGGCGCGGGCCGTCATCGCCACAGACCACGCCGAGACCGTGGGATTCGAGGTGTCCATGCTGGCGCTCGTTCCCACCCGCGAAGAAGAATCGCTGATCGGCCATCTCGGCCCCGATCCGCTGCAGGACGACTGGGATCCGGCGGAGGCCGCCCGCCGCGTGAACTCCGACGCGCGCAGCATCCACGTCGCCCTCCTCGATCAGCGCAACGTCGCGGGGTTCGGCAACGAGTACGCCGCCGAGCTTCTCTTTCTGCGCGGGGTGCTGCCCACGGCTCCCGCGTCGGATGTCGATGCACGGGCACTGGTCGATCTCGGGGCGCGCACGATCCGCGCCAACATCGAACGCAGCGAGCGCACCTTCACCGGCATTGCCCGCCCTGGGCATCGCACGTGGGTCTACGGCCGCGCACACCGCGCGTGCCGCCGGTGCGGAACGCTCATCGAGACCGGCGAACTCGGCGCTGTCGAGACCGAGGAGCGGATCACCTTCTGGTGTCCCCGCTGCCAGCGGTAACTCCGACACGCCCGCCCTCATCCGCATCTGCGATCCCTGGAATACCCCACCTAGGTCTGTCGTTACCTTCTAGTGCCGGAGGATTCCGGGCACGGGAGGATTTCGTGGGTAAGAACTACATCGACATCGAAGACGACCGCGGCGACGTGCTGCGATACCGCAAACACGCCAACGGGCGTGGCTTCATCGCGCACGGTGCCAAGGTGCACCCGCAGGCGGTTGTCGAAGCAGGCGCCTATGTCGAACCGGGCGCCAAGATCGGCGCGCACGCATTCATCGGACGCGGTGCCTGGATCGAACCGAACGCGGCCGTCGGCGTCGGCGCACGCGTCGAAGCGCACGCGCGCATCGGCGAGGGCGCAGTGATCGCGGATGGCGCGCACGTCGGTGTCCGCACGGACGTCGGTGCAGGAGCGCGCATCGCCCGCGGTGCGCGCATCGGAGACGACGAGACCGTGCCGGCGGGTGCCGCGATCGCGACGGACCGTCGCGGGCTCTGGCTCGCCGCCTGATCGTTCCCGCCGAAGCGCGGACGCCACGACGAGTACGCTCGAATCATGGCCAGCTCCGGAAACCGACCGCGCCGCTCGGGGCGACCTCCTGCGCGGAAGTCGGGCGCAGGCAGCCCCAAGAAGGCCGGGGGCGGCCGATCCGGGAAGAGTCCGTCAGGCTCGCGCGCGAAGGCGCCCGCAAAGAAGGCGCCTGTCGTCTTCGATCAGCGCCCGGACGTGGTCGAAGAGGAGCCGCGCGTTTTCCGTCTGGGCATCGTGCCCGGAGCCACGGTCGGCCGCTGGGTCGACACCTGGAAGCAGCGGATGCCGCACGTCGCGATCGAGATCGTCGAGCTGAGCGCGCAGGCGCAGGAGCAGGCGTTCGCCGATGAACGGATCGATGCGGCGCTCGTCCGTCTTCCGCTGACGGATCCCGAGCTCCAGGTCATCCCGCTGTACGAGGAGCTTCCTGTCGTCGTCGCCTCGGCCGAGTCTCACCTCATGGCGGCCGAGGAACTCGACATCGCCGACCTCGCGGGTGAAGTCGTGCTGACGACACACGAGGACGTGCTCGGGCCGCTGGATCTTCCCGGCACGCGGCCGAGCACCGTGCAGCCCCTGAACACCACGCAGGATGCGATCGCGACGGTCGCCGCCGGGGTCGGCATCGTGGTCGTGCCGATGTCGCTCGCCCGACTGCATCACCGCAAGGACGCCGGGTACCGAGTGCTGCGCGGTGGTCCCCGCGCCCCCGTCGGCTTCGCGTGGCCTGCGGCACGGACGACAGCGGATGTCGAGACGTTCATCGGCATCATCCGCGGACGCACCGCGAACTCGTCGCGCTGACCCGTTTTCCGGCCCACGATCCCCCTCGCTTAGAATCGCGGGATGCCGCCGCTTGCCTATGTCTGCGTGCGCCCTGAGCTGGAAGCAGCGACGGCCGAGCACGCGTCGTTCCAGCGCGCCCTCGGCGTGAGCACGGGCGACCTCGATCGCATCGACCTGCTGAGCGATGAGCTGCCCGAGCGCGCCCTCGACTCCTACGCCGGATTCGTCATCGGCGGCTCCCCCTTCAACGTCACCGACGCGGCCAAGTCCGACGTGCAGGTGCGCGTCGAACGCGACCTGGAGCGCATCGCGCGAGCGGCGCTCGACGGCCGCACGGCGGCGTTCTTCACCTGCTACGGCATCGGCGTCGTGACCCGCATGCTGGGCGGCACGGTCGGCCTCGACACCCCAGAGCCGACGAGTGCGTCGCAGGTCTCAGCGACGGCGGATGCGGCGACCGACCCGATCTTCGGACCAGCGGGGGCCTCCTATTCGGCCCTCACCGCGCACAAAGAAGGATCTCGCGCCGTGCCTCCCGGTGCGGTGCTGCTCGGCACGAACGACGCGTGTCCGGTGCAGGCGTACCGGGTCGGTGACCGTCTGTATGCGACGCAGTTCCATCCGGAACCAACGCCGCGAGACTTCGCTGATCGCATGCACTTCTACCGTTCGACCGGGTACTTCGACCCCACCGCTTTCGACGCCGTGGCCGCCGCCGTGCTTCAGGCCGATGTCACCGAACCGCCGCAGCTGCTGCGTCGGTTCGCGCAGACGTTCGCCGTGTGAGGGCTCAGAGCCCGTCGCCGCGCAGCAGCGCGATGCGTTCGCGCAGGTAGCCCTCCAACGGCATGTAGCCGCCGGTCGATGACCACCGCACCGACGGCACTCCGTCGATGAGTGCGAGCGGACCCGACGAGGAGCCCCGGTCGACGGCATCCACGTCGATCTCCTCCCACCCGACGTGCACCGTCTCCCCCGCTGTGAAGCCTCCGCGCAGCGCCTGCGCGCGGCGCTCCGCTCTGGCACGCGCCGACTCGGCCGTGTATCCGCGGCGTCCGGGGTCCGCAGCTCGCAGTACCTCTGCGGTGGCCAGCACCCGGGACTCGTCGATCAGCAGCACCCCGATGTGCCAGGCCGCACCCACCCGCACGATGCGGGGAGCCCGCCACCGCGAGATCTTGTCGACTCCGAGCGCCTCCTGAGGCACGTCCGAGAGGATGCGGCGGGCGTCGGCGATGAGTGTGCGCGTTGTCGTCACAGCTCCCCCTGAGGTACGGCGGCGGGAACCCGCTCGCCGCGCAGCGACATCGCCAGCACGGGGAACAGCAGCACCGAGAGCATCCCGGCACCGACGAGCGCTGCGGCGACGCCGGAATCCAGCATCTGCTGCTCGACGCCGATTGCGGTGACCGCCACGATGATCGGAAGGCCGGTGGCCGCGAAGAGCCCGAGCGCGCCCCGATCCCGCACCGAGGAACCTGTCGGCGCCGACAGCTGCGCCGCAGCGCCCCGGATCACGAGCAGAGCGACCAGGAAGATCGGCACGAGCGCGAGCACCGCGGGGTCGCTCACGAGCGCGTCGAGGTCGAAGTTCACGCCCGTGGAGAGGAAGAAGATCGGCACGAGGAAGCCGAAGGCGATCGCCTCGACCTTGCTCTCGATCGCCTCGCCATCCGCCTCCGGCGCGCGGGCCATGACCAGACGCCAGACGATCCCCGCCACGAAGGCGCCCAGCAGCATGTCGAGATCGAGCACGAGGCTGAGCACCACCAGCGCGGCGATCAGCATGAGCACGAAGCGCACCCCGAACTGCTCCGAGGTGTGCAGCGTCGCGCGCACGATCCCGTGCAGCTGACCGTGGGGCGCACGACGCGCGATCACGATCGCGACGATCGAGAGCACGACGAATCCGACGAGCACGAGTGCTGCGGTCAGCGTTGTGCGGGTGCTGAGGAAGATCGAGATCGCGACGAGCGGAAGGAACTCGCCAACCGCCCCGATCGCGGTGACCGCCACACCGAAGGGGGTCGGCAGATCGCCCGTGTCGCGCAGGATCGGGAGCAGCGTGCCGAGTGCTGTCGAACTCAGCGCGATGCCGACGACGACCATCCCCTCTCCGGGGGCGAAGAAGAGTCCGATCCCGATGCCCGCCGCGAGACTCAGCAGCCAGCCGAGTGACGCCCGAGCGAGTGTGGCTCGGCGGATGCCGGCGAAGACGATCTCGGTGCCCGCGATGAAGAACAGCATCGCGAGCCCGAAGTCTGCGAGCGTGTCGATGACGTCATGCGGTGCGATCCAGCCGAGGACCGCCGGGCCCACGAGGATGCCGAGGAGGAGCTCGAACACGACGATCGGCACGCGCAGCAGCGGGCGCAGCATCCGCGCCAGCAGTGGTGCGACCACCGCGAGCGCGGGGATCAGCACGAGCGCGGCATCGTTGGGAGTCACGCATTCAGGGTAGCGATCCTGCGCTCCCTCGTCCGCCCAGATCGCCGTCGATTCGCGGGGACGGCGCTCGGAGCGGCAGAATCGAGCAAGACCCCCTGCAAGGAGCATCCATGAATCAGCCTGATACCGCGCGCCTGCTGATCGCCTGCGACGACCAGCCTGGCATCGTCGCCGCTGTCGCCGGCGTCCTCGCCGAGCACGGAGCGAACATCATCTCGCTCGATCAGCACTCCACGGACTCCGAGGGTGGGCGCTTCTTCCAGCGCACCGTGATCCATCTGGACGGCCTCGCCGCAGCACGGCCGGCGCTCGAGGCGAGCATCCAGGACGTCGCCGAACGGTTCGGCATGGAGTGGTCGCTGCACGACGTCTCCAAGCGCAAGCGCGTGGCGATCTTCGTCTCGAAGTACGACCACTGCCTGATGGAGCTGCTCTGGCGCACGCAGCGCGGCCAGCTTGACGTCGATATCACCATGGTCGTCTCCAACCACCCCGACCTCGCCGAATCCGTGCGCTCCTTCGGTGTGCCGTTCGTGCACATCCCCTCGGCCGACAAGGCTGCCATGGAGACCCGCCAGCTGGAGCTGCTGCAGGGCAACGTCGACCTCGTCGTGCTCGCCCGTTACATGCAGATCCTCTCGGACGACTTCATCCAGCAGCTCGGCGCGCCGGTCATCAACATCCACCACTCCTTCCTGCCCGCTTTCATCGGCGCGAACCCCTATGCCCGCGCGAAGGACCGTGGTGTGAAGCTGATCGGGGCGACGGCGCACTATGCGACCGCCGATCTCGACGAGGGTCCGATCATCGAACAGGACGTCACCCGCGTCACGCACGCCGAGAACGCCGCCGAGCTGCAGAGCCGCGGCGCGGACGTCGAGCGTCAGGTGCTGGCGCGCGCCGTGCAGTGGCACGCGGAAGACCGCGTGATCGTGCACGGCCGCTCGACCGTCATTCTGTAGGAACGCCCGCCGCGAGCTCCGCGAACACGTCGGCGGCGGCATCCCACCGCGCGAGCGGCGCGGCCTGTCCGAGCCACAGCGACTGCATCTCGCGCAGGCCCTGTTCTCCGGCGGCGGGGCGGAAGCGCCCGGTGAGCCAGTTCTGCGCGGGGAACGGCGCGATGAATCCGGATGCCTCGATCGCGCGCACCGTGCGATTGCGCACTCCGCGCGCGAGGCGTCCACTCATCGCCCGTGTCAGCACCGTCGCCTCGGCTGGTGTCGTTCGGATGGCCGCGCGGTGCGCATCGTTCGCTGCAGACTCGGCCGTGGCGAGGAACGCGGTGCCCACCTGCACACCCTGGGCGCCGAGCGCGAACGCTGCGGCGACCCCGCGACGATCCGAGATACCGCCGGCGGCGATCACCGGCACCGAGACCGCATCGACGACCTGAGGAATCAGCGCGAAGCTGCCGACCAGGGACTCCTCCGCCTTGCCCAGGAACGACACCCGGTGACCGGCTGCTTCGAACCCCGTCGCGACGATGGCATCCACGCCGCCTTCGTTCAACGCGACGGCTTCGGCCACGGTCGTGGCGGTTCCCACCACGCGGATGCCGCGGCGATGCGCTTCTTCGATGACCTCCGGCGCCGGCACACCGTAGACGACGCTCAGCACAGCGGGACGCGCGTCCCAGATCGCGTCGAGCTGCTCTTCGAGAGGCGGGAGGTAGCGGTCGGGCTTGGCCGGAACATCCACGCCGACGGCCTCATAGAACGGCTGGAGAGCCTGCGCGAAGACGGAGTGCTGCGCACCTGGCTCGACCTCGTCTCCCATCGGCAGCCAGATGTTGAACGCGAAAGGCTTGCTCGTCGCCTCGCGCAGGGCCGCGGCGGTGGCGCGAATCCGCTCGCCGTCGTATCCGTACAGGCCGTAGGATCCGAGGCCGCCTGCATCACTCACGGCGGCGGTGAGAGCGACGGAGGACAGCCCGCCGAACGGACCGAGCACGACGGGAACATCCACTCCGAACAGGGCGCGCAGATCACTCATTCTTCGAGGCTACGCCCCACAGCGCATGCCTCGGCTCGGTCAGTCGGGGACGACCGGAATCGAGCCCGTGTAGGCCGTGACCGGAGGAGGTGGCTGCTGCGATGCATCCGCCCCCTTCTTCTTGCGCAACGTGAGCGTCGTGCCCACGCTCGCCGCGATCACCAGCGCGATCGCGAGGAGCTTCAGCGGCGACACGAGCTGACCGAGCATGATGAACCCGGCGAGCGTCGCGAACGCGGGCTCCAGGCTCAGCAGCACACCGAACACGCGCTGGGGAATGCGCCGGAGCGCCGCGAGCTCGAACGTGTACGGAATCACCGATGCCAGCAGTGCGGTGAGTGCGGCGAGCAGCAGCAGATTCATGTCGCTGACAGCGGTGATCGTGGCCGGGATGCCGAACGGCAGCAGTACGACGGCCGCCACCGCGAGCGCCACGGCAAGACCGCCCGCCCCCGGGATCAGTGCACCCACGCGGGCGCTCATGCGGATGTAGAGCACCCAGAATCCGGCCGCGACGAGCACGAAGAGCACTCCGAGCAGGTCCAGCGGGTCCTGCCCGATCATGCCGTCGATGCCGAGCAGGGCGATGCCGATGATGGCGACCCCCACCCAGATCGCGTCTGCCCGGCGACGGGTGAGCACGGCGGCGAGAACGAGGGGCCCGATGAACTCGATCGCCACGGCGGGGCCGAGCGGGATGCGCTCGATGGCCGCGTAGAAGAAGCCGTTCATCCCCGCCAGCGTCAGGCCGAAGAGCGTGGCCGCCCCCCACTGCTGCCGGTTCCAGCGTCGCAGGCGCGGACGCACGAGCAGCATGACCACGAGCGCCGCGATCGTGATGCGCAGTGACGCGACGCCCCAGGATCCGAGCGCGGGGAAGAGCTGCACGGCGATGGCCGCACCGAACGGCAGCGAGAGGCAGGAGCCGATGACGAGCGCGACGCCGATGGCCGGGCGTGAGGTGGAGGGGGCGTGCACCCCTCCAGCCTGTACCCGCGATCGCTCGCCTGGCAATTCGGCGCGCCCGCGGCTTCGCGCTACCGCGCCACGAGCCCGACGCGCAGTGGAGCGTCAGGAGCGGATGCGTCGTCGAGCGCCTCATCGAGATCGGTGAGTGTCCGCACGCGGCCCACCATGTCGGCGAAGGGATAGTCGCGTCCGGCGCCCCCGAGGAAGTCGACGGCAGCGGCGAGGTCAGCCGCGGTGTAGTTGTGCACGCCCGTGATCGTGATCATCCGCCGGACGACGCTCTCGGCGTCCAGCGGAACCGGAGGTGCAGGGAACACGCTGCCGATGAGCACGACGGTTCCCCCGATGGCGACGGTGTCGAGCGCATCGGACACGGCATGCCCGGATGCCTCGATCACGACATCCGGCTCGCGATCCAGTCCAGTCGCACCGAAGGACGCCGCAAGCGTGGCACGGCCGGGGTGCGGATCGTGCACGTCCACGACAGCGCCCTGGGCCGTCGCGATCGCCGCGGCGGAGAGCCCGACGAGACCCGCACCGTAGACACGCACCCTGGACCCCCGCAGATCACGGTCGCGTCCCGCACGGGCGACGGCCGCCCATGCGGTCGCGGTCGCGCAGCCGGCCGGGGCGAGCGTCTGGGCGGGCAAAGACTCGGGCACTCGGACGATCGCGGTACCCGCCCGCAGCTGTACGTGGCTGGCGAATCCGCCGGTGAGCTCACGGTGCGATCCGATGCGCTCGTGGCCGTACTTCGAGAGCGTGCGGCACTTCTGGGTGAGACCGGCGACGCAGCGGTCGCACGTGCCGCAGGTGACTGCGACGGACCAGACGATGCGGTCGCCGATGCGGACCGGTGCGCCGTCGACGGCGGATGCTCCGTCATCACCGACCGCGATGACGCGTCCGACGCTTTCATGTCCGAGGACGAGCGGCACGGGTGCTGAACGCCGTCCGTGCACCGTATGCACATCCGACCCGCAGATCGTCGACATCTCCACCGCGACGAGGACATCGCCGGTGGCGAGGGCGACGCCCGGCACGGCGACCGTCTCGTGCGGCTGGCCTTCGCCGAGCCACACCATGGCAGTGGCCGGCGGGCGCAGGACGACGTCGCGGTGCGTCTGGGGGCGTCGCAGCAGCGGCAGTCGCACGTCAGACCGCCGCGGCACAGCGCAGCAGGTCGCGAGCGGTGAGGGCGTCGGGCAGTTCGACGACGCTGCTCAGCACCGCATCCGCGGATGCGAGTGCGTCCCGCTCGTGCGCACCGCTCAACACTCCCGCGACGAAGCCCGCGCCGGCGTTGCGTCCGGTGGCGACATCGCTCGCGGTGTCACCGGCGACCGCGACGGCCGACATGGCGCTGACCTGCATGCGCAGTGCGGCGGTGAGAACGAGGTCGGGCGCCGGACGTCCGCGGCCCGCATCGACCGGCGAGAGTGCGAGGTCGACGAGGTCGTGCCAGCCGAGGGCGTCGATCAGGGCGTCGCGCGTGACCGGGGCGAAACCCGTGGTCAGCACCACTTTGAGCCCCGCGTCGCGGAGCGCAGTGATGGTCGCTGCCGCCCCGGGGATCTCCTCCACGCCCTGCTCGGCGACGATCTCGGCGTACGCGCCTTCGAACGCGGCGGTCGCGCGCTCGGCGGCCGCGACATCGCCGCCGCCGAGGTGTGTGAAGACGTCGATCTTCGACTGCCCCATCGTGACGCGCACGTAGTCGATCGCCTCGTCCCAGGGCATCCGCTCGGCGATCCCGGTGCGCTCAGCAGCGCGCTGGAATGCCTGCTCGACGATGCCGTCATCCGTGATCGTGGTTCCTGCCATGTCGAGGACGACGAGTTCGATGGGGGTGTTCATGATGTTCCTTCCAAAGCGGATTCCCACCCGAAGGCGGTGGTGAGAGAGTCTTCTGCGAGGCCGAGGCCCGTCGTCATGCCGATGCCGGTGGTCGCGGCGAGCGCCAGCACACCGTCGTCGATCTGTTCGATCAGGAAGTCGCCCGGCCCCTTGGCGTACACGCCCTGCCAGCGCTCGAGCACGCGAGGACGTGGCATGTCGAAGAGCGCCTGGGCCTCGTCGAGGAACGCATCGAAGGCGACCTCCGACTGGAACGGATCCGGCTGCACAGCGCCGACGTGCGAGTCGCCGATGATGAGCGTGCCGTCCGGCAGCTGCGTGTACATCTGGTTGAGGTCGATCGCGGCAAGGTCCGGGCGCTCGGCATGCAGTCGCGCACGCACCGCGTCGATCTCAGGCAGCGCCGCGAAGCGTCCGTAGCGCACCAGGGACCAGCCGGTCAGCAGCGGCGCGCTCAGCGGCGTCGGCAGCGAGACGGCGACGCGCATCATGTCCAGCGCGCAGCGCATGACGCCGCGCTGCGCGGCGAGCTCCGGGAGCAGCTGGTCGATGTCGTGGTTCACGGCGAGCACGATCTGCGCAGCGGTCAGCGTGCCGCGCGTCGTCTCGACGACGCCCGAGCGCACGCCTGTGACGGCCGTCCGCCAGCGGAAGTCGGCACCGAGCGTGGCCAGATGCCGGGCGATCGCCGCGCCCGCCGTGCGCGGGTTCGTCTGCAGGTCGGTGGGGATGAGCGCACCGCCGAGCAGCCCGTCGGCCCGCAGCGGGGCGCGCCTGCGAAGCTCATCCGCCTCCAGCATCCGCAGCTCTCCGCCGTCGCGCGTTGCGGCTTCCAGCACCTTGAGCTCATCACGGTGGCGTGCGGCGATCAGCGTGCCCGACGGACGCAGCCAGAAGTCGGCGTCGCGAGAGAGCCGCAGCCACAGTTCCCGCGCGATGTCCGCGTAGCGGCGCGCCTCACCGGTCTGCGCGCCGATGCAGAGGTGTCCGAAGTTGCGGATGCTCGCGCCGACGGGGGCTTCGGTGCGATCGACGACCGCGACACGCAGTCCACGGCGGACGGCCGCGTAGGCGGCACCGAGTCCGACGATGCCCGACCCGACCACGATCACGTCAAACCGGTTCATCGGTACACCCGCCGCATCCACATCGCGAGGCCTTCGACCACGAGGACGGTGGCGAGGATCATGAGCACGATCGCGGTGACCGTGCCGTATCGGGCGCCCTGGCCCGCGTTCAGCAGGTAGTAGCCGACGCCACCTCCGCCGACGATGCCCAGCACGGTGGCGGCGCGGATGTTGGTGTCGAGCATGTAGAAGCTGTGTCCGATGAGCGCGCGCATGCCCTGGGGCAGGGTGGCCGAGCTGTAGCGCTGCAGACGCGTCGCGCCGACCGCCGACAGTGCGCGCTCGGGGCCGGCGTCGACCTCTTCGAACGAATCGGCGATGAGCTTGCCGAGCAGCCCGATCCCGCCGATGGCAAGGGCGATGACGCCCGCCTGGGCACCGAGGCCGGTCACGACGATGAGCACGATCGCGAGGATCAGCTCCGGGATGCCGCGGATGCCGACGAGCAGGAAGCGTGCTCCGCTGCGGATACCCGGAGTCGGAGCGACGTTGCGTGCCGCGAGGGATCCGAGGATCAGCGAGGGCAGCAGGGTGAGAACCGTGGCGGCGAGCGCGATCGCGATGGTGTCGCGCATCGCGTCGATCATGGCGTCGGCCTCGTAGGTGCCGAAGGTCGGCGGCCAGAACTGGACGGCCATCGCGGGGATCTTCGCCCAGACGGTGAAGAAGTCGTTCCAGGTGATGTTGCTCACGACCACGCTGCCGATCACGACGAGCACGGCGATGATGCCGCCGAGGTTGCCGCGCACGCGTGCCCCCGTCCAGGGGCGCCGCAGGGCCGTCTCGGGAGTCTGCGCCCAGGCCGGCTTCGCCGACACGACAGGTGTCTTCGCAGCATCCGCCTTCGCCATCCGCGGGTGCAGGATCCGGTCGATCCAGGACCGCGTCTGGGCGGTGCGTCCGAGCATGGCGCCGCGCACTGTGCTGGAGACGATCTCCATCGCGATGCAGAGCAGGAAGATGACGAGCGCGATGCCGAGCCCGAGGCCGTAGTTGAGCGACTTGAAGGCGTAGGACATCTCCAAGCCCAGGCCCGCGACCCCCACGTAGCCGAGCACGACACTGCCGCGGAGGTTGATGTCGTTGCGGTGCAGCACGGTCGCCACCCAGCTGGGCAGCACCTGCGGCAGGATGCCCGAGACGAACTCCTGCATCTTGGTGCCGCCCGCCGCACGGATGGCGAGACGCGGCCCCTCGTCGATCTGCTCGATCGCGTCGGCGAACATCTTCGAGATCATGCCGATCGAGTGGATCGCGATCGCGAGAATGCCCGGCAGGGTGCCCAGCGAGAAGATCAGCACGAACGCCATGGCGAGAACGACGTCGGGAAGGGCGCGGGTGAAGACGCCGATGAAGCGGGCGGCGGCACGCCATCCGGGTCCGGGCGTCGTGTTGGATGCCGCCAGGTATGCGATCGGCACCGACATGAGCGCGGCGAGCAGGGTGCCGACCAGCACGAGGCCGACGGTCAGTGCGATGAGGCCGGCGAGTTCGGCGGGCTCCGGGAACTGCAGCGCACCGACGCGGGCGAAGAACCGCTCGGCGTTGCCCCAGCTCTCCAGCATCCCGCCGAGGGAGATGCCGGTCTCGTTCACGGCGGCGATGCCGAGGACGACGAGGACGATCAGGGTGAGGCCCGCGGCGATGCGCTCCGGCGAACGCCGCGGACGCGGCGCGCGGTGTTCGAGGTCGGCGAGGTGCGACGGCACGCGGGCCGCACGGGGACGTTCGGTGGTGAGCGTCATGCGACGGGCTCCGGGGTGCGCGCGGGCGTGGCGGCAGCGGCAGCATCCGTCGGAGCGCTCTCGAGGTCGGAGACCATCGCGAGCTCTGCCGTCGTCGTGGCGACCCGGCCGTAGATCTCCATGACTTCGGCCTTGGTGAGATGCTCAGTCGCCATGTTGAGCACGACCTCGCCGTGGCGAAGGCCCACGATGCGGTCCGCCCAGGAGATCGCGAGATCCACCTGGTGCAGGCTGCACACGACGGTCAGCCCCTCGTCGCGGGCGATCTCGCGGATGAGCGCCATCACCTGGTCGCTCGACTCGGGGTCGAGCGAGGCGACCGGCTCGTCGGCGAGCAGAATCTCGGGCTTCTGCATGAGAGCGCGGGCGATCGCCACCCGCTGCTGCTGGCCGCCGGAGAGGGTGTCGCTGCGCTGGTAGGCGCGGTCGAGCAGGCCCACGCGGTCGAGGTGCTCCAGAGCGCGAAGCTTGGCGGCCTTGCTGTACCCCCAGAGGCCGAGGCGCGGGCCGCGGATGCCAGAGAGGGATCCAGTGAGGACGTTCTCCAGAACCGTCAGCGAGGGCACCAGCTCGAACTGCTGGAAGATGAAGCCGACCCGGCTGCGCAGGCGACGAAGCGCCCGTCCGCGCAGGCGCGGGACGTCGGCGCCGAGCACCTCAACGGAGCCGGAGGTCGGAACCTCCAGCCCGTCGAGGTGACGCAGCAGTGTCGACTTTCCGGATCCGGAGAGCCCGAGCAGCACGACGATCTCTCCGCGCGACACCCGCAGCGAAGCATCCCGCAGCGCTGTCGTCGACCCGAAGGTCTTGGTCACGCCGTCCAGGCGGATGAGGGAATCGGTGGTGGTGCTCATGGCTGGGCTCTCCGGGATCTCAGTGGGCTGCAGTGTTCAGCGGGCTGCGTTCAGTAGCGGCGGGCGGGTCAGCCCTTGCACTGCTCGGCTTCGGTCTTCTTGCAGATGTCGCGGATCAGGTCGTAGTAGGTGTCGTCGACCGGCTTGGTGGCGTAAAAGACGCTGCGGAACCCTTCGCTGTCGGCGCTGGTGATGCCGGCGGCGATGATGTCGTCGATCGTGACCTCGGCGAGCGCGTCGGTGATCACCGAGGCGACGTCCTTCGGAAGCTTCGTCGAGACGACGAGCGGCGCTCCGGGAACCATGGTCTCGGCGATGATCTTGACATCCTCGGACTTGGCGACCTCAGAGTCCTCGGCGAAGCCGACCTCGCACTCGACACCTTCACCTGTCTTGAGCACGCTCACGTCGTGCTTTCCGGCGAAGACCGGGGTGATGTCGGTCTTCGGGTCGATGCCCGCCTCGAGCAGGTTGTAGGACGGGAACAGGTAGCCCGAGGTCGACGACGGGTCGACGAAGCAGACCTTCTTGCCAGCGAAGTCCTCGATCGTCTTGACGGCGCTGTCCTTCGGCGCGATGGCGACCGAGTAGTAGCCGGGCTCCTGGCCTTCCTTCGTGACGATGGAGGAGATCGGGGTGAGCTCGGCGCCGTTGTTGGTCGCCGTGACGTAGGTGAAGCCCGAGAACGATGCGACATCGATCTTGCCGGCGATCGCAGCCTCGATGAGTGCGGCGTAGTCGGTCGACTCGTGGTACTCGACGTCCTTGCCGGTGACCTCGGCGATGTAGTCCATGAGCGGCTGGTAGTTGGTCTCGGTGTCGACCGAGTCCGGCACGACGCCGAAGACGAGGGTGTGATCGTCTACGGCGTAGCCGCTGGTCGCGGCGGCGCTGTCTTCTCCGGGGGCGGCGCTGGCGTTGCCCGAGCAGGCGGCGAGACCGAGGGCGAGCACGGCGGCGCCTGCCAATACGGGGAGAGCACGAAGCTTCATGAGGACCTTTCGCTGTGTGTGGGATTCGGATGATCCGAGAGCACTCTTCCAGCGATTTCCGCGAGATGTATACCTATCTCGGCACTGTTCGCAGGCTGTTCACCCGCTGGCCATACGCGTGAACATCGCGAGAACGCGCCTTGTGGAGATATACCGGCGAAGTAGTATGCCTATGTGAGCGATGTTGTCTACTTACAGATCGCCGACGATCTGCGCACCCGGATCTCGTCGGGTGAGCTGCGCCCGGGTGAAGCGGTTCCGACCGAGGCCGAGTTGGCAGAGCGGTGGAAGACGTCCCGCGGGCCGATCCGCAACGCGTTCGCGCTGTTGCGGGGCGAGGGGCTGATCGAGACGGCCCGTGGACGCCCGGCCCGGGTGACCGCGCCCAAGGCGACGCAGGCCGTCGACGTGTCGGTGCCGTTCACACGCTGGGCGCGCGATCTCGGCGTGGTTCCGGGAGCGCAGACGCAGGAGCTGAGCCTGCGGCGCGCGGATGCCTCGCTGGCCGCCGCCCTCGATGTCGCGGTCGGCGACACGATCGTGAGCGTCGTGCGCCTGCGCTTGCTCGACGGACGCCCGGCGATGCTGGAGCGCCTCAACTACATCGAATCCGTCGGCCGCCTGCTGCTCGACGCCGACACCGACGCCATCTCGATCACCGAGTACCTCGGCGCCCACGGGCATCCGATCGTCGGGCTGCAGCACGAGATCGACGCGGTCGCCGCCGACGATCAGGACGCGGCGCTGCTGCGCGTGCCCGTCGCGTCACCGATTCTGCGCCTCACCCGCACGTCCCGCGATGCGGAGGGCCGTGTCTTCGAAGCATCCGAAGACCGCTACCTCTCCACCATCGTGCGCTTCACGGTGGCGGCATCCGGCATCTCCGCCGAGGGCCAGTACCTGCGCGCCGTGGGCGGGTGAGCGTCAGCCGTTCAGCATCTGCGCGAGCCCTTCGGGCTTCTGCAGAGGGATGCCGTGGCCGCAGTCGGCGACGAGTGCGAACTCACTGCCCGGAAGAGCCTCGTGCAGCCGCCAGGCGGAGGCGCGCATCACTGCCTTCTCGCGGGATCCGGCGAGGATCACGGCCATTCCCGGGAACTGCGCCCAGCCTTCCGGGATCGTGAAGCGGATGTTCTCGCCGACCGCGTGCGTGAGCGTCTCCACGGAGATGCGGCGCGAGGTGCGCAGATACTCGTCGATCAGGGTGTCGGGGACGAAGAGCTCCTTCGCCTGCAGGCGCGCGAACCACTCGTAGCGGGCGAGGGGCGCGGCGGCTCTGAGCATTGCGAGCGTGGCGCCAGGCGCGCGGGTCGGGATCGTCTGCGCGCTGATCACGACGACACGGGCGACGAGATCCGGATGCTGCGCGGCCAGCAGCACCGCGAGCTGGGCGCCGAGCGAGAAGCCGACGACCGTCGTCCCCGGTGCGAGCAGCGGCGCCAGCGCCTCGATCGTCGCCACGTGGGAGCGATAGTGCTCGTCGGAGTCGACGTCGTGACCAGGCAGGTCGGGCACGATGACGTGGAAGCGCGGATCGAGGTGCTCGAGGAGCGGATTCCACATCCATCCAGCCACGCCACCGCCGTGCAGGAGCAGCAGCGGCTCACCGCTGGGATCACCGAAGGTGCGCACGCGAAGGCCAGAGTCTCCCATGCGACCCACCCTACTGACGGCAGCGTGTGCACAACGCCTGAAGCGGCTCGTCCGACGACCACTACACTGACCACACATCGACGCGGCATCCGCTCCGAGGAGCGCGATCGTCGCCCACGAAGGGGGAAGTCATGAACGACGACTATGGCTGGGCCGCAGGACTCGGCATCGGAATGTTCCTGCTGGTAGCGGTGATCTACCTCGGCATCCTCGCGCTGTCGCTGTGGATCACGTACCTGATCATCCGCACGGCGGTGAAGAACGGCATCCTCAAAGCAGACGAGGAACGCGCGCGACGCGGCTATCCGGCGATGACGCCACCGCGAGGCGGATACGCAGCGCCACCGTCCGCTCCGGGTTCGCCGTACCAGCGGCCTTAGCGCCAGGGCACGCGGGGCTCCGCTCACAGAATGGAGCCCCGCGCAGCATCCGCCTCAGACGGCCAGCAGTATGACCCCGGCGAGCACGACGACCGACGCCGCCACGCGCCACCCCGGTCGCGACTCTTTCAGCACGAACGCGCCGAAGAGGCTCACGAGCACAACGCTCACTTCACGCAGCGGCGCGACGAGCGCGACGGGGGCCATTGTGATCGCGGTGAGCACGAGAATGTACGACAGCGGCGAGAGGATCCCGAACGCGAGGATGCGCCGCCACTGGCGACGACCAAGCTCTCGCACCGCGCCCCACTGCCGGCGCACGGCGAAGGAGTAGAACGGGATCTGCACGAGGGTCGTCCCGACCATGAAGGCGACCGGTGAGAGGTTCCAGGTGCGCACGGCGTGGGCGTCCCAGATCGTGTAGACGGCGATCGCGACGCCCGTGAGCAGGCCGAAAAGCAACGCGGGGTCGATTCCGCGACGAGGGGATCCGGATGCTCCGCGGTCGACGAACCCGATCGCCACGACGCCCACGATGATGGCGGCGACGCCCACGAGTGCGAGAGGTGTGGGCCGCTCCCCCAGCAGGACGATCGCGATGAGCACCGCCAGGAACGGACCGGTGCCGCGCGCAGTCGCGTAGACGGTCGAGAGGTTGCCGACCCGATACCCGTGCTGCAGCACCAGCATGTAGGCGACGTGCAGCACACCCGAGACGAGAACGCCGATCCCGACGCCCCACAGGTCGTCGGTGCCGAGTCCTCCCGTGAAGGGGACGGCGAACGCCCAGAGCACCGTGCTCGCCACTGCGCCCCACCAGAGAAAGGGGAGACCGGCACGGCTGACGCCGTGCGCGATGATGTTCCACGCCGCGTGAGCGAGCGCTGCGCCGAAGACGAGAACGAATGCGAGAAGAGACACGAAGAACCTTCCGGACGACATGACGGCATGCCGAACGAGGTTCCTCCGGGCTTTTGTCCTGTCAGATGACGCTCCGCCTGCGGAGGCGGACCGTGGCGCCGCTCGGACCAGTCGAGTGAGACTCCGGAACCCTAGGCGCTATCGCTTTCACCCTACACGGCGGCGGTTCGCGCTTCGGTCGCTGTTGCCGCGTTCACACCGCCTCGATGCGGCCGCTCGGCAGGATGCCCACGGCGACGGGCCGCCCCTTCGTGTTCGACCACTGGCTCCACGAACCGGGAAAGACGCGTGCGGCGATTCCCGCCTCGGCGAGCGCCAGCGCCGTGTGCGACGCGGCGATCCCGGATCCGCAGTACACCCCGACGGAGATCTTCTCTGTGACTCCCGCGGTCTGGAAGATGCGGCGCAGGACGTCGGGTGCGTGCAGGCGACCGTCGTCGGCGACATGCGCCATCGTCGGCAGGTTGACGGCTCCGGGGATGTGCCCTCCCACCGGATCGAGCGGCGCCCGGTCCCCCCGGTACTGCTCAGGAGAGCGCACATCGAGCAGCACCCCGTCCGCCGGGAACACCGCCGCCTGATCGATCGTCAGCACCCCGGAGTCGAAGCTCGAGAGCGTGATGGCGCCGGCGACCGGTCGCACGTCGCCGCTCTCCAGGCCGAAGCCGGCGCCGATCCATGCCCGCAGCCCTCCATCCAGCACGCGCACAGCGACTCCCGCGCGGGAGAGGAGCCACCACAGTCGGGCGGCGGCGACGCTGCGGATGTCGTCGTACGCGACGAGAAGATCCCCCTCGTTCACGCCCCATCCCCGCACGGATCGCTGCAGGTCGTCGAGAAGAGGGATCGGATGCCGCCCCTCTGCCGGATCGCCCTTGCGAGCGAGTTCGTGGTCGAGGTCGACGTAGACCGCTCCCGGCAGGTGCGCGCGCAGATACTCCGGCCGGCCTTCCGGGCGGTCCAAGCGCCACCGCACGTCCAGAAGGCGAACCGTCGGCCCGGTTCCGTTCGCCGCGGCCTCCTGCGCCGCCGCGAGCTCCTGTGGCGAGATGAGATTCGCGCACCGCGGCGCACCGGAAGACAGGACGGTCATGGCACTCCTCACGGTGATGGCAGCGTTGGTGTGCTACCAAGAATCCGCGTCGCAGCGCGCGGCGTCATCTGGGGTCGACATGCCGCTTCATCGAGGGTCACACAGAGACACAGACCCCCCCGTCACAGCCGCCGCATTCATTTCATATCTGTGACGATCGCCACGAAAGTGTTATGTTCGCTGCATGAGCAGTGAAGCCGAGCCGACGACCACGGGCAACGAACGCGCCCTCGAAGAGGGAATCGTCACCGACCTTCGCGACCGCATGACCTATGGCGGCTACCTCGACCTCGACCGGCTGCTCTCGGCGCAGCATCCGGTCAGCTCCCCCGAGCACCACGACGAGATGCTGTTCATCATTCAGCACCAGACCACCGAGCTGTGGCTGAAACTCGTGCTGCACGAGCTCGGCACCGCCCGCGATCGTCTGGCCGACGATGATCTGCGCGCCGCACTGAAGCACGTCGCTCGCGTCAAGCACATCCAGGAGGTGCTGACGCAGCAGTGGTCGGTGCTGGCGACTCTCACGCCCACCGAGTACGCCGAGTTCCGCGGCGAGCTGGGCAACTCCTCCGGCTTCCAGTCGGTGCAGTATCGGGCCGTCGAGTTCGCACTCGGCAACAAGAACGAGCGGATGCTGAGCGTCTTCAAGACGCACCCCGAAAACCTCGCGCTGCTGACCGCCGAGTGGGAGCGCCCGACCCTCTACGACGAGTTCCTTCGCCTCGTCGCGCGACGTGGCCTGCCGGTTCCGCCCTCGATTCTGGAGCGCGACGTGCGTGAGGCGTACCGTGAGACGCCGGAGCTGGTTGCGGTGATCCGCGAAATCTACGAGAACCCGCGCGAGCACTGGGATCTGTACGAGGCGTGCGAAGAGCTCGTCGATGTGGAGGACAACTTCCAGTTCTGGCGCTTCCGTCACCTCCGCACCGTCACCCGCACGATCGGCATGAAGAAGGGCACCGGCGGATCGAGCGGAGTCGACTTCCTGCAGCGCGCGCTGTCGCTGACCTTCTTCCCCGAGCTGTACTCGGTGCGCACGGAGATCGGTGCCTCATGACCTCGTCCGCTGCCACCTATTTCGACGGCACGACCTGGCGCGAGGGGGTTCTGGCTCTCGAAGAGGGACGCCCCGTCGTGCACGACGAGACGCCGGATGCTTCGCTCCCGCGCTTCCCGCACGCGATCGTCGGCGGCTTCACCGACCACCACGTGCACCTGATGCTCGTCGACCCTTCTCCGCTCACTTCCTCACGGCTCGGTCGCGTTCTCGACCTCGGTGCACCGTTCGCCCGGCTGCGCGAATGGGCGCCGAAGCTCCCCGTGCAGATCGACTTCGCCGGGGCGTTTCTCACGCCTCCCGGCGGCTATCCCTCCGACCGCTGGTGGGCGCGAGAAGGTTCGGTGCGCGAGATCGCGGATGCGGATGCCGCAGCGCTCGCCGTCGCCGAGATGGCCGATGCCGGAGCATCCTGCATCAAGGTCATGAGCAACAGCGAGGCAGGCCCCGTGTTCGACGATGCCGTGTTCGCCGCGATCGTCGCATCCGCAGCAGAGCATGGGATCCCCGTCTACGCCCACGCCGAGGGCCCTGGCGAAGCCGAGCGCGCGGTGCGCCTCGGCGCGACAGGCCTCGTGCACACCCCCTTCACCGAACGACTCGACGACGGCGAGATCGCACGGCAGGCAGCATCCGCCGCCTGGATCACGACCCTCGCGATTCACGAGGGCGAGCCGCTGTCCATTGCGATCGACAATCTCCGTCGCTTCGCCGCGGTGGGCGGCACCGTGCTCTACGGCACCGACATGGGCAACGGCCCCACCCCGATCGACCTCCGCGCCGAAGAGGTCGAGGCAATGCGCGCAGCCGGAATCGACGGCGCAGCCCTCATCGCCACACTCGCCCCCGTTGACCCGCGGACACCCGGTGCTGTCCTGCTCCGCGTCCCTCAGCCCGCAGCGGGCGTCTTCGATCCCCTCACTGCTGCACCTCTCGCCCCGACCGACCTCGTCACCGCCCTCACCGTGGAGCTGCCATGACCGCCCTCGCCACTGCCCTGCTCGACGACGCCCGCGCTCTGGACGCAGCTGATCCCCTGCACCCGCATCTCGCTGCCTTCGCGGATGCACCGGGGGTCGACGCGTACCTCGACGGCAACTCCCTCGGCCGCCCGCTCCGCGATACCGCCGAGAAGATCGCCGCGTTCGTGCGCCACGACTGGGGCACGCGTCTGATCCGCTCATGGGATGAGCAGTGGATGGATCTGCCGATGGTGCTCGGCGACCGCATCGGCGCCGTGGCGCTGGGCGCCGCGCCCGGCCAGACGGTCGTCGCCGACTCGACGAGCGTGCTCATCTACAAGCTCATGCGTGCCGCCGCGGGGCGTCACGCGAGCCGCACCGAGATCGTGATCGAGCGCGGCAACTTCCCCACTGACCGTTTCATCGCCGAGGGCGTCGCTGCCGAAGCAGGCATGACCCTGCGCTGGCTGGAGCCGGATGCAGTGCGGGGTGTGACGGCCGAAGACGTGGCATCCGTCCTCTCCGAGCGCACCGCGCTCGTCGCCCTCAGCCACGTCGACTACCGCTCGGGCGCCCTCGCCGACATGCCCGCGATCACCGCGACCGTGAAGAACGCGGGTGCGCTGATGATGTGGGACCTGTGCCACTCCGTCGGCGTGATCCCCATGCAGCTGGATGCCTGGGGCGTCGACCTCGCGGTCGGATGCACCTACAAGTACCTCAACGGCGGCCCCGGCTCCCCCGCCTTCGCCTATGTGCGGCGTGAGCTGCTCGGCACGCTGCGCCAGCCGATCCAGGGCTGGTGGGGCGCCGCTGACATCTTCGCGATGGGCCCCGAGTACGCACCCTCCGCCGACATCCGCCAGCTGCTGAGCGGCACTCCGCCGGTCATCTCGATGCTCGCGATGCAGGGGATGCTCGACCTCATCGACAGCGTCGGCATCGACGCGGTGCGCGCGAAGTCGATCGCCCTGACCGACTTCGCGGTGCGCGCTTACGACGAGATGCTCGCACCGGCCGGTGTGCGACTGCTCAGCACGAGGGACGCCACGCAACGCGGCAGCCATGTCACGATCGGCCACCCCTCCTTCCGCGAGGTCACCCAGACACTCTGGGCCGACGGCGTGATCCCGGACTTCCGCTTCCCCGACGGCATCCGCCTGGGTCTCTCCCCGCTCAGCACCTCGTTCGAAGAAGTCGCCCGCGGTGTGCTCGCCGTGCGCGAGGCGCTTGATGCCCGATAGCCACGACGCTCCGGTGCCCGCGGTGCTGGATGATCTCGACGCCCGTCCCGGCAGCACGACGTCGCTGCTGCGCACGATCATCGGCCTCTATCTGCGCCCGCTGGGCGGTCGGATCAGCGCCCCAGCGCTCGTGCGGCTTGCAGGCGATGCCGGCATTCCCGCACCGCGTGCCCGCACCGGCATCACGCGCCTGAAGCAGAAGGGGCTGCTGCTCACGGACGCGGGCGACTACGCGCTCAATCCTGCGGCTCTGCCGATGCTCGAACGCGGCGACCGCCGCATCTTCGAGATCCGGCAGATGAGCGCCGGCGATCCGTGGTGTCTCGTGTCGTTCACCGTTCCGGAGTCGCGACGCGACCTGCGCCACCAGCTGCGACGACGTCTGCAGTGGATCGGATGCGGCGCCGTCGCGCCCGGACTCTGGACCTGCCCCGATCATCTCGCCGCCGAGGTCGAGCAGATCCTGGAAGAGCTGGATGCTCGCGCCTTCGCGACCCTCTTCCGCACCCAAGACCCACGGCCGGGAACACCGCTCACCGAGGCCGTGACGAAGTGGTGGGACCTCGACGCCTTGCGCGCCGAGCACGAGCGATTTCAGTCCACACTCGATTCGCTCGACAGCGGGACGGCTTTTCACTCCTACGTGCACCTGATCGACAGCTGGCGCGTTCTGCCCTACATCGACCCCGGCCTGCCGTCGTCTCTGCTTCCCGCCGATTGGCCCGGCATGCGCAGCTTCGCGCTCTTCGAGAAGCTGTCGTCACGCTGGGCCGGTCCCGCCCTGAGCCACGTGCGAGCGGTCACTTCCTCCGTTCAAGGAGCGATGTTCACCCGAGAATCCGCGAAAACAGGGTGAACATCGTCCCTTGAACAGGGATGCCTCCGCCACCCTCGATACGATCGAAGGGTCTGCTCCCACAAGGAAGGCCGGTCGATGACCCCCACCCCCGCAGCCCTCAGCCACGCCGAAGACCTTGCGGACTTCGTCGCCGCATCGCCCTCGAGCTACCACGCCGCGGAAGAGGTCGCGCGCCGCCTCGAAGCCGCGGGCTTCGTCCGTCTCGACGAGACCGCAGAGTGGCCGACGCAGGTCGGTGGGCGCTTCGTGGTGGTTCGCGACGGTGCGGCGATCGCCTGGGCGGTGCCCGCGGATGCCACGGCGACGACCGGAACGCGTATCTTCGGCGCACACACGGACTCCCCCGGCTTCAAGCTCAAGCCGCAGCCGACGACCGGTCACAAGGGCTGGCTGCAGGCCGGTGTCGAGATCTACGGCGGCCCGCTCCTGAACTCGTGGCTCGATCGTGAGCTGCGCTTGGCCGGACGCCTCGCGATGGCCGACGGCAGCGTCGTGCTGGCCGCGACCGATGCGCTGCTGCGTCTGCCGCAGCTGGCGATCCACCTCGACCGCGGCGCGAACAACGGCCTCTCGCTCGACAAGCAGTTCGAGACGCAGCCGGTGTGGGGCCTCGGCGACCCGAGCGACGCCGACCTGCTGGCCGAGCTCGCGGATGCCGCAGGGGTGAACGCCGCAGACATCCGCGGTTTCGATGCGGTCGTGGCGGATGCCGCGCCGGGGGCCGTCTTCGGCAAAGATTCCGCGTTCTTCGCGAGCGGCCGCCTCGACGACCTGGCCTCCGTGCACGCGGGGGTCGTGGCCCTCGCCGAGCTCGCCGCCACGCCGATCACGGGCGATGTCATCCCCGTGCTGGCCGCGTTCGACCACGAAGAGCTCGGGTCCGCGTCGCGATCCGGTGCCGCCGGTCCCTTCCTCGAAGACATCCTCGAGCGCATCTACGCCGGCCTCGGCGCAGACATCTCCGAGAAGCACCGCGCCTACGCGGCATCCTGGTGCCTGTCGAGCGACGTGGGGCACTCCGTGCACCCGAACTACGCTGCGAAGCACGACCCGGTGGTGCAGCCGCTGCTCGGCTCAGGCCCGATCCTGAAGATCAACGCGAACCAGCGCTACGCCACCGACGCCGTCGGTGCTGCCGCGTGGGCGGAGTGGTGCGAGAGCGCGGGCGTCGCCTCACAGGAGTTCGTGTCGAACAACTCGGTTCCCTGTGGTTCGACGATCGGACCGATCACGGCGACGCGTCTGGGCATCCGCACGGTCGATGTGGGCATCCCGATCCTCTCGATGCACTCGGCCCGTGAGCTTGCCGGGGTGACCGACCTGCACGACCTCGCGCGGGTCGCGGAGGCGTTCTTCACGCGCTGACGCCGCAGACCGCGCAGATTCCCGCCCCGCGGGTCCCGCCGGTGCCAATATGGGCGTATGAGCGAAACCAGCACGACGACGTCGACTCTCATCGAGCGCGCCGGAATCGAGATCATCCCCGAGTCCGAGCGTACGGCGAAGCCGCGCGACCTGTTCTGGCCGTGGTTCGCGGCGAACGTCTCGGTGTTCGGCATGTCGTACGGATCCTTCGTGCTCGGTTTCGGCATCTCGTTCTGGCAGGCGACCCTCGTGTCGGTCATCGGCATCGTGGTCTCGTTCTTCCTCTGTGGGCTCATCGCGATCGCCGGAAAACGCGGTTCCGCTCCCACGATGGTGCTGTCGCGCGCCGCGTTCGGCGTGCACGGGCAGAAGATCCCGGGCATCGTCTCGTGGCTGACCTCGATCGGCTGGGAGACGTTCCTCGCGATCATGGCGGTGCTCGCCACAGCGACCGTCATCACGCAGCTGGGCGGCGACGGCGACAGTATCGTGCTCAAGATCATCGCGACGGTCATCGTGGCCGCGCTCATCGTCGCAGCCTCCGTGCTCGGCTATCACACGATCATGAAGATGCAGTCGGTCCTCACGTGGATCACCGGCGCGGTCACGATCCTCTACGTGATCCTCGCCGTGCCGCACATCGACTTCGCGGCGGTCCTCGCTCGCCCCGATGGAGGAATCGGCCAGGTCATCGGCGCGCTCGTCATGGTCATGACCGGCTTCGGTCTCGGCTGGATCAACATCGCCGCAGACTGGTCGCGGTATCAGAAGCGCACGGCATCGGATGCCGCGATCGTCGGCTGGAACACCTTCGGCGGCGCGATCGCCCCTGTCATCCTCGTCGTCTTCGGTCTGCTCCTCGCCGGCTCCGACCAGGAGCTCATGGACGCCGTCGGCGCCGACCCGATCGGCGCACTCGCGTCGATCCTGCCGGTCTGGGTGCTGGTGCCGTTCCTGCTCACCGCCGTCCTCGCACTCGTCTCCGGCGCGGTGCTCGGCATCTACTCCTCGGGCCTCACGCTCATCAGCCTCGGCATCCGCATCCCCCGTCCTTCGGCGGCGGCGATCGACGGCGTCATCCTGACGCTCGGCACGATCTACGTCGTGTTCTTCTCCGCTGACTTCCTCGGCCCGTTCCAGAGCTTCCTGATCACGCTCGGAGTGCCGCTCGCCTCCTGGGCGGGCATTCTGATCGCCGACATCCTGCGCCGCAGGAAGGCATACGACGAAGACGGGCTCTTCGACGCCAACGGCCGCTATGGCGCGTGGGACTGGACGTCCGTCGGCACCCTGGTCGTCGCCTCGATCATCGGCTGGGGCTTCGTCCTCAACGGCTTCGCGGACGCCGCCCCGTGGAACAACTGGCAGGGCTACTTCCTCGGCCTCGTGGGCGGTGCGGACGGCGACTGGGCCTACGCGAACCTCGGCGTCTTCTTCGCCCTGGTGCTCTCGTTCCTCGTGACGTACTTCGCCCGTGCGGCGAAGATCCGCGCACAGGAGAACGGATGACGAACCCGGTCGTCGAGAACGCGAAGAACCTCGCCGCATCCGAACCGACCACGCCGCAGCCGTGGCTCGTCGTGATCGACCCGCAGAACATCTTCGCGGCCCCGGATTCCGCGTGGGGCTCGCCCTTCTTCGCCGCGGCGATGCCTCAGATCACGCGGCTCGCCGAGGCCTTCGGTGAGCGCGTGCTCGTGACGCGATGGATGCCCACGGCGGATCGCTCAACGTCATGGGGGGCGTACTTCGCGGACTGGCCGTTCGCGGATCAGCCCGCGGATGACCCGCTGTTCTCGCTGGTGCCGGATGCTGCCGCGCTGAGCCCGCACCCGACTCTCGACCTTCCCACCTTCGGCAAGTGGGGGCCCGAGCTGGCGGCGATCGTCGGTCACGGCGCGCACGTCGTGCTGGCGGGTGTCAGCACCGACTGCTGCGTGATCTCCACTGCTCTCGCGGCAGCCGATGCCGGGGCGTACGTCACGGTCGCCGCCGATGCCTGCGCGGGATCGACCGCCGAGAATCACGCGGCCGCGCTCCACGTCATGGGCCTGTACCCACCGCAGATCACGATCAGCGACACCGCGAAGGTACTCGCGTCTCACTGACGCGCGCCGCGGGGTCGAACCCCGAGACCGTCGCGCTAGCGAGCACGAAGGGCATCGACGAGCACGGCCGGCGAGCCCTGCCAGGCCTCCCCGTGGCCCGGCAGCACCCACGATGCCGAGAGGTTCTTGAGGCGATCGAGGGATGCATCCGCGCCGGCGGGATCGTCCGTGAACGGCGCCGCCTGCGGCCCGAGCTCTCCGGTCAGCACGTGCCGCGTCGTGAGCGCATCTCCGACGAACAGCGCGTCCACCGCGGGGACGTGCACGGCGATGCTGCCCGGGGAATGCCCAGGAATGCCCACGATCACCGGGGAGCCGGGGAGATCCAGCACATCGCCGTCGGCGACGACGCTCATCTCCTGCACGTACTTCGCACGGAGACCTCCCTTGCCGAGGGCGTAGGTGAAGAACGACACGACGCCGGCAAGAGCCATCCGCTCGCCGCCCGTCTTCGGCTTCCTGCCCGTGCGGGCGCGCTCCTCGTCGGCCGCGTGAATGAACACGGGGACCCCGGCCTCCTGTCGCAGTCGTTCAGCGAATCCGATGTGGTCGGAGTCGCCGTGGGTCAGGATGACTCCGCGCACGTCGCTGAGCGAGCGCCCGATTGCGGCGAGTTCACTGTGCAGATCTTTCCAATGCCCCGGCAGCCCTGCGTCGATCAGGGTGACGCCCTCGGGCAGGTCGATCAGATAGGACGCGACGATGTCGTTGCCAAGGCGGTGCAGGTGCGGTGCGAGTTTCATCAGGAGCTTTCCGAGTGCGAGGAGATGACATAGCTACGTTAGTTAGCTATCATGGCTACTGTCAATAGCCATCGATGAAGAGCCGGAGCACGACGATGCCCACCCCCGACCGCACCTCACGGAGCGAAATCATCGCCGCTGGCCGCTTCCTCCTCGAGCGCGAAGGCCCGTCGGGGGTCACGATGCGAGCGGTCGCCGACCATGTGGGCGTCCGCGCCCCGTCGCTCTACAAGCGCATCGCCGATCGCGACGCCCTGCTCACCGCGATCGTCGAGGATGTCATCGACGACCTCGGATCGGCACTGAGCCCACACACGGGCGACCTGCGATCACTCGCCGTCGCCTTCCGCGGCTTTGGTCACGCGAACCCCGAGGGCTTTCGCCTGCTGTCCAGCCCACTGGCACCGCTTGATGCCCTCCAGCGCGCAGCGGCACCGGTGATCAGCAGCTGTGCCGCAAAGGTGGGCGAATCCGAAGCAGCTCTGCACGCCGCTCGCATGTTCACCGCCTGGGCCACCGGCTTCCTGTCGATGGAGATCGCGGGGGCCTTCCGGCTCGGGGGCGATGTCGACGCCGCCTTCGAGTACGCCCTCGCGCACATCATCGCGGGCATCACGGACAGCGAAACCGCGTAGCCCTGCCCGCCGAGTCAGCCCGCCTGAGCGAGAACCCGCTGCAGCGGCTGGTAATGCTCGATCACCGCGCGCCGATACGCATCGATGTCGCCGCTCCGCGCCGCGTCGAGCATGTCACCGTGCGCCTTGGCAGTGAGCTGGATGTCGGCAGGCGGAGCGATGCCGAGCTGCGGGAGGACCGCGGTGTGCACATCCCAGAACGCTCCGACGAGCTGCGTCGCGAGGTGATTGGACGCCTCCGCGAACAGCTTCGTGTGGAAGGCGCGATCCGCGTCGAGGAAGTTCTCACCGCGGCCGGCGTTGTCGACCATCTCGTCGACGAGGGCCGCCAGCTCGTTCAGATCATCTGCGCTCGCAGCGCTGACGGCAGCGACGACACGGTCAGCCATGGCGAGGTCGAGGGCGAGGCGCACCTCGACGACCTCACGCAGTGCGTTGAGAGACCCCTCGGGCGCGAGAACGCCGCGGAAGACGAGCGCCTCCACCATGGGATCCAGCGACATGGCGCCGACATAGGTGCCGTGGCCATGGCGCACATCGACGATGTCCAACGTGGAGAGCGTACGGATCGCTTCGCGGACAGAGGAACGAGACACCTCGAGGATGTCGCAGAGCTCAGCCTCCGTCGGCAGCGGATCGCCCGGGCGGAGCCCGCGCGTAAGGATCAACTGCTTGATCTGATCCGCCGTCGTGGATCGACGCATGCGGGCCTGACGCCCCGGTCCCGTGGTTCTCACGAAATCTCGCTCCTGTATCGATGTGCTTGGCATGATCATCCCACTCTTGTGAATTCTTGATCCACATGTTTATATTACGTCAGACATCTGATGTCTTCAAGAAGTTCTCCCCACACCCAACTGGAGTACACATGTACCGCAACACTTCCCGCCGAGGCGCGGGACGTATCGCGATCGCGCTGGCTGGCACCGTTGCCGCCGCGGTCGCACTTGCCGGCTGTGGCGCACCCGCCGCCGAGAAGCCTGCCGACGGTGGCAGCGCAGCAGCAGAAATCGACAAAGACGCCATCATCGAAGCGGGTATCTCCTACTCGCTGAGCGGCAGCTTCGACCCGATGCTCGCCTCGGGCGCTGTCACGCAGGCCGTCAACTGGCACGTCTTCGAAGGTCTGGTCGACCTCGACCCCGTGACCCGCGAGCCCTACGCCGCACTGGCCGCCGAAATGCCCGAGAAGATCGACGACACCACCTACGAGGTCACCCTCCGCGACGGCGCCGTCTTCCACAACGGCGACCCGGTGACCTCCGAAGACGTCGTCTACAGCTACGAGCGCGTCCTCGACCCGGCGAACAACAGTCTGTTCACGAGCTTCATCGACTTCGTCGACACCGTCACCGCCGTTGACGAAGACACCGTGCGCATCACCACCGACTACCCGTTCTCGCTCGTCAACGAGCGCCTCGGCGTCGTCAAGATCGTCCCCAAGGCCGTCGTCGAGGCAGGAGCTGAGGCCTTCGGCTCGCAGCCGATCGGCACCGGCCCGTACTCGCTCGTCTCGGCTGTTCCTGACGACAAGATCGTCTTCGAGCGCTTCGACGACTACACCGGTCCGCGCCCCGCGCTCGCAGCCGGCATGAACTGGAACCTGCTCTCGGATGCCGCAGCTCGCGTCACGGCGCTGTCGAGCGGCACCATCCAGGCCATGGAAGACGTGCCCTACATCGACGTCGACGGCCTCGCCGCGACCGCAGATGTCGAGAGCGTGCAGTCCTTCGGCCTGCTCTTCATGATGTTCAACACGAAGATGGCCCCCTTCGACGACGTGCGTGTGCGCCAGGCGCTCTTCTACGCACTGGACATGGAGAAGATCCTCGGCACCGGCCTGCTCGGCAACGCTGAGGCAGCCACGTCGTTCCTCCCGAAGTCGCACCCGAACTACAACGAGGCATCGACGGTCTACACCTACGACCCGAAGAAGGCTGAAGCGCTGCTGAAGGAAGCGGGCGTCGACGGCATGGACCTCACGCTTCTCACGACCGACACCGGCTGGGTGCGCGAGGTTGCTCCGCTCATCAAGGAGTCGCTGGATGCTGTCGGCATCAACACCACGCTCGACATCGGCCAGTCCGGTGCGCAGTACACGAAGGTCGACGCCGGTGACTACCAGGTCATGGTCGCCCCCGGTGACCCCTCGGTCTTCGGCAACGACCCCGACGTGCTGATGCGCTGGTGGTACGGCGACAACGTGTGGCCCAACACCCGCTACAACTGGGCAGACAGCGCCGAGTACGCAGAGCTGACCTCCCTGATGGACGCCGCGGTTCGCGAGACCGGCGACGCACAGCAGAAGTCGTGGAACGAGGCATTCGACCTCCTCTCCGACGAGGTTCCGCTGTACCCGCTGTTCCACCGCAAGCTGCCCACCGGCTGGGACGCTGACAGCCTTGTCGGCTTCGCTCCGGTTCCGACCACGGGACTCTCGTTCCTGGACGTCGGCGTAGCCGCCAAGTAGTCCCCTGCCGGGGGCGCGGATCCCTGTCCGCGCCCCCGGCTTCCTCCCCAGGAAGGCCCGACCTCGTGTCCAACACGCTCAGCCTCATCGGACGCAGACTCCTGCAGCTGCCTCTGATGATCCTCGGCATCACGTTCCTCGTGTTCGTCGTGATGTCGTTCTCGCCGGTCGACCCGGCACTCACCGCGCTCGGCGAAGGCGCATCGCTGGAGAGCCGCGAGGCGTACCGCGAAGCCCACGGTCTCAATGATCCGCTGCTGGTGCGCTACTTCAGCTTCCTCCTCGGCCTGCTCCAGGGAGATCTCGGAACCTACTCTGCCCGTCAGCTCCCCGTGATCGACGAGGTCGCCCGCGCGTTCCCGATCACCCTCCAGCTCACGTTCCTCGGCCTGATCATCGCCGTCATCGGCGCCGCCATCCTCGGCATCGTGGCCGCTGTCTACCGTGACCGCTGGCCCGACCAGGTCATCCGCATCGTCTCGATCGCGTCGCTGTCGACGCCTTCGTTCTGGCTTGCGATCCTGCTCATCCAGCTGGTGACCCTGCAGCTGGGGCTGCTCCCCTCCTCCGGCAAGCTCCCTGAATTCAGCGAAGATCCCGCCGGCTGGCTCGCCCGAATGACGCTGCCCGCTCTCGCCCTCGCCGTCCCCGTGATCGGCCAGCTCTCGCGCGTCGTCCGCACCGCCATGGTCGAGGAACTCGATCGCGACTACGTGCGCACCGCGCTCGGCTTCGGCATCCCCCGCCGCGTCGTCGTCGGCCGCAACGTGCTGCGCAACGCCCTGATCACCCCCGTGACGGTGCTGGGTCTGCGCGTCGGCTACCTGCTCGGCGGCGCCGTCGTGATCGAGATCATCTTCGCCCTCCCGGGCATGGGAACGCTGATCCTCAACGGCGTCACCAACAACGAACCCAACCTCGTGCAGGGCGTGACGCTCGCGGTCGCGATGGCCTTCGTGGTCATCAACATCATCGTCGACCTCCTGTACGTCCTCATCAACCCCCGAATCCGGTCGGTGTGACATGCGACGCAAACTGACAGAACGCCTCTCCGTCCCGGGCCTGCGCCTGGGTGGACTCAGCATCAGCGCGAAGGTCGGCCTCGCCGTCGTCGCACTGATCGCCCTGGCCGCGATCTTCGCGCCGCTGATCAGCCCCTACGACCCGCTCGCCTCCGGCGCGCCCGTGCAGCCCCCAAGCCCCGAGCACTGGTTCGGGACCGACCGCCAGGGTCGCGACATCCTGTCTCGCCTGCTGTTCGGCGCCCGCTACTCGCTCGTGATCGGCCTGGGCGCGACCCTCGTCGCCCTCGCCGCCGCCGCGGTGCTCGGCACGATCGCAGCGACCGCTCCCAAGTGGATCTCCGAGACCGTGATGCGCGTGCTCGACATCGTGATGTCGTTCCCCGGCATCGCCCTCGCCGCCGTCTTCGTGGCCGTCTTCGGGCAGTCCCTGCCGGTGCTCGTGCTCACGATCGCCTTCCTGTACACGCCGCAGCTGACGCGTGTGGTGCGTGCGAACATCCTCGACCAGTACGGCGAGGACTACGTCTCCGCCGTCCGAGTGATGGGCGCATCCACGCCGCGCATCATCATCAAGCACGTCGTGCGCAACTCGATCGCCCCCGTGCTGGTTTTCACGACGGTGCTGGTCGCAGATGCGATCGTCTTCGAGGCATCGCTGTCGTTCATCCAAGCCGGTGTTCCGGACCCGGAGCCCTCGTGGGGCAACGTGATCGCCGCCGGTCGCAACCTCGTGATGAGCGGCGCCTGGTGGGCGACGTTCTTCCCGGGTCTGCTGATCCTGCTCACGGTGCTCGCCCTGAACATCCTCTCGGAGAGCATGACGGACGCGATGGTCTCCCCGCGTGCACGTCGGGTGACGGCGGATGCGGCCAACACGGAAGAGTCCACGCACGACCTCGAGACCGCGATGGCGGGCCCCGACGCGACGAACGTGATCACCACGATCGACACGAGCGTCAACGTCACCGTTCCCGACGGCGTGCGCGACATCCTCGTGCCGCAGACCTCGACGGTTCCGCTCGAGGAGCGTCTCGCGCAGCTGCGTGAGCGCGAGCTGCAGCGCACTGACCGCATGGTCTACACGGGTGACGCCGCACCGCTGCTCGAGGTCCAGGACCTGTCGATCGCGTTCCCGCGTCACGGCGATGTGAACGTCGTCGACCATGTCAGCTTCACGGTGCGCCCCGGCGAGACCATGTCGCTCGTGGGCGAGTCCGGCTGCGGAAAGTCGATCACCTCGCTCGCGATCATGGGCCTGCTGGACCCGAAGGCCAAGGTCACCGGCCGCATCCTCTACGACGGCAAGGATCTGCTCACGATGTCGGCGAGCGAGCGCAACGCGCTGCGCGGCCACGACATCGCGATGATCTACCAGGACGCACTCAGCTCCCTGAACCCGGCCATGCTCATCCGCTCGCAGATGAAGCAGCTCACCTCGCGCGGCGGCACCCGCACCGCAGAGGAACTGCTGGAGCTCGTGGGCCTCGACCCGAAGCGCACGCTCGCGTCGTACCCGCACGAACTCTCCGGCGGACAGCGCCAGCGCGTCCTGATCGCCATGGCGCTCACCCGCAATCCGCGACTGGTCATCGCCGACGAGCCCACCACAGCGCTCGACGTGACAGTGCAGGCGCAGGTCGTCGAACTGCTCATGCGTCTGCAGCGCGAGCTCGGCTTCGCGATGATCTTCGTCTCGCACGACCTGGCACTCGTCGCCGAGCTGACCCACCGCATCACCGTGATGTACGCGGGGCAGGTCGTCGAGCAGGGCACGACCCGAGAGGTGCTCACCCAGCCCGTCCACGAGTACACGCAGGGCCTGCTGGGCGCCGTGCTGTCGATCGAGGCAGGCTCTGACCGCCTGCACCAGGTCACCGGCGTCGTCCCGTCGCCGCGGGACTTCCCGGAGGGTGACCGCTTCGCGCCGCGCTCCTCGAACCCCGCGCGCTACCGCGGTGTCACCCCGGTGCGCCGCCAGATCGAGGGCACTGAACACTATTACTCCGCGCATCCCGACGATGCGCCCGTCGAAGCGATCGGGGCCGGACGATGAGCGATGCAGTCATCGAGCTGAAGGATGTGCACGTCCGCTACAAGACGCGCAACTCGTCCCTGTTCCAGCGCAACTACGTCGACGCGCTCGCCGGTGTCTCCCTCACCGTGAAGCGGGGACAGACGCTCGGCATCGTGGGCGAGTCCGGCTCGGGTAAGTCCACGTCGGCGAAGGTCCTGATCGGCCTTGAGCAGCCCACGAGCGGCGAGGTCGTCTTCGACGGCGAATCCGTGCGGTCCTTCACGCCGTCGGTGCGCAAGCGTCTCGGGCGCATCCTCTCGGTCGTGTTCCAGGACCCCGCCACGGCGCTCAATGCCCGCATGACGGTGCGCGATGCTCTCATCGACCCGATGCAGGTGCACCACCTCGGCACACCGGCGAGCCGCCAGCGCAAGGTGCGCGACCTCATCGGAATGGTCGGGCTGCCGGCATCCGCTCTGGATGCGCTGCCCGGTCAGCTCTCCGGCGGTCAGCGCCAGCGTGTGGCGATCGCCCGCGCCCTGGTGCTGGATCCGCAGGTGATCATCGCCGATGAGCCCACCTCCGCCCTCGATGTGTCGGTGCGTGCGCAGATCCTCAACCTGCTCACCGACCTCAAGGAGCAGCTGGGTCTCGGCATGGTGTTCATCTCGCACGACATCCAGACGGTGCGCTACCTGTCGGATGAGATCGCCGTCATGAACAAGGGTCGCGTCGTCGAGTTCGGCGACGCAGCCCAGGTCTTCGACAACCCCTCCGACGAGTACACGCGCACCCTGCTGGGCGCCGCGCCCTCGCTGCTTGAACCTCACACTTCGCTCTAGAGATCACACAGGAAAGAAAATGACTGCCACCTCTGCCCCCGTCTTCACCGGGGTTGTCCCTCCCGTCGCCACTCCCCTGCTCCCCAGCGGCGAGATCGACCACGCATCGCTGGAGCGCCTGGTCGACTACCTCATCACCGCGGGAGTGAAGGGCCTGTTCGCGCTGGGCTCGACGGGTGAGACCGCGTACTTCACCGACGCACAGCGTCTGGAGATCCTCGCCACGATCAAGAGCGCAGCCGCCGGCCGCGCGCCGATCATCGCCGGTGCGATCGACCTCACCTCGGCACGCACGGCTGCGCTCGCACGCCAGCTCGTCGCCGCAGGCGCAGACGCAGTCGTCACCACGACGCCGCTCTACACGCTGAACTCCGTGGCCGAGCACGCTGCGCATTTCCGCACCATCGCCGCCGCGATCGATGCGCCGCTCTGGGCCTACGACATCCCGGTGCGCGTGCACTCCAAGCTGAGCCTCGACCTGCTCATGGAGCTCGCACTCGACGGTACGATTCACGGTGTGAAGGACTCCTCGGGTGACGACGTGGGCTTCCGCCGCCTCCTCGCCGCCAACAACGCCGCCGGACACCCGCTGCAGCTGCTGACCGGCCACGAGATGGTGGTCGACGCGATGGCGCTCGCGGGCGCCGACGGCGTGGTTCCCGGTCTCGCGAACGTCGAGGCCGAAGGCTACGTGCGTCTGTGGGATGCCGCAGAGCGCGGCGACTGGGATGCTGCGCGCACCGAGCAGGAGCGCATCAACAGCATCTTCGACATCGTGTTCCAGCCCAAGGGCCTCTCAGGCGACGCCACGGGTGTCGGCGCGTTCAAGGCGGCGATGCACGCACGCGGCATCATCGACCACGCGACGATGGCTGCCGGCGTGCAGTCGCTCGACGCGAACGCTGTGGAGAAGATCCGCGGCATCCTCGCCGCACACGAGCTGCTTCCTGCGGGCGTCAGCGCCTGATGACTGACGTCGTCCTGGCTGTCGATATCGGCGGCACGAAGACCGCTGCCGCGCTCGCTGGCCGCGACGATGTTCCGCTGTTCACCATGACCGCCCCGACCCCTGCGCTGCAGGGGCCGGCGGCGGTCGTGGCGACGGTGATCTCCCTCGCCGAACAGCTCCTCGCTGATGCCGACGGCGCGCGCCTGCGTGCCGTCGGCATCGGCACGGCAGGCGTCGTGGATGCGGCACACGGCCGCATCGTCTCTTCGACCGACACCTTCACCGACTGGCCAGGCACGCCCCTGGCCGATCTCGTACGCGCGGGGCTCTCGGTCCATCTGAATGGCGACTCCCCCGTCGCCGTGCAGAACGACGTCGACGCACATGCCGCCGGAGAGTTCCGTCACGGCGCTGCATCGGGCGCGCGCAGCGCCCTCATCGTCGCCGTCGGCACGGGCGTCGGCTCCGGACTCATCCTCGACGGGCGAGCCGTGCGCGGTGCGCACCACGTCGCTGGCGAGATCGCGCACGTCCCCACTCCCGGTGCCGAGCATCTGCGCTGTCCCTGCGGTCGCCTGGGCCACCTGGAGGCCATCGGCTCCGGCATCGGCATGCACGCGCACTACCTCGCCATCGGCGGGTCTCCTGAGATCCGCGATGCCCGCGGGATCGCCGCCGCTGCGGCATCCGGTGATGCCCTCTCCCTCCGCGCGATGCGGGAATCCGCCGCCGCCGTCGGCCGCGCGCTGGCAGGAGCAGCCACGCTGCTCGATCCCGAGCGCATCGTGATCACCGGCGGCGTGCCGCACATCGGCGACGCCTGGTGGCAGCCGATGGAGCAGGCCTTCCGCGCCGAGGTCATCGACGCCCTGCAGACAATCCCCCTTCTTCCCGGTGCTCTCGGCAACGACGCACCGCTGCGCGGCGCGGCCGCATCCGCCTGGGATGCTGTCGACGCCGGAGAGGTCACCCCATGAGATTCACCCCCGCCGAGATCGTCGACCGCCTGCGCGGCGGCCTCACTGTGTCCTGCCAGGCCTACCCCGGCGAAGCGATGCGCGACCCGCGCACCATGGCACAGGTCGCCCAGGCTGCGATCGTGGGCGGTGCCGCCGCGATCCGCGTGCAGGGCATCGCCGACATCCGCGCCGTGTCCGAACTCCCTGTGCCGATCATCGGACTCTGGAAGGACGGTGACGACGAGGTGTTCATCACTCCGACGGCGGAGCACGCCCGCGCCGTCGCCGACGCCGGCGCCGACATCGTGGCGATCGACGGCACCCGTCGCCCGCGTCCCGACGGACTGACGCTCACCGAGACGATCGCGCAGATCCGCGCGCACAGCGATGTGCTCATCATGGCCGACTGCGGTTCGCTCGACGACGCGATCGCCGCCGAAGCAGCGGGAGCCGACATCCTCGGCACGACGCTCTCGGGCTACACCGGCGAGCGCCCGAAGACCGAGGGCCCTGACCTTGAGCTGATCGCCCAGTTCGCGGAGCACTGCTCGCGCCCGATCGTCGCGGAGGGCCGTGTGCACAGCCCGGCACAGGCGGCGGCAGCGCTCGCGGCCGGCGCCGATTCGGTATGCGTGGGCACAGCGATCACCCACCCGTCGACGATCACCTCGTGGTTCGTCGCCGCCATCGCCAAGGAAGCGAACGAATGAGTACGCCCATCCTCCTGAGCTCGTACCCACTCTCTCCGGCACACGCGCAGTGGGATCCGACTCTGGAAGCCGAACTGCTTCCCGCGCTGTTCGCACTGCCGGGCGTCACCGGTCTTGAGGTTCCCTGGGTCGACGGGCTGCATCCGCACGACGAGGCGTGGTTCCTTGCCCACGTCCCCGCCGGCGCGCAGCTCGCGCTGACGGCGATTCCGTGGGTCATGAAGAGCTGCGCCGCAGACGCCTCCTACGGCATCGCCTCCCCTGACGAGACCGGTCGCGCGAAGGCTCTCACCGATCTGCGCCGCGTGGCGGCCGATGTCGCGCGCGTCCGCGCGGAGAGCGCGGCATCCGTCGCGATCGTGACGCTGCACAGCGCCCCGCAGAACGCTGCGGCCTACGGGCAGGACAGCATCGACGCGCTCGCACGCTCCCTCGCCGAGATCGGCAGCTGGGACTGGTCGGGAGCACAGCTGGTCATCGAGCACTGCGACGCGTTCGTCGCGGGGCGGGCCGGTGAGAAGCGCTTCCTCTCGATGGCCGCCGAGCTCGAAGCGATCGAGGCATCGAAGGCTCCCGTCGGCATGTGGATCAACTGGGGCCGCTCCGCGATCGAGCTGCAGGATGCCGATGCGGTGACCGCACAGATCGCGGATGCGGCCGCGAGCGGCCACCTCGCAGGGCTGGCGTTCTCCGGAGCATCTGCCGTCTCCGGGGCCTACGGCCCGGCCTGGCTCGACGCGCATCTGCCGATCGCCGAGACGTTCCCCGAATCAGAGTCTCTGCTCGACGCAGCGCACGTGTCGGCTGCTCTCGCCGCGGCGGGCGATGTGCCCTGGCTCTCGGTCAAGGTGGCACGACGCCCCGACGACGTCACCGTGGATGCGATCGTGACGACGGCGGAGCGCAACCTCGCGGTCGTCCACGCCGCCCGCTGAGCCGTCGCCCCCGGAATACTGGTGCTGGCCTCACCGACGCCTCTCCTGCCACACTGAGTGCGAGGAGGGACGATGACCAACCCCGCAGACACCGCCCAGCACGATGAGTCCACGGCTCCCCCGGCGTCGACGACATCGAAGAAGCGGCACCGTCCGTGGCATCGCACCCGCATCACGATCGGCGTGATCCTCGCGGTCGGCGTGATCGTGGCTCTGGTCGGATCGATCACGTCCTGGCCGTCCGCGATGCTCATCCGCGCGGTATTCACACAGGGCGGTGAGGCGACGGCGGCCGAGATGAAACGGCACGTCCCCGACACGCCCGTCACGGCGACGCGCGACATCGCCTACGGCTCCGACGGACTCACCGGCGATGACGATACGACGATGGATGTCTTCACCCCGGCCTCCGCCACGGAGCCGCTCCCGACCGTGGTGTGGATCCACGGTGGTGCCTGGATCTCCGGATCGAAGGAAGACGTCGATCCGTACATGCAGATCCTCGCCGGCGAGGGCTACACGATGATCGCCGTGGACTACACGCGCGGGCCCGAGGGCGTCTATCCCCTCGCCGTTCACCAGATCAACGAGGCGCTCGCCTACATCGTCGACAACGCCGACGACCTGGGCGTCGATCCCTCGCAGATCGTGCTTGCCGGAGATTCCGCTGGCGCACAGCTCGCGAGCCAGGTCGCAACGATCGTCACGAACCCCGACTATGCCGCTCTGATGGACATGACGCCCGCGCTCACGTCATCCCAGCTCGTCGCCACCGTTCTCAACTGCGGCGTCTACGACCTCTCGGCTCTCGCGGCACTCGACGGCATCCTGGGTTGGGGGCTGAAGACGTCGATGTGGGCGTACAGCGGCACGAAGAACTGGGCGGTGGGCTCCACCGGCGCGATGATGTCGACGATCGACTTCGTGAACGAGGACTTCCCCACGACCTACATCTCCGGTGGAAACGGCGACGGACTCACCTGGCTGCAGTCGATCCCGATGGCCCAGCGCCTGGATGCGCTCGGCGTCGATCTGACGACGCAGTTCTGGCCCGCCGATCACGAACCTGCACTGCCGCACGAGTACCAGTTCCACCTCGACATGCCGGATGCGCAGACCGCGTTGCAGAAGACCATCGACTTCCTGAACGCTCACACCACGCAGCCATAGAGCCGCGGCGTCCGCGCTATCTTGTCCCCATGGAACTCGGATTGCACATGCGGCTGACGGCGGAACAGGCAGCGGCGGTCCTCGCCTGCACGGGCGACGATGAGGCTCTGGGAGCGGCGCTGTCGGCTCTGGAAGAGAACGAAGAGGTGTACTCGCGCGCGTGTGAGACCGACAAGGCGTGGGATCCGATCCACTGCGCGATCGCGCCCGAGGGCGATGAGGCCGCCTGGCCCGCCCGCGGCGTGATCGGCGGCGCTCGAAAGCTGCAGGAGGATGACGACGAATCCTGGGTGACGCACCTCGATCCGGCTGAGGTCGCGGAGGTCGCCGAGTACCTCGCGGTGCTCAGCGACGAGGAGTTCTCGCGCGCCTATGCCGTCATGCCGGAAGAGCTTCGCAACCCCGAGTACGGCCCCGATGAGGAGGGGTACGCGCTCGGTTGGCTCGCCGGTGTGCGCACGTTCTTCGCGGATGCGGCATCAGCGAAGGAGCACGTCGTCTTCTCCGTGGGCTTCTGACCCGTCCGGTCAGGGGCGCACGCGCGCGGAACGACCTTCGAAGCTGACGATGTCGCCGTCGTGCAGCTGCCGTCCGCGGCGGCGATCGGCTTCGCCGTTCACCAGCACATAGCCGTCGATGATGGCCTCTTTCGCGTCGCCGCCGGAGTCGATCAGTCCTGCGAACTTCAGGAACTGCCCGAGGCGAATGACATCGCCCCCGATGGAGACGTCGTCGATCTGCTCTTCGCTGGCCATCTCAGAATCGTAGCTCTCCTGTGGAGCGCCCGGTCCCGCGGAATCTCCCTCCCGGGAGCCTCTCGGTAGAATCGTTTCCGATGACTGAACCGATTGAGGGCGAGGGCTGCGGCCCCCACTGCGCCTGCGGCGCGCCCGGACGCGAACAGTTCCTCACCCTGCAGCCCCGCCCGGCAGAAGCAGCCCCGGTCCCGCAGGCAGGCAGCACCCACTCGATCGAGCAGGTGCAGATCCCCGCAGGCACGTTCCTCATGGGCGACTCGTCCGGCGACCGCAACCCCGGTGACGGCGAGACCCCACTGCACGAGGTCGCGATCGACGCCTTCTCGATCGATGCGACCTCCGTCACGAACGACGCCTTCGCCGCCTTCGTGGCGGCGACCGGCTACCGCACGGAGGCCGAGACGTTCGGATTCTCCGCTGTCTTCCACCTCGCACTCGCTGCTCCGCAGGAAGACATCCTCGGCCAGCCCCCGGGAACGCCATGGTGGCTCGGCGTACGGGGCGCTGACTGGGCACATCCCGGCGGCAGCGAATCATCGATCGAAGGACTCGGTGACCACCCGGTCGTGCACGTGAGCTGGAACGATGCGATGGCCTACTGCGAGTGGGCAGGCCGCCGTCTGCCCACGGAGGCCGAGTGGGAGTACGCCTCCCGCGGCGGACTGCACGCCGCCAAGTATCCGTGGGGCGACGCAGAGGTCGACGACGGCGGATGGCGAGTCAACATCTGGCAGGGAACCTTCCCCCGCGAGAACACGCTCGACGACGGCTTCCTCACCACGGCCCCCGTGCGCACCTTCGAGCCCAACGGCTACGGCCTGTGGCAGACCGTCGGCAACGTGTGGGAGTGGTGCGCTGACTGGTACGACCCCACGTACTATGAGCGTTCCGAATCCGCGAACCCGACAGGCGCAGCATCCGGAACCTCCCGCGTCCTGCGCGGCGGCAGCTTCCTCTGCCACATCTCCTACTGCAACCGCTACCGCAACTCGGCGCGCTCGCAGAACACCCCCGATTCCTCGATGGGCAACGCCGGTTTCCGTACCGTCGCGCTCTGAGGACCACCGATGGGAGACCTATGTCTGACCGCCGATTCCCGCAGGCCGTCTACCGTCACGGCACCGAGCCCGACGCCCGCTTCACCTTCGCGAACGAGCGCACGTTCCTCGCGTGGACCCGCACCGCGCTCGCGTTGATCGCCGGTGGCGTCGCCCTCGAACTGCTTGGGCTCGATCTGCAGCCCGACCTGAAGTTCGCGGCTTCTCTCGTGCTGATCATCGCCGGCATCATCACCCCGGCGCTTGCGTGGATCGGGTGGATCCGCAGCGAGAAGGCGATGCGCCTGAACACTCCCCTGCCGGCGTCGCTGCTCGCCCCCGCCGTGGGCATCGCCGTCACCGTCGCAGGCATCCTGATCGTCATCGCGACTCTGCTCTGATGGCTCTCTACGACGTCGGCCTGCAGCCTGAGCGCACCGAGCTCGCCTGGCGCCGGACGGCTCTCGCCATCGCGGTGGGGTCGCTCGTGAGCATGCGGATCCTTCCGGTCATGCTCGACTCGGCGCTGTGGATCATCGCCGGGGTCATCGGGCTCATCGTCTCCGCGCTGCTGTGGGTTGCCGCACGAGCGCGCTACCGGGCAGCGTATCGGGCGCTGGAACCGGTGGAGGATGCCTCTCGACTGCCCGATGCGCGGTTGCTGCTCGTGAGCGTGCTGTTCTCGGTCGCTGTCGGCGCCGTCGCCCTCTTCGCGGTGGTTTCGGCGGCAGCGGGGCGCTGATCTCCGGAGCGAGCGCGTGCCCTACACCGCGCTGCGAAAGAACAGCCGGTCGATGATGTCGCCCGGCACCACGGGTTCCGCGATGATCCGGTCCAGCAGGTGCCCGATGCTGTCCGCGACGACGGTCGTCTCTTCGAACTCGGGCTCCTCTCCGCAGACGACAGCACCATCAGAGCGAACGGCCAGATACACGTACGCGCCGTCAACCGACTGAAGGATCGGCAGATGCGACCGCCAGAACGCCGCCACCGCGGCGAGGCTCTCGGGATCGTCGGCCGCGTCCCTGCTGAGAACCTCGAACTCATCCCAGGCGAAACCGTCTGCGTCGGCGCGCGCATAGTCATCGCGGGAGAGAAACCACGTCGTCTCCGCCGCGTTCGACAGCAGCCCGAAGGAGCTCACCCATGCGATGGCATCCGGAAGCGCCCCCTCGAGGCGCGCCGGCAGGTTCGCGTCTGGTGCGGGCGCGGGCGCATGCTGCCACCCCGCGGATCGCAACCGCTCCACGACGCGAGACACATCCGACGCCGATCCGGGCTTCACGCACCCATGCCTTCGACCGTGTAGGCCCGTTCGATTCCGACCGTGCCCTTCGCCCACTCGCTGTCTGCAGCCCGTTCCTGATGCGCGCGGAACGCGGCAGGATCCGCGAACTCCTCATCGACCTGCCAGATCAGCGGATCGGCCGTCTGCACGACGTCAAACGAGAGACACCCCGGCTCTTCCCTCGTCAGGCGCACATGCTCGGGAAGGTGCGCGCGTACGCGCGCGATGTCGGCATCGGTGGCGCAGCGAAGTTGTCCGGTGAGTCGCACGGTGGTCATGCTGCGATCCTCCCACGTCGGCGTCACCCGGATAGGCTGGATTGCACGCCCGGTCGCCCTCCGTGGCGGGAGAGCAGTACCGTGTCAGAGTTCGCGCCCCGAGCACGCCTCGGCGTCATCGCCTCGGTGCTCTCGTCGACCATCTTCGGCGTCGTGTTCATCCTGTCGGCATCGCTCGATTTCACCGGCAACGTGTTCTTCGGCTGGCGCATCGTCTTCGCCGTCGCACTGCTGCTCGGCTTCCTCGGCATCACCCGCCGCCTGCCCGCACTCCGCGGCCTTCTGCGACGACTGCGCGGCAATCCACGCCTGATCCTCGCGATCATGCTCTCCTCGGCGATGCTGGGCTTTCAGCAATGGCTGTTCACGTGGGCCCCCGGCGAAGGCCGTGGGCTGCCCCTGGCACTGGGCTATCTGGTGATGCCGATCGCCCTCGCGCTCACAGGACGCCTCCTCTTCCGCGAGCGGCTGGGACCGTGGCGGATCGCCGCCGTGAGCGTCGCGGCCGTCGGCGTCGGCTATCAGGTCTGGCAGTTCGGCGCCCTGTCGTGGGAGACGCTGGCCGTGGCGCTCGGGTACCCGATCTACTTCGCCGTCCGCCGTTTTGCGCGGATCGAGGGCAGCGCCGGCCTGACCGCCGAGATGATCCTGATCCTGCCGGTCGCGCTCGCGCTTCTGCTGATCGATGACCCGACTCTGGCGACCCTGCGCGATCCCGGTTCAGCCCTCAGCCTGAGCCTGTTCGCGGTGCTCGGCGCCGGCGCGCTCGCTCTGTACATCGGCGCGAGCCAGCTTCTCCCGCTGAGCCTCTTCGGCATGCTCAGCTACCTGGAGCCGGTGCTGCTCATCGTCGCCGCGACCGTGGTGCTCGCAGAGCCGTTGTCCGTGCAGGAGCTTCCGACCTACGCCGCGATCGCGCTCGCTCTCGTCCTGCTCGCCGGCGAGGGACTCCGACGCCGAGGCCCGAAGACCTCTCTCTGACGCGGATGCGACGACGACGCAGCATCCGCCATCGCGGCTGTCTACTGAATCGGGTGCTGGTGAACAGCGGAGCTCAGATGCGTGCCGTTGAGCTCGAGATAGAGCTGCCCCTCGGTGACCGACAGGGTCATGGTGCTGCGGCGTTCGAGCGCGGCAACCGCGTCTTCGATGAACCCGGGGTCGAAGCTGTGCAGCGTGATGGCCTCGGCGTTGTGAATCGTCTTGCCTGCCCACGGGATCACGACCTTGGCGGGGTCGCGGTGCGTGTAGATCGTCGTGCGATCGGCGAGTTTGCTGCCGTAGTGCAGACGAGTGGCATCCGGAGCGCCGACCTCGATCCATCCGGTCACGCGTCCGGTGAGATCACGCACCAGGATCGCGGGCTCATCCACCGAGGAGATGCCCTCGCTGAAGCCGATGCCCTCCTCGTACTCGAGGCAGTACGCCAGCACGCGGGTCATCATGTAGGCCAGCGTCTCGGACGGATGCTGCGCGACACGCAGCGTGAGCTCTTCATAGACTCCGCGGTCGACATCGGCGAGATTCACCGTGAACGTGTGGATGGTCGCGCCGATAGCCATAGTTCACGAGCCTACGCGAGGGATCAGCTCGGCAGATTCCACACCCAGATCAGCAGCATGGTCACACCGAATCCGGCGATCTGGTTGAGCCAGAGGAACCTCTTCCATCCACGCGTCGCCTGCTCGCATTCCTCGTCGGCGAGAGAGCGGAAGGGCCAGATCGCGACGAGGTATGGCACCACGAGTACGGCCGCCAGCGGGCCCGGCCACGGCGTGAAGAGCATGAGCACGCCCGCCGCAGCATAGGCAGCCAGCGCGAAGCGGGTTGTTCGCGCTGCCCCCATCACCGTGCCGACCGACGAGATGTCCGCCGCCCGGTCGGACGTGATGTCCTGCACCGCACCGAAGGCATGACTTGCGATGCCCCAGCAGAGGAACGCGATGACGATGAGCACAAGCGACACATCCCAGCGCGCCCCGGCGAGGACGAGACCGTACACGGCGGGTGACACGAAGTGCACGGCGCTCGTGAAGGAGTCGAGGAAGGGCACCTCTTTCCACCGCAGCTTCGGCACCGAATACGCCAGGACGAAGAACACGCTGATCGCCAGCACGATGCGGCTCGCGGTGTTGCCGACGACCAGCATCCAGACCAGGAACGGGGCGCTCAGAGCGACCGCGCTGATGATCGTCGTGCGGTGCATCCGCGTTCCGAGCACCGCACCGTGCGCGCCGCCCTTGCGCGGATTGCGCAGGTCAGACTCGTAGTCGAACACATCATTGATGCCGTACATGAGCAGGTTGTAGGGCACGAGGAAGAACAGCGTCCCGACGATGAGATTGGCATCGATCTCGCGCGCCGTCATCAGGTAGGCGGCCGCGAAGGGATAGGCGGTGTTGATCCAGCTGATGGGACGCGACGCGAGGAACAGCTGACGGACGGTGTCGCGCATCAGGCGCTCTCTTTCTTTCGCGCGGTCTTCTGCGCGAGGAGTGCTGCGAGCGCCGGCAGCCCGAAGGCGAGACAGAGCGGATAGGCGAAGTCCTCAATGGGAGCGAGGAAGATGCGAATGCCGCTGATGAGGGGCTCCGGGTAGGTGAAGAGGCCTGCGCTGATCATGAGGTTGTCGAAGATGGCGGTGAGAACGAAGAGCACGACGAATGCCGCGGATGACACGAGCAAGCGCCGCCCGATGCCGGGAACGCGAGCGGAGACCGCGACCGTGAGCACGGTCACGGCGAGGAACGGCAGGCTGATGAGCAGGTAGGTCACGCGGCATCCGCTCCTCGTCGGCGCCACAACTTCTCGCCCGCACCGATCAGCACGAGCGTGAGATACGTGAGGAAGGCGAGGAAGAACGGCTCTTCGAGGGGCAGATGAGGAGCGAGGTCGATGCCCAGAAACCACGGGCCCGTCCCCTTCACGAACACCCCGGCCGCAATCCCGACGATGTCCCAGACGAGCAGGAACCCCCATCCGATCGCGAGCAGAAGCAGCGTACGACGGCGATCGCGCCAGAGGGCGAGCCGCCAGCGCGCATCGCAGACGGCGACGCCCGCCGCCGACACGAGGATCGCCGCCAGGTACAGGCCCGGCATCAGAGCGCGCTCCGCAGCGCGCCGATGCGCCCGGGCGCTGTCTCACCGCGGACGAGCTTGGTGACGATCTCGGCCGAGATCAGGCACATCGGCAGGCCGATTCCGGGCGTGACGTCGGCGCCCACCCGGTAGAGCCCGTCGATCCCCGGAACCGTGTTGCGATCGCGCAGCAGCGCACTCTGTCGCAGCGTGTGCGCCATCCCGAGAGCGTTGCCCTGCCAGGTGCGCAGGTCGGTCGCGAAGTCCTGCGGCGTGATCGTGCGGCGCACGACGATGCGCTCGGCCAGGTCCGGAATGTCGCACCATTGGGCGATCTGTGCGATGACACGATCGGCGGTCCGCTCGATCTCCTCGTCGCCACCGCGGTCGATTCCCCCCGCCCCGGATTCCGGGTTCGCGGGTGCGGGGACGAGCACGAAGAGGTTCGTGTCTCCCGTGGGCGCGACCGAGGGATCCGTCTGCGACGCGGCGCAGACGTACAGCGACGCAGGATCGGGGATGTGGCCGCCGGCGCGGGTGATCGCATCGAAGTTCTGCTGCCAGTCGGCGGTGAACAGCAGTGTGTGGTGAGCCAGCTGCGGCACCTCACCGCGCACGCCGAGCAGCAGAAGCAGCGCCCCCGAACTCGGTGTGCGCTCACGTCTCCGTCCGGTGCTGGCGCCACCGAGAAGGTCGGCTTCGAGGTGGTGCAGATCGGTGGCGGCGACGACGAGGTCAGCGTCATGAGTGGTTCCGTCGGCGAGCTCGACGCCGTGCGCACGACCATCGCTCACCAGCATCCGCCGCACGTCACTGCCCAGGTGCACGCGCACGCCGCGCTCGCGCGCGAGGCGCTCCAACGCGGCGACGAACGTGTACATGCCGCCCTGCGGGTAGAGCACCCCGTCGTTGAGGTCGAGGTGACTCATCAGCTGATACAGGGCGGGCACGGTGTAGGGCGTGCCCCCGAGGAACACCGCCGGGTAGCCGAGCACCTGGCGCAGCCGCGTGTCGGTGAAGCGGGCGTCGACGTGCCTCGCCAGGGAACGGCTCAGCGACGGCACGAGCTGGGGCGCGCTGCGCAGCACGGCCGGATGCCGCAGGCCGGACAGATTCTGGTAGCCGTCGTAGAGGAAGTGGTCGACGGAGAGGTGGTACGCGTGCTCGGCCGCATCCAGATAGCGATCGATCTTGGCCCCCGCGCCCGCCTCGATCGACTCGAAGAGCGCGACGGCCTGCGCCCGTCCGCTCACGACATCGAAGGGCGGATGTCCCTCGCTGTACACACGATATGCGGGGTCGAGGGCGACCAGATCGAGCTGTTCGTCGGCGCTCGTGCCGAGCAGAGCGAAGAAGTGCTCGAACACCTCGGGCATCAGGTACCAGCTGGGCCCGGTGTCGAAGCGGAAGCCGTCTTTCTCCCACGTGCCCGCGCGTCCGCCGAGCTGATCGCGCGCCTCGTGCAGTTCGACGTCGTGGCCGTCGGCGGCGAGCAGCGCAGCGGTGGCAAGACCTGACACTCCCCCGCCGATCACGATCACGTGACTCATGCCGCGACCTCGCTCGCCGAGCCGCCGAGAAGCGCGCGGACGGCGATGAACGCCTTGGCCGATGTTGGCACCGACGCCCGCTCGGTCGGGTTCGTCTCCAGGCGTCGGGCGAGCGCGCTGAACAGCTGGTGCGCGAGGATCACGGCACGGCGGCAATCCGGCGGAAGGTCGGGGATGACGCGTGCGGCCGCATTCAGATCGTGTCGGATGCGCCGCAGCACCTCTTCGCGCTGGGCCGGGTCATCTGCGCCGACGTAGTCACGCCCGAGGACCTGACGGTCGTGCGCGCTGTCGCGGAGGAAGTTGATGTCCTGAAAGGCCGCCCCGAGGCGCCGCGCTCCCGCGGTGAGATGCGCGGGAGCGGTCCGCGCCCGGTGGTAGCCCGCGTTGAGGAAGACCTGCAGGCACATGAGTCCGACCACCTCCGCCGAGCCGTAGACGTAGCGGTCGTGCGATGTGGAGTCATGTGCGGTCACGTCGATGTCGGTGCGCATCGAGTCGAAGAACGGGCGGATCAGTCCCTCGGTGATGCCGCTCTCGCGCGCGGTCTGCGCGAAGGCGTGGACGATGAGATCGGTGCTGAAGCCAGATGCCACCGCCGACAGGGTCTCACTCTCCAGGGCGTCGATGAGCGTCCGCAGCGCCTCGGCATCACGGCATGCTCCTCGTCCCGGCCCGTCCACGATCTCGTCGGCGATGCGCACCAGCGCGTAGACGTTGCGCACGTGGGGGCGTACGCGTGGACCGAACATCCGCGTCGCGAGAGAGAACGAGGTGGAGTAGTGGCCGATCACCACAGCGGCGGCGGCGGACGCGGTCTCGTCGTAGCGCTCGCTGTCGCTGAGTCTGCGGCTCATGGCACTCGCCCTTCGATCTCGGCGGCCACATCTTCGACGAGCATCACGATCCCCACGGGCAGCTCAGCGGCCTGCGCCCGCGCCCGCTCCAGGTGTCCGCGCAGCAGAACGACGGTCCGGTCCCGCGCACCACTGCGCTCGAGCATCCGCTGTGCACGGCGCACCGCGACGGGGCCCGTGTTCGCGAGCGCGAGCGCACCCTCGACCTCCGGCCACTCGGCACTCTCCTGCGCCAGCGCCACGAGGGGTGTGCGCTTGCCTTCGCGCAGATCCGCACCGCTTTCCCGTCCGGCCTGCGCGTCGGTCCCGAAGGCCCCGATGAGGTCGTCGGCGAGTTGAAACGCCACCCCGAGCTCGTGGGCGACCGCGCGCAGAGTCTGCTCTGCGTCCTCATCGGCGCCGGCCAGCGCCGCACCCGCGCACAACGGCGCCGTGAACGAGTAGACCGCGGTCTTGTTGGCGGTCATCCCCAGGGCTGCGTCGCGGTCCGCGCCTGCGCGGGTCGCGTCTTCCCACTCCCCGGCCGCCGACACGGCGAGCGCGGCATCGAGGTGCGCGGCGAGCCGTGCCCGCACGGGTGCTTCCGCGTCTGCGGTGAGGATGGTTCGGGAGGCGGCATACAGCAGCAGGTCCCCGACGAGGAGCGCGCCCGCGTCTCCGATGCGGGTGCTGGCTGCTTCGTCTTCTCCGGCGGTCTGCGCCTGGCGCGCCAGATCCCCGCGCACATTCAAGCGACCACGGCGGTGGGTGTCCTGGTCGATGATGTCGTCGTGCACGACGAAGGCCGCGTGCAGGATCTCGTAGCCGGCGGCCACCCGCCAGAGGCTGTCGGGGAACGGGCTCGACGAAGCGAAGGCACGGAAAGACTCCAGCACGAGGCGCGGGCGGAACCGCTTTCCTCCGGTGGTCGCTGCGCGCATCTGCGCACGGAGCGCGTGTCCGGATGCCCCGGGCAGCGGAAGCTCGTCGATGATGCACGAGATCTCCTCATCGACGCGATCGTGGTCGCTCACGCTGCCCATGGCGTCTTCTCTCCTGTGGCAATCTCGTCGAGCTGCTGCTCGAACCACGGACTGAATGCGAAGGGGGCCGCCCGCACCGCTGTGCGCAGATCCTTCGGATCAGCCCAGACGAACTCTGCAACCTCAGTCGCGTCGGGTCGCACCGCCGATGTCGCGCGCGCGGTGTACACCGGGCAGATCTCGTTCTCGACCGTGCCGCTCGCATCGACAGCCGAGTAGCGGAAGTCCGGGAGCAGTGGGGTGATGTCAGTGAGTTCGAGGCCGAGTTCCTGCTGTGCCCGACGACGGATCGCCTCCTCCATCGGCTCATCTGGGCCGGGGTGCCCGCAGAAGGAGTTCGTCCACACTCCGGGCCAGGTCTTCTTCGTGAGCGCTCGACGTGTCATCAGCATCCGGCCGTTGTCGTCGAAGACATGGCAGGAGAACGCGAGGTGCAGCGGAGTGGTGTCGTGATGCACCTCGTTCTTGAGCGCTGTACCGATCGGCTGCCCGTCGTCGTCGACCAGGACGACGCGTTCTTCGTGACCCATGTGCATCCAATCGCTAGTTTCTCTAGCAATATAACCGAACTCATTGCATGATGAAATACTGAGTTGCGGGACTGCGGGAGGAAGAAGTGCGCGAATCCCCGATGGGAGAACGCGAAGCCATCATCATGGACGTGCTTCGCGCCGTGCGTTCCTTCGGCGACTCCCATGACCGGATGAGCACCGGCATGAAGCTCGGCATGGACATGAACATCACCGACATCGCCGCGCTCCGGCTGCTGATCATGCGCGCCGAGAGCGGCGCGCAGGTCACCCCCGCCGACATCGCCCGGCACCTGCGCATCTCGACGGCCTCGACCACCAAGCTGCTCGACCGGCTCGTGGCGTCCGGACACGTTCTCCGCGGGCCGCACCCGGTCGACCGCCGCGCCCGCGTCGTGACCCTCACAGACTTCGCCAAGTCGGAGTTCTTCCGACTCTTCGGCGTGCGCCTGCGAGCCATGCGCGGAGCCGTCGCCGACTTCACCGACGATGAGCTCGCCGCGGCCACCCGCGTCATCACCGCGATCAGCGAGGCTCTCGACGAGCAGGAGTCGGACGCGCAGAGTCCCTCCCGCAGCATCCCCGACGGGCGTACGCTCAGCGTGTGACCACGTTCACTTCCACGCAGCGCGGCGTCGTCGTCGTCGCGATCCTGGCCTCCTTCGTGACCTTCCTCGACGGGAGCGTCGTGACCGTCGCCCTGCCGGCGATCAGCCGCGAACTCGGCGGGGGCATCACCACGCAGCAGTGGGTCGTGGACTCGTATCTCATCACGCTGAGCGCACTCATCCTCCTGGCCGGCTCCCTCTCCGACGCGTACGGTCGCGTACTCATCATGCGGGTGGGCCTCATCGCCTTCGGCATCGCATCCGTCGCCGTCGCACTCGCGCCCGACCCGCTGATCCTGATCATCTCCCGCACGCTTCAAGGGGCCGCCGGTGCTCTGCTCGTACCGAGTTCGCTCGCCCTGATCACCGCGACCATGCGCGGCGAGGTGCAGGCACGGGCGATCGGCGCCTGGACGGCGTTCACGACCGCCGCCTTCCTCATCGGGCCACTCATGGGCGGCCTCTTCGTCGACTACGCCTCCTGGCGCTGGGTGTTCCTCATCAACGTCGTGCCGATCGCTGTGACGCTGTTCCTGCTGGCGCGGCTCGATCTCCCCCAGCACCCCCGGGGCGCCCGGGTCGACTGGGTCAGCGGCGCGCTCTGTGCTGTCGGCCTCGGGGCCGTCGTGTTCGCACTCATCGAGCAGCCGAACCTCGGCTGGGACTCGCCTGCGATCTGGGTCCCCGCCCTCGGCGGTGCGGCGCTGTTCGCCCTCTTCCTGATGCGACAGAAGGGGTCGGACGCTCCGCTCATGCCCCTCTCGCTGTTCACTGTGCGCAACTTCGGCTGGGGCAATCTCGCGACTCTCTTCGTGTACGCCGCCCTCGCCCTGAACGGCTTCGTGATCGGCGTGTATCTGCAGCAGGGTGCGGGCCTGAGCGCGACACTCGCGGGTCTCGCGAGTCTGCCGACGACGGTGCTCATGGTGCTGTTGAGCTCGCGGGCAGGCGCTCTCGCCGGCCGCTTCGGACCGCGCATCTTCATGACCGTGGGTCCGCTGGTCATGGGCGTCGGCGCCATCCTGCTCCTGACGGTATCCCTCGACTTCAACTACTGGTGGCAGGTGCTGCCGTCGGTGACCGTGCTCGGCCTTGGCCTTGCGATCACGGTCGCGCCGCTGACCTCCGCCATCCTCGGTGCCATCGACGAGAGCCGTTCTGGCATCGCCTCGGCCGTGAACAACGCCGTCGCCCGCGTGGCCGGTCTGCTCGTCGTGGCGCTGCTCGCCACGATCGTGGGAGGCACGCTGGACCTCGCCGGATTCCACACGGCGGCGTGGGTGACCGCGATCCTCATGGCCCTCGGCGGGATCGTGTCGTGGATCGGCATCCGTCGCCCGCCCGCCGTGCCCGTTGACCCGGTCGACGCCCCTCCGGAGCGGGCGCAGACGTAAGACTCTCACTGGAGGCTTCTCATGAGCGATCTCCCCCTGCCGCCGATCGTCGATGCCGCATCGTGGCGACGCGACCTCGACGCCCTGCGCGTACGCGAGAAGGCGGCGACACGCGAGCTCGATGCGATCGCAGCCCAGCGACGGCGGCTTCCCGTCGTCGAGCTGCCGACGTACACCCTGCAGAGCGCAGACGGCCCCGTCACCCTCGCGGAGATGTTCGACGGGCACTCACAGCTGATCACCTACCACCACATGTGGTTCCCGCACGAGACGTGGCAGTGCCCGGGATGCACGGGGTACACCTCGCAGTTCACGCGCCTGGACTTCCTCCAGGAGGAGTACGACGCCCGGTTCGTCATCGTGACGAACGGCCCGCTGGACGAGGCGCTCGCCTACCGCGACCGCGTCGGCAACCAGATGACCTGGTACTCGAGCGCCGAGAGCCCTTTCGGTGCCGACATGGGTGCTGCTCCCGGCGAAGGCTTCGCGATCAACACCTTCGTCCGTTCAGGCGACACGGTCTATCGCGCGTGGCACACCGACGCGCGCGGCACCGAGCAGCTCGGCTACCTGCACGGCCTCATGGACGTCCTGCCCTACGGACGCCAGGAGGAATGGCAGGATGTGCCAGAGGGATGGCCGCAGCGACCCACCTACGGGCACGGACTCGACTCACCTGACATCGCACGGCTCTACGGCTCTGCCTGAGCATCCGCACATCTCAGAGAATCCACCCCGCCGCAACCCCTCTTCCGCGATGGCATCACGCTCGGTACGGTGCCAGCATGAGCACACCGAGTGAGAACACCCCCACCCCCGCAGATCGCGTGCGGCAGGTCACCGTCCTCCTCGGCGGGCTGCTCGCCCTCTTCGGGGCGTTCCTCGGCTCCGGGGCGCTCGGCGGTACGCCGGTTCAGGATGCGGCGGGCGGCGCGCTCGCTGCGGACGCCACGCTGCTCGCCCCCTACGGTCCCGCCTTCTCGATCTGGTCGGTGATCTACGCAGGGCTCCTCGGCTACGCCATCTGGCAGCTGCTCCCCAGTCAGGCCGCACGGCTCCGTCATCGTCTGCTCGGCTGGTGGATCCTGGCCTCTCAGGTGCTGAACGCGCTCTGGATCCTCAGCGTGCAGGCGGGCTTCCTCGGTGCCTCGGTCGTGATCATCGCCGTGCTGCTGCTCGTGCTGATCATCGTCTTCGTGCGGATGCGACAGCTGGACGCTCGCGGATGGGTCGACATGCTGACGATGGATGCCACGATGGGTCTGTACCTCGGATGGGTCACCGTCGCGACGATCGCGAACATCACCGCGTGGCTCGTCGCGATCGGTTTCGACGGATTCGGCTGGCCCCCGGAGGTCTGGGGGCTGATCGTGATCGTGGTGGGAGCGACGATCTCCGTGGCGACGGCGCTGTGGAGCCGCGGGCGCCTGGCCCCTGCGATCGCGACCGCCTGGGGACTCGCCTGGATCGGCGTCGCCCGCGTGATCGACGAACCGTCCTCAGCGCTGGTCGGCGCGACAGCTTTCACTGCGGCCGCACTTGTCCTCGCGGCAGCTCTCATCGCACGGCTGACAGATCGGTCGCGGCGTCGCCCCGAGACGGTCGAGGCTCTGGTCGGCGGTGCGACCTAACCCCTACGGTCGGTAGCGGGCGAGGTCACGCCCTGTCATCCGGGACCGGATCTTCGTCGGTGCGGGACTCATCTTCCGGTGCCGCGTCGCTCTCTGCCTCTGCGGCCGCGACATGCTCGTGCGGTGGACCCGGCGGCACGGCCGTGCGATCGCCCGTGATCCACCGTAGCCACAGCGCGTCGGGATTCGGCTCGAGGAGCAGCGCCCGGGTGGCCAGTGTCAGCGGAATCGACAGGATCGCACCGAGGGGCCCGATCACGAACGTCCAGAAGATCACCGAGAAGAAGCTCAGCGTGAGGCTGAGGTCGACGGCGTCGCTCACGAACTTCGGCTGCACGAGCACCTGCAGAACGACATTGACGACGGAGTAGACCACGATCACGCCGATCAGCATCGGCCAGTCCCCGACGACAAAGGCGAGGATCGCCGGCGGAATGACACCGAGCACGAAGCCGATGTTCGGGATGAAGTTCGTGACGAACGCCAGCACGGCCCAGATCGCAGGTCCCGGCACGCCCATCCACCACAGCGCCAGACCATCGATGATCGCGACGATGGCGCCGAACGCGGCGTTGACGATGAAATAGCGGCGGATGCCCGAGTTGAGTCGAGTGATGCGCTCGATCGCGGCGGCGTGCGGTGCACGGAAGGCCCCGGGTACGTTCCGATATCGGGCGGCGTCGACGGCCATGAAGATCACATAGGCGAAGACGAAGAAGAGCGCCGTAGCCACCGCGAGGACAGTGCCGCCGACGTCGGAGGCAAGCCGCAGCAGAGTGGCCGGGTCGAGCGCCTGCGCAAGGGAATCGGTGGTCTGCTCGGTGATGCCGAGCGACTCCAGCCAGGCCAGGAACTCATCGAGACGCTTCCCGAGCTCGCCGTCGTCGGTCAGGCCGATCACGAGCCGGACGAACTGGTTTCCGGCGAACCAGAGCAGGGCGCCCATCGCCAGGAGGATCCCGTAGGCAAGGGCGATGACGCTCGTCGTGCTGAGCCAGCGCGGCCATCCTCGCCGCTCCAGCGGCACCCGCAGAGGTTCGCAGATGACGACGATGACGATCGCGAGCGCGATCGGGCCGACGATCTCCTTCGCGAAGAAGATGCCCGCGATCACCACGGCGGCTGCGGCGAGCCCGAGGAGTGTGCGCAGGGTCGGGGGCAGCAGAGGAGGGGCAGGCGTTGCGGGGCTGGTCACCTGCACAGCGTAATGCGCGGCGCTCAGACGGCGACGGCCGATTGCACAACCTAGCGAGCACTCTCACCGCCCGAAAGGGGGCTCTCAGCCGAGCACCGCCGCCGTGGCCGCCTCGACGGTCTCGTCCCGAAAGGTGAATCCGGCGTCACAGAGAACGCGCGGAACGACCTTCGCATCCGAGGTCAGCAGCGAATCGACTGGCGCGCGCCCGAGGCCGATCCGCACCGCCCATTCCGGTGCGCGGAGCCAGAACGGACGATGCATCGCGCGAGCGACAGCACGCCCCAGATCGTTCGCGGATGCCGGGGTGGGACCGCTGAGATTCACAGGCCCTTCGACGTCGGCGTCGATGAGGTACCGGATGGCGCGCACCTCATCCTCGAGCGAGATCCACGGCCAGATCTGCGTGCCGCGTCCGATCGGTCCACCCACGCCGAGTGCGGTCAGTCGCATGAGCGGCTTCAGCACTCCATCCGGATGCACGATCGGCGCAGTGCGCAGGTGCACGACCCTGGTCGACGCCCCTGCGGTGCGCGCGGCCGCTTCCCATTCGACGCAGAGCTCCGCGAGGAAGGTGTCACCGCGGGAACCGGCCTCATCGAGCTCGACTCCCGGTTGCGACCCGTAGTACCCGACAGCGGAGCCACTCAGAAAGGGTGGCGCGTCGGAGCCGAGCGACTTCAGGGCCGCGGCCAGCGTCTCGGTCGGACGCAGGCGCGACTCACGCAATGTCTGCCGATAGCCGGGCGTCCACGGCAGACGCCCGATGCTCGCACCGTTCACACCCACCACCGCGGAAGCCCCCGCGAGCACATCGGGGTTCAACGGCGCAGCATCCGTCAGCCACTCCCGCTCATCCGTCCCGCGCGCAGGGCGGCGCACCAGCCGCACGACATCGACGCCATCGGCGCGCAGACTGTCGGCGAGCGCCGTGCCGATGAGACCAGATGCTCCTGCGATGACGACTGTGCTCATGCTGCGATGCTTCCATGCCTGGTCCCGCGCGACAACCGGGCATCCCTAGGATGAGCACATGAGAAGCGAAGCCCGTCGGGCCGCGCGCAAAGCCGAGTCATCCACGATCCTGCGCGTGCTTGCGCGCGCCGGCTTCGCCGCGAACGGTGTCGTGCACGTGCTCATCGGGTCGCTGGTGCTCGCGGTGGCTCTGGGCGGTCGGGGCGAGTCGGATCAGGCGGGTGCTTTCAAGGCGCTGGCCGCCGCACCGTTCGGCTTTGCACTGCTCTGGGTGCTGGCCGCTGCGCTCTGGGCGCTGGCTCTGTGGCACGTTCTCGATGGCATCCTCGCGCCGCGGGGCAGCGCCGCACAGAAGTGGGGTCGACGCGTCTCGGAGTGGAGCCAGGCCGCGGTCTTCCTCGTGATCGGCATCCTCGCAGCGTCCGTGGCTCTGGGGGCACGCCCGGACGCAGATGAGACGGCGGCGGATGTCAGCCGCGGTGTGCTCTTCGTCCCCGGCGGCGTGTTCGTTCTCGGGGGCGTGGGGGCAGGCTTCGCGATCGCCGGCGTCGCCTTCGCCGTCATGGGTGTGCGGCGCAGCTTCGTCGCGAAGATGCGCCTGCCGGACGGTCCCGTCGGGCACGCTGTCACCGCTCTCGGCGCTGCGGGGTTCATCGCGAAGGGACTGTCGCTGATGAGCATGGGCGTGCTGCTGCTCGTCGCCGCATTCAAAGTCGATCCGGATGCCGTAGGCGGGCTGGACGCCGCGATCGCCGCGCTGCTCGAGATGCCTTTCGGCCCCGCGCTCACGCTCGGAATCGGCGCCGGGCTCGTCCTCTACGGCGTCTTCTGCGGATTCCGCGGGCGCTACGCCGACCTCTGAGGGATCTACCACAGCGCCCTGCCATCGCCCTCGGCGGCGACAGGGCGCTGCGGAATGCCTAGTGCGCGGGAACCACCTCGCGCCGCAACGACAGCATGGCGATGTAGGCGAAGACCATCGTCACGACACCGGCGCCGATCGCGAAGAGCGCGACCCCGAACGAGATGACCGAGGTGAACAGCGACGTCCGCAGAGTCGAGGCGGTCTTCATGGTCTCGCGCAGGGGGTCGTCCTTGCCGAGTTCGGCGTACGTCTTGCCGTCCGTCATCTCCAGAGCGTGCTGATTGATGACCTCGGCCTGCGCGAACGCGGTGACCGGGTCCTGCACGGGGCTCCCGGCGAGAATCGCCGCATCCTTCGAGACCGTGATGTTCTCGGCGGCCAGCTGCGTGCTCACGGCGATCCAGGCGCCGATGCCCGCGAGGACGAACAGAACGCCGATCGTCATGGCCACGGTGGCGAAGAGTCGAATCCGTCGCGCATGGGGAGAAAGCGCTGCATCTGTCATAGTGCGTCTTCCGTTTCGTATGTGTGTGGTCGGTGTTTTCACGGCTGCGCAAGGGAACAAGGGGGGAGGCTCCTCGCGCGAGCAGCGTTCAGTGTCAACCAGGTCGGGGCGTTGTTGGGGGTGATCGTCGGGGTATGTGGATTTCCCCATAGGCGAGGCGCGCGCAGATCACGGTTGGCGCCATGCAGCGAGGTCGGCGACGATAGAGGGATGTTTGGTCCTCGCTGGCGGCGGATGCTGCGCCGTCACCGTGACACGGTGGATCTGCGGTGGCTGTCGGCGAGGTCCTTCACCGAGAAGTGGTACCCGCAGGGCATCGATGTCGGCGTCTGGCAGGGCCGACGCGCGCTTGCCGTGAGCTGGTTCCGCAAGGACAAGACGGGGCAGCACCTCGCATCCCGCGTCACTCTGATCGATCCACAGCGATCCCGTCACCTTGATCTGAGCTTCGCGATCCGTGATGAGAACGGCGATCTCCAGCCTGCGCAGATCCATGCCGGCGGTCTGGCCTGGTTCGATGACCGTCTCTTCGCGGCGGCGACCAATGAGGGCATCTGGGAGTTCGATCTCAGCGAGGTCACGCGTCTGCACCGAAAGGACGTGCGCCGGGTGACGGGGCGACGAGGATTCACCGGTCTCGCCGTCGTGCGCACGCGCGTCCATCCCGTCTCGCTGCGCTGCTCGTTCCTCGGACGCGCCTTCGATGGGGACGGCACCCCGCTGCCACGGGTGCTGATCGGCGAGTATCGCATCGACGACCGCGGGCGCATCGGCGAGTTCACGATCCCCGACGGACCAGTCGGTTTCATCGCCGTCGACGATCCGACACCGACAGCCGACGGGGCCGCGGAGGCAGGCGCACCGGGCATCCCTCGCATGCAGGGCGTCGCCCGATGGGGCGATCAGATCTTCGTCTCCCAGTCACGGGGAATCCGCAAGCCCGGACGGCTGTGGGTCGGCGAGGGGCGGATGCTCCAGCGCAGCCCGATCCCCCTGCCGGTGGGCACGGAAGATCTGGCGCTCGACCCGCAGGATCAGATGCTGTGGACGATCGGCGAGCACCCCTGGAAGCGTGTCGTGCGCGGCATCCGCTTCGCCTCGCTAGGGATCTGACCTCTGTGAGAAGATCTCAGCGACGCAGACGAGACAGGAACCCGCGGGGCTCGACGGGCGCGTGCCCTGCGGCCTCACGCAGCACCCGCGCCCAGATCTCGATCACGCGCGCCTCGGTGAAGTCCGCGGCACGCTTGCGGGCGCTGCGACGCATCGCTGTCAGGCGTCGTTCGGGGAGGCGAGACGCGTCGACGAGCGCAGCGGAGAGCGCCGCGACGTCGTCTTTCGCGACAAGCCATCCGTTCTTGCCGTGATCGATGAAGTCGCTCGGCCCGTAGCTGATGTCGTAGGCGATCGGCAGACACCCCGCTGCCATGGCTTCGCCGATGGCAAGCGCGAACGCCTCGGACCGGCTGGTCAGCAGGAGCACGGATGCCTGAGCCAGGCGTTCCTGCACGTCGGTCGTGAAACCGTTCAGCCGCACATTCGGGTCGCCGCTCGTCCGTTCTTCCAGCTCCGCCCGCAGGGGTCCGTCACCGTAGACGTCGAGCGTGACCGGCGGGGCGAGCGTCGTGTTCGCGCGCTGCACGGCCTCGATCGCCTGGTCGACCTGCTTGAGTGGCTCAAGTCGCGCGACCATGGCTGCGCCGGTTCTGCCGGAGTCCGCGGACGGCATCGGGTCGGGCAGCGAGTTCGGCACTGTGAAGAGCCGTGGTTCGGGACCGACGATGGCGCGCACATCGGCGCGCTGTCCGTTGGTCGGGAAGACGACGGCGTCGAAGTCCGACAGACGAGCGAACACCTCACGGCGGGAGATGCGCACGGGCTCAGGGCCGTCATTGAGATGCGAGCCGTGCACGACATGGATCGTGGTGACATGCTCGCGTCGATACGTGAGGACGAACTTTGCGACGACCTTGCTGTCGACGATGAGGAACGACGGCTTCTTCGCCGTGAAGCGGTCGAGCCATGCCGTGTACAGATGCCAGACCTTGCGCCATGACCTCACCGGTGCGCCGGTCTCATCGCACAGCACGAGCGAACGGCCGCTCTTCGTTCCCGGCTCGGTGCTGTCGTAGCGGTCGCTGAGAACCAGCGTTCCGTCGGCACGGAGATGGTCGATCTGCATCACGTCGCCCGCGTCGTTGTGCCGGATGCGACGACGCACCGGCCCGTCTTCGGTGTCACGCTCGTCCAGCCCCTGTCCGGGTTCGATCGGAGTGAAGACCTCGCGATCAAGGTACAGGCCGCCACCGGGAAGGGGATGCTCGCGGAGCCAGTCGTACAGGTTCCCGACGGTCACACCGTCGATGAGCGCCTCGCGCTCGGCCAGCATCTGGTCGCGGCGCACGCGGTTCTCGCGCGGATCCAGGGTGAACACCGAGACATCCGTTCCGCCCAATGTTCGAAACGCCCGAGAGCGGCGCAGCATGGCCGTCGTGAGCCCGCCGAAGGATTCGGGGATCGACCAGGTCAGCGCGATCTGCCGTCCTTCGGGAAACTGCACCGTGCGTGGCATCCGGAGTGCCTCCCTCGATTCGTTCGCCCGACACCTCAGAAAGGACGCTCAGTGCGGGGCAGGAACCTCGACACTACGCGAGGCAACCCGACATTGCCTGAGGAACAGTGCGTCCGCCTACGCTGAGAGGATGATGGTGGAAGAACCGCTCGCGGGCGGCAACGCGACGGCGAGCGTCGTGCGCGTGGGCGAGACGGTGCGAAAGCCATGGCTGTCCTCGACGCCCGCAGTTGCCCGATTGATGGCGGTCGTACAGGATGCCGGGATCGATGTTCCGGCCCACCTGGGCGCTGACGCTGCGGCGCGACTCGCCGCGATCATCGACGGCTATGCGCCCGCTGACGAACTCCGCGCGGCCCTGCCCGCGACGCTGGGCACCCGCGCGGCCGCCATGCATGCGATGCTGCGCGATGCCGCAGCATCCGGGGTCGAACCGTGGTCGACGATGTTCACCGAGGGCCACGGCGCGTATTGGGCCGGAGTCGCCGAGTACGCGCGCACTCACGAAGCTGAGTGGGCACGGGCGCTCGACGTCTGAGCGTCCGCGCACGCGCGGCGAGTCAGCCGGGCATCCTGCGCAGGTCCTGCGTCGCCGGCCCCTCCAGCAGGCGCCCCTGCGCGTCGAACCGCGACCCGTGCAGAGGACAATCCCAGGAGCGTTCCGCGTCATTCCAGGTGACGATCCCGCCGAGATGCGTGCAGACCGCGGAGAGCCGGCACACCACACCCTCGACGGTTGACACCGCGACCGGGGCGCCGCGCTCGTTGCCGACGACACCCGCCCCCTCCGGAGGATCCGCATCCGGCAAAGGGCTCAGTTCCGCATCGACCCAGCCTGTGGCGAGCAGCCCTGCAACGCGTGCGTTCGCCGCGACGCCCGATCCGAGCGAGGCAGGCCGCGTCACGCGATGATGCAGTTTCTCCGCCCACGGCAACGGCACGCCGAGACGATCTGCGCTGAGGCTGAGAGCCGCGGCGACGGCGTTCGTCATGCCCCACTTGTTGAACCCCGTCGCGAGGGACACCTTGCCGCCCGTGCGCGGCATCCATCCGACGAACGGAATCCGGTTCGCTGACTGATAGTCCTGCGCCGACCAGGCATGCGTGCGGATGGCTCCGGGGAAGTGCGACGCCGTCCACGCTTCGAGCTCCTCGACGTTTCTGCGCGTCGGTTGCCCTTCCCCGACGAGATGCCCATTCCCCCCGACGATCAGGCGCTCCTCACCCTGCACCGGCGCCGTGCGCAAGGAACGGGTCGGCGAGTCCAGCGACAGGTACATTCCCGCCGGGAGCGCGTCCTCCGGCATCCGGAAAGCAAGTGCGTACGAACGGTGAGCGGTGACCTTCGCGAAGTAGAGTCCGCGGTCCAGGAAAGGCACTCCCGTCGCCAGAATCACATGGTTCGCGAGCATGTCACCCGCGGTCGTGCGCACCGTGCACGGCTCGCCGACGTCGATATCCGTCACGCGCACGCGCTCGATGACGACTCCGCCCGCGCGTCGCACACCGCTGACAAGTGCGCGTACGACGTGCAGCGGGTCGAACTGCGCCTGGTCCTTCAGCCGCAGCGCCGAGTAGGTCGGGAACGGGAGACCGAGGTCGTCGACATCGTCCACATCGAGACCCGCCTCCCGCGCGGCAGCCTTCTCCGCTTCCGCCTCAGCGCGGGCGTCGGTGTGCGTCACGTAGCTGAAGGCGTCACGACGCTGGACAGGAACTCCGGCACCCTGCAGGTACTCGAGCAGCCAGGCCTGCCCCTGGCGATTTCCGTCCATGTATGCACGCAGCACGTCCTGAGAGGTGTGCGTGCGGATGTCGGCGATGGCGCCACTGTGCAGGAGGCTCAGCTTCGCTGTGGAATGCCCGGTCGTCACCGCGCCCGGTGTGCGCGCCTCGACGACGGCGACCGACATGCCCGCGTCCGACAGCATCTGCGCGGAGGCGAGACCGGTGAGACCCGCGCCGACCACGATCACGTCGAATCTCGCCCCGGGCTCGAACCGATGCACGACCGCCTCGACGGGCAGCGACGTGTCCATCCAGAGCGAATTCATGAGCGTCCTCCTCGTGTGTCGGCTGCGGGATGTGGCCGCGAGAGTTCTGCCTGGACGAGCCTGATGATGGCATCGATCGTCTGCTCCAAGACCTCTTCAGGTTCGCCGTCGAAGTGCCACTCCCGCACGACCACGCGCCCCTGCGTCGACACCGCAGCGAAGACCGTCCCTGCCGGACGGCCCTCTTCCGGATCCGGCCCGCCGACACCTGTCACACCGACGCCGACGCGCGCCGTGAGCAGCCGCTCGATCCCGGTGGCCATCTCTTCCGCGCACGGTGCGGTGACCACGGGCCCCGGCGTGACACCGAGGACGTCGAACTTGACCTCGGGCGCGTAGGCGACCAGGCCGCCGCGGAACCAGTCCGACGCGTCGGGTGCCGCGGCGAGCGCACTGCTCAGCTGCCCACCCGTCAGCGATTCCGCGACCGCGATCGTAGCGTGCGCCTCCGTGATCCGCTCGGCCAACTCTCTCACCTGCGACGTCGGGGTGTTCATGCGCGCCGCCGGTCGGGTCGGAAGGCGTCCGTTCGTGTGCTCATGCCTGACGGTAGGCCGCGTGCGCTGGGAAGATCATCCCCCTTGCTGCACGGCGCGGAACGGGGTAGAGGATCCGGCCTTTTTCGTTAGCCTGTTACTGAGGACGGATCGGAGGTGCGGAAGATGCGCGACGACGACGAAACCGAATCCGTGCCCGAGCACGGCGCCGGCGGGCCGCCTCGATGGTCGACGACGGAAGAGCGCTGGGCTGCGGTCGAGCTGACGATCCAGATGGCGATCGATCGAGGAGAGTTCGACAACCTGCCTGGCGCGGGAAAGCCGATTGAAGGTCTCGGCACGACGAATGATCCGGATTGGTGGATCCGCCGGAAGATCCAGACCGAAGACCTCACAGGGCTGGCGCCGCCCGCCTTCCAACTGCGCAAAGAGTCTGCCGAGGTCGAGGAGATACTCGACGCGATGTGGCACGAGTCCGATGTGCGCGAGTACCTGAAGGAATTCAACAAGCGCGTCCGCCATGCGCGCATGCAGCTGCTCGGCGGGCCGCCGGTCGTGACGCCGCTGCGCGACATCGACGATGACGTCCGTGCGTGGCACGAGCGCAAGCGAGCATCCACGGCAGCCGCCTCTGCGCCTTCCTCGCCGGCACCGAAGCGGCGCCTGTGGTGGCGGAGATCGCGGCCATCCGAGCGCAGCGGCGCCGGCGACTAGGGATCGGTGAGCTCGAAGGTCATCTCCTCGGGCCCGGGTCCCCAGGGATCGAAGATGATATCGGGGTCGTAGACGTCGAGCGGATGCTCCGTGGGCGGGCCCCAGTACTCGTCTGCGTCGAGCGCGCGGAAGGTGAACCAGTACCAGCCACGTGAGTGCATCCGCAGACGCTTCAGCGCGTGCCCGGTCTCGTCGAGGGGGATGATCGCGGTGTGCCCCTGCATGGTGGTGATGTAGATGGAGCCGTTGGCGGGTCCCGTGGCGGAGATCACGAGACCCGTGGTGCTCGCCTCAGCCACCTGCATGTCCTCTGTGCCTGAGATGTTCTCGAAACCCCCGATCACGACCGGGAGGATCGTGAACGTCCCTGTTGTCGCGGGCGACTCACCGGTGCTGTCGAAGGCCCACGCCTGATACTCGTAGTCGCCCGCAGGGAGCTGAAGCCCCCGCGGATCGAAAGACCATGAGCCATCCGCGGCGACCGCTGGCGCGTAGCGCTGGCCGTCTACGTCGATGCCGATCTCCGCCCCCGGCGTCGTCCGCCCCGCCAGTACCGGAGCGAGATAGCCGGACGACGTCGGCGGAGTGGATACTCCCGGGCTCGGCGTCGATGCCGTGCCCTCGCCGGGGCCCGGCGTCGTCCCGGGTGCCGTCACCGGCGCAGTCGGAGCGAGTGGCACTTCCGCGGCCGGGTCGTTCACGAGATCAACGGAGTCGATGGACGGATCGGCGTTCCAGCGCCCCGTCGGCGACGGTACGCCGGGCAGAGTGGCCGCCGGCGCGGGCGCAGGCGCGGGAATCACGCCCGGGGGCACGGTCGGACCGGGCGTGACGGGCGCCGCTGTTGCCGTCGAGTCCGCCACCGCCGCAGAAGGAACCACGGGAACAGGCCCGGGGAGCAGAAGTGTCGTGAGCAGGATGCCACCGATCGAGAGCGCACCGATGCCACCGGTGAGGAGACCGGCCACGCCGATCCCCGCGCCAGCCGTGGCGAGCGCCGCCGCGGCCACGGTCCCGGGCGCGAACGCGCCGACGGAGGGAAGCGTGACCCCCAGGGCACCGAAACCGACCGCCGACAGAGTGACGTTCTGCAGTCGACGCGCGTCGCTGCGCAGGCTGAGCAGCAGTTCACCGCAGACCACGCATTCGGCGACGTGAGCAGAAACCTCCTCCGCCACAATCGCGTCCTGGGGGTCAGCCAGATGGCGAGGGAAGAGATGGGCGGCGTGCCCCGGGTCCTCGCGCAGTGCGAGCGGAATCTGTCTCGTCAGCCAGTTCAGTTTGAGACCTGCGCGCGCCCGCCGCTGCAGCGCGGAAACAGCGTTCGGCTTGATGCCGAGCTCGAGGGCGATCTCGGGACGCCCGACCTCGGCGACCTCGCTGAGCCACAGCACCCGCTGCCAGCGTTCCGGAAGCTCCTCGAATGCCCCTCGCAGGTCGCTGGCGTTCGCCTCCCTTTCGATGAGGTTGAGCGCATCGCGGAAGTCCGTGCTGTCAACGGCGGCGGTGTCATCGACGAGATCGGCCTCTTTCCGCCACCGGATGGCGGTGTTGCGGATCACCGCCTTAAGGTACGAGCGAAAGGCGAACTCAGGGCCTTTGCCGGTGGTCGTCACCTGCTGGTAGATCGCAAGGAACGCCTCGGAGGCCAGATCCTCCGCGCGCACGGGGTAGGCCCGGTGCGCATAGCGCAGGGCGGCGCCGATGTGGCGCTCCCACAGAATCGCATATGCGCTCTGATCTCCCTCGCGCAGGCTGCGTAGAAGATCGGCGTCGCCACGAGACTCGTTCACGTCTTCCCCTCAGAATGACGCTCGCCCGCCTCTCTGGCTTCGGGCCGAGAGGATGAGCACGGCCGATCCGCCTCGCCCGCATCCACATCCTAGAAGTCGGATGCCCGCGCGGCACCTCTCTCGCAGAAATTCCTGTGGGCGCATCTCCGTGGGGAACGAGTGAGGCAGGGGTGCGGTTCGGGTTCCGCTCCCCTGCCTCACTGGTCGAGTCAGGCTTCTGCGGATCGTCGCCTGGCGATCATCAGAGCCGCGCCGGCGAGGACGCTAAGCAGCGCACCGGCGGCGAGCGCGACCGGCGCCGGTGAACCGGTCGCGGCGAGATGCTGCCCGCCCGACGGGCTCGGTGCGGCGGGCACGACCGGAGCGACCGGCACTGTGGTGTCTACGACGACCGTCTGTGCCGCATCCTCGATGTCGGTGTGAGCCGCAACAGGTTCGCCGAGCGTGTCCGTCCCCACGAACAGCCATTCGAATGCGACGAGAGTCTGTCCTGCGAATCCCTCCGGCACGACGAAGCGGACGTCGACCGATCCGTTGGCGGACGTCGGGGTGAACGTCGTCGTTCCCGTGATGCCCGTCGACGAGCCATCCGCTTTGCGCATCAGCTCACCGACGAGCGTGTACTCCGTGCCAGGCACCAGGTTCTCGTAGGCGACGGTGTCGATCACCGTGCCGCCGTTCCAGGCCAGCACCCGGTCTCCGTCGGCGGAGTCGACCAAAGACGTTCCGATGGCCGGCACGACAGCCACCGGCACTGCGGCCCACGTCACGGCAGCCTCGGCCGTCGTGGTCGCGGAGCCCGGGGCGACCAGGATTATCGTCTGCGCATGATCCGCCTCGCTCGGCGTGCCTCCGGGTGTGTTCGGGACAGACACGACCTTCCCGGTGGCTGCACCGTCCGCGACGACCCGAACGGTGGCGCTTCCGGTGGTCGTGGTTCCGCGCAGGTCGAGATAGATCTCCTGCCCGTCGGCGACGGTGTTGACGTCGATCGCGTTCCCGTCCACATCCGTGACGGTGACGACGGGGTCGACGGAGAGCGCGACGGTTGCCTGGTTGGTGTTCACGACGAACGGGCCGACGAGTGTTCCTGCGATCTGGGCCGCACTCGGTGCCGTCACAGATGCCGTGACGGTGAGCTCACCCGGGGTCAGACCAGGACTGGCGTTCGCGCCGTTCACGAGATACCAGTACGCGGCTTCGGACTCGGGCGTCTCCCACGCCCACGCCGCATCGAAGTTGAGATCCGTGTAGCGCCAGATCGCATACTGCGTGGCCTCGATCGCGTCGCTGCGCGAGATCACGGGCACGCCCGCCTCCGCCGCCAGCTCTTCGAGGCTCACCGCCGGGTAGCTGTGCGCGAGGACCCAGCGGACCTTGCCGGGGATCGCAGGATCGGCGAAGTAGTTGCTCCCGAGGAAGCTGTCGACATCGCCGACGGTGCCCTGGAGACCGGTCTTGGCGCTCACGTCGTGCTCGATGCAATACGCCCAGTAGTCAGGCTCCCCAGCCTGACTGCCCGACGACCAGATCGGGAAGATCCCGGTGCCCGAGTACCCTTCGCGCCCACCGATGTAGACGGGGTCCCCGTTCTCGATCTCGGCGGCCAGCGCTGCACCGCCGGGTGCGAAGATCACGCCGAGGGCGAGCAGCGCCCCCGCGAACACAGCCCCCGCTCGGCTCGATCTCTTCAAAGATGCGTTGCTCATCGTGCTTCTCCCCACTGGTTTTGTCGTGCTGTCGACGCGCGCGTCTGCGGCACCGTGGTCATCGGTCGCTCACAGCACACAGGCCGGATTGACGGCTGTGAAACTGAATGGACCGACCCAGATGTTCTGGTTCGGTCGGTCGTTGATCGAGCGGCCGGAGTTGTTGGCGACGAAGGTGAGACTGAAGGCGCTGGCCTGTGGCAGGCTGACCGCCACATTGCCGGCACCGCTGCTCGGGATCACCTCGGAGTTCGGAGCCCCCGTGAAAGGACGCCACGGGTTGGCGCCGGTCCCCTGCCCGCGAATCCAGTCAGAGTTGTACGTGCCCGTACCTTCGGACAGGTAGACGCGCTCTGCACCTCCGAGGCCGTCCAACGCCTGAACACCGTCGATGTCCTTGATCGTGTAGCTGAGTGCATCCACTGTCGTCGGTGCGCCGTCGAAAGCGAAGCTGAACGTCACCCGCTGGCCCCCGGCGATGTTCCGCAGATCGACAGTGTCCATCGACAGCCGCACGCTGGGCTGGGCTTCCCCACCCTGCATAGCTGGGTCCAGAATGAAGTTGTTCGTCTGGTTGATCGTCATGTTGGTGGCGCCGTTGGGGACGCTCACGAGCGTCAGCGTGAGGTCTTTGCCGTCGCCGAAGATGTTCGTCCAGGTGAAGACCGCGGACGTCGCGCTCAGCTTCGCGTACGACGCTGTTGCGGAGCTCACGGTCGCGACGCAGTTCACGGATGCGGCCGCCATCGGAATGGTCGCGGCCGCAGCGATCACGGGCAGCGACCATGCGGCAGCCTGAACGACCGTCCGTCGAGACACGGCATTCGTCGAGACCATCGCGTCGTTGTCTTTCATCACACAGAATCCCCTCAGATCATGCCGACGAGGCATCGTTTCATGAAGAAGGAGTCCGCGTGGCCGAAAAAGTGACGCGGGGGCCACCCTCGAGCTGCTGAGACCTCAGGAGGGGTTCGCGTCGTACTTCGCCAGATACCGCTTCGCCTCCTTGCGAATCCACGCAGAAGGCGAGTTGGCATGAGGGCGGATCTGGTCGACGTAGTCCGGCGTCCGCATCTTGTAGAGCGTTCCGACGACGTGGCCGTAGACGTCGGGATCATCGACATAAGCGGCGATCTGCGGTGCGTACTTGGCGAGCTTCACCGACCCGAACAGCAGCCTGAAGGAGCGACGGCCCCGCATCGCAGCGCGGTCATTCACAACAGCGAGGAGCTGCGCGAGCAGGTCATCATCGCCTCTCAGCCTCGGATGGGCGGTGAGCAGTGCCCAGATATCCGACCCGTACGCCCCACACGGTGGTCTCGAAGTGGTGATGGTCGGGAATGTACACGCCCTCGGAGTTCGTCTTCCCCGGCAGATCATCCGGTCGCTCGGCGGGGATCAGCGCCCAGGCCTTGTCGAGGGCGTTGAGTGCCGCCTCCCGCGCTTCCGCTTTCGTCAGCGTCCTGCCATCGACCGCCATGTCGCCCTCTCGTCCTTGAAAGGCTAGTGCGCGCTGCGCCCCGTCACGCACTCGCACGCCCACTTCCGGCCCGAGGCCATGAGGGAGACTCGATCACCGATAGGTCCCGAAACGCGAAAACCCCCTCACGAGGAGGGGGTTTTCATGGCGGTGACGGTGGGATTTGAACCCACGGTAGGGGTGAACCTACACAACATTTCGAGTGTTGCACCTTCGGCCGCTCGGACACGTCACCGCGGAAAAGCTTACGACACGACGGGCCTGAGCGCTAATCGAGCTGCTGCGACGGCGCGTCGAGACAAACACTCACCAGGCTGCGGCGACCTCGGCGTGCGTGCGGAAGATGCCTTCGGTCGTCCCCTCGGGCGCGCGTCCGATGCCGCACTCGGTCGCGACCCCGTAGGTCGGCACGAACTTCGAGGCGACGGCGATGCGACGTTGCGCGCCCTCGACACCGTCTTCACGGTGCACGAGACCGATGTACAGCTCGGTCTCGTCCGTGAGCGCGAGGTCTGCGAGCGGTGCATAGTAGGCCTCGTCGTCGCGCTCGATCGGCACGGGCAGGTGCAACCAGGTCAGCGGACGTGCGGATGCCGCGACGACGGCGTTCGCGAAGCGGGTCAGCGTTCCCGCGTCCTTCGGCTCGATGAAGTGGGCTTCGGCGATGTCGCCGTAGCAGAGGTGCACACCGACCTCGACGTCCACGGGGACGGCATCCACGAGCGCAGCGAGGCGCGAGACGAGACCGTCGAAGGGATCGCCAGGCCACCAGGCCGACATCGGCTTGCCGTAGATGGCGGCCTGCTCAATGATGCCCATCTCCGAGGCGACGTCCCACTGGACAGCGAGGTCTTCGTGCGGGATCGCCGCGAGAATCTCGTCCAGCTCACGCAGCATCGCCGCGGTGTAGACGGGCTCGATGGCCTCACGGTCATCGCCGAAGAAGAACGCCGAGACCACGGCGACGAGCGTCGGCAGCGACACCTGAAAGCGCGTGCCGGCGGCGATCACACCCTCGGCGCGCAGACGGGCGAAGATCGCGTACGACTCGATCGCCGCAGACGCGTACCCCAGCGGCGGGAACTGCAGCGCGGCAGCATCCACGCCCTCCGCGATGCGCAGCGGACGCGTGTCGAGAGTGCGCAGCATCCGCGGCTCGTCGCCGATGCGCTCGAGCCCCTCGGTCTGCCCGAGCACGTCCGGCTGGAACATGATCCAGTGGAACCTCTTGCCGACCTCGCCGTCCGGGATGCGGCGCAGCAGCGACCCCATCTCGGCCGCGGCGGTGCGCATCGTCTTCTCGGCGTCGTCGTAGTTCACGCTGCCGACGAGGTGGGCTCCCTGGGGTTGCGTCATGCCTCCACGCTATCGGTTCCATTCAGGCGGATGCTTCGCGCCGAGGCATCCGCGAGACCACCGGGGACTTATTCACGGCGACCGGAATCGGCTCTTTCAGCCCGCTGGCTTAGCATGCCCTTAGTGCCTTTGGTGCCGCAGGAAAGGTGGGCGCATGCCGTACATCAGATCGAGTGCTCTCGATGAGACCGGTTACGTCATCCTCGACCGCGCAGAGCGCGACGTCGATGCGAGCGAGTGGATGAACCTCGCGTATGTGCCGTGGCGCTCCTCCGGGGTGACCCGCTTCGCGCCTCTGGCGAGTGCGTTCGGCGAGGTCGACTGCAACGCCTTCTGGAACCACACTCCCCCGCGCACCGACAAGGACGGCGTGTGGATCCCATCTCAGGTCGCGATCGCTCCGTCCCTGCAGCGTCGAGCTCTCGCGGCCGGCGCAGGGGTCGGCCGCTGCCGCGTCATCGAACTGCAGCCGAACACCTACGCCGACGCGATCTACAACCTGCACAAAGACGACAACAACCGCCTCAACCCCGAGGGCACCGGCTGGGTCGTCCGCGGCTACGAGAACCTCAGCGACGACGGCGAATCGCTGCTCATCCTCCGCGAGGACCGCTTCGATCCCGCGACCGAGACGCGCATCCCCCTTCCGGCGGGCACCCGTCTGGTGCTCGATACGCAGCGGTTCTGGCACGCGGTCTGGCACCGCGGCAGCGCACCGCGGTACGCGCTCATCTCCTCGTGGACCTCAGGCCCAGAGCTCGACCGCTTCATCGCCGAACGCCACGGCGCCGCCCGCGGCGCTCACGTCGACCTGCCTGCCGACCTCATCGCCGACGGGCAGCAGGAGCTGCACCGCCGTCTGGAAGAGCGTCGGCGGATGCTGGAGGCGCAGGGCTTCACGGTCGATCCGCCCGAGCCCGAAGACCTCTAGTTCGGCCGCTCAGCGCTCGACGAGGGCCGCCAGGTTGCGCAGCGACGCCGTCAGCCCTTCGATGTGATCCTCTGCGGAGATCCCCGACGGCACATCCTCCGCACGGAACAGCACCTGTGAGTGCGCGCCGTCGGCAAGAACCTCCCAGGTCATGCGCATGACACCCGCGAAAGCGTCGTCGTCGGTCTCGAAGGTGATCGCCTGCACGATGCGAACCCCGGGCTCGAACTCGACGATCGTGGTCTCCACGACGTCATGCGCGGCGTCGCTCTTTCCCGGAGCATCACTGGCGTCGTCGTAGGTGAGCACCATGCGCGTCTCCCCGCCGGCGCGCGCGTCGAAACGCTCGACACGCGCCGTCATCCCGTCGGGCGCCAGCCACTGCTCCAGGCTTTCGGGTGTCGTCAGTGCGGCGAACACCCGCACCGGTGAGGCGTCAATCCTTCGGCGTGCTTCATCTGTGCGCGTCATCCTTCCACGCTACGTCGGCACTGCCGAGGTGTCACCCCTCAGCGAGCGATGGTGTGCCCTGCCACGATCCGCACCGTGCGATCGATCGTCCCGTCCGGGGGCGCGACGTGCGAGATCAGAATGACCGACTGGTCACCAGCCGCGGCCAGCAGGTCACGCAGCAGCGCATCGGATGCTTCGGGGTCGACGCCCGCGGTCGGCTCGTCGAGCACCAGCACAGGGAAGCCGCGCAGCAGCGCACGGGCCAGTGCGATGCGCTGCGCCTGGCCACCGGAGACGAGCGCTCCCCGCTCGCCGACCCGCGCATCCAGTCCGCCACGCTCGGCCACCCACCCGCCGAGGCCGACCCTGTCGAGCACGGCCAGCAGCTCTTCATCGGTCGCCGAATCGTTCGCGAACAGCAGGTTCTGCCGGATGTCCTCATCGAACAGCTGGGGCGACTGCTCGCACAGCCCGACGACGCAGCGCAGCTCCGGGCCGGCGATGCGCGCGGCATCCTGATCCCCCAGACGGTAATCACCCTCGAAGCGCAGGAAGCCGACGAGAACAGCCGCGAGGGTTGACTTCCCGGCGCCGCTGGATCCGGTCACGAGCACGCGCTCCCCCGGCTCGACGTCCAGGTCGATACCGCGCAGGGTCTCGGGGGCACCCGGCCAGGAAGCCCGGAGGCCCCGCACCCGCACGGCCGGGGCGCTGGACGCAGATACCACCAGCGGTTCTCCGTCGTCGTCGCGCACTTCGCTGGGCAGTTCCTGCGGCAACACCGCATGAATCCGCTCCGCACTCGCTCGCACACTGCGCCAAGACGACGCGGCTTGCGGGACGACAGCGAAGACCTCGAACACGGCCATCGGCAGCAGCACGGCAACCGCGAACCACGGCGCATCCACGGCGCCACCCGGCTGCCCTGGGAGGGACACTAGGAGCGCCCACACCGACGCCGCACCTGCAGCGACCGAGACGACCGCGGCCGACACCGCCTGCGCGAGCGCCGCACGCGTCACCGCTCGGCGCAGCGCGGCATCCGCGTCCGTGATCCGGCGGCGTGCCGCTTCTTCCGCCCCGTAGGCGAGCAGCACGTCAAGGCTGGCCAGGTAGTCGACGAGCGCACCCGAGAGCGTGGCGCGACGCGCGGAGATCTCGCGCTCCGCACGACTGCCCAGCACTCCCCCGACGAACACTGCGACGACGGTCGCGACGATGAGGCAGACGGCGAGCGACAGCGCCGCCGCCGGTGAGATGAACGCGACGACGGTGATCGCCGTCAGGGCGATGACGCCACCCGTCACGAGCGGCTGCACAACCCGCAAGGGCAGGTTCTGCAGGTTTTCGACGTCGTCGACAAGACTCGACAGCACTGCACCGCGGTCGGTCGAGCCGAGACCGGCGGGCGAGAGCGGGATGAGACGGTCGACGATCCCGGCACGGAGGCCGGCGAGCTGCTTCAGCGCCGCGCTGTGTCCGGCGAGCCGCTCCAGATAGCGGAACACGGCACGCGACACGGCGAAGAAGCGCACGCCGACGACCGCGACCGACAGCGGCACGAGCGAGTCGACGATCGACGCGCTCACGATGAGCCATCCGCTCACGAGCAGCAGGCCGATCGCGGCGGCGGCGGAGAGGATGCCGCTCAGCAGCCCGGGCCAGAACTGCCGCAGGGGCGGCTGGGCGGCACGCAGGATGCCGCGGACGGACGCGGTCGAGACGCTCATGCCGACACCCCCACGGAGACGATGTGGTCGGCAATCTCCCGCGCCGATCGACGGTGCGAGATCAGCAGGACGGCGACACCGGAATCTGCCACCGCGCGGATGCTTCGCCACAGCGCCTCCTCGGTCTCGGCATCGAGCGCGCTGGACGGCTCGTCGAGTGCGAGCACCTGCACACCGTCATCGAGCCGGTACAGCGCGCGGGCGACCGCGACGCGCTGCGCCTGGCCGCCGGAGAGTCCCGAGCCCTGCACACCGAGGGCGAGCGTCGGATCGATCGTGTCGGCCTGCGCGGCGGCGAGGGCTCGGGAGACGCGAGCCGCATCCGGCTGCTGCCCCAGAGCGACGTTCTCGGCGACCGTTCCGCGAATGAGCCCCGGCCGCTGCCCCGCCCATGCCATCCAGTCAGAGGGCGCGAGGGCGCGCACATCCGCTTCCCCGACCGTCGCGGATCCGTCGAAGTCCGCCGCACCGCGCAGCGCCGCGAAGAGGCTCGACTTCCCGGAGCCGCTAGGTCCCTCGATCAGAGTGACCGTGCCGGCCTCAGCGGTCAGCGAGACCGGGGGCAGCACGCGATCGCCGTAGCGCACAGAGACGTTGGCGAGCGCGAGAACGCTCCCCTCGTGCGATGCGGCCTCGCCGAAAGGAGGGTTATGTCGGTTTTGACCCTCCAGAACCGACGAAAGGCTCCTTTGCGCAGGGGCGGATGCGATCGCAGATGCGGATGCGCCAGGCCCCTCCGCGGCCGCACCGTCGAGCACCTCGAAGATCTGCTCTGTCGCCGCCACCCCCTCGGCTGCGGCGTGGAACTGCACCCCCACCTGACGCAGCGGGAGGAATGCCTCGGGCGCGAGCAGCAGCACGAAGAGGCCGACTTCGAGCGTGATGTCGCGGTCGAGCAGGCGGAAGCCCACCGACACCGCGATGATCGCAACCGCCAGCGACGACAGCAACTCGAGCGCGAAACCCGAGATGAACGAGTAGCGCAGCACCCCCATCGTCTCGCGGCGATACTGCTCGGCGGTCTCGCGCATGCGAGTCACGGCACGCCGTTCGCGTCCGAAGACGCGCAGCGTGGCGAGACCCTGCACGGTGTCGGCGAAGCGCGCGGCCAGCTGCTGCAGCACCCCCAGCTGCCGTCGCTGCACGCTGCGCGTCGCAATGCCGATGAGGATGAGGAACAGCGGGATGAGCGGCAGCGTGATGATCGCCGCGACGCCGCTCGGCCAGTCCTGCCACCACATCACCGCGACGATCACAGGAGTCGCGATCATCGTCAGCACGAGCTGCGGGATGTACCGCGCGAAGTAGGGATCGAGCGCATCCAGCCCGTGCCCCGCCGTGACCGCGAGCTCCGCCTGGTTGCGCTGTGCGAGCCATCCGGGCCCTCGGCGTCCGATCGCGCGCAGCAGGGCCGCCCGCAGCTGCGCACCGGTCTGGGCCGCAGCGCGGAGCCCCCAGGCCTCGCTCGCCCAGATCAGAACACCGCGCACGAGAATCGTCGCGACGAGCCACAGCAGAGACGTACGCACGTCGCGCCCCGCGATGAGTCCCGTCAGCGCATCCGCGAGGAACCACGCGAACGCGATCGTCACGGCCGTCTGCGCCACCGCGATCAGCGCCGAGGCGGCAACGTAAACTCGCGCCGCCGGCGCATAGCGCAGGAGGCGAGGATCGAGGGGTTTCATGCGGATGCTCCGAATCGGCGTGCAGGTCTCTCTCGGCGCAGGTCCCGATCTGCGGATGCTCCGCGCGGAAGCATCCGCAGATCAGGAACCTGCTCGCCGAGAGCGAGCACTGACAGTATTACGCGTGCGCAGGCGCCGCCTCGATCGAGGCGCGCGTGACGCGCTTGCGGAACACCCAGTACGTCCAGCCCTGGTAGAGCAGCACGAACGGGATCGCGAACAGGGCCGTCCAGCTCATGATCTGCAGGGTGTACGGCGTGCTCGATGCGTTGGCGATCGTCAGGCTGTACGCCGGGTCGATCGTCGACGGCAGCACGTACGGGAACAGTGCCCCGAACAGCATCACGACGGCGGCGGCGATCGTGACGAGCATGCTCGTGAACGCCCAGCCCTCAAGGCCCTTCGCCGAGAAGATGGCCGCAGTGATCAGGAAGACCGCGGCGATCGCACCGCACGCGATGACGAGCCAGAGCAGCGCATCCGGACGCCCCGCGGCGATCACGATCGTCCACACGACGGTGCCGGCGGCGGCGAGGATCGTCGGCACAGCGGCGATCTTCGCAAGCCGGATCGCATCGCTGCGCACCTGGCCGTCGGTCTTGAGCCCGATGAAGTACAGGCCGTGCACGAAGAACAGCAGCAGCGTCGTGACGCCCACGAGCAGACCGTACGGGTTCAGAAGCGTGAGGATCGTGCCCCGGAAGATGTGGTTCTCATCCAGCGGCACCCCCTGCACGATGTTGCCGAAGGCGACGCCCCACAGCAGCGCGGGAACCGCCGAGCCGATCACGATCATCCAGTCGAAGCGGTTGCGCCAGCGGTCGTCGTCGCGTTGGTGCCGGTACTCGAACGAGACACCGCGCGCGATGAGTGCCAGCAGGATGATCAGCAGCGGCAGGTAGAAGCCACTGAACAGAGAGGCGTACCACTCCGGGAACGACGCGAACAGCGCGGCGCCGGCCACGATGACCCACGTCTCGTTGAGGTCCCAGACGGGGCCGATCGTGTTGATGATCTGCCGACGCGAGACATCGTTCTTGCCCAGGAACGGCAGCGACATGCCGACACCGAAGTCGAAGCCGTCGAGAAGGAAGTAGCCGACGAAGAGGAAGGCGACGATCCAGAACCAGATTGTTGCGAGATCCATGTGTCTCTCCTCTCACTCAGTAGACGACCGACGGCAGCTTGGCCGCCTCATCAGGCTTCTCGGACGTGTCAGGCCCCTTCTGGGCGGCCTTGACGATGAGGCGGATCTCCACGACGGCGAGCGCCGCGTAGATCGCAGTGAAGGCGATCAGCGAGATCAGGACCTCGACGCCGCTCACGCCGGGCGAGACGCCGTCCTGCGTCGACATGAGACTGAAGACGATCCAGGGCTGACGGCCCATCTCGGTGAACACCCATCCCATGATGTTGGCGAAGAGCGCCAACGGGAACGACCAGATCGCGATCTTCCACATCCACGGTGCCGGCGGGTTCTTCGCCTTCTTGCGCGTGATCCAGAGGCCGACGACGGCGACGAGGGCAGCGGCCATGCCGAGACCGATCATCCAGCGGAAGGCCCAGTACGTGATCCACAGCACCGGGGTGAAGTCGGTGAGGCCCGTGTCAGCGAACTCGATCGCGTACTGCGCGTTGAGGTCGTTGATGCCGTGCACGCAGCCGTCGAGGGTGTGCGTGGACAGCAGCGACAGCAGGTACGGCACGCGGATCGAGAAGAGGTCCGTCTTGCCGTCCGGTGTGCCGAGCGTGAAGAGACTGAACGCCGCCTCCTTGCCGCACACGGTGTTGAAAGTCGCTTCGGCCGCGGCCATCTTCATCGGCTGTGTTGCGTACATCGCCAGGCCCAGCTGGTCACCGGTGAGCACGACGCCCACGGTCGAGATGATCATCGCCCAGAGACCGAACTTGAGCGAGATGCGCATCGTGTCGAGGTGCTGGCCGCGGGCCAGGTGCCACGCCGACACCGAGATGATGACACCGGCAGCGAACATAAACGCACCGAAGATCGTGTGCGGGAACGCCGCAAGTGCGACCGGGTTCGTCAGCAGCGCGCCGAAGTCGACCAGCTCGGCGCGGTTGGTCTCAGGGTTGAACTCATAGCCGACCGGGTTCTGCATGAACGCATTGGCGGCGATGATGAAGTACGCCGACAGGATGCTGCCGATCGCGACGCACCAGATCGTCATGAGGTGCAGCTTGGGGCTGAGCTTGTCCCAGCCGAAGATCCACAGGCCGATGAAGGTCGCCTCGAAGAAGAAGGCAAGGAGACCTTCGAAAGCCAGCGGAGCTCCGAAGACGTCGCCGACGAACCGGGAGTAGTCCGACCAGTTCATGCCGAACTGGAACTCCTGCACGATGCCCGTCACAACGCCCATCGCGAAGTTGATCAGGAAGATCTTGCCGAAGAAGCGGGTGAGGTGGAGGTACTGCACCTTGGCGGTGCGCACCCACGCGGTCTGGAAGATCGCCGCGACAAGTGCCATGCCGATCGTCAGCGGGACGAACAGGTAGTGGTACACCGTCGTCAATCCGAATTGCCATCTCGACAATACGAGTGGATCAAGCCATTCCATCGTGCCTCCTCAGGCTTCTGCCCTGTTCTCCACGCTAGTTCGGCGGGTACGCCGATTTCGGGGGCCGGCACCGTGATAATTCACTGTGTTTCCCCTGTGCTGCCTTTTTGCAGTCTCCGCACGCCCTAGGAGGCGTGAGCCAGTTCCACCGTGCAGTCGTTTACCTGATCGGTCGTGCGCACGCACCGGGCCAGAAGCGGCCCTCCCGCCTGCGCCAGCACTCCCTGCATCAGCCCGAGGTGAACCTGGCACAGCACCGGTCGGTGCTGCGGCAACGCTGCGGCATGCGGGCAGGGGGAAAGGTCAACCGTGAGCGCACCTTCGTCGATGAGGGGCTCGAAGCCCGACTCCTCCAGGTGCTCGACAAGGGCGTCGAGCTGGTGGGTCGCTGCTTCTTCGAGGGTCTCGCCCGCGACTCCCGGGATCGCACGGCGCAGCAGGTCTCCACGGCGCGCAGCCGCGATGACCTTCTCCTGTGCGATGGAGCTGGATGCTCCGGGGGCACCGGTCGCAGCACTGTAGAGCGTGCGGGGGCGGCCACGAGTGGCACGCTTCTCGCTCTCCTGCACCACGTACCCGCCGTCGATGAGCCGCTGCAGGTGCTCGCGAACGGTGTTCGCGTGCAGCCCGGTCGCATCGCACAGCTCACCGATCGTGCGGTGTGGCTGCGACTGCACGAGGTGCAGGATCCGCACTCGCGAGTAGCTCGAAATCGGCCCGTAGGTGGGCCTTGCGGGAGGCATGTCTCCATTATTCACGGGTCCGTATAAAACCCCTATTCGTTGGGCCGTGAATAATGAGTGCGCCCGGAATTCCCCTGCTCACAAGGGCGCAAGGGCGGATGCTCCGGGCCGGCGCGACCTCGATGTCCGCTGCCCCGATTAGCCTGATCTCATGGCCACTCGTCGACCCGCTCCTTCCGCCTACGTGTGCTCGGAATGCGGGTGGACCGCCGCAAAGTGGGCCGGCCGCTGCGGCGAGTGCCAGCAGTGGGGCACCGTCGTCGAACGCGCAGCACAGACCGGCATCGTGCGACAGGTCTCACCGGTGGCGCCGAGCGCGGGGCGCGCCGCTCGTCCGATCACACAGATCACCACCGCCGATTCGCCCCGCAGGTCAAGCGGTGTGGCCGAATTCGACCGCGTCCTGGGCGGGGGCATCGTTCCGGGTGCCGCGATTCTGCTCAGCGGTGAGCCCGGGGTCGGCAAGTCCACGCTGCTCCTCGAGGTCGCCGCGCGGGCGGCCCAGTCCGGGCGACGCGTGCTCTACGCGAGTGCTGAAGAGTCGCAGGCGCAGGTGCGGTTGCGTGCTGAGCGCACGAACGCTCTGCACGATGAGCTGTACCTGGCGAGCGAGACCGATCTGGGCACGATCCTCGGCCACATCGACGAGGTGCAGCCGCAGCTCGTCATCGTCGACTCGGTGCAGACGGTCGCGTCATCGCTCATCGACGGAGCGGCCGGGCAGCCGAGCCAGGTGCGCGACGTCGCCTCCACACTCATCCGGGTCGCGAAAGAGCGCGATCTGCCGATCATCCTCGTCGGCCATGTCACGAAAGACGGGCAGGTTGCGGGCCCGCGCATGCTTGAGCACCTCGTCGATGTCGTGTGCCATTTCGAGGGTGACCGCCAGACGGCATTGCGCTTCGTGCGGGCGTTGAAGAACCGTTTCGGCCCGACGGACGAGGTCGGATGCTTCGAGATGACGGGGGCGGGCATCGCCGAGGTGCCCGACCCCAGCCAGCTCTTCCTCTCCCGCGGCAAGCCCGAACCGGGAACGTGCGTCGCGATCGCCCTCGAGGGCCGTCGGGCGATGCCGGTGGAAGTGCAGGCGCTGACGATTCCGACCGCGGCGCCCAACCCGCGCCGCGTCGTGAACGGCCTCGATTCAGCCCGCGTCGCGATGGTGCTGGCGGTACTCGAACGCCGCGCCGGCATCAAGACGAGCGATCAAGACGTCTATGTCTCGACGGTCGGCGGCGTGCGTTTCACCGAGCCGGCAGCCGACCTCGCGATCGCGATCGCCGTCGCGGGCTCCCTGCGCAACGTCGCCGTGCCGCGCACGGTGGCCGCCGTCGGCGAGCTCAGCCTCGCGGGCGAGGTGCGACCGGTCACGCAGGCCGCGCAGCGGCGCTCAGAAGCGGGCCGGCTGGGCTACGCGCAGGTCGTCGACGACCGCTCCGGCACACTGCGCGCCGCCATCGACGACGTCAAAGCCCGCGGCACACAGCGCCGCCGCGAAGACGACATCCCGGCGTTCTAGTCAGGCTGCGCGGTCGCTAGATGAAATCCATGATTCCGATCGTGTGCGCATCATAGGTCCTCATCCGCGAGAGAGGAACGAACCCCGGCGGCTGCTCTGCATCGACCAGCACCCTAAAGGGTCCTCTTAGGAGAGCCACCACGACATTGCGGTCGTACCAGGCCAGGGATTGCTTCAGTCGGGCTCGCTGCACCCAAGAGTGAACGGCCAGCCACGCAAGAAAGGCGAGGGGCACCAGGAACCACAGAAGAAAGCCGCGAACCACGAGAAGACAGAATCCTGCGACTCCGCGCACGATCTTCATAAGAGGCGCCCCGGAAGGTCGAGCCGACTGCCCATCGCGCGGTATCACTTCATCCTTCTCCTCGGTTGTCGTTCGGCTCTGACATTGATGAACGCGGATCCCGCGGAGCTTCCCTCGGCGCCTGCCGCCCGTTCGAATCGTCTGGTGAGCGGCACCCAGACGACGAACCCCCACAGCGCGGCCAGCCCGAAGAGGACCCCGCCGAAGACGAACGTGAGTGCGTTCGGCATCGGGGCAACGCCCAGCGCGAACACGACGAAGAACCCGAGGGCGCCCAGTGCCACCGCAACCAGGGCAGCAGTTCGGAAGAACGTGATGAGTGGCCCGACGACCACAAGTTGTCGCCTCATCCGCCTCCCTGATTGCCAGCCATCTCCGCCACTGCGAGGGTATCGCGGCGCCGCTAGACCTCGTCCGCTGCAGCATCCCCCTCAGGCGCGGCATCCGCGTCCTCGTCGGTTCCGACGTTCAGCGCGGCAAGCAGGTCGGCGGGCGCAGCCTGCATGGGGTGCGGGCCGGCGATGTCGAGGAAGACGGTCGTGATGCGGTCCTGATACGTGGTGAGGAACGCGCGCAGCCACCCAGCGGAGTAGATCCCGACACCTGGCGGCAGGTTGGCGGGCTTGTTGCGGGCGTCACTGAACAGCAGCAGCGCGACCTCGCCCGTGCGCGGATCGCGGTACGTCCATACCTCACCGCCGTCGATGGGGTTGTCGCGGGCGCCGGGTCGGATCAGCGGAACGACGGTGGTGCCGTGACGCAGAGCGAGGGCCACCGCGGCCATGTCCTGCTTCTCGAGAGCCTGAGCGAGCGCCTCGGAGCGGAACTCCTCCGGACCGGGCTTGCTCTTGGATCCCTTGGCGCGCTTCGCGCGCGCAGACTTCTTCGCGGCCATGTCTCCAGCCTAGGCGCAGGAGTGCTTCCGCTTTCCTCCGCACGCTGCAACCGACAAGCGGGAGCGTCACGGAGGAAAGCAGAAGGGGCCCTCTCGAATCCGCCATTGGGGACTGGATGATTCGAGAGGGCCCAGGATGCTCCTGGAGGACGAAGTCGAAGCGCTGGGGACGCTATGAACTCGACACCACTGGGGATGGATTTTCGTCCTGTGTCACAGTAGCTGTATCCAATGGTATCCCAAAGGATCGGCAATTGTGCACAAACATTGCCACAAAAGCTCTAGTAGAGCAGGATTTGAGCGCTCTCGGCGCTCGTGAAGCCGCCGATCGACACGCTCACGTGGTAGGAAGCTCCACCGCCCGGAGCGCGCGGTCGCTCGGTCGAAGCGCAGGTGTCCGGCGAGGAGCGCGTGCGGTCCCACACCACCGGCTGCGAACTCGTCACCGTGGACCCCGCCGCGAGCGTCACGATCATGCCTTCAGGATTCTGCTGGCAGTCCGTCGAACGCCACCACACATCGGCACCACTCACGACCGTGAACTGCTGGGTCGCCGTGCCGACATCGATCGTGCAATCGCGTGCCCCACTGTTGGTCAGCGAGATCGACATCTGCGGCAGGGCGTCGCTGGCGTAGCTCTCCGAGTCCGTCACAGCGGCGACCGTGACGTCACCCTCCACGCACGGACCCACGGCACCGTCATCGGGCGGAGTCGAGTCGCCGGGCGTCGGAGTCGCCGTCGTGTCGGTCGTCGCCGATGCATCCGGAGTCGGTGTCTCCGACGTTCCCGCAGAGGGCGGGGCCGATGCCTCCTGCGCCTGCGCGACAAGGAACCAGACCAGCCCTGCGATGAGCGCGAGGATCACGACGATGGCACCGAAGAAGACCAGTCGACGCCGCCGATACACGGCGGGAGAAACACGCGCGGTCATGACTCCAGGCTAGACGCTTCCGCTCAGAGCAGTTTGAGCATGCGCGTGTTGCCGAGCGTATTCGGCTTCACATGTGCGAGATCGAGGAACTCCTCGACACCGGCGTCTCCGCTGCGCAGCAGTTGGGAGTAGACGTCCGGGTCGACGACCTGCTCGCCGATCGGTGTGAAACCGCGACGACCGAAGAAGTCGACCTCGAAGGTCAGGCAGAACAGGCGGGACAGCCCCAGCTCGCGGGCGTTCTCTTCCAGGCGTCCGACGATCGCGCCGCCGACACCGTGATGCAGCCAGTCACCGCGCACCATCAGAGTGCGCACCTCTCCAAGGTCTTCCCAGAACACGTGCAGCGCACCGCATCCGATGAGCTCGCCCTCCGCCTCCGCGACGACGAATTCCTGCACCGCCCCGTAGAGCACCGCGAGGTCTTTACCCAGCAGGATGCGCTGCTCGACCATCGGCGCAAGGAGCGCGCTGATGCCTTTGACGTCTGCGCTGCGGGCTGGCCGCACGATGATCTCGCTCACATGACAAGCCTAGAACGCCCGCCCTGTGCGCACCTGCGGGAGAAACGCATTCACTGCCGCGTGTCTCGCCGCAACGCGCCGTGAGCGACACGGAGCGCCCGCGGCGAGACACGCAACGATCAGCGAACCAGGACGTTGGCTGCGGCGCGGATGCGCACCAGGTACGGCTCGGCAGGGTCACTGTCGAGTCGGTCTCCGCCGCGCACGATCACGTCGAGCGCATCCGTGAGCGCCTGTGCGGGATCCGCGGGAAGCGACGTCACCCGCCACGCGACCTTGCGGTCAGGACGTACGAGCAGCGCGCCATCCGCGTCGATCTGACGGGCCTCGGCCCATGCCGCATCGTCGTCGGCGATCGTCGCGATCGTGAGCGGCATGTGCGTGCGCACTCGTTCCGCCTCGGCACGCCAGCGCTCCGCCGCCGAGGCAGAGGTCAGCAGTGTGAGGCCGTGACGCGCGATCAGGTCATGCGACGAGACCGGCTGGCCCGCAGCATCCGCCTCCGCCAGCCACACATGCGGCAGGTGGTGACCGGGTCGCGAGGTCGGGTGGAACGCGACCGGGTCGTTCGGGTCACCGGGGACGGGCGATCCGTCGGGGACGAAAGCGCCCTCGGAGTAGTGGTACCCGGCCTCGACACCCAACTGGCTGTAGTCGTGCTCGTTGTGGTCCACTTCGGCCTTGACCTGCGCGCGACGCGCATCACCCTCAGGTGTGTCTGCAACGAACTCGGCGAGGTTGCGGAAGCCCTCCTCGACGTCCTCGCTGAAGCCGAGAGCCTCTGCGATCGGGGGGTGGCGGTTCGCGTTCTCCAGAGAGTGCGCCGTGTACCAGGCGACGATCGGGCGACGCTCCGCCTGGTAGCTGTCGAGCAGACCGTCGGATGCCTCACCATGCAGCACGGCGGCGAGCTTCCAGCACAGGTTCTGCGCGTCCTGGATACCGCTGTTGAGGCCGAGCCCACCCGTGGGCGGATGCTTGTGCGCCGCGTCGCCGGCGAGGAAGACCCGGCCGTTGCGGAACTGCTTCGCGACCAGGCCGTTGTAGCTCCAGCGCGTCATCGAGTGCATGGTGATCTCGTGAGATTCCGGCAGACCGAGCATCGTGCGGATGGAGGCGAACAGCGCCGCCTCGTCGTCGGGGTCGCCCTCGACCATCCATGCGGCCACCGAGACGAGCCACTCCTCCGAGTTGCGGTTGTACTCGGTCGGACCGATCGCCTGGATCGTGCCGCGGCGACGCGCGCCGCCGGCCGGGTGCAGGAAGTGGCCGAGCAGAGCATCCGGCTCCGACCATGACGAGAGGTCCATGCTCACGTGGTAGTTGACGACCTCGCGCATGTCCCGCGGGCCCTCCATCTCGACACCGAGCATGTCCGCACTGCTGCGGCCACCGTCGGCGGCGATCACGTAGTTCGCGCGCACCTCGCGCAGGTCGCCCGTGGTGCGGTCGAGGATCGACACGACCGCAGCATCCGCCTGCTGCTCGATACCCACGACCTCCTGGCGCTTGCGGATGCGTCCGGGCGCCGCGGCGAGCGCGTGGCGGTACAGCAGCGGGTCAAGGCGCAGCTGCGGCATGTTCGCGAAAGCGCGGGGGGACGACTGACGGTAGCGCTCGGCGTCGGGTCCGCCGCCCCATGCGGGGACCTCGCCGATCTTGAGGCCGTCGAACTCGCCGGGGCCCGTTGCGGTCGTGTACCAGACGGCCTTGCGCCAGCGGTCATGCGTGGGCGTGGCCGCGTAGATGTCGTCCGCGACGTCGATGTCGTGGAATGCCTCCATCGTGCGGGTGTTGAGCAGGTGCGCGCGCGGGAAGCGGAACACGAAGTCGCGGCGCTCGACCAGCAGCACGTCGACACCCTGCTGGGCGAGCAGCATGGCGCAGGTGAGTCCCACCGGGCCGCCGCCCATGATCAGAACCTCGGTCGAGGTGGGCCAGACATCGTCACTGATGGCGGGCAGGGGTGTGAGAGTGCTCTTCACGGATTCAGGCACGGATTCCTCCTCGGATGCGTGGAACCCCAGGCTAGGAAGCCCGGATCACCCGTCGATACGGAACAGAGGAGTGATTCTGCGCAGCCTATTCCGACACCATGTCGCAATCATGATTTCTCCGGCCACATGGCCTCGTTCACCATGACCTCGATCAGGTACGGACCGTCGTCGGCGGAGCGTACGCGGTCTGCGGCAAGGGCCGCGCGCAGCTCGTCCGAGCCGTGCACGCGCTCGGCGCCGATCCCGAACGAACGCGCGAGCGCGGCGATGTCGACGCCGCCAATGTCCGTCAGCGGGTAGGCGCCCTCGGCGTGCGCCGTGCCGTTGATGCCCACAAGACCGGCGATGACCGCCTGATACCGGCCGTTGTTGACGACGACGTAGGTAGCGGGGATCCGGTAGTGCGATGCCGTCCAGAGAGCGGGGACGCCGAACTGCACGACGCCGTCTCCGACCACCGCGACCGTGCGTTCCTGCCGTGCGAGGGTGACACCCAGTGCGGCGCCCATCCCCCAACCGAGCGAGCCGCTCGCCGTGGCGAAGAGGGTGTCGCGCCGGGGACGCTCGATGAAGCGCAGCAGCGGCAGGGTCGACGTGACGGCATCGAGCACGACAGGACGATCGTCGGGAAGCTCTTCGGCGAGCACGCGCATGGCGCTGGCCGCGCTGAACTCCGCACCGGTCGCCCGAACGGGCACCTGCTCGGCCCAGGCCGCGCGCTGCGTGGCGAAGACACCCCGAGCACGATCAAGCCAGCCCTGGGTGCGGCGGGCAGCCGACTCCTGCTCCAGCAGCTGGCGGATGCTGCGCAGCACGGCGCCCGTATCACCGACGATGCTCGCGGCGGGCGTCTGGCGCCGCCCCGGCTCCCCGGCGTCCTCGGCGATGTGCAGCAGCGGAACGCCGTGCGGAAGAATCGGTCGCTCCGCGGAGAACTCCAGGGGCGTGGGAGCGCCCGCGAGCACGAGCAGATCCGCCTCGGCGAACAGCGGCGAACGCGGATCGAAGAGCCCGGCATAGTGCGGATGGTCCGTGCGGAACGCCCAGCGTTCGAGATCGCGACGCGATTCGACGAGCACCGGCGCCCCCAGCCGTTCGGCGATGCGCTCGATCTCGGCCTCTGCACCGCGACGGGCGATGTCGGTGCCCGCGATGATGACGGGCCGGCGGGCCTTCTGGAGAAGTGCGACGGCATCCTTGAGCTCGTCGGCGTGGGCACTCTGGCGCGCGGCGCGACGGCGTCGGAAGCCGCCGCTGTCCGCACGGGTGCGACCGATGTGGTTCTGCGGAATCGTCAGCACCGCGGGCTGCTCGGGCACGACCGTCGTCTTCCAGAGCACCCGGTCGATGTCGGTCATGAGGTCTTCGCCACGCAGGTTCTGCCAGGTGTAGCCGCTGTACGGCGCTGCCGTGTCGAGGATGCGCGACGAAGTGGTGAGCGCGCGATGCGGCAGCGTGGCCGTCCCTTTCACACCGGTCAGCAGCGCCACGCTGCTGCGCGCGAGCTGCGCCGCATAGAGGTGCGCGAGACCGTTGGCGAGGCCCACGTTCGTGTGCAGGTAGGCGACACCCACTTCCCCGGATGCGCGCGCGAAGCCGTCCGCCATCGAGACGGAGATCGCTTCGTGGGTCGTCAGCAGGAACTCCGGCCCGCGCCCTGCGTTCGCCGGGTCCGCAAGGGCATCCAGCAGCGGGGTCTCGCTGGTTCCTGGACAGCAGAACACGTAGGGGACCTGCCATCCGCGCAGCACATCCAGGACATCGTCAGCGGTGGTCATCGTCGTCCTCCTCGAGCATTACCCGCGAGGCTAGGGAGCGAAAGCTCCGCCGTCGTCGCCCAGACGTGCGAAGTGTGCGCGCCGGCGTGCGACACGGTGTCGCGCGAACGAAGAAGGGCGGCGGATGCCGAAGCATCCGCCGCCCTCTGTCAGACGTCTTTACTCGCCGCTGGCGACCGCCAGGTCGGGAGTGGCCGAGATCTCGCCGCCGGTGTTGATGCCGACCGAGACCTTCTCGCCGCGAGGGCCGTGATCGAAGGTGAACGCGCCATCGGCGACGTCGACCTTCACGTGGTCGCCCGAGTTGAGCTCGCCGTGCAGGATCTTCTCCGACAGGCGGTCTTCGATCTCGTGCTGCATCGCGCGACGCAGCGGACGAGCACCGAGGGCCGGGTCGAAGCCGATCTCGATGAGACGCTCCTTGGCGACCTGCGACAGCTCGATCGTCATGTCGCGGTCCAGCAGGCGCTCGCTGAGACGCTTCGTGAACAGGTCGACGATCTGGATGAGCTCCGACTTCGACAGCTGCGGGAAGACGATGATGTCGTCGACACGGTTGAGGAACTCGGGCTTGAAGTGCCGCTTGAGCTCTTCGTTGACCTTGCCCTTCATCCGCTCGTAGCTCGTCGAGGTCTCTCCCTCGGCCTGGAAGCCGACGGGGCCGCCCGCGATGTCGCGCGCTCCGAGGTTGGTCGTCATGATGATGACCGTGTTCTTGAAGTCGACGATGCGACCCTGACCATCGGTCAGGCGCCCCTCTTCGAGGATCTGCAGCAGCGAGTTGAAGATGTCGGGGTGAGCCTTCTCGATCTCGTCGAACAGCACGACGGAGAACGGCTTGCGACGGACCTTCTCGGTGAGCTGGCCGCCCTCTTCGAAGCCGACGAACCCGGGAGGGGCACCGAACAGACGCGACACCGTGTGCTTCTCACCGAACTCGCTCATGTCGAGCGAGATGAGAGCAGCCTCGTCGTCGAAAAGGAACTCGGCGAGCGCCTTCGCGAGCTCGGTCTTTCCGACGCCCGTGGGGCCGGCGAAGATGAACGAGCCCGAGGGGCGCTTCGGGTCCTTGAGGCCGGCGCGCTGACGGCGGATCGTGCGCGACAGCGCCGCGATCGCCTCTTCCTGGCCGATGACGCGCTGGTGCAGCGCCTTCTCCATGAAGACGAGACGGCTGGTCTCTTCCTCGGTGAGCTTGAAGACCGGGATGCCCGTGGCCTGTGCCAGAACCTCGGCGATCAGACCCTCGTCGACCACGGCAGCGGTGGCGACGTCACCCGAACGCCACTGCTTCTCGAGGCGGAGGCGCTCGGCGAGCAGCTCCTTCTCCTGGTCGCGCAGCGATGCGGCCTTCTCGAAGTCCTGCTCCTCCGACGCCAGCTCCTTCTGCTCGCGGACGGCGGCGATCTTCTCGTCGAATTCGCGCAGCTCGGGCGGGCTCGACAGGATCGACAGACGCAGGCGTGCGCCGGCCTCGTCGATCAGGTCGATGGCCTTGTCGGGGAGGAAGCGGTCGGAGACGTAGCGGTCTGCGAGGTTCGCGGCGGCGACAAGCGCGCCATCCGTGATCTGCACCTTGTGGTGCGCCTCGTAGCGGTCACGCAGACCCTTGAGGATGTTGATCGCGTGCGGGATGCTCGGCTCCTGCACCTGGATCGACTGGAAGCGGCGCTCGAGCGCAGCATCCTTCTCGAAGTGCTTGCGGTACTCGTCGAGCGTCGTCGCGCCGATCGTCTGCAGCTCGCCGCGCGCGAGGAGCGGCTTCAGGATCGAGGCGGCGTCGATCGCACCTTCGGCGGCACCCGCACCCACGAGGGTGTGGATCTCGTCGATGAAGACGATGATGTCGCCGCGCGTGCGGATCTCCTTGGTGACCTTCTTCAGTCGCTCTTCGAAGTCACCGCGGTAGCGGGATCCGGCGATGAGCGAGCCGAGGTCGAGCGAGTAGACCTGCTTGTCCTTGAGCGTCTCGGGCACGTCGCCCTTGACGATCGCCTGCGCGAGGCCCTCGACGACGGCGGTCTTGCCGACGCCGGGCTCACCGATCAGGACGGGGTTGTTCTTGGAGCGACGCGAGAGGATCTGCATGACCCGCTCGATCTCCTTCTCGCGCCCGATGACGGGGTCGAGCTTGTTGTCGCGTGCGGCCTGCGTGAGGTTGCGGCCGAACTGGTCGAGCACGGCCGAGCCGCCCTGCGCGGACTGCTGGGTCTCGTGCGCGGCGCCCGAGACGGCGGCGGGCTCACGGCCCGAAGCGCCCGAGAGCATCTGGATGACCTGCTGGCGCACCTTGTTGAGGTCTGCGCCGAGCTTGACGAGCACCTGAGCCGCGACGCCCTCACCCTCACGAATGAGGCCGAGGAGGATGTGCTCGGTGCCGATGTAGTTGTGGCCGAGCTGCAGCGCTTCGCGCAGGCTCAGCTCGAGGACCTTCTTCGCACGGGGCGTGAAGGGGATGTGGCCGGTCGGCTGCTGCTGCCCCTGGCCGATGATGTCCTGCACCTGCTCGCGCACGGCGTCGAGCGAGATCCCAAGGGACTCCAGTGCCTTGGCAGCGGCGCCCTCACCCTCGTGGATGAGGCCGAGCAGGATGTGCTCGGTGCCGATGTAGTTGTGGTTGAGCATCTTCGCCTCTTCTTGGGCGAGCACAACCACACGACGGGCTCGGTCGGTGAATCTCTCGAACATGCTGTGACTCCTTATCGCACAGGGCGAAGACGCTGCGGCGCCTGTACATCGAGAGTAACGACCAGCGCCACCAGGTATGCCCGTGTTCGCCGTCGGCATAGCAGGGCCCACGGTCGTCGCACGCGGCGAACGAGACGAGACACTTGACGCCGCTTATCGAAAGTCGTTATGTTAACGCTCATCGATAACAACGACAATCGATAAAGGACCGAGAATGACCAGCCAGCAGACAGCCCTCACGCGGGGCGACCGGATCGCCCTCTTCGCCTTCGTCGCCGCAGGCGCGGCGATCGCCGCTGGGAGCGCGATCACCGCCATCGCGCGCATCATCGAGATCGCACGCGGCACCGATGTGCCGGTGCTCGTCGAGTTCACGGGCCAGAACGCGACGATCGCCCACTCAGGCGGAAACCTCGACCTCGCGATCGAGCAGGGTGTCGTCCTCGCCGACAGTCTCGACCCGATCGCGATCGTGCCCGGGATCCTCGGTCAGCTCACCTTCCTCCTCACGATTCTCACGATCGTCGCGACACTCGTCCTCCTCAGCCGCAACATCCTGCGCGGCAGGGTGTTCAGCCGTGGCAACACGCGCCTCGTGATGATCGCGGGGGTCGGAGGGCTCGCGGGCTTCTCGCTCGCGAAGTTCTTCGACACGATGCTCGCCAACGCTGCGATCGCCGAGGCAGCCCCCGGCCTCGACAATCTCGTGATGACGATCGCGCCGTTCACGCTGATCCTCGGCGCATTCGCGATCGCCGCCGTCGGCACCGCCTTCACCGTCGGTGACCGCCTCCAGCGCGACACGGAAGGACTTGTCTGATGAACACCGCTCCCGCCCCGACCCGTGCCCAGCGTTCGGCGACGGCCGACTTCGTCACCGTGATCTTGTTCGCCATCGCGGCGGGCATCGGAACGATCATCACGACCACGCTTCGACTCTTCGACATGTTCCGCCCGGATGGGTTCGCCTGGCGTCTGCACATCGATGAACTGCCGGTCGACACGAGTTTCGGCGCAGCGCTCACGGATTCCGTGCTCGTCGTCTCCCCTGACGTCAACGCGGTGTCGATGGCGTCGGGCGCAGTATCCGGAATCATCGCGGGCCTTGCCGCCCTGACGGTGACCGCCGCCGTCGCCTTCGTGGCGTGGCGTTTCCTCCGCGGAGGCTTCTTCGTGACCGCGACCGCACGGGCGTTCGACGTGATCGGATGGACACTGCTCATCGGGGGCGTCGGAGTGATGAGCTTCGACACCCTCGCCCGAAACGGCGTGCTCGCCGCGGTCGGCATCGAGGGTGAGCCGATTCATCCCACCGAGTTCGCGGCCTTCGCGCCCGTCTGGGCGATCGCCGTTGCCGTCGGCCTGCTCGGACACGCGTTCCGCCGTGGCATCCGGTTGCAGAAGGAAACCGAGGGCCTCGTATGACTCCCGCGGCAGAAGAAGAGGAAACCGGCATCCACTGCCGTCTCGACGAATTGCTCGCCGAGCGCGGCATGACACTCACCGAGCTGAGCGCACGGGTCGGCGTCAGCATCGTGAACCTCTCGGTGCTGAAGAACGACCGCGCCCGGGCCATCCGGTATTCGACCCTCCGCGCGATCTGCGATGCGCTCGGGTGCGAGGTCGGCGAGCTGCTCGTTCTCTCCTGACGCGGCGACACCTCCGCGAGAAACCACTTTCAGCGCGAGACACGTGTTCTGCCGTGGTTTCTCGCGGCGTTTGTGGTTTCTCGCAGGACACCAGCCTCCGGCTGAGACTCAGAACAGCGTGTAGCCACCGTCAACGACGAGCACGGAGCCGGTCATGAAGCTGGATGCCTCGCTGGCGAGGAACACGGCGACCGCGCCGAGCTCCTCAGGTGTCCCCCAGCGCTTCATCGCGGCAGGCTCGACGCAAGACGCGTAGTACTCGGGCTGATCGACCGGGGACGCCTCGGTGAGGATGTACCCCGGCGCCATCGCATTCACCCGGATGCTGTGCGCAGCCCACTCCGCAGCGAGGGCCTTCGTCAGCTGATGCACCGCGGCCTTCGAGGCCAGGTATGCCGGCTGCCAGCGCGGCTGGTTGACGATCATGGCCGACATCGAGCCGATGTTCACGATCGTGCCGCCACCGCGTTCGGCCATGCGACGACCGACGGCGCGGCTGCAGCGCCAGACACCGTTGAGGTTGGTGTCGAGGGTCTGCGTCCAGACGTCGTCATCGATCTCGAGCGCCGCACCGCCGATGGAGATGCCCGCGTTGTTGATCAGTACGTCGATCGGGCCGAGCGCGACCTCAACCTCCGCAACGGCGGACTCGACACTGTCGGCGTCCGTCACGTCGAGGGCAACGCCGAGGGCCGTGTGGCCTTCCGCGGTGAGTTCGGCGGCAGCATCCTGAGCCGCCTGAGCCGTGCGCGCAGTGATCGCGACCGCAGCCCCCGCCTCGGCGAGCGCCTGCGCGATGCCGCGTCCGATCCCTCGGTTGCCGCCCGTGACGAGCGCCACCCGGCCCTCGAGGGAGAACTTCTGCATGACCGACATCGCGCCCACTCTCTGTTGACCAGCCCTCAGTATGCCGTCAGCCGCCGGAGTGTCACGCGGCGTCACACTCGGTGTCACGCGGCGTCACACCATTCACGGGAATGAATGACGGTGTCTAGCGTTGAACTCCACGGCGCGCACCCGGCGCGCATCGACGGGAGTCCCCTTGAGCACCACCACCGCCCGCGCCGCCAAGGCGCCCGACACGCGCAGCCCCATCCGCAAGCTGCTGACGTCGTTCGGCTTCCAGATCCTCGCCGCGCTCGTGCTCGGCATCGCCGCCGGCCTCATCGGCCGCCAGATCTCCGTCGACGGTGCGCCGACCGTGCTGTCCGACACGCTCGACAAGATCGGCTCGTCGTACGTCACGATCCTGCGTGCCGCTGTCGTTCCGCTGATCTTCACCGCGATCGTCGCGAGCATCTCGAACCTGCGCCGCGTGCAGAACGCCGCTCGCCTCGCAGGCCAGACGCTGCTGTGGTTCGCGATCACCGCGTTCATCGCCGTGTCGATCGGTATCGCCCTCGGCCTCATCATCCAGCCGGGCGCTCGCGCCGGAGAAGGCCTCGAAGCGCCCGCAGAGCCCTCGCGCGTCGGCTCGTGGTGGGACTTCCTGCTCGGCCTCATCCCGCAGAACTTCCTCGGCATCACGGTCAGCACCTATCCGGGCGCTGCTGAGGGCACGTTCTCGTCGAGCGTTGGCTTCAACATCCTCCAGGTCATCGTCGTCGCGACCGTCATCGGCATCGCCGCCCTCAAGGCCGGCAAGAAGGCCGAGCCGTTCCTGGCCTTCACCGAGTCGCTGCTCAAGGTCATCCAGCGCGTGCTGTGGTGGATCATCCGCCTCGCCCCGCTCGGTACCTTCGGCCTCATCGGATCGGCCGTCATCAAGTACGGCTGGGACAAGCTGGTCGGTCTCGCCTGGTTCGCGATCGCGATCTACGTCGGTCTCGCGCTCGTGCTGTTCGTGGTCTACCCGATTCTCGTGAAGACGCACGGCCTCTCGATCAAGCAGTACTTCTCGGGTGTGTGGCCCGCCGTGCAGCTCGCCTTCGTGAGCCGCTCGTCGATCGGCACGCTGCCCCTGACCGAGCGCGTCACCGAGCGCAACCTCGGTGTGCCCCGCGCCTACGCATCCTTCGCCGTGCCGTTCGGCGCGACGACCAAGATGGACGGCTGCGCCGCGATCTACCCGGCCATCGCCGCGATCTTCGTCGCACAGTTCTTCGGCATCGAGCTGAACTTCGTGCAGTACCTGCTGATCGTGATCGTCTCGGTCGTCGGTTCCGCCGCAACCGCCGGCACCACGGGCGCGATCGTCATGCTCACGCTGACGCTGTCGACCCTGGGCCTGCCCCTTGAGGGTGTCGGTCTGCTGCTCGCGATCGACCCGATCCTCGACATGGGCCGCACCGCGGTCAACGTCGCAGGTCAGGCGCTCATCCCGACGATCGTCGCCAAGCGCGAGGGCATCCTCGATGAGGAGCTCTACAACGCTCCCCGTGAGGGCCTGCCGTTCGCCGACGACTCTGGCGACGACAGCAACGAGGACGACAGCACGGCCCCGGATGCTGCACCCGAGGCATCCGCGGAGCCCGCTCCCGCCCGCTGATACCGAGCACTCCCGTCAAGACCCCGCACTGCGTTGCAGTGCGGGGTCGTTTCTTCTCTGTTCACTCTGCGGCGTCGGCGCGGGCGTCGAGTTCGCGCCGCAGATCCGCGTTCTCGTCTTCGAGGTCGATCACACGGTTGATCCCCGCGAGATTCACACCGGCATCGCGCAGCCCCGCGACCCGACGCAGCCGCTCCAGATCGTCTTCGCTGTAGCGGCGCGTGCCCCCCTCACTCCGATATGGGTTCAGCAGCCCATGGCGCTCGTAGAGACGGAGCGTGGGTTCAGGCACGCCGGCGAGCTGCGCCGCGACGGCGATTCCGTACAGCGGGGTTCCCGGGTCATGACTCGCCACAGCATCTCCTTCATCGTTCTCGTCGATCTTCCCAAACCCTGTTGAACTTTTCCACGCATTTGGGTATAAAAAATCTACAGCGCCGGATGCAGGTTTCCCACCGACGGAGATGACGCATCCGGGATCGCACCCCTATACGAGAGGAGAACACCATGGCAATGACACTCGACCCGATCAGTCAGCTCGACCGCTTCGCCGCGAGCGTGCTCGACTCCGTCCGCACACCCCGCACCATGCCCGTCGACCTCTGTCGCGACGGTGACCGCTATCTGCTCCATGCCGACATCCCCGGCGCCGACCCCGGATCCATCGACGTCGACATCGACGGATCGCAGCTGTCGATCCGGGCACAGCGCACCGCCGGCAACGGCGAAGGCATGCGTTGGATCACTCGCGAGCGCAGCGACGGCGCTTATCTGCGCCAGTTCACGCTTGGCGATGGCGTCGACGTCGATCACATCTCGGCGTCGTACGAGAGCGGAGTGCTCACCGTCGTCATCCCGGTCAGCGAGCGTGCGAAGCCACGCAAGATCCGCGTCGACAATCTTGAGGATCGACAGGCGATCGACGCCTGACCCGCCCCTCATCAGAGAACGGAAGGACCGAAAATGACGACCTCACCCTCTCTTCAGCGGTTCCTCCTCACCATGGAGTACCCCGCGACGAAGGACGATCTCCTCCGCGAGGCGCGCCGTGACGAACTCGCACCCGCCGACTGCTCGGCGCTGGAGGCGCTCCCCGAACGCAGCTTCAGCGCCAGCTGGCAGGTGAGTCTCGCATTGCGCGAGCCGGCGGAAGCCGCCGTGCTTCTCGCGGCCTGATCCGAGGAAGTCCGAAGGGGATCGGATGTCAGGACTCCTCGTCCTGACATCCGATCCCCTTGTGTTCAGCGACCGGCGCGCAGCAGTCGCCCGACCTCCGCATCCTCGACCTGACGGAAGTCGAGATAGTGCATCCCCACTGCCATGAATCCGGGCGGCTCGTGCAGGCAGATGATCTCGTCCGCCACCTCACGAAGGTCGCGGATCACCGATGGCGCACCAACAGGCACCGCAAGCACGACGGATGCTGCGCCGCGAAGTCGTGCGACCGCGCACCCCGCCCGGGCGGTGGCTCCCGTGGCCACCCCGTCGTCCACGATGATCGCCCTGCGCCCCGCCAGTGGAACCGGCGGCCGTGCGCCCCGGAATCGGTCGACGCGTCGTGTGACCTCGGACCGCTCCCGAGCGATCACCCCCTGCAGCGTGGTCTCGTCGATGCGCGCCGCGGCGATCACATCGTCGTTCAACACCGTCGCACCCTCCTCGCCGACCGCGCCCATCGCCAGCTCCGAATGCCACGGCACACCCAGCTTCCGCACGACGAGCACATCCAGCGGCATCCCGAGTCGTGCGGCGATGACGGCCGCGACAGGGACGCCTCCGCGAGGCAAAGCCAGCACGACGGCATCCGGCCTCGCCTGCTCAGTCAGCCGGTCGGCAAGCAGACGCCCCGCTTCGTCGCGATCACGGAATCTGTCCACTGCGCTCACCTCGTACTCCAGGCCTACTCCGGAGCAGACGCGGCGTCAACGGGAATAGCGAGTAGCGGCGCGCGCATCCAGCGCGAGCTCTTCCGCATCCATCGCGGCGATCAGCTCATGCATGACCTCTTCGCTCAGCGTGCCGGCGTCGCGTTCCTCCAGCAGCAGTGCACGCCGCACCGACAGCCATCCCTTCATCAGAGGAAGGAACTGCTCGTATCCGATCTGGGCCGGCGCAGCATCCGGGGCGACAGCGTCGGCATCCGATTCGAACTTCACCAGTCGCTTCGCGAACGCGTCGAAGGTGCGAAGCTGTTCCTCGCCATACTCGGCGGCCCAGCGGGTGCGCGCCTCCCTCAGATACGCCTTGCCGACCTCGCGGCTGCGAGCGCGCACGGCCGCGATCTGCCGCTCATCCTCCTTCGCCTCCACGTCGTCGACGACCTCCAGCCGACGGATCATCCAGGGCAGCGTCAGGCCCTGCAGCAGCAGGGTGCCCACCGTGACAACGAAGGCGACCACGACGATCGCATGCTCCGCGTTGGGATCCAGGCCCGCCAGGTCAGCGGCGGCGAGCGCCGTGGCAAGTGTGACGACACCGCGCATTCCCGCCCACGAGATCACCGCATTGTCTTTCCACGACAGCGCCGACTCCGCGACACGAGCCTTCAGCTGCTGCTCCGTGCGCGCACGGTGACCGCGCTTGGCCGGACGCTCGCGCTCTTCCGGCACAGTGCCGCGATGCTTCTCCCACCTCCGCACCTTCTGCCGCAGCCACCACTGCCCCCAGGCATGCGCCGGGTACACGAACAGCGGTCGGACGATCAGCACGACCAGCAGTACCCCGATCGCCAGTACGATGACCTCTCCGACCGCGCCGTCGTTGAGATCCGCCAGCACACGAGGCAGCTGGAGGCCGATGTACGCGAAGACGAAGGACTCGAGCAGGAAGTCAGCCGACAGCCACAGCGGCGCCTCCTGCTGACGCGTCAGATAGTCGGTGCGCGGAGCGTTGTAGCCGACGAACAGGCCCATCGCGACGACCGCGAGCACGCCCGATCCGAGCAGGTGCTCCGCGATGCCGTAGGCACCGAAGGGAGCCAGCAGACCGAACGTGCCGTTGACGACCGGATCGCTGACCCTCATCCGCAGCTGATGCAGCACGATCCCGAAGACCACACCGACCGCGACGCCGACGACGACCGCAACGAGGAACTGCCAGATCGACTCCCAGAGGACGAACGACGCCGCGCCGACGATCACGCCCGCGAAGACCCGGTACATCGTGAGCGATGTCGCGTCGTTGATGAGACTCTCCCCCGACAACACGGTCATCACGCGTCGAGGCAGGCCGAGCTTGCGTCCGATAGCGGCGGCGGAGACCGCATCCGGCGGCGCGACGATCGCGCCCAGCAGGAGGGCACCGGGCAGAGTGAGCGACGGCATCAGCCACCAGGCGACGAACCCGACGGCGACCGCCGTGACGACGACAAGCCCGATTCCCAGACGTCGGATCTGGGGAAGGCTGCGCGAGAAGCTGACGAACGACACATCCAGCGCCGCCGAGTACAGCAGCGGCGGCAGCACGATGTTCAACAGCACATGCCCGTCGATCGTGATCTCAGGCACGAAGGGAAGGAAGGATGCCGCGAGCGCAACGATCGTCACGAGCAGCGGAGCGGGCCACCCTCTCCAGCGCGCGATCGCCGCGACAGCGACAGCACCGACGACGATGTAGAAGAAGGCGGCATCCATGCGGCAAGAGTACGCGGCCGACCGCGGGAATTGATGCGGCGCCGGGGCGGTTGCTCTCAGGGATGACTGCTCTCTCACTCTCTGTTCTCGACCTCGTCCCGGTGCGCACCGGGCAGACCAGCGCGCAGGCGGTGGCCGCATCGCTCGCGTTGGCGCAGAAGGCGGATGCTCTGGGCTACCGCCGCTACTGGTTCGCCGAGCACCACAACATGCCGGCCGTCGCCTCCACGGCACCACCCGTGCTGATCGCGGCCGCCGCCATGCGCACCTCTCGCATCCGTGTCGGCTCCGGTGGCGTCATGCTGCCGAACCATGCACCGCTCATCGTCGCCGAGCAGTTCGCCGCGCTTGAAGCACTCGCGCCCGGACGCATCGATCTCGGCATCGGACGCGCCCCCGGCAGCGATCCGGTCATCACCCAGCTCCTGCGCGCCTCGGGAACCGCCGGCGACGTGGAGCGATTCCCCTCGCACGTGCAGGACATCGGACTCATGCTGCAGCCGGACGGCGCGACCGTGCAGTTCACGAGCGGCGGCGAGTACTCGGTGCACGCGACGCCCGCCGCATCAGAGGCTCCCACGATCTGGCTGCTCGGGTCGAGTGACTACTCCGCGCAGTTGGCGGCCGCGCACGGCCTGCCGTACGTCTTTGCGAACCACTTCTCCGGCGCCGGGCTCGAACGCGCGCTGGATCTGTACCGCAGCGGGTACCGGCCCAGCGAGCAGCATCCCGAGCCGCGCACCTTCCTCACCGCGAACGCTGTCGCCGCCCCGACGCGCGACGAAGCCGAGGCACGCGCGCTGCCGCAGCTGCGCACGATGGTGCGTCTGCGTCGAGGCCTCCCGCTCACTCCTCTGGAGACTGTCGAGCAGGCGCAGGCGGGCGTTGCCGCCGCGGATGCTGCCGCAGATCCGACAACTCTCGCTGCCGCGGGGACCGGATGGTTCATCGGAACCGGCGCGGAGGTGCGTACGGAGCTCGAAGCCTTCGCCGCGCGCCATGGCGTCGACGAGATCATGATCTCGCCGGTGGCGGGGGCCTTCGCCACAGAGTCGCTGGAGACCTCGATCGGGCGCCAGCAGACGCTGGAACTGCTGGCGAGCTGATCCGACCCCGCGGGACGGATGGCGGGAGCCGCAGACAGTTTCCGCGGTCGCCGCTCGCCTTCAGGCCGCCCGGCGAGCGATCTCCCGCCATCCGTGCCGGAGCGGGTCAGCGCCGGAAGGCGACCCTCAGGCCTCGGGCTCGCCGCTGAGCAGGCCGCGGATCCAGTCGCGGGCTTCGACGAAGATGTCGTCCGCATAGCGTTCGGGGTACTGCACGATGCGGCGGTCGGCACGCGGGTACGAGCCGAGGAACACCACCCGCGGGCTGAACCGGCGGATGCCGAGAAGTGCGTCGTACATGCGCTCGTCGTGAATGTGCCCGTCGGCGTCGATGACGAAGCGGTAGCGTCCGAGCTCGTCGCCGATGGGACGCGATTGGATGGCCGAGAGGTTGATGCCCCGGGTGGAGAACTGCTCCAGCATCTCGAGCAGCGCACCGGGCTGGTCGACGGGCAGCTCGATGATGAGCGAGGTCTTGTCGGCGCCGGTGGGCGCGGGCGGCACCGTCGTCGGCGTGACGAGCACGAAGCGGGTCACGGCGTTGTCGTTGTCGCCGATCTGCTCCGCGAGAACCTCCACGTCCTGGTGCTGCACGACACCGGGTGCCGCGATCGCGGCCTGTGCGGGCAGCGATCCATCGAGCACTCCGAGCGCCGAGGCGACATTGCTCGCCGCGGGGACATGCGCGTGACGCGGAAGGTGCTCGCCGAGCCATCCGTGGCACTGCGCGTAGGCGACGGGATGCGCGGCAACGACCTGCACATCTTCGAGCCGGATGCCGGGGCGCCCCACGAGCACGAAGTTCACCGCGACGAGGTACTCCCCCGCGATGCGCAGGCCGGGAAGGGTCGCGAGTGCATCGAGCGTGGTGGACACGCCGCCTTCGATCGAGTTCTCGATCGCGATCATCGCGGCGTCGCTGCGGCCTTCGAGCACGTCGGCGAGCGCTTCGCCCACGTTGTGCACGGGGTTCCAGACCTGGCCGCGAGCTTCGGGCACCTGTGCCAGAGCCGCTTCCGTGAAGGTGCCCGCAGGGCCGAGGTAGCTGTAGGTGCGGCGTTCAGTCACGGCGTTCAGCCTATCGGCGGATGCCACGTGAGGACGCACGAGATGCGACATGCAGATGCGAGGGGCACACTAGAACCATGACGAGCCGCGCTGGCCTCCCCGCTGAGGCGTCTGATCTGATCGATGTCGACGAACTGATCGCCGCCTACTACGACCGCGTGCCGAATCCCGCAGTCTCCGCAGAGCGCGTCGCCTTCGGCACGAGCGGGCACCGCGGTTCCTCGCTGTCGGGCAGCTTCAACGAGCAGCACATCCTCGCGACCACGCAGGCGATCGTCGACTACCGCCGCACGCAGGGGATCACCGGCCCCGTCTTCCTCGGCCGCGACACGCATGCGCTCTCACGCCCCGCAGAGCGCAGCGCCATCGAGGTGCTCATCGCGAACGGCGTCGAGGTACTCGTCGACTCGCGCGACGCATGGGTCCCGACGCCGGCACTGAGCCACGCGATCCTCACCTTCAACCGCGCACTTGCGCCGGATGCTGCGGGCCGCGCGGACGGCATCGTCGTGACGCCCTCACACAACCCGCCCCGTGACGGCGGATTCAAGTACAACCCGCCGCACGGCGGCCCTGCCGACACGGATGCCACGGGCTGGATCGCCACCCGCGCGAATGAACTCATCGAGGCGGGCCTCGACGGCGTGCAGCGGGTGCGCTTCGCCGACATCAACCGCGAGCGCATCGGCTCCTACGACTTCCGCGACAGCTATGTGCGCGATCTGCCGTCGATCATCGACATCGATGCGATCAAGCGCTCCGGGATCCGCATCGGCGCCGACCCCATGGGTGGCGCCGCGGTGGAGTACTGGGCGCGCATCGGCGAGCTGTTCGGCCTGGAGCTCACAGTCGTGAACCCCGAGGTCGATCCGACCTGGCGGTTCATGACCCTGGACTGGGACGAGAAGATTCGCATGGATCCGTCCTCGGTGCACGCGATGGCATCGCTGGTGGCGAAGAAGGGCTCGTTCGACGTGCTCGTCGGCAACGATGCGGACGCCGACCGCCACGGCATCGTCACCCCCGACGCCGGCCTCATGAACCCGAACCACTATCTCGCGGTCGCGATCGACTACCTCTTCGCGCACCGTCCGGGCTGGGCGCGGGACGCAGCGATCGGCAAGACCCTTGTGTCGTCGATGATCATCGACCGCGTCGCCGAGTCGCTGGGTCGACGTCTGCTGGAGGTTCCCGTGGGCTTCAAGTGGTTCGTCCCGGGCCTGCTCGACGGCACGGTCGCGTTCGGCGGCGAGGAGTCCGCCGGCGCCTCGTTCCTGCGCATGGACGGCACGCCCTGGTCGACCGACAAGGACGGCATCCTGCTGTGTCTGCTTGCCGCTGAGATCACCGCGGTGACCGGCAAGAGCCCTTCCGAGCGCTACCGCGAACTGGAAGCGGCGTTCGGATCATCCGTCTACCAGCGCATCGACGCACCGGCGACACCGGAGCAGAAGGCGACGCTCGGCAAGTTGGCTCCGGATGCTGTCAGCGCGACCGAGCTCGCCGGCGAGCCGATCATCGCGAAGCTGTCGCACGCTCCCGGCAACGGTGCGGCGATCGGGGGGCTGAAGGTGCAGACCGAGCACGCCTGGTTCGCCGCGCGCCCTTCGGGCACGGAAGACGTCTACAAGCTGTACGCCGAGAGCCTTCTCGGCCCGGAGCACCTCGCGCAGGTGCAGGACGAGGCGCGGGCGGTCGTCAGCGCGGCGCTCGGGGGCTGAGCGCGCGGCCGGCGACCCGGCCCTCGTCTCCCGGCCCGGGCTTCCGTCGGCCCCAGCTCCCGCGCGCGGCCCGCGAAAAACCACATTCCGCGCGAGAAACCACGGCGGGATGTGTTTCTCGTGCAGGAAGTGGTTTCTCGCTGAGGGGCGGACGTCAGCGCGCGAGGTGCTGGCGGGCCAGGATCTCTCCGGCCTCGTGCAGGTAGTGCGCGGGGTCGGCCATCGCCGCGTCGGAGCTGCCTGCCAGCACGGTCAATGAGACCACGGAGGTGAACCCCGTGGCATCCGCGCTCTCGGCGATGCGACCGGCGACCAGCGCGACCGGCACACCGTGTGCCTGCGCCCGTTCGGCGACGAGCGACGGCACCTTGCCCTCGGAGGACTGTCCATCGAAGGAGCCCTCGCCGGTGACGACGAGATCGGCCTCCGCGATCGCCTCGTCGAGGCGGATGAGTGCGGCGACCTCGGGAGCTCCGGAGACGAGCTGCGCACCCCAGGCGTGCAGAGCGAGTCCGGCACCGCCGGCGGCGCCGGTGCGAGGCGTGGCCGGTTCCACGCCCAGAAGCTTCGCCAGACGCACGAGCGCCGCATCGACGGCGGCAATGTCGGCGGCATCGCTGAGCCCCTTCTGCGGGCCGAAGACCGCGGCGGCCCCGGCGGGCCCCACGAGCGGACTCAGCACGTCCGTCAGTACGAGCACCTCGATCGGCGAGCGGAGGCCAGAGAGGTCGACGCGGGCGAGGTCGGCGAGGCCCCGGGCGCCGCGGGCGATCGGCTGACCTTCGACGTCGAGGAACTGCGCGCCGAGTGCCGCCAGCAGACCGGTTCCGCCGTCGGTCGACGCGCTCGATCCGATCCCGAGCACGAGCCGAGAGACACCGTGATCGAGAGCTGCGGCGATCGCCTGCCCGAACCCCGTCGTGTCGGCGTCCCACGGACGCAGTTCGTCGAGCAGCTCGATCCCCGAGGTGGATGCCAGGTCGATGACGGCGGTTCCCGCTGGCGCATCCGGTGTCGCAGGGAGCAGGAGCCAGGATGTCTCGACGCGACGACCCGCGGGGCCGTCGACCGTCACAGGGATGAGCCGCGCATCCGGCACCGCGCTCGCGAACGCCGAGACCGTGCCTTCGCCACCGTCCGCCATCGGTCTCGGAACGACATCGATCGACGGATCGACACCGTGGATGCCTGCCGTGAGCGCCGCAGAGGCATCCGCCGCCGTGATGGAGCCCTTGAAGCTGTCGAGGGCGAGGACGATGCGGGTCATGCAGACTCCTGTGCGGCGGGGTGGGGTGGTGTGCTCTCGCGCACGACGACGTCCAGTGCCAAGTACCCGGGAGTCCAGTCCTCGTCCACGACCGCGCGGAACGCTTCGTGTCCGACATCACTCAGAGGGACGTGCACCGTGGTGAGCGTCGGCGTGACGTCGCTGCTCGACGGGACATCATCGAAGCCGCAGACCGCGATGTCGTGGCCGATCTCGCGTCCGGCAGCGCGGATGGCCGACATCGCACCGATTGCCACCACGTCACTCAGCGCGAAGACGAGGGTGCCCGCCTCGACGCCGTCCTGCAGGGCGGCGGACATCATCTCCGCACCGGACTCCTGCCGGAAGTCGCCTCGGTACACCCGGTCGACGACGCCGTCGCGGTCCGCGAATCCGCGCCGGAAGCCCGCGAGACGCTCATCCGAGGTATGCACGCCGTCGGCGGCTGCGAGAGCGATCGCGCGACGGTAGCCGAGCGCGGCCATCTGGCGTCCGAGCATCTCCGCGCCGCCCCGGTTGTCGATCTCGATACCGCGCGTGTCCGGCCCCGCCGCACCGAGGACGACGACGCGTCCGCCCGTGCGCGCGAACTCGGCGATCTCGTGCCGGGTGTCGCTTTCGGATGCCTCGGCGGCGCGGGATGCGGCAAGGATGAGCCCCTTGGGGCGCTGGCCTCGCAAGGCGCGCAGAGTGCGCGCCTCCCGGGCAGGATCGCGCTCGGTGACGGAGATGGTGACGATGAGTCCGTGCTCATCTGCACCTCGGGCCACCCCGCTCGCGATGAGACCGAAGTAGGGGTCGGCGATGTCCGCGACGAGGAGTGCGATGACGGGCGAGGTGCCGCGGGCGATGGCCTGCGCGGAGACGTTCGTCGAGTAGCCGAGTTCTGCAGCAGCCCGCTCGACGCGCTCGCGGTAGGAATCCGCGACCTTGCGGGTCGATCCATTGAGCACGCGGGAAGCTGTCGCGAGCGAGACACCCGCCGCTCGGGCGACGTCCTCGAGTGTCGGGAGTCCGGTCGTCTCCGGCGCCCGTCGCGTTGGTGCCGGTGGTGCGGAGGGGTCAGGCCGGGTCATGTTCCGACCCTATCCGGCGCCACGCCTGGAGCTTCGGTCGCGTCACTCGGCCGCGCCCGCGTTCAGGCCGCAGCCGAGATAGTCGCGGAGCGTCTGGGCTTCGCGTGCAAGCACGTCGATGTCGTCGTCGGGGACGAATTCGAGCAGGGCGTCGCGAGGCGCCCTGTCGACGAGAGACACCTCGTGCACGAACGCGCGCCACAGACTCTCCCGCGCCGAGAGGGGAAGCCGCTCGATCGTCGGCCACCAGGAGAAGACGTGCACGGCATCCACTCGGGATTCGAGCGTGCGATAGGCCGCGAGCGCGACGTCGTCCGGAGCGCCGACGTCGGGCTGCCAGTACGTGCTCAACGCGGGCACGCGCTGCAGCAGCCATTCGGTCGTCTCGACCGTGTCGGTGAGCGTGCGCGCATGGTATTCGAGGGCGAGGCGGATGCCGCGCTGCGCGGCTGCCTCAGCCGCGTCCTGCAGCCGATCGGCGAGGGCGTCGCGCTCTGCGACGCTGACATCCTTCGAGGCGGTGCGCCCCGCCCAGATCCGGACGCGATCGACACCCAGCGCCTCTGCGCTGTCGAGCACGGGAGCGAGTTCGTCGGACGGCGTCGCCCGATAGTACGAACCGTACGAGCAGGAGAGCAGCCCGGCGGAGCGGGTCGCTGTCGCAACCCGCTCCGCCGTGCGGACGTCTCCGGGCGGCACGTGCACGTCACCGCCCCATTCGATGACCTCGAGCTTCGCCGCGGCGGCGGCCTCGATGATCTGCTCGGGCGTGTGCGCGCGGAAGGTCACCGAGCACAGGCCGGGTCGGATCGTGGTCATCGTGTCACTCTCTCACGTCGTGTGTGGCCGGTTCCTAGCGCAGCACCGGCGACACGGTCCGCGCGAACGACTCGATCGTCTCGCGCACGACGACGTCGGCGGGGCGGCTCCAGATGTCAGCGTTGAAGATTTCGACCTCGATGTCGCGGTCGTATCCGGTCGCGATCACCGCACGAGTCAGCGCGGTGAAGTCGATCACGCCATCGCCCATGTAGTGCCGTGACAGCAGCACGTCGGCAGGCAGCGGGGTCGCCCAGTCGCACACCTGATAGGTGGCGATGCGACCTTCGCGCCCTGCGCGGGCGATCTGCTCCTCGACCTGCGGATCCCACCAGATGTGGAAGGTGTCGACGGCTGCACCGACGACCTCAGGGGCGAAGTCCGCGGCGATGTCGAGCGCCTGGCTGAGGGTCGAGACAACGCAGCGGTCGGACGAGAACATCGGATGCAGCGGCTCGATCGCGAGCGTCACGCCGGCGCTCTGGGCATACGGTGCGAGCGTGCCGAGCGCGTCGCGCACGCGCTCTCGTGCGCCGACGATGTCGCGCGAGCCCTCAGGAAGGCCGCCGGCGACGAGCACCAGCACAGCGGTCGATCCCTCTGCACCCGCGGCGGCCAGCGCCGCGGTCTCGTCGATCGCACGACGGTTGTCGTCGAGTGCGGCATCCCGCGCCGCCCCCGCGGGGAGAGTGAAGAAGCCTCCACGGCAGTGCGTCGTGAACCGCAGACCGGAGTCGGCGAGCATCTTCGTCGCGACATCGAGTCCGACCTCGTTCACCGGTTCGCGCCACAGGCCGATCGCCTCGACGCCGGCGTCTGCGGTCACCCGCAGGGCCGTGGCGAGATCGGCGTACTTGATGGTCGCCTGGTTGATCGACAGGCGAGGATCCACGGCGCTCATGCGTCGATCCCGTTCAGGCGCAGCATCCCGTGCCAGCGCTCGCGCGCGAGCTCCGGAACTTCGAGGGCGAGCGAGGCGTTGGCCAACTCGATGATGCGACTCAGGTGCGGCAGGTTGCGTGCGGAGTGCAGGCCGCCCACCATCTGGAACGCGGGCTGGTGCCCGTTGAGCCAGGCGAGGAACGCGACACCCGTCTTGTAGTAGAAGGTGGGTGCGGCGAACACCTGCCGGCTGAGCTCTTCGGTCGGGCCGAGGATCTCGAGGTAGCGCGCGGGATCGCCGGCATCCAGCGCCTGGATCGCCGCGGAGGCGACCGGCGTGATCGCCGCGAAAGCACCGAGCAAGGCATCCGAGTGGCTTTCATCCTGACCGACGGTGTCGCCGCCGATGAGTCCGACGTAGTTGAAGTCGTCGCCGGTGAACATGCGCACTCCCTCGGGGAGGCGCTCGCGCACCGAGATCTCGCTCTCGGCGTTGAGCAGGCTCATCTTCACGCCCGCGATCTTCGACGGGTTCTCGTTGATGATGTCGAGCAGAACCGCCGAGGCCGTCTGCCAATCATCCGCGCCGAAGTATCCCGCGAGCTCCGGGTCGAACGCCGTGCCGAGCCAGTGCAGCACGACCGGAGTCGTCGCGCTGGCCAACACCTCGCGGTACACGCGGCGGTAGTCGTCGGCGCTCTGCGCGGTGCGCGCCAGGTGACGCGAGGCCATGAGCACCGGCCCCGCACCCTGCTCCTCGGTGAAATGCAGCTGCCCCTTGTAGGCATCGATGACCTGGTCGAGCGAGATGTGCGTCTCGTCCACCTGATCCGTGTTGACGCCGACGACAACGGATCCGCCCTCCTCACGGGCGACCTCGGCGCTGCGCGCGATCAGTTCGCGCGTCGCGGCGGCATCCAGACCCATGTTCCGCTGCGCGGTATCCATGGCATCGGCGACGCCGAGACCCCAGGAGTACACATTGCGGCGGAACGCGAGCGTGGCATCCCAGTCGATGTCGGCGGGCTGACCCGGGGTGTTGTCGGCGTGCGTCTTCGGTACGACGTGCGCGGCCGCGTAGGCGACGCGGCTGCGCAGCGGCGACGTCGGGCGCGTGTAGACGCCGGAGTCGTTGAGCGGCACATCCGAGGTGGCCCCGGATGCCGCGAGCAAGCGAAGAGTGGTCATGGGATCAGGCCAGGCTCAGCGGGTTGAGAACGATCTTGCGACCCTCGGCGCTGGAGCTGAGTCCCGCCTCGGCGAACTGCACGCCGCGCGCACCGGCCAGCAGGTCGAAGGCGTAGTCGGTGCCGAGCACGTACGACTCCAGGTACTCCTCCCACTGCTGACGGAAGCCGTTGAGGAAGACGTCGTTCGTGGGCACCTGCTGCCAATCGGCGTCGTAGTCGCGGGTGTCTTCCAGATCGGGATTCCACACCGGCTTGGGCGTCGCGTTGCGCGGCTGGATCTTGCAGCCGAAGAGGCCGACGACGGCCGAGCCGTGCGTGCCGTCGACCTGGAACTCGACGAGCTCGTCGCGGTTCACGCGGACGGTCCAGCTGGAGTTGATCTCGGCGACAATGCCCCCCTCGATCTCGAAGATGCCGTAGGCGGCGTCTTCGGCGGTGGCGTTGTAGTGCTCGCCGTTCTCGTCCCAGCGGTCAGCGATGTGCACGGCGGCCTGGGCGTAGACGCTCTTGACCTCGCCGAACAGGTTCTCCAGCACGTAGTTCCAGTGCGGGAACATGTCCGAGATGATGCCGCCGCCGTCTTCCGTGCGGTAGTTCCAGCTGGGGCGCTGCGCGGGCTGCCAGTCGCCCTCGAAGACCCAGTAGCCGAACTCGCCGCGCACCGAGAGGATGCGTCCGAAGAAGCCGGAGTCGATGAGGCGCTTGAGCTTCTGCAGGCCCGGCAGGTAGAGCTTGTCGTGCACGACACCGGTCTTGATGCCGGCCGCCTTCGCGAGGCTCGCGAGTTCGAGTGCCTCTTCGAGGGACTCGGCCGTGGGCTTCTCGGTGTAGATCGCCTTGCCTGCGGCGATCGCCTTGCGGATCGCCGTGGCGCGCGCCTTGGTGACGAGGAAGTCGGCGTAGATCTCCCACATCGGGTCGGCGAGGGCGGCGTCGAGGTCGGTCGTGTAGTCCTCGATGCCATGCTCTGCGGCGATCTCGGCGAGCTTCTGCTCGTTGCGGCCGACGAGCAGCGGGCGGACGGTCACGCGGCTGCCGTCGGAGAGCACGATGCCGCCCTGGTCGCGGATCGCGAGGATCGAGCGCACGAGGTGCTGGCGGTAGCCCATGCGTCCGGAGACGCCGTTCATGATGATGCCGATCTCGCGGGTCTGGGTGGAAGACATGAGGAGGTCCGTTCTGTGGGGCGGCTGAGCCGCGGGAGGGAGTTCGTCGGATCGATCGCGTCGCGGCGTCGATTCGGGTAAGCGCTTTCCGAGATGGTGTCACAGTTTCTGATGGCGTGCAACAGAGACCCCGAGCAGCACCTGAAGAAATCGCCTGGGACCGGCCCAAAAGAACTCAGGGACGGAAGACCTGCTGTGCGCGACGATCACCGTCGAATCGCTCAGACGCCGCCCATCGGAACACGCGCTTTTCACCGTCGAGACGCAGACGCACATGGTCCTCGGCGACGTGCACGTCGGAGACCTCTGAGCGAATCTCCGCGCCCCCGTTCGCCCCTGCACGCAGCGAGACCGCCCAGGCGATCACGACGTCACCGCGGAGTGGCGACGTGCGCACCCGCGGAAACGCCGCATGGTCGCCCAACGCGGTTCCCTCGGGAGCCTGCTCGATCAGTGCCTCCACCGGGAGAAGCGCAGCCTCCGCAGGGCTGGGTCCCGCCTCCGCGTGCCAGGCTCCGAGCCAGCGGATCACCGATCGCAGTCCCGCCGTGGCGACCGCGGCTTCGCCGGCCGATGAGACACGATCGTGCACATCGAGCGCATCCGCGTCGTCCCACGACACCGCTGCGCCGCTCACCGTCACCGACAGCCCGACAGCGCCGCGAACGCGCGCGAGATACACGGTCGCATCCCCGGTCACGTGTGCGCAGACGGAGGTGTCGACGTGCCGCCCCGCGGCGTCGAGCGCGCGCGTCACCGCTCCGCCACGGGGCGTGACGGTCGCGGTGTCCACAGCCCGGTGCACTGCCCCCTCCACGGTCAGATCGGCGTCGCGCATGCTCTCGCCGCGCACCGGCACCGTCGCCGAGGAGAACAGCAGACGCCGGTAGAGGTGGTCGTCTCGCGTGGGGTGACCGTCGCTGCCGAAGTTGTGCAGCGTGACGAGCCCGTCCCGGCTTTCGATGAACCAACGCGGAGCATGCAACGGCACCCGCACATCCCGCTCCTCCGAGACCATCGGCGCCTCGACATCGGTCCAGACCGCGTCATCGGCCGGGAGGAGCAGCCCGAGGAATCCCTTGCTCGACCAGTAGGGAGAGCCTGATCCGCTGTACGACTGCACGATGTCGCGCGATGCGTTTCGTCGCCAGCCCAGTGAGAGCGCCCCGTCATCGAGCACGCCCTGGTCGGCGAAGTACCGCAGCGTTCCGCTGGCGATCCGCCGCATCCGTGACGGCGGCAGGGACTCCACACCCTCCCAGCGAGCCATCCAGAACGGAGCCGTGATCCCCCAGCGGTAGATGAGCGAGCGCCCCATCAGGATGGGCGCACCGCTCGGCGAGAACAGGTGCTGATAGCCATCGAGGAACGCCGCAAGTCGCCCGCGATACTCCGCCCGTCGGTCATCCAGACGAGAGCCGAGCATGCGGGCGATGAAGAACGGATACCAGTGGAACGCGTAGGCGTTGTAGTAGTCGAAACGCCGACCGTCGCCATCCGTGTACCAGCCGTCGCCGCGATACCAGTCCTCCATGCGGTCGAGCGCGTTCTCGATGAGGGCGCGCCGATCGCCGAAGCCGACGCTTGTCGTGAAGGCGGCGAGCGTCGCGCCGAGCAGCACGTGATTGTTGTCGGCGCACCAGGTGCCCGCCGCCCCGTCGAACCACTCGCAGATGCCGATCTTCGTCGCCTCGTCCAGTGGCTCCCAGAGCTCGGCGCGCGCGACATGCAAGCCGATCGCAACCACGGATGCCTCCACGGTGGGCTGACTGTGATCGGTCAACGGCAACCAGAGGCGACCCGCGACGCCTCGGCGCAGCGCCTCGCGCCAGTACTCCGCGTCCTCCGCCCGCGCCGACGGGTCACCCGCGATCCGCAGCGCCGCGAGCAGGAACACCCGGGCGAACCCTTCGAGTCGATCGACCGGAGCCGACGACGCAGCCGCAGAGAAATCGATCAGCGCACCACCCTCTAGCGCGTGCGCACGTGCGCCGGCGAGCAGCCGATCGGCAGCGGATTCCCAGTGCGCACGCGTGTACCCGGTGAACGGGGACGCGTCAGGGTCGAAGGCGGGCATCCACGGCGTTGCCGTGAGGGCAGAAGCGAGCAGACGAGAGGGCATGTCCCCATCGTCCGCGGAGACGAGCAGAGGATTACAGACCAAAAGTCGTGGAATCCTCTGGTGCGCAGCCGCTTTGATCGAAGAGAGCCCGCCGTACAGAGGAGCCCCATGCCTGCACACCCGCACATCGTCGTCGTCATGGCCGATCAGTTCCGCGCTTCGGCGTTGGGACTTCTCGGAGAGGATCCGGTCAGCACACCCCATCTGGATCGTCTCGCGCGCGAGGGGCGTCTCGTGCGCCATGCCGTCAGCAGCTATCCCGTGTGCAGCCCGCACCGGGCGATGTTCCTCACCGGACTGCGCCCGGTCGACAACGGCGTCACGCTCAACGTCAACTCCGAGACCGGAGCAGACGGCGTCGGCCTGCGCGACGGGCTTCCGACCTGGGCGAGCGTCCTGCGCGCGCACGGATACCGCACGGGCTACATCGGCAAATGGCACCTCGAACCGCCCACCCCCGATGACGAGACGCACGGCGAGGGGCGCCGCCCGGACGGCAAGGTGTGGGACGCCTGGTCGCCGCCCGCGCGTCGGTTCGGGTTCGACTTCTGGTACTCCTACGGTGCCGCTGACCGCCATCTGGCGCCGCACTACTGGCATGGGGATGCAGAACGCGGCGAGCGCATCGATGTCGACCAGTGGTCGGCCGAGCACGAGATCGACATCGCGATCGACTTCATCCGCGGGCACAGCGCGGATGCGTCGCCGTTCGCCCTCATGGTCTCTCTGAACCCTCCGCATCAGCCGTTCGATCAGGTGCCCGAGCAATACCGCGCGCTCTATGCCGACGTCGACGGGGCGGATCTCCTCACGCGCCCTAACGTGCCACACGACGCCGCGCCCGGTTCCGCCGAAGCGGCCGCCGTGGACGAGGCCGCTTCCGTCGCCGCAGACTACTTCGCCGCCGTCTCCGGCGTCGACGCGGAGATCGGCCGGCTTGTCGCCGCACTCGACGACCTCCGGGACGCATCCGACCCGGATTCTCCCGCACCGATCCTGGTGTTCACCTCGGACCACGGCATGCAGCTCGGCAGCCACGGGCTGCTCTACAAGAACGTCGGCTACGAGGAGTCGATGCGCATTCCGCTCATCGTGCACTCCCCCGGGCTGCTGCCGGCGCAGGAGAGCGGCGAGCTGATCGACTCCCTCGGATTCGCACCCACCCTGCTCGGCCTCGCGGGCCTCGCGCACGCGATCCCCCCGCAGATGGTCGGTCAGGACAGTTCCGCGGCCCTCCGCGGAGAGGCCCCGGAATCTGCTGATCCCGCGGCTCTCTACTACCGCTACCCCTCACGCAGCGATCACAGCAGCGCCCGCGGCATCCGCACCCGCATCGACAAGCTGATCACGACGTGGGAGCCGACCACTGGGCTGCGCGTGGAGTACTACGACCTGACGAGCGACCCGTTCGAGGCGCGCAATGCGGCAGACTCCGCCGCGGCGGGTCTGCTCGCGCAACGACTCATCGCCGCGCTCGACGCGACCGACGATGACTTCGAGGGGGCCGACGCTCTTCGAGCTCTCTCCCCCGTCATCTCGTAGCGGAGGTGCTCAGGCGGGTCCGGGTGTCGGCAGTCCGACCTCGGCCCGCCACCGCTGATGCTGCGAGAGCAGGCTCTTGACGATGTCCGGATGCTCCGCGGCGACGTCGTGCTGCTCGCTGCGATCCTTCGCCAGATCGCAGAGCATGAGGCCGTCTCCGGGCTCGGTGTGCTCGACGCTGCGGATGTACGCCGCGGTCGGATCGGCAGCGTCGAACCAGCTGAGCTTCCAGTCGCCGTGGCGCACCGCCCACTGCCATCCGCAGTCCCAGTGCAGCACTCGCTCTTCTGCTTTCGCGCCCTCCAGCACGGCACGGAGATCCCTGCCATCGGTGTCCGGCACCGGCGAGACTGCGGCCGCCGCCGCGAAGGTCGGGGCAAGGTCAAGCGCACTCACGGGGGCGTCGATCGTCACGCCGGGTGCCGAGACCCCGGGCCAGCGCACGAGGAAGGGCACACGGATGCCGCCTTCCCAGAGCGTGTACTTGGAACCACGCAGGGTGCCGTTGTCGCCGTAGTTGCAGTGCGAGCCGCCGTTGTCGGTGAGGTACACGACGATCGTGTCGTCGGCGAGGCCCGCGGCATCGAGCTGGCCGAGGATGCGCCCGATGGCCCGGTCCATGAGCTCGAGCTGGGCGAGGTAGAACGCACGCCCGTCCGGAAGGTTCGGGCTGATCGCGCCGTCGTACCAGTCGAGGTACTCACTCGCCCCCGGGTTCCAGTCGGCGAAGTCCGGCAGGCCGCGGGCTTCCCGCTCCTCGTCCGGAAGCTGCCAGCAGAAGTTGTGCACCGCGTTGAAGGCGACCATCGCGAAGAACGGCTCGTCCTGGTGCCGCTCGACGAAGTCCATCGCGCGATCGGCGATCTCATCCGTCGTGAAGCCGTCGAACTCGGCCGGTTCCGTGCCCGACCAGAAAGGCTGCACGCCCATCGCCTCGGCGGCGTCGCCGTAGGTCTCGACGGACTCGGCGCTGTGGTGTCGATAGTGCAGTCGCCCCATCGACTGGCCAGCCAGCCCGTAGAAGGATTCGTGGAAGCCGTGCCCGGGAGGGGCCCCTCGATCCCTCTCGGTCTCGGTGCCATAGTGCACCTTGCCGAAGTAGCCGGTGGCGTACCCGGCAGCACCGAGCTGCTCGGCGATCGTGTCGACGTCACCGATCTCCGCCGAGTCGAACCAGAGCCCACCCCAGCGCTGTTGATACTGCCCCGCGATGAGGCCCGCGCGGGACGGCGAGCAGATCGGCGCGGTGACATAGGCGTCGGAGAAGGTGACGCCCTCCGCGGCCAGCCGATCAAGAGCGGGGGTGCTGACCCCCGGGGTTCCCAGCGCCGACCGATCCGCGTACCCGTGATCATCCGACACGATCAAGACGATGTTGGGCCGCTTCTGGTTCATGCTCAAGTTCTTCCTTCGGAGTTCTGCGCGAGCGCGCCATCCCACATTGGCATACCGAAAGCGGACTGCGGATCCTCGGCCAGCGGAGCGATCTGCCCGGCTCCCGTCACCGGCAGCAGCGCACCGTCATAGCGCGCATCACCTCGGTGGGTGGCGAACCAGTCGGCCAGTCGTCGCCGCATGTCGGCGACCTCGTCCGCACGTGCGGGATCGTCCACCAGGTTCTCCCGCTCTCCGGGGTCGGCTGCGAGGTCGTAGAACTCATGTGGGCCGTAGGGGAAGCGGTGCACGTACTTGCGATCGGCGGTGCGGATCATCCGCACCGGACCATACTCGTTGTGCACGACGATCTCTGCGTCCGTGTCCCTCCCGGTCTCCCCACGCAGAAGCGGCGCCCGGCTTCGCCCCGGCCCGCTCTCGAAGCGCGTCGGGTCGATGCCGACGAGATCCAGCAGCGTGGGAGCGATGTCGTAGGCGCTCACGAGCGCATCGTCGACGACACCCTCCGGCACGAGACCCGGAGCGCGGAGCACGAACGGCACCATGACCGACTCGTCGTACATGTTGAGCGGGAAGGTGCCGTTGCCCTTGCCCCAGATGCCGTGATGGCCCGCATTGAAGCCGTTGTCGCTCGTGAAGACCACGATCGTCTCTCGGTCGTCCCCCTGCGCGCGGAGCGCATCCAGAATGCGGCCGATCGCGGCATCCATCGCGGTCACCGCCGCGAAGTACCCGATCAGCGCTTCGCGCGCGTCCGGCTCACCGCCGATCGGCCCGCCATCCAGCGTCTGCAACCAGGGATGTGGCGACTCCTGCGGACAGCTCTCGAACGCGCAGTCACGATAGAGGTCGGTGAACCGCTCGGGATGCTGCCCCGCGAACGGCTTGTGCGGTGCCGTGAAGTTCACCGCGAGGAAGAACGGCGCGGATCCGCCCGCCTCCGCCTCGATGAACGAGATCGCATCATCCGCGATGATGTCCGTCAGATAGCCCTCGACCTGCTCGGCCACGCCGTCGCGATACATGAGCGCGCGGTCGTAGCTGCTGCCACCTCCGTGGAGCGCGAACCAGTGCACGAAGCCGCGACGCGGCACATCACTCGAACCAAGATGCCATTTGCCGCTGAGGCCGAGGCGATACCCGGCGTCCGCAAGCGCATCCGTGAACGTGGGGATTCCGCCGAGATAGTCGGCACTGTCCGGTCCCGCATGCGCCCCGTCGAGGTAATCGTGCACCCCGTGCTGCGAGGGAACCCGCCCCGTCAGCAGCGATGCCCTCGCCGGAGAGCAGACCGGCGATGCGCAGAAGAAACGAGAGAGGCGGATGCCCTGGTCCGCGAGCGCATCGATCACAGGGGTCTGGATCTCGGCGTTGCCCGCCGCTCCCAAGGCCCAGGGGCCCTGGTCGTCGCTCATGACGAAGACGATGTGGGGAGGCCGCCGTGTCTCCTGGGTCACGCCGGCACCTCTGCGCGGAGAGGAATCTGCAGCGAGCGCTGCGCGGCGGCGGACTCGTAGCTGGCGAGAACGAGCTCGACGACGTGCCGTGCGTGTTCGAGCGGCACCGCAGGGGCGTCGCCGTCGATCACACCGAGGAAGTCCGCGAGTTGCGCGGTGAAGGCCTGCTGGATGTCGCCGGCATCCGGGTCGCGCACGACGCGGGTGTGTCCGTCGACGCGGACCAGAGTCCCCACGCGCGGGTCTGCCTCGATCACTCCTCGCTCGCACACGATCGCCAGCAGGTCACTGCGCGCGGGCGGATCGCTCACGACGGCGATCGTCACGCCGACACCGTTGGCCAGGCGCAGCGCGATCGTGCCATCCGTCTCGACCGGAACACCGAAGCGCTGCGCCACGCTGGCGCTCACCTCGACCGCCGGCGCGCCGCCGAACCAGAGCGCGCGATCCAGGCAGTGCCCTCCGATGTTGATGAGCGCGCCGCCACCCGCGATCGGTCGGGAGAAGAACCACTCCGGACGGGTTCCGGGACGATAGTCAGTGCTGCGCTGGTCGCGGATCATCACGACCTCGCCGAGTTCGCCCTGCTCCAGAAGGGCGCGCGCCGCGACCTTGTCGGGAAGGAAATGCTGGATGTGGCCGACGGCCAGCTTCACCCCGGCAGCGGCCGTCTCCTCCTGCATGAGGTCGCAGTCGGCGAGGCTCGTCGCCATCGGCTTCTCCACGAGAACGTGCTTGCCCGCGCGCGCCGCGTCGATCGCCATGGGCAGGTGCAGCGCATGCGGAGTGTTCACGATGACCGCATCGACATCGTCACTCTCGACGAGCGCCCGGTAGTCCGTGAAGAACTGCACGCCTTCGACGTCCTTCGCGGCGCGCGCCGCGGCGGATTCATCGAGATCGCAGATCGCCGTGAAGCGCGCGCCGGGCAGCGCCAGCGCGGCCTCGACGTGGTACTTGGCGACTGCCCCGGCGCCAATCAGTCCGATACGCATGAAACTCCTTCGTCGTTACTCGGCCACGACAGCGCCGCACGAGCGGCGGATGACGATGCGCGGCCGAAGTCTGATCTGATGCAGCGGACAGTCATCGCCCTCGATGAGGCGACGCAGCAGCACGTCGGCGGCCATCCGTCCGATGCGGTACTTGGGCGGGGCGACCGCGCTCAGCGGCACCTCCGCGAGGTCGGCGACCTCATCGTCATAGGAGACGAGCGCGATGTCGCCGGGCACGCTCAGGCCACTGCGGCGGATGGCGCCCTGCAGCAGCGTGGCCTCACGGTCGCCGAAGACGAGCGCCGCCGTCGCCTCGAGCTCGCGCAGCCGATCAAAGGCGCCCTGCGCCGAGTCGACCTCCCAGGCGGTCTTCGCCTGGGTGAACTCCAGCCCCGAGGGAAGACCGAGATCGGCGATCGCGTGGCGGTAGCCGTTCATGATCGCAGGTCCAGTGGGGGTCCGCTCGCGCATGAGCAGAGCGATGCGCTGATGACCCAGGGCCGCAAGGTGCTGCACCGCGTCGTAGGCGCCACCGCGGTGGTCCGAGCAGACGTGCTCTGTGCGGTCACGCGGCCCGAGGTCCACAAGGCTGCGCTCGACCATCACGACAGGTACGGGGAGCTGCATGAGCGTCTGGGCCCGCGCATCCGGGTCGTCGATCTCGGTGAGAGTCGGAGAAAGCAGCAGCCCGTCGACACCGGCATCCAGCAGGGACTCGATCGCCGCATCCTCTTTGGTCCGGTCGTAGCGGTAGGTCGCGAGCTGCAGGCTCGCACCTGCAGCCGACAGCGACTCGTCGATGCCCTGCAGCACGCGGGGGTAGTAGAGCTGAGTGTCGGGCAGCAGCACGCCGATGCGACGTCGCGCCCGCTGCTCGCGCGGACGGGTGTGGGCGACGAAGCTGCCCGCGCCCTGACGACGCACGACGACGCCCTCCGCCACCAGGTCGTCGAATGCACGGCGTACCGTTGTCAGGGAGTATCCGGTCTCTTCTGCGAGCTGCTGCTCGGTCGGGAGCTTCTGCCCCGCCGTCCAGGTGCCCGCAAGGATTCCGCGGCGCAATTCATCCGCAAGGGCCTCGAACTTCAGCCCCTTCGAATCCGCATCGCGAATCACAGATCGTCGTGTCGCCACGGCTTCTCCCCTCCTACGTACTTCTCCGAGTCTGCCTCTCCAGAAGAGAGGAATAAAGAAGTATTTGAGGGAAGGACTCTCGGATATCTCGGGTTTTGTTCGTTCTCGCGCCAAACCCAGAGAAATCGATTCTGAATTACTCCTTGAATACTCTCTCTAGTGCTTGTTTGAGTCGAGGCTCCGAGGGGCGAAGAGGCACCCTCGACACGAAAGGAAATCCGATGGCGAAGATCCGTACGTTCTCTGCACTCGCCCTCGTCAGCGTTCTGGCGGTCACCGCCAGCGGATGCGCTTCCGCCGCGGGCGACTCATCGAGTGATTCCCTCACCTACTGGTCCATGTGGAAGGAGGGCGAGGCGCAGCAGAAGGTCGTGGCCGCCGCGATCGCCGACTTCGAGAAGGAGACCGGCATCGAGGTCAACGTGCAGTGGCAGGGGCGTGACAACATCAAGAAGGTCGTGCCCACGCTCAACACGAACAAGGTGCCCGACCTTGTGGATGGCTCGTTCGCGAAGCTCGCGCCGATCCTCGCCGAGACCGGTCAGGCGAAGTCGCTCGAGGCCGCCTACGACGCCGAGGTCGACGGCTCGAAGGTGTCCGACCTCATCCCGAGCGCCTACCTCGACGTCGACACGCTGTCGGTCGAGGGCGGCGACGCCCCGTGGATGCTCCCCTACTCGCTCACGAGCGATGCGATCTGGTTCAACGCGACCGCCCACCCCGAGCTCGTCGACGCTCCGCCGGCCGACTGGGACGGATTCATCGACACCCTCGACGCGATCAAGGCCGGCGGCGAGACCCCATTCGCCGTCGACGGCGACGTCTCGGGCTACAACGCCTACTGGTACACGACCGCGATGGTGCGCGTCGCGGGCCCCGGCTCGCTCAAGGAGATCGCCGAAGACCCGAGCGGTGAGGGCTGGGACTCGAAGGAGGCCCTGAAGGCCGCGGAACTCGTCGAGGAGCTCGTCCAGGGCGGCTACTTCATCTCCGGCTACAACGCCAGCAAGTGGCCGGCGCAGCAGCAGGCCTGGGCCGACAACAAGGCCGCGCTGCTCTTCAACGGCACCTGGATCCCCACCGAGACCGGCCCCTACGCCGCCGACGGATTCGAGTACTCGTCGTTCCCGTTCCCGACGGTCGACGGCGGCAGCAACGCCCAGCGTGCAGACTTCGTCGGGTTCGCTGTTCCGACGCGAGCAAAGAACGCCGACAGCGCGCAGAAGTTCGCCGCATACTTCCTCGGCAAGTCCTACCAGGACAGCCTCGGCAGTGACGCGAAGATCATCCCGATCCGCAGCGATGCGACCGTGAGCACCGAGATGTCGACCGTCAAGGCCGCCCTCGACAACGCGGACGGCTACTACCAGCAGAACGACGGCATCAGCTTCCCCGGTTACACCGAGAAGCTGCTGTGGCCGACCATCGATCAGCTGGTGCTCGGAAAGATCTCCGCCGCAGAGTTCGTCGCCCAGATGAAGAGCGGCCAGATCGACTACTGGAAGCAGAACTCATGACCCAGGTCGCCACCGCGACAGAGCGTCTGACCGTCGGTACGGCTGCCCCTCGGGGTGGCCGTACCGGCGGCAACGCCATCGATCGCGCCCGCAAGCGCCTGTTCGTCCCCTTCGTGGGACCGGCCTTCCTGCTCTACACGCTGCTCTTCGTCGTACCCGCCGGGTACGCGGTCTGGATCAGCTTCAACAAGTGGGCCGGCGCCGGCCCCATGGAGTTCGTCGGGTTCGGCAACTACATCCGCCTGTTCTCCGACAAGCTCTTCCTGCAGTCGTTCGGCAACACGCTGCTGCTGCTGTTCGTCGTCGGCATCGCGATCTTCGTGATCGCCTTCGGGCTCACGCTCGTGCTGCGCGACATGGCAGGACGGAAGATCGCCCGGTCGGTGATCTTCTTCCCGCACCTCGTGAACGCGATGATCTTCGGCGTCCTGGCCGGCTTCATCTTCAATCCGGGCGGCCTCGTCAATTCGCTTCTCGCCGTCTTCGGCGTGAACGAGCCCCCCGCCTGGCTGTCGCACGACAACCTGTTCCCGCTGATCATGGTCATGATGACCTGGGTCACGACCGGCTACTTCACGACGATCCTTATGGCCGGCGTCGACCGCATCCCCCCGTACTACTACGAGGACTGCGCCCTTGCCGGCGCCAACGCCTTCCAGCGTCTGCGCCACGTGATCCTCCCCCTGACCTGGGATGTCTTCGGCACCTGCGCCGTGCTCTGGACGATCTCCTCGGTGAAGATCTTCGAGATCATCTGGGTCTTCGGTGGATCCACGGGCGCCGGCATGCCGCCGACCCAGACCTGGACCACCGCGGTCTACACCTACGTGACCGCCTTCTCCGGTGAGTCGGTCCCCGCATACGGCGCGGCCACCGCGTCGGCTGTGCTCTCGCTGGCACTGGTCTCGGTGCTCGTCTTGCTTCTGCGTCGCGTCATGAAGCGCGATGCGGTGGAGTTCTAGGAGAAATCGTGACCACCACTGACATGCTCCCCACCCCGACCCTCTCCACAGAGGCCGTCGTCGTCCCGCCTCAGAAGCGGCGGCGCCGTCGGCGCGGCGCAGCCATCGGCCACGAGCGCAGCCTGCTGCGCGGCGTCGGTCTGGTCCTGCTGTGGTCGTTCGTCGTCCTGAATGTGGCGTGGATGGTCTGGATGGTGATCCAGGCGTTCCGCGACACCCGCGCGATCCTCAGCGACCCGTGGGGGATGCCCACCTCGCTCGACCCGATCAACTTCGTGACGGCCTGGACCGTCGGCGACTTCGCGACCGCGACGATGAACAGCGTCGTGACGACCCTCGTCTCGTCGTTCCTCACCGTGCTCCTCGCGGCCCCTGCCGCGTACTACCTCAGCCGCGTCGAGAACCGCCTCACGAACTCGCTGACTCTGTACTTCGTGCTCGGCCTCGGCATCCCCGCTCAGGTCATCGTGATCCCCCTGTTCGTGATGCTCAACGAGGTCTACCTGACCGACAGCCTGATCGGCCTGAACCTCGTCTACATCGGCGTCTCCATGCCGTTCACGGTGTTCCTGCTGACCGCGTTCTTCCGATCGCTGCCTCTGGAGCTTGAGGAGGCCGCGGCGCTGGACGGCACGACGGCGTTCGGCACCTTCTGGCGCATCACGCTGCCGCTGGCGAAGGGCGGCATCCTGACGGCCTTCGTCCTGCAGGTCATCTCGCACTGGAACGAGACACTGCTCGCACTGACCCTGCTGCAGTCCACCGAGAAGTACACGCTGCCCGTCGCGCTCATCTCGTTCATCCAGCAGCAGACCTACTCGGGTGCGGACTGGGGCGGTCTCTTCGCCGGACTCTGCATCGTGGTGCTTCCGATGCTGGCGATCTACCTCTGGCTGGGTCGCCGCCTGACCGAGGGCCTCACTCTGGGAATGGGCAAGTGACCCGCGTGGGCCCCGGTGCCCGCCCGAACGTTCTGCTCGTGATGGCGGATCAGCTCGGGGCCCACGTGCTGGATCGCGACCGCGCCGGAGTGCGCACGCCGCATCTGGATCGGCTGCGCGCGTCCGGGGCCACATTCGAGAACGCGTATGTCTCCTTCCCGCTCTGTGTTCCCGCGCGCGCAAGCCTGCTGACCGGGCGGATGCCGCACGAGGTCGGCGTCATGAGCAACCGTCATGCGGATGTGGTCGAGCCCGGCACGCGACCGGACAGCCTCGGGCACCTGCTCTCCGGCGCGGGCTATGACTGCGCCTACGCGGGCAAGTGGCACGCGACGACGCCGGAACCGCCGCACGACGCCGGCTTCGACGTCATCCATCCCTTCGGCGACGTCGGCCTCGTCGACGCGTGCACGTCCTGGATCGCCGGTCGCGCCGTCACGGATGATCCGTTCCTGCTCGTAGCGTCGTTCGACGACCCGCACACGATCTGCGAGTTCGCGCGCAATCAGCCACTCCCTTACGGCGACATCGTCCTCGGAGACGTGCGCGACGCGCCACCGCTGCCGGCCAACTTCGCGCCGGCGCCCTTCGAGTCGCAGGCCGTGCGCGACGAGCAGTCCCGTGCCGCGCAGTCCTACGGCACCCTGGACTACTCCCCTGACGACTGGCGCCAGTACCGCTTCGCCTATCGACGGCTGATCGAGCGCTTCGACGACGCTCTCGGCGTCCTGCTCGACGGTCTTGACGCCGCGGGCCTCACCGAATCCACGATCGTCATCGTCACGAGCGATCACGGCGACGGCGACGGCGCCCACCGCTGGAACCAGAAGACCGCCCTGTTCGAGGAGTGCGTGCGCGTGCCTCTGATCGTGAGCGGCCCGGGAGTAACGCCCGGCTCCCGCCGCGCTCGCGTGTCCGCGAGCATCGACATCCTGCCGAGCGTGCTCGCCTGGGCGCAGACAGCGACCCCGGAGGACCTGCCCGGACATGCACTCCCGGTGGAGCACGCGGGGGAATCGGATGCCACGGCGTCGCGCAGCATCGTCGTGGAGACGCTGTTCGATCAGGATGCTCCCCCGCGCACCCGCGGGCGGGCGCTCTATCACGGCGCCTACAAGTACGTCGTGTACAGCTGGGGTCGCTACCGCGAGCAGCTCTTCGACATCGAAGCAGATCCGGGCGAGCGCCGGAATCTGGCGGTCGAGTCCGCCTTCGACGCCATGCGAGAAGAGATGCGGATGCGCCTGCTGGAATGGTGCCTCGCCACCGATGACCAAGGCTTCCTCAAGGTGTTGGTGCTCCCCGCGGATGCACCGGCAGGAACGCAGCGAGAGATCTTCGCCCGCCCCTACTAATGGTGTCTCAGACGGCGTCGCGCCCGTCGACCGCGAACAGCTCGTAGCCAGCACGGCGTCGCGTCAGGCCCCGAGAGCGTGAATCAACTCGGCGAAATGATCGACGTCATCTGCTGACCAGGCACGGAGACGCTCGCCGATGCGGTCGTGATAGCGAGAGCGGGCGATCTCTACCCGCTCCTGCGCGAGGGGTGTGGCCACGAGCAGCCGCGCCCGTCGATCGTTCGGGTCACGGACACTCTCGATGAGGCCCCACTCCTCCAACTGGCGCACCTGGCGGCTCACTGCAGACTTGTCGGTTTGGAGACGATCGATGATCGCCCCGGCCGAGGTCGCCTTGCCCGTGGCGATCGAGGTGAGCACCTGATAGCCGAGAGGCTGCAGGTCTGGGTGCACCGTGGCCGCGGCTTCCCGCCAGCCGACGCGAATTCGCGCGAAGAGACGTCCGAGTTCCTGTTCGACCCGGGCGATGGCGGCATCGAGTGCCACATCGTCGGCGGGCTGGGCATCCATGCTCGCCAGTTTACGGGGAACGCCCACCGGTGGTCCGCGCGGCAGTCGTGACTCAGATCTCAGCGAGGCGACTGAAGACCATCGATGCGACCCGCATCTCGTCCGGGGTCAGCCCGCTGATCGCCGTGCGAATGCGATTGCTGTGATGATTGCGCACCGTCGCCAGCAGGTCGCGGGCGGCTGCGGTGGCCGTGAGCACCCGCAACCGCCCGTCGCTCTCGTCAGGGCGCGATTCGATGAGACCGGCGTCTTCCAGCATCCGCACCTGCCGGCTGATCGCCGACTTGTCCATCTCGAAGCACTCAGAGAGCTGGTGCGCATTCGAGCTGCCGACCCGCGCGATATGGGTCAGGAGCTTGTATCCGGATGGCTGCAGATCGGGGTGCACCATCGCCGCAGACTCTCGCCACAGAGATCGTGCCCGCGTGAACATGAGGCTCATGTGCCCCTGGAACTCGGTCACCACCTCATCGAGGTCAACCCGATCTGCGTCATCGACGGTACTCATCGCCGCGCTACTTCACCTCTGCCGTGCGGATCGATCCCGTCGTGTTGAGCGACGCTCCGATCTCGGCTTCGGCGACCTCGATCACAGATTCCTCCGCCTGCTCACGCAGCTGGTCAGCGGCGGTCTTGGTCGACAGTGGCTTGTTCTTGACGAAGGCGATCGCGATCACGCCGATCAGAGCGAGCGGCACGGCGATGAAGAAGGCATCGGCGATGCCGTTTCCGTATGCCGCTTCCACGACGGTGCGGATGCCGTCGGGCAGGTCTGCGATGTGGGGAACATTGCCCGACCCGAGCGCCTTCAGTGCGCCGATCTCCTCGGGCGTCGTCGGCACGAACGCGCCGAGTCCGTCCTTGATGTAGCTGGCCACGTTGGAGGCGAGGATCGACCCCATGATCGTCACGCCGACGGTACCGGCGATGGTGCGGAAGAAGTTCACGCCCGATGAGGCGACGCCCAGCTGCTGCGGCGGGGTGTCGTTCTGCACGATCAGGGTGAGGTTCTGCATCACCATGCCCAGGCCTGCGCCGAGAACGAACATGTACACCGCGACGAGAGCGAAGGAGGTGTCGTAGCGCAGCGTCGCCATCAGGCTGATGCCGACGACCGAGAGCACCGAGCCCAGCAGCATCCAGCCCTTCCACTTGCCGAATCGGCTCACGAGCTGGCCGATGATGATCGATGCGCCCATCTGGCCGACGATCATCGGGATCGTCATCAGTCCCGACTCGGTGGGTGTCGCCCCGCGGGCGAGCTGGAAGTACTGAGCGAGGAACACCGACGTGGCGATCATCGAGACGCCGATCGAGATCGAGGCGATCACCGACAGGGTGAAGGTTCTGTTGCGGAAGAGCGTCATCGGGATGATGGGCTCCTTCACGAAGAACTCCGCGACGACGAAGGCGACGAGAGTCAGACCGGAGCCGATCACGAGCACGTAGCTGGTCATCGAGTCCCACTCGAACTGCGTGCCGCCGGTCGACACCCAGATCAGCAGTCCCGAGACGCCGACGGCGAGCAGCACGATGCCGAGGTAGTCGATCGACACCTTCGCGTTCTGCGGCTTGGGCAGGTGCAGGGTGACCTGCAGCAGGACGAACGCGAGGATCGCGAAGGGGACGCCGACGAAGAAGTTCGCGCGCCATCCCCACACATCGGTGATGAATCCGCCGAGCAGCGGCCCGCCGATCGTGGCGAACGCCATGATTCCGCCGACCACGCCCATGTACTTGCCACGCTCTCGCGGGGAGATGATCAGCGCGATGGCCACCATGACCAACGACATCAGACCGCCGACGCCGATGCCCTGGACGACGCGGACCGCGATGAGCATGTTCGTGTCGGTCGCGAAGCCCGAGATGACGGTGCCGATCGTGAACAGCCCCAGAGAAAGCTGCACGAGCATCTTGCGATCGAGCAGGTCGGAGAGCTTGCCCCAGACCGGCGTAGATACGGCGGTGGCCAGCAGGCTGGCCGTGATGACCCAGGTGTACTGCGCCTGGGTGCCGCCGAGGTCGGCGATGATGACGGGCAGAGAGGTCGAGACGACGGTCCCCGAGAGGACAGCGACGAACATGCCGACGACGAGCCCGGAGATCGCGGTGAAGACCTCGCGGGCCGAGCGCACGGTCTCGGGCGTGGTGGTTGTGTGTGAAGTCAAAAGGTGGGCGCTCCCGCGTAGAAAGTTGATGGATATCAACCATACGCTGGTAGTTGCGCTTTCGCAACTATTGAGGAACAGCAACCATAGCGACCCCTGTCAGCCACTCTCCCGAGCGATCAGTTCGGGCGCCAAGCGCAGATCCTGCACCGGAGCCCCCTCGATCAGAGCGATCAGCTGCTGCACCGCGCGTTCACCCAACGCGTCGAAGTCCTGCCGCACGGTGGTCAGCGGAGGACGGAACTGCGCAGCATCCACGACATCGTCGAATCCGATCACCGCCACATCCTGCGGAACCCGCAGCCCGGCATCGGTGATCGCGCGCAGCGCTCCGAGAGCCATCTGGTCGTTCGCCGCGAACAGTGCCGTGACCGCGCCAGTGCGCAGCATCTGCCGCGTCTGCGCATAGCCGGATGCCGCGCTCCAATCACCCCGCACAATCGGGGGAGCCTCGACACCCGCAGCTGCAATCGCGGCACGCCAGCCCCTCTCACGCTGTGCGGCCGCGAAGGAGTCGTCGGGACCGGACAGATGATGCACGACACGATGCCCCGCGTGGAGCAGGCGCTCTGTGGCAGCCCGGGCGCCCACTGCGTGGTCAGTGGAGACCACCGAGAAGCGATCGTCGGGCGGCGAATCGATGACCACGAGGCGCAGGCCTCCCGACGACGCGTGTCGCGCAAGCGCCGTCGCTTCATTGAGCACGATCGCACCGTCGACACCCTGGTCGTGCAGGCGATCGAACACGGCCGCGATGTCGCCGTCGGCGCCGAGCGTGAAGATGGTGAGCGCGTAGCCACGGGATGCTGCCGCCTCGGCGACCGCCTGCAGCATGCGCGCGTTCCCCACAGTGGAGAGCGTCTGCGCAACGAGACCCAGCGTCTGCGTGCGGCCGGTGCGCAGGGCCCTGGCCGCACGATTCGGCCGGTACCCGAGTTCGCCCATTGCGCGCTCGACGCGCTCGCGCGTGGCGGGGTCGACCCGCGGACTGTCATTCGCGACCCGGGACACCGTCTGGGTTGAGACACCAGCGAGCGCAGCAACCTGCGCCATCGATACACGCTGCGGCTGAGGCATCCGCTCCCCCGTTCAGTTCGGTCGTGTTGACGTTATCACGCCGCCATGCGTACCATGTTCACGTGAACATGGACGACTCTCCCGCGGCGATCCCCCTCAGCGCCGGCGTCATCAAGCGCCCCACGCTGCTCGCCGACGGCCGCGAACTCATCTACTTCGACGACGCCGACACGACACTCGGCCCCGTTCGCGGTGTGGACGCTCGCGTGCTCGACCCCCGACCCGAGACCGCGACGATGCGGCAGGACATCCTGACCGGTGACTGGATCACGTTCGCGACGAAGCGCCAGAACCGCGTCATGATGCCGGGGGCTGACGCCGATCCGCTCGCACCGCAGACCGCGAGCAACCCCTCGGAGGTGCCGAGCATGTACGACGTGGCGGTCTTCGAGAACCGCTCCCCCTCGTTCGGCCCCGCCCTTGCCGAGGCCGTCGGCGGCGCTCCCTCCGCTCCGAACGCACCTCGCGGACTCGACGATCTCGCCGCACTCGGCCTCGGTCGCACGCGCACGAGCGTCGGTCGGTGCGAGGTCGTCTGCTTCAGTCCGGAGCACGCCGGCTCGTTCGGCACCCAGAGCGTGACCCGCGCGCGCACCGTGATCGAGGCCTGGGCCGACCGCACCGCCGCGCTCTCCGCCCTGCCCGGCATCGAGCAGGTGTTCCCCTTCGAGAACCGTGGCGAGGCGATCGGCGTGACACTGCCGCATCCGCATGGGCAGATCTACGCCTACCCCTACGTCACTCCCCGTACCGCGCGACTGCTCGACAGCATCGACCGCACCTCCCCCGACCTCTTCGCGCGCGTGCTGGAGTTCGAGCTGGCCTCTGAGCGCGTCGTGCTTCGCGGTGAGCACTGGACCGCATTCGTGCCGTTCGCCGCAGGGTGGCCGCTGGAGGTCCAGCTGATGCCGCACCGGCACGTGCCCGACTTCGCCGCCTTGAACGACGCCGAGCGCGACGAGCTCGCGCCACTGTATCTGCGACTGCTGCGGGGCGTCGATGCACTGTACGAGACGCCGACGCCCTACATCGCCGCCTGGCATCAGGCGCCGGTGCACGTCGGGCGCGATTCCGTGCGACTGCGCCTCGAGCTCACGAGCCCGCGCCGCGCGGCCGACAAGCTCAAGTTCCTCGCCGGGTCCGAGGCCGCGATGTCGGCGTGGACCGCCGAGATCCTCCCGGAGGAGACCGCGGATCGCCTCCGCACGGCCATCGACACGGTCACCAGCTGACCCGCAGTCTCACCCTCCCTCACGACTCCGGCGCACGCCCACAAGGAAAGACACCATGACTTCTCAGGATGCTGCCCGCACCCTCTTTCACGCCGTCACCGGGACCTCGCCCGCCGGAATCTGGTCGGCGCCCGGCCGTGTGAACCTGATCGGCGAGCACACCGACTACAACGAGGGCTTCGTCCTGCCCTTCGCGATCCCGCAGCGCACCTACGCCGCAGCGGGTCCGCGTGCCGACCGGCGCATCCGGGTCACGTCCACCTTCACCGCCGAGGCGGTCGAAGTCGCGATCGACGATCTCGACCGCCTCTTCCCGACGGCCTCCGGCGCGGTGCCCGCGGTCACCGAGTGGGCCGCCTATCCGCTGGGCGTCGCATGGGCGCTTCTCGCGCATGCGCCGGATGCCGGGGCGCTGCCAGGACTCGACATCGCTCTGTCCTCGGGGGTGCCTGTCGGGGCGGGGCTCTCCTCGTCGGCCGCGATCGAGGGCGCGACCGCCTCTGCGATCAACGACCTCTGGAGCCTCGGACTCGACGCCGTCACCCTCGCGCAGGTCGGCCGCCGCGCCGAGAACGAGGCGGTCGGAGCGCCGACCGGCATCATGGACCAGATGGCGTCGATGCTCGGACAGCCCGACGCCGCCCTCTTCCTCGACTGCCGTTCGCTCGTCTCACGCCCGGTCCCCCTCGGTTTCACCGACTCCGGTCTGGAGCTGCTCGTGATCGACACCCGGGTCATGCACGCCCACTCGACCGGGGGCTACCGCGAACGCCGGGAGTCCTGTGAGCGCGGGGCCGCGATCCTGGGCGTTCCCGCCCTCCGGGACGTGCAGGTCGACGATCTCGATCGCGCAGCAGGCCTGATGGATGACGTGACCTTCCGCCGGGTGCGCCACATCGTGACCGAGAATCAGCGAGTCCTCGACACCGTCGACGCCCTTGCCGCGCGGGGTCCGCGCGCGATCGGAGAGCTTCTCACGGCATCGCATGCCTCGATGCGGGACGACTTCGAGATCTCCGCACCGGAACTCGATGTGGCCGTCGACGCGGCACTGTCCGCCGGGGCGCTCGGTGCCCGCATGACCGGCGGCGGTTTCGGCGGGTCCGCGATCGCCCTCATCGATCACGATCGCAGTGAGCAGGTCGCCGAATCCGTGCGCGCCGCCTTCGCGGCGTCCGGGTTCGACGCACCGCACCTGTTCACAGTGGCGCCCTCCGCAGGCCCGCGCCGCGACGCCTGAGGGTCCACGCCCGGGGGCGCCCCAGGGGCGTCTGTCAGACTGAAGACCACCGCGAGCCTCGCGGAGGATGTAAGGAGCTCACATGTCTTGGCTGGTCACCGGCGGCGCCGGATACATCGGAGCACACGTCGTGCGCGCGCTCGCGGAAGCCGGAATGACCCCCGTCGTGATCGACGACCTGTCGTCGGGGCACGCATCCTTCGTCCCCGGCGACGTCGCGCTCGTCGACGGCAGCATCCTCGATCGGGAGCTCGTCGAGCACACCCTGCGCACCCACGGCGTCGAGGGCGTGATCCACGTCGCCGGGTTCAAGTACGCGGGCGTCTCGGTGCAGCGGCCTCTGCACACCTACGAGCAGAACGTCGAAGGCACGCGCGTGATCCTTGAGGCGATGGAGGCCGCGGGCGTCAGCAACATCGTCTTCTCCTCCAGCGCCGCTGTCTTCGGGACTCCCGATGTCGACCTCGTCGTCGAAGACACCGCGAAGCGCCCGGCGAGCCCGTACGGCGAGTCGAAGCTCATCGGCGAATGGCTGCTGCGCGATCAGGGCGTCGCCACCGAGGCATCCGATCGCCCGCTGCGTCACACCTCGCTGCGCTACTTCAACGTCGTCGGCTCGTCCGACCCGACGGTCTACGACTCCAGCCCGCACAACCTGTTCCCGCTCGTGTTCTCGGCGCTTCTCGAGGGTCGCACGCCCCGGATCTTCGGCGACGACTACGACACCCCGGATGGCACGAACGTGCGCGACTATGTGCACGTCGGCGACATCGCCCACGCCCACGTCGTCGCCGCGAAACGCCTCTCCCTCGGAGAGCCGATCGAGCCCGCCTACAACCTCGGTTCAGGTGACGGGCTCTCGGTGAAGCAGATCATGGACGCGATGGCACGCGTCACCGGAATCGAGTTCGTCCCCGAGATGCATCAGCGTCGCCCGGGCGACCCCGACCGCATCGTGGCATCCGGCGAGCTCGCCGCCCGCGACCTCGAATGGACCATGCGGCACACCGTCGACGAGATGGTGGCATCCGGCTGGACGGCGCACCGCAACGCGGGCTGATCTCACCTGCATGTCGGGCGGCCGATACGCTGACGGAAACGCCCGACGCCGCGAAAGGTGACGATGACTGTCGCGAACCCCGATACCGCCCCCGTCGTCGAGACCGCTGCCGGGCCCGTGCGGGGCACGTGGCGAGGCACCCCCGGCAGCGCCGGGGCATCCGCGGCCTTTCTCGGCATCCCGTTCGCGCAGGCTCCTGTCGGCGCCCTGCGATTCGCCGCGCCCGTCCCGCCCGCACCCTGGTCGGAGGTTAGGGATGCCACCGCCTACGGCGCCACGCCGCAGCGGGGCGACATGGGCAAGACGCTCATCCCTGAGCCGAGCATCCCCGGCGACAGCACTCTCAACGTCAATGTCTTCTCACCCGATCCGACGCCGGGCGCGGCGCTGCCGGTGCTCGTCTGGATCCACGGCGGCGGCTTCATCGCGGGCTCACCGTCAAGCCCCTGGTACGACGGTCGCACGTTCAACCGCGATGGCGTGGTGCTGGTCGCGGTATCGTACCGTCTCGGCTTCGACGGCTTCGGCGAGATCGACGGCGCTCCCTCGAACCGGGCCGTCCTCGACTGGATCGCCGCCCTTGAGTGGGTGCAGCAGAATGTGGCGGCCTTCGGCGGCGACCCCGCCCGGGTGACGATCGGCGGCCAGTCAGCTGGCGGCGGTGCCGTGCTCACACTGCTCGGAATGGAGCGCGCGCAGCACCTCTTTCACGGGGCGCTTGCGATCTCGTCCGCGCTCGGTGACGTGCCGCTCGATCTCGCGCAGCAGCGCACTCAACTGCTCGCCGAGCTCGCGGGCGTCGACGCGCATGTCGACGGCATCCGTTCCCTGACCGAAGAGCGCGTGCACGAGTTGCAGGGCAAGGCCGGTTCTCTCGGCGCGCACGGCCCGGCGGGCGCGCTCACCCAGCTGACGCAGGGGCTGCCCTGGGGGCCGACGATCGACGGCGAACTGCTCCCGCAGCGCACGATCGAGGCGTTGCGGGCGGGCATCGGCGCCGACAAGCCGCTCCTGCTCGGCGCCGCCGACGACGAGTTCGCTCTGCCGGCAGGGCCCATCCGTCAGAAGCTGCGCTGGGTCCCCCCGCGCCTCGCGCTCGGTCAGCTGCAGAAGGATCGCGCCCGTCGCCGCGCCTACGTGCACGCCAACCGCGCCCTCGTTCACGCAGGAACCCCTGCGCTGCTGGGCCGCTATGTCACCGACTACGTATTCCGCTCGCTGGTCGCGCGGGCTGCCGAAGCGCGGAAGGACGCCCCTACCTGGGCCTATCGTTTCGCCTGGGCGTCTCCCGTGACGGGCCATGCCAGCCACTGCCTCGATGTGCCGTTCTGGTTCGACTGCCTGGACGACGCGTTCGTCGCCGATCAGACCGGCGACAATCCGCCGCAGGCTCTCGCCACCGCGATGCACGCGGCGGCCGTGCGCTTCATCACCGATGGCGAGCCCGGGTGGGCGCGCTGGCGCTCCGACCCCGGCTGCACCCGCGACTTCGGGGTCGGCCCCGCCGAGACATCCGACTACTCTGCCGAGCAGTTCAGTGTGGATGCCTACGACGGGGCGCTTCCCCTCATCTAGCGGTTCAGCGCGCGGGCTGCAGCACCGGGATCTCGTAGCGGTGCGGCGTTCCGAAGCGGTGCGCCGTGATCGACACCGCCTGCTCGCGCAGGAAGGTCAGCATCTCGATGCGGCCTGCGGCGACGACCGGCGCCGCATAGATCGCAAGGCTCGGCGAGCCGTTGACGGCCTCGGCGGTCGCGGCGGCGGACGTGCCGATCAGACGCACACGGCCGCCCTGCGCGGCGAGTTCGCGAGCGCGGATGGCCCAGGCCGCCGCGTCCTCGACGACGGCGGTTGCACCGGTGGATGCGACCCACGCGCGCAGCGTGGTCGGCAGTGCATCGACGGTGCTCACGGTAAGCGCCGCTCCGGCCCTCGCACCCGCGGCGACGACGCGCACGAGGTCGGCGATGCGATCGCCCTCGAAGCGCACGGTCACAGGCACAGCCTGGTAGCGCAGCGCATTGTGCTCGGAGACGAGTCCCGTCGCATCGCGCACGACGCCGAACTCGGTGTTCCAGGCATCGATGTCGGTCGCGAGCGCGGCACCAAGCCACTCATCGTCGCCACCCGCGACGGCGGCCGCGCGGGCGAGAGCGTCGAGCGGCGTGGTGGTCTGCACCGCAGCATCCGCCCAGTTCGACAGACCGACCAGGTAGCTCGGGCCACCTGCCTTGGTCCCGGCACCGACAGCGGCCTTCTTCCAGCCACCGAAGGGCTGGCGCTGCACGATCGCGCCCGTGGTGCCGCGGTTGACGTAGACGTTCCCGGCCTGGATCGCGGCGAGCCAGGTCTGGATCTCATCCTCGTCGAGCGAGTGCAAGCCGGAGGTGAGGCCGTAGTCGATCGCGTTGACGATGTCGATCGCCTCATCGAGGGACCCGGCGGTCATGATGCCGAGCACCGGACCGAAGTACTCGGTCAGGTGGAACTCCGAGCCCGCGGCGACGCCCTGGCGGATGCCGGGACGCCAGAGCTGACCGGCGTCATCGAGCTTCTCCGGCTCGAGCAGCCACGATTCCCCCGCGTGCACCGTCGTGAGGGCGCTCAGCAGTTTGCCCTCGGCGGGAGCGATGATCGGACCGATGCGGGTCGAGCCGTCCCACGGCATGCCGACGGGATACGCCTTCACCGCGTCGACGAGCTGCCGGCGGAAGCGCTCCGAGCGGGCAGCCGAGCCGACGAGCACGACAAGCGATGCGGCCGAGCACTTCTGCCCCGCGTGGCCGAAGGCCGAGTAGGCGACATCCTTCGCGGCGAGGTCGAGGTCGGCGCTCGGGGTGACGATGATGGCGTTCTTGCCGCTCGTCTCCGCGAGCAGCGGAAGGTCGGCACGGAATCCGCGGAACAGCTCCGCGGTCTCGTAACCACCCGTGAGGATCACGCGCTCGACCGCCGGGTCGCTCACGAGCTGCGTGCCGAGCTCGCGCCCGTCGAGCTGCACGTACTGCAGCACGTCGCGGGGAACGCCGGCCTCCCACAGCGCCTCGACCATGACCGCGCCGGAGCGGCGGGCCTGGCGGGCGGGCTTGATGACGACGGGCGACCCGGTCGCGAGCGCCGAGAGCACGGAGCCCGCGGGGATCGCGACGGGGAAGTTCCACGGCGGCGTGACGACCGTCAGGCCCACGGCGTGCATGGTGGCGCCGTCGACGGCGGCGAGGTTCTTCGCACTCTCCGCGTAGTAGTGCGCGAAGTCGATCGCCTCGGAGACCTCGGGATCACCCTGCTCGATGACCTTGCCCGCTTCCGAGCCCATCACTTCGAGCAGATCGGCACGGCGCGCTTCGAGCACGTCGCCAGCGCGGTGCAGGATCGCCGCACGTCCCTCGGCACCCAGCGCACGCCAGCTCTCACCCGCGGCGACCGCGGCCGCGATGATCTGGTCGACCTCGGCGGACGTCGAGAGCGTGTGCTGCGCAACGGTGTCGTCGCCGAGCGTCGATCCCTGCATGCGGGCGCGGATGCCGTCGGCCCACTCACGGTTCGCGCGCAGCGACGGGTCGGTGTCAGGGGTGTTCTCGAAGGCGTCGGTCGGTGCGGGCGCAGCCGGGAGCGCACGGTTCTGGACGCGGTTCGGGCCGGGCACCTCCGCCGGCACGGTGGCGATCGAGTCGAGGAAACGCTGCTTCTCACGGTCGAACAGTGCGGGGTTCTCGTCCAGGTCGAACACCGCCGACATGAAGTTCTCCTGGCTCGCGCCCTCTTCGAGGCGGCGGATCAGGTACGCGATGGCGACGTCGAACTCCTGCGGGCGGACGACGGGCGTGTAGAGCAGAAGCGAGCCGACGGTGCGGCGCACGACCTGCGCCTGCGCCGAGGCCATTCCGAGCAGCATCTCGAACTCGATGCCCGCTGTCACCCCGCGACGCTCGCTCAGCAGCCACGCGAGCGCGATGTCGAAGAGGTTGTGACCGGCGACGCCGATGCGCACGTTGCCGATGTGCTCGGGGCGCAGCGAGTAGTCGAGCACGGCCTTGTACGAGGCATCCGACTGCTGCTTGGTCGACCAGGTCGCGAGCTCCCAGCCGTGCACCTCGGCGTCGACCGTCTCCATCGGCAGGTTCGCGCCCTTGACGACGCGCACCTTGATCGGCGCGCCACCAGAGGCGGTGCGGGCAGCGGCCCACTCCTGCAGGCGCATCATGGCGGCGAGCGCGTCGGGCAGGTAGGCCTGCAGGACGATGCCGGCTTCGAGGTCGCGGAACTCGGCGCGATCGAGGATGCCTGTGAACACCGCGATCGTCAGGTCGAGGTCCTTGTACTCCTCCATGTCGAGGTTGATGAACTTGCGCCCGGATGCGGTCCCGTTCGCGGCGATGCGGTACAGCGGCAGCAGCGCGTCGACGGCGTGTGCGACGGCCTCGTCGAAGGCCCAGGGGCTGTGCGGAGCGACGGTCGAGGAGACCTTGATCGAGACGTAGTCCACATCGTCGCGTTCGAGAAGGCGGCGGGTGCCATCAAGGCGTCGAGCTGCCTCTTCCTGGCCCAGGATCGCCTCGCCGAGGAGGTTGATGTTCAGTCGCACGTCTTCCGAGCGGATGCGCCGGATCGCCGCGCCCAGTTGCGCGTCGCGGGCGTCGACGATGAGGTGGCGCACCATGCTGCGGAGCACCCGGCGGCTGATGGGCACGACGATGCCGGGGAACGCGGGGGCGAGTGCACCGCCGAGGGCGATCGCTCCGCGCAGCGGGGCCGGCAGGAATTTCGGAGTGAGCGGGACGAGATCCTTGAGTGCGCGCGCCGCGACCCGGGTGTCCTCCGGACGCACCACGCCGTCGACGAAGCCGACCGTGAAGTCGAGGCCGTTCGGGTCGCGCAGCACTCCGGCGAGGCGCTCCGCCGCGGCATCCACCGGCACCTTCCGGCTCTCGACGAGCCACTGGCGCACGAGCGCGACGGCGTCGTCGGCGAGGTCGCTGAGATCGGTGGAGGGTGTCGCGCTCGTGTGCGCGCCAGGAGAAGCAGTCATCGGTGCTCGGCTTTCGTGAAGGCTGCCGGGCGGGCAGCGCTCCTCTCAGTGTGGAGGGCGCGACTATCCGAGAAAAGCGCACATTTACAATGGATACCGTTCACTATCTCCGATGAATTGAGACACAGATGTTCGAGCTGCGCCGCCTGCGTCTGCTGCACGAGTTCGCCCTGCGCGGCACGATCGCCGAGGTCGCCGCGAATCTCTCCTACAGTCCATCCACGGTGTCTCAGCAGCTCGCCCAGCTCGAACGTGAGGCGGGGGTCGCGCTCCTCGAACCCGACGGGCGCCGCATCCGCCTCACCGCGCACGGACGCCTCCTGGCGGAGCACGCTGCCCGAGCTCTCGAACTCGACGAAGCCGCACGCGAGGCGCTCGCGTCCACCGACAGCAGCCTCGACCCCGTCCGCATCAGCGCGATGCAGACCGCCGCCGAAGCGATCATCCCTCCGGCGCTCACGCTGCTCGCCGAACGCGCACCGGCACTGCGCGTGGAGCTGACCGAGGCGCCACCCGAGGAGGGCCTCTTCGAGTTGTCGGCGCGTCGGTTCGACCTCGTGATCGCCGAGCAGTACCCCGGCTACACGCGGGAACGGCACGAGGGTGTCGAGCACACGCTGCTCGGCCACGACCCGATCCGCCTCGTGCTCCCGCCCGGCGAGAACGAGACCCGACTCTCGGAGATGCGCGACCGGATCTGGGTCATGGAGCCACACGGAACCGCCTCCCGGCACTGGGCCGTGCAGCAGTGCCGGGCCGCCGGATTCGAACCCGAGGTGCGATTCGAGGCCGCGGACCTCGCCGCGCATGTGCGTCTGATCGCCGCCGGGCACGCCGTGGGCGTCCTGCCCGACCTCGTCTGGACCGCACAGCAACCGCCGGTCACTCTCGCGCTGCTTCCGGGAGAACCCGTGCGCGAGGTCTTCACGGCGATGCGCAGCGCATCCCGCGACAGCGCGAGCATCCGCACCGCGCGCGAGGCGCTCGCGGATGCCTTCGCCGCGCACACGGCGGCACCCGGTCTTTGAGACCGGGTGCCGCCAGGATTCTGAGATGGTCAGCCGACGACGGCGATCTCGTTCGGGGCGTGCGGCAGCTCGCCCTCGGCGAGACGCTCTCCGGTGGCCGCGTCAAGCGCGACGATCTTCTGCGCCGCGGCATCTGTCACGTAGACCACATCGCCTGCGACGGCGATCGCGGGATGCGGCTGCTGCCACTCGCTCGGGCTCTTCCAGGACTCGATCGCGGCATGCGACGCCGTGACCTCACCCGTCGCCGGGTCGATCACGTGCAGCTTTCCGTCCGAGCCGATCATCAGAGCGTCACCCGAGGGACCGCGCACGACACCCCGCCAGGTGTAGCTCACTCCCTCCGGCAGAGCCACGGTGCGCAGTGACTTGGCCTCGGTGTCGACGAGGGCGATGTTCGTCAGCAGGTAACCCTCGGCATCCGGGTCGTTCTTGTAGTCCATGACCACGAGCGGGCTGCTGTCGCTCGTGTACGCGTTGCCGATGCGGCCGTAGGCGTCCGGAGAGGTGAGCTTCGTGATCTCGCCGTCGACGTACAGGAGCGCGCCGTTCTCACAGCCGAAGACGAGCGCCTCGTTCGCGGCCGCTCCCTCACCGTGCACCGAGGGGCAGTCGGCGTTGGCGGCGATCTCATGACCATGGTCGTCGATGGCGCGGATGCCGGTGCGGGTCTTCTCGTCTCCGACGGTGGTCACGAGTGTGCCGTCCTCGAGCACGACCGAGACGCCGTGATGCGCGGTGACACCGGGAATGGTCTCGGCGTCAGGCAGTGCACCGTCCATGTCGGCGAGTGCCGCCGTCTCGAAGATCGTCGTGTCGCTCGTGGCATCGTCGTAGAGCACCGTGCGACCGGCGTGCCGGACGACATGGCCTGCGGCCGCCGCCGGGACCACGAGATCGGTGAGCTCCGCGGCCCGCATGTCGAGGAACTGGAAGCCCTCCGACGTCGTGACCACGACGTGGCGGTCGTCGCCCGCGGCGTTGACTCGGACGAATTCCTCGGAGGGGAGGTCGTCGATCACCTCCAGGGTCGTGCCGTCGACGACGAGCACGCCGCCTTCGTAGGCGACCGCGACGCGGGGGCCGTCGGCCGCGGGAGCGGGCTCATCTGCGGGTGGCGCTGCGGGTGCCGGCGCGGCGCAACCGGCCAGCACCACGCCGGCGAGGGCCGTCACTGCGGCGAGGCCGAGCAGCGCGCGGGTGTTGATTCGTGAGGGATATGTCATCGTCACCTTTCTGGGTGGGTTCGAGAGAGTTCTTCAGCGGCTCAGTCCGGCCGCCAGACGCGCCGTGTTCGTGCGCATCATCGTGAGATAGGTGTCCCCCTCCTCTCCACGCGGTGCCAGTGATTCGGTCAGCAGTTCCACCACGGCCACGTCGCGGTGCGCCTCCTCGGCGAGCACCTGCATGAGGCGGTCGGGCTGCGAGGATTCGGCGAAGATCGTGCGCACACCGGCGGCGTCGATCGCCGTGACGAGTCCCTGAAGATCTGCGGCGCTGGGCGCCGCAAGCGTCGTGCCGCTCGGGATCGCCGCGCCCAGCACGTCGAAGTCGAAGCGACGCGCGAGGTATCCGAACACGTGATGGTTCGTGACGAGCGCCCGCTGTGACGGCGGGATCGCCGCGAAGGCCACGGTCATGTCCTCGTCGAGTGCCGCGAGATCCGCCCGGTAGTCCGCGGCCGCCGCTCGCACACGCTCGGCTCCGCGCGCATCCGCGGCAAGGCCGGCAAGCAGCGGGGTGAGCGCGTCCACGACGCGGATCATCTGGGCCGGGTCGGTCCAGAAGTGCGGGTCGTCACCGGCTCCTTCGGCGTAGGCCAGCACCTCCACGGCCGCTCCCGCCTCGAAGATCGCAACGCCCTCCTCCGCCGCCGCGGTCACGTGCTGGCTGAGCCCCTCTTCGAGGCCCAGACCGTTGGCGACGATGAGGTCGGCGCTGCGCATCTCGGCCGCCTGACGGGCGGACAGCTCGAAGGAATGCGGGTCGGCTCCGGGCGCCATCAGCGTCGTGACGTCGATCTCGGCACCGACCAGTTCGGCGACGACGTCACCCAGGATGTTCGTGGTCACATGCACCTGGGGCCGCTCGCTCTGCGCCGCCGGTGCGCATCCGCTGAGCATGGCGAGCGCGAGTGCTGTCGCCGCAAGGGCCGCGATGGTTCCGGTATGCCGCACGCTCATCGCCCCGTCCCCGCGAGGTGGAGGGGCGGATGCTGGGCGTCGAACGTCCGCGAGATGCGGGCACCGTCTGCCGGGGCGATCTCCCACACGGTGTTCTCCGCGGGGCCGTTGAGGTAGACACGCTGTTGATCGACGACGAAGGAGATGCCGAGGGCGAGTTCCGGGGTCGCGAGCGACGCCGTGACGAGCGGCGTCGTGCGTGCCACGATGGCGCCGTCCTGCAGGATGAGCACGTCGCCTGTGGAGGCCAGCAGGACCATCCGCCCTTCGGTGTCGTCGATCGCCGCCGCGCGCACGATCGGCTCGCCGATGTCGTGCCTCAGCCATTCCCGCGCTCGGGTGTCGAGCATCCACAGCGCGCCATCGTCGGCGAGACCCGCCACACGGGGCCGACCCTTTCGTCCCTCGAAATCGGTCGGCAGAAGTGCATCCGCAGGCGCGGGGATGCGCTCCCACTCGTCGAGGGAGCCGCCGACGCTGAGCAGGGCGGAGTCGGCGCAGCCGATGACCACGCCCACCGTAGTCGTGATGCTTCCTCCCGCCCCTGTGCACGCCTGGGTGGAGTGCGGTTCTCCCCCGGCTGTCACGACCTCGATGACCGATGTGCCGTCGGGAGCAGTCGCGGTCATCGCCGCGCCACTGCTCAGAGGAACGACGGTTCCCTGCACACCGTCCGCCGCTACGCGGAACGTCTCGACGATGCGCGCTTCGCCGAGCGCCTTCTGATCCAGGAGCACGGCCTCATCAGCGAAGCGCAGACCCACCCCGTGGTCGTTCGCGACGACCGTGGCGATGCCTTCGCCGACGATCTCCCCCACGACCCGCGAGGGGGCTTCGTAGTAGTGGAAGTGATCGCCGTGGCTCCACGTCCACACGCCGCTGTCGATCACACTGACCGAGCCGTCACGCACCCCGAACAGGAAACGCCCGTCACCGATGAGCTCGTCCACGGGGTCGATCTCGGCGAGCGTCTCGCTGCTCCCGTCGATCAGGTCGACATGGGTGACCACTCCCGCGCCGTCGACCGTCGCGAGATGCAACGCGGGCTCAGCGAGTTCGCGCGCGCCGTCGAAGTCTCCGTGTGCGCTCTCCGCGGGCGGTGCAGGATCGTCCGGTGGTTGGACGGCGGGTGCGCAGGCGGCAAGCGTGAGCGTCGCTGCCAGCAGGAGTGCGGCGCGCGTGGCGTGGCGGGGGGTCATGAGTTCCTTTCCGGGCGCACGAAGAGCCGGTGCGCGAGGGTCGAGACAGCACCCGAGCAGATCGCGACGAACGCGATCGTCGCGCCGGCGGCGGTGCTGGTGTGCCAGGAGATGAGGAGGCCGAGGGCCACGCTGACCGTGCCGATGACGGCAGCCAGCGCTGCGGTGGTGGGGATGCGACCCGTCCACTGGCCCGCAGCCACGACGGGGCCGAGCAGCATGCCGACCACGAGCAGCGAACCGACCGACTGGTAGGCGGCGACGACGGCAACCGTGACGAGCGCGACCAGCAGCACCTGCGCCGCACGCGGACGCAGACCGAGCAGCTGCGCCTGACGGGGATCGAACGTCAGCGCGACGAACGCACGGTGTCCGAGGCACGCCGCGACGAGCGTGATGATGGCGACCACCGCGAGGGTGAGGATGTCTCCCGTCGTCGTCGCGAGGATGTCGCCGAAGAGGATGGCGGTCGCGTCGGTGGCGAAGGAGCGCGAGGCGGAGACGATGATGACGCCGAGCGCCAGGCTGGCGACGAACAACAGCCCGATGCCCGTGTCGGCCGAGATGCGACCCCGCCGTTGCAGCATGCCGATGCCTGTGGACATGGCCGCGGCACTCACCGCAGCGCCGAGAAGCGGCGGGGCGCCGACGAGCGTCGCGACGGCGATCCCCGGCAGCATGCCGTGCGCCATCGCCTCCCCGAGGAACGCCATGCCGCGCAGCACGACCCACGTGCCGACGACGGCACAGATCACGGCGACGAGCGTGCCGGCGACCAGGGCGCGCTGGACGAAGGCGACGTCGAAGAGCTCGAGAAACGGGGGCATAGTCCGACACCGTAGCACTTATTGAGAATGATTTTCATTTGCAATAATGAACGCATGACGACACCACCGCTCACGACGACGCGCGTGCTCTCTCTGCGAGAGGTGCGCGTCACCCGCGGCGACCACACCGCACTTCGAGACGTGACCGCCACCTTCTACGCCGGGCGCCTCTGCGCCGTCATCGGACCGAACGGGTCAGGAAAATCCACTCTGCTCGACGTCGCCGCAGGTCTGCGCGAGCCGCAGTACGGCAGCGTCGAGCGACAGCGCGGCATCCGCATCGCCCTGCTCGCGCAGTCGACACCGCTGCCTGCGCACCTGCCGCTCACCGTGCGCGACGTCGTCACGATGGGTACATGGGCACGGCTCGGCCCGTGGCGCCGACGCCGCCCGGCCGATCGCCAGATCGTCGAATCCGCCCTGGCCACCGTCGAGCTGACGGCGCAGGCCCGTCGCCCGATCAGCACACTCTCCGGCGGGCAGCGCCAGCGGGCACTGCTCGCGCAGGCACTCGCGCAGCGCGCCGACCTCGTCCTGCTCGATGAGCCCATGGCAGCACTCGACACGCGCTCGCGGCAGATCATCGCCGACACCGTGCACCAGCTCGTCACGAGCGGCACCGCTGTCGTCGCCGCCACACACGATCCCGGCGAGTTCACGGCCGTCGACGACCTCATCGAGCTGAACGAGGGTCGACTCATGCCCTGACCTCCCGCCGAGGAGACACCGCCGAAGACACGACGACGCCCGGCGCACAGGCCGGGCGTCGCGTGGGGAACCGGGGGTCAGAGCATCTTGCCGTGCACGTTCCAGCCCTGAGTCGCCGTCTGCTCGATCGCCGCCATGCGACGGAAGCCGAGAGCGTGGTCGGCGAAGTAGTTCGCGACCTTGAACCAGAATCCGACGCGGTGGGTGCGGATCGAGTCGTAGTACTCCTCGACATCGACGCGCTGGTACATGCGCTTGCCCGCGAAGAGAACAGCCATGCCGCGCGCCCCCTCGGGCTCGTAGTAGCAGCCGACGCGATCCGCCGAGTACTCCTGCGCGCGACTGATGCTCGGCGCCAGGGTCAGCAGCGTGTTCACGGGCCGGAGGATCATGCGCCAGATGCTGATGTGCCGCAGCTTCACGTGACCGAGCTCGTGCGCGAGAACGAAGCGCACCGTGCGGAAGTCGCCCAGTTCATACGCGATGTCGAGCAGGTCGCTGTTGATCTGCACGTACGCCTTGCGCACCTGGCACTTCGCCGCAGCCGCGTTCAGCACACCGTTGCCGTTGACGACGTACAGCTGCGGCAGCGCGTGCAGCTTCTCACCCGTGAAGCCCATCTCGGCGCCGAGGTCGGCGTACAGCTCGTAGAGCTCGGGGAACTGCTTGGGCGTGACCGGGACGGCATCGCCCATCGTGCTCCAGAACATGTAGCGGATGAGGAAGAAGGCAAGCACCGGGATGAGCATCGCCGAGAGCGCGGCCCCCGCCCACTCCGGCAGCTCGTCGACACCGCGGGTCACGAAGGTGAGCGCCCCGACGAAGGCGACGATCGTCGTCAGCCCGCCGACGATCAGCATCGGAACCTCCGCTCGGTGACGGAAGTGCGCATTCGTGGGCGTGGCCGCAGGAGCGACGGGTACCGCTCCGGCGGCGGAAGAGGTGAAAGTGGTCACAGACGATCCTTGTCATGCGCAAGCGGCTCTCCGCGGGATGGGAGAATCACACTCTACGTATAACTATGGATTCAGTGCAAACTTTTACTCTGTCCAAGGTGCGTCGCGTGGGGCGCCGACCACCGCATCCGGGATCCGCTCTCGAATCACCCGGATGGCCTCCGGATTGTCATCGACGAGCACCGCATCGCGACCGAGCGCCGCAGCCACGGCCCCCGTCGTGCCACTGCCCGCAAAGAGATCCAGCACGCGATCGCCGGGGCGACTGGACGCCTGCACGATTCGGCGCAGCACACCCTCCGGCTTCTGCGTGGGGTAGCCCGTCTTCTCGCGGCCCGTCGTCGGAACGATCGTGTGCCACCACACATCCGTCGGCAGCTTGCCGCGCTCCGCCTTCTCCTTCGTGACGAGCCCCGGAGCCATGTACGGCTCGCGCTCGATGTCGTCGACATTGAACACGTGCTCCCCGGGATTCTTCACGTAGACGAGGATCGTGTCGTGCTTCGTGGGCCAGCGTGTGCGGGGCTTCGCACCGTAGTCATAGGCCCAGATCAGCTCGTTGAGGAAGCAGTCCCGCCCGAAGACCGCATCGAGCATGACCTTTGCATAGTGCGCCTCGCGATAGTCCAGGTGCAGGTAGAGCGTGCCATCATCGGCGAGCAGGCGCCACGCCTCTTCCAGACGCGGCATGAGGAAGGCGCCGTAGTCGTCGAAGCGGTCGTCGTAGGCGCGCAGCATCCCCCGGACGCGCTCGTACGCGTGCCCGTGGAAGCCGTGACGAATCTCGCCCGTCGGCTCGTCCTCCGGTTCATAACTCCTCCCATTTGTCGTCGCGGCGGCGGCCGGCTCGCGGGATTCCGCGGGCGGCTCGGCAGGCGACGTCGATTCTGAAGGAGTTGTGAACGCGCGACGAGCCGTCACTATCTGCCGCCCCTGAGTCCTGCCGGTGTTGAACGGCGGATCCAGGTACACGAGCGTGAAGGACGACGAGGGAAGACGAGCCGCCACCTCAAGGTTGTCACCCTCGTACAGGGTGACCGCGCCGCGCGCCGGCGCGGAAGAAGCGTCGGTCACGGTACGCGGTGCAGCCACGCGTCCGTCGAGAACTTCGACGCGACGAGGGCCTCCGCCTCTGCGTACTCCTCGTCGGTGACCGTGCCGTCCACGGCGCCGGTCAGCCCACGGAATGTCTCGATGAACCGCTCGATCACCGCCGAGCGCTCCAGTCCGATCTGGGTACGCAGCGGGTCGACGCGCTTCGCAGCGGATGTCGTTCCCTTGTCGCTGAGCTTCTCTCGCCCGATGCGCAGCACTTCGGTCATCTTCTGGCCGTCGATGTCGTACGAAAGCGTCGCGTGGTGCAGCACTCCGCCGTTGGCGAGGCGCTTCTGCGCCGCTCCGCCGATCTTGCCGGTCGGGCTCGCGATGTCGTTCAACGGCTGATACGTGGCATCCACACCGAGCGAGCGCAGCGCCTGCAGCACCCAGTCATCGAGGAACGCGTAGGAGTCCGCGAACGTCATCCCCTGCACGAGCGCCGCGGGCACGTAGAGCGAATAGGTGATGATCTGGCCGGCCGCCATGAACATCGCGCCGCCGCCCGAGATGCGCCGCACGACGTCGAAGCCGTGACGGGCGGCACCCTCCGGATCGACCTCGTTGCGGTACGACTGGAACGAGCCGATCACGACGGCGGACTCATCCCACTCCCAGATGCGCAGCGTGGGGCGGCGGTCGCCCGTGCCGACCCGGGTCGTGAGCACCTCATCGAGAGCGAGGTGCAGGCGAGGCGACACGGCCTTGTCATGCACGATCTCCCACTCGAAGTCGCGCCAGCCGGGCGCGGTGACGAGAGCGCGCCGCACCGCGGTGCCGACCGCCTCCGGCGAGAACCCGAGCAGCTGCGCCCCCTGCGGCAGTGCCTCGCGCACGGCGGTCGCGATACCGACCGCATCGGTCTCTGCGGGCAGGCCGTTGACGGCGGCATTGATGTCGTCGAGCGCCGTGTCGGGCTCGAGGAAGAAGTCTCCGGCGAGCCGGAAGTTCGCCAGAGCGCCGTCGATCACATCGACGTCGACGACAACGAGCTTTCCGCCAGGAACCTTGTACTCACCGTGCATGCTCCCAGCCTACGGCGCGCGCCTCGTGTCAGGCGCGGGGGAAGTGCTTGTCCAACCAGGCGAGCACGTCGGCGCGCACTTCGTCCTGCTGCAGCTCGTTGAAGATCTCGTGGCGCGCGTCCGGATAGACGAGGGTGGTCACGTCGGTCAGCCCCGAGCGGGTGCGGTAGGCATCGGCGAGCTTGTGCACGCTGCGCGGCCCACCCACCGAATCGTCGCGTCCGACGAGCAGAAGGAGCGGGATGTCGTGGCCGAGGTTCTTCTTAGGACGACCGTAGAGCTTCGCCGCCTCGATCACTCCGAAGAGCTTGAGCAGCGGCACCTCTGTCGTGAGCGGGTCGTTGCGGAACTCCTCCTGCACGGCCGGGTCGCGCGAGAGCCACTCGAGACCGGTGGCATCGTCTCCCGCCCAGCGCGCGTTGAGCGGCGCCGCGTTCAGGTCGCTCGGAGTGAGGTGCGCGGATCCGCTCAGGATGACGGCGTCGTAGGCCTCAGGATGCCGATTCACGAGCTTCTGCGAGAGGAACGAGCCCCACGAGTGGCCGAGCAGAATCAGCGGAAGCCCAGGGTTCTCTGAACGGATGATCTGGGTGAGCTGCCAGACCGCGTCGACCGCGGCGTTCAGGCCACCAGGCCCGAGGCGACCCAGCTTCTCGGGGTCACCGTGCTGGCGCATGCCGGTGCGACCGTGGCCGCGGTGGTCGTCGGCGTAGACCGTGAACCCCGCGCCGGTGAGGGCGGCGATCAGCGCGCCGTAGCGCCCGGCGTGTTCGCCGACGCCGTGCAGCAGCTGCACGACCCCGCGGACGTCGCCCTCGGCGGGGTGCACGTCATAGATGATGGCGATGTCGTGGGCGTCGCGGAACTCGGCAGTGCGGGTTTCGGGCATGGGATGCAGTCTACGGATACCCGGGCGTTCCGTGACGAAGAACTCCGTCAGCCCCTCACCCCCGTCGAGATGCGCGCCGGAGGCTAGAGGCCGAGCGCGGTGCGGACGGCCTGCGCTTCGGCGAGGTCGGTGACCTCGTAGCCGCCGACACCGTCGGAGGCGGATCCCATACGCACGCCGCCCTGCTCCACGACGGTGCGCTTGGCGGAGAAGTGCACGGCGTCGACGCCGGTGCCGGCGATCTCGACGACGTTCGCCGAGGTCACTCCGCTGCCCGCCATGATCTGCACGGCGCCCTCGGCGGCACTCACGAGTGCACGCAGCGTGTCGACGCCATCGATCGCGGCGGATGCTCCGCCCGAAGTCAGGACGCGCGCGAAGCCGAGTTCCCGCACGATCGCGAGCGAGGCGAGCAGATCCGGGGTCACGTCGATGACACGGTGCAGGGTAACGGATGCCTCCCCGGCGGCGTCGCGCAGGCGCTTCAGCGCGTCGGCATCCAGACCTCCCGAGGCATCCTGCGCGCCGATCACGACGCCGTGCGCACCGCGCTCGACAGCGAAGCGGATGTCTCGCTCGATCGTCTCCAGTTCGCCGGCGTCGTACTGGAAGCCGCCCGCACGAGGGCGCACGAGTACGTGGATCTCCGGGCCGCCATCGGCGGAGACCTCGAGCGCGAGGTCGAGTGTCGCGGCGGACGGCGTGAGACCGCCGAGCGCAAGACCCTGGGTGAGCTCGACACGAGCGGCGCCGATCTCCCGCGCGACGCGGACTCCTGCAGCATCCTGCACGGCGACTTCAAGGGCGAGCGAGCGGCTCATGGATCCTCCTGGCTGAGTGGAGCTTCCATTCTGCCGGTTCTCCTGCGTGGCGCCTTCTCGGTGACGGAATCCGACGACACCCAGCATCCGCGGAGAAAATTTAGTTAGACTACCTAAACAATGCCGCATTCGCCTGATCCCTCCCTCGACCTCGCCGCCACCGACCTGCGCCTGGCGACCTTCCGTCTCGCACGGAGGCTGCGCCACGAGCGTGCCCTCGACTCGATGAGCGACGCGCAGTTCGCCGTCCTCGTGATCCTGCGCCAGCACGGCACCCAGACACTCGGCGCACTCGCTGAGCGCGAGCGCGTCACCGCGCCCTCCATGAACCGCACCGTCAACGTCCTCGAAGAGACCGGCTACCTCGTGCGCACACCCGACGAGCAAGACCGTCGCCGCGTGCTGATCGAGATCACCGAGAGCGGCGCCGAGATCGTCGCCGAGACGATCCGACTGCGTGACCACGCACTCGCGGAGGCGCTCGCCGAGCTGCACCTCAGCGAAGAGGAGCTCGAGATCCTGCGCCAAGCAAGCGCCCTGATGCGAAGGGTGGCTGAACGATGAGCGCGATGTTCCGGTCGTTCTCGTCCTTCAACTACCGCGTCTGGTTCATCGGCGCGCTGGTCTCGAACGTCGGACAGTGGATGCAGTCGACCGCGCAGAGCTGGGTCGTGCTGACGCAGCTCACCGACAATGACGCCGCCGCGATGGGCGTCACGATGGCCCTGCAGTTCGCCCCTCCCCTGCTGCTCGTGAGCGTCACCGGCTACGTCGCCGACCGATTCGACCGCCGCAAGCTTCTGCTCATCACGCAGGGACTGCTCATGGCACTCGCGATCGCCCTCGGCGTGCTGCTGCTGACCGACGTCATGACGCTCCCGATGATGTACGCGTTCGCGCTCGGCTTCGGCATCGTCGCCGCGTTCGACAACCCCGCACGGCAGGCGTTCGTCTCCGACCTCGTCACCCGCGAGAACGCCTCCAACGCCGTCGCACTCAACGCCGCGTCGTTCAACGGCGCGCGCATGATCGGCCCTGCGGCCGCCGGCGTGCTGATCGTGGCGTTCGGCAGCGGCTGGGTGTTCCTGATCAACGCGATCACCTTCATCGGCATGGGCATCGCGCTGTTCCTGATCCGCCCGCACGAACTCATCCCGCGCGTCGCCGGCGCAAGCCGCGGTGGTCTCGCCGCAGGCTTCCGCTACGTCTCGAAGCGCCCCGACCTGCTCGTGGTCTTCCTGATCGTGTTCTTGCTGGGCGCGTTCGGGCTCAACTTCCCGATCTACGCCTCCACGATGGCGCTCGAGTTCGGCCACGGCGCCGACGGCTTCGGCCTGCTCTCGTCGATCCTCGCGATCGGCTCACTCTCGGGTGCGCTCATGGCAGCCCGCCGGGATCGTGCACGGCTGCGCGTGGTGATCTTCGCGACCGGCGGATTCGGCGTCGCCTCGCTGATCTCAGCGTTCATGCCGTCGTACTGGCTCTACGCAGGACTGCTGGTGTTCATCGGATTCGCGATCGTCACGACGCTGACGACCGCGAACGGCTACGTGCAGACGACGACGGACCCGGCGCTGCGCGGTCGCGTGCTCGCGCTGTACATGGCGGTCCTCATGGGCGGCACCCCTCTGGGGGCCCCGTTCATCGGCTGGATCGCTGACGCCTTCGGCCCCCGCGTCGCGATCACGGTCGGCGCCGCGGCGGGCATCATCGCCTGCCTGTTCGGACTCATCTGGATGATCGCCTCCGGCCGCCTGCACCGCAGCGAGCGACGCCGCTTCCTGCTCACGATCGATGAGACGCGGTCCCTGACCGTCGTCCCGCCAGTCGAGCCGGCGGAGTTCAGCGACGAGGTCGCCGCGACGACCCCGATCCGCACGGAGAAGAAGCGGCTCGACTGAGTCGTCCGCTCCCCGCGCCCGCGTCCCACTCCCCGCGAGAAACCACTTCCTGCACGACACACACGTCCCCACGTGGTTTCTCGCGCTCGATGTGGTTTCTCGTGCAAGGACGCCGCGCGCAGGGGCGCCAGGCGCACGACACGAAAGAGGCCGGATGCTGCGCAGCATCCGGCCCCTCGTCTGGCGTCAGCCCTCCAGGATGAGCCGGAGCTGCTCAACCGCCCAGTCGAGCTCTGTCGCCCGGATGACGATGGGCGGCGCGATGCGCACGGTCTGACCGTGCGTGTCCTTCACGAGCACGCCGCGCTCGCGGAGGCGCTCGGCGATCTCGCGGCCCGTCCCGTAGGCGGGATCGATGTCGACGCCCGCCCAGAGGCCGGCACTGCGGACGGCGGTCACACCGTGTCCGATCAGCGCCTCGAGAGACTCCCGCAGGTGAGTGCCCAGCCGCAGGGCCCGCTTCTGGAACTCCCCGGTCTCCAGCATCTCGACGACCTTATGGCCGACGGCGGCAGAGAGCGGGTTGCCCCCGAAGGTCGAACCGTGCTCACCGGGGCGGATGACCCCAAGCACGTCGCGATCGCCGACGACGGCCGATACCGCGAGGATGCCACCGCCCAGCGCCTTGCCCAGCAGGTACAGGTCGGGTACGACGCCCTCCCGGTCGCAGGCGAAGGTCGTGCCGACGCGACCGAGTCCGGATTGGATCTCGTCCGCGACGAACAGCACGTTGTTCGCGGTGCAGATCTCGCGGATGCGACGCAGGTAACCTTCGGGCGGAATGATGACGCCGCCCTCTCCCTGGATGGGCTCGATCAGAACGGCCACGGTGTCCGGAGTGATCGCCGCAGCGACGGCATCCGCATCCCCATACGGAACCACGTCGAAACCGGGCGTGAACGGGCCGAAGCCGTCACGCGCCGTCTCGTCGTCGCTGAAGCCGACGATCGTCGTCGTGCGTCCGTGGAAGTTGCCGGCGGCGACGATGACCCGCGCCTGTCCCGCTGTGACGCCCTTGACCCGGTAGCCCCAGGCGCGAGCGACCTTGATGCCGGTCTCGACGGCTTCGGCGCCCGTGTTCATGGGCAGCACGAGCTCTTTGCCGCACAGGCGCGCGAGGGCCGCGGCGAACGGCTCGAGCTGGTCGTTCATGAACGCCCGGCTCGTGAGCGTCACGCGTCCCAGCTGCTTCTCGAGCGCGGCCACGATGTCGGGATGACGGTGACCGAAGTTGACGGCCGAGTATGCCGCGAGCAGATCGAGGTAACGCTTGCCGTCGACATCGGTGACCCACGCCCCCTCGCCATGGGAGATGACGACGGGCAGCGGGTGATAGTTCTCAGCGACGTGCGGCTCGACGCTCACGCCCGCGACGGCGCTCATCAGGCACCGCGCAGTTCGAGCGTGCAGCACTTGATGCCGCCGCCGCCGAGCAGCAGCTCGGAGAGATCGACCGTGATGGGGTTGTATCCGCGCTCGCGCAGCTGCTTCTCGAAGCCCTTGGCACGCGGCGAGATGATGACGTTGTAGCCGTCGCTGGCCGAGTTGAGACCGAACACCGCGCCGTCCTCGTCCGCGACGAGGATCGCGTCGGGGAAGCGCTCTTCGAGAATCGCGCGGCTCGCGTCGTCGAACGCACCAGGCAGGTACGCGATGTTGGCACGCTCGGGGCCGCCGTTCTCGACGCCCTGCACCGGGTCGAGCACCGCGATGGCCGTGTCGAGGTGGTAGAAACGCGGATCGACGAGGTTCAACGAGACGACCTCGCGGCCGAAGACCTCGCCGACCTCGCGGTGGCTGTCGCCCGTCGAGCGGAAGCCGGTGCCGGCGAGGATCACGTCGCCGACGAGGAGGAAGTCTCCCTCGCCCTCGTTGACCTCTTCGGGCATGACCGTGTCGTAGCCGTTGGCGCGGAACCAGTCGGCGAACGCCGGCGCCTCGCCCTGTCGCTCGACGAAGCGGAACTCGGGAACATAGGCGCGACCGCCGATCACGAAGCCGCCGTTGGCCGTGTAGACCATGTCGGGGTAGCCGGCGAGCGGCTCGATCAGCTCGACCTCGTGACCGAGCTCAAGGTACAGGTCGTGCAGCTTCTGCCACTGCGCGACGGCCTTGGCTGTGTCGGTCGGCTTGGCCGGCTCCATCCAGGGGTTGATCGTGTAGCTCACCGTGAAATGCTCGGGCCGGCACATCAGGTACCGGCGGTGGTGCGCGGTCCGCGTCGTGGCCGGAGTGGCGAGAGTTTCGGGCGTCGTCATGGGTCCTCCTCGAGAGGGGCGCGGCGGACGCTGTCCAGGGGCCTGGCGGAAGTTCGACCCGCGCTCCGAAGAACCATGCGGGGAAGATGCGACTCAGGCACGCCAGAAGTATTGTCGCATCCTCGTGCTGTGAGGCACCAGATCCGGCGGGCGATTCATTCAGCGGATGCTGCGCCCCGCACGACGACCTTGCCGACGGCATGTCCGCCTTCGACATGGGCGAGAGCTGCGGATGCCTCCTCGAACGGCCATTCGCGTTCGATCACCGGAGCGATCCGCCCGTCTGCGGCGAGCGCCGCCAGTTGACGCACGATCTCGCGCTTGGCCGTCGCAGCCAGCGGGCGGATGCGTCGCCTCGATCCGATCGACAGGAATGCCGCACGGATCATCCGCGGAACGGGTCCCAGAACGTGACCGCCATCGCCGACGACGAGCACGACCGTCCCGCCCGGGGCCACAAGCCGCTGCAGCGCACGCAACGACACCCCGCCCGCAATGTCGATCACGGCGTCGAAATGGTCGGAGGGGAGGTCGTCGAGCGGTGAGGTGCGGTGATCGAACGTCCGCACCGCACCGAGCCCCTCGACGAGAGGGCGGTTGCGTTCACCGCAGGTGGCCCAGACCTCGGCACCGTGCAGCGCGGCGAGCTGCACGGCGAAGGTGCCCACGCCGCCCGAGGCGCCGAGAATCAGCACCCGTCCGGTCTGTTCGTCGACACCCGCCAGATCCAGCGCCTGCCACGCGGTCCCCCCGGCGATCGGCAGGCACGCCGCGGCCTCCGGGGCGAGCGTCGCCGGCCGCTTCACAAGTCTTTCGGCGGGAGCCACCGCGTAGGGGGCGAGCCCGCCGCCTCCGGGGAGCTCGACGATGACCTCGTCTCCGCGCGTGACCCCCGTGGCGTCCGGGCCCATCGCGACCACGGTGGCTGCGACGTCGATCCCTCGTACCGGTTGCTTTGGCCGCCGCAACCCGAACACGGGCCGAACGAGCAGGGGGTCGCCGAGCAGAATGCGCACGTCCGCGGCGTTCAGCGTGGTAGCGCGCACTTTCAGCAGAACCTCGCCCCGACCGGGCGTCGGCACGGGTATCCGCGCGAGGTGCGTGCCCCCTGCGGACCCGTAGGTTTCACGCTGCCAGGCGGTCATGGTGTGCGGCAGCGCCGCGGTCTTCTGAGTCATGTCACACCTCTCGTTCGGTCGTGCGTTCAGGCGCCGGGGTACTGGAAGATGTCGTCGAGCGGGAGCCGGAAGGCTCGTGCGATCTGGAATGCGAGTTCGAGCGTCGGCGAATACCTGCCCTGCTCGATCGCGATGAGGGTCTGGCGGGTGACGCCGATCTGGCGAGCGAGCTCGGCCTGTGTGAGCCCGGCGGCTTCACGGTGCTCACGGATCACGTTGGTGACGAGCGTGGGCTTGACCATCAGACGAGACCCCGCCGGTAGGCGATGACCCGGGCGATGCCGCCGACGAGCGCAGCCACCGCGAAGCCGAGGAACATCGTGTTGGCGATCCAGAACACGTGCGCGTTGACCGCGCAGAGGACGATCACGCCGAGGCCTGCGATCACGACGAAGGCCTGCTCCACGCGGGAGCCCATGCGGCTGATGTCGCGATCGCGGATGTCTGCCGTGCCGATGCCGTCGCGGTCACGCGCGCCGGCGATGATTCCCCACAGGATGCTGATGACGATAACGGCGACGATGCCGCCGCCGATCGTCCAGAGCATGAGCGGGAACCAGTCGACGTCGGTGAGCGGCCCGTCGCCAGCCTGCTGGAACACGAGCACGATGTAGGTCGTGAGCGTGATGACGCTCACGACGAGCGACGCCCACACGTTGCGTTCTTCGTAGGCCATGACAACCTCCTGCATGTCAAAGTTTCTTTACATGCAGAAAGATATGCCCAACCAGGCGTAGGTGTCAAGAATTATTTACATGCGTGGGTCGCGATTCAGGATGCTGCGCACTGCGCCATCCGGAATCTGTGTCCCCGTGCGGGCGAAACGCGCGCCGCACGACGCGCCGCACGCGACACGCCCCTCCGCGAGCCAGAGCTCCCGCAGGAGCGCACGCGCACGGCTCAGATGACGTCCTCCGACCAGGCATCCGGATGCCCGAAGCGATGTGCCGTGATCGCGATCGACTGCTCCCGCACGAACGGCAGCAGCTCGATACGGCCGGCCGTCGTGACCTCTCCGTCGTACACCGCGAGGTCAGGATCGCCGTCGACGGCCTCCGCGAGCGCCCGGTGGAGTGCTGCGACAGCTGCCGCCCCGCCGATGATGCGAGTGCGCGCCGCGGGCACCGCGACGACGGAATCGCCCGTGGCATCCGCATCGATCCCGACGGCATCGCCGCGACGACGCATCCGCTCGATCCACTCGTCGTCCGTCTCGACCGACACCGGAACTCTCAGCTCCCCGAGCACGCGGCGCACGGCAGCCGGAAGACCGACCGGCGTCGACAGCGTGAAGTCCGAACCCGCCCGGATCGCGGCGATCGTGACACGCAGCAGCTCCCGCCATGGCGCATCGCCCGCAGCCCGCACGGCGACCGGCACGGGGCGATAGCGGAAGAGGTTGCGTTCCACGCCGAGGCGAGAGACGTCACGGACCCTCCCGAACTCCCGATCCCAGGCGACGGCATCGGCGAGCGCCGCACGGCGCAGCCATTCGAAGCCGTCGAAGTCCAGCGACGGCTGCGCGGCCTCGATGAGCGCCGTGATCCGGGTGTCGAGCCCGCGCAGATGCAGTGTGCTCGACGGCGCCCCGCCGCTCGTCGCTTTCCACGAGCCGAGTCCGATCAGATAGTTCGGGCCGCCTGCCTTCGCCCCGGGCCCGACGGCCGAGCGCTTCCATCCGCCGAACGGCTGCCGCTGCACGATCGCCCCGGTGATGCCGCGATTGACGTACAGATTTCCGGCCTCGACGCGGCGCAGCCAGAACCCGAGATCCTCCGGGTCCTGGGTGTGCAACCCTGCGGTCAGCCCGTACGCGACCCCGTTCTGCAACTCGATGGCCTTCGCGAGCGACGGCGCATGCATGATGCCCAGCACCGGCCCGAAGAACTCCTCCTGGTGGAAGCGTGAGCCCGGTTGCACGCCGACGCGGATGCCGGGGCTCCAGAGCTTCCCGTCCTCGCTGAGCGACTGCGGTTTCAGCAGCCACTGCTCATCCGCTTCGAGCGTGTTCAGCGCCCACGCGAGCTTGCCCGTCGGCTTCTCGATCACGGGCCCCATCTCAGCCCGCGGGTCGCTCGGCAGGCCGACGCGGATCGAGCGCGCCGCATCCGACAGCTGTCGCGCGAAGCGCTTCGACCGCCCGACGGGTCCGACCAGGATCGCCAGCGACGCCGCCGAGCACTTCTGCCCGGCGTGCCCGAACGCGCTCTTGACGAGGTCGGCGACCGCGAGATCCACGTCCGCGGAGGGCGTGATGATGATCGCGTTCTTGCCGCTCGTCTCGGCGAGCAGCGGCAGGTCCGGACGCCAGCTGCGGAACAGCGCCGCGGTCTCCCACGAGCCGGTGAGGATCACCCGATCGACGCTCGGGTGCGCGACGAGGTGCTGTCCGAGGTCGCGCGAATCGAGGTCGACGAGTGTCAGCACGTCCCGCGAGATGCCGGCTTCCCAGAGCGCTTCGGCGAGCAGGGCGGCACAGCGCCGCGCCTGGTGCGCCGGCTTCAGCACGACCGCAGATCCTGCGGCGAGCGCGGCGAGCACGCCGCCCGCGGGGATCGCGAGCGGGAAGTTCCAGGGCGGCGTGACCACCGTGAGAGCCGCCGGCACGAACGCGGCACCCGCGATCGTGTCGAGCTCTTTGGCCTTCGCTGCGTAGTAGCGGGCGAAGTCGATCGCCTCGCTAACTTCGACATCGGCCTCTGAGAGAACCTTGCCGGTCTCGGATGCAGCGACCTCGATGAGTTCTGCACGGTGCGCTTCCAGCACCACACCGGCGCGGGAGAGAAGTTCGGCGCGTTCCGCGGCGGGGCGCGCACCCCATTCGGCGCCGGCCGCAGCGGCGCGCACGATCGTCCGCTCCAGGGTCTCCGCGTCCTTGATGCGCGCGGCGCGCACCGTCGCCTCACCGAGTGCGGACTCCGCGATGCGGGCGTGGATTCCCCGCGCCCACTCGCGCGTCGAGGGAAGCGCGGGGTCGCTGTCGGCGGTGTTCAGGAAGCCAGGGGCTCCCTGCGGCAGCGCCAGCGGATCACCGAACGCGGAGACGAGCGGCGAATGCTCTCGCGACGAGTACACGGCGGTCTCGACGTAACCGTCGTCGTCGCGGGCATCCTGTCCGATGCCGAGAACCGCGGCGGTCAGCTCTGCCACATCCGCCTCGGCGTTGTCCAGCGGGCGTGCGAAGGACTCGTGCACCGGCGCGAGACGGTTCTGCGTACGCCGCGGTCCGATCGGCAGGGTCGTGTCGAAGGATCGCTCCAGGGAGGAGACGAAGCGCTCGCATTCGCGGTCGAAGAGCGCAGCATCCGCGTGCAGCCGGAACGCCGAGGAGAGGAAGTTCTCGTCTGAGGCGTTCTCTTCCAGGCGACGCACGAGGTAGCTGATCGCGACATCGAACTCCGCGGGCTTCACGACCGGCACGTACAGCAGAACCCGACCGACCTCGCGGCTGACCGCGCGCACCTGGCCCTCTGCCATGCCCAGCAGCATCTCGAACTCGACGCTGTCGCGCACCCCACGGTCGCCGGCGAGCAGCCACGCATAGGCGACGTCGAACAGGTTGTGCCCGGCGACGCCGATGCGCACGCCCTTCGTCGATTCCGGACGCAGCGCCTCGTTCAGGCACCGCAGATAGTTCGCGTCCGTGTCTGCCTTGCGGTCATAGGGGGCACGCGCCCAGCCGTGCATCGTGGCCTCGACGCGTTCCATCGCGAGGTTCGCGCCCTTGACGAGACGCACCTTGATGCGCGCGCCGCCGTGCTCGACACGATCGACGGCCCAGGCGGTGAGCTCCCGCAGCGCGGGAAGGGCATCGGGCAGGTACGCCTGCAGGACGATCCCCGCTTCGAGATTCTTCAGGCGGGGGTCTTCGAGAATCCGCGTGAACACCGCGATCGTCAGATCGAGGTCGCGGTACTCCTCCATGTCGAGGTTGATGAAGGTGCCATCGCTCGCGGCCGTCAGGTACAGCGGCAGCAGACGAGCGGCGACATCCTCGACGACATCGTCGAACGCCCACATCGACAGGCGGCTGGCGATCGCCGAGACCTTCACCGAGACGTAGTCCACGTCGGCTCGGCGGATGAGCTCGTGGATGCCATCGAGTCGACGCTGCGCCTCCTTCTCGCCGAGCACGGCCTCTCCGAGGAGATTGAGGTTGAGCCGCGAGCCGTTCTCTCGAATCCGCGCGAGAGCCGGCCCCAGCTTCTTCGGGCGGGCATCCACCACGAGGTGGCCCACCATCTCGCGCAGCATCCGCCGGGCGATCGGCACGACCGGCGTCGGCAGAACCGGCGCGACGCCACCTCCCACGCGCACAGCCGCGCGCAGATACCAGGGCAGAAAGCCCGGGGCGAGCGGGGCGACCCTGCTGAGCTGCGTCGCAGCGGCGGCGAGGCTCTCAGGGCGCATGACGCCGTCGATGAAGCCGACCGTGAACGGCAGCCCCTGCGGGTCGTGCAGCACCCCGGCGAGCCGCTCGGCCGCAGGATCCACCTCGGCGACGGATGCTTCCGCGATCCACCGCTGCGTCAGAACGATCGCCTTCTCGGCGCGTTCTCGGGTCTCGTCGGACAGTGGTTGCGGCATCAGAGCGATCGGGTCTTTCTCATCGAACGGTCCGCACGGCATCGGGCGGTGGTTCCATCATCCCCCTGCGTCGCGGCCTTGTTCTCTGCACACCCCGGCGGCGCGCAGAATCTCACGCTCGCGGCTTTAGGCTGTGTGGCGTGACGAGTGAGCAGAGCGCAGGCGGCGCGGATGCTGCAGCCCCCGCTGCTGCTGCTCCGCCATCCGCTCCCCCGAGGTGGTCGCCCCGCCGCTGGGCGCGCGCGGTCAACGATCGCGTGCCAACGAAGTGGATCGCGACGATCTGCACGCTCGCCTTCCTGGGCGCGACGGCTGCCTTCGGCGGCGCCGCCGAAGTCGCGAAGCCCGCGATCCCCGAGCTCAGCGCGGGGCAGATGTTCCTCGGCGCCGAGCTGGAGATGACCGTCGTGAGCGCCGAGCTCGCAGATGAGCGCAGCGGATCAGGCGTCTCTCCGGCACACGATGGCGATGACCGCGTGCTGACGGTGGTGCTGGATGTCGTCAACCGTGACGAGGAAGCACGAACGTCCTACGGCTACGACGCTGCGCGGGGAATCACGCTCGTCGATGTCGAGACGCGTGATGTCGACGAGACCACCAGCATCCTCAACGGAGATGCCAGCGTCGCCCGCATCGACGAGCCGAACTTCAATCCTTACCTGCAGCCGAACGTGCCCGTACGCCTCATCTTGTCGTGGCAGGTCGCCGCCGACACGCTCCACGACGGAGACGAGATCCGCCTCCGACTGCCCACCGCCGTCGAGACGGTCGGCACGATGGTCGTCAGCGGCGAGTACTGGACGGACCTTCGCACCGGCGCTTACGTCACGGTGACGGTCGACGACATCGGGCTCGGCACCGCCTACGTGGAGGCGACGCCATGACCGCGCAGACCTGGCTGCGCCGCGCCGCCCCGTGGGCGGGAGCGGCGGTCCTCCTGGTCGCGGCCTGGGGTGTGGGCGTTGCGACTCCGCCGGAGTACGCGATCGAACCCGCGCACGTGGTCACGGCCCAGATCGGCGAGGAAGCGGGCGGACGCAACATCGTCGCGACCGTGACTGATGTGCGCGCCGCGCGAGGGGCGTCCACACCGACCTGGCAGGCCCCGGGCACCTGGCTCGTCGTCGACCTCGACGCCGCCGCCGTGGTCTCGTCGGCCGCCGGACTGCGCGGGGTGACCCTTCAGATCGGCGACCTGACATTCCGGGCGAGCGAACGCATGGAATCGTTCTTCGGGCAGCGGCTCGTGGCCGGTGTGCCGCGCTCCGGCAGCGTCGCGTTCGAGCTTCCGGAGGGCGCGCTCACCGGAACCGCCGTCCTCTCGTTCTCGACCGGCAGCGACACCCGTGGCGACTCGGTCATCCAGGTGCCCATCGACCTCGATGCGCTTCCCGTCGCCGCCGACGCCGAGCTGCTCCCGAACGGCTGGTCGGCACGATGACTCTTCCCGAAGACGCTCAGAACCCGCTTGCGCCGCCGCTGGCCCCACCGCTCGTAGCACCGGCGAGCGCGGATGCTGCGCCGGCAGCGCCCCCGCGCGAGACCTGGTGGCGCCGCAATCGACTCGCCCTGGGGGCCGTGGCCGTCCTGTTTCCCGTCGCGGTGGGCGTGATCGGCTCCTACGAATGGTGGGGATACTTCTCTGGACGGCCCGTGATCGCGATCGACCAGGACGAGGACGGCGTCGTCACGCACGCCGACGCGATCTGGGGACCGGTGAAGTCCAAGGCGTTCGCGACGGACGAGGGCTTCGATGTTCCACCGGGCAGCAGCCTGATCCTCGTGCAGATTCCCGTCGATGTGCAGGGTGAGAAGACGAACTGCGAGGCTCCGGAACTCGTCGAGCAGCGCACCGGCCGCCGCTGGACGCAGGTCCGCACCGAGATCGGTCTGCCCTCGGACTCCGAAGAGCCCACCGACTGTCTGGCCGATCAGTCCGCGCCGTTCGACATTTTCGTGCCGTTCGTCGTGCCCGACGACGCAGAGGGGCCCTACTGGGTCGAGATCGACACACTCACGAGTCCGGAGTTCATCCGCTTCACGATCGATCCGTAGCCGGGCCCGCAGGACTGGGTGGTTGCGCGGCGGCGGGCGGTTGCGCGGCAGCATCCGCCTTCGTCGCTTCTGCGGCGACCGACCTGCGCAGACCGCCCAGGGTCGCGTCATAGAAGACTGCGACGACGATGACGCGCAGCGGCTCCATGAGCAGCGCCACGAGCGTGAAGATCAAGGTGTCGGCGACGATCCAGAACGTGTAGAGGTCCTGTGGTCCGAACAGCAGCACGATCGCCGGTTTGATGGAGTTCTCCACGAAGATCAGCAGGGCGTGCGCGAACACGAAACCCGCAAGCAGCAGCGGCCCAGAACGGAACATCAACAGCAGCGATCGACCGATCGGCCGAAAGCGCCCGATGAAGTCGTCCGCGACGTCATCGATGCGCGCACGCACCACCTCGGGCACGCGCTCGTAGCGCCCCTTCGCGGCCTCCACGGAACGGAACTTCACGCGCAGCCGCTCCGGCGCGATCGCTTGACCGTAGATGACGCCCGCGATCGCGAGCCAGGCGAGCGGCTCCAGGATCACACCGCCGATCGCGCCCAGTGCCCATTCGACGAAGTCCCAGATCCAGGCGACCGGCACGAGCTGATCGCTGAACCACTGCCGCGCATCCGCCAGCCACTGCGTGGCGATGCGGCTGTCGATCCATCCGGTCACTGAGCCGATGGCGTTCGACACGAAGAAGGCGGTGAAGAAGACCCAGGCGGCCTCGAGGTAGACAGAGATGACCGCGGCGATCTTCGGAAGCCGCTCCGCGAAGCGCTTCACCAGCCAGCGCGCGGAGAAGGCGACCAGCACGATCGACACCGTCAGGGGGCTGAAGGCGATGTTGGTGACGGCGTCCTCTGCCAGCGTCGAGCCATTCAGGATCGACTCGAAGCGAAGCCCCTGCCGCACCTCCAGCGCACGCTCGGAGTATGCCGTGACGTCATCGCGCAGCATCCCCCATGCCGCATAGACAGCGAAGAACGGCAGGATGCTGAGCAGCAGCGCATCGACGAAGGTTCTGCGCCGTTCCGCGGGCGATGCTGGCACAGGAGCCAGCGCCTGAAGGTTCTGCAGGGCATCGCGGATGACGAGGAACATCGCCACGAAGCTCACCAGTCGCACGAGCACCGCGAGCGGCAGCAGGAGCAGACCGCCGACGGAGGTGTACGCGCCGACGAAACCCGAGATCTCGATCGCGGCATAGCTGCCAAGCTCACCGATCAGCGCCCATGCGAGAAGGGCGGGCCAGTGCCGCCACAGCACGCGACCGAACGTCGGCAGAATCGAGAGCACGCGCCTACGCTACCGCGCACGGCGCGCGATCTCGTCGCTTAGAGTGAGGCAGGATGCGCCGAATGTCGAGACCGAAACGCCTGCTGGCCGTCGCCGTGGCATGCGCAGCCGCGATGTCTCTCACGGGCTGTCTGGCAGGAAGCGCGGAGGTCGCGGACTTCACCCGGGAGTTCGCGGATGCCCCGGCGGTCGAGCGCCTCGACCTGTCGACCGCCGACAACATGCCCTTCACCGGTGGCGTGGGCGGCACGGTCTTCCTTCGCCCCGACCTGGATGACGCGCAGAGGCGCGCCTTCTCTGAGGACGTGCGGGGGTTCGGAGAAGACCTGATCGGCGATGCGTCGGATCCGCGCTACCGGATCGACCTCGACGCCGATGGATGGCGCTTCCCCGTTCTGATCGACCGCCCCGCGAACGAGGATGTGCTCGACCTTGTCGAGAACTATCACTCTGATTCGCGTGTCGTCTCCGGCGCCGTTCGCTCCTCGGACTCTCGGCGCACGGTCGATCACGTGAGCCTGGTCGTCGCCGCACCCACGGACGTGTTCGCCCTGTTCGCCGAGTCGGAGAAGGCGCTGCCCGCCGCCGCGCGGAATGCCGCGCTGACGGTGGAGACTCCCGGCGACGCCTCTGTCGCCGTGCACGTCGAGGGACGACCGGGACCGTGGCTGCAGACGGCGCGCGAGGTGTACGGCGGGATCCTCGCCGCCCTGCCCCTCCGCGCGTTCCGGGTGTCGGCGACCGAGCTGACCCTGAAAGTGCCCGACGAGAACGACGCGGGCGCCGCAGCGACTCTCGCGGCCTCCCTCCTCGATGGCGCGCCCGTCGACGTGTTCGTGCAGAGCGATCTGGTCACGCTGGCGCCAGGGGCGAGTGGGGCCACCACGCGAGCCTTGCTCTCCGGTCTCGACGCCGCCGCGCACACGGGGCTCCTCGCGGTCTGGACCGACGATCGCACGGCATCGTTCCGATTCGACTCGCGCGAGAGCGCCGGCACATTCGGCGCAGCTCTCTCGGACGCCCCGGAAGCAGCGGAGTTCTCCACCCTCGAAGTGACAGTCGGGCCCGCCGATGCGCCGTCGCTGCGGGTCACGGCGACGCCCGACGACCTCGCCGAGCGCCTCTCTCTGGTGAACGCCCTCGCCGCGGACGATGGCGTCACCTCCGTCAGCACCGTGCAGGGAATCTCCCTCGACCTCGGGCTCCGCACCCCACCGTCGGAGTCTGCTCTGGTCTCCTCCGCGCGGGCATTGCGGGCGCTGTCCGACGGCAACGAGCGGGTCTGCGTCGAATGGCCGGGCGACACCCTCTGCTTCTCCGCCGCGCGCGCGGGCGATCCGGCCGAGATCCGCGATGCCACGCCACAGAAGCGCGCTTTCCTGGAGGCCTGGAATGACGCAGCCTGACTCCCCCGAGCGCGTATCAACGCGGGCGCTGCACGGGCGTTGGTCGCAGCGGATCGCGATGATCGCCGGGTTGCTGTTCGCCGCACTCGCGACGACGTGGACGATCGCACACATGGTTCCGGTGACGGTGCGCTCGGCTGAGGCCATGCGCAGCGTCGCGTTCGGATGGCCGATCCCCTGGTACCACCAGGACCTCAGTCGATATACGTTCTCGGACTATCCGACGGTCGTCCGGATCATCGGCGATCGCGTCGCCCCGCTCCCCACCACCGTGGACGGGCTGGCGCTCGCAGGCAATGTCGCGCTCACCGCCCTCGCGCTCTGGGCGTTTTTCGCCACTCTCGTCGCGCTCTTCGGACCGGCGCTGCGCCGCACGCTCGCCCGCCGACAGGCGCCGACGAGCTGACGACGCGGACGCATCACGCCCAGACGCTCGGCGCGGGCTTCTTCGTCGGCGGCAGGGCGCTGGCGACGGCCCAGTCGTGGATCCACTCGTCGATGTCGGGGACGCCCTCTGGGCGTCCGAGCGCACCGAAGAGTTCTTCATGCGAGATCGTGCCACCGCTGCGCCGCAGCATCCGCGCGCGCACGATCACGCGCGCATAGACCTCACCGTCGACCACCGCGCGGTGCTCCAGGAACAGCGCCTTGTCGTCATGACCGATGAAGCGCGACTCGACATCGAAGCGCTGCCAGAGCTCCAGAGACTTGCGGAAGGTGACGGTCTCGCTCGACACCACGGCGTACCAGCCGCGCTCCTTCATCGCGTCGAAGAGGCCGGTGCGAATGAGCAGGTCCCAGCGTCCGAGGTCGAACAGCGACAAGTACCGGCCGTTGTTCATGTGCCGCAGGATGTCGAGATCTGTCGGCAGGGTGGTGAGGCGGATGCTGCCGACGGCGGTCGCGTCGATGTGCCCTTCGCGTCGCACACGTCGTCGTGCGCCGAGGATCGTCAGGAGAGTGCGCCAGATCACGTTCACGAGGTGCGAGCGTAGCAATCACCGCACAGAACCGACATTCCGTTGTAGAGAACGCACAGAGAGACCCGATGGCCTCGCGCTTCTCGCCCTGGATTTCGTCTCGATTTCGTGTCGGGGCGTCGCGAGCGTAGAGTCGCGGCATGAGCGCCGTTGCCCAGCCTGAAGTCATTGTCCGTCCGGTCCGTGATGTCGATTCGGAAGCCCTCGGTCGCGTCCATGCCCAGTGCTGGCACGAGACCTACGACCACCTGATCAGCGAAGCCGCGTTGAAGAACGTGTCGCCCCGTCGCATGGCAGAGCTCTGGACGCACTGGGCCGCCCAGGGTCCCGACTTCCGCATGAGCGCCGCCCTCGTCGACGGCGAGATCGTGGGCTTCGTGGGCTCGGGTCCTGCCCGCGACAAGGATGCCCCCGCGTTCCGCGAGCTGTACTTCATCTACCTGCTTGAGGAGTGGCACGGCACCGGCATCGGCCAGCGCCTCTTCGATGCGGCGATCGAGAAGGACGAGCCGGTCTACCTCTGGGTGGCCGACGACAACCCCCGCGCGCACCGCTTCTACACGCGCAACGGCATGACCCTCGACGGCGCCACGCACACCGAGCCCTTCCTCGGCGAGACGCTCACCGAGGTGCGCTTCGTGCGCTGATCATCTTCGCAAGAATGAGGGGCGGATGCGGCACAGCATCCGCCCCTCACTTCGTCTGTGCGCTCAGCGCCCGCTGACGTTGCCGAAGACCTTGGCGATCGGCGCGAGGACGATCGGTCTCGCCGCGATCCACGCGCCGACGATGACGACCATCGATGCGACGAAGACCCAGAAGCCGGTCCACGTGACGGCGTCCTGTGCGGCGTACATGTGGTTCAGGTTCCGCAGGAACCCGGTGAGGACCACGAGCATCACGTGCACGAAGATGAACGCCACGAAGTAGAGCATGATCGGGAAGTGCAGCGTCCGCGCCCACTCGACCGGGTACGCCTTCGAGAGCTTCTCGGCCTTCTTGGGCCACATCCCCGACATGCGGAATCCGGTGATCGCCGCGAGCGGAGCCGCGATGAACACGGTCGTGAAGTAGGCCAGCTGCTGCAGGCTGTTGTAGTTCACCCAGCCGTTCTCGGTCGGCCAGTCGAACGAGATGTACTGCAGCAGCGCCGACAGCGCATTCGGGAAGACCTCCCAGCTCGTCGGCACGATGCGCACCCAGTGGCCGCTCACGAAGAGCAGGACGACGAAGATGACACCGTTGACGAGCCACAGGATGTCGAGCGCCTGGTGGAACCAGAGCGTCAGGCTGATCTTGCCCTTCGCGTTGCCTCGCGGTGCCCAGAAGACCGTCGGACGCTTCTCGCTGCGCACCCGCAGACCCGAGCGGATGATCAGCACCATGAGGAACACATTGAAGAAGTGCTGCCAGCCGATCCAGGCGGGGAAGCCGGGCTGCGTGCCCTCCGGCAGGTGGTATTCGCCGGGGAACGCCGCCAGGAAGTCCTGCATGAACGACATGCTCAGCAGCGCCCGCACGAGCGCGATGCCCGCGCCCGCTATGATGCCCAGGGCGGCGGCTCCCATGAGTCCGCCCAGCACCTGCGGCCAGGTGGGGCGGAAGCGGGATGCCTCGGGCTCTGGTTCGACCGCATGGCGCGGCGCCGTACCCTGCCAGACCGTTCGACGGAACGGCAGCGGTGTCGAGACATCGCGCGTGAGAGCCACGGCGGCGGGTGCGGCAGCGGGGACCTCCGCGACCTCGGATGCCGGCACGGACGGCGCATTCGTCGCCATTTCGGCCACCGCGACGCGAGCGGTGAGCCCGGCGGGTGGCCACCCTTCGCCCCCTTCGACGCGCGGCAGCCCGCGGCGCATGGTCGCGGCCGGTCCCGCCTGCGCGGGATTCGCAGCTACCGCCGCGGGTGTTTCTGGGACCGCTGGGCTCTGCTCCACGGTCGGTCCCACTTCTGCAGCGCCAGGACCTGCGGAGACCGGAGTTTCTGGGACCGCTGGCGAGGGCGTACCCGCCGGCGATGCGGCGCCAGCAGGGGGCCACGGCTCACCGTCGGCGACGCGCGGCAGCCCGCGACGCATCGCGCCGAGTGGTCCCGCTTTCGCAGGCACCGGCGGAGTTTCCGGGACCGCTGGGCTCTGCTCTGCGAGCGGTCCCGTTTCTGCAGCACTCAGGTCTGCGGAGACCGGAGTTTCCGGGACCCCAGGCGCAGGCGCGGTGGACTCGGCGGGCGCGTCGGCGCTCACCCCGACCTCGACGGCCAGCGCGGGCGGCCACGGATCGCCTCCGGCGACACGTGGCAGGCCTCGGCGCAGCATCCGCTCGACCATGACTACTTCTTCCGGGCTTCGAGTGCCTCGATCACCTGCGGCACGACCGTGAACAGATCGCCGACGATGCCGAAGTCGGCGACATCGAAGATCGGCGCCTCGCCATCCTTGTTGATCGCGACGATCGTCTTCGCCGTCTGCATTCCTGCGCGGTGCTGGATCGCGCCCGAGATGCCCAGGGCGATGTAGAGCTGCGGCGAGACCGAGACGCCCGTCTGGCCGACCTGATGCGACTGCGGGATGTACCCGGCATCGACAGCGGCACGGGATGCGCCGACGGCGGCGCCCAGGGCGTCGGCGAGCTGCTCGACGAGCACGAACTTCTCCTTCGAGGCGAGCCCACGTCCGCCGGAGACCACGCGCGCTGCGCCGCGGAGATCCGGACGCGAGGATGTCGCCTCGACCGCTTCGATCGCGCCGACGGACGCTGCGGCGGCACCGGAAGCGGTGACAGAGAGTTCCTCGACCTGCGCCTGCTGCGCCTCCGCACGAGCATCGATGGCTCCCTGGCGCACGGTGATGACCGGAGCGCCGAAGGTCGCCGCCGAGTCCGTGAGGTAAGCCCCGCCATAGACGGAGTGATGCGCGACGATGCCCTCATCGTCACGGGAGACGCCGATCGCGTCGACCAGCAGTGCACGCTCGGCGCGGGCCGCGAAGCGGCCGGCGGCATCACGGCCGGCGATCGAGTTCGAGACCAGGATGGCGTCCGGGCGCACGAGGGCATCCGCCGCCTGCAGCGCATCGACAAGGGGAACGGTCAGCGCTGTGGCATCCGCGTCGGCCGTCAGCACGACGGCGGCACCCGCGGATCCGGCGGCGTCGACCGCAGCCTGGGCGGTGCCCGCCGGAGCCGCTACGAGCGCGACCGGCGTGCCGATCTGTGCGGCGGCACCGAGGAGGGCTGCCGTGGAGGGTGCCGCGTCACCGGTCGGGGTCACGTCGACGAGAACAAGGATTGCGTCTGCGGGGTAGCTCATGATGGTCCTCACACCAGCCGGTTCTGCACGAGGAACTCGACCAGCTGTGTGCCGGCGTCACCCTCATCCGTGATCTTGACGCCCGCGGCGCGGGCAGGCTTCTCGGCGACGGCCGTCAGGATCGCCTGCGGCGCGACCGCCGGGTCGATATCGACGTCGAGGTCGGCGAGGCTCAGCACCTCGAGCGGCTTCTTCTTCGCCGCCATGATGCCCTTGAAGTTCGGGAAGCGAGCGTCCGGCAGCGCCTCGGTGATCGAGATCACCGCAGGCAGAGGCGCGGATGCCTCCTGCGCGCCGAAGTCCGTGGCGCGGGTGCCCGTGACGGCGTCCGCGCTGACCTGCACCGCGCTCAGCGCCGTGACCTGCGCAAAGCCGAGGTGCTCGGCGAGCATCGCCGGAAGCACACCGCCCGAGCCGTCGGTGGAGAGGTTGCCGGTGATGACGAGGTCGGGAGCGCCGCGGCGGATCGCTGCCGCGAGGACCTTCGCTGTGACGCCCAGGTCGGCCCCGCGCAACGCCTCGTCGGCGATGTGCACCGCCGAATCCGCACCGATCGCGAGAGCGCGGCGGACCGAGGCCGTCGCTGTCTCGGGAGCCATCGACACGGCGACGACCTCTGAACCCGGATTCGCCGCGGCGGTCACGAGGGCGACTTCCAGTGCCCGCTCGGTGATCTCGTCGAGCACGGCGTCACTCGCTCCGCGTTCAGCGAGTCCTGTCGCAAGGCTCAGTGTGCGGTCGCCATAGGTGTCAGGCACCTCTTTGACCAGGACGAAGATCTTCATCGACTACTCCTCACGACGCTCTTGATTCTCGATTCTAGCCGGTGAGACTCAGTCTCATCTACTCTGCGACTCAGGTTCAAGGTAGACATCCGCCCGTTCGCCACGACGCAGAAATCGACCACCCTGCCGGTACCGTAGAGCCGTGGCCCGATCGCACCCGCTGCCTGTCGATCCGCTCGCCGAGGCGAAGCGGCAGTGGCTCGCGCACGGATGGACGGATGCCGCGGGCGGCATGTCTCTCGTCGTCTCGGTCATGCGCGCGCAGCAGCTGCTCCTCGCCCGCGTCGAATCGACCCTGAAGCCCTTCGAGCTGTCCTTCGCCCGCTACGAGGTGCTGCGGCTGCTGGCGTTCAGCCGCGAAGGACGCCTGCCGCTGTCGAGCGTCGTGGCCCGTCTGCAGGTGCACGCCACGAGCGTGTCGAGCACGGCCGACCGCCTCGTGCGCGACGGCCTGGTTGCTCGCCACAAGCACCCGCACGACGGACGCGCGGCCCTGCTGGAGCTCACCCCCACGGGACGCACGCTCGTTGAGGACGCCACCGACGCCCTCAACCGCGAGGTCTTCGCCGACCCGGGCATCAGCGAAGACGACGCCACCGACCTCGTCGCGATCGTCGCGCGCATGCGCAAGAACGCGGGCGACTTCGCCGATCCGAGGCCGCAACCCGAACCGCTGTCGCCGTAGCTCAGCCGTGAACGGCCGCCGCCATACGGCGCACGGCCTCGGTGATGACCGGACGCGGCGTCGCGAAGATGAAGCGCAGGTAGTTCTCGTAGCCACGTCCGCAGGCGACACCATCCGTCAGCGCGACCCCTGCCGCCTCGCGGAAGAAGACCGAAGCGTTCTCGTGCCCCAGAGCGCGCGCGTCCAGCCACGCGATGTACGTACCCTCCGGCATTGTGCTGGTCACTTCGGGCAGGTGTTCGGCCAGCTGCGCGTGCAGCTCGCGACGGTTGCCGTCGAGGTACTCGATGACACCGTCGAGCCACTCACGGCCATCGTTGTACGCGGCGATACTCGCGATGACGCCGATCGTGCTCGCCGAACTGCGTGCCACCTGCGCACCCTCGTTCCACGTCGCGACATCCGCATCATTGCTGAAGATGAGCTGCGCACACTTGAGCCCGGGGATGTTCCACGCCTTCGTCACCGACGTCGCCGTCACGGTGTGCGCGGCCGTCTCAGGCGTCAGGCTCGCATAGGGCACGTGCGTGCCGCCCTGATAGATGAGCGGCGCATGGATCTCATCGGAGAACACGCGTCCGCCATGGCGCTCGACGACCTCGCTCAGCGCGAGCAGCTCGTCGCGGCGGAACACCGTCCCGACCGGGTTGTGCGGGTTGCACAGGATGAAGAGATTCGCGCCGGCCTCGAACGCCCGCTCGATGCCGTCCAGATCCATCTCGTAGCGACCGTCGCGAACGACCATCGGGACCTCGATGATCTCGCGCTCGCACTCCTTCGGCACGCGCAGGAACGGCATGTACGACGGCGTCAGCACGATCACGGCCGACCCCGGGGTCGAGTAGTGGCGGATCGTGACCTCAAGCGCGTTCAGCACATCCGAGGCGTGGTGCACGCGAGCCGGGTCGATCTCCCAGCCATAGGCATCGCGGTGCCAGGCGGCGGTCGCCTCACCGAGGCCAGTGAGCAGGTGCTGCGGCAGATAGCCGAGCTGCCCGCGATCGATGGCCGCGTGCATCGCATCCCGCACGGCGGGAGCAGTGCCGAAGTCCATCTCGGCGACGAACGCGCCGATCGTGTCCGGGAAGTGGCTCCACTTCAGGCTCCCCTGCTCCTGCAGGTCTGCGATCGTGGTCTCGTCGAAAGCCTTGTGCACTGTGATTCACTCCGTCTGCCATGAGCTCGAGCGGATGCTGCGCAGTCGCCGCCGAGGGGTCGCACCGTCCACTCTATGCGTCGAAAAGGGTCAGTCGCCCTCGTAGACGTAGCGGTCGTAACGCGTGGGAATGTTCATCCGCTGCCAGGCGAGCTCTTCGTCGCGGCGAGACCGGTCGTCGGGGAAGGCCTTGGCCGTGTGCCGAGGCACCTGGCGGCTGTGGCCGGCCATGTGCGCGACCGCGGCAGCCTGCCCGCAGACCCGTGCGGCGGCACTAGCCGCAGGATCCTCGACCTCGCGCGCGGCGGCATGGCAGGCGAACGCACTCTCGCGCACCTCGTCGATGCTCAGCTCGCCGCTGAGGAACGAAAGCGCCGCGTCGAGCGCGTCGCGGGGCCGCGTGTCATCCGGGCGCGCGGCGAGGTACAGCGGCAGCAGCCGTTCCGCGCACGCGACTGTCCACTCCACAAGGGCGCGACGGTCGCGCTCGGGCAGCTCCAGATCGTTGTCGTCCGGCAGGGTCGTGTCGATCGTCATGCTCATCGGTGTCGGAATTCTGGCGGACGTTTCTCACGGAAGGCGGACATGCCCTCCTTCTGATCGGCGGTGTCGAAGAGGGCTGCGAACGCGGTCTTCTCGTGCGCCAGTCCCTCAGCGAGGGTCGTCTCCATCGCGGTGTCGAGGGCCGCCTTCGCCGCGTACACGGAGGGCAGTGACTTCGCGGCGATGGACTCAGCGAGTGCAGATGCCTCGGCGAGCAGATCCGCGGCGGGAACCACGCGCGACACGAGGCCGCTGCGCTCCGCCTCGGCGGCGTCCATGATCCGACCGCTCAGGATGAGTTCGGCGGCCTTGTAGTAGCCGACGGCGCGGATCAGTCGCTGCGTGCCGCCCATTCCGGGGATGACGCCGAGGTTGATCTCGGGCTGTCCGAACTTCGCGGAGTCGGCGGCCAGGATGATGTCGCACATCATCGCCAGCTCGCATCCGCCGCCCAGCGCGTAGCCGGAGACGGCGGCGATGACGGGGGTGCGAACCGCGGCGAACGTGTTCCATTCGCCGAAGTGATCGGTCGCGAGCATACGCTCGGCCGTCATGTCCTCCATCTCTTTGATGTCGGCACCCGCGGCGAACGCGCGCTCGGATCCGGTGACGACGATAGCCCCCACGCCGGGGTCTTCATCGAACGCCGCCGCGGCGTGCGAGACCTCGCGCGACACCTGCGCGTTCAGTGCGTTCAGTGCGTCAGGGCGATTCAGGGTGATCCACCCCACGCGCCCTCGCTGCTCGACCAGGACAGTCTCGTACTCCGCCATGTCGGCTCCCCTCCGCCGCGACGCTGCGGCCCCTCCAGTATCTCGCACCTCACGTCGGGTGGTCAGTTTCGGCAACTTTTCGCGCAGAGAGTTGCCGAAACTGACCACTCGATTCGGCGACTAGACCGTGCCTTCGCGAATGTCCGTGATGATGCCCGAGAAATCTCGGCTCGCGCCGTCGCCCGCGGCGAATGCGGCGTAAAGCTCCTGCGCGAGTCGCCCCATCCTGGCATCCGTTCCCGTGCCCTCGATCGCCTGCAGCGCGAGGCCGAGATCCTTTGCCATGAGCGCTCCGGCGAACCCCGGCTGATAGTCGCGGTTCGCGGGACTCGTGGGGACCGGCCCCGGCACCGGGCAGTTCGTGCTCAGCGCCCAGCACTGCCCCGAGGCATTGGATGCCACGTCGTAGAGCGCCTGATGCGTCAGCCCCAGGCGCTCCCCCAGCACGAACGCCTCCGCGACAGCGATCTGCGACACCGCGAGGATCATGTTGTTGCAGACCTTCGCGGCCTGGCCGAGTCCGGGGCCGCCGCAGTGCACGATCCTTCGGCCCATGACTTCCAATAGGGGTAGCGCGCTCGCGAAGTCCTCTTCGGATCCGCCGACCATGAAGGCGAGCGTGCCGTTCTCCGCGCCGACCACGCCACCGGAGACCGGTGCATCGATGCTGCGATGTCCGGCGGCGAGCGCGAGCTCGTGCGCGGTCTGCGCCTCGTCCACGGCGATCGTCGAGGAGTCGATGAACAGGGTGTCCGCCCGCGCGGCTGCCAGCAGACCGTTCTCGTAGGCGTCGATCACGTGCCGACCGCTGGGGAACATCGTGAGCACGACATCAGCGTCGGATGCCGCGGCTATGCCGCTCTCCGCGATCGGGATGTCTGCGGCGCGAGCCGCGTCGACCGCGGCGGGCACGACATCGAATCCGATGACGTCATAGCCGGCGGCGACGAGATTGCGAGCCATCGGCAGCCCCATGTGGCCCAGGCCGAGGAACGCCACCCGGGTGACCATCAGGAGGCCCTCTGCGCGGGGGCGAGGCGCGGCGCCGAGGCATCCGTCTTCAGAACTTCACGACCGACGATGAGGCGCATGATCTCGTTCGTCCCTTCCAGGATCTGATGCACGCGCAGGTCGCGCACGACCCTCTCGATTCCGTAGTCCTGAAGGTACCCGTAGCCGCCGTGCAGCTGAAGGGCCTCATTCGCGACGCGGAACCCCACATCGGTGGCGAAGCGCTTGGCCGCGGCGCAGCGCATCGCTGCGTCCGGGGCGCCTTCATCCATCGCGGTGGCCCCGTCGCGCACCATGAGACGAGCCGCCCGCAGCTCCGTCTCCATGTCGGCGATCGCGAAGATGATCGACTGCTTCTCGGCCAGAGGGTCGCCGAAGGTGAATCGTTCATGCACGTAGCGCACGGCCTGATCGAGCGCCCACTGCGCGCCGCCCAGCGAGCAGGCCGCGATGTTGAGGCGTCCGCCGTTGAGCGCCGACATCGCGATGCCGAACCCGCGCCCCTCGCCCGCCAGCACATTCGCCGTGGGAACCCGGACGGCATCGAGGATCACCTGCCGGGTGGGCTGCGCGTGCCAGCCCATCTTCTTCTCCGGCGCGCCGAAGCTGAGGCCCGCGGAATCGGCGGGAACCAGGAAGGCCGTGATCCCCTTCGCGCCGGGTTCTCCCGTGCGCGCCATCACGATGTAGACGGATGCCTCGCCTGCGCCGGAGATGAACTGCTTGACCCCCGTCAGCACATACTCGTCGCCCTCGCGGATCGCACTCGTCGCGATCGCCGCGGCATCCGATCCGGCGCCGGGTTCGGTGAGGCAGTAGGCACCGAATCCCTCCATGGAGGTGAGAAGAGGGAGCCACTGCGCCCGTTGCTCGTCGTCGCCGTAGACGTCGATCATGCCGGCGACCATATTGTGGATCGAGATGTACGAGGCGACGGCGGGGTCACCCTTCGCAAGCTCCTCGAAGATCGCGACCGTGTCGGCCCGATCCAGTCCCGTGCCGCCGTGCTCCTCGCTGACGTAGATGCCGCCGAGACCGAGCTCGCCGCCCTTCTGCAACGACTCGCGCGGGAACAGGTGCTTCTCATCGCGCTCGGCGGCGAACGGTGCGAGCTCGGTGTCCGCGAACTCGCGCACGGCGTCGAGGATGGCGGTGCGTTCTTCTGCGGTGACGGTGGTCATCGGAGGCTCCTTTGCCTTGTGGGCGGTGGGTCAGTGCATGGTGGGGATGACGAAGCTGGCGCCCTCGCGGATGCCGCTGGGCCAGCGGCTCGTCACCGTCTTGGTCTTCGTGTAGAAGCGGAAGCCGTCGGCGCCGTGCTGGTTCAGGTCGCCGAATCCGGAGTTCTTCCAGCCCCCGAAGGTGAAGTACGCGATCGGGACGGGAATCGGCACGTTGACCCCGACCATGCCGACGTTCACGCGGGCGGCGAAATCGCGGGCGGCGTCGCCGTCGCGGGTGAAGATGCCGACCCCGTTGCCGAACTCGTGCTCGGAGGCCATCCGCAGTGCCTCCTCGTAGTCGTGCGCACGGGCGATGACGAGCACCGGACCGAAGATCTCTTCCCGGTAGATCGCCATGTCGGTCGTGACGTGGTCGAAGAGGGTCGGCCCGAGGTAGAAGCCGTTCTCATACCCGTCGACCACCAGCCCCCGTCCGTCGGCGAGCAACGTCGCCCCCTCATCGACACCCTGCTGGATGTATCCCTCGACGCGTTCGACGGCGGCTCGAGTGACGAGCGGTCCGTAGTCGACGTCACCGTCGAGAGAGGGACCGACGCGCAGGTCGCGCACGCGCTCGGCGAGCTTCGCTGCAAGAGCATCCGCGGTCTCCTCCCCCACCGGAACGGCCACGGAGATCGCCATGCAGCGCTCTCCGGCCGAGCCGTATCCCGCTCCGATCAGGGCGTCGGCGACCTGGTCGAGGTCGGCGTCGGGCATCACGATCAGGTGGTTCTTCGCACCGCCGAAGCACTGCGCGCGCATCCCGTTCGCCGCGGCCGTCTTGTAGATGTACTCGGCGATCGGGGTCGATCCGACGAAGCCGACGGCCTGCACCCGCGGATCCTCCAGGATCGTGTCCACCGCGACCTTGTCACCGTGCACGACGTTGAAGATGCCGGCGGGCAGCCCCGCCTCGATGAAGAGCTCGGCCAGGCGCACCGGCACCGAGGGGTCACGCTCGCTGGGCTTGAGGACGAAGGCGTTGCCGGCGGCGATCGCGGGCCCGGCCTTCCACAGCGGGATCATGGCCGGGAAGTTGAAGGGCGTGATGCCGGCGACGACGCCGAGCGGCTGGCGCATCGAGTACACGTCGATCCCGGCGCCTGCGCCGGAGGAGTACTCGCCCTTGAGCAGATGCGGTGCGCCCACGCAGAATTCGATGACCTCGAGACCGCGCTGGATGTCACCCTTCGCGTCGTCCACGGTCTTACCGTGCTCGCTCGCGAGAAGTCGTGCGAGGTCGTCCATCTCGCCCTGGATGAGTTCGAGGAAACGCAGCAGCACACGCGCGCGCTTCTGCGGATTCGTGGCAGCCCAGGCCGGTTGCGCCGCTTCGGCGTTCGCGATGACGGCGCGCACCTCGTCTGCGGTGGCCAGCGGCACGCGTGCCTGAACGGCCCCGGTGCTCGGTTCGAAGACGTCCGCGACGCGACCGCCCGTCGTGGGGACACGCTTTCCGCCTACAAAGTGGGGGATTTCACGAATCATTGTGCTCGATCCTCTCGTGCCGTCATTGGCATCCTGATCAGGATACGCGGATCACAGAGAATTTACTAGGGAGCCCTTCTATTTCGTTGAGGGAGCAATGTTCACCCCCTTTTGGCCGAGAACAGGGTGAACATCGCTCTTCGAATGCGCGCCCCGCCTGTCGCCCGCTGTTTACCTCACGGAAATCTTTGCCGCGTAGAACTGTCTCAGCGCGGAACGCAGACGCCGACCGGATGGGGTGTACGTCCTCCGTGCTTCGCGGACCGCCCTGTCGTGGGCCTCCGCCGCGGTGTTGACGCCGCGAAGACCCCCGCCGAATTCGGGTCGGCGGGGGTCTCCTCCTGTTCCAGCGAACGGCAGCTACGCCACCTAGAGGCGCTCGATGATGAGGGCGTTGGCCATGCCGCCGCCCTCGCACATGGTCTGCAGGCCGTAGCGACCGCCGGTGTGCTCGAGATAGGCGAGCAGTGTGCCCAGCAGGCGAGTTCCCGAGGATCCGAGCGCATGTCCGAGCGCGATGGCGCCACCCCACGGGTTGAGCTTCGCCTCGTCCGCACCGAGCTCCGCCGCCCACGCCAGCGGAACCGAGGCGAACGCCTCATTGACCTCGTAGGCATCCAGGTCGTCGATCGACAGGCCCGCACGCTCGAGCACTGCGCGCGTCGCCGGAATGGGGCCGGTGAGCATCATGAGCGGGTCGTCTCCGACGACGGACATCGCGTGGATGCGCGCGCGGGGCCGCAGCCCGAGCTCGGCCGCGCGCTCCGCGCTCATGATCAGCGCCGCCGAGGCGCCGTCCGTCAGCGGCGAGGAGTTGCCCGGGGTGACTCGCCACTCGAGCTCGGGGAATCGCTCGGCCAGCGCGTCCGTGCGGAACGAGACCGGCAGCCCGGCAAGGCCGTCCGCGGTCGTCGTCGCTCGGATCGTCTCGTCGCTCGTGGCGTCGGGAGCCTCCTCGACCGCGATGACGGTGTCGGCGAAGCGCCCGTCCGCCCAGGCTTGCGCCGCACGCTGGTGCGACCGCGCCGAGAAGGCATCCAGAACCGCGCGGTCGAAGCCCCAACGCTGGGCGATCAGCTCGGCCGAGACGCCCTGGTTCACCAGACCCTCCGGGTAGCGGGCGCGCAGCCGCGGCGACATCGGCGACACTCCGCCCAGGGAGGACCCGAGCGGCACGCGGCTCATCGACTCGACGCCGCCGACCACGATGATGCTCGCGTCTCCTGCAGCGATCGCCTGCGCGGCGAAGTGCACCGCCTGCTGACTCGATCCGCACTGGCGATCGATCGTCGTCGCGGGGACCCGCTCGTCGAAACCTGCGGCGAGCGCGGCCTGTCGTCCGATGTTCATCGCCTGCTCACCGACCTGGCTCACGCATCCGATGAGCACATCGTCGACGAGAGCAGAGTCGAGACCGTTTCGCTCCAGGATGCTCGCGAGCGCCCCCGCGGCGAGATCGACCGGATGCACGCCGGAGAGTGCTCCTCCCGGCTTACCGCGCCCCACCGGGGTGCGGACGACATCGACGATGACGGCTTCTCTGCGCGTGCTCATGCCTCCATCATCGCGCGTGCGGCCGGCTCAGGCGCCGCAGACCTCGGACTGCTCGGTGAGGATCCAGTCATCTCCGGCACGCTCCATCACGACGGTGCCGCACTTGCCGGAGCTCACGTAGGTGACGAACAGAGTGGCAGCGGTCGCCGTCTCCTCCTGCACCGCGATGCTGACCTCGGCGTCGGTGCCCGTCGCGCGGTAGGCCTCGGCCGTCAGGGCGATCATCTCTTCACAGGAGCTCATGGGCATCCCGCTCGCGGCCACCTCGGCCAGCATCTTCTCGATGAGCGCGGGGGTCATGAGCGCGCAGGCCGCGGGAGCATCCGGGATGCGCGACAGCTCCAGCCAGGTGCGGAACCCCTGCTCTGCACCGACCGGCTCCACGGTGGGCTCCGGCGTCGGGGTTCCGCTCGCGGAGGGCGCGGCCGGCGCGGAGGGCGACGGCGTCGCCTCGGACGCAGCGGGCGCACAGCCGCTCAGCACGACGGCGGCCAGGGCGATGGCGGCGACGGAACGAGACACACGGATCACGAGCGAGGATGCGGACACCCTGCCACCCTGCCAGATTCGCCCACTTCACGCCTCTTGATCCCTCCCGTGCCACCGACGTCATGAAGCATCTGCCCAGCTGTGGGATCCGTAGAATGGAGGCGTCCCGCGCTCGGAAACCCCGAGCGCGTCGTCTTGTCTCCTCATCGCATCCGCAACCCGGGTGCGACTGGGGAGACGCTTTTCCCGAGGCTCACCATGTCCAGCGAATCCCGCGTCACTGCATCCCCCGCACCGATCACCGTGTCGATCCGTCGCGAGGTCGATCCCACCCGTATCGCCGAAGCGACGGCCTGGGCGCAGAGCGGGGTGAACCTCGCGAACACCTACCCCGGCTTTCTCGGCTCGGGCTGGGTGCGACAGAGCTCCGACTCGCATGTCTGGCACATGCTCTATCGCTTCGACAGCGAAGAGACACTCGACGCCTGGGAGCAGTCACCCGAGCGCGAATGGTGGCGCTCCACCGGCGACGGACTCGTGATCAGCGAACGCAGCCGCCGCCGCACGGGCATCGAGGGCTGGTTCGATGAGCCGGCGACGGGCAGCATCACGATCCCCGCCCCGACCGGCGAAGGCACCACGACGGTCGCCCTCGTGCGCACTCCCCCGCGCTGGAAGCAGGCCACCGCCATCTGGCTCGGCTTCTTCCCCGTGAACCTCGCGTTCTCCTACGCGACGAACCCGATTCCGGGTTGGGGCTCGCTGGACATCTGGGTGCGGGTGCTCGCGACCACTCTCGTCCTCACGCCGATCATGGCGTACTGGGTGCTGCCCTGGGTCACGAAGGTGCTGCGTCCCTGGCTCCAGCGCTGACAGAAGGGCGGATGCTTCGCCACGAAGCATCCGCCCTTCTCGTACCGTTCAGACGTTCAGCCCTCGACGTGCCGTTCATCGACGCCGTTGTAGGCCGACAGCGGACGAATGAGCGCGTTGGATGCGGCCTGCTCCATCACATGGGCGGTCCAGCCGGTCACGCGCGCGGCGATGAACAGCGGGGTGAACACCTCGGTGTCGAAGCCCAGCAGGTTGTATGCCGGCCCCGAGGGATAGTCGAGGTTGGGGTAGATGCCCTTGCGCGCCACGAACTCGCTCTCGAGGGTTGCGTAGAGCTCAGCGAGATCCGTGCGTCCGGACTCTTCGAGCAGCACGTCCAGCGCCGCCTTCATAGTCGGCACCCGCGAGTCGCCGTTCTTGTAGACGCGGTGACCGAAGCCCATGATCTTGCGCTTCTCGGCGAGCGCCTTGTCCAGCCACGGGACGACGTTCTCGGCGGTGCCGATCTCGTCGAAGATGTGCATGACGGCCTCGTTAGCGCCACCGTGCAGTGGGCCCTTGAGCGCGCCGATCGCACCGACGACCGCCGAGTACATATCGGAGGTGGTCGAGGCGATGACGCGCGCCGTGAACGTCGAGGCGTTGAAGGAGTGCTCGGCGTACAGAACCATCGAGACCCGGAAGACGTCGACCGCGGCGTCCGAAGGCAGCTCTCCGAAGGTCATCCAGAGGAAGTTGCGCGAGTAGTCGAGGTCGTCGCGCGGGGCGATCGGCTCGAGCCCTCGGCGACGACGCTGCACCGCGGCGACGATCGTCGGGATCTGCGCGAACAGGTACAGCGCGCGGCCCAGGTCGAGGTCGGGGTCGGTCCATCCGCCGGGACGGTGCAGTGTGTGATCGAACGTGCCCAGCTGGCTGACCGCCGTGCGCACGATGTCCATCGGATGCGCATCCTCCGGCATCGTGTCGAGCAGCGCCACGGTCCGCGGATCCAATGCGCGCTGTGCCCGCTCATGCTTCTGGAACGCCTCCAGCTGCGCCGCATCCGGAAGCTCACCGCTCCACAGCAGGTACGCGATCGCCTCGAACGGCTGGGTCGCTGCGAGCTCCTGCACGGGGTAGCCCCGGTAGAGCAGGCTGTTGCTCTCGGGGTTCACCTTGGAGATCGCCGTGTAGTCGACGACGACGCCGGCCAGGCCTTTGCGAATCTCGGAATCGGTCATGGTCACTCCTTCGTGATGCGGAAGTTGAAGACGTTCGTGTCGAAGTGGTTGTAGTGCTCGTAGTCCACCAGCTCGTAGAGATCGGCGCGATGCTGCATCTCGTCGAGCTTGCCCGTGAGGTGGCCCTCTTCGAGCAGCGTGTCGAGCGCACGGCCCGTCGCGCCCATCGCGATGCGCAGCATCGAGACCGGCCAGATCACGATGTTCACTCCCACGTCGCGCAGCTGATCCGTCGAGAAGAGGTCGCTCTTTCCGAACTCGGTCATGTTCGCGAGGATCGGCACGTCCAGCGCCTTCCGCATGGCCTCGAACTCGTCGAGGGTGCGCATGGCCTCAGGGAAAATGGCGTCCGCCCCGGCATCCACCAGCGCCTTCGCACGATCGATCGCCGCATCCAGCCCCTCGACCGCACGGATGTCCGTGCGCGCCATGATGAGGAAGTTCGGGTCACGGCGCGCATCGACCGCGGCGCGGATGCGCTTGGTCGCCGTGGACTCGTCGACGACAGCCTTGCCGTCGAGGTGACCGCAGCGCTTCGGGTTGATCTGATCCTCGATGTGCATGCCGGCAAGGCCGGCGTCTTCGAGGGTCTGGATCGTGCGCGCCACGTTCATGGGCTCACCGAAGCCGGTGTCGGCGTCGATGATCGCCGGCAGCCCCGTCATCCGCGCGATCTGCTGGCCGCGCCCCGCGACCTCGGTCAGCGTGGTGAGCCCGATGTCGGGGAGGCCGAGATCCGCGGAGAGCACCGCCCCCGAGATGTAGACGCCCTCGAAGCCTTTGCGCTCGATGAGTCTCGCGCTGAGCGGGTTGAAGGCCCCCGGAAAGCGCAGCAGCTCACCGGTGGCGAGGCGCTCGCGGAGGATCCGCCGCTTCTCGGCCGCCGGGGTCGTGGAGTACAGCATCAGAACAGCCCCTTGGGAGCGGGCGCGTTGGCCAGCACACCGGGCTTCGCGACGATCGACAGCTGTGCGACCTCGTCAGCCGTCAGCTCGGGAAGGCGCTGCACGAGGTCGAGGAAACGCTCGATCTCGGCGGGTTCCAGCACGGGCTCCGCCAGCAGGCGGAACTTCGCGATGTAGTTCTCCCGAACAAACGGGCGTGCCCCGAGCGGGTGCGCGTCGGCGACCGCGATCTCGTCGACGACGGTGGTGCCGTCGGTGAGCGTGATCTCCACGCGTCCGCCGAACGCCTTCTCGGTGATGTCGTTCGAGTGGTAGCGGCGCGTCCATTCGGCGTCTTCCAGCGTCGTGACCTTGTTCCACAGGGCCACGGTGTCCTCGCGCTGCGCGCGCTCCGGGGCGTAGGAGTCGACGTGGTGCCAGGTGCCATCCTGCAGGGCGACGGCGAAGATGTACGGGATCGAGTGGTCGAGCGTCTCGCGCGATGCGTGCGGGTCGTACTTCTGGGGGTCGTTCGCGCCCGAGCCGATCACGTAGTGCGTGTGGTGACTCGTGTGCAGCACGATCGATTCGATGTTCACCGGGTCGCCGAGCTCGGGACGCTCGTTGTGCAGCTTGCGAGCGAGGTCGATCCAGGCCTGCGCCTGGTACTCGGCCGAGTGCTCCTTCGTGTACGAGTCGAGGATGGCGCGCTTGGCCTCCCCCTGGGCGGGCAGCGGCACCTCGTAGGAGGCATCCGGGCCATCGAGCATCCATGCGATCATGCCGTCCTCGCCTTCGTAGATCGGCGAGGGGCTCGTCTCACCGCGCATGGCACGGTCGACAGCCTCGACGGCCATCTTGCCGGCGAACGCGGGGGCGTGCGCCTTCCAGGTCGAGATCTCGCCCTTGCGGCTCTGACGCGTGGCGGTCGTGGTGTGGAGCGCCTGACCGACGGCCTGATAGATCGTCTCGACATCGAGGCCGAGGAGGGTGCCGATGCCGGCGGCGGCGGACGGTCCGAGGTGGGCCACGTGGTCGATCTTGTGCTTGTGCAGGCAGATGGCCTTCACCAGGTCGATCTGGATCTCGTAGCCGGTGGCGAGGGCGCGGACGACGGCCTTGCCATCAGAGCCGACGTGCTGCGCGACGGCGAGGATCGGCGGGATGTTGTCGCCCGGGTGCGAGTAGTCGGCCGCGAGGAAGGTGTCGTGGTAGTCGAGCTCTCGCACGGCGACGCCGTTGGCCCAGGCCGCCCACTCGGGGCTGCTGCGGCGCTCGAGCGCGGCGCCGAAGATCGTGGCGCCCGCACCGCCGACCGAGACGGGGTGGTCGAGCGCCTGCTGACGGGCGGCGCTGACCGGCGCCCGGGTGAGGGATGCCGCCGCGACCGAGGCGTTGTCGATGAGGCGGTTGATGATCATGTCGACGACGTCGGCGTCGACCTCGACCGGGTCCGCGGCGATCTCGGCGATGCGCCAGGCCAGCTGGCCTTCGCGGGCGAGGTTCTCGTCGCTGCGGTGGACGCGGAGGTGGTGGTTGACGGTCATGGTGTTCCTTCCGACAGGGAATCGAGGATGCTGGTGAGCGCATTGTGCAGGTGCACGTGCGTGGCGTGGGCGGCGAGCTCCGCGTCGCCGGCGGCGAGGGCGTCGGCGAGCAGACGGTGCTCGGCGACGGACGCCGCGAGGCGAGCGGGCTTGTCGCGGGCCATCCGCCGCACTCGCACGAGATGCGTGCGCACCGTGCGGAGGGCGGCCGTGATGTAGTCGTTGGCGACGGCGTCATCGAGGGCACGGTCGAAGCGTGCGATGAGGGCGTAGTAGTCGTCGCGCGCGGCTTCGCCGTCGAGGTGGACGCCGGCGAGCTCCGCCGCCAGAGAGGCGAAGAGTGCGCGATCGCCGCGCTGCGCGGCCAGCCGCGCAGCGGTCTCCTCCAGTGCCCGCCGGATCTCGAAGAGCCCGCGGATGTCGTCGGCGTCGATACCCGCGACGACGGTGACGCGCGGGGACTGCTGCACGACGAGCCCGTCCGCGGCGAGACGGCGCAGGGCCTCGCGCAGCGGAGTGCGGCTCACTCCGAGCCGAGACGCCTGCTCGACCTCCGCGAGCACGGTGCCGGCCGGCAGCGCCCCAGATTGGATCTCGGTCAGCAGCTCTGCGTACGCGCGGTCACTTGCCGTGGTGCGCGTTGTCGTCGCCGAACTCATCCCCTCAGTGTATACACTGAACCGCGCGAAGGCCACGAAAGGGCATTGGTCGCTCGTTTATGTACACACTGATGGACGAGCGCGGCCACGCACTACGCTCGAAATCATGAGCGACTGGGTTGATGCGGCGATCGGCAAGCTTGAGGCGGATGCCAACCGCAGCGCCGATACGCATCTGCATCTCTTCCCCCTGCCAGCCGAGTGGGGCATCGACTTGTACCTGAAGGATGAGTCGGTGCATCCGACGGGGTCGCTCAAGCACCGCCTGGCGCGATCGCTCATCCTGTACGGCCTAGTCAACGGGCGCATCCACGAGAACACGACGCTCGTCGAGGCGTCCAGCGGCTCCACCGCCGTCTCCGAGGCGTACTTCGCACGGATGCTCGGACTGCCTTTCGTCACCGTCGTCCCCCGCTCCACGAGCCAGGAGAAGATCGACCTGATCGAGTTCTACGGAGGCCGATGCCACTTCGTGGACCACGCCTCCGAACTCGACGCCGAGGCGATGCGTCTCGCCGAAGGCTGCACCGGCCACTATCTCGACCAGTTCACCTTCGCCGAGCGCGCGACGGATTGGCGCGGCAACAACAACATCGCCGAGAGCGTGTTCAGCCAGCTCTCCCGCGAGCGTCATCCCATTCCACGCTGGATCGTCGTCGGCGCGGGAACGGGCGGAACGAGCGCGACCTTCGGACGCTACGTGCGCTACCGCCGCCACGACACGCAGATCGCCGTCGTCGACCCCGAGGGCTCCGCGTTCTACGAAGGATGGCGCACCGGCAGCAGCGACATCGCCGGCAGCCCGAGCCGCATCGAGGGCATCGGACGGCCGCGCGTCGAGAAGTCTTTCGTCCCAGGCGTCATCGACGAGATGATCCAGGTTCCGGATGCCGCATCCGTCGCCGCCATCCGACTGCTGCGCGAGCGCACCCTGCACTGGGCGGGCGGCTCGACCGGCACGAACCTCTACGGCGCATTCGAGGTGATCGCACGCATGCGCGATGCCGGCGAGACCGGCAGCGTCGTCACCCTCATCTGCGACAGCGGCATCCGCTACGCCGCCACGTACTACTCGGATGACTGGGTCGGCGCGCAGGGCTGGGACCTCACGCCCCACCGCGAACGCTTCGAGCGCTTCCTCGACGGCGGCGCCTGGGCGTAAACGCCGCGATGCCCTGGCCTACGGGCTGCAGGACAGGGCATCGAAACGGCAAGCCCCGGCGTGGTCAGAGCGCGCCGGTTCCCGTGTACGCGGACACCACGCGGTCATCGAGCAGCGGAATGATCGTGCCGACACCGATGCGCTGGAAGTGCTCGCTGTCCCTGTGCGCCTGGAAAGCTGCGGCATCGACGTAGCGTTCCGTGATCGTGAATCGTCTGGGATCCTCAAGATCGCGTGCCACGGTGTAGGAGATGTTGCCCTCCTCCGCGCGACTCGCCTCGGCGAGCTGCGGAAGCAGCATTGCCACCTCGTCAGCAGTGTCACTTGTCGCCGTGTACGTCGCGATCACAGTGAAGTGCGTTGTCATTTTCGTTCCTTCTTGTATGTCCAGAGAGCGCGAGCGCTCGTCGAGACACCTGTCGCGCCGCACGCGAGTGCGGCGATCACATCGTGGGGAGTCGCGATGAACCCGCCGGCCAGCACAGGGCTGACGGCCATGATCGGCTCATCACGGATGAAAGGGAGCACCGGCGCCGGCATGATCTGCACGTATCCGGGCTGTGCCGAGGCCACAGCCTGGGTCGCACGAGGCAGGTTCAACCGGTCGGTAACGAAGAGCTTCTGAACCGCGACCATCTGACGCGACTGAACCCGGGAGATGATGGTGCCCCGCGTTGTCACCGTCCCGTCGACGCCGATGCCGGCGAGGTAGTCGATTCCCCCGGCGTCGCTGGCGAGGCCCGCGATCGAATCAAGGTTGACGAAGACGAACCGGTCCTGCTCACGAAGTGCGGAGACGAGCGATTCCAGCGAGCGGAGATCCGTGTTGGCCAGGATGCACGTCGGCGCATCGGTCGCGCTGAATGCGTCGATGTCATCGGGGGTGAACAGCGATGCGATCACCGGCCGATCCCGGAGGAGCCTGGTGAGCAGGCTCCTCCGGTGATCCAAAAGCTCCATCACGTCAGCGTATTACGGCAGACCGAGCTTCCCCGGGTTCAGGATGTTCTTCGGATCGAGAGCCGCCTTGATGGTGGACAGCACATCGAAGCCTGCGCCGAGCGACTCCGCCATGTACGGCGCCCGCAAGAGACCGACGCCGTGGTGGTGGCTGAGCGTGGCGCCGTGCTTGATGATGACGGCGTTCGCCGCATCCCAGGCCGCGCGATACCAGTCCGCACGGTCTTCAACAGCGACATCACCGCGCAGGCTGAAGTACAGGCAGGCGCTGTCGACGTACGCGTGTGACTGGTGGGCCGATCCCGCAAGCGTTCCGGGGACGCTCTGCAGAGCCTCGACGACCTCGTCGTAGATCGCCGGCAGGTCACGCCAGACGCCGATCATCTCAAGGGTGTCCGCGACGAACCCGGGGCTCTTCTTGAAACCCTCGGCGCTCTTTCCGGTCAGGTAGCGGGTGTCGAGCCAGCGCTCGAAGATCACGTCACCGTCGAGCTCGGTCCCACCTGTCTCTGCGCAGGCTGTCGCCGCGATCTCCATCCCGGCGTCGACGATCCCCGCCGCACCCTCGTCGGCGATCAGCAGCACCGCCTGATCCGGGATGTCGAACTGCACTCCGCTCTCCAGCGCGTCGTACAGGCGCAGCGCCGCAGGCGTCGCGCCCCGCTGCATGATCTGGCGGCACGCTTCGAGGCCGGCGGCGAAGTCCGGGAACCCGTAGGCGATCGCCCGTCCGTACTCCGGCAGGCGCTCCAGCTTGAAGCGAATCCGGGTGATGACGCCCAGCGTTCCCTCCGAGCCGATGAAGAGCTGCAGCAGATCAGGTCCGACGGCGGCGCGCGCGGCGCCGCCGAAGGTGGCGAGAGTGCCGTCGGCGAGGACGACGTCCATGCCCACGACCATGTCCTCGATCTTGCCGTAGCGGGTCGAGAGCTGCCCGGCGCCGCGGCAGGCGACCCATCCTCCGACGGTCGAGATCGCGTACGACGACGGCCAGTGTCCGGTCGTCATCCCGTAATCGCGCTGGATGGTCTCTTCGAAGATGTCACCGAAGACACCCGCTTCGACATCGACGATCTGACTCTCGGCGTCCCACGAGACGATCTTGTCGAGGCCGCACACATCGAGCACGATCCCGCCGCGCAGGGGAAGCGCCGCGCCCGTGACGTTGGAGCGTCCGGCGGAGACGGTCACCGGAATGCTGTGCGCCGAGGCGATGCGCATGACGGCCTGCACCTGCTCCGTCGTCGACACCTTGACGATGGCCGCGTCGATGACGGCAGGAACTCCGCTGGTCTCGGCGATCATGGTGCGCGCCCACCAGTCACGAGTGCCGGCGATGACATCCGCCTGCGATGTGAGGACCTCATCGGACGCTCCGCGCAGCTCGGCGATCACGGCGTCCGGGACCGTCACCACGTCAGCGGCGAGGGATGCGGTGTCGGCTGCAGCAGCGGACTCCGGCGCCCAGTGCGGAGGTGTCGGAGCACCCACCACATAGTTTCCGCGGTTGTATCCGCGCTTGACGGCTTCCTTGCTGATCATGCCTTGTCTCCCATCAGGATGGCCTTCTCTTTGGCGACCGCGGCGCGGTAGCCCGACACCTGCGCGTCGCGCTCGATGTCACTGAAACCCAGCTCGCGCTGGAGGAGGGCGGCGACGCGCGGCGCGGCCTCCGCCGACGCATCGCGGGCCTGGATCCGGCTGCGCGTGCGGCGCGCCAGAACGTCATCGACATTGCGGGCCATCTCGTGGCGGGCCGCGTAGACGACCTCCGCCTCGAGATAGGGAAGCCCTGCGACCAGAGGCGCACTCAGCGACGGGTCATCGGCGATCAGCTGCCCCAGGAATGCTGCTTCCGTGCCGTAGCGCTCACCGAAGTGGGCGCGCATGCCGCCGGATGCCACAACGGCTTCCGGGTCATAGCCTGCAGAGCCGAGCAGGTATGCATCCTTCGTGCGCACACGACGACGCTCACCGAGAACCTTCTGCGCAGCATCCACCGTCTGCTCCGCCATGTGGCGCGCCGTCGTCAGCTTGCCGCCGACCACCGTGATCAGGCCGTCGGCGTCGGTACGGATCTCATGGTTGCGCTTGACCTCGATCGTCTTGCCCCCGGGAGGCGCGACCAGCGGTCGGGTGCCCGCGATGCTGCCGAGCACCTCTTCCGGTTTGATCTCGGTGTTCAGCGCCACCTGGGCGCCATCGAGCAGGAAGTCCAGCTCATCGCGCGTGCAGTGCACGTCGTCCAGGTCGCCCTGGTAGTCCTCGTCGGTCGTGCCGAGATAGGCGGTGTCGCCCCAGCGCGTGATGGTGGCGCGACGGTTGCGCCCCGGAACGGGGATGGTCACGGTGCAGTCGTTCTGGATCTTCACCCAGGGAACAGCGACGTGCACCCCCTTGGCGGGGCGGATGTTCGGCACATCGGTCCCTGGTTTCGTTCCGTCCCAGTCGCGCAGCCACGACCCGACAGCGATCACGACCGCCCGTCCCCGAACGTCGATGGACGCACCGTCCGTCTCGACGACCACGCCGGCGACCTTCCCGCCCTCGCGACGCACATCGGTGACCTTCGCGCCGTTCAGGATCGTCGCCCCATGGAATGCCGCCGTACGAGCGATCGTCAGCGTCAGTCGTGCATCGTCGGCCCGCGCGTCGTAGTACATGAAGCCGCCGTCGAGGTTCTCCGCCTTGAACGTCGGACAGTGCGCGAGCACCTCGTTCTTCGACAGCTTCTGATGCAGAATTCCCTCACGCCAGCCGCCTGCGAGATCGTACGTCCACAGCAGCGACTCGAAGCCGGCAGCGAGACGGCGATCGAAGACGCCGTCCACGCTGAGCACCGGGAACAGGAAGGGCAGCCGCTGAACGAGGTGACGCGCGTTGCGCCGCAACCGCTGACGCTCCAGCAGCGAGTGCCGCACGAGCGGCAGGTTCCCCTGCTCGATGTAGCGCAGTCCTCCGTGGATCATCTTCGAGGACTTGGAAGACGTGCCCTCGGCGAAGTCCCCCTTCTCCAGCAGCGCCACCTTGTAGCCGCGCAGGGCCGCATCCATCGCCGCGTAGGCACCGGTGATGCCACCGCCGACGATGACCATGTCGTATCGCTCGGTCCGCAGTTTCTCTTTGCTTTCGCTGCGGTCGAGTCGGAGTGGTTCCACCAGGGTCATGCGCTCACGCGCACGGTCTGCTTTGCGGGCAGGCAGGCCGACCATCTCACACCTCCTGAGTTGTGTGTCGTTGACTGAGTTCGATTTCCGCGTGAACACGGGCGCGCCATGACGCCACTCGTTCATCGCGTTCGGCCCGTGACATCACGGGCTCGAAGTACGCCTCTTGTGCCAGCAGAGCGGACGTGGACTCCAGGTCGGCCCAGAGGTCGCCCGCGCCTGCGAGGAATGCGGCGCCGCGGATGCTCGCGTACTCGGTTCCCTCCAGACGCCGCTGCGGCACCTGGGTGAGGTCGGCCTGCATCTGCAGAAGAGGATCACTGTGTGCGAGGCCGCCGCCGACGGTGACACCGGTCACGTCGATTCCGGCGACCTCGGTGTCTGCCTCCAGGCTCCAGGTGACCGACTGCGCGATGCCTTCAAGCACCCCGAACGCGACCTGCGCACGGGTGGTCGCGAAATCGATCCCCGCGAGCGTCGAGGTCACATCCGGGTTGACCACGGGCATCCGCACCCCGGTCATCGCGGGGATGAACTGCACCGTGCCGGCGGCATCCGCTTCGGCTGCGGCCGCCGAGATCGCCTTCGCGCTCTCGAACCAGCCAAGGGTGTCGCAGATCCAGTCCAGGGCGCTGCCCGTCGCCGCGGTGAACGTCTCGATCGAATACCGCGAGAGCCCGCCGGAGCGCCAGGCGACCAGTGACAGCGCCCCGTCGTACCTACCCGGGTTGTCGGGCTGAGCGGTACCCATGTTCAGATCGACGAAGGATCCCGTGCCATGCACGCACATGGCGTCACCGGAGTGGAGGGCGCCGACGCCGATCATCCCCGCGTGCAGGTCTCCGATGACGGCGCGAAGCGGCACTGCGATGCCGAGAACTTCGGGATCGGTGAGACCGAACTCGCCCCCATCATCGCGCAGCTCTGGGAGCAGCTCAGCAGGGAAGCCGAGCGCATCGATGTAGTCGTGCGCGTAGGAGTGTGCACGCAGATCGTATGCGCCGCTGCTCGTCGCGTTCGTGGCGGTCGAGACCAGGGGTCGACCCTGGACGAGATTCCAGATCAGCCAGGTGTCGATCGTGCCGAACCCCAGACGTCCGGCCCGATAGGCCTCCCGCACTGCGGGGTTGTCCTGAATCTGACGCGCGGCGGTGAGGTACGGCGTACGTACTCCCGTTCCTCGACCGACACGAGGGATCAGCGCACCGTTCCAGGCCTTGCCGAGTTCGGCGAGATCATCGGCATAGCGGGTGTCCTGCCAGACCACGGCGGGGGCGAGCGGCTGTCCGGTGCGCGTGTCCCAGACGACGGATGTCGCCCGCTGGGTGGCGATCGCCATGCTGACGATCGCCACCCCCTTGGACTGTGCATCGGCCAGCGTGTGGCGGACCGCGATGATCGTCTTCGAGAGAATCTCCGCGGCGTCCTGCTCGACCACGCGGTGGCGAGGTGCGGAGACGGCAAGTCTCTCGTAGTGGAGGCCGCCGACGTCACCGCTTTCATCGACCCATGCGGCGCGAGTGCCGGTTGTTCCTTCGTCGATCGCGAGGATCGCCTTTCGCTGTGCCACGTTCATTCCTCTCAGCGGGTCACGCTGGCGAACTGCGGTGCATCGACCTCTTCATCGGGGCTGACCGTCGCTCGCGTCGGCTCCCACTTGATGACGGAGCAGATGATGAACGCGGCGAGCGGCACAAGAGAGAGGATCAGGAACGTCGGTCCCAGGCCGAGCTGTTCGCGCAGCAGCGGGAAGACGACGAGACCGAGAGCGGCGCCGAGTGAGCCGATCGCACCGATGATGCCGTTCGCGCCGGCGCGCAGCTCGCTGCGGAACGACAGCGTCGACAGGCTCTTCCCGTTCGCTCCCGGTCCGGATGAGTGGAACAGGATGAACAGCGACGGCACGATGAAGGCCAGCCACAGGGGCATCGAGTCGAAGAAGAACCCGAGGATGAGCAGCATCACGAACACCGCGCCGAAGCCGAATGCCGAGGCACGGCGCAAGCCGAGCTTCCCGGCGATGACGGGCGAGAGGAATCCGCCGATGATGCCGAACACGTTGAACAGCAGCGTGCCGAGGGTCGCGAGCACGAAGTCTCCCTCGCCGAACAGCGCGAGCGCGATGATCGGCAGGTACCATCCCACCGCGAAGTACTGAATGGACTGCCCCATCTGCACGGTCGCCGCGAGGATCGTGCGCGGGAGGTAGGTGCCTCGGAAGATCAGGGCGACGTTGCGAATGCCCTTGTTGGCGAGGTTCACGACCGCGACCCGCTCCGACTCTGGTGCGGCGACGAACTGCTCCTTGTAGATGCGCGTCATCGACTCCGCCGCCTTCTCCAGGCGTTCCTTGCGCGCCAACCAGGTGGGGCTCTCGACCAGCAGCGTTGCCTGCAGGATCAGCAGGATCAGCGCGACGACACCGGCAGCGCCCACGGCGTAGCGCCAGATCGCATCGCCGACGTTCATGTTGTAGAAGCCGATGGCGAGAAGCAGGTTCGTCGACACGGCGACGTACCAGATGCCCTGCCAGGTGTTCAGTCGACTCTTGAAGCGAGCCGGGGTGAACTCGGCCAGGAGCGCCATGGCGATGGCGAAGTCGATGCCGTAGGCGGCGCCGACGAAGAAGCGACCGGCGACGACGAGCTCGAAGGTGGGCGCGAAGGCCGCGATGAGTGCACCGGCGAGTGCGAGCACCTTCGCCGCGATCAGCGGGGGGATGCGGCCGAAGCGATCGGCGAGCCAGCCGCCGATCGGGTTGAAGACCAGGGCGACCCACGATGCCATCGAGGTCAGCAGCGCGACCTGCCCTGCCGTGAGGCTCATGTCGCGCGTCATCGGCCCCAGCCCCGCGCTCAGCGCCGAGTTGGAGAACGCATCGAGGAAGAGCCCGCCGAGCGCGAGCCACCAGATGATCGCGGCGCGACCACGGATCCCGGTGCGGGAATCGATGAACGCGACGACGTCGTGCACGCCGCGAAGGCTACGTGTTGCCATCGGAATATGACCTCTCTGTCATCCCGACGGAATGCAACCTCAGCAAAAAAGGGCAAGCGAAGACATCCGTCAGGAAATCTTCATCTTGCCCTGTGGGAGCCATAGTGACATGTCCGGACGCAGGGCGCAAGCCGCGGTGCAAGTTTGGCTGCAGGTGCGTTCTCGGCCTACCTTGTTGACCCATACCCGTCGCCCCCTCCCCCGTGAAAGGGACCCATTCGCATGAAGATCACCGGAGCAGTCCTCACTCGCATCGGCGTGGAGCGCCCCTATGCATCCAGCAAACCCCTGGTCGTACGGGAGATCGAACTTGATGAACCGGGCCACGGCGAGGTGCGGCTGCGCATCGAGGCCGCCGGTCTCTGCCACTCCGATCTGTCGGTCGTGAACGGAACACGACCCCGTCCGATGCCCATGCTGTTGGGCCACGAGGCCGCCGGAATCGTCGAGGCGCTCGGCCCGGGAGTCGATGATCTGGAGGTCGGTGATCGCGTTGTCACCGTGTTCCTTCCGCGGTGCGAGAAGTGTGCCAACTGCCTCACCGGCGGAAAGCTCCCCTGCACCCCCGGAAGCGAGACGAACGGTGCGGGAACGCTCCCCTCCGGCGCACGCAGACTGCACGAGGAAGACGGCGCAGAAATTCACCACCACCTGGGAGTTTCCGGGTTCGCGACGCACGCCGTCGTGGACCGCAGATCCGTGGTGCGCGTCGGCAGCGATGTCCCCCCGACCGTCGCGGCTGTGCTGGGCTGCGCGGTACTCACCGGCGGCGGAGCGGTGCGCAACGCAGGCGGGCTCCTGGCCGGCCAGGACCTGATCGTCGTCGGGCTCGGCGGGGTCGGGATGTCGGCGGTGCTTGCGGGACGCGCGATCACGCACGGGGCGGGCGGACGAGTGATCGGAATCGACTCGAACACCGACAAGCACGCCACCGCGCTCGCTCTCGGCGCGGATGCCGTGTACACGCCACAGGAGGCCGCTGATCTCGGGATCACCGCTCCTGTCGTCGTCGAGGCTGCGGGGCATCCACGCGCCTTCGAGACCGCCTTCCACGCGACCGCACCGGGCGGCACCACCGTGACCGCGGGGCTGCCCGCACCGGGAGCCCTCTCCCAGATTCCCCCTCTGACCGTCACAGCCGAGGCGCGCACGATCATCGGCTCTTACCTCGGCTCCGCGGTCCCCGCACGGGACATTCCCGCGTTCGAGGCCCTCTGGCGCGACGGCAGCTTGCCCGCCGAGAAGCTGATCACGTCGACCATCACGTTGGACGAGCTGAACGAGGCGCTCGACATACTTGATTCCGGAGACGCCATTCGGCAGATGATCGTCTTCTGATCCCAACGCGACGCGAGGGGTGACGGGCGGACAACCGCGGCCTACGCTGTCACCATGACCACGCTCATCCTCGCCATCGTCGGTTCGGATCGCCCTGGCCTCGTCGCCGCTGTCGCGGACGTCGTCGACGCGCATGGGGGCAACTGGGAGAACAGCAGCCTCACCGAGCTCGCCGGCGTCTTCGCGGGCGTCGTCGAGGTGTCGATCGCCCCCGAACGCGCATCCGACCTCGAACACGCGCTGCGTGGCCTGGACTCTCTGCTGACGGTCACGGTGCAGGCGGGCGCCGAAACCGCTGATGCCAGCGCCGACACCCGCCCGCTCACGGTGCAGGTGCTCGGGAACGATCGTCCGGGTATCGTGCGAGAGATCTCGACGGTGTTCCGAGCGCATGGCGTAAACATCGACGACATGAGCACCACGACCCGGGACGCCGCGATGGCGGGCGGGCGGCTCTTCGAGGCGTCCGTGACCGCAGATGTTCCGTCGAGTGTCGATCCCGAGAGCCTCCGCACCGATCTCGAGCGCCTGGCGACCGAGATCCAGGTCGACATCACGCTCGCGAGCTAACTCGACGCGACGGTGCTGTCCCAGGCCGAGAGGGCCTGGGCGAGCGTGAAGTGCCCGGCGGCGGCGAGCGTGCCGAGGCCGTGCACCATCCCCCACAGCGCCGTGATCTCGTCGGCCGTTCCGCGCCCGACGGCCGCAGCTGCCTCTCCGAGAAGTTCCTCCAGCTCGACGATCAGCGGCGCCATGGTCGCGGTCGGCGCTCCGGGGATGCACACGGTGGGGTCGTAGATCACGTCGAAGGCGTTCGCCTGCTCGACGGCGAAGCGGATGTATGCGGCTCCCCCGGCACGCAGGGCCGCGTCGGGGGCATCCGCCCGCTCCACGGCGGTACGAACAGCCGCGTTGAGGCCTACCATGCTGCGCTCGGCAAGCACCTTCAGCAGACCTCGCCGGTCGGAGAAGTGGTGGTAGGGCGCGTTGTGGCTGACGTTCGCCGCGCGTGCGACCTCGCGAAGGCTCACCTCGGATGCCGGCATGCGCTCGAGAAGCTGCATCGCCGCGTCTTCCAGCGCACGGGCAAGATCGCCGTGGTGGTAGGCATCCTTCGAACTTGACATGAGCAACATCCTCTCCTATCTTGACAGTGTCCATCTGGTTGACACTGTCAAGATAGGAACCCCGCATGCCCGCAGCTCTCGTCATCGACGGCCATCCCGACCCGCAGTCCCTCACCGCGGCCATCGCCCAGCGCTACGCCGCCGGCCACCCGGATGCACAGGTGCTCGCCCTGCGGGATCTGGACTTCGACCCGCACCTGCGCTTCGGCTACCGGGCGCGGATGACCCTCGAACCCGACCTCGTGAGCGCGAAGGACGCGCTGCACGACGCACAGCGCATCATCGTCGCGTCACCCCTGTGGTGGGGTTCCGTCCCTGCTCTGCTGAAGGGCTTCTTCGATCGCTCGTTCCTCCCCCAGCAGGAGTACCGCTACTCATCGCTGGGGCTGCCGGTCGGGCTGATCCCCGCAGATCGCGCCCGACTGTTTCTGCTCGCCGACACTCCCTGGTTCTTCCTGCCATTCACGGGACTGCCCGTGCAGACGCAGGTGGCGCGTAACACACTGAAGCTCAGCGGCGTGCGCTCGGTGCGCACGCACCGGATGCTCGGAGTGAAGGATGCCTCGCCGGCGAAGATCTCGCGCTGGCTCGACCGCGCCGAGCAGCTGGGTGCTGACGATGGGCGACGCGATCACAGCATCCGCCCCGCCACCGCCAAAGCGCTGGTCGGTCGTTAGGCGCGCGCGCCCATCGGCTCGGGCTCCGACGCGCGATCCTCGTCCGCGGGGGCCCGCTCGACGGCGGCGGCCTGCTCGACCCCAGAGACCGGCTCGACGGCAGAAGCTCGCTCGACCGCCGTGGCACCCGCCGCGACGATGTCCGCACGATCACGGAAGCCCTGCGCCGTGATGCGGTCGGATTCCGTCTGCGTCGTGATCCGCTCGGCCTTCTCGTAGAGCGAGGGCTCACCCCAACTCGTGAGCACCTTCACGATCACGGGCAACAGCTCGATCATGAAGAAGAGTGCCGCGATGAGGAGATGCGCCCAGAGAATGGTCGGCTCCTTCTCGGCGAGTCGGTTGAGCGCGCCGATCTGACTGAGGAGACCGATGGCATCCGCGTTCGTTCCGGCGACGGCGGCTGAACGGGCCTCGTAGGCGGCGAGCGCCTGTTCGTAGGTCGCCTGTGCCTGCGGGAGTTGCGCCTTGGCCTGCTCGCGGTTCTGCGCCTCGGACGCCGAGGTGGCGTCCTTCGCGGCGGTGTCGGCGGCGGAGAGCTGGTCGTTCGCATCGCGCAGCTGCGCGGCCAGACCGTCGTAGGTCTGCTGAGCCTGAGCCAGCTGTGCTTCTGCGGCGCCCGAGCTCGCGCCCTCGCCGGAGACGCCCGTGCAGCCGGGGACCGTGCCGACGCCTTCGCCGGTCAGCTCACACTGGTAGAGCGCTCGCGCCTGGTCAATCACGAGCTGCTGCTCCGCCATCTGCGCGGTCAGCTGGTCGACGGTCGACTTGGCCGCGGACTGTGAGGCGGATGCCCCCTCCGCACCCGCCACGATGCCCGTCGCAGCCTGGGTCTCGAGTGTCGCGACGCGTTCGGTCGCCGCATCCAGCGCCTTGCGCTCGGGCCCGGTCTCCAGAGCCTCCTGGTCACTGAGCGACTGCGTGATGTTGGTCGAGGCGACCTCACGCGCGATGTCGTTGTGGAACGCCTGCAGCACGAGCGGCTCCGCAACGACGAAGCCGATGATCATCGCCATGATGACACGCGGAATCGCAAGCCCCGTGAGCTTCCACGCGCTGCGGGTCGACTTCATGGTCGACGTGAGGAAGCGGTCGAGGTTGAAGATCAACAGCGCCCACACGATCGACAGCGGCACCGCGAGCCAGACGACGACCTGCACACCGGTGGTCAGTGCGAAGAGCATCGACAGGCCGGAGACGACGGCGGTTCCGAGAAGCACGAAGAACATCTGCACGAACCGTGACGTCTCGATCGGCACGCGATCGAGGATGGGTCCGGATGCTCCGCCGAGAATAGCGAGCTGGCGCAGACGCGATCCCGGCGTACGCTCGCGGCGCTCGCGTGGAAGCCTCGGCGCCCGCGGGGCACGCGGCTGCAGCGCGGGAGCAGGTGCGGATGCGCCAGGCTGCGGTTCAGGCAGAACCGGCGCCGTCGGAACGGGAGCGCTCGGCGCCTGGGTGTCGCGGCCGAACGTCGGCACATGCGGGATGTCCCGCTGACCCTGTGCTGTCACGACCTCGGTCGGAGCGGTGCTCGCCTGTGCGGGACGGCTGCCCGTGGCATCCGGCTCGAACTCGCGAACGAAGTCGAGAAGCTCGTCATCGATCGTGTTCTCGCCCTCAGCGGAACCGTCGACGCCGAAGGAGATTCGCCCCTGGGAATCGAGACGCCCAGGCCGATGCGCGGAGAAAGACATTCGTCAAATGTACGAAAACCCGCCTGGAAGACCGGTGCGAGAGCGCTGGGCGCCCTCCCAGAAACCCCGCCGCTGACGGAAGGAGCCTTGTGTCGGCTACGAATACGCAGACCCGGCACAAGGCTCCTTTCACACAGCGCGCGAGGTTACATGAGCGCCTCCGCGGCGGCTTCGTCTTCTGTGGTGGCCACGAGCTGGCCGCAGGCACCGTCGATCTCTTTGCCGCGGGTGTCGCGGAGCGTCGTCGGAATGCCGGCGTCGTTCAGGCGACGCACGAACTCGGCGGTCACATCCTTGTCGGAGGACGTCCACACCGACTCGGGCGTCGGGTTGAGCGGAATCGGGTTGACGTGCACCCATCCGCGGCCGCGCTCGTTGAGCTTGGTCGCGAGCAGGTCGGCACGCCAGGCATGGTCGTTCATGTCTTTGATGAGCGCGTACTCGATCGACACGCGGCGGCCGGTCTTCTCGTAGTAGTTGTACGCGGCGTCGAGGGCCTCGTCGACCTTCCACTTCGAGTTGACGGGGATCAGTTCGTCACGCAGCTGGTCGTCGGGCGCGTGCAGCGACAGCGCGAACGTCACCGGGATGTCCTCGTCGGCGAGCTTCTTGATCGCAGGAACGAGTCCGACGGTCGAGACCGTGATGCCGCGGGCGCTCATGCCGAGGCCCTCGGGCTGCGGAGCGACCATCGTGCGCACCGCATGCATGACGCGGTTGTAGTTGGCCAGCGGCTCACCCATGCCCATGAAGACGATGTTCGAGACGCGCTCCATGCTGTGGTCGTCAGCCTTCTTGCCACCCAGGCCACCGGCGGCGATGAGCGCGTTGGCGCGCACGACCTGCTCGACGATCTCGGCGGCCGACATGTTGCGCGTTAGCCCCGCCTGACCCGTGGCGCAGAACGGGCAGTTCATGCCGCATCCGGCCTGGCTGGACACACACAGCGTGATGCGCCCGGGGTAGCGCATGAGGACCGACTCGACGAGTGCGCCGTCGTGCAGACGCCACAGGAACTTGATCGTGTCTCCGCGGTCGGTCTCCAGTCGGCGCACCTCGGTCAGCAACGGTGGAAGCATGCCGGCGACGAGGTCGCTCCGCGTCGCCGCGGGAAGGTCGGTCATGTCGTCGGGGTTCGACGTGTAGTGCGTGAAGTAGTGGGTCGCGAGCTGCTTAGCGCGGAAACCGGGAAGACCCAGCTCCTTCACCTTCTCGACGCGCTCTGCGACGGTCAGGTCCGCGAGATGCACGGGCGGCTTGCCGCGCTTGGGGCTGGCGAACTGCAGCAGCGGACGCCCATCGGCATCCTTCTTCTGGGTCCATCCTTCGGTGCGCGGGCGCGTCTGACGGACGCCGGTGTTCGCAGGGCGCACGGAAGGAGTCTCAGTCATACCCCCTAGGGTACGCGGTGTCGGATGGGAGACGCCTGGGGTCGCCCTGCGGACGAGGATGCTGCATCGCCGGCCTGTGCGTCAATTGCAACGTCGGTTGTGCATGCCGCGGCAGGAAGCACGAGAGAATGAAGTGATCCCCACCTCACGCCGACGACCGCGAAGGCGATCACTGAAGGAGCCCCATGACTGACCGTCTTTCCCGTGCCCGCTCCACCGGAGTCCTCGCCGTGCTGCGCGCCGCCACGCCGGAGGCTGCACTGGAGGCATCCGAAGCAATCATCCGCGGTGGCATCACCGGAATCGAGGTGACCTTCTCGACCCCCGACGCGCCTGCCGTCATCCGCGAGCTCATCGTCCGCCACGGCGACGCCGCCTACGTCGGCGCGGGCACCGTCACGACCGTCGCACAGGCCGAGGCGGCAGCAGAAGCGGGCGCCGAGTTCCTGGTGAGCCCCGGCACGCTGCCCGACCTGACCCGGGCCATGCTCGCGACAGGGCGCGTCGTGATGACCGGCGCGATGACGCCGACCGAGGTCATGGCAGCGCTCGAGCTCGGTGTCGACGTGGCCAAGATCTTCCCCGCCTCCCTCGGCGGCCCTTCGTACCTGGGCGCACTGCGCGGTCCGTTCCCGGATGCTCCGCTCATGCCGACCGGTGGAGTGAACCCCGACAACCTGGCCGCGTGGTTCGCGGCGGGCGCCGTGGCCGTAGGAGCCGGTGGTGACCTCGCGAACGGTGCATCGATCGCGGCCGGCGACTGGGCAGACATCGAACAGCGCTCGGCGCGCTTCGCCGCAGCGCTCGCAGTCGTCCGCGGCTGAGCGCAGCGCTCAGGCGCTGTTGGTACACCTGAGCTATGAGACTTCGACGGATGCTGCTCGCCGCAGCTTTCACGGCTGCGCTGACGGGTCTGGCCTCCTGCGCAGCATCCGCCCCTGAACCGACGGCGAGCACCTCGTCGACCCCGCGCGCGAGCGCGACCCCGATCGCCGAGGAGAACCCCATGGCCACCACCGACCTTTTCACCGCCGCTGCTGCTGGCGACGCCGACGGTGTCCAGGCGGCGATCGATGCCGGAGCCGATCTCGAAGCGCGCGGCGCAGAAGGCATGACGGCGCTCGTGGCGGCGACGAAGTCCAATCACATCGAGGCAGCGCGCGTGCTCATCGAGGCGGGTGCCGATGTGAACGCCAAGGACGACATCCAGGACTCCGCCTACCTCTACGCCGGAGCCCGCGGGCACAACGAGATCCTGACGCTCACCCTCGCGAACGGCGCCGACCTGGCGAGCACGAACCGCTACGGGGGCACCGCCCTCATCCCCGCATCCGAGCGAGGTCACCTGCAGACCGTGCAGATCCTGCTCGACGCGGGCGTCGACCCCGATCACATCAACAACCTCGGGTGGACAGCCCTGCACGAGGCGATCGTGCTCGGCGACGGCTCGGCCGTCTACGTCGACATCGTTCGCGCCCTCATCGCCGGCGGCGCAGACGTGACGATCCCCGACGGCAACGGCGTGAGTCCGCGCGATCTGGCAGCGAACAGCGGCTATGACGCGATCGTGACCGAGATCGACCGGGCTGGCTGAGCTCCCTCAGAGGAAGATGTCCGGGAACAGCCGATCGTCGGGGGTGCCGGGCACTGCCGCGTACTTCGCGAAGTCGGTGACGCCCTCAGCCTCCAGCACGTCCTCGACGATCAGCGTCTGTCCCGTGTAGTCACGGGCAGGCTTCGTGAGCACGGCATGGGCAGCATCCGCGTAGATCTCGGGCGTGCGGCTCGCCGCCATCACCCGATCCCCGCCGAGCAGGTTCTGCACGGCGGCCGTCGCGATCGTCGTGCGCGGCCAAAGGGTGTTCGCGGCGATGCCGTACTCCGCGAAGTCGGCGGCCAGGCCGAGCGTCGCCATCGTCATGCCGAACTTCGCCAGCGAGTACCCCGTGTGGGCACCGAGCCAGCGCGGCGTGATGTTGAGGGGCGGCGACAGCGACAGGATGTGCGGGTTCGGCGCCTCTTTCAGGATCGGCGCCGCCGCGCGCGACAGCATGAACGTGCCGCGCACGTTGACGTCCTGCATGAGGTCGTACTTCTTCGCGCCCAGGTCGAGCGAGCGAGAGAGGTCGATGACGCTGGCGTTGTTAATGACGATGTCGATGCCACCGAACTCGCCCTGCGTCTTCAGCACGGCCTCGGTGATGTCATCGTCATCGCGCACATCCCCGACGATCGGCAGCGCGCGACCGCCCGCCGCACGGATCTGCTCGGCGGCCGTGTGCACGGTGCCCTCGAGCTTCGGGTGCGGGGTGTCGGTCTTCGCGAGCATCGCGATGTTCGCCCCGTCGGCCGCAGCGCGCAGCGCGATCGCGAGGCCGATGCCGCGGCTTCCGCCCGACATGAGAATGGTCTTTCCTGCCAGCGTGCTCATGTTGATGCCTTTCAGCGTTCGAGGAGCGATGTTGTGGGGTGTTCGGCGCGAATGTGGGTGAACATCGCTCCTTCAATCATTTCGGCGCCATGCGGATCGCGCCGTCGAGGCGGATCGTCTCGCCGTTGAGGTAGCCGTTCTCGACGATCGACTGCACGAGCGCGGCATACTCCTCGGGCTTACCGAGCCGCGACGGGTACGGCACCTGCTCGCCGAGCGAGTCCTGGGCCGCCTGGGGCAGCCCCTTCAGCATCGGGGTCTCCATGATTCCGGGGGCGATCGTGCAGACGCGGATCGCATAGCGGGCAAGTTCGCGCGCGATCGGCAACGTCATCGCATGGACGCCGCCCTTCGATGCCGAGTATGCGGGCTGGCCGATCTGGCCGTCGAACGCCGCGACGCTCGCGGTGCTGACGATGACGCCGCGGTCGCCCGTCGCATCTGGGTCGTTCTTGGCAATGATCGCTGCGGCCTGCGAGGTGACGTTGAACGTTCCGACGAGGTTGATGCGGACGATGCGCTCGAAATCGGCGAGTACGGCGGGGTTGCCCTCGCGGTCGAGCACCTTGGCGGGAGGGGCGATGCCGGCGCAGTTCACGACGATGCGCAGGGGTGCGGCGGCCTGCGCGGCAGCGACGGCCGCGTGCACCTCGTCGACGCTCGTGACGTCGGCAGGCACGAAGACGCCGCCGAGTTCGGCGGCGATGTCAGCCCCCGGCGAGGAGGGCAGATCGACGATGGTGATGTGCGCACCTGCGGCGGCGAGTCGTCGGGCCGTGGCGAGGCCGAGGCCGCTCGCGCCGCCGGTGATGAGTGCGCCGGATCCCTGGATCTGCATACGTGTTCTCCTTCGAAACGTCGTGCGACGGGGTTTCAGCATACGCGGTTCTCAGTTTCATCTGATTCACTCACGCTGCAGAAGATCGCCTGGATTTCACGCCCCGATAAGGGAATGCTGGCGATATGGAACTGCGTCGCAAGCGAGCCTACGACACCGTTTCCGCCGATGACGGTTTCCGCATCCTGGTGGATCGCCTGTGGCCACGCGGCGTCTCGAAGGAGCGCGCCGAGATCGATTTCTGGGCGAAGGACACGGCCCCGACCCCCGAGCTGCGGCGCGAATGGCACGCCGCGCCGGACGCCGACTGGAACGTCTACGCCGACCGCTACCGCGCACAGCTGGAGGGCGACTCCGCGGACGCGCTGCGCGAACTGGCGGACATCGTGCGGCAGCATCCGCGCGTCACCCTCGTCTATGCGGCTCATGACCTCGAGCACAATCACGCCGTCGTGCTGGAGGAGGCGCTGCGGGCGCTGCTGTAGGCGCCCGTGCCCCCGCGAGAAACCATTTCCCGCACGAAACACGACGTGTGCCATGGTTTCTCGCGCAGAATATGGTTTCTCACGGGCTAGGGTCGTCCGGTGAGCATTCCCGTCCCGTCCCTGCCCGTCCCCGCGCTCGTGCGCCACCTTGCGGGCGACGCCGCACTCACCCCTGTATGGGAGAACGGGATCGGCGGGCTCACCTTCCGCACCGACGACGGGCGCTACATCAAGTGGGGCCCGCACGATCCCGAAGCGAGCATGCGCGACGAAGCTGAGCGCATGCGATGGGCGCGGCACTGGATCACGGTCCCCGAGGTGCTCACGCAGGGAGAGGATGCCACGCACGAGTGGCTCGTGACCCGCGCGATCCCCGGGTACAGCGCCGTCGATCCGCGATGGAAGGACGAACCGGCGACGACGGTGCGCGCCGTCGGCGAAGCCCTGCGGATGCTGCACGACGCTCTTCCCGTCGACGAGTGCCCCTGGGAGTGGAGCGTCGCCAGCAGAATCGCGCGGGCAGAAAGCTGGGGTGCCGAGATTCCGGATGCCCTGCGCGACGCCCCTCCCATCGACAAACTCGTCGTCTGCCGCGGCGACGCCTGCCTGCCGAACACTCTGCTGGACGACGCCGGGCGCGGCACCGCGCACGTCGATCTCGCCGCTCTGGGAACCGGCGACCGCTGGGCCGACATCGCCGTCGCCTCGATGAGCACCCTGTGGAACTTCGGCCCCGGGTGGGAAGACACGCTCATCGAGGCCTACGGCGTCGAACCCGACCGTGAACGACTCGCGTACTACCGCGACCTGTGGAACGCCGGCTGACGACCGTTCAGCGCCGGGAACTGCTGCCGGCGGATGCAGCACGATCGACGTCGCGCTGCCGGCCGGCCTGAGGCCCCTGCCGTCACCTATCCCGCGACGGACGGGCCCAGGATGAAGTTCCAGGTCCCGAAGACGACTGCCGCCGAGAGCGCAGCAGTCGGGATCATCACCGCGACCAGGAGCAGGATCGTGTCGCCGCGACCCCACCGGGACGGACGCGCCCACGTGCGTCGACCGCGTCCCCCGAAGCCGCGGGCCTCCATGGCGGTCGCGAGCGACGAACCACGGCGGATGGCGAGGACGAAGAGGGCGAAGGCCATGCCCAGGCCCCTGCGGATGCGCCCCTCGTCGGCGACGCCCCGTGCGCGACGGGCAAGCGCGAGCGCCCGCCAGTCGTCGGCGAGGAGACCGAGCATCCGGAGCCCTGCGAGCGCACCGATCACGAATCGTGCGGGCAGGCGCAGACGCTGAGCGAGATCGTCGGCAAGGTTGGTCGGGTCGACGGTGGAGAACAGCACGACGGCAGGCAAGCCGATCGCCAGCACGCGCAGGGCTGTCGCCGCCGCGAGCGAAAGAGATCCTTCGCTCACGCGCATCACGAGCCACTCGAAGTAGATCGTGCCGCTCGTTGCGCCGTACAGCGCGATCGTCGCGGCACTGAGGGGGGCAGCGATCCAGAGCACGGCGGTCCGCAGCCAGAACTCACGCGGGCGCAGACCCGACATCAGCAGCAGCGGTACAGACAGCAGCAGGGCGACCGACGCCGAGAGCACGTCGATCGACAGGATAAGCGGTACCGAGATGAGCAGCGCGGCCGCAAGCTTCGCGAGTGCGCTGCGTGGCGCAATCGGTCCGGTGCGCACCACACGGCCGGTGTCGTGCGAGAGCAGGTCGGTCATGCCCCCACCTCAATCCGACGCGCGTGCAGTGCACGCAGCACCTGCTCATCGTGCGAGATCACCACGACGGCGGCACCCTCGTCGCGCAGACGGGCGATGATGCCGACGAGTTCCGCCCAGGTCTTCGCGTCCTGCCCGAACGTCGGTTCATCCAGTACGAGCACACGAGGGCGCGTCGCGAGGGCGGCGGCGACCGTGAGTCGGCGCTTCTCGCCACCGGAGAGCGTGTACGGATTCGCGGCGGCGAGTGCGGTGAGCCGCAGACGCTCGAGGAGGTCATCGACGCGCGCGTTGACTTCGTCCTCGGGCAGGGCGAGCGCCCTCGGACCGACCGCCAGCTCCTCACGCACCGTGCGCGCGAGGAGCTGGTGCTCCGGGCTCTGTAGCACGGTGCCGATGCGCGTGAGCAGGGCACGCGAGGTCCATCGGATCGGGTCGCCCTTGGCACCCTCCGCTAAAACCGCGGATGCCTCGACCCGCCCCGTCTCCGGTGCGATCAACCCGGCCAGGGTGAGACCGAGCGTCGACTTCCCGGCTCCGTTGCGGCCGACGATCCCGATGGCCTCGCCCGCGCGCACGGTCAGCTCGAAGGGGCCGGCGACCGGAACGCCGCGTCGCCGCGCCACGACGAGGTCACGCGTGCGCAGCAGCTCCTCCCCCGGTGTGGCGGCGGGCGGGGGCGGAACGGCGGGCGGATGCCCCGGCACCCACACTCCCGCAGCGGCGAGTTCTGCTCCCCGGGCGCCGAGCACGGCCTTCGGCGTGCCATCCGCGTGCACGACCGTCGTCTCGCCTTCCGTCCCGAGCACGATCACCCGATCGACGAGATCCAGCCAGGCGTCGATGCGGTGCTCGATCACGACGAGCGTCGCGCCCGTGGCATCCAATGCCGCCGCGACCGCATCGCGCACCTCGGTGACACCCTCCGGGTCGAGGTTCGCCGTCGGTTCATCGAGCAGGATCGCACCGGGCCGCATCGCCAGCACTCCCGCCAACGCGAGCCGCTGCTTCTGCCCTCCGGACAGCGTGGCGGTCGACCGGTCGAGCGGCAGATCGAGCCCGACCGCGTCGAGCGCAGCGTCCACCCGCGGCCAGATCTCGTCTCGCGGGACGCCCAGGTTCTCGCATCCGAACGCCACGTCGTCCCCGACGCGCTCCAGAATCGTCTGCGTGTCCGGATCCTGCAGAACCATACCGACCCGGCCGTGGGCCTGTGCGGCAGGCACCCCGTCGACGAGCAGAGCGCCGAGCTCTTCTCCCTCATCCGCGCCGCCGAGCACACCGCCCAACCCCTGCAGGAGAGTCGACTTGCCCGATCCCGAGGCGCCGAGCAGCAGCACGCGCTCCCCCGGTTCGATCCGCAGCGTCACCTCGCAGAGCGCCCACCGATGCCGGGTCGCATAGCGCCAGCCCCAGGCCTGCGCCTCGAGCGCGGCTGGGGTCGGCGCCGCCGCACCGCCCATGATCAGACCCGGGCGGTGGCCGCCCGCCCGGAGGCGAAGCGGTTGAGTGCACCGGTCGCCGCGAGACCGCGCGCGATCAGCCAGGCCCCGAGGCCCGCGATGAGGGCGCCGGAGACCGTGGTCGAGGCGATGTAAACCGTCGTGAACAGGGTGTCGGCACCCGCGTACCAGAGGATGCGGTCATTGATGCCACAGGCGAGTCCCGCACCGGCACCCGCGAGGATCGCGACCGGCAGACGCCACACGCCGTACAGGAAGATGAGGAAGATCAGCTCGGCGCCGAGACCCTGAACGACGCCGGAGACGATAGTGAGCGGCCCCCACTGGTTTCCGATCAGGGCGGAGATGACCGCAGCGACGAGCTCGGTGTACAGCGCCGCACCCGGCTTGCGGATGATGAGCCCACCCAGCACGCCGGCGATCAGCCACGGACCGGCCAGCAGCCCCTGAAGGCCTGGCAGCAGCGGCTTGAGCAGGGTGCTCGGCGCCTCGTATCCGACGTTCCAGAGCAGGAAGATCACCGCACAGGCGACGGCGATGACGCTCGCGACGACGATGTCGACGACGCGCCAGCGCCAGAGTTCCGGACGACCGAGGCCGAGACGTGTGGGCGTGACAGTAGACATTGTTTCTCCTCCCTGCGCTGGCATGACCCAGATCAGGTTCGACGGTCGAAGCGCTTTTCGCTTCCTCTCAGCCCGGATCACCGGACTCCCGTGGTGTTGAGGTCATCATATCCCGCCGCGCATGGCCGCAGACCGCGCGTGCAGACGACACAAGGGACACGTCCATTACGTTAGGACGGTGACCACCGACACTCCCGAGGCTGCGGCTGACCCCGCAGCTGCGCCTCGCATGGACGCTCCCGCCAGCGCCGATGCTCCCGGGACCCGCGCCGCGCTGCGCGCGCAGCAGACGGGAGAGTTGCCGACCCTCGTGCCTGCGGGCCCACCCGCAACCGCCCCGGCCTCTGCCGGACGTCCCGCGCTGAGCTGGATCGACGTCGCTGCCGTTGCGGCAGGCTCCACGCCCACGCCGCCGGCTCCCCTGACCGGCGCTGCCGCCGGTCCCGCGCTGACCGCCGGGGCTCCGCGGCGCTCGTTCCTGCGATCGGGAGTCCTGCCGCCGCTCGCCGTGTTGGCAACGACCGGCATCGTCTATGCCTCCGCCATGGCGCTCTGGCCCCTACACGAGGTGGCGCCGACGATCGACGCCGCGACCTACGCACCCGAGTCCGCCGCACTCGCGACCATCACGTGGCCGGCCGTCGGCAGCGCCGCTGTGGGGATCGAGGGCCTCTCTGCCGTGGCGTCAACGGAGGACGCGGCGCCCATGGCCTCGATCACCAAGGTCGTCACGGTTCTCGCCGCGCTGGAGCGCATGCCGCTCGGCCTGGGTGAGCAGGGACCCTCGTTCGCGTTCACGAGCAATGACAGCGAAGTCCATTGGGACTACCGGCGTGATGACCAGTCGGCACTCGACGTGCCGATTGACGGGACGCTCACTCAGTACCAGCTGTTCCAGGGCATCCTGCTCGGGTCGGCGAACAACTACGCCGATCGCCTGTCGGACGACATCTGGGGTTCCGATTCCGAGTTCGTGATCGCGGCAACGGCGTGGCTCCGCGATCGCGGAGTCACCGACATTCAGCTGGAGAACCCGTCCGGCATCGGCTGGGGCAACACGGCGACGCCGCGCGCGCTCCTGCAGCTCGCCGCTCTCGCGGAGAGCAACCCCGTCATCGCGGAGATCGTGGCGACCAAGGAGGCGGATATCCCCGGTGCGGGTCTCGTGACCAACACGAACAAGCTCGTACTGGAGGATCCGGGCGTGATCGGTGTCAAGACCGGCACAATCGGCGAAGATCCGGACATTCTCTACAACCTGCTGTCCGCGAAGGACATCGAGATCGATGGGACGACCGTGCGCGTGTACGCGTCCGTACTCGGGCAGGCTGATGGTGAGCAGCGCGTCGCCGCGAGCCGCTCGTTGTTCACAGAGGTCGAGGCCGCGCTGAAGGCGCAGCCGCAGACTGTCGCGAAGGGCGACGTGCTGGGCACGGTGCGGACGATGTGGGGCGCGGAGGTCCCCGTGGTCGCTGCGAAGGATGCCCGGGTCGTGCTGTGGAACGGTGCGGTCGCATCGACGGCGGGCTCTTACGCTCTCGGGGAGGACTGGACGCAGGGCGCGGATGCGGGGTCGCTGACGGTCACGGGCCCCCTCGATGACACGACGGTCGCGGCGGAGCTTGCGGAGGACATCGATGGCCCCTCCTTCTGGTGGCGACTGACCCACCCGCTGGAACTTCTGGGAATCGACGCACAGTAGCCGCATACGACAGCGGGTCCGCCCCCCGAAGGGACGGACCCGCTGTCGCGTTGGTGTGTGCCGGAGCGGCTCAGGCGCCGGTCGGGCTCTCGCCCCTGCCGCCGGATGGGGACGTCTCAGAGGCGGCGACCCCGACTTGCTCGACATCGACCGCGTCGCCTGCGACCAGAACCGGTGCCGACTCCGTGAGCGGATCTTCGACATCGGACGCCTGCTCGAACTGCGACTGGTACAGACGCCAGTAGGCGCCCTTCGCGGCGATGAGCTCTTCGTGGTTGCCCTTCTCGACGATGTCGCCGTGCTCCATCACGAGGATGAGGTCGGCGTCGCGGATCGTCGACAGACGGTGCGCGATCACGAAGGATGTACGGCCCTCTCGCAGCGCCGCCATGGCGTGCTGCAGCAGCAGTTCGGTGCGGGTGTCGACGGCGCTCGTGGCCTCATCGAGGATGAGGATCGAGGGCTGCGACGCGAACGCGCGCGCGATCGTGATGAGCTGGCGCTCGCCGGCCGAGACGTTCGAGGCGTCCTCTTCGAGGACCGTGTCGTACCCCTCGGGCAGCGAGTGCACGAAGCGATCGACGTATGTCGCCGCGGCAGCCTGCTGGATCTCCTCGTCGCTGGCCGCCTCGTTGCCGTACCGGATGTTGTCACGGATGCTGCCCGCGAACAGCCACGGGTCCTGCAGCACCATGCCCGTGCGCGAACGCAGGTCGTGGCGGGTCATCTCGGAGATGTCCTGCCCGTCGAGCAGGATGCGCCCGCCGTTCAGTTCGTAGAACCGCATGATCAGGTTGACGAGCGTGGTCTTGCCCGCCCCCGTCGGTCCGACGATCGCGACGGTCTGCCCCGGTTCGACCCGGAACGAGAGGTCGCGGATGAGCGGACGCGCAGGATCGTACGCGAACTCGACGTGTTCGAACTCGATGACGCCACGGCCACCTGTCACAGTCGGCGCGTTCTCGGCATCCGCGTCCTGTTCCTCGGAGTCGAGGAAGTCGAACACGCGCTCGGCCGATGCGGTACCCGACTGCACGACCGCTGCCATGCCGCCCAGCTCGCTCAGCGGCTGGCTGAACTGCTGCGAATACTGGATGAACGCCTGAACGTCACCCAGGCGCAGGTTGCCGCCGGCGACCATGAGGCCACCGAGCACGGCGATGCCGACGTAGGTGAGGTTTCCGACGAAGGTCATCGCGGGCATGATGATGCCCGAGAGGAACTGCGCCTTGAAGCTCGCCTCGAAGAGCTCGTCGTTCTCGTGCTGGAAGCTCTCGAGGGCTTCCTTCTCGCGTCCGAACACCTTCACGAGCGCGTGACCCGAGAACGCCTCTTCGACGCGGGCGTTGAGGCGACCGACCTTTCGCCACTGCAGGCCGAAGGCCTTCTGCGAACGCGGACCGATGATGCCGAAGATGACGCCCATGAGCGGCAGAGACACCAGGGCGACCAGGGCCAGCTGCCACGAGATCGAGAACATCATGATCAGGACGCCGACGACCGTGAGAACCGCGGTGAGTGCGCCGGACAGCGACTGCTGCATGGTCTGCGTGATGTTGTCGATGTCGTTCGTGACGCGCGAGATCAGCTCACCACGCTGCACCTTGTCGAAGTACGACAGGGGAAGACGGTTGATCTTCGCCTCGACGTCTTCGCGCAGGCGCCACATGGTGCGGACCATGATCACGTTGATGACGTAGCCCTGGATCCAGCTGAGCAACGCCGACGCGACGTAGATCGCGAGCACCGCGATGATGATCCAGCGCAGGGCTTCCAGGTCGACGCCGGCGCCGACCGTGAAGTCCTTCATCGCGCCGATCATGTTGGCGAAGTCGTCTTGCCCCGCGGAGCGGAGCATCTCGACGACCTGCGCCTGCGTCATTCCCTCGGGAAGACCGGGCACGCCGTCGGGGAAGCCGGGCGTCCCCTTGGGCAGACCCGAGGCCAGCACGTTGGACATGAAGCCCTCGTAGACGATGTTCGTCGCCTCGCCGAGGATCTTCGGTGCGATCACGGCCAGCACCACGCCGATGGCGCCGAGCAGGGACACGAAGCCGAACCACCATGCGGAGGGCTTCAGCAGCCCGATCATCCGCTTGAAGCTCGGTCCGAAGTGATCGGCCTTGCCAGGGGCGGGGCCGTCGAACATGCTGCCGCCCTCGAGGCGCGCCTTCTCGGCGAGCTCGGCTTCTTCCAGCTCGGCGGCGGTCAGGGGGACCGCGGGAACCGTGGCTCCGGAGCCGGCGCGGGCTGCCGCCATGCGCTCGCGCCGCGCGGCCTTCTTCTCAGCCTTGGCGTTCTCGCTCATGCGTCCACCCCCAGCTGCGACTCGACGATCTCCTGATAGGTCTTGTTCGTGGCGAGCAGCTCCTCGTGCGTGCCGACGCCGGCGAGCGTGCCGTCTTCGATCACGACGATGCGATCGGCATCCGTGATCGTCGAGACGCGCTGGGCGACGACGATCTTGGTGACGTCGGGCAATTCCCTCCACAGCGCTTGCCGCAGTCTCGCGTCGGTCGTGAGGTCGAGCGCCGAGAACGAATCGTCGAAGACGAGGATCTCGGGCTGGTGCACGATCGCACGGGCGATCGCGAGACGCTGACGCTGACCGCCGGAGACGTTCGTTCCGCCCTGGGCGATGCGCGTGTACAGGCCGTCGGGCATCTCTTCGACGAAGTCACGCCCCTGGGCGATCTCGAGCGCGGCCCAGAGCTCTTCGTCGGTCGCGTCTTCCCGGCCGTACCGCAGGTTCGACGCCACGGTGCCGGTGAACAGGAACGGCCGCTGCGGCACGAGCCCGATGCTCTTCCACAGCGCGTCGACGTCGGCTTCACGTGCATCGACGCCACCGACGCGCACGGCGCCGCCCGTCACATCGAACAGTCGCGGAATCAGAGAGACCAGCGTCGTCTTGCCCGAACCTGTCGAACCGACGATCGCGACCGTCTCTCCGGGAGCGGCCTCGAAGGTGATGCCGGTGAGCACCGGTGCCTCCGCACCCGGGTAGGTGAACTCGACGTTGTCGAAGGCCACAGCCCCCGGCGTCGGGAACGCGGTGACGCCGTGCTCGGGGCGCTCCATGCTCGAGGTCGCGTCCAGCACCTCGCCCACACGCTCGGCCGACACGGCCGCACGCGGGATCATCATCGCCATGAAGCTCGACATGATGACGCCCATCATGATCTGACCGATGTACTGCATGAAGGCGAAGAGCGTGCCGACCTGGACGCCGCCGTTGTTGATCTCGATGCCGCCGAACCAGATCACCGAGACGATCGTGACGTTGAGGATCAGCATGAACAGGGGGAAGAGCAGCACGAACAGCGAGCCGATCTTGCGACCGAGGATCATGAGGTCGGTGTTGGCGTCGCGGAATCGGTCTTCTTCGATGCGCTCGCGCACGAAGGCGCGAACCACGCGCACACCCGTGAGCTGCTCGCGCATGATGCGGTTCACACTGTCGAGCTTCTTCTGGTTCGAGCGGAACAGAGGCACCATGCGACCGATGATGATGACCGCGACGATGAGCAGCGCGGGCACCGAGACGGCGATGAGCCAGCTCAGTCCGACGTTCGTCTGCACGGCCATGATGATGCCGCCGATGGCGAGCAGCGGCGCGGTGACGAACATCGTCGCGCCCATCATGGCGAGCATCTGCACCTGCTGCACGTCGTTCGTGTTGCGAGTGATCAGGGAGCCGGCACCGAACTGCGAGACCTCACGCTCGGAGAAGCCGCTCACGCGCGAGAACACGTCAGCGCGGATGTCGCGCCCTGCGCCCATCGCGGCGCGAGCCGCGAAGTAGGTCGCGATGATCGACGCGATGATCTGACCGAGCGAGATCATCAGCATGAATGCGCCGTGCGACCAGATGTAGCCGATGTCGGCGACGGCTACGCCCTTGTCGATGATGTCGGCGTTCAAGCGGGGAAGGTAGAGCGATGCCATGGCACTCGCGAACTGGAAGACCAGAACGGCGAGGAGCAACCATCGGTATCGCGTGAGATATCGGACGAGAAGTTTGGCGAGCACGAGCGCACTTCCTCAATCAGCATTCGGCGGGCCGAAAAATGGCCACGACATAGGGTGCCACGCACCACCGACATTCGCCTATGGAGAAGGTAAACCTTCGCTGTCAGCGAAACGATGTGCATGCTTCGCAACGCCGGATCGGCGTGCCCTATTCCCGCAGTTCAGTCCCAGAGCGGGAGCGCCGGCACGAACGAACGCGCTCCGGCACCGGCATCTGCAGCGAGCTCAGCGATCGTCGCCGGCTGCCACTTCGGATCGCGGTCCTTGTCGACCAGCTGCGCGCGGATTCCCTCGACGAGATCCGGATGCTGCTGCACGAACCACATCACCCGGCGGTACTCCCCCTCGAGCGCGTCGCGCAGCGTCGGCAGCTCCCGCGCCTCGCGCACCGCGTCGAGCGTGACGGCGACTCCGGTGGGCGAGAGCTCGCCAAGCAGGTCGACGGCTGCGGATGCATCATCCGCGGTCGATTCCCGCAGTCGCTCCACGATCTCGGCAGGCGACCCCGCAGCGAAGGCCTCATCGATCCACTCGGCGCGGGCCTGCGCCAGCGGCGAGGCATCCGGAGTCTCATCGAACAGCAGCACGATCTCGGCGGGCCCGGCCGGATCGGCGCGGAAGGCGAGCGCCTCGCGCAGCGCCTCCAGGTTCTCGGAGGGCACGTAGTAATCGGCGAAGCCCATGTAGAGAGCGTCCGAGGCGGTCATGGTGCGGCCGGTCATCGCGAAGTACTCGCCTAGTCGCCCCGGGGCCTGGGCGAGCAGACGAGTGCCGCCCACATCCGGGGTGAAGCCGATGCGCGTCTCGGGCATCGCGAGCTTCGAGCGTTCCGTCACGATGCGGATCGTCGCGTGCCCGGCGACGCCGATGCCACCGCCCATCGTGATGCCGTCGGCGATCGTGACGATCGGCTTCGGGTACTCGGCGATCGCCGCGTTGAGCGCGTACTCCTCCCGGAAGAACTGCGCGGCGTCCTCTGCCTGCCCGGCACGCACGTAGTCATAGAGGGCGCGCACGTCGCCCCCGGCGCACAGCCCACGTTCGCCCGCACCGTCGATGTACACCAGCTGCACGTCGGTGTCATCGCGCCACGCGTCCAGCGCGTCGCGCAACGCGCGGATCATCCCGATGTCCAGGGCATTGAGCGCCTCCGGCCGGTTCAGCGTGATGCGCCCCAGCGAGCCCTCAGCACGAGTGAGCACCCGAGGAGCGGAAACGGGCGAGCGGTCACGGGCGTCAGCAGCAGCGGTCACGAGAGTCACGTTACCCCGGGGTGCTGCGGGCGCCCGCCGCATCCGATTCCTGCATCGTGTCCGAGAACCGCCCTCTCGGACGTCATAGAGCGGTGCAATCAGGCGAAATGCACCGGGAGAAACCACGTTTTCCACCGGGTTCCGACAAGATAGGGTGACACACCCGCGAGTGGAAAGGCCCCGAATGCCCGATGGACAGGTGCTCGAGTTCTCTCGGGTGACGAAGAGCTTCGGCACGATTGCTGCCGTCTCGGACCTTTCAGCCCGCATTGAGCCGGGTGCAGTGACCGGATTCCTCGGCCCCAACGGCGCCGGCAAGACCACTTCGCTGCGCATTCTTCTCGGTCAGATCCGGCCGACCTCAGGCACCGCGACGATCGGCGGCGTCCCCTATTCCGAGCTGCGCCATCCGCTGCGCACGATCGGCGCTGTCCTCGAAGACGTCGCCTACCGCCCGCGCCGCACGGCCGTGCGCCAGCTCACCATGGCCGCGAAGGCCAACGGCATCGCGCTGTCCCGTGTCGATGAGGTCATCCGCCTGGTGGGTCTCGGCGACGACGCGGAGACGCGCATCGGCACCTACTCCTTGGGCATGCGCCAGCGCCTCAGCATCGCCAGCGCCCTGCTCGGCGACCCGGGCGCGCTCGTTCTCGACGAGCCGGCCAACGGACTCGACCCGGCCGGCATCCGCTGGATGCGCATGCTCATGCGCCGTCTCGCCGATGAGGGCCGCACCGTGCTCGTCTCCTCGCACGTGCTGAGCGAGATCGAGCAGGTCGCCGACAACGTTCTGGTCATCTCGAAGGGCCGCCTGGTCTACTCGGACGGCATCGAGCACCTCGTCGATCCGACGTCGGCAGCGGTCGTCGTCGATGCGGAGGACCGCACGGGGCTCGCATCCGCTCTGCACGCGGCGGGCGCCGAGGTGGAGCTTCTGCGCTCCGGTCTGACGGTGCGCGGCAGCGATGCCGCAGCCGTCGGTGCGATCGCCGCCTCTGCCGGCATCGCGCTGACCACGCTTCAGCAGCGCGGCCCGACACTCGAAGACGTCTTCCTGCAGCTCGTGAATGAGGGTCGCCTCGTGCGCACCCAGACGATGGCGGTGCCGGTGCAGCACGCGCCGGAGCTCGATGCCCCGGTCACGGAGTCGGACGAGGCGGATGCTTCGCCGGACGCAGCCACGGAAGCGGTCGCCCCGACGGAGGCTCCTGACGAGACGGATGCGGGCGACGACGCCGAGGCGCCTGCTGACTCCGACGCCGAATCCGCCGCGACCTCGCACGCCGTGATCGACGAAGATGCCGACCTCGCCGAGGACGACGCGATCGCCGCAGCTGAGCTCGGACTCGCCGTTCCTGCTGCCGCGGCGTCGGCGAGCCTCGCAGGCGCAGGTTTCGCAGCGACCGGATTCCCGAACGCGGATGCGCCGGAGACGGACGCAGATTCGATCGAGTCGATCGACGACGCCATCACCGGCGCGGTGGACGCCGCAGACAGCACCGACACGGAGCCCGAGGCGCAGCCTGCGGATGCCACCCCCACGGACGCGGATGCTGCCGCCGAATCCGACCACGTCGCCACCGCCGACCCGCTCGCTGCACTCGTGCGCGACGACAGCGACGCGACAGACGGGCAGGACGAGCCGGCCGCCGACGCAGAGGCGGCTCCTGTCGAGCCCTCGTTCGACGACCTGATCGCCGGCGTCGCGCTCACGGCTCCGGTCGCGCCGTCGGGCTTCGGTACCGAAGTGCTCCTGGACGCCTGGCACGCCAAGGAAGAGTCAGACGACGCGGATGTCATCGCTGACGAGACCCCCATCGCCGGCATCACTCTGAATCTCGAGCACATGTTCGCCACGGCGGAGAACGACGACGCTGCTGCTGCGAGCGACGCCGTCGAAGACGAACCCGTTGAGGAGCAGGCCATCGAGCCCGCTGCGCAGACCTCAGATGAGGCGACGGACGAGTTCCGGTCAGAGGACACGACGCCGGAAGAAGCAGCGGACTTCGACGAATTCCACGTCGAGCTGCCGGTCACCGAAGAATCTGACACCGACGATGAGCCGTCGGACGATGCCTCCGTCGAAGACGACGCCCCTTCCGCCGATGCGGCGCTGCACGCCAACGTCGCACTGACGGCACCGGTGACGGTCGAGGGCCACGAGGGCTTCGACATCCCGGTCCTCGACGACGAGTCCGAGTCCTCTGACACCGAGGATGAGGCTCCTGTCGCCACTCCGCGCGTCACCCAGGAGCCTTCGACCGAGACCGGCAAGGTCGAGGGCATCGAGGTCTTCGACACGCTCGGCGTCGACATTCTCCACCTCGATGAGGACGGCAACATCCAGACCGTGGAGCCGTCTCCGCGGGCCAGCGCCCGCGAGGCCACCGCTTCGGAGCCGTCCGGCAGCGAGGCATCCGACACGGACGCTGACGACAGCAACGACGCCACCAGCGTCGACGACAGCGACGACGCCGCCGATGCCGACGCAGGAGCTGCGGACGCGGATCCGCGCGCCGCCGCGATGAGCGCTTCACTGGCCGCCGCGGCCCGCGCCTACTTCCAGGGCGACGACAGCGACGCCCCCTCGTACACGCCCGGACCGGCGACGGCCGAGGAGGCGCAGGCCGAGAAGGACGCCGCAGGCGAGGAGACCCGCGCCGCGTGGGCCGTCGCGATCACCGGCGTGATCGACACCGTTCCGCTCGCGAAGAGCGACGCGGAAGCGGAAGCGGAAGCGGAAGCGGAAGCGGAAGCGGAGGAAGAGTCCTCCTCAGAGGGCACCGACGACAACGCCGACGAGACGGCGGACAACGCCGAGGAGACCACGGCGAACGACGAGCGTCGCGGCTTCTAGACCGCACCCAGACAGCAAAGCGCCTCATCGACTCCGAGCCGATGAGGCGCTTTCTGCGTCAGACGGGGCGGACGACCGGAGTCGTCTTGCGGCGCTTCGACGGAGTGGTCACGGGGATCGCCCCGGTCGCGGCGATCTCGACAACGTCGGTCGGCTCTTCTGCGACGTCGAGGCGCAGCGCCTGCGTGAGGGCGAGCCCGTTGCGCGTGGTGAAGATCAGACGGTCGTACTCGCAGTTCTCCAGGTCGATGATGACGCTGGGGCGCCGCCGGCGGATGAATACGAAGTCTTCGCCGGTGGCCGACTTCCACGTGCCCGCGGCGAGAACGCCGGGGATGTGGGTACCGGGGCTTGCGACTCCGCGCAGCCAGGTCCAGGCGTCGTCGGTGAGCTGAACCTTCACGATCGACTCGCGATCGATGCGCAGGTTCTCGCGGTGGAAGGCTGCCACGCGCTCGATGGGTGAGAGCACCACCTCGAGCTGCGTCCGATCCAACAGCAGGGTCACCATGGGTCAAGTCTGCCAGTGCGACGCACACCGTGTGACTGTGACAACCTCACAGGACGGCAACGATCCTTGTCCTGCCTCGCGCAGCATCCGCGAAAAAACAGGGCTCAGGATGCTGCGCGCTGTCGTTTCCGCGTGAGATCAGACCGCCGCGGCGGCTGCCCGCGCGGCGGCGGGGAGTGCGGCTTCGATCTTCTCGAGTTCGGGATCCCCGTGCGCGGCCGTCAGGAACCACGCCTCGAAGACGCTCGGGGGCAGTGCGATGCCCTGCTCGCGCATGGAGTGGAAGAACGGCGCGTAGCGGGCCGATTCCTGCGCGAGGGCTGCCGCATAGTCGTGCGGAGCATCCGGGGCGAAGGCGACTCCGAAGAGGTTTCCGGCGTGCGGCACGGCGTGCACGACGCCGGCATGCGTGAGCGCTCGGTCAAGCGCCGTCGAGACGCGGGCTGCCGCCGCATTCACCCGGGTGTAGACCTCCGGTGTCGCGAGCCGCAGCGTCGCGAGCCCTGCGGCGACGGACAGCGGGTTCCCCGACAGGGTTCCCGCCTGGTACACCGGTCCGACGGGCGCGAGCATGTCCATGACCTCGGCCCGGCCACCGAGCGCTGCCAGGGGCATGCCACCGCCGACGACCTTGCCGAAGGTGATGATGTCGGGCAGATACGATTCGCCCGCCTCGACCTGCAGGCCCCAGAAGCCCGCAGAGTGCACGCGGAAGCCGGTGAGCACCTCGTCGAAGATCAGCAGCGCGCCGTGCGCGTGCGCGGTCTCCGCGAGCAGGGCGTTGAACCCGGGACGCGGAGCGACGACCCCCATGTTCGCGGCGGATGCTTCGACGATGATGGCCGCGATGCGGTCGCCGTACTCGGCGAAGACCTCGGCCAGCGCGTCAGGGTCGTTGTAAGGAACCACGAGCGTCTGCGCGGCGATCGGCGCGGGAACCCCCGCAGAACCCGGCAGCGCCAGCGTCGCGACACCGGAGCCGGCCGCGGCCAGCAGCCCATCCGAGTGCCCGTGGTAGTGACCGGCGAACTTCACCAGCAGGTCGCGACCGGTGACACCGCGCGCCAGACGAATCGCCGTCATGGTCGCCTCGGTGCCCGTCGAAACCAGACGCACGCGCTCGACCGGGCGCAGCCCGCCCGCCTGCACACGACCGGCGATGAGCTCTGCGAGCTCGACCTCGCCCTCCGTGGGAGCGCCGAAGGAGAGACCGCGCACGGCCGCCTCCTGCACGGCCGCGACGACCTCCGGGTGCGCATGCCCCAACAGGGCAGGGCCCCAGGACGCCACGAGATCGACATAGGTCGTGCCCGCAGCATCCGTCACGGTCGCTCCGGATGCCTGCGCGAGGAAGCGCGGGGTGCCACCCACCGAGCCGTAGGCGCGAACGGGCGAGTTGACCCCGCCCGGGATCACCGATCGAGCGGCGGCGAACAGATCATCGTTGCGGTCAGTCATCGCACACTCCTTGGTTCAGCGATCGCGCAGAAGGCCGGCAGCTTCGGTCGCCCAGTACGTCAGAACAGCATCCGCACCGGCCCGGCGGATCGAGAGAAGAGACTCGAGCACGGCTCCGCGTCGGTCAATCCATCCGTTGGCGGCGGCCGCCTCGATCATCGCGTACTCTCCGGACACCTGGTACGCCCAGACCGGGATGCTCACGGCGTCGCGGACCTCACGAAGGACATCGAGGAACGACATCGCGGGCTTCACCATCACGATGTCGGCCCCCTCGGCCTCATCGAACAGCGCCTCGCGCACGCCTTCACGGCGGTTCGCGGGGTCGAGCTGGTACGTGCGGCGGTCGCCCGAGAGCTGCGAGTCGACAGCCTCACGGAAGGGTCCGTAGAACGCGCTCGCGTACTTCGCGGCGTAGGCGAGCAGCAACGTCTGAGTGTGGCCCGCGGCGTCAAGCGCATGGCGCACGGCGGCGACCTGGCCATCCATCATCCCCGACAGCCCGAGCAGCTGCGAACCGGCCTCTGCCTGCGCAAGGGCCATCGCGACATAGCGTTCGAGAGTCGCGTCGTTGTCGACCGTGGGGGTTCCGGATGCGTCGGGGGCGCCGAGCACACCGCAGTGCCCGTGATCGGTGAACTCGTCCAGGCACAGATCCGTCTGCACCACGAGCGCTGTTCCCACCTCGGATGCCACCGCGGCCGTCGCGAGGTTCAGGATGCCCTGCGGGTCATCCGCTCCGGAGCCCAGCGGGTCACGCACCGCGGGGACGCCGAACAGCATGATGCCGCCCACGCCCGCCGCTGCGGCATCGACACTCGCGCGCCGCAGAGAGTCGAGCGAGTGCTGGAGGACACCCGGCATCGAGCCGATGGGAGTGGGCTCGGTGATGCCCTCGCGCACGAAGAGCGGCTGCACGAGCTGACGCGGCAGCAGATCGGTTTCGCGTGCGAGGTTCCGCACGGCGGGCGACTGACGCAGCCGACGCAGACGCGCGTCGGGGAAGGAACCGGTCACGGTGCGAATTCGTCCGAGGCGTGCGGAAGCGTGAAGGTGGAGACCGCCTCGATCAGCGCATCGACCGTCTGCCGGTCGGCGACGACCGACACCGACAGGCCGGCGTTCAGCGCGTCCTGCGCGGTGCGGGGACCGATCGCGGCGAGAAGCGTCGTGTCGGGAATCTCCGGGAACTGCTCGCGGACCTGCTCGGCGACCGAACCGCTCGTGACGAGGATCGCGTTGATCCGGCCGTTCGAGACATCCCGCAGGATGCGCTCGGTCACAGGGACACCGACCGTGCGGTAGGCGACGACGCTCTCGACGTGGTGCCCCGCGTCGATGAGCGACTGCGTCAGGACGGGCTTGGCGATCTCGCTGCGGAGGGTCAGGATCTGCCGCGGCTCCGCCTCCAGTGCGATGAGCTGCTGGGCCATACCCGCGGCGGAGTTGTCGGTCTCGGGAACGAGGTCGACCTTGTAGCCGACAGCCTGCAGCGCTGCGGCGGTCGTCTCGCCGACGGCGGCGACCTTCGTGCTCGCAGGGATGACCGCGCGGTGCGCGAACAGCACGTCGACCGTCGTCGCACTCGTGACCGTCAACCAGTCGAACGCCCCCTCGGAAAGACGAACCAGCGCCTCATCGAGAGCACCCTGGTCGGTCGTGGGCGCGAAGTTGATGAGCGGCGCGACAACCGGAACCGCGCCCTGCGCGCGCAGGCTGGCCGCAACACCATCGCCCCAGGGACCACCGCGCGGAACAAGCACGCGCCAACCGGTCAGGGGCTTCGGGTCATTCAATTCAGTCATGGAAATCAGGAACGCTCTCGTGGGAGGAGGTCAGCCGCCCCACGTTCGAGCAGCCGACGGGCAACAGCGAACCCCATCTCGCGCGCTGCGCTGATCGGGTCTGCACCATCGGCAGCGTCCGCTCCATTGCTGCTGCCGTTCTGTCGAATATACCCCCCGTTCAGGGCTTCCGTGACGTCGATGCCGATTCGCCACTCTTCGTGCGGCGCGTAGACGACCGCACGCACACGCAGATTGTCGCCCTCCACCGTGGCGTGGGCAGCCATCGGCGCCTGGCATCCGGCGTCCAGTCCAGCCAGCACCGCACGCTCAGCGGTCACCGCGATCCGGGTGTCGAGATCATCGAGCGCAGCCAGAGCCTCCATGAGCTCGGGCGAAGCATCCGCCGTCGTCTCGACAGCCAGCGCACCCTGCCCGGGTGCCGTCGGCCACTCGGCCAGACCCATGGGCTCGGCGAACAAACCGTGCAGCGGATCGCCGTCGAGTCGCGAGAGTCCCGCGGCGGCGAGCACGACCGCGTCGAGATCGCCCGAGCGCACCCGCTCAAGGCGCGAATCCACATTGCCGCGGATGTCGACCGCCGTGACTCGGGGTGCGCGGATCCGCGCCTGCGCGATCCGGCGCGGAGACCCGGTGCCGATGCGGCTGCCCGGAGCGAGCTCGTGCATCGGGGTCCCGTCACGAGTGACGATGACGTCCCGCGCATCCGCACGGCGCGGGGTGGCGGCGATCGTGAGGGCCGCGGGGACATCCGTCGGAAGATCCTTCAGCGAGTGCACGAGCAGATCGCATTCCCCGCGCAACAGTGACTCACGCAGGCTCGTGGCGAAGATGCCGACTCCGCCGATCTCCGACAGCGAGGCACGGTTCGTGTCACCCTCGGACGTGATCGGCACGAGCTCGACGGCACGGCCGGAGACCTTCTCGAGCGCAAGGGCGACATGCCCCGACTGCGCCTGCGCGAGCGCGCTGCGACGGGTTCCGAGACGGATGCGACTGGTCATGGCTACTGCAGGACCTCGGCGATCTCGTCCAGGCGCAGGCGGCGCCCGGTGTAGAACGGCACCTCTTCCTTCACGAAGTTGCGCGCATCCGTGTACCGCAGGTCGCGCATGAGATCGACGAGTTCCTTCGGGTCGTCGGCTTCAAGCGGCAGCAGCCACTCATAGTCGCCGAGCGCGAAGGACGCGACGGTGTTGGCGATGACGCCCGTGAACGCGGCACCCTTGCGTCCGTGCTCCGCGAGCATCCGCCGACGCTCGTCTTCCGGGATGAGGTACCACTCGGGGGTGCGCACGAAGGGGTACAGGCACAGCCAGCCCTTCGGCTCGATGCCGCGCAGGAAGCCGGGCACGTGCGAGCGGTTGAACTCCGCATCGCGGTGCACGCCCAGTACGTTCCACACGGGAAGCAGCGGGCGCAGCATCTCGGTGCGACGCAGGCGGCGCAGCGCGCGCTGCAGCTCTTCCGCGGTGTCGCCGTGCAGCCAGACCATGAGGTCGGCGTCGGCCTTGAGACCACTGACGTCGTAGAAGCCGCGGACGGAGATGCCCCCGGCCTCGATGTGGGCCACGATATCTTCGAGCTCGGTCGCGTCGGTCTCGAGGACAGGCGAGTCGGGGTTGCGGCGCCAGACAGCCCAGAGGGTGAAGCCCTCGGGAGAGGCGGACGGGTCAGCGGGCGCTTGTGCGTGCACGTCGGACATGCCCCCAGTCTGCCCCTTCTCTCTATGAGGAGCGAACCCAGGGCGCGTTCTGCACCCGAAAGGAGGAGATTCGATGGCTGCTGCGGGGCAGCATCCGTCGAAGTTCGCTCAGCGCGACAGCGCTCGCGCGACGAGCCAGACGATCCCACCGACCGTCGCCGCAACGCCCACGGCCGCAGCGATCGCGCCAGCCGGGTTCTGCTCGGCGAAAGCCCGCGCTCGCACCGCGCCACGCTTCGCCGCCTTGTCGAGGCGGCGGGGCAGGTTGCCCTTCTGCTCGATCGCAGCGAGAGCCGCCTTCAGCTCAGCGCGCGCGGATTCCACGGGATCGAGGATGCCCGCGGGAACGGCCGTGGCAGGCAGGGGACGCGCAGACGGCGAACCGGGAAGGTGATCAGAGGGAGTCATCGTCTGCCTCTCGTACGAGTCGGATGTCTTCGGCGACGGCCTGGGCCGGGTTCTCACGTGCGAGCACACGGCGGAACTTCAGCACGCCCAGCAGTGCGAACAGCGCGACGGCGACCAAGAGCCCGGCGAACACGACGATCGCCGAAAGCCAGACCGGCCACCAGGACGAGAGTCCGGCGACCGCAAAGGTCAGCAGCAGAGGAATGGCCCAGAACAGGAAGAACAGCGCGACGAGGAACCAGACGCTGCCGATTCCGGCATCCTTCGCGGTGCGCGAGATCCACACCTTCGCGGCATTGATCTCGGCCTTGACGAGGTTGCTGACGAGGTCGGGAAGGTCGCCGATCAGCGACAGAAAGCTGTCTTCGGCGCGATCACGATATGCGCGGGGCATGTCAGGAACCGCTTTGCGTGGACTTCTTCGCCGCCGGCTTCGAGGCGGGCTTGGCTGCGGGCTTCGACGCCTCCTTGGCCTTCTTCTCGACGGCGTCCAGCGTGTCTTCTGCGGCATCCTTCACGTCGTCGATCGCGTCTTTCGCCGTCGCGACGGCGGCATCAACGCGCTGGCCAGGAGTGCCGTCAGCGCTGGCCGCCTTGACGACCTTCACCGCGCCCTTCCACAGCGCCTGCGGCACGGCTGCGGCCTGCTCCTTCGCGAAGCCCTTGACCTTCGACACCTGCGCCTGCACGGGGTCGAGGTTCCAGACCTTGAGCCACTGCGTCTTGATCTGGTCATAGCGCTCGCGTCCGGCGCGGGTGCCCAGCACATATCCGACGCCGAGTCCGACGACGAGTCCGATCTTCCCCTTCATGGGGTCTCCTCACGTTGTGGTCCGGCCTTGCGAACCTCCAGCGTAACCCCATATGCCAATTTCGGTATCTAGGCTTCCGCGGGAGGACGCGGACCTGTATCCTCGCCGCCCCAGAGCAGACTCGCACGCAGGCGATCCGCCTCTTTCGCGGCGTCCGGGATGACCTGGGCGAGCCCGGTTCCCGCCAGCCATGCCCCCACGACGGCGAGCCCCGGCACCCCCCGGACGGCGGTGCGCGCAGCGGATCGGCGCTCGGCAGAACCGATGACCGATGCGGGCTGCGACTGCGTGAACCGTGAACGGTGTGAGGCGATCAGGTCGGCGTCGCCGAGAGAGACGCCGAGGAGCGCGGATGCTTCGCGCAGCGCCAGCTGCGCCGCATCCTCGTCGTTCATCGTCGCGGTCGCTGCGAGCTCACCCTGTGCGCCGAACGACACACGCACCACATGGCGGCCGCCTGCGGCCTCGCTCAGCCACGACCACTTGGCGGTCGAGTGCGTCAGCGCCTTCGCGGTGAAGCTGCCCGGGACCGTCAGCACGCCTGTGCCCCGCGGGGCGCTGTCGAGAGCCGGGGATGACACGAGAAGCGTGATGATCTCGATCTCGGGCGATGTGACGGACGGAGTCTCGGCGAGTGCCGGCGCTGCGTCCGCCAGAAGCTGGCGCGCGGCGTCTTCGGATGTGGCGACGATGACCGCGTCGGCTCCGAGCTCGATCGCCTCCGAGGCGATCTCCTCGTCATCCACAAGAGCGTCCGCCGCCGCAGCTGCATCCTTGTTCGCCCGCACGAGCCAGCGCTGCCCGTCGCGCGTGACGGCAGCGACCTGCACACCGGTCTGCACGTCGACGCCGAATTTCGCGAGGTCGGCGAGAAGAGCGTCGATCAGGGTCGACATCCCCCCGCGCAGGCCTTCGACGGCGGAGCCCGGCGCAGCCTTGGCACGCTCGGCACTCTCACCGCGCAGCACCTGGACGGCGCCGGCGAGCGATCCCGTGCGAGTCAGTGCCGCACTGAGCCCGGGAGCCGCGACCTCGACATCGATGTCGTCCGGCGATGCCGAGTACACGCCCGTGACGACGGGGGCGACCAGGCGGTCGTGCACCTTCGCCCCCATGCGCGAGGAGACCAGCCGTCCGAGGCTCTGGGTGTGACCGATTGTGAGCGGCGGACGGAGGCGGTCGACGTACGCCCGCCACACCCCCGACCACCCGATGATGCGGCGCACGTCGTCCTGGAACGCGTTGCCCGGGATGCCGAGGATCCCCCCGACAGGAAGCGGTGCCGCACCGATGCCGGGGATACCCGCGAGCCACGCGCCTCCTGCGGCGGGCGTGACGATGCGATCCGCGAGTCCGAGCTCTTCCAGCAGTGCGCGGACCGTGCCCCCGCGGGTCGCGTAGCTCTCGGCGCCCGCGTCGACCACGATGCCGTCGAGCTCGGTGCGACGGATCGCCCCGCCGACGGAGTCTTCCGCCTCAAGGACGGTGACCTTCATGCCGACCTTCGCGCACTCGCGCGCCGCGATGAGTCCGCCGATGCCACCACCGACGACGATGACGTTCTTCTGTGCGGCGCGAGCAGCGAGGTCCGGGGGCTGAGCGGTCATACGCTCAATCCTTTCATTGCGCGCGTCAGATGCTGTGGACGAGCTCGACGATCCGAGTGAGCTGTTCAGGATCGGTCTCCGGCGGCACGCCGTGCCCGAGGTTGACGATGTGCGCACGCGCGCCGCGGCCCTGGGCGAGCACGTCGCGGACATGGGCTTCGAGGACCGGCCACGGCGCCGAGAGCAGCGCGGGGTTGATGTTGCCCTGCACAGTGACGTCGGGACCCAGCACCGAGATGGCCTCAGTCAGGGGCATCCGCCAGTCCACACCCACGGCGTCGGCGATGCCCCCGAGGCGCATGTCAGCCAGGAAGGGCCCGGTGCCCACACCGAAGTGGATGATCGGCGCGGTCACGTCGCGCAGCGCGGCGGTCGAGTGCGGAGCGACGAACTCCAGGTAGTCGGCCCGGCTCAGCGAGCCCGCCCACGAGTCGAACAGCTGCACGGCAGAGGCGCCGGCGTCGATCTGCGCCTGCAGGAAGACGCGGGAGACCTGTGCGAGCCACCCGGCCAGGCGGTGCCACGACTCGGGGTCGGTGTGCATGAGCGCACGTGCGCGCATGTGCTCCTTCGAGGGGCCGCCCTCGACGAGGTAGGCCGCAAGCGTGAAGGGGGCACCGGCGAAGCCGATTAGCGGTGTCTCCCCGAGTTCGGAGACGACGATGCGCACTGCCTCGGCGACAGCGGATGCGTCCAGCGACTCCGGGTCGATGGAGGTGATGCGCTCGACGTCCGCGGCCGTCCGGATCGGCTCGGCGAACACGGGGCCGCGGCCGGGCTCGATCTCGACCTCGACACCGGCCAGGCGCAGCGGCACCACGATGTCGCTGAAGAAGATGCCCGCGTCCACTCCGTGACGACGCACCGGTTGCAGCGTGATCTCGGCCGCGAGGTCCGGCGTGAGGCACGCGTCGAGCATCCGCGTTCCCACCCGCAGTTCGCGGTACTCGGGCAGCGATCGGCCTGCCTGGCGCATGAACCAGACGGGAGTGCGATCGGGGCGGTCACCGGCGAGAGCGCGCAGAAGCGGAGCATCAGAAAGGGACATGGCGGCCATCCTGACACCGGTGGTTATGAGTCTGTTGTGCACCGGCGGTCTGACTTTCGCGGTCACCTCAGCCGACCCAAAGGCAGGCAGGCGTATCCTGTTGACGTGTTGCTCTGCGTGACGGCGAGTCACAAGACCGCCTCCTTCGACCTTCTCGAACGCCTCAGCCGCACCCCCGAAGACGTCGCTCCCATCCTGGTGGAGCTGGCGCCGTGCGTGCAGGGTGCGGTCGTTCTGGCGACCTGTAATCGCTTCGAGGCGTACGTCGAGATGGACGAGCCGGTGACGGCCGCCGGCGCGATCGGTGTCGAAGCAGTCCTCGAAGCCGTCGAGTCCGCGACCGGCATCCCGATGGCCGATCTCGACGGCGCCTACAGCGTGCACTCCGGTCGCCGCGTCGCCGAGCACCTCTTCTCTGTCGCATCCGGCCTGGAGTCCGTCGTCTCCGGAGAGGGCGAGATCGCCGGCCAGGTTCGGCGCGCGCTCACTTCCGCCCGCAAGAACGGCACGACCTCCCCCGAACTCGAGCGCCTCTTCCAGCGCGCGAGCCAGGCGCAGCGCAAGGTCAAGAACGTCACGGCGCTCGGTCGAGCTGGGCGCTCGCTCGTTCGTCTCGCGTTGGAACTGGCCGACAGCCGGATCGCGGACTGGTCCGCCGAGCGCGTGCTGCTCGTGGGCACCGGCGCCTACGCTGCGGTGACCCTCGCGACTCTTCGCGAGCGCGGTGCCACGAACATCTCGGTGCACTCGCCGTCCGGCCGTGCCGTGGCGTTCGCCGAGAAGTACGGCATCACGGCGCTCGACGCCGCCAACTACGCGCGCGTCGCCGCCCAGTCGAGCCTCATCATCACCTGCACGAGCGCCACCGAGCCGGTGCTCGATGCCTCCGTCCTGCGCACGGGCGTGGGTCCCGTGGCGATCGAGAGCGTCGGGTGCCCCATGGGGTCCGCGCACGGCCAGCTCGTGATCGACCTCGGCATGCCCCGCAACGTCGACCCCGACGTCTCCGGCATCGAGGGTGTCGCGCTGCTCGACCTCGAGACGATCCGGCTTCACGCGCCTCTCGAAGAGCTTCAGGCGACGGATGCTGCCCGCACGATCGTGCGCGATGCCGCCGACACCTTCCATCTCGTCGGTGAACGTCAGAGCGTCACCCCCGCGGTCGTCGCCCTGCGATCCCACATCTTCTCGCTCCTCGACGCCGAGATCGACCGTGCGCGCCGCCGCGGTGACGACGACGGACGCGTGGAACAGGCGATGCGCCACCTCGCCGGAGTCCTTCTGCACACCCCGACGGCCCGGGCGCACGAACTCGCCGCGGAGGGTCGCGGAGACGAGTTCGCGACCGCGCTCTCGACGCTCTTCGGACTCGGCATCGCCGACGACGTCGACGCCGCAGACGCATCCGACATCGCCTGAGGCTCTGACGCCGACTCTCCCCCAATGTCCGCGCGCAGTGTCAGACTGGGCGCATGGCTTTGCACATCACGGGCGACCCCGCGGCTGACGCCCTGCTGACCGAGAACCCGCTCGCGCTGCTCGTCGGCATGCTCCTCGACCAGCAGGTGCGGTAACCATTGGCAATAATGTAGACGTGACCAAGGCGGCTATCTACACTCGAATCTCCCTCGACACGGAAGGCGAAGCGCTCGGCGTGGCCCGGCAGGAGCAGGACTGCCGCGATCTCGCAGCGCGCGACGGCCTCGACGTGGTCGCAGTCTTCAGCGACAACGACACCGGGGCCAGCACCCGCTCGCGGAAGAAGACACGCCCCCAGTACACCGACATGCTCAGCCGCGCACGGACAGGTGAGTTCGGCGTCATCATCGCCTACTCCAACAGCCGACTCACGCGCCGCCCCCTGGAGCTTGAAGAGCTCATCACCCTGTACGAGCAGCACGGCGTCCGCATCACTACGGTCGTGTCGGGCAACGACGACCTGACCACGGCTGACGGGCGCATGGTGGCGCGCATCAAGGGCAACGTAGACGCCGCCGAGGCTGAGCGCACCGCCGAGCGCGTGGCCCGGAAGCACCTGGAGAGCGCGCGCGAAGGTCGCCCCGTGGCGGGCACCCGCCCGTTCGGCTGGCAGCCTGGAGGGCGCGAGCTGGACGCCAAGGAGGCCAAACTGATCCGTGATGCAGCAGCCGACATCATCGCGGGCATCGGCACCTACGCGATCGCGCGGCGGTGGAACGACGCCGGGGTGACGACCTCGACGGGCCGACCGTGGCAGGGGCATGTGCTGGGTCGGATGATGAAGTCACCACGGCTGGCAGGGTGGCGCATCCATCAGGGTCAGGTCGCTATCGGCCGCGACGGGCAGCCAGTGCGCGGTCAGTGGGAGCCGATCTTGGATCAGGCCACACACGACGCTCTCGTCATCGCGCTCAGCCCCGCAGACACCCGCTCCCGAGTGCCCCGCAAGAACGCGCGCCACTACCTGATGACGGGCACCCTGCGGTGTGGTGTGTGCGGAGCGGTGATGTACGGCAACGCTGCCAAGTATCCGGCCTACCGGTGCGCCGCGACCGACCACACGGTCGCTGCCAGCACGGTCGCCGTGGATGATCTGGTCACCGCCGTGGTGCTGGCGAAGCTGGCCGATGTCGAGCTGGATACCCCGAAGCCGGAGTTCACGGACTCAGACCGGCTGGCGGAGGTTGAGGCGTCTATCGCAAGCCTCATGGCGTCGTTCACGGCGCACGAGCTGTCAGCCGAGGTAGTGTTCCCCGCCGTGTCTCGGCTCGAAAAAGAGCGCGACCAACTACGTGCCGAGCGCCGCCGCATCCAGGCAGCCGAGGCCGCACCCGACCTCAGCAGCGTGGATCGTGCGCGGTGGGCCAAGATGAGCATGGACGCGCGGCGCGGGGTCGTTGAGTCGCTGCTGGGTGCCGTGCTGGTGCGCCCCGCCACACGCGGCGGTAACCGGTTCGACCCCGACCGGGTGGAGTTCGTCTGGCGGTAGCGGGGTCTCTACGCCCGTCTCTCAGCGACCCGCTGGCTCGCTAGCAGCGCCCTGGGTAGGTGCCGGGCTACCAACGGCTCCCCAACGACGCAGGCGGTCGCTGAGAGACCCGCAAACTGCCTTCCCTAGCGCCAGTACGCGGCGCGCCGAGGCGGTTTCGGAGATTTGGCCAGATGGGCCGCCTTGGGCAAACTTGGCACATGTCGTTCACAGTCAAGTCGCTGGTCCTGGTGGGCTGCCGAGGGGGCGCGGGCCATACCCACCGCCTCATCCGGCTGCGCCAGTACGAGCGGTCTGAGAGTGACGGCACCTGGGAGCGCATCCAGGGTGATGACGAGTGGTTCCTGCGCAAGACAGAGGAAGGCGTGGAGCAGTACCCGCGCCCTGAGTTCCGCTGCCCGAAGTGCAAGCGGGAGCGCGTGTACGAACACGATGTCTTCCAGCGTGAACTTGAGCGAGCCGCGTCCGATGACGGTCTGCTCCTGATCTAGACTTGCACCACAACTGAAGAGCACGCGCTGGTGGTCGGCGCGGTAAACATGATGGCCATACTGCGGCATCAAAATGCCTGGACGCTCCAGGTGCCGTGACCGGACTTCGGTCGAGCCTCCTTCGCGGGAGTTACTTCCATTCGCGAAGGAAACTCCCGTGTCTACCTCCAAACCGCTGACCCCGCATCAGGCGATGGGGCCGGTCATGACCGCCGCAAGGCTCGGTGATGTCGAGGGCGAGAAGATCGCCCGTCGTGACCTGGCCGAAGCCAAGATCACCGCTGCCGTCAAGCGTGCCCTCGCATCCAGCCCGCCGCTGACCGCCGCACAGAAGCGACGGATCGCCGCGCTCATCCACTCCGGCGGTCAGTCATGAGCACCGCGATCAGGTGGGGCACCAACACCTACCCGGCCAAGGCGAAGCTCTCGCCCTCCGAGGAACTGAGCGTGCTGAGTAGCGGCGCTCCGCTCAGGTGGTTCTTCCCGTTCGCCGTGCTCGGGGAGGTTCGCACCGCTCACCCGAACCGGATGCCTTACGGGCTGGCCCACTGGTACATCGATGCCGAAGGCAACCCACGGCGGGCCGTCCAGACCTTCTACTCGGAAGAGGACGCGCGGTGGGCGCTGGACTGGCTCTACATCTCCCATCCGGCCGACTGCCGGTGTGTCGCGGTCTTCTACTGGACGCCGGGGACGGTCAACTACGACGGCGAGGCAGAGTCGTGAGCTTGTTGCGTGCGGCGCTGCGTCTGGCCGATGCCGGATGGGCGGTGCTGCCGCTCGACGGCAAGAAGCCCACGACAGGCCTCACTCCGCACGGGCACAAGGACGCAACTACCGACCGGCGCACGATCCGCAAATGGTGGGCCGAGGGTGACTGGAACATCGGCGCTCCCGTACCCGACAACGTCGTGGTGTTCGACATCGACCCCCGCAACGGCGGCTCGCGTCGGGCGCTGGAACTGGCAGCCGGTGTGCCGCTCGTCCCGACGCTGACGACTCGGAGCGGATCGGGTGGCTGGCACCTGTACTACGTCCGGCCGTGGGAGCACGTCAGCGGCGGCAAGCTCCCGACCGGCATCGACTTCAAGTCCAACGGCTACCTGGTGATGCCGCCGAGCATCCATCCCGACACCGGCCAGCCGTACAGGTGGAACCGTCGCCCCATCGAGCACATGACGCTCGAACTCGCCCAACTGGTGCTGGCGACCCCCGCCGAGCGCCGCGATGGAGGCGTCTACGACATCGGCGCGCTGGTCTCGTGGGTGCGCACCCTGCCCAAGGGCGAGCGTCACAACGGCCTGCATTGGGCCGCGCGCCGCATGCACGAGGCCGGTGCCAGCACGCGCCACGCCGAACAACTCATCGAGGCCGCTGAAGACATCGGCTTCTCCCCTTACGAGGCTCGCCGCGTGGTCGAGTCTGCACAGGAAGGATCACGCTCGTGACCGCCAGCAAGTCAGTCAGCAAGCCGACGCGTCGGCGTAGGCCGGTGCCCAAGGCATCCGTCAAGGACACCGAACCGACCTTCGGTGAGGATGTGGCCGAGGCACTGTCGAACCCCGCCCCGAAGAAGGCCAACGATCTGCTCCAGCAGGAGTTCCCCGAGCTGGACTGGATCGTGCCGGGTGTCATCCCTGATGGGTGCCACCTGCTGATCGCGGCTCCCAAGATCGGCAAGAGCCTGCTCACGCTCGGGGTCGGTATCGCCTGCGCCACGGGCGGCAAGGTACTCGGGCTGGTGAAGGTGCGTCAGCGTCCGGTGCTGCTGCTCGACCTGGAGTCCGGTGAGCGACGCCTACAGAGCCGCCTGAAGGCGCTCGGAGTGCGCACCCTGCCGGGCAGCTTCGAGTACCACACCGACCCCGACACGGCGCTTACCGTGCTGCGGTCGTTCCTGGATGAGCACCGGGGCGAGTCACCGCTGGTGATCCTCGACACGCTCTCGGGCGTGATGGGGAGCCGCCCCCGTGACATGACTCAGTTCCAGCACGAGAAGAGCACCCTCCAGCCGTTGCAGAAGCTGTGCGCCGACGATCCCGGTACGTCGATCATCGTCGTGCATCACAACCGCAAGTCCCGGGAGGGCGACAGCGTCGATGCGTCATCGGGTACGCACGGTCTGACTGCCGCCGTGGATGGCATCCTCGCGCTCAACCGTCCGTCCCGCCGTGAGGCCGGGGCCACGCTGATCTGCGAGCTGCGCGACATCGAAGGTGACGAGTACGCGCTCCTGCTCGGTGTCGACGGCTGGGTGTTCGACGGCGCGAGCCTGCTCGAAGCCCGCATGAACGCGATGGAGCACCGCCGCCAGGAGCGGGTCGCCAAGCAGGGTGACCTCAACTCCGAGCTGATGGACCTGCTGCGGCTGCACGGCCCCATGACGCCCGCCGTGGCGTACGAGGTCTATCAGCGCGAGCCGAACGCGACCGCCAACGTGCAGTCCGTGCGGAACGCGCTCGCACGCCTGCGTAGCCGAGGGCTCGTGTCCAAGAACGCGGGCGGCAAGTACGCGCTTTTGCTTGCAACCCCTGAGTTGCCTGAGTTGCGAGTTGCAGCGGTCTCTCCTGATGTCAGTTCCCCTGATTTTGGTGATGTGAAGGGCAACTCCAACTCACGCAACTCAGGGGGTTATACCAAACGCGCAACCCCGCGCCAGACACGTCGATGAGCAGGTCAAGCAGAGAAGGAGCCAACACCATGAGCACAATCCCGCTCACCATCCACCAGGGCGACGAGATCTTCTTCCGCCTGCGCGAGGGACGCCGCCCTGTGGCCTACCCCGACACGGTTGTTCGAGTCTCGTACGAGATCGGCGTCAACGTGATGCACACGGGCACGGTGTGGGCGCTGGGGTACATCGAGTCTACGGAGGCGCTCGAACTGGACGACGGCACGGTCGTTCTGGTCGCGGACATCGACCCTGAGTCGGTCGCGGTCAACCGGACACCGGGCGAGTCGTGACCTCACCGGCTGTACGGCTCTCGATCCAGGCCCACAGGTGGACGCCATGAGTGCCGACGACGCCTGGGACGCCCTGAACGACGCCCTGGCACACACGACGCCTGCATGCGAGGGCCGGGTGCTGTTCACCGCCGACCGGCTCTCAGACGATCAGCGGGCGCTGTGCAAGTCGATCTGTGCCCGGTGCCCTCTCTTCGACCTGTGCGACGCATACGCCATCACGGCCAAGGTCGAGTCCGGATATTGGGCCGGGCACTCGTACTCACCAAAGGGGCGCAAGTGACCCCTCCAACCATCAACCACCGCGCCGGGCGGAACCCGGCAACCCATCACCAGAAGGAATCCATCATGACCAGCAAGACCACCGTCGCCTCGCTCGAGAAGACCCTGCCCTCGCGCCTGGGCGAGTTCAAGAACCGCGCCACCACCGCCAAGGAGGCGTATCAGGCCCAGCGCCGCGACATCCTCCAGAACGACCGGCTGTCCGACACCGCCAGAACGAGCGACCTGGCCAAGCTGCTCGACGCCCACCGGAAGGAGCTCGACAGCATCCAGGCCGAGCAGGAGTCGTACAAGACCGGCCTGATCAGGAGCCTCGAATCCGAGCTGCGTGGCTCCCAGCCCACCGACGCCAACAGCGTGCTGCTGCGCCGCGACGCCGCCGACCGCGTGCGCAAGATCGGCACTCCCCAGGAGGCGAAGGAGATCCTGCAGGACGCCATCACCAACAGTGACGAGAGCCTGGCCCACGCGATCGGCATCCGCGCCTACAACGTCGGCTGGGTCGATGTGGCCGACACCTGGAAGGCCGCGTACCCCTCCACGGCGGAGACGGCTGCGGCGCTCTCGTACGTCGAGGCCAACACCAGCGGGGCCGCGTACAACCTGTCCAACCAGATCACCTACTCGTCGCCTGTCGAGTAACCCTGACCGGGCGAGGGCTTTTCGGCTCCTTTCGCCCTCGCCCTGCTGAGTGGTGCATCACTCAGCACGAGAGACCCCTGGCACCGCGCTGGGGGTCTCTTGCCGTGTAGACGCCCGGCGGTCAGATCGAGAACCATTTGCTCGATGGGTCCCCTTCAGGCAAAGTTCAGCTTGCTCGAACATCCGTTCGATTCGCACTCACCCCGCAAGGAGAACATCATGGCCACCAAGAAGAGCACCCCGGCAGTCGAGACCGTCGAGCAGGACGAAGCAATCGACCTCCTGCAGCTCGTCAGCGACGGCATCATGCAGGTGATCGAGACGCACAGCATCGACGTGCAGAAGAACCGCTACAAGGCGATGCGCGCGATCGCGTGGCACGCGTTCGTGGAGAGCATCGAGGCCGGGGATTTCGAAGCCCTGGTACAGCGGGCCAGCGCCAACGTGGACGCCCTCCCCTCCGGCTGGGAGATCAAGGTTCCGGCCAAGCCCGCACCAAAGCCCACCCCGGCCAAGCGCACCGCCAAGGCAGCACGAGCATGAGCGCACGCGAGGGGCAGCCCCGGCCCACTCTCGGCGACAACGTGTTCGAGCAGGTAGGCACGTTCCACACCCTCCCCGACGGCACCATCGTGCCCGACGCACCCAAAGCTGACGACTCGACGGAGGACGAGCGATGACCACCATGATCGGCTACCTGCGGGTGTCCACCGAGGAGCAGGCCAACAGCGGCCTCGGCTTGGAGGCTCAGCGTGAGACCATCCTGCGTTACGCCGACGCGCACGGCTGGGACGTGGTCTGGTACGAGGACGCAGGCCTCAGCGCTAAGTCGCTAGACCGGCCTCAGCTACAGGCGGCGCTCGACCGGCTCGCCGTGGCACCTAAGCGGCGCGACGTTGACGGCATCGTGGTTGCGAAGCTCGACCGGCTGAGCCGTAGCGTCGTTGACTTCGCCGGCGTGCTGGAGCTGGCCCGTGCGCGCAAGTGGGCACTCGTCGCTATCGACCTGGGTGTGGACACCTCCAGTCCGACGGGCGAGCTGGTTGCCAACGTGATGATGTCGGTAGCTCAGTGGGAGCGACGCGTGATCGGTGAGCGCACATCCGCCGCCATGCAGGCAGCCAAGCGGGCCGGTCGTCACATGGGCCGGGTATCCGCGCTGCCCGAGGCCACCGGGGCGCGCCTGGTGGCCCTGCGCACCACTCATACGCTTGCCGCCACGGCTACCGCTCTCAACGCCGAGGGGCTTACGACGGCGACCGGCACCGCGTGGACGGAGAACGCCGTCTGCAAAACGCACAAGCGACTTCTCCTGAGAAGGTGCGAGGTTCTTGCCAGCCCGTGAGCTAGATCGTCAGCGCCTGATTGAGTTTCTCGAACGCCTTCTCGAATCTCGAGACCGTGTCCGTCTTCACGGTCGCAAAGAAGTCATCCTGGTTGTCGGTTAATGCGTGAGCCGGAAGTGCATGATCATACTTGCCGTGCAAGTCGATGAGCTTCTTGACGATTGGGACGGGCATCGAGGGAAGATCCGACTCCTTGACGTTGCGACCAAATGCCCAGTTGTACAGGCGGAGGTAGTCAGATGCAGCGAAAAGGTCCTCGATATCAGCGGTTGGAGGCAGCTTCGAGTCGACTTCGGAGACTGCCACAATGCTGCCGGGGTCAACCCCGTTCTCTGACGCCGCCTTTCTAGTTCGCGCAAGGGTAGCGTCGGTAGTTGCTCCGTCGACCAGAGCCGAAACCTTCAGCCTCCTGCCCATGAGAGCGACGAATGCGGGCATGTTCGAGATGCCGCCAACTGGAATGATGGCCAACTTAGGGCTCAGCGGGGTCTTGCCGTTCTGCTCCATGTAAGCGCTCATCCGCATCAAGAAGATGAAGTCGCTGCTGCCTTCGACTGCGAGGTGAGGACCCGACCCGAGGAATAGGTGTTGGCTGATGGAGTAGCCGAGGGCCGACTCCACCGGGAGGATTGTGTCGCGGTCTGCGGACAAACTGACTTGGGTTACTGCCACGCCTCCCTCTCGGTTCTCCCGAGTCGCCTTGTCATGCACCGCGCGCAGCTTCTCGTACACTGTCGGGTCGATCATGAACTGCGAGTGCGTGGTGTAGATGGTCTGCTTCGATGCGCCAAGCTCCATGAAGATGTAGTCGATGAAGTCCTTCTGGGCCTCGCCGTGAAGGCTAGTTCCTGGCTCATCCAAGAGCACGATCACTGGGCTGCTCGTGTGCAGGTACTCGCTGAAAGCGGCGAAGAACGAGAAGAACCACTGGAACCCGCTGGATCGGGTCGAGAAGTTGGTTTCAACATCACCGTGGCGCGCATCGCGGAGTTCAATTTTCAGGAGCCGGTGGTTCTCCTGCACGTTCGTGGATGGATTCAGTACGGCTACGTTGTCGTCCCCAAACACAACCGCCAGATCGGTGTTGACTCGCCAATACTTGAAAACCTCACCACTGAGGTCCCCGGCCGCTGCCTGAAGCTCGGCCTTGCGGCTGTCGTAATTCGCGTCGAGGAAATCGGCGGGCGTTACCCCCGCGTGCGCGAGCAGCGAGACGACAGTCTGATCCTGCTCTTCGAGAGCGACGCCCGCGCCCACGTTGGCTGCCAGCCTCGTTAGATCAGTCTCCCCCGGGAGGACGCTGTAGTTGGAGAAGTAGAAAAACTTGGGGACACGTGCCTTTAGCGCTGTCAGCTGGTCTTCATCCAGCTGACCCGTTTCCAGCAGGTACCGATGCCTCTCTGCCGCACTGGCAAATCCTGAGGCAGCCTTGGCCAGAGCGGCTTCGCCTGCTTCCTTGAGGCTCTTGGCAAGCTCCTTGCTCTTCGCGATTGCATCGTCGAGGGAGCTTTCGGCCTTCAGGATCGCCACTTCTTCCGAGCCGACCGAGGCGTCGGAGCACGCCGCCTCGATGACGTCCGCAAGGTCTGCTTTGAAGTACACGGTGTAGCGGTTGGCGTAGTTCTTGGCAGCTTTGAGCGTTGTGCCAACCATCGGCCGTGCAGGGAGCACATCAGCCAACGCGTCGCTGTCGGACTGGTCCAGCGCGAACTGAGCAATCACCGGCCAGGTCTCACGTTCGAGGTCAGGGTTCTCCCGCCGGTCGCGCGCCAAGCGCCACCGAGGGTACTCAGTCACTAGATCGAAGCTCCGGCTATCGCCGTTTGCAGGGTTCAGGCGATGGAGCGCCTTCAAGATCGTCGTCTTGCCCGACTCATTCTTGCCGACGAGGGCGGTGACGTCCGGCTCGATCTCGATCCTCTGCGGTTCGACAAAGTTGCGGAACTTCTGCACGGTAACTGCGACGAGCTTCACGGATTCTCCCTCGATACCGATGTTTTGGCTCAGGATAGCGGAGGACGCCGACACTACCCGTCTTGCGTCGCCTGAGTCTGAGCTTGCTTGAAACGGCCCGCGAGAGTCCCAGTGATCCCAGGACGACGAGACCAAGCCCTCTGACAGGATGAGCGTGTGAACCTGCTTGAAGAGATCATCGTCGGGGCAACGGATGACAACGTCAGCACGAGCAACCTCCTGCGGAAGGTGACTGTGGTTGCGCACTACCTGAAGGCTGCCGATGTCGCGGACTGGGTGAGGGGCGAACTCAACGGATACAAGACAGTCGAGTCGCTGCCCAGATACAGGCACAACTCCATCACGCCCGTCATGGGTACGTGGACCGGCTGGGGTGGCAACTCGTCGACGCAGCTCCTGAGCTCGCAAGGGCTGCCCGAAGACGCCGCAGAGGTTCTCTTTCACGTCAGCTTCTTCCAGCCGATTTCTGAGCTCGAAGAGCTGACAAGGCTTCCTGAGGATCCTTCCCAATCTTGGGACCCCTGGCAGGTCGTCCAGTACAACAAATGGAACCGCGAGGGTAAGGGCGTCTGGATGGAGAACATGCAGCTGCTGAATGCCCGCCGTATCGTGTCACGTGCCTCGATCCGCGGCGTGATCGACACCATCCGCAACACCGCTTTGGATCTTGCTCTGAACCTCCACACCACGGATGAGAACGCGGGCACCCTTAACGGACCGACCGTCGCGGACGCACCGATCGCAACCACGGTTACCAACTTCGTCACGAATGTGTGGGGCCACGGCACCAACCTCGCTTTCGGTGACAACGCCGAGTTGCGATCGAAGGTCGTTGTAAATGATGTGGAGAGTCTGCTGTCAGCCGCTCGCGAGCTTGGTCTCGCGGAAGATGGCATCGCCGAGCTGCGTGAAGCGGCTGAGGCTCCCGTCCCCGAGCGTCAAGGCAAACTCAAGGCAGTCGCAAAACGTGTAGGCGCGGGAGCGTTGTCGTTGACCGGCACCGTCGCCGCAGAAGTGGCTGGCGGCCAGTTGGATCTCCTAGTTCAACAGTTCCTGGGACAGATCTAGACACCAGCACCGAAATGAGCGGCCGACTCCGGCGCACCAAAGGAGTAGACAGATGCCTGAAGGGGGCCGTTCAGGCCAACGGCGCAGCTTCGTGCACCACCTGACCGGCTGCCGCACGGTTGAGACGAGAGGGCTTACTCCTCGAGTTCGCCTAGGAGCCGGTCAACGACTACGTTTCCCGGTTCGATGGTCGCCGCTGCTACTGACCACAGCGCTCGAAGCGCCTCGTTGATACCTTCTCGCATTTCCAGACTTCGGACCGACGATTCGACTGTCCCGATCTTCTTGTGTGTCGATCCGTCGACCTCCCAGACACTCAACGCGTGCGGTGCAAGGCCGCCTGGAGATGCAGATACCTCGTAGGCAGATCGGGCTGTGGTGGCTCTCAGGCGCGTGCGCGCAGTGCCTAGTGCGCTGGCGATGCCAGATGCCATGGAGGCATACACTGATCGCGCACTAGAGTCATCGCCCTGCCACTCCAGTCGGCCATCTCTAGTAGCACTCACGAGACCAGCTATGAGGCGCACCCAGTCCTGATCTTCAAGCATTTCTTGGGCTTCCAATCTCGTTCCGAACCAATACGTGTATCGCGTTCAAGGTAACCGCTACCGCCCGAATCTTCGTGGCAGCAGTACCTACTCTCTCAGCGGTGGTCATATCGGGCTTCCGGTAGAGGCGGTCGATAGCCTTGGCTGCGGCAGCTCTCGCATCCGAGAGTTCGCGCACCGCTTCCTCATGCAGGGTTCCCCGATTCGTCAGCAGCTGTTCCGCCTCGCTGGCTCTTTCGGAAAAGCGCTGCAGAACATCCACGGCTGCCTCGCGTGAATCCGCGTGCATCGCCCCAGTCAGCGAAGAAGCGATCTCGCTAAACGAAGGCAGCAAGACGATGATCTGATCACGAACCAGACCATTGCGCGCTTCATCCAGAGCGTTCTTTGCCGCCTGGAGTGCCCCTCGACTCTTGTAGAGCTGGACAAGCGCAACCACGATACCCAGCCCGCCGAGCACGAACCCGATCCAGTCGAGCATGCCGGGAATGTTGGCAAAGTCGAGCCAGTGCCAGTCCCCGATGTACATACGCTGAGGCTACACGCTGGGTCAGGCGTTGCTGAGCATCCGACTCCTACCTCGTGAGCAGATCAGCGGCGGGCACACCGAGCGCCTGAGCGAGCCGATAAATGATGTCGAGCGTCGGGTTGCGGGTGCCGCGCTCGATGCCCGAGACGTAGGTTCGGTCTAGTTCCGCCCGGTGGGCGAAGCCTTCCTGAGACCAGCCGCGCTCAGTTCGGAGTTCGCGCACGCGCGCACCGAAGGCGGCTCGGTGAGCTGGAACGGGCATCCCTCAACGCTCGCGCTAAGGTGACAATGAGTCCACGGACTATGAGTCACATAGTCGAGGAGCGTCACTCATGTCAGAGCAGTCTCAGGCCCAAGCACCTGCACCAGAGAAACCGTGGTATATGAAATGGTGGGTATGGTTGATCGCTGTCGTGCTGGTGATTGGCGGGATCGGTGCGCTCATCGATCCAAGCAGCACTGCGAGCCCCGCCGGGGAGTCCACACCGATCAATACCCCGATCATTACACCGAAGCCCGAACCTTCCGCGTCGCCAGACGCTCCAAAGTATGCATCTCGTCCGGAGCTTGAGCGCTTTCTGGCTGAGGCAGGAGTTGTCTTTGACGACCTTCAGGTGAGCGCGAGAACGGTGGTGATCTACGTTCCTACCGAGACGGCGAGGGATCAAGCTCAGCAGATCGCCAACGATGCGATGCTGTTCCTCTGCGCGAACACACAGTCGCCCCCCGGATTCGTCAAGACGGACGACCGAGTCAGCATCGCGACACCGGGCTACAGCGCCGCCGACCACCCGATCACTTACGCGCAAGGAGAAGATGTCTGCGCGCGGTAGCGATCTTCCACACGATGTGGATTGGGTCAGGGCACAACGGCTCCACTGCCCTGACGGGAGCGTGGACCACCTCGGCTGGCGCTCCCGTGGCCGATAGAGTTGGGCCGTGAAGGCAGAACTCGCAGTAGGTGGTCAACGCACTCGCTTGGACCAGCAGGTTCCGATGGAGACGGCGTTCGCGGGGCCGCTCAAGATCGAGCAGCGCACGGGGGCAGCGGATGCCTCCGCCATCGCGCACATGGATCCGGAGACGTTCCTGGCGGCCTTCAAAGAGACGCCCGCCGTGCACCGGTTCCCAGGGTCCATGGCCACCCGCGTGCAGACGCTCTGTCAGACACTCGTCAACGACTGGGGCGGAGACGCCGCAGCGCTCTGGACGCAGGGTGACCCGACGGGCGCCGAGGTCCTGAAGCGACTGAAGAAGCTCCCCGGCTTCGGCGAGCAGAAGGCGAAGATCTTCCTCGCCCTGCTGGGCAAGCAGTACGGATTCACGGGCGAGGGCTGGCGCGAAGCATCCGCCCCCTACGGCGAAGACGGATCCCTGCGCAGCGTCGCCGACATCGTCTCACCCGAGTCACTCGCGCAGGTGCGCGCACACAAGAAGGCGATGAAGGCTGCGGCGAAGGCTGCGAAATAGGTCATGGCCGTCTCTCTGCGCATCGAGCTGTTCCCGGCGGAACTGGAACGCGCCGTCGCCTTCTACACGGGTGGGCTCGGCTTCACCGTGGAGAAAGACGATCGCGCAACGGGAACGCCGTACGTGGCCGTGCGCCGCGACGGCGTGCGGATCGGCCTGCTCGGGTCGCCCGGAACCGTCGGTGATCGTCTCCCGCCCTTCGGCGTCGAGATCGTGCTGGAGGTGGATGACATCGTCGCCGAACGCGAGCGCATCGTGGCCGCGGGCATCCCGCTCCTCGACGACCTGCAGCGCCGGGTCTGGGGACTCATCGACTTCCGCCTTCTCGATCCTGACGGCTACTTCCTCCGTTTCACCGAACGTGCGAACGCGCACGACTAGACAGGGGACCTCATGCAACCCACCGGCACCGATGTGGCGGGCCTCATCGCCCGCTCCTCCCCCGCGACGCGCCGTCGAGACGCCGAGACGCTGACCGCACTCATGCAGGAGATCTCCGGGCGTGAGCCGGTCACCTGGGGAACGATCATCGGCTTCGGCTCCTGCCACTACGTCTACCCGACGGGCACCGAGGGCGATATGCCCCTGCTGGCCTTCGCGCCGCGCAAGACGGCCACGACGATCTACCTCGAATCGACCGACGAGTACGCCGCTGAGCTCGCCGACCTCGGGCCGCACACCACAGGCCTCGGATGCCTCTACATCAAAGACCTGGAACAGGTCGACCTCGACGTGCTGCGGGGCATCCTGGAGCGCTCACTCGCGTGGAGCGAAGCGGGCGGATCCGAGCAGGCGCGCCTGACGGTCACCGGCTGACCGAAGACCTCAGCGCCCGTAGCGGGCGAGGATCTCATCGGTCAGCCCCGGCCAGATGCGCTTGTGGTCCTCGCCGAACGGCACGCCCGAGAGGAATGCCGCCGCGACATCGTGCGAGCGATCGACGAAAAGGAAGCTGCCCTGCGCGCCGAAGTGGCCGGCCGTCTCGGCAGGCAGGGTGTCTCCGGTCCAGTGCGGAGTCTTCGCGCCCTTCAGCTCGAAGCCGAGACCCCACTGGTTGTCGGCGAAGGTGCCATACCCGGGCACGAGCCCGCGGAGCCCCTCGTGTGAGACGGTCAGAGCGTAGTCGCGCAGCTCGGGGGTGATCAGCGTCGGATGAAGAACCTCCCGCCCGAAGGCGAGAAGGTCAGCGATCGATGACTGCGCACCCGCCGACGGACGGCCCGTGACATCGGTGCTCGTCATGCCCAGCGGGCCGACGACCTGCTGCGTCATCCACTGCGCGAAGTCCATCCCGACGGCGCCCGCGACGTGCGTCGCCAGTGCGTCGAAACCTGCATTCGAATACGTGCGGCGCGCCCCCGGGGCATGCTGCGGCTCGTCACCCTCGAAGGGAAGCCCGCTCGTGTGATCGAGGAGGTTCTGCAAGGTCGATCCCTCCGGCCCCGCGGCGTCGTCGAGATCGACAAGCCCCTGCTCGATCGCGACGAACACACCCCACGCGGTCAAGGGCTTCGTCACCGACGCGAGCGCGAGCACCTGCTGCGGATCGCCCTGCAGCGCGAGCGTCTCGGCGCTGTTCGTCACCCCGACGAGAGCGGTGTGCGGGAAGTCGGCGGTCGCAGCGAAGGTCGTCATGTCCACTCAACCATCGTCCCACGGCCTTATCAGCCTCTCTCGTCGCGCAGATTCTCCTGCCCCGCAGCAATGAGGCGCCGACCTCATGATGACGCTCGGCATTCATCAAACGACATACGCCTTTGGCAAACCATAAGCCCGACCTATACTGCGGTACATGAAGGACCTCGTCGCGATCGCGATGCTCCGCGAAGTCGCTCGAACGGGGAGCTTCTCCGGCGCCGCCCGCGCGCTGGGCTTCTCTCAGCCCGCGGTCAGTCAGCAGATGGCCAAACTGGAGCAACGCTATGGCGCACAGCTCGTCGTCCGCCTCGGGGGACAGTTCGTCCTCACCCCGGCAGGAACCATCCTCGCCCAGCGCGGCGCAACGGCCATCGCGAGTCTTGCGGCAGCGGAAGAGGAGATCGCCGAGCTGAACGGCCTCAGCGCGGGCCGGGTGCGCCTTGCGGTGTTTCCGAGCTTCGCCGCGACCCTCGCCCCGCAGGCGCTGGCGTCGATGTCCGCGACGCACCCCAACATCGAGGTCTCGATGGTCGAATCCCGACCGGATGCCGCACTCAGCGCTCTGGAGACCGGCGATCTCGACATCGCTGTGCTGTATGACTACGTCGACAACGCGGATGCGGAGATCGAAGAGATCCCGCTGCTGTTCGATCCCGTCATGGTCGTCCTGCCGCGCACCGACCCGCTGGCTCAGAAGCCGGTCGTCGCATTGCGCGATCTCCGGGACCGGGCGTGGATCTCCGCGGCCTACCGCTCTCCGCTTCCGGATCTCTGCCGCTCCGTGGGTTTCGAACCTCAGATCAGGTTCACCGTCGACAGCCACAACGCCGCTCAGGGTCTCGTGGCGGCCGGTCTCGGCGTCGCGCTCATCACCCGACTCAACCTGCTTCCGATGCAGCATCCTGGTGTTGTCGTGCGCCCCTGCACGCCGACGCTCGATCGTCGCATCGCAGCGATGATCAGCCCGATTGCCCGACGTCAGCCGTCGACGCGAGCCCTCATGTTCGAACTGCAGAACGCGGTCGGACGCTACAACGCCTCGCTCGATGTCGAGCATCCCACCTTCAGCATCTGAGGCGGAGGAGAGCCAAACCAGCGTCTCCCCCGCCTCACATGGGCGACTCTCTGACCGCCGTCAGAACCCCGCGCCGGCGCCCTGGTAGGTCAGCGAGCGCGCAACCTCGATCACGGGCTTCTTCTCTCCCGCCGTGACCTCGAAGTCGAGGTTGTTCTGCGGCGGGGGGAACGGGCACGTCACGAAGTTCGTGAACGCGCACGGCAGCGCGGACGCATAGTTGAAGTCGATGTAGTCGATGCGTTCGCCCGACTCGTCCGCGAACTGCAGCTCGATCGTGCGTCCCGCGCCGTAGGTGATCGGGCCACTCGTCCGGTCGCGCACGTGCGCGACCGGCTGCACGGTTCCGGCATCCGTGTCCTTGCCGAGAACGACGATGCTGTAGTCCCGCCCACCATGGGTGAACGCGAGCGTGCCGATGTGCGGCGTCACCTCGCGAACGCCGGATTCCACCGTGACGGCCTCGACGTCGACGCGGGCTGTGGGCGTGAACCGCGCGGGGATCCGCCAGGCCGGGTCGTACGGGTACTCGGTGATGCCCGCTGCAGTGAGGTCGGATGCCTGCTTCGGGTCGCGGACGCGAACCGCGTAGATCGCCTCACCGTCATCGGTCGAGCGCACCAGCGTCTCGACCTCGCAGTCGCCGTAGTAGACCGGCCGGCTGTCCCCATGACCGTAGGTCATGTTGCGTCCGGGCACGATCTCGACCGGGCCCTCCGGGTAGGCGCCGTCGACAGAGAGCGACGGACCGCTGGCCGGAGGAGTGAAGATCACCTTGCCCTCACGCACCGACCAGCTGCCGGGGAGCAGCTCGAACTCGCGATCCATATCGCCGTCGTGCAGCCAGTACTGAGCGACCAGCGAGGTCCAGCCGTAGGGGCGGAACATGTCGGCCACGTGTGCATACCGCCATTCGCGCCATTGCCCTGCGAGATGTTCAAGAGTGGACATGATTTTCCTTTCTCAGTGTCGACACGTCGAATCGCCGCCGCGCGGCGTTCGCGTCATGAGCGCTGCGGTTCGCGCGTGGCTCGGTGGATGAACGCGCAGACCTCTTCGAAGGACCGTTCGGCTGCTCGCGCGTTTCCGAGAACCGTGCCGCCGTTCGAGTACCGCGCTCCGGAGACCGGATGCAGCACGTCGATGTTCGTTGTGGGCATGAACGGGAGCGGAGTGATGTGTCCGGCGGATTCGAAGTCGAGGTGAAGCCGCTCGGCCTCGTGTCCTGATCGTTCGAGAGTCCGCATCACAAGGCGGGAGGCCATGCTCGACGGCCACGCCCGGTCGTCGAGGCCGGAGACGCAGGCGACGGGTCCGCGGAAGCGCTCGATCGGAATCCGGGACGCAGCGACGAGCTCCCGGTCGTGCAGCCCGTCGATGTAGACGTCCCGATCGGGATCTTCGTGGGCCACGCCGTCCCAGGGCTGCCAGGTCACGCCGCTGTTGTCGTGCCAGAGGTGCTCCAGCGGCTCCCCCTGCCACGTCCAGGTCGGGCCGTCCCATCCTTCTTCGGGATCCGCCGCACCCTGAGCGCCGAACACATAGGCCGCCGGTACGAACGCGACGATCCCCGCGATGCGCTCCGGGAACCGCGCTGCCAGCAGCAGAGTGAGCTCACCCCCACGGGACTGGCCGCTCACCAGGGGCTTTCCGCCGAGGGGTGCCAACTCTCTGGTGACGTAGTCGATGGCCGTCTCGAAGTACTCCAGCGGCGTGCGCGAGATGTATCGGGACCGCCCGGGCACCCGGAAGTACCCCAGTGCGAGAGCCTGGATGCCGCGCGACGCGTACTGCGCCGCACGAACCTCGTTCAGGCCGCCACCCGAGCCGTTCATGACGATGATCGTCGGGAAGGGGCCCTCTCCCTCCGGCACGAACAGCGTGCCGACGAGGCCCTCCTCGCGCACCTCGACGCGGCGAATGCCGTCGCCGACGAAGCGCTGGATGAGCTGCGCACTGCCGTGCTCTTCACCCGCTCCGCTCGTACCGGACCCTGTGCCGGCCTCGCTCCACGCCTCGATCGTTGTCACAAGCGGAGTCTCGACGGATTCCGGATCGAGTCCGCCGGGGCGCCCGTCGACCGCGGTCTGCGACCAGAGCAGCCCCATGGCGTCGGCGACGCGGTAGCGACCGGAGATCGGCGCGTCCGCATCGAGATCGACCCGGCCGGCGGCATCGGCGAGAAAGCTCACCCGGCTCGTCCAGTCGACGCCGTTGCGCACGGTCGTCGCCTTCACGGTGACGACGGCATCGGGCGTCGCACCCTCGATGGTGATCGTGCGACGTCGCCACAGCTCCGCGTCTGCGGGCACCACCCGCACATCCAGAGTCCGCTCGGCGGTCATGGCTCGCTCCGATCCGCGGTGGCGCCCTCATCCGCGTAGCCGCGGAGCGTCCGCACAAGGGTCTCGTCGATCTCGACCGCTGTCGTCGTGGCCCCCTCATCGAAGCGTCGTGGGACGTGCCCGCCGGCTGCTGCCCAGCCGGCGGCGAGATCCGCGACGCTGTCCGGGAAGGACGCGGCACCGAAGCTGTGCGGATCGATGGCGATCAGCAGCGCGCTGCGAGTGCTCGAGGTCGGCTCCGGCCGCTGGGCCGTCGTACTGCGCGTGAGCAGCTCCACCGCAAGGCCGGTCAGAGACGCGATGCGGCTGTCGGGCGCGATGGTCGCGACCTCCGTCGCGTCCGTCGTCCGTGCGCCCTCGGCGGTGAAGCCTCCGGGCGCATCCAGCTGCTCCCCTGCGGACGCCGCGGCCTTCAGCGCTGCCATCGAGATCGGCGAGGTCGCATAGTCGAGGACAAGCGGAGCGCGGTCGCGTCGCGGCGCAGCCAGTGCCAGCGGGTTCGTGCCGATCGCGGCGTGATTCCCGCCCCACGGTGCGACCATTGCGGGTGCGCGGGCGCAGAGCAGCGCGAGGAGCCCCTGCTCTGCGACATCCCGCGCCGCGAGACCGAGGATGCCCAGGGCACCCACGTTCTCGATGCTCACCGCGCGGATCGCCCGCGATGCCGTATCCACACTCGCCGCGAGCAGGCGCCGCACGGCGACCGCCAGCGCGACCGGCCCGGGAATCCGGGCCGCGTCGATCGTCACCGTCGCGTCGGCGGTGCTGCCTCCGTCGCGGACGGCCTGTTCCCCCGCGGGGCACGCGCCCAGACGATCGATCTCGCGGATGAGCATGCTCACACCGAAGGCGCCAAGTCCCAGCTGCTCCGCGGAGACCAGCCATCGCGACGCCCGGGTGACGTCCTCTGCCGTGACGTCCGCGATGTCCCATGCCACGCCAGCGCGGTCGCGCTGCGCCCACAGGACGCGTTCGACCACCGCGAGCAGTTCCGCCTGCTCCATCCGCACACTCATCTCAGCCTCAGTACTTGACCCACGGCACGAGGCGGCGTTCGATCACGCCTTCGAGCATCGTGATTCCGTATCCGAGCGCCGAGATCGTCACGATGCCGACGTACATCTTCGCGACGGCGAACGCCGACCACGCACTCCAGATCAGATACCCCAGACCGCTGCTCGAGCCGACGAACTCAGCCGCCGCGATGATGACGAACGCGCCACCGGTCGCCAGACGGATGCCGGTGAAGATCGAGGGAAGCGCGTAGGGCAACGACACGGTGAGGCGCATCTGGAGCTTGGACGCTCCGGATGCCCGCGCGACATCGTTGAACAGCGGTGGCGTCTGCATCACACCCGAGAGCGTGTTGAAGAAGAGATAGAAGAACACGCCGATCGCGACGATGAGGTACTTGCTCGTCTCGCCGAGTCCGAAGATCAGCAGCAGCAGCGGGAAGATCGCGATCTTGGGGATCGGGAGCAGCGAGGCGAAGATCGGCTCGAGGAGCTGACGAAGCGGACGCACGGATCCGAGCAGCAGCCCGAGCACGATCCCCGGCACGGCTCCCATGACGAAGCCGATGCCGATGCGCGACAGTGTGATCCCGATGTCCTCGATGAGAGAGCCGTTCACCAGCATCTGCCAGAACGTGTCGAGGATCGCGGTCGGCGCGGGGAAGAACCGCGCGTCGATGACTCCGAGCCGGCTGCACAGCTCCCACGCCACGATGATCAGCAACGGCATGAACGGGCCGATGCGGCGGATGACGGTGGAGCCCTGTGCCGACTTCACCGCTGACTTCAGCCGGGACTCGATCTCTGGCGAGAGGGCAGGTGCTGCCTCCGTCCGCTCTGCGACGTTCGTCATGATGCCACCTCGATCGTGTCGGTGTTCTTGCCCAGCACCGACCACAGGTGGTCGGTGATCTCGGAGTAGCGCGGATCACGGCGCAGGGTGGTCAGGTCACGCGGACGATCGAAGGGAACGCGCACATCCTCGATGATGGTTCCGGGGTTCGTCGACATGACCAGGACCCGGTCCGCGAGCAGCAGTGCCTCGTCGACACTGTGCGTGATAAACATCACCGCCTTCGACGTGCGGTCCCAGATCCGCAGGAGGTCCTGCTGGAGCAGCACCCTGGTCTGCTCGTCGAGCGCGCCGAACGGCTCATCCATCAGCAGGACGTCGCCATCGTCGGCGAGCGCGCGCGCCACAGAGGTGCGCTGCCGCATGCCGCCCGAGATCTGCCCGGGGTAGTACTTCGCGAAGTCGACGAGACCCACGAGCTCGAGCAGCTCGTCCACTCGCTCCTTGCGCTTCGCGCGGGAGACGCCGCGGAGCTTGAGTGGGTACGCGATGTTCTCGGCGACCGTCAGCCAGGGGAAGACGCCGTGCTCCTGGAACACGACCGATGGCCGGCTCGCGGTCGAGACGGTACCGAGACTCTGCTTCTCGAGACCGGCGACGATCCGCAGGATCGTGCTCTTGCCGCATCCGGACGGCCCGAGGATGCAGACGAACTCGTGCTCAGCGATCTCCAGCGACACGTCTTCGAGCACAACGCGGAGCCCGTTGGCAGCATCCTTGTTCGGATACGCCATCCAGAGGTTGCTCAGCGAAACCGCGCTCATGACGGGTCAGCCCTTCGCCGTCTGGTTGGCCTTCTCGACGGCCTTCGTGCGGATGTCGTCGCGGTAGGCCTTCTCGATGCCGGATTCGCCGGAGAACTCGAGGACTCCGAGTTCGCGCATGTACGCCTCCTGCTCGGCGACGCTCGTCCAGTCGATCTTGCCGTCGAGGTCGACGTCGGTCAGGGCGATGGACTCCAGTGCCTCGACGGAGAGCTCGGTGTACTCGGCGACGATCTTCTTGATCTCCGGGTCCTGCCAGCCGCCGTCCTTCAGCTCGCGCGCGGCCTTGAGGTAGGCGGCGAGGAATGCGACGACCGCTTCCTCGTTCTCGTCGGCGAACTTCGCGTTGAAGAGCATCATGCCGAGCTCGGTGCCGGCGTGATAGCTCGTGTCGGTGATCTCATGGGCGATCCCCTGCTGCTTCAGCGCCGAGGAGATGGGTTCGATGGTCCAGCTCGCGTCGATCGAACCGTTGGCCATCGCGGGGATGATGTCGCCGGGGCTCAGGTTCATCAGCTCGACGTCGTCGAGGGTGAGCCCGACCGAGTCGAGCGCCTTGTAGATCGAGTAGATTCCGAAGCCGGTCTGCCCCGGAGTGCCGATCTTCTTGCCCTTGAGGTCTTTGAGGTCCTCGATGCCCGAGGCCTCGGAGGCCATGAGCGGAGCGGGGTTCGGCCCGGAGTCCGGGACGCGGGAGACGCCGGCGATGACAGCGAGGGACGATCCGGCCGCCGTGGCGTTGAAGAGTCCCGCACCCCAGGATGCGCCGCCGCCGTTGACGTTGCCCGTGCTGACGTGCTGGAACGTCTCGCCGGAGCTTCCGCCCTTGGGGATCAGCTCGACGTCGAGGCCCGCCTCGTCGAAGTAGCCCTTCTCTTCGGCCACGAAGAACCCGGCGTAGTCGGCATACGGGGAGTACATGAACGTGATCTTGGTGGCACCGTCGTCACCGCTGCCTGCGCCCGCGGCAGCCGGGCCTGCGGGCGCGCAGGCACCGAGCGCGAGAGTGGCGGCAGCAAGAGCCGCGATGGCGACGACACGTCTACGTACGGTCATTGATCTCTCCTTCGAGGACGAGGTGTGAGTCACAGCCTGTCAGGCGAGTTCGCATAAGTACAACGATGAGTTCCTTCTAGGACATATAACGAAAAATTGCTGACATCTGAGTGGTCCAGAGAGACACGCTGTCGGCATCTATAAGCGTTCGTTATTTGGCCTTAACAAACTCGCAATTGTCATTATGACCACTCCGGTGCACTGTCGGAGCATCCGTTTCAACGAAGGAAGACTCCATGACCGCAGTCATCTCGCTTGAGTCCCCCGTCATCGACGCGGCGCTCCTCTCTCGCCGGGAAACCGTGATCCTCTACTTCGGCGCACCCTGGTGCGGTCCGTGCCGGTCGATGTCCCCCATGCTGGCCGGCGTCGCGGACGCACACCCCGAGAAGATCCTGCTCGTGAAGATCAACATCGACGAGCATCCCGACCTCGTGACCAGCGAGGGGATCTCCTCCGTGCCGGTGGTCAAGATCTATCGCGACGGCGCGCTCACGCAGACACTGCTCGGCGCCGTCATGAGGGACGAGATGGTCCGCGCCCTGGAGGTCTGATCCCGAGGGCTACCCCCGGCCACCCGGCTCCGCTCGAGTTGCGAGGACGATGGCCACCACACCCACCCCGGCAACGGCGACCGCCTGCGCCAGCGCCGCGACGTCCATCGCGGCCACGAGCGCCGTCTGATCGTGAGAGATCGACGCGAACGCCATCATCAGCACCTGTGCGAGGACGACCATCACCAACGCGATCGTCGGCGTCCACGACCACGGCTGCGGCACAACGCCCGCCCGCGCGATCTGCGTCACGGCGACGATCGCCACCAGGAGCTGCACGACAGTACCCACGGGAACGATCGGCATCGCGGCCAAAGACGACGGCGTCGCCGGGAAGACCAGCCACAGCAGGTCCATCACCCAGGGCCACACGCCGAGCAGGATCAGCGCCACGGTCCCGAGCGGTCTCCGTGCGGTGACGCTGCCGACACCGCGCCATCCGATCGCGAACAGCACCGTCGCGGCGGCGAACGCGATCCGCGTCACCGTCGCCGTGCCCGCCATCATCGGCAGCGCGAGGCCGATCAGCACGTAGCCGAGCAACAGGATGCCTCCGAGCACCCAGACACGGCAGAGGCGCATGCGATGGTCGAGCGTCGTCGCTTCGGTCATGGCCACAGCGTAACCGAGGGCCTGGTCGAGGACGCGCCCCACCTCCGAGCTACCTCGCCACACGCCCCCACGTCACGAGCAGGATCGCGATGACGCCGAGCGACGCGGTCGCCAGCGCAGGAAGAATGTGCGCGATCCCCACGATGACATCCACGACCGCGCCGTCACCCAGGATGCCGACGACGACCCGCACGACCTCGGCGGCCGCCGAGACTCCCACCGCCCACAACGGCGCACGGCACCACGGCTCCGGGACGACACCGGCGCGGGCGATCGCAATCGCCGCCACCAGCGCGAGCGCGAGCTCCACGAGAAGGTCGATCCCGGTGTACAAGAACAGCCACCCGGACGCATAGACGGACGGAGGCACTGCGTCCCAGACGAACAGGCGCACGAACGGCAGGATCGCGACAAGCAGGATGATCGCTGTCGTCCCGAGCGGACGCCGGGCCGTGACGCTGCCCACGCCGCGGAAACCCAGCGCGAACAGCATCCCTCCCCCGCCGAACAGCAGAATGACGAGGGGCGTGAGCCCTCCCTCGGCGAGCCCCAGCGGGCCTGCGAGAAGCGGCGAATGCACGACGCCGAGGATTCCGGACGCTGCGAGCAGCCCACCCGCGAGAAGCCAGACGTTGCGGAACGTGGTCGAGGGGGCAGCGAACGTCCGGTCGATCATCCGACCAGCCTATCGACGGCGCCCCGCCCGGAAATGACGAAGGGGCGGATGCCGCAGCATCCGCCCCTTCGCTCGAATCAGGCGCCCTTCAGGCGCTCCGAGAGGTACGCGTCAAGGTTCTCGAGCGGCACGCGCTCCTGCGCCATCGTGTCGCGGTCGCGCACCGTGACGGCGCGGTCATCGAGCGAGTCGAAGTCGACCGTGACGCAGAACGGGGTTCCGACCTCGTCCTGACGACGGTAGCGTCGACCGATCGCGCCGCTGTCGTCGAAGTCGATGACCCAGCGGCCGCGCAGCTGGTCGGCAACCTCGCGCGCGAGCGGCGAGAGGTTCTCGTTGCGCGACAGCGGGAGCACGGCGACCTTGACCGGCGCGAGGCGCGGGTCGAGCTTGAGCACGGTGCGGGTGTCGGTGCCGCCCTTGGCGTTGGGCACCTCTTCTTCGACGTAGGCGTCGACGAGGAAGGCCATCATCGCGCGGGTGAGACCGAACGAGGGCTCGATGACGTAGGGCGTGTAGCGCTCGCCCGACGCCTGGTCGAAGTACGTCAGGCTCTGGCCGGATGCTTCGGTGTGGCTGGAGAGGTCGTAGTCGGTGCGGTTGGCAACGCCCATGAGCTCGCCCCACTCCTTGCCCGGGAAGCCGAAGCGGTACTCGAAGTCGATGGTTCCGGCCGAGTAGTGTGCGCGGTCTTCCTTGGGAACGTCGAACTGACGCATGTTCTCGGGGTTGACACCCAGATCGAGGAACCAGTTCCAGCAGGCCTCGACCCAGTGGTCGAACCACTGCTGCGCCTCGGCGGGCGGAGTGAAGTACTCGATCTCCATCTGCTCGAACTCGCGGGTGCGGAAGATGAAGTTTCCGGGGGTGATCTCGTTGCGGAACGCCTTGCCAACCTGGCCGATGCCGAACGGCGGCTTCTTGCGGCTCGCCGTGACGACGTTCGCGAAGTTCACGAAGATGCCCTGCGCCGTCTCGGGACGCATGTAGTGCAGGCCGCTCTCGTCGTCGACGACGCCGAGGTAGGTCTTGACCAGGCCGGAGAAGGCCTTGGGCTCGGTGAACTGGCCCTTGTTGCCGCAGTTCGGGCAGGGAACGCCTGCGAGGCCGCCCTCGGGCGCACGGCCCTTGCGTGCCTCGAAGTCCTCCAGGAGGTTGTCGGCGCGGAAGCGCTTGTGGCAGCTCAGGCACTCGACAAGCGGATCGGTGAAGGTCGCGACGTGGCCGGACGCCTCCCAGACGCGCTTCGGGAGAATGATCGACGAGTCCAGGCCCACCATGTCGCCGCGTCCGCGCACGAACGTCTGCCACCACTGACGGCGGATGTTCTCTTTGAGCTCGGTACCGAGGGGGCCGTAGTCCCATGCCGACCGCGAACCGCCGTAGATCTCACCCGCTTGGAACACGAACCCGCGGTGACGGGCGAGGGCGATGACCTTATCAAGGCGGGACTGTTCGGCCACGGTGGCTCCAATGGTCGGAGGGCGGAATCCGGGGTGCGCACACGGCGATGCCGCGGCATTCTCAATCCTATCGGCGGTTCCACCGACGAGAGAGGCCAGGGCGGGTCACACTCTGGTGCCCGTCAGGACTACCGTCGAAGCATGAGCACCGCACAGGCAGATCAGCCGCGCACCGGCAGGGACGACACCCGCTTCTTCGGGCAGCCCTGGGCACTGACCCACATCTTCGGCGTCGAGATGTGGGAGCGGTTCAGCTTCTACGGCATGCAGGGAATCCTGCTGATCTACATGTACTACTCGGTCACGGACGGCGGCCTGGGCATGGACCGGGGCATCGCGACCGGCATCGTGGGCGCCTACGGCGGCACCGTCTACCTGTCGTCGATCCTCGGCGCCTGGGCGGCCGACCGTCTGCTCGGATCTGAGCGGGTGCTGTTCTACAGCGCCTGGGTCATCATGGCGGGCCACATCGCGCTTGCCCTGCTGCCGAGCGTCTGGGGTCTCGGCATCGGACTCGTCCTCGTCGCGATCGGATCGGGCGGACTCAAGGCCAACGCGACCGCCGTCGTCGGCACTCTCTACGCCGCCGGCGATATCCGCCGCGACGCGGGCTTCTCGCTGTTCTACCTCGGCATCAACCTCGGTGCGTTCCTCGGCCCGCTCATCACCGGTCTGCTGCAGGACAGCATCGGCTTCCACTGGGGCTTCGGTGCGGCCGCCGTCGGCATGGCCCTCGGTCTGCTGCAGTACTCGATCGGCCGCAGGCAGCTGCCGGAGTCGTCCCGGATCGTCGCCAACCCACTCCCCGCGAACCGTCGACCGCTCGTGCTCGGCATCGCCGTCCTGGTCGTCATCGCTCTCGCCGCGCTCGTGCTGACCGGGGTGATCCGGGCAGACAACCTCGCGGGTGTTGTGATCCTGGTCACCCTGGGAGCGGCGATCTCCTACTTCGCGGTCATCATCTCCTCGCGGGAGCTCAACCGCGACGAACGCTCGCGCGTGATCGGGTTCATCCCGCTGTTCGTCGTCAACGTCGGCTTCTGGTCGCTGTACCAGCAGCAGTTCACGGTGCTGACGATCTACTCTGACGAACGCTTGAATCGCACGATCTTCGGATGGGAGATGCCGGTGTCCTGGGTCAACTCCATCAACCCGATCTTCGTGATCATCCTGTCGGGGGTATTCGCCGCGATCTGGTCGAAGCTCGGCAACCGGGCGCCGTCGGCGCCGGCGAAGTTCTCGCTCGGCGCGATCATCATGGGTGCCGCGTTCCTGCTGTTCCTGCCGTGGGCGAACGGTGCACCGAACTCCAGCCCGCTGATCGCGATCGTGGTCATCCTGCTCGTGTTCACGGTGGCGGAGCTCTTTATCTCGCCTCCGGGACTCTCGGTGACGACGAAGCTCGCCCCGGAGCGGTTCCACACCCAGATGGTGGCGCTGTACTTCCTCTCCGTCGCGCTCGGCACGGCGATCGCCGGCTGGCTGGCGCAGTTCTATGACCCGTCGAACGAGGTTCCGTACTTCCTCATCCTCGGCGCCATCGCGATCGGGATGGGCGTCGTGCTGCTTCTCGTGTCACGGCCCGTGCTCGCCCTCATGAAGGGCGTGCGCTGAGGCGGGAACCTACGCGGTGAACAGGTAACCGCGCCCAGCCTCGAAGCCGACCGGGCGCAGGCCCTGTCCGAGCAGCTGCTGCATCTCGTCACGAAGGCGCAGACGCCACTCGTGCGCAGCATCCGGGTCACTCACGCGCATCGCCTCGACGTCTTCGGGGATCTCCAGCGTCGCGGCAACCGCATCGGCCGCGGGCGCCTTGGCGATGTCGGCGAGCTTCCACTCGACATCCAGTCGGTCGCTCTCGTCGCCGGCGTCGCCGCCGCCGAAGATGCCGTAGTTGTTGACCGAGTACCCGGTGACGCGGGCGCCGAGCACCGAGAGGAAGAAGTGCGCGTTGCGGGCTACAAGCGGGTCGAAGGTCCACGTGATGCGTCCGACCTCGCGCGAGAAGGCCCACTGACGCTGGTGCTCCTTGAGCTCACGCCCCCAGCCGCGACCGCGGTACTCGGGCAGGAGCGCGGTGATGTGCGAGTGCATCGTGCGCTGCGCAGGCACGCCGAAGAAGGCGATGGATGCGCCGACCATGCGCTCATCCGCACCCTCGCCGTCGAAGAGCCCTACGACATAGTTGCCCGACTGCTCCAGGGCACGCAGCGTGCCGGCATCGATCACGCGCTCGGGGCCGCGGATCGAATCCAGCAGCTCCTGCGCCTTGATGATGAGTTCGACGGTGTCCAGATCACGAATGGTGCGCACGCGTCTAGTCTGCCCCTTTTGCAGCCCCGGATGCTCGACTGTTCACACCGCGCGGTGCGGGAAGGCCTCTCCTCCGCCGGCGGCGAGACGCTGCGCGACGATGCCGACGTACTCGTTCATCATCTCTTCGCTCATCTCGGGCAGCATCCCGTCCCAGTATGAGAGCACGGCGCCGCGGCCCTGCATCATTCCCGCAGGCCGCGCGAACGCCCAGAGGTGCAGGTGTGCGGATCCGTCGTTCCAGCGACTGAAGTGGCACCGGGCGACGCCGGGAATGGTCTTCACGGCTTCGGAGATCCGCTGCATCAGCGGGCCGAGCGCCGCCATGACCTCCAGCGGCGCATCCTCCAGCAGCCAGTGCTCGCGCGGCGCGATCGCGCCGATGAAGGGAAGCCCGCCCGTCTCCCATCCCGCGCGCACCTGCCAGTGCTCGTCCGCCCAGATCGTGTGCTCCGATGGCGCACACGACCCGCAGTTCTGCGGATCGAGCTCGCCATGACGCGGCTTCTCCGGGACGAACATCGGCTCCAGCGGTCGCATCACGACGCTCTCGTACGCGTGCGCGGGGCCCTGCGTCATCCAGGATCCATCGGGCCGCTCACCGAAGGTGAGCCTGCGGTGCCACTCGGAGTCAGCCGGATGCTGCGCGAAGTCGCCATCTGTCGTCATGGCCCCTATGTAAACACAGGGGCAATGACGCAGCCTCCGCGCGCTACTTCTTCGCGAGCAGACGTGTCACGCGGGGCTTGACCTCGGTGGCGAGCAGCTCGATCGACTCGAGGTAGTGCTCCTGCGGGAGGCTGCCGATGTCCATCTGCAGGAAGTGCCGCATATGGCCGAGGTGGCCGTGCAGGTCGACGATGCGCTCGGCGACGTCGTCGGGGTCGCCGATGTAATACGCGCCGGCACCGTGCGCCTGTGCGAGGAACGCATCCTGCTGTGGCGCGGGCCACCCTCGACGGCGACCCATCTCGAGGTTCATGTTGTACCAGCCGGGGTACGCACGCTCCAGCGCCTCCTGCTTCGTCTTCGCGACGAGGCCGAGAGCGGCGACCGAGACCTTCTGGTTCTCGATCGCGTGCCCGCCCTGCGCGAAGGTGCGACGGTACAGCTCGACAAGCGGAGCGAAGCGCGCGGGGGCGCCGCCGATGATGCCGTAGGTCACCGGCATCCCGAGTCGCCCTGCGCGCACGCTGGAGGGTGCGCTGCCGCCGGTGCCGATCCAGATGGGCAGCTTTCCTCCCGCGGGGCGCGGGACGACTTCGAGTCCGTCGAGCGCCGGACGGACGCTGCCGTTCCAGGTGACCTTTGCGTCGTCGCCGGCGTCGTTGATCGCCATGAGCAGTTCGAGCTTCTCCTCGTACAGGCGCTCGTAGTCGACGACGTCGTATCCGAACAGCGGGAACGACTCGACGGAGGATCCGCGACCGGCGGTGATCTCCACACGACCGCCGGAGATCGCCGATGCCGTCGCGAACTGCTGGTACACCCGCACAGGGTCGTCGGTGCTGATGATCGAGACGGCGCTGCCGAGGCGGATCTGCGTCGTCGCCGCCGCAGCGGCAGCGATCATCGCGCCCGGAGACGAGGCGGGCATCTCAAGCGTGTGGTGCTCGCCGACACCGAAGAAGTCCGCGCCGACACGGTCGGCATGAACGATCGCGTCGAAGAGGTTGGTGATCGCCTCGGTCGTGCTGCGCAGCGAGCCGTCCTCGTTGCGCTGAGAGTCGCCGAAGCTGTAGACACCGATTTCCATGAGAGTTCCTTTGGTCTGAGAGATCGTCAGGCGGCGAGCGCGGAGTCTTCCGCGGCCTCGGACAGCGCCTGGCGCATGCCCGCGGCGTCAAGCCGAGAGGTGAAGATGCGGGTACCGCTCTCGAAGGCGATGCCGACGGCGAGGGGGCCTGCGGAGATCGGATCGAAACCGAAGCGGTCGAGCAGCTCATGGACGGATGCGGCCGCCTCCGCGTCATCCGAGGCGTAAGCGAGAGCGCGACGGCCGTCAGCGCTGTCACGTCGGGCGTCTTCTTCGAGCTCGTGGTAGCCGATGTGGTTGAGAGCCTTCACGATGCGAGCCTCTGCGAAGTATGCGGCGACGACCTCGCTCGTGCCCACCTCGGGATCGCTGAACTCGGGAAGCTCCCCGTCGATCGGCGCCCAGTGGTTCATGGCGTCGACCACGATGCGGCCCGCGAGGATGGCCGGGTCGACAGAGCGGAACTTGTGCAGCGGTACGGCCACGACGACGAGGTCGGCATCGGCGACAGCATCAGCCGCCGTGGCGACCTTCGCGCCAGGGATCACGATCTCGGCGAGGAGAGCGATGTCTTCTGCCGCACCGGAACCGGCAACAGTGACATCGAGGCCCGCGGCGATGGCCGTGCGCGCCACAGCGGCTCCGACGCGTCCGACACCGAGGACGGCGATCTTCGTGAGCACGTCCACTCCCTTCCTGCCGCCCGCGGGCGACGCGCTTTGTTGATACGTCAACGATGATAGCAGAACTAGATGATGCATCAACTACACTGGAGGCATGGAGCACGCAACCGCCACCGACCTGCAGGCCTGGGAGTCCTACCAGCGCATGCGGCAGCGGCTGTCCGCGCGCATCGCCCGTGAACTCGCCACGACCGGGCTCTCCGAAGCCGACTACGAGATCCTCGGCGCGCTCGTCCGCGAAGATCGCCCCGTGCGACCGACGGCACTCGGCTGCGAGCTTGACTGGGAGAAGAGCCGTCTCTCGCACCAGCTGCGCCGCATGGAACAGCGCGGCCTGCTGACCCGCGAGAGCTGCGCCGACGACGGGCGCGGCTTCGAGATCACCATCACCACCGCAGGGCGGGATGCTCACGCAACGGCGAAAGAGACGTACGACGCGGCGGTCTGCCGCTACGTGACCCAGGCGCTCAGTTCAGAGCAGCTGCAGCAGCTGCGCGACATCTCCGAAGCGCTGCTCCCCCACCTCGAAGAGCCGCACCACGCCTGAAGCCACGCACCGCAGCGGAAGGTGCAGGTTCGCGAGCGGCGGCCGAAGAGTCATCCCAGCAGGGATAGCCTGGATCGATGAGAGATGATGCCCGCGCCCGAAATCGTCTCTCCCGAACCCCTCCCCGGTGGGCGATCGTCGCGGCACTTGCCTTCATGGGCATGTGCTCGTCGTTCATGTTCACCCTCGTGGTGCCCCTGCAGGCCGATCTGCCCCGCCTGCTGAACGCCACTCGCGAAGACACCACCTGGGTCATCACGATCACGCTTCTCGTCGCCGCGGTCGCCACCCCGATCGCGGGACGCCTCGGTGACATGTACGGCAAGCGCCGGGTCGTCATCGCCCTGCTCCTCGCCCTCGTCGTCGGGTCCGCGATCGCCGCGCTGTCGACCTCGATCATCGGTGTCATCATCGGCCGCGGTCTGCAAGGCGCCGTCAGCGGTGTCGTCCCGCTGGGCATCGCCATCATGCGTGACGTGCTCCCGCCCCAGCGACTCGGCACCGCCGTCGCTCTCATGAGCGCGACAATGGGCGTCGGCGGCGCTGTCGGCATGCCCCTCGCCGCGTTCATCGCCCTGAACGCCGACTGGCACGCCCTGTTCTGGCTCGGCGCCGGCCTCGGTCTGCTGTCACTCGTGCTCGTGTTCCTGGTCGTTCCCGAAGATGTGCTGCGTTCACCCGGGCGTCTCGACTGGCGGGGCGCGATCGGCCTCGCGGCGGGACTCAGCGGCATCCTGCTCTTCATCTCTCGGGGCGCGGAATGGGGCTGGACCTCTCCCCTCGCGCTCGGGTGCGCGATCGGCGGAATCGGGATGCTGCTGCTGTGGGGCTGGTATCAGCTGCGCACGACGGATCCACTGCTGGACCTGCGCGTCGCCGCGCGCCCCGCGGTGCTGTTGACCAACATCGCCGGCATCGGGATGGGCTTCGCCCTCTTCGCGTCGAACGTGACCTTCCCGCAGATGCTCGAGATGCCGGAAGAGCTCGGCGGCGGATTCAGCCTCGACATGCTCGGCGCCGCCCTCGTCATCATGCCCGCAGGTCTCGTGATGATGGTGATCTCACCCCTATCCGGATGGCTGGAGCGCACCGTCGGGCCTCGCCCGCTCTTCACGGTCGGCGCCGCGGCGATCGTGCTCGCCTACGTGTTCGTGCTGATCTGGTCGACCGAGGTGTGGCACATCCTGGTCGCGAACCTGTTCATCGGCGTCGGCATCGGATTCACGTTCGCCGCGATGCCGATGATCATCATGCGCTCGGTGCCCGCCGACGAGACCGGGGCCTCCAACGGACTCAACGCCCTGTTCCGCTCCGTCGGCACCTCGACCGCATCCGCTGTCATGGGCGCGGTACTCGCCGGGATGAGCGTCGAGGTCGCCGGAGCCATGGTTCCGACTCGCGAGGCGTTCCTGCTGTGCTTCTGGCTGGCGATCGGTGCGGGCGTCATCACCGTCGTCCTGTCGCTGATGATCCCGCGCCCGAAGCCGTTGCCGCACGCCGCACTGCGGTAGCCGCGAGCCCCGCGTCAGCGAGCGGGGGTCCGCGTCTTCGAGTTCAGAGCACCCGGGGGTCCGGATCGCCGGCATGCGGCGGACGCAGGCGCGACGGAAGCGGCCACTCCAGGACGTACGGCGCGGTGGCCGGCCGGCTCGTATCGCCGAAGTCGTCGACCTTGACGACGATGCGCCCCGCACGACCATTCGCTGTCGGCGTGACCTCGACGATGCGCACGCGCAACGGCCGATCGGCCTCACCCTCCAGCATCCAGGCGTCCGCGAGCCAGGCGATGCCGTGCTCCTCCAGGACTGCCTCGGCATCGAGCCATTCAACAGCGCCGGAGACCGCGCGGCCCAGCACGTCGACCGCGGTCCAGTGCTCGCCGTTCGGATGAATCCACCCCAGTAGCTCACCGTCGTCTCTACGATGCGGGGTCCAATCAGGCGCGGTCATCATTCGACCCTACGGAGCGAAGTCCTCCGGAACCAAGCGACGACGCCTTGCGTGACACCACGCCCAAGGAATGTTCGGAGTGCGCACCTTGCACAATCGTTTGTGCTTCGATAGAGTCGCGTCAACCAACACTGGAGTTGACTTGTACCGAATCGTCAGGGTCACCCCGCGCGTGACGCAAACCGACACCCGCATCCCGTTCCGCTACGGGATCGCGGAGATGACACGCGCGCCGCATGCCGTCGTCGAGGTCGAGATCGTCCGCGACGGCAGGCGCTCGCGCGGTCTAGCCGCCGAGCAACTCCCGCCGAAGTGGTTCACGAAGGATCCGGATTCGCCCTACGCTGACGACCTGGCCGTCATGGTCGACGTCATCCTGCACGCGGCGGGCGTCGCAGAGGGCATGTCTGCGCCGGATGCCTTTCAACTCTGGCGCGAGCTCGACCGTGCACAGAGCGACTGGGGACAAGCGCAGGGCATCCCCGGGCTGCTCAGCGGTCTTGGCACAGCCCTGGTCGAGCGTGCCGTGATCGACGCGATCTGCCGGCTCGAGGAGACCCCGTTCGCCGACGCTCTCCGAAGCGGGCTCCTGGGCCTGCAGTCCCAGATCATCCACCCGGAACTTCACGGGCATCGCTTCGCCCCCGCGCCATCAACGCACCTCTTCGTGCGTCACACGGTCGGCCTCGGCGACCCGCTCACCGATGCGGACGTACATGATGCTCCCGACCATCTGCCGGTGAGCCTGCAGGCATCGCTCCGGCACTACGGACTGACCCACCTGAAGATCAAGACCCGCGGTGAGGCCGGAGAAGACATCGAGCGTCTGCATCGCATCCTCGCCCTCTCCAGGGAAGCCGGCGTGACACCGCGATTCACGATCGACGGCAACGAGGCGATGACGCAGGCGGCTCAGTTCACCGACTGGTGGGGCGCTCTCTCCGAGGACCGTGAACTCGAAGGCGCGCTCACTCGCGACCTCATTGCCGTCGAACAGCCGTTCGCCCGCACCGTCGCCCTGAGCGACGAGGTCGGGCGGACACTGCGCGCCGCATCCGTTCCCGTGATCATCGATGAATCCGATGCCGACGTGGACTCCGTGCGCCTGGCGATGGACCTCGGCTATGCCGGCGGCACCTACAAGGGGTGCAAGGGTGTGTTCCGCGGCATCGCGAACGCTGCGCTGGTCGACGCGCGCGGCGCAGAGCGCCCGACCGTGTTCACCGCGGAGGATCTCGCCACTCTCCCTCCCCTGACAGTCCCGCAGGACCTCGTGGTCGCGGCAACTCTCGGGATGACTCACATCGAACGCAACGGACACCACTACTTCGGTCGCCTTGCCGGCCTCGGTCCCGACACAGACGATCGCGCTGCTGCGGCACATCCGGACCTCTACGAGGAGCTCGAGGGCCGCGTTCGCCTGCGCATCCGCGACGGACGCGTCGCGACGGAGTCGGTGCTCACCGCCCCGTTCGGCCTCACGCCTCTTCTCAACGTCTCCGCCCTCCCTCCGCTCACCTCCGCGACAGCCACCGATGGCCTGATCTGAGATGACCGATCACCGCACTCTCTCGTCCGCAATGAACAATCGTTTTCTCTCCCAGGAGGCCGCATGACCTCGATGGATGATCGCGTCGATCACGCGCGACGGCTCCTCGCACGCGGCGGAGTGATCCCCGCGCACCCCCTCGCCCTGTCCGCAGATCGGCAGCTCGACGAGCGTCGCCAGCGCGCGCTCAGCCGCTACTACCTCGACGCCGGATCGAACGGACTCGCCGTCGGCGTGCACACGACACAGTTCGGCATCCGCGACGCGGGGCTCTTCCCCGACGTGCTCCGCATCAGCGCGGAAGCCGCCGCCGAGCACGCCGAGCGCGAGCCCGTGCTCATCGCAGGCGTCATCGGCGACACGGCGCAGGCGGTCGCGGAAGCCGAGCTCGCCATTGCCTCGGGCTATCACGCGGTGCTCCTCAACGTCGCATCATGGCGCGACGCCGAGGAGTCCGAGGTTCTGGCCCATTGCCGCGCCGTCGCCGAGGTCGCACCTGTGATCGGGTTCGCGCTGCTCCCCGAGGTCGGCGGGTTCCACCTGTCGTTCGACTTCTGGCGCGCGTTCGCGGAGATTCCGCAAGTGGTGGCGATCAAGATGGCGCCGTTCAACCGCTATCGCACGATCGACATCGTGCGGGGCGTGGTGCATGCACGCGCTGAGGAACACATCACACTGTTCACCGGCAATGACGACCACATCGTGCTCGATCTGCTCGCCCCTTTCGACATCCCCCGAGACGGAGAGCTCGTGCGGATGCAGGTCCGAGGAGGACTCCTCGGACACTGGAGCGTCTGGACCCGGCGCGCGGTCGAACAGTCCGAGTGGCTCCGTGACGCGGCATCCGGAGACCTGGTGCCGGCTGACGCCCTCGCACTCGACTCGCGAGTGACCGACGCGAACGGGGCGATCTATGACGCCCGCAACGACTTCGCCGGGTGCATTCCCGGATGCATGGAAGTGCTCCGCCGCCAGGGGTTGCTTGAGGGCATCTGGTGCCTCGACCCGGCCGAAGCGCTTTCCCCCGGTCAGCTCGCGGAGATCGATCGCGTGTACGCGGAGCATCCGGATCTCTCCGACGACGACTTCGTCGCCTCGAACCTCTCCCGCTGGCTGACCTGACATTCAAGGACGAATATGACCACCACCACCCAGAACCTGCTGACCCGGGACTCTCTGCCCGAGTTCTTCCGGGATGCCGACCATCTCGACGACTTCATGTCACTGCCGACGGCAGAGACCGTCGCCGACCTCGCTGCCTTGGACGGCGACGTGATGATCCTCGGCGTCGCCGGGAAGATGGGCATCTCGCTCGCCCGCATGATCAAGGCGGCCGCCCCCGGTAAACGCGTCATCGGCGTCTCCCGGTTCTCGGAATCGGGAAGCGAGGAGAACCTGCGCGCCCACGGCGTCGAGACCATCCGCTGCGACCTCCTGGATCGCGCGGCTGTCGAGAAGCTGCCCCGCGTCGCGAACATCATCTACATGGCGGGCCTGAAGTTCGACTATCGGGGTCGCGAGGACTTCCTCTGGGCGATGAACACGCTCGCCCCCGCGATCGTCGCCGACACCTTCCGCGATTCGCGCATCGTGGCGCTGTCGACCATTCACGTCTACCCCTGGTCCGATCCCCGCCGCGGTGGTGTCGACGAGCGCACACCACCCGTCGCGCGCCCCGGTGAGTACGCCAACTCGGTCGTCGGTCGTGAGCGCACGTTCCAGTACTTCAGCGGTCTTCACGGCACGCCGGGTCGCCTCGTGCGCTTCGTGTACGCCGTCGACATGCGCTACGGCGCCCTGCAGGAGATCGCGAGCTGGGTGCGCACCCGCACCCCCATTCCGCTCGCGACCGGCAACGTGAACGTGCAGTGGCAGGGCGATGCCATCAACCACTTCGCGCGGCTGCTCCGTCATGTAGAAACCCCGGCGACCCCTATCAACATCGGGGGGCCCGAGTGTGTCAGCGTGCGGCACGTCGCCGAGCGCTTCGGGCAGCTGTTCGACATCGACCCGATCTTCGAAGGTACGGAGTCCGATCACCTCCTTTTCGTGAACTGCGACCAGGCGGCTGACCTTCTCGGCAACCCCACCGTCACTCTCGAGCCGATGCTGCGCTGGATCGCCGAATGGGTCGAGAACGAGAAGCCTCTCTACGGCAAGCCGAGCAAGTTCGAGGTGCGCAATGGCATCTTCTGAGCAGAAGTCCGCCTCCCCCGCGGTCGGCATGCTGACCGGAATCCGCGTCGTGAGCTTCACGCACTTCCTACAGGGCCCCTCGGCGAGTCAGCTACTCGCCGACCTCGGCGCTGAGGTCATCAAGATCGAGCCGCACACCGGAGCATTCGAGCGCTCGTGGAGCGCCCCCAACCGCTCGCTCAACGGATACAGCCCGTTCTTCGCGCTGGGCAATCGCAACGTGCGCAGCATGGCCATCGATCTCAAGCATCCGGATGCGGCACCGCTCGTGCGCGAGCTGCTCGAAAGTGCCGATGTCCTGATCGAGAGTTTCCGCCCCGGCACCCTGGACCGGCTCGGGTTCGGCTATGAGGATGTCGCCGCATTCAACCCGGGTATCGTCTACGCGTCGCTGTCGGGCTACGGCTCCGACGGGCCCTACCGGGACCGCCCGGGGCAGGACGTGCTGGTGCAGGCGCTGTCCGGATTGGCTGGCGCCACCGGCGGGGCCGGCGCACCACCGACACCGGCAGGAGCGAGCATCGTGGACCAGCATGCGGGAGTGCTCGGAGCCTTCGGGATTCTCGCCGCACTGCACGGCAGGGCGCGCACCGGGCGCGGCACGCTCGTGGAGAGCAACCTGCTCAACGCCGCCCTCGACCTGCAGATCGAGCCGCTCACCTACGCGTTGAACGGTTGGACGGGCGCGCGATCCGAGAACGGCGTCTCGTCGATGTACTACACCGCCCCCTACGGCGTCTTCGCAACATCCGACGGGCACCTGTGCATCTCGCTCACCTCGCCCGCGGCCCTCGAGGCGGTCTTCGAGGACCCCTGGTTCACCGCCGAGCACCGCGAACCCTACGACGCACGGGAAGACGTGAACGCGCGGGTCGCGACCCACATGCGCACGCGGACAGGCGCCGACTGGACCGAGACGTTCACGGCCGCGCGGATGTGGTTCGCCCCTGTCAACTCCTACGCCGAGGTGCTGGCAGACCCGCAGGTGGCCTTCAACGACTCCTTCGACGAGTTCGACGACGAGGCGGCCGGTCGCGTGCGTGTGCTCAAGCACCCGGTGATGTACGGCGGATCGCGTCCCGGCGTACGCACCGTTCCTCCGACGCTCGGCGCACACACCCGCGAGATCCTCGCCGATCTGGGGCATTCCGACGAGTCCATCGCGCAGCACTTTCAACGAAAGATCGTCTCATGAGCAGCATCACGGTCGAATCGTCCGACTCGGTGTGGCGTGTCACCCTCACCCGCGCCGACAAGCGCAATGCGCTGACATCCGAGATGATCAACGGCCTGCACGCCGCACTCGACGAGGCCGAGGCGGCGGACGCGAGCGTCCTGGTACTCACGGCCGAGGGCTCACTGTTCTGCGCCGGTGCCGACATCGCCGGCTACCGCGACGCCGCAGACGATCCGGCGGCGCTGCGCCTCTTCACGGACAGCGCCCGCTGGCTGTGCACGCGACTCACACAGTCCCCCGTCGTGATCGTCGCGGCCGTCAACGGCACCGCACTCGGCGGTGGCTTCGAGCTCGTGCTCGCCGCGGACATCGTGCTGAGTGTGGAGTCGGCGCGCTTCGGCCTGCCCGAACTGCGCCTGGGCCTCATCCCCGGCTGGGGAGGCACCCAGCGGCTCGCGCTGCATGTCGGGGCGAATCGCGCCAAGCGCGCCGTTCTGCTGAGCGAGACGTTCTCCGCCGGCGAGCTACGCGACGCCGGGCTGGTCAGCGCCGTCGTCGCCGACGCCGTCGAGCTCGAGACCGTTGTCGCCGACATCGTCGGACGCCTCGCGACGACCGCTCCGCTCGCGGCGAGCGCCGCCAAGAACGCGATCACCCTCGCCGTCGATCCGCACTCCGGCGCGTCAGCCGGGTTCGACCGTGAGCGGGAGCTCCTTCTTGCACTCTTCGACACCGAGGACGGCCGCGAAGGCGTGCGCGCCTTCGTCGAGAAGCGCGCGCCGGAGTGGGCCGGACGCTGACACCACCATGCTCCCCGCCCACACCTCACCTCATCTCGACAGCTGGCGCCTCCCCGCCCCGCTGCCCTCCGATCACGGTCTCCCCGTGCTCGCGACCGTCGACATCGTCGTCGTCGGCGCGGGCGCGGCGGGTGTCGCCGCCGCGACGACGGCCGCCGAGCATGGCGCGCGAGTGCTGCTCGTGGAGAAGTACGGGTTCGCCGGCGGCGCCGCAGTCGCCGGCATGTCCGGCACGATCTGCGGGCTGTATCTCGCGCACGAGGAACCGGCGGATGTTCCCACCCAGATCGTGCACGGTTTCGCCGAGCGCTTCCGCGGCGAGCTCGCGGCACGCGGCGGACTCACCCCGCCCCAGCGCTACGGGAAGACGTTCACCGTCGCGCACGATCCGCTGATGTGGCGCGAGGCCGCCGACGACCTGTTGACGGCTGCCGGGGTGCGCGTGCTCTTGCACACCACCGTCTCACGCGTCATCGCTGAGGAGGGGCGCTGTCTCGGCGTCGCGCTCCTCTCGACCGCCGGAGAGGTCGCCGTGCATGCTTCCCGCATCATCGACGCATCGGGTGACGCCGCCGTGATCTCGCAGCTCGGCGGCGAGTACCACTTCGGCGACGACGGGCGCATCCAGAACCCCACGATGTTCTTCCGGCTCGGTGGCGTCAACACCGACGCCTTCTGGTCGGCGTTCGGCGATGACACCATCTGCCCTCCCTGGGTGACCGAGCGGATCCGCGCCCGACGTGACGCGGGCGCCGATCTGCCGCGCGAGAAGATCTGGGTCTTCCGCACGCCGAGGGCCGGGGAACTCATGGTCAACGCGACACGGCTCGCGGCCGCGGACGGTCGCGTGCTGAACGTCGTCGACCCTGAGGACTTCACATACGCAGAGGTCCACGGTCGCCGGCAGGTGCGCGCCTACGAGCGCTTCCTCCGCCAGGAGGTGCCCGGCTGCGCTGACGCCTTCGTCGTCGACACCGGTGTGGAGGTCGGCATCCGTCAGACCCGCAGCATCCGGTCGACCGACGACCTCACGAACGACGACGTCGTCACAGCGCGCAAACGTGACGACGGGATCTGCCGCTCCCCCTGGCCGATCGAACTCCACGACGGCCCGCGCCCGCGCCTGCACTGGCTACTCGACGACTACTACGACGTTCCGCTCGGGGCGCTCATCCCGCAGGACGGCGAGAACGTCCTGGTCGCCGGACGCTGCCTGGGCGCGGACCACGAAGCTCTCGCATCGGCGCGGGTCACGGCGCAGTGCTTCGAGTACGGCGCGGCGGCAGCCTTCGCTGCTGTGCACTCCCTCGACGCGGACGTCCCGCTGCGCGAGGTCCCCGTCGACACAGTTCGTCGGTTCATGACGGCGGCAGGGAGCACGATCGATCATGCGCGGTAGCCTGGGAGCCATGACGCGCCTCAAGGACGTGGCGGAAGCTGCGGGAGTATCCCCCTCCGTGGCATCCCGCGTTCTCAACGACGATGCCGACGCCCGGATCAACCCCGAGACGCGCAAGCGCGTGCTGGCGGCCGCCGCCCGTCTGAACTATGTGCCCGATCACCGAGCCAGAGCCCTGCGTCTCTCCCGCGCGGGCGCGATCGCCCTCGTGGTTCCCGAGGTCAACAACGCGATCTTCGCGAGTCTGTACCAAGGTGTGCAGGAGACCTGTCAGGATGCCGGCTCCGCGGTGCTCCTCGGCCAGCTGACCGCCCAGAGCGGCGGACGCAACGGCCTGGCGAGCCTCATCGGCAACGGCCGCGTCGACGGGGTGATCCTGCAGCGCGCCGAAGGGATCAGCGACGAGAGCCTGCGCAGCCTCATCACGGTGCCGAGCCCCGTCGTGCTCTTCAACTCTCGACTCGACGATCATGTCGGCTCCGTCGCGCTCGATGACCACCAGGCCCTCAAGATCGCCCTGGACCACCTCGTGAGCCTCGGACATCGCGACGTCGGCTTCCTCGCCGGCGCAGACCAGCACGATGCGGCCACCCGCCGTATGGATGCCTTCACCTCGTACTCGGCGGCGCTCGGCATGAGCACGCGCCCCGAGTGGGTGCAGCCGGCCGGGTGGGAAGCGCTCGGTGGCGCGGCCGGAATGCGCCGCCTCCTGGCGAGCGGCACGCTCCCGACCGCGATGATCGCCGCGAGCACGAACGCCGCCGTCGGCGCGCTGTCTGCGGCGCTCCAGGCCGGGGTCTCGGTGCCGCGCGACCTTTCGCTGCTGTGCATCCAGGATGCGTGGGTCGTGGAGTACACCACTCCCACGATCACCGCCGTGGCCATGCCCATGCATGCCGCCGGAACCATGGCCGCGTCGATGCTTTTGCGTCACCTCGCGGGCGCACCGCTCGAAGATGTCGTCATGACGCAGCCGAGGCCCGTGCTGCATGCACGAGCCTCGACTGCGCCAGCGCCCTCACGCTGATCTAGAGCGCCGCACGCACCTCCTCTGCCGGCACGTGCCCGTCGAGCACGATGAGCCTGTGCGCGAAACGGAGCGAACCGTGCGCTGCGACCTCAAGGTCCGTGTCGTAGGCGTGCGCCCAGCCGATCGAGGCGAAGTCCTCAAAGCGGTAGAGCCACTTCTGCGCACCGGGTCCGGTGGCGTCTCGGAATGATAGACCGAGAGTGACCGGCTCACCCGCGGCCGTCTGGCCGTGGACGACGAAGGTGCGCGATTCGTGACCGGATGCCTGCACAGGGCCGTCTTCGGCGATGAGCGCGTCTGCGGTGAACCCGACGGCGAGGCGCAGGAACAGTCCGCCGTAGCCGCCATCCGGTCGTCCGCGCCCTGCGGGGGTGGCGAGCGCGACGGCAAAGGGCGCCGGGTTGATCAGGGTCGTGTCGAGGTCGATGAGGTAGCCATCCACGTCGCCGATGTGCACCGGCTCCACACGCCACTCGCGGCGCTCCTCGAGCAGTTCCTGCTCATTGCGGCCGCGCCAGGCGTTGTGCTCGACGAGACGGGTCGACTCCTCGGTTGACGAGACCTCCTCCCACCGGACATGATCCATCCGACCGTGATCATCGACGACGACGTAGCCGCGATCGAGATCGTGGAAAGTCCCGCCTCCCCAGAGGTTGTGCCCGTTGACGCGGGGGAACGCAAACATCAGGCCGTGATGCCACGGGTGATCCTCGGGGGCGAACCCGGTGATCTCGATCCCTGCCCGCGTGCGCAGCGGGTGGAAATGCGGCTTGGAGAGGTCGACTCTGCTGACATCCGATGCCACCGAGTAACGGGCGACCTCGACGCCATCGATCGCGATCGTCGCGTCACCCGTGTCTGTCTGCAGATCATGCACCACGACGCACCTCCGCACGACGGGGGCCCGCAGCATCCAGAGCCTCGTAGAACTCGTCTCCCGCGGCGATCTCACCGCGCTGCACGCGCTCCCCGGTCGCCGCCGACTTGTACAGCGCCGTGAGGAACTCGAGGGTCTCGCGCGCCTCCGCGACGGTGAGCTCGGGCGCCTCGCCCGCGCGCCAGTGCATCAGGATGTTCGCGAGCTGCGCACGATGCGCCTGCACGGGCTCCTCGGGGACCGTCCAGTCCTCGAGCGTGCGTGTGCCGTCGGCGCCGGTCTGGCGCACCGACCACTCCTCGAGGAGCGGCATGTAGAGCGTGTTCAGGTCGACTGTCGCGTCTTCCGCCATCACCTGCAGACGTGTCTCCTGATTGTGGCTGAGCACGGTCGACACCATGCTCGCGAAAGCCCCGCCCTCGAAGCGCACCGACGCAACGCTCGCGTCTTCCACCTCGATCGGCCGGGAGAGCGTGTCAGAGAAGGCCGAGACAGCCTCCCATGGTGACCCCATCAGCCAGAGGAGCAGGTCGATCGCGTGGTGCGCCTGACTTGTCGTGGCGCCCGCGAACTCGGTGCGGAACTTGCCACGCCATGCGGCCTCCCAGTAGTCCGGCCCGCGGTACCAGGACGTGTGCGCGATACCGACCAGCGGCCGACCCCAGCGCCCCGACGCGAGCGCCTCTCGCACCTGCCGCGAACCACCCGAGTATCGGAACTGCGAGACGGTCACACACCACTGACCGGTCTCCTCCTCCGCGGCACGCAGACGATCGGCGGAGGCGAGCGACCCCGTGAGCGGCTTCTCACTGAACACCCACGACCCGGCCTGCATGGCCTGCACCGCCAGCGGTTCGTGCAGATGCGGAGGCGTCGCGATGATCGTGATGTCGGGCTTCTCGACGGCGAGCATCTCGCCGATGTCGGCGTAGCCGCGCGAGGGCCCGAACTGCTCGACGGCAGCCGAGAGCCGGGCCTCGTCGAGATCCACGATCGCGACGAGCTCACATTCCTCGGGCAGAGCGGTTACCGCGGGCAGATGGGCGGCGGCACCGATGCCACCTGCCCCGACGACCGCGATCCGTGCTTTCTTCATTTTCTTGGTCAACCTTTCAGACCTGTTGTGGCGATGCCGGTGGTGAGATACTTCTGCCCGGCCAGGAAGAAGCCGAACAGCGGGCCGAGCGAGAGCACGGCCATTGCGAACATTGGACCCCAGGCGCTGTCGCCGCTTGCGTCGAGGAACGAGTTGAGCCCCAGCGGAACCGTGTACGTGCGCGGGTCCTGGAGGTAGATCATGGGCGAGAGGAAGTCGTTCCACGTCCAGATGAATGTGAAGATCGAGGTCGTCGCCAGTGCCGGGAGCGTGAGGGGCAGGATGACGTGCCAGAAGGTGCGCCATGGTCCAGCGCCGTCGATCTTGGCTGCTTCGTCGAGTTCGCGAGGCAGGCCACGCAGGAACTGCACCATCAGGAAGACGAAGAACGCATCCACGGCCAGGAACTTCGGTGTGATCAGCGGCAGGAACGTGTTCACCCACCCGAGGTTCGCGAAGAGAATGTACTGCGGCACCATGAGCACATGGTGCGGCAGCATGAGCGTCGCCATCATGCAGGCGAAGAACACTGCACGGAACTTGAACGACAACCGCGCAAAGGCATAGCCGGCCAAGGTGCACGCGAACAGGTTTCCGACGACGGAGAGCACCGCGACAATCGTCGAATTGAGGAAGTACGTTCCGAAGCCGACACCTGACCCGCGCCAGCCCCGCTCATAGTTCTCCAGCACCACCGGATCAGGAAAAGGCCAGATCTCCGTGAAGATGTCGGAGCTTTCCTTGAATGATGCACCGACCATCCAGATCAGCGGATAGAGCATCACGAGCCCGAAGCCAATCAGTAGCCCATGCCGCAGCACGCTGCGCGGAGCCTTGTTGCGTCGGCCGACAACACCGATCTCGCGCGTGTAGTCGATCTTGATGTCAGTCGTCATAATGCACCCAGTACTTCGAGAACCAGAAGTTGATCACGGTCACCACGGCGATCCCGACGAACAGCACCCACGCCATCGCGCTGGCGTAGCCCATCTGGAAGCTGGTGAATCCGCGCTGATACAGATACAGCGTGTAGAACAGCGTCGAGTTGACAGGACCACCTGTGCCCCCGGAGACGACGAAGGCGGGCGTGAACGCCTGGAACGCCCCGATGAGCTGGAGGATGAGGTTGAAAAGCACGATCGGGGTGAGCATCGGCAGCGTGATGTGTAGGAACTGCTGCCGCTTGTTGACGCCATCCACAGCTCCGGCTTCGTAGAGCTCTTGGGGAATCTGCCTCAGTGCCGCAAGGAAGATCACCATGGGTGACCCAAAGGTCCAGACGTTGAGAATGATGAGCGTGCCGAGGGCGGTGTTGGGATTCCCGATCCAACTTTGCGCCTCGATCCCGAAGACATCGAGGATCTGATTGATCAGACCGTTGTGCCCGAACATCTGTCGCCACAGCACGGCGATCGCGACGCTGCCTCCGATCAGCGATGGCAGATAGTAGATCGAGCGATAGATCGGCAGTCCGCGCAGTCCTCGGTTCAGCACCATCGCCAGCATGAGTGCAAACGCCAGCTGAAGGGGCACCGAGACGAACACGTAGACGAGAGTCACGCGCACAGACTCGAGATACTTCGGGTCGTTCGTGAACATCTTGATGTAGTTGTCGATGCCGACCCATTCGGGTGGGGCGAGCATGCTGAAGTTCGTGAACGACAGATAGAGCGAGTACAGCATCGGGCCGAGGGTGATGACGAAGAAGCCGATGAGCCACGGCAGCAAGAAGAGGTACGGCGCGAGGCGCTCGTTGAAGCGCGCCGCCCGCAGGCTGCGCAGACCACGCGCCGCCCGCGGAGTGCGGGGGTCTTCCGACCCCCGCACCACGTGCGGCTCGGAGCCCGGAGCAGACCGTTCGGTGTCGCTCGGTCGGCTGTGGGTGAGAGCCATGATCGATCTTCCTAGCCGAGTTCGCTCTTCGCCTGGGCGATGAACTGATCTGCAGCATCCTTGGACGAAAGCGAACCAAACTGAACCTGCTGCGCGAACTCCGTGAACAGGGTGTTGACGGTTCCGGAGCCGGTCGGCGCAGGAACAGGTGCGGCGGCACCGTGCTCGCGCACGCTCTCGATGAGCGCGATCGCCTTGGCATTGTTCTCATCGACGTTCTCGGTCGCGGCCTTGACGACGTTGCCGTTGGCGGGAACACCGCGTTCGATACCGAGAATCGCGTTCGCCTCAGGATCGTTGAGCAGGAAGTTCACCAGCAGTGCGGCCTCGGCGGGGTGCTTCGACTGGCTCGAGACGAGCAGGTTCATCGCCGTGCGCAGGTACTGTCCCGGGTTCTTTGCCTCGCCCGGCATACGCAAGAGTGCAAGCGGGTTTCCCGAGTTCGAGACGACGCCCGCGTACTGATTGGCGAAGAGGAACGTGGAAGCAGCCGTGCCCTGGATGACGGCGTCGTAGGGCGAGGCATACTCCGAGGTGACGTCGGGCGGGGTGGCGGCCTTGGCAGCGCGCATGTCCGCCCAGTAGTCCCAGTAGTCGACGAGCGTGTCTGCGGTGAAGCCAATACCCTCGGCGGTGAGGAACTCCTCCTTGTTCTGCTTCGCCCAGACCTCGAACACCTGGTAACTGTGCGAGAGGTCGGTGACTCCGTAGAGAGCGCCGCCGGATGCGGTGGAGATCGCCGTGGCGTACTCCTTGAGGTCATCCCACGAGTAGTCCTCGGCCGGCACTTCGACGCCGAGCTCTGCCGAACGCGCCTCGTCGAAGATGAACGCGTGCGTGCTGAGTCCGAAGGGAAGGGCGCTGAGCTGTCCGTCGATCGTGTTCGTCTCGACGAGGTCGTCCGGCCACCCGTCGAGCGAGAGCTCTCCGCCTTCGATCGCCGTGTTGAGGTCGGCGGTCTGGCCACGCGAGGCGAACTCGCGCAACACCTCGTTGTACAGCTGGACCACGTCGGGCGAGTTTCCGCCGGTATACTGCGTCGTGATCTTGTCGAGGTACCCGTCGAATCCACCGAAGTCGCGGACGACGGTGATCCCGGGATTCTTCTCCTCGAACAGGTCCAGCACTTCGTTGGTCACCTCGTGGCGGGCGTCAGATCCCCACCACGACATGCGGAGCTCGACCGGCCCCTGTGATTCCTCCGCTGCGGGAGCACCGCCACCTGCACATGCAGAAAGTGACAGTGCGGCAACGACTCCTACCGCTGCAAGGGAAAGACCCTTGCGACCTCGCTGTGTCACCACGATTGATTCCGTTCTCTTCGTTGAGACGCTTGCGTCGCCCCTTCAATCTCGAAGGACCGCGCCGGGCGTGAAGGTGTTCGGTGATCGATTCGGGTTTGCACAATCGATTTCGCACCTTCTTCGTGAACTATATGCCAGCCCCCGCGCACCGGTCAATGCGCCAGCGAACATTGCTCTCCTCGACACGTCACGACGATTCGCGCTGTGCCACCGAGCATCCGGCGGGCTATTGTCGTCACCCAGACGGAAGCACTTCCCTCATCAGACCGCACAGAAGGGCTCAACGTTGACCCCCAATCTCTTCACCCACCCGCTCGCCACACCGGCGTGGGAGCTCTCGCCGGCCGCGACAACACGCCTGCACACGCGTTCACTCTGGACCACTCCCGCACAGGACGAGGCAACCGCCCCGGCCCGTCGCATCATCCACAGTCGCGCGCTCTTCGCCGATCGTCCGGCCCGAATCGAACGCGTCTCGATCGGCGCCGCGGCGGGCTATCACAAGTGCGCGAGCGGTCAGGAGAGAGACGCCGTACTCGACCTCGGCCTCTTCATTCCGGAGGGGCAGGAATGGCGCGAGATCGGCAGGATCTCGGGGCTTGCGGGCGATATCCTCGCGAACGGCGCAAGCATCGAACTCGACGGGGTGGAGACCACGGCCCTCGTCGCACAGGCCCGCCGGGCGGCCACGGATGAGTGGTGGCCGGGGTGGAATCTCGTAACCACGGGGATCGAGGTTCAGGGGCGGATCGACACCGAATGGGAGGCGCGCGCCGAGGGTCACCTGCGGGTCGACGCCGTCACGCTCGATGAGCTGCCGCCGGGGATCACCGCGACGGCGACGCAGACCGAGGTGCGTTTTCGCACTTCGCACCTCGAGCTCGGCTTTCGCCTGATCTCACCGGCGTGGTCACACCTCGGCCTCGACGCCGATGGCGAAGGCCGCACAGATCGGAACCTCCTCCAGATGCCGCGCTCGATGGACATCGTGCGCAGCGGGGTCTATCCCTCGGGTGTCTATCCGGTGCTCCGCGACCAGAACGCCGAGTACCTGGCACAGGGGCCGCGATTCACCGACATCACCGGCATGATCCCCCTGGGGTTCCTTCACACGGAATACCGCGGTTCTGCATCCGTGGTGAACAATCGTGTGCGCTACGAACTCGAAAGCGAAATCGCTGATCAGAGCTATATTCTTGAGTTCACGGTGCACGTCGACCGAATCTCGCTCCGCGCGACGAGGTCATCCGCACAGAATCGACGCGCATGGACGAGCTCGGCATGGCATGTCGCGACCGACAATCGCGTGACGCCGTCCGAGGTCTTGGGCGCCCCGACCTTCACCGGCGAGACCGGACTGCTCAACGGACCAATCTCGTGGCACTTCCCGCGTCACGGCACGCTGTCGGTCCACGCGAGCGGCGATGCGCTCTGGCGCAGCGACTCCGTGCGCCCGCTCGACACGAACACTCTCGAACTGAAACTCGGCGAGCGCCCTACCGAGTTCGGCGACTATCTCCTCCCTGCGGGCAGTTACACCGCCGAGGTCGAGATGCAGGTGCGCACACCCCAACTCGCCGAACTCGACACACAGGCGTCCCCCGCGGTGCGCCGGATGCTCGAGCGACACACGCTCACCGCGCTCTCGTTCCGCCCCGATACGGCGACCTACTCGAACAACGGCGCCTCCATGCACTGCACGACCTCGCTCGCCGATGTGTCGGCGATCGCCGTGCAGCTCGATGCCGCGCCGGGCCTCACCCCACTGCAGTGGGTCGGCGACTCCCTACAGCGCTGGCTCGACGGCGCACCTAGCTACGGCAGCGGCGCCACCTCCCACGGCACCCACCGACTCGAGGACGAGTACGTGCACATGGCCGCGAACACGCTCGTCGCCGCGGCACGGTTCGTCCGCCACGCCCCCGAGGGGCATGACTGGTTCCGGCGCAATCGCGCAGCGCTTCACCGGGAGCTCGAGGGGATGCTGGCCCGCGACGTCGACGGCGACGGACTCGTCGAGTCCACGCTCCGCCTCGGCAACTCCGGGGAGCATCAGTGGAGCACCGCGTGGGCCGATGTCATCTCGTTCGGTTGGAAGGATGCCTGGGCGAACGCGGTGACGTACGAGCTGTGGCAGCTGTGGGAGCCGGAACTCCGAGCTCTCGGCGAGACCGATCTGGCCGCGCGCATCGACACCGCCCGGCTGCGCCTGCGCGAGGCTTATCTGCCGACCTTCCTGAACCCCGAGACCGGACTCATCGCCGGATGGCGCTCGCGTGACGGCGCTCTGCACGATCACGGATACTCCGTCGTGAACGGCGCCGCCTGCGCCACCGATCTGCTCTCGGAGGAGCAGGCGCGTTCCGTGATGGGGAGCCTCGTGCATGCGTGGGACGCCACCGCGCTCACCGATTTCCGAAACGGGATCCCGCTCAACCTCTGGCGTATCCCCGAGAGCGACATCGGTGGCGTGATCTTCGGCCTCCCGCTTGGCTCCTACCAGCAGGGCGGTTACTCCCACCACGGGGCGCGCGTCATCGTCGATGCGTTTGACCGCGTCGGCATGACCGTGCACGCCGACCTCGTGCTCGAAGGGCTCGCAACGACCATCGCCGACGACACGTCGTTCGGAGGACTCGGATCCGGGCGCGACTGGCGGATGGCCGATGGAACCCCGAGTGGCTACGAGGGCCAGCTGATCGAAGGTTTCAGCGTGCTGGCGAGTGCGCTGCGACGGTATCGGCGATGATTCGCGGCGCGCGTTCAGCGAAGGCCTCGAAGTCTTCGGCCTCGCTGTAGGCGTGCGCTGAGATGCGCACATAGCCGCGCCCACCGAAGGTCGACACACCCACCTCGAATCCGTCTTCCGCGAAGGCATCCTTGAGGGATCGGGCCGAGCGGCCATCGTGGGCGGCGCCGCGCGGCAGCCGGACGAGCGGCTGCTGCGCGACAGGCATCCCCACATCAATCGCCGGGTCGTCGTCGCTGATCGGCCCAAGCGCCGTGATCAGAAGATCCGCACCGTATCGGCCGAGCACAGCTGAGTGCTCGCGGATCGGCGACCAGCCGCCGAACGCCGTAGCCATCGTGCGGATCGCATGAGCAGCGCTCAGGAACGCCGTGCTGTCGAGGGATCCCTGCAGGTCGAACCTTTGCGGGAAAGGTTCGGCGGCACCCCAGGAGTCGATGGCAGGCCAGAGCCGCTGGGCGACGTCGCCGCGGGCGGCGAGGACCGCTGCGCCGCGGGGCCCGCACGCGTACTTGTGCAGATTGCCGAACCAGACGACGTGGTCGCCGGACACGACCGGATCCTCCAGCAGCCCGAGCCCGTGGGCGCCGTCGATCACGAGCAGGATGCCGGTGTCGGCGAGCGCGTCGGCCACGGCGTCGACGGGAAAGCGTCGGGCGGTGGCTGACGAGATCTGATCGAGCATGACGACACGTGTACGGGGGGTCACGGCATCCAGAATCAGCGCGCGGGTCTGCTCCTCGCCCGCCGAAAGAGGAACCCCGACGGTGACGACATGCGCACCCCGCCGCTCGACAAGCCGGGTGACGCCCTGCGCGACGGCGCCGTAGGCGTGGTCCGTGACGATGACCTCGTCACCGGCATCGAGCTCAAGCGACGAGAACACGACCGTCGAGGCCGCGCTGGCATTGGGCACCCAGGCGAGCGTCGAGCTCGGCACACGCAGGAACTGCGCCAGTTCATCGCGAACCGCGGCATGCCGGGGTGGCAACGTCTCGAACCAGCGCATCGGGTTCGCGTCGAGCGCGGCCTTCAGCTGCGCCTGATACTCCAGCGTCACGCGGGGCGAGGCCCCGTAGGATCCGTGGTTGATGTGGCGCACGGCGGGATCGAGCGCGAACACCGAGCGGCCCGAATCCCCCAGCACCGTGTGCAGTCGCCGCGCGCGCTCGTCCATGATGCGCCCCTCTCCGCGATCCATCATCTCGGTTCACGCCCGAGATGACGAATCACGGATCCCATCGAGAGGTCAGGCGCGAACCGCGAAACCGCCGGTCCAGCCGATCTGCTCACGGGCAGCGAGAACGAGCTGCAGGAAGCCGAGAGCTTCGAGCTCGCGCGCTCGCTTCAGCGTGCCGGCGTCCACGGCACGAAGTCCGGCAGCGACGATCACGTCAGCCAGGAGCTTCTTCGCAGCGTCATCATCGCCGGCGAGCTGCACCGTGGTGGGTTCGCCGCCCAGCTCTCCGCCGACCAGGGTCGCGGCGAAGTTCGTGTTGAATGCCTTGATCACGCGAGCACCGGGCAGCGCTGCGGCGAGCTCGGCCGCCGCCGAGGAGTCTGCGGGAACGACCAGCGCGTCGAAGGTCGTGAAGTCGAGCGGGTTGGTGATGTCGACGACGATCTTTCCGGCGAGCTGCGCACCGTAGGTCTCGACCAGTTCTGCGAGCGCCGGGTAGGGCACCGCGGCGATGACGATCTCGCCGGTGATCGGATCCCCCACGACTCCAGCGGTCGCACGCAGCGGCGCGGCCGCCGATCCGGCCTTCTCCAGGTCGCGTCCCAGGATCTGCACCGACGCACCGCCCTTGGCGGCGATGCCGGCGATGGCCTGGCCCATGTTTCCTGTTCCGATGACGGTGATCGCAGTCATTGTCTTGCCTTCCTCAGAGAGTCTCAGTCTTTATTGCCGTGGCAACTAATAGTGGCAACTCACTTGCACCGGCAACTATTCCCGGCAGAATGGATCCATGTCCGAGAAGCTCGCCCGCATGACCCCCGCGCAGTCACGCGCGTGGTTGTCACTGATCACCGTCGCCGAACTGCTCCCGGTCGCACTCGACGCGCAGCTCCAACGCGACGACGCCCTCACGCACTACGAGTTCATCCTGCTGAGCACACTGCAACGGCGCGGGCCCCAGCGCCTGAGCGACCTCGCCGCGGCCACCAACGCCACCCTCCCCCGAACCTCGAAGGTCGTCACACGCCTGCGTGAACGCGGCCTCGTCGAACGCACCGACCACACGACCGACCGCCGCAGCGTGGAGATCCGCCTCACCGGCGCAGGACGCCGTCGGCTCGTGCACGCGACACCCGGACATTTCGACACCGTCCACCGGCTCGTCCTCGATCACCTGGACGAGAGCCAGCTGAACACACTCGCCGACACCCTCGCGCCGATCGTCGCAGGACTCGATCCGCAGCACCGCTTCGGGCCGATGCCCGATCAGGCACCCGACGAAAGTGGCGACTAGAAGGCGTACTCCATGAGTTCGACACCCAGCACGCGGAAGGCATCGTGCACGCGCAGGCGGTGCATGATCGACAGATCGTCGAAGGCGACGATCAGCGCATAGGAGATTCCGGCCCGGGGCCCGGCGAGCACTCCTGCTTCTGCGCGGATGCCCGCTTCGCGGCCCGTCTTGTTCACGAAGAGCACCCCGTGCGCATCATTGTCGTGCGCGAAGGGGTCGAGCCCTGTCGCCGATGCCACCAGGCTCAGATCGTGGTTGAGGCTCAGCCACTCCGAGACCTGCGCGCTCACCGCGGGGTCTACGACGCGGGTGTTCACGAGCTCCGAGAACAGTCGTGCCAGTTCGCGCGCCGACCCCACCGCGAGCCGCGGTGCGTCATCGGGCCCGCGCTGGTCCCGGTAACGGTCGAGCAGTGCTGTCCGCGTCAGACCAAGCGACTCGATGCGGGCGCGGACCTTCTCATGCGTCACCCGCTCCAGGAGTGCATTGGACGCCAGGGGGTCGCCCGTCGCCGCAGCCAGCACCGCGAGATCGCACAGCGGCAAGGCCGGTGCCTTCAGATGCCGCCAGGTTCCCGCGGTCGTCACCGGGTCGAGCGAGCTGCGCTCGATGATCTCGAACGGCTCGAGCGTTCCGTCGGCGAAACCCGCCGCGACTTCGATCAACAGCGGCACGATGCCCAGTCCGGCGATCGGCAGCGTCACGTGATCGTCACCGAGGAGCACCTCCTCGCCGCTGTCGAGATCGACGACATGCACACCCACCTGCGCACCGGATGCGGCAAGCCGATCCAGCGTGCGCAACGTGGTGTCGAACGAGCGGCGCCCCAGCGCCGCACGGCGTGGCAGTCGGCGCGTCGAGCGCTGCGACCGCCGCACCGTGACACGTGACGGCGAAGGCTCGGAGGAGGTGCCCACGCATGTTCCTTCCGCGGAAAGTCGAGGGGATGCAACCTGCGGACCCACGCCACAGGCAGAGACAGCTACGCGCGTTCCCTCAAACGTCACGGACATCGTAACCCTGCACGAGTGCAGGATCACAGGGGCGGCTCTCAGCCGCCCCTGTTGGTCACCAGATCTCTACGCGCTGTTCGGGCGCCAGCCAGAGCTCATCGCTCTCGGTGACACCGAACGCCGTGTAGAACGCGCCGATGTTGCGGACGATCTGATTGCAGCGGAACTCGTTCGGCGAGTGCGGGTCGATCGTCAGCAGGCGCAACGTCTCGGCGTCGCGGCTCTTCTGCTGCCAGACCTGTGCCCACGACAGCAGCAGGCGCTGCACGCCGGTGTACCCCTCGACGACCGGGCCCTCCGCAGGAGCATCCGCCCCCAGCGACAGCTCATAGGCCTTCAGCGCGATGCCCAGCCCGCCGAGGTCGCCGATGTTCTCACCGATCGTGAGAGCGCCGTTGACGTGATGCTCGGGGTCGAGGCCCTCGGGCACGAGCGCGTCGTACTGGGCGATGAGCGAGCTCGTGCGCTCTTCGAAGGCGGCGCGGTCGGCATCCGTCCACCAGTCCTCGAGCTTTCCGGAACCGTCGTAGCGGCTGCCCTGGTCATCGAAACCGTGACCGATCTCGTGGCCGATGACGGCGCCGATGCCGCCGTAGTTCGCGGCGGCATCACGCCCGGCGTCGAAGAACGGGTACTGGAGGATCGCCGCCGGGAACACGATCTCGTTCATCGACGGGTTGTAGTAGGCATTGACCATCTGCGGCGGCATGTGCCACTCGGCGCGATCGATCGGCGCGCCCACCTTATCGATGTTGCGGTCGTGTTCGAAGATCGCGGCTCGCCGCACGTTTCCGATGAGGTCGGCCGCGTCGATCTCGAGGCTCGAGTAGTCGCGCCAGACATCCGGGTGGCCGATCTTCGGGGTGAAGGAGTCGAGCTTCGCGAGCGCGCGCTCGCGGGTCTCGGCGGTCATCCACTCGAGGTCGGTGATGCTCTGGCGGTACGCCTCGATGAGGTTCGCGACCAGCTCGTCCATGGCGGCCTTCGCCGTCGGCGGGTAGTGCCGGGCGACGTAGACCTTGCCGATCGCCTCGCCGAGTGCGCCCTCGGTGAGCGAGACGCCGCGCTTCCAGCGCTCGCGGATGCTGGGGACGCCGGTGAGCTCGGTGCCGTAGAACGAGAAGTTCTCCTGCACGAGATCGTCGGTGAGATAGGCGGCAGCCGCGTGCACGACCTTGGCGCGCAGCCACGCCTTCCAATCGTCGAGGCGTTCCGCGGTGAGGAGGGATCCGAGCCCCTCGAAGAAGCTCGGCTGCGCGACGACGACCTCGTCGAACGCCGCAGGGTTCGACGGCGTGACCGCCTGGCGCCACGGCGTGAGGTCGACGCCGGCGAGCGCCTGCAGCTCGTCCCAGGTCTTCAGGTTGTAGGTGGCCACCGCATCACGGCTGCGCACGTTGTCCCAGTGGTGACCGGCGAGTTCGGTCTCAAGGGCGATCGAACGGTCGGCGTTCGCCGTCGCATCCGCCACTCCTGCCAGCACGAGCAGACGCTCGAGGTGCGCGCGGTATGCGGCACGCGTGCCCTCGAACGTGTCGAGGCGGAAATAGCTCTCATCCGGCAGCGAGAGCCCCGCCTGCACGAGAATCGGCAGGTATCGCTCGGGGTTGCCCGGGTCGCCGTCGACGTAGAGTCCGATGACCGAGGCGCGGCCATCACGGTCGTACGCACCGACGGCGGCAAGGAACTCGGATACCGAGGAGATTGCGTCGATCTCTTCGAGGGTCGCGGCGAGCGGCTGCGTGCCGAGCTCGTCGATGCGCGTGGTGTCCATGAAGCTCGCGTACAGGTCGCCGATCTTGCGCTGCTCGCTGCCCGCCTCGGCCGTCTGCGACTCGTCGATGATCGCGCGGACGTCTTTCTCGGCCTGCTCGGCGAGCAGGTGGAAGGACCCCCAGCGCGCCTTGTCTTCCGGGATCTCGGTGCGCGCGAACCAGGCGCCGTTGACGTGCCGGTACAGGTCGTCCTGGGGGCGGATGTCGGAGCTGAGGTCATCGAGGGCAAGGCCTGCGGGCAGAGCATCGGTCATGCGACCAGGATATGCGGGGCCTGCGACATGGAGGCACGTCGCCGAGCGATTCGACGCCCGATCACGCCCTGGCGCGGACTGAACAGGTACGTCAGGAAGAACACCGCCCCCTGCACGACCACGATGAGTCCGCCCGACGCGGCGTCGATCCAGTAGCTCAGGTAGATTCCGACCACGCACGACAGCGCGGACACAGTCGGGGCGATCACCAGCATCCGCCCGAAGCGGTCGGTGAGCAGATACGCGGTGGCGCCCGGGATGATGAGCATCGCGACGACGAGGATCACGCCCACCACCTGCAGGGCGACGACGGCCGTGAGTGCGAGCACCCCGAGGAGGAGCGCGCCGAGGAACCTGGGGGACAGCCCGATCGCGAAGGCGTGCATGGGGTCGAAGGCGTAGAGGGTGAGGTCGCGCCGCTTGATCAGGAGAGCGGCGAACGCGATCGCCGCGAGCACCCCGATCTGCACCATGTCGCTCACCGACACACCGAGCACATTGCCGAAGATGATGTGGTTGAGGTCGGTCTGACTCGGTGTGACCGAGATCAGCACGAGCCCCAGCGCGAACAGCGTGGTGAAGACGATGCCGATCGCGGCATCCTCCTTGACCCGGCTCGTCCCGCGGATCGCCCCGATCAGCACGACCGCGAGCACGCCGAAGACGAGCGCACCGAGCGCGAAAGGCGCCCCCACGACATACGCCAGCACGACACCGGGGAGCACCGCGTGCGACACCGCATCTCCCATGAGCGACCAGCCGACGAGCACGAGCCAGCAGGAGAGCACAGCGCACACGACGGCGGCGATCACGGTCGTCACGAGTGCACGCGTCATGAACTCGTACTGCAGGGGCTCCATGAGAATGTCGATCACGGTCATGCCGCCTCCTCCTCAAGGGCAAGGTCCAGTCCGAACGCCTGCGCGAGCCGCTCGGGTCGCAGCGCCTCGCGCACCGATCCGTGGAACAGCACCCGATGACGCAGGAGCACCGCCTCGTCGGCAAGTGCGGGAAGGGCATGCAGGTCGTGCGTGGACACGAGCACAGTGCGGCCGTCGGCGGCGAGTTCGCGCAACAGCGGCACGATCGTGCCCTCGGATCTCTTGTCGACGCCCGCGAAGGGCTCATCGAGCAGCAGGATTCGCGCGTCCTGGGCGAGTGCCCGTGCGACGAAGGCGCGCTTCTTCTGCCCACCCGACAGCTGCCCGATCTGACGCTCGGCGAAGTCGCTCAGTTCGACCCGCTCAAGCGCCTCGTCTACGGCGGCGCGGTCGCGCGCGCGCGGCGAGCGCAGCACGCCGAGGCGCCCGTAGCGCCCCATCATCACGACATCGCGCACCGAGACCGGAAACGTCCAGTCCACGTCCTCGCTCTGCGGCACATACCCGAGAAGTCCGCGTCTGCGCGCGAGTGCCGGCGCTGCACCATCGATGCGCACGCTGCCACGCCCCGGCTTGACGACGCCCGTGATGCTCTTGAAGAGCGTCGACTTGCCGGATCCGTTCATGCCGATCAGCCCCGTGACGCGTCCCGCCTCGACCGCGAGCGTCACGCCGTCGAGCGCGGCGACACCGCCATAGCGGACGCTGACGTCGGCGACCTCGACGGCCGCGGTCATCGCGCACCTCCCGTGAGAGCCGCGACGATGGTGTCGGCGTCGTGGCGAATGAGGTCGAGATACGTCGGCACCGGTCCGCCCGCCTCGGAGAGGGAGTCGACGTAGAGCACGCCTCCGTACACCGCATCCGTGGCGGAGACGACCTGCTGCATCGGCTTGTCCGACACGGTCGACTCGCAGAACACCGCGGGCACATCGTTCGCGCGCACGAAGTCGATCACGGCGGCCATCTGCTTCGGCGTCGCCTGCTGCTCGGCGTTCACGGGCCAGATGTAGACCTCGGTCAACCCGGCATCGCGGGCCAAGTAGGAGAATGCCCCCTCGCAGGTCACGAGCGCGCGCTGATTCTGAGGGAGCACAGATAGCGCATCCGTCAATTCGGTGCGGATGTCGCGCAGCTCGGCCTTGTACGCCTCCGCGTTCATCGCGAAGTCATCGGCGTGCTCGGGGGCGAGCTCGCCGAAGGCGCGGACCACGTTCTCGACGTAGATCTCGACGTTCGCGGGGCTCATCCAGGCGTGCGGGTTGGGGAGCCCGGCGTAGGCGTCGCCGGCGATGTCGATCACATCGATGCCCTCGGTGACGACCACGTGCGGCACGTCGACCGCCTCGACGAACTGCGCGAACCATGACTCCAGGTTGAGTCCGTTGTCGAGGATCAGGTCGGCCTTCGAGGCCTTGGCGACGTCGCCGGGGGTGGGCTCGTAGCCGTGGATCTCGGCGCCGGCCTTGGTGATCGATTCGACCTGGATGTGGTCTCCCCCGACGTTCGCCGCGATGTCGGCGAGGACCGTGAAGGTCGTGAGCACGACCGGACGTTCCTCTGTGACGGCCTCAGCGGGCCGTGCGGCACAGCCCGCCAAAGACAACAGCGCAAGCGCGCTCATTCCGATTCGAACACCGTAGTCAAGATTTTTAGGCATACCGAAAACCTAGACTTTAGGCACACCGAAAACAACCGGAGCGCACGCATCCAAGGCACGGCAGCGATCGGCATCCGCGTGAAGGCGACGTCGTCTCAGAGCGCGGCGGCCGCTCAGCGGCAGTCGACGCGGACGTCCTCGCCCGCGAGCAGATCGCTCGTCCAGGCGAAGAGGTCACGCATGGCCGGCGAGCCGTCTTCGACGAGGGGCACGTGATCCAACCCCGGATACCGTCGGAAGTCGACGTCCACGCCTGCCCGGCAGAGTCGCGAGGCGAATCGCGCCTGCACCTCCGGTTCGATCAGGGTGTCGTCCTCACCCTGTCCGAGCAGCAGCGGCACATCGATGTCGCTCGGCGGGATGTTCTGCTGCAGCCGGGCACCCATCGCCCCCGCGGTCGGGTCCTTGGTCAGCAGGTTCGGGTCATCGGCGAGCGCGACGACGTTGAGCAGCATGACCATCATGCTCGGGCCGGACAGACACCGCTTCGACAGTTCGCGCACCGTCACCTCGGCACCGGGTCGCACATAGCCGCTGTGCGTGATGTCGGGGTAGATCTCAGTGAACGAGGCCAGGACGAAGGATGCGAAGACGCTTCCTCCCGTGACCTTCGGAAGGTTTCCGACGAGTCCGATGAGGTCGCTCGCCGGCGCGAACGCCGCAACGCCCTCGATCGGCAGATCCGGCGCGTAGTCCTTGGTGATCGCGGCCGCCCACAGCGCCGACCCTCCGCCCTGCGAGTGCCCCCAGAGCACGGTCTTCTCACTGAGCGTGATGTCCTCCAGCTGGCGGGCGGCACGCACCGCATCCAGCGCCGCGCGGCCACTCGCCTCGCCCACCAGATAGGGGTGCGGCCCCTGCGTGCCGAGCCCGATGTAGTCGGTGGCGACCAGCGCCCAGCCGTGGTCTACGATCCGGTCGAGGGTGAACAGCGCTCCTGATTCGAACGGCTCCTCGGCCAACGACGGCGCGCACGAGCGATCGAAGCCGGTCGTGCCGTGATTCCAGGCGATGACCGGATGATCGCGACCCCGATCAGGAACGACAACCAGACCGCTGGCGACCGTCGGCTCGTCATCATCGAGCGAGGTGGTGTACAGGATTCGCCAGCCGATCGCTCCGTCGGGAACCCCGCGGGTGAACGGCTCGGCGCGAATGAGCTGCCCCGCCTCGTCGGGCACGCCCCGGGGCGGCGCATAGAACTCGTCGGCGACGGTCGTCGCATCATGCAGGGTGATCGTGAGCCCCGCGGCCGTCGTAGCGATCGCCACAACCAGGACAGCCCCGATCGTGCGCACCCATCGCGACCTCCTCCCCCACTCCCCGCCGGGCGGCACGGGCTGCGTGATCGGATCGAGTCCCTCGCCCAGCCCCGCCGCAGCCCGGCGAGCGCGACGCCGACGCAGGGCGCGCAACAGCACGACGGCGCCCGCAGTCATCAGAGCGACACCGAAGAGCACACCCACGATGAGCAGGGTGATGTCCGGCCACACGATCGCGAGCACACCGAAGACGATTCCCCCGACTCCCAGCAGCCCGGACGCGATCCTCGCATCGATCGGGCGCGGCGCCCCTGTCGTCGACCTCCAGGGCGAGATCAGACCGACCACCCCGCGGGCGATCAGCAGCAGCCCCACGAACACGGCGAGCGCGCGTACGGTCAATCCGGGCAGGAAGAGCATGGCGACGCCGGAGACCACCCACCCGATCGAGAGCACACCGCGGCTGCCCTCGCGGCGGGTGCCGGGCAGCGCGAGCTCCATCCCTCCGGCGGCGATCAGCCCTATTCCGATCACGGACACCAGGACGTCGAGCGATGTCGTCGGACGCACCAGGAGGAAGCCCCCGGCGATGAGACCGATCGAGGCCATGATCAGCACGACGGGCTCCGGAAGTCGCGCGATCACATGCGCCAGCACCCGAAGGGGGTGATGCGGCAGGAATCGGGCGTTCACGGCGCAAGCCTAGCGACGGCAGCAGGTGTCCGAGCCCCCGTCTAGGCTCGTCAGCGTGACCACTCGCTCCTCCTCGCTCAACCGCGAGATCGTCCGACTCGCGGTCCCGGCACTCGGAGCGCTCATCGCCGAGCCTGCGTTCCTGATGATCGACGCGGCTCTCGTGGGCCATCTGGGCACGGTTCCGCTGGCGGGTCTGGGCATCGCGGGCGCCGTGCTGCAGACCTTCGTGGGCCTGATGGTCTTCCTCGCGTACTCGACGACACCGGCCGTCGCGCGCAAGTTCGGTGCAGGGAAGCCCGGGGATGCCGTCTCGGTCGGTATCGACGGAATGTGGCTCGCCCTCGGTCTCGGCGCCGTTCTCGCCGCGGCGGGTGCACTGCTGTCGCCGTGGCTCGTGAGCCTGTTCGGGGCAAGCGATGCGGTCGCCGAGCAGGCGAACACCTACCTCGTCATCTCGGTGTGGGGCTTGCCCGCCATGCTCATCGTCTTTGCGGCGACGGGCCTGCTGCGCGGCATGCAAGACACCATGACGGCGCTGTGGATCGCGGGACTCGGCTTCGCCGCGAACGCCGCGCTGAACGTTCTCTTCATCTACGGACTCGGCTGGGGCATCGCCGGATCCGCGGTCGGCACCGTGCTCGCGCAGTGGGGCATGGTCGCGGCCTACGTCGTGGTGGTGGGCCGCCTGGCCCGCACACACTCCGCCTCGGTGCGCGCGCAGCGCGAGGGCATCCGCGGATCGGCACGCTCGGGTGGCTGGATGTTCCTGCGCACGCTCAGTCTGCGCATCGCCCTGCTCGCCACGGTCGCCGTCGCGACCGGCATCGGCACGGACGAGCTGGCCGGGTGGCAGATCGTCTTCACCATCTTCTCGGCGGCGGCGTTCGCGCTCGACGCGCTGGCGATCGCCGCGCAGGCGCTCATCGGCAAGAGCCTGGGCGCCGGCGATGTCGACGACGCGAAGCATGTGCTCGCGCGGACCGTCGCCTGGGGCACCTGGTTCGGCGTGCTGGTCGGCGGACTGCTTGCAGCGCTGTCGGGGGTGATCGGTCTCGTCTTCACGGGCGATCCCGCCGTGGCCGCCCTCATCCAACCCGCGATGCTGGTGCTCGCGATCGCGCAGCCCATCGCCGGCATCGTGTTCGTCCTGGACGGTGTCTTGATCGGCGCGGGCGATGCCCGCTATCTCGCGATCGCCGGTGGCCTCAACCTCGTGCCGTTCCTGCCCGCGCTCTGGATCGTCGCCGCGACCGGCGTCGATGGCACGGTCGGCCTGATCTGGCTCGCCGTGGCGTTCTTCGGCGTCTACCTGATCGCCCGACTGATCACCCTGGGCGCGCGCATCCGCACGGGGCGCTGGATCACCGCCGGGGCCTGAGAGTCAGCTCGCGTAGCGTCGGCACCATTCGTACATGACGACGGCCGCCGCGGCGCTCGCGTTGATGGAACGGGTCGACCCGTACTGGGTGATCTCGATATGCCCGGATGCGGCGGCCATGGCCTCGTCCGTGAGCCCCGGCCCTTCCTGTCCGAAGAGCAGCACGCACCGCTGGGGCAGTTCGGCCCTGTCCACCGGCACCGCATCACCGACGTTGTCGACGGCGATGATCGGGATCTCTTCCGCGGCGGCCCATACGGTGAACGCCTCGACGCTCTCGTGGTGCACGACGTGCTGGTAGCGGTCGGTGACCATCGCGCCGCGCTTGTTCCAACGACGGCGGCCGATGATGTGCACGGTGTCCGCGAGGAAGGCGTTGGCGCTGCGCACGATGGAGCCGATGTTCATGTCGTGCTGCCAGTTCTCGATCGCGACATGGAACGGATGCCGCTGCGTGTCGAGGTCCGCGACGATCGCCTCCATCCGCCAGTAGCGGTAGCGGTCGATGACGTTGCGGGTGTCGCCGTTCGCAAGGAGCTCGGGATCGAACCACTCCTCCCGCGGCCATTCAGCCTCGCCGCCGGGCCACGGGCCGACGCCATGGGTCGTGAACTCGGGGGTCGCAGGGACATCCGCCGGGGTGGTCGGGACGGGTTCGGGCATCCGCTCTTCCATCCCAGAAGCGTATCCCGCGCCCCGAGAGTGGCCGGCCCCGAGCACACGACTGGCTTTTAGGCACGCCGAAAACAGCCTATGATTTCGGCATGCCGAAGAATTCTGCGTCGGACACCGTGGTCCCTCGCTCGCTGACCACCCCTCGCCCCGCGACGCCCCTGCCGCGCGGCCTCTGGCTGCTCGGCCCCGCCCTCGTCGCCGGCGTCGCCTACCTCGACCCCGGCAACGTCGCCAGCAACATGACCGCGGGCGCGAGCTACGGCTATCTGCTCGTCTGGGTCGTCGTGGTCGGCAACGTCATGGCCTGGCTCATCCAGTACCTGTCCGCGAAGCTCGGCATCGTCACCGGCCAGAGCCTTCCCGAGGTCCTCGGCGAGCGCATCCGCAATCCGTGGGCTCGCCGCGCCTACTGGCTGCAGGCCGAGCTCGTCGCGATGGCGACCGACATCGCCGAGGTGATCGGCGGAGCCGTCGCCCTGTACCTGCTGTTCGACATTCCCCTGCTGCTTGGCGGGGCGATCACGGGCGCCGTCTCGATCGGGCTGCTCCTGGTGCAGGCGCGCCGCGGCGCGCGGCCGTTCGAGTTCGCGATCATCGGCCTGCTCATCATCATCGCCGTCGGATTCACCGCGGGCGTCTTCATCGGGCCACCCGATCCCGCGAGCGTGGTCGGCGGACTGGTACCGCGCTTCGCCGACACCGGCTCGGTGCTGCTCGCCGCCTCCATCCTCGGCGCGACGATCATGCCGCACGCGATCTACGCGCACTCCGCCCTCACCCGCGATCGCTTCGGCGGCAGCATCCACACCACCGACGCCGGACGCGTGCGCACCCTGCTCACCGCGACCCGCTGGGATGTGTCGGTCGCGATGCTCATCGCCGGCTCCGTGAACCTGGCGATCCTGCTGCTCGCCGCCGCGAACCTCGCCGGCGTCGAGGGCACCGACTCGCTGGAAGGTGCGCATGCCGCTCTCGCCGCGGGGCTCGGCCCGGTCGTGGCCACGCTCTTCGCCGTCGGCCTGCTCGCGTCGGGCCTGGCATCCACCGCGGTCGGCGCCTACGCGGGTGGGGAGATCCTGCACGGGCTCCTGAAGGTTCGCATCCCGATGCTCGCCCGACGCCTGGTCACCCTCATTCCGGCTCTGCTGATCCTGGGCCTCGGCGTCGATCCCACCTTCGCTCTCGTGCTCAGCCAGGTCGTGCTGTCGTTCGGCATCCCCTTCGCCCTGCTCCCGCTCGTGGCCCTGACAGCGCAGCGGCGCACCCTCGGGGCGTTCACCAACCGCATTCTGACGACGGTCGCCGGCGTGATCGCCTCGGTGCTGCTGATCGCGCTGAACGCGACACTGCTGTGGCTGGTGGCGACCGGCGGCTGAGGCGCCGCGCGGGTAGGCTCGATGCATGCCTTCCGCCCGCGACAAGAAGCCCGCCCGCGATGACTCCGCCGCTCGGCGGGCGATGAGCCTGAGCACCTGGTTCGCCGTCGGCACGGGCGTCCTCGGCGTCGTGCTCATCACCTGGCCGGATCTGCTCACCGTCGGCGCCCCCTGGGTGCAACTCGCACTCGGCGTGATCACGCTCGTGCTCGCGTTCCGTGCGCGCTCGATCGGAAGCCGCAGCGTCAACGACTACGACGGACGCCTGTCACTGCTCGCCGCGATCCTCGGATTCATCACCCTGTTCTTCGCGGGCGCGGCGGCGTTCAACGTCCTTCTGTCCCTCGGAAGCTGACATGCGCTCCCCCGCCGCCGACGACTACCTGAAGACGGTCTACGCGCACACGGAATGGCAGGATGCTCCGATCACCCCGTCGGTGCTCGCCGCGAGCCTCGGGATCGCCCCGTCGTCCGTGACGGAGATGGTGAAGAAGCTCGCCGCCGCGGGCCTGGTCTCGCATGTCCCCTACGGGGCTGTGCGCCTGACCGACGAGGGCGAGCAGCGTGCGCTCACCATCATCCGCCGCCACCGCCTCATCGAGACCTGGCTCGTGCGCGAGTTCGGCTACGCCTGGGATGAGGTGCACGACGAGGCCGAGGTGCTCGAGCACGCGATCAGCGATCGGCTGCTCGAGGGCATCGACGTGCGGCTGGGACGGCCGCGATTCGACCCGCACGGCGACGCGATTCCGGATGCCAGCGGTGCGGTGATCCGCGAGGATTTCGTCCTCCTCGCCGACGCCACCCCCGGTCACAATGGCCGCGTGCTGCGTGTCAGCGACCGCGATCCCGCTCTGCTGCGCTCGCTGGAGGCTCTGGGGCTGACGGTCGGTTCCACGATCGCGATCACCGCTTCGGGGATCGAACTCGACGGCGTCGCCGTGGAACTGCCCGAGGGCACGGCCGAAGTGGTGTGGCTCAGCGTTTGAGACGAGAGGACTCGTCCTCCGCGCCGCGCGCTGACACGTGATCTCCAGCGTCGCCCCCGCCCAATAGGCTGAGCACATGGCACACCGCGATGACATCGAATGCTGGCTGACCGACATGGACGGCGTTCTCGTCCATGAGAACATCGCCATCCCCGGAGCATCCGAGCTTCTTGCGGGCTGGGAAGCGCGCGGTATCCCGTATCTCGTACTCACCAACAACTCGATCTTCACCGCGCGCGACCTGTCGGCACGCCTGCGCGCGAGCGGTCTGGTCGTCCCGGAAGACCGTATCTGGACCTCCGCTCTCGCGACCGCCGACTTCCTCAAGCAGCAGGTGCCGAACGGCTCGGCCTTCGTCATCGGCGAGGCGGGCATCCTCACGGCTCTGCACGACGCGGGCTTCATCATGACCGAGACGAACCCCGACTTCGTCGTCGTGGGCGAGACCCGCAACTACTCCTTCGACGCGATCACCAAGGCGATCCGCCTCATCAACAAGGGTGCGCGTTTCATCGTCACGAACCCGGACGCCACGGGACCGAGCGCCGATGGCCCGCTGCCTGCGACCGGTGCGATCGCCGCGCTCATCACGAAGGCCACCGGCAAAGAGCCGTACGTCGTCGGCAAGCCGAACCCGATGATGTTCCGCTCGGCCCTCAACAAGATCAACGCGCACTCGAAGAAGACAGGCATGATCGGCGACCGCATGGACACCGACATCGTCGCCGGCATCGAGTCGGGACTGCACACGGTGCTCGTCCTCACCGGCATCAGCGACCAGGCCGAGATCGAGAAGTACCCGTTCCGCCCCGATGAGATCGTGAACTCGGTGGCCGACCTGCTTTCCCGCGAGAGCACGTCCGTCGAGGACTGACCATGGGTGTTCTCGACGAGGGCGAGCGCATCAGCGCGGCGGATGCTGCGCGCTGGCGCGCCTGGCTCGAAGAGAATCACACGCGTACGGCCGGGGTGTGGCTGCTGAACGTCCGCGGCGCGGCCGTCGACGGCGTCAGCTATGAAGACGCGGTCCGCCAGGCACTGTGCTTCGGGTGGATCGATGGGCCCGTGCGCACGTTCGACGATGGTTCGAACGGCCAGTGGTTCTCACCGCGCCGATCGGGCAGCGGCTGGGCGGCGACGAACAAGGCTCGCCTCGTCGACCTCGAAGCGGCGGGCCTGCTCGCCCCCGCGGGCATCCGCGTGCTGGAGAAGGCACGACAGGACGGCTCGTGGACGATGCTCGATGGCCCCGAAGCCGGCATCGAACCGCCTGAGCTGACCGCCGCACTCGACGCCGTGCCCGCCGCTCGTGCGCACTGGGATGCGTTTCCGAAGTCGGTCAAGAAGCTCGGACTGACGAACATCGCCATGGCGAAAAGAGACGAGACCCGCGCCGCGCGGATCGCCAAGATCGTCGCGGACGCCGCAGAGGGGAAGCGCCCATGAACAGTCGCGATCTCATGTTCCTCGTGATGATCGGCATCATCTCGACAACCCTCGTCGTCGTGATCGTGCAGTGGGTGCGTTCCCGCCGCGGACGCCACAACGGCGGGAACTGGTGGGAAGGCCCCTGGGACGACCAGCGCTAGGCAGCCCCGATTTCCACGGCGCTCAGCCCACCCCCGCGTCGCACTTTGTTCGTAGACTTGCCGCACCGAACGAGGAGGAACCGCAATGACTGAGAAGATCGTCGTCGGCGTCACCGAAGCCGCAGCCAGCCGTCGCGCTGTCGACTGGGCAGCCGCGCGAGCCATCGCCCGCAGGCAGCACCTGGAGTTGGTGAGCATCGTCGGAGGGGCCATCGGCGCCGTCGGCGAAGCAGACATCCTCACCGCGACTCTCGCCGAAGCCCAGGCGCATCTGGACGCCGAAGCGGCCCGCATCGCCGCCGACGGGCTCGTCGTCATGACCCGCGTCGAAGCCGGCAACCCGGTGCAGGTTCTCATCGAGGCGTCCCGGACCGCGGCGCTTCTCGTCATCGGCAGCGACTATCGCGGCCCCGGTCAGGGTCCCGCACGCGGCGCGCACGGCATCCGCATCGCCGCCGCCGCGCACAGTCCGGTGATCGTCGTGCCTGACTTCGATGTGGATGTGTCCGCCCGCCGCGGCGTCGTCGTCGGCGTGGACGGCTCCCCTGTCTCCGAGCACGCGATCGCCTTCGCCGCCGCCGAGGCCGACCGGCTGGGCGAGCCGCTGACGGCCGTCACGGTGTGGACGCCCATCTCCGCGCCCCGCAACTCACTCGCCGTGGTTCCGGAGATGTATCGCTCGGGCATGCAGGGCGCAGCCCAGGAGGCGCTGTCGGTGTCACTCGGCGGACTCCGCAGCCGCTACCCGGACCTCGAGATCACCGAGCGCGTCGCCGAGGGCTACCCCTCGCAGGTGCTCAACGAGCTCGGAGAAAGCGCACGTCTGACGGTCGTCGGCACGCGTGGCCACGGCCGCCTGCGTACGTTCCTGCTCGGCTCGATCAGCCACGAGGTGCTGCAGCGCCTCGCCTCGGTCACCGCCGTCGTGCGCTGATCCTCACTGCGGTCCGAACGAGCTCGACGCCTTCTCGAAGGCGTCGAGCTTCGTCGTGAACCACGCGTCGTCACGCCAGTCGGCATCGCGCGCGTGCTTGACGTCGTCCCAGATGCTGAACAGCAGCCGTCGCTGTTCCCATCCGGGGGCCAGGGGTGCGCGGGCGAGGTAGCGCGGCAGGAGGTCGAGAGCGGCCCCCGCATCCGCGAGGTGGAAGACGTCGAGTTCCCGATGTGTGAAACGGGCACGGCCCGGGTCGATCACACCGACGAGCCGGTCGTCCGCGGCGAGGAAGTTACCCGCGTGCGCATCGTCGTGGATGAACACCGGGGTGTCGTCGGAGAGCGGTGCGAGCAGGGCGGGTACATCGGCGACGAGTGCGAGGATGCGATGGCGCACGGTCTCGTCGAAGCGATCGGCGGTACGCAGCCAGTCGCTCAGCCGCGTGATGTCGGCACGGTAGGCACTCGCGAAGTCCGGATGCTGCGCACCCTCGAGGTCTTCGAAGGCCGTGCCGCGCTGGGTGTGCCAGTGCGTCACGACATCGATGATCTGCTCGGCGACAGCATCCGGGTTCTGGGCGTTGCCTGCCGGCTCACCGTCGATGTAGCTGAGGACGAGGGTCTCCTCGGTGCCATCGAGTTCCATGCCGAGCAGCGCCGGTACGGCGATGTCGACCGGAGTATGCGCGCGGAGCAGCGCGAGGGCACGCGACTCGGGCTCGGCGATGCCGCGAAGGCGGAACCGCTTGACCATGTGCCGCACACCGCTCGCGGAGCGCACCTGGTCGAGGTCGGCGTAGAAGCCTTCGAAAGAGCGCTCGACAGTCCCTGCAGTCATCTGCCTATCGAAGCATGTCGACGGTCACCCCTGGCGCAGGATGAGCGCAGCGGCGCCGATCAGAGGACCATCTCCGCCCAGTCCCGCGCGCACGACCTGCACCCGGGCTGCGTAATCAAGCACAGCGTTCTCGACGAGGGCCGCGTGCACGAGGTCGACGTAGTCCTCAGACACATGCGAGAACCCTCCGCCGATCGCCACCATGTCGACGTCGACGAGTGTGACGGCATCAGCGAGGGCCGCGCCGACCGCGCGGGCCGAGCGCTCGATGGCGGCGCGGGCGATCGGATCCCCGGCCGCCGCATCCCGAGCGAGGTCCTCGCCGGTCTCGCCCGTCCACCCTTGCGTGCGCGCCCAGGCGGCGCTCGCCGGCCCGGAGGCGGTGGGCTCCAGGCGCAGCCCCTCGCCGCCTCGCATCTGGCCGATGTGCCCGCCGTTGCCGGAGGCGCCGGGAGCGTAGCGACCGTCATGGACGAATCCGCCGCCGATCCCAGTCGAGACGACCATCGAGAACGAGACGCGCGCGTCACGAGTGGCGCCGAGCCATGACTCGGCGAGGGCGAGACATCCGCCGTCGTGCGCGAAGACCGTGTGCACGTCGCTGCCCCAGGAGGCGGATGCGGCGTTGCGCACGCTCTCCTCCAGCGGGAAACCGCGCAGCTGCACCATGTTCACCGGGTGGATCGTGCCGGTGGTCTTGTCGATCGGCCCGGCGCTTCCCACGCCTGCGCCGAGAAGGGTGCCGCCCCGGGCGGCGTCCGATGACAGGGCGTGGTCGACGACGGCGGCAATCGCGGCGCGCATGTCGTCGGGGGTGGCGGTTGGGCCGGTCGCCCGACGACTGCGCGTGCCCTCGATGACGGCACCCTGTTCACTCACGAGCGCGGCTTCGATCTTGGTGCCACCGACGTCGACAGCGAGGGCGAAACGGGTCACGGAATCCTCCAGGCACACGTCCGCGGTACGTCTCCACGGAATCTTGAAAACGTTACCATCCCCCATGCAGAGCGAAAAGTGCAGAGCGGATGCTGCTCGCTAGCGGGGTGCGATCTCGCCGGAGCCGCGTGGGATGATTCGCGTCCCGAGTTCGATGCGCCGCGGCTGGCCTGCCGCCCCTGCGATGCGCTCGAACAGCAGATCGACGGCGGCTTCGCCGATCGCGGTCGGGTCCTGCGCGACCGTCGTCGTCGGTGGTGTCATGAGGTTCGCAAGCGCGAAGTCGTCGAAACCCACCAGCGCCGGAGCCTCACCGAGCGCACGAAGCGCCTGCAGCACTGCGGTGGTCGTGCGGCTGTTCGTCGTGAAGAGCGCCGTCGGCGGAGCATCCGCTGCGAAAAGCGCACGCAACGCCGTGGCACAGGCGTCCACGTCGTCCTCGACCTCGACGATCAGCGCGGGATCCACCGGGAGCCCTGCCGCACGCAGTCCGGCGCGGTAGCCGGCCTGCCGTCGCTCCGAGGTGAACCGGCCGGACACATGCGCGATGCACGCGATGCGCTGATGCCCCGCGGCGACGAGATGTGCGACTGCCGCGGCAGCACCGTTCTCGTTGTCGACCATCACGAGATCTGCGTCAACTCCGCGCGGTGGGCGATCGACGAACACGAACGGTGCGCCGGCCCGCTGCTCCTGCGCGAGGAAGCCGTAGTCGGCGTCTTCGTGCGCGACGAGGATCAGTCCGTCGAGTTGGCGGCTCAGCACACGCTGCAGCACCCGCACACCCTCGTCGGGGTCATCCGTGCCGGACGCGACGAGCACGAGCATCTGATGCTCCTGTGCGCGTCGCTCGATCGCGCCGATGAGCGTTGCATAGAACGGATCCGAGATCCGCGTCACCACGACGCCGATCGTGTGCGTGGCACCCGTGCGGAGGGTGCGCGCGAAGTCGTTGCGGCGGAAGCCGAGAGCAGCGATCGCGTCTTCGACGGCCTGCGTCTTCTCGAGGCTCACGCCAGGAGAGCCCGCAACGACCCGGGAGACGGTGGAGAGTCCGACGCCGGCGTGCGCCGCGACATCCTTCATCGTCGGACGGCCGGAGCGACCCGAGCCCTCCCCCGATCGCTGCGCCACGATTACTGCGGGGCGAGCCCGAGGTCGTCGAGGTCGATGGCGGCGTACCAGGTGAGCCCGGCGTCTTCGATCGCAGCCTGCGCGCCGGTCTTGCGGTCGACGATCACGGCGACGGCGACGACCTCTGCACCCTCGCGGCGCAGAGCCTCGACGGCCTTGAGCGCCGACTGGCCCGTCGTCGAGGTGTCTTCGAGCACGACGACGCGCTTGCCCTTGACGTCGGCGCCCTCGACCTGACGGCCACGGCCGTGGTCCTTCGGCTCCTTGCGCACGACGAACGCGTCGAGCGGCTTGTCGAGGCCGGCCGACGCGTGCATGACGGCGTTCGCGATCGGGTCGGCGCCGAGCGTCAGACCACCCACGGCGACGACGTCGAGGTCAGCCACGAGATCGTGCATGATGCGGCCGATCGCCGGAGCCGCCCGGTGGTCGAGCGTGAGCTTGCGCATGTCGACGTAGTACGTCGCCTTCTTGCCACTGGAGAGCGTGAAGTCGCCGTGGAACACCGCCTCATCCTTGATGAGGGCGATGAGGGCCTGGCGGTCGGCTTCGAGTTCAGGGGTACGCGCGGTCACGGAATCAGTCTAGAGCGCGCCATCACGACGCCAGCGACGCCCCGGGGATCGCCGCGAGCAGTTCGCGGGTGTACGGATGCTGAGGTGCGTCGAAGATCCGCTCCGGCGTGCCGCTCTCGACGATCACGCCGCGCTGCATGACGTGCACTTCGTCGGAGATCATCCGCACCACGGCGAGGTCGTGGCTGATGAACAGGTAGCTGAGGCCGAGACGCTTCTGCAGGTCGCTGAGCAGATCGAGGATCTGCGCCTGCACGAGCACGTCGAGGGCGGACACGGCCTCATCGAGCACGACGAGCTCGGGCTCGAGAGCGAGGGCGCGCGCGATCGCGACACGCTGGCGCTGCCCACCCGAGAGCTCGTGCGGCAGACGCTCGGCCATCGCTGCGGGCAGCGCGACCTGCTCGAGCAGTTCGAGCACGCGGGCGTGGCGGGTCGCGGCGGTGCCGACCTTGTGCACCTTCAGCGGCTCCGCGATCGACTGCTCGACCGTGTAGCGCGGGTCGAGCGAGGCGTAGGGGTTCTGGAAGACCGGCTGCACCCGACGGCGCAGGGCGAAGAGCTCCTTGCGGCGCAGCTTCGTGAGATCCAGTCCGTCGAACAGGATGGATCCGCTCGTGACGTCCTCCAGGCCGAGCACCATGTTCGCCGTCGTCGACTTGCCGGAGCCGGATTCACCCACGATCGAGACCGTGGTTCCCCGGCGGATCTCGAAGCTGACGCCGTCGACGGCCGTGAAGGTCTGCGGCTGTCCCACCTTCGGCGAGCGCAGCGCGAATTCCTTGCGCAGGTCGCGGATCTCGACGAACGCCTGGCCCTCGGATGCATCCGCAGGGCGCGCCTCGATCTCTCGCTGGGAAGCGAGGCTGGGGGCGGCGGCCAGCAGCTGCTTCGTGTACTCGTGCTGCGGGTTGCCGAGCACCTGCGCGGAGGTGCCCTCTTCGACGATCTTTCCGCGGAACATCACGACGATGCGGTCCGCGCGCTCTGCGGCGAGCGCGAGGTCGTGGGTGATGAGGAACACCGCCGTGCCGAGTTCCGTGGTGAGCGTGTCGAGCTGGTCCAGGATGCGGCGCTGCACGGTGACGTCGAGCGCGGAGGTCGGCTCGTCCGCGATCAGGAGGCGCGGGCGGCACGCGAGCCCCATCGCGATGAGCACGCGCTGACGCATGCCACCGGAGAACTCGTGCGGGTACTGACTGGCGCGCTGCGCAGCATCCGGGATGCCCACCATCTCCAGCAGTTCGACGACGCGGGCCTGCGTCGCCTCCCCGGACGTGTAGCCGTGCACTTCGAGGGCTTCGCCGATCTGCGTGCCGACGCGCATGAGCGGGTTGAGGTTCGACATCGGATCCTGCGGGACGAGGCCGATGCCGGCACCGCGCAGCGAGATGAGCGCGCTCTCCGGCAGCTCGGTCATCTCCTTGCCGTCGAAGCGGATGCTGCCGGCCGTGATCACGCCGTTCTCCGGAAGCAGCCGGTTCACGGCGGCCGCGGTCGTCGACTTCCCGGAACCGGATTCGCCGACGATGGCGACGGTCTCACCGGCGGCGACGTCGATGTTGATGTCGCTGATCGCGGTGACGAGGTCGGCGCCGGTGCGGAACGCGACTGCCAGGCCGCGGATGCTCAGAACGGGCTCGGTGCTCATGATGTTGTCGTTCTTTCTTCGGTGGCGGTGCGTCCGCCGAGGAGTTCGGGAAGTGCGGCGTGCCAGAGCGTCTGGGTCGGCACGGGTTCGGTGGCGAGAAGTCTGTTGCTCAGCAGGACGGCGGTGGTGCGCAGAGCGGGGACGATGCCGAGGGCGCAGCCGGTGAATCCGGGGTGCCACAGCATCCGCTCTTCGCGCCCATCGATGACGACGTTCTCGGATCGCCACCCGATCGCCTGGCCCTCGTCGGGGCCATCGCGGAAGAATTCGGCGACGAGATCCGGATGCCAGAGGTCGGCGTTCTCCTCGGGTGCGGCGAGCGCAGCACCGAGAGTGAGGAGGTCATCGACGGTACTGAAGAGCCCCGCGTGTCCGGCGATGCCGCCGAAGGCGTGGAAGCAGTTGCCGTCGTTGGCGACGCCGGTGATCTCGCTGTCGCGCCAGGCGAAGCCCGGATCGTCGATCAGGATCGGGTACGGGATGCCGGTGCGGGTCATCTGCTGTTCTGCGCCGTCTCCGAGGGCGCTCGAAGCCACGGGTGCGTCGACCGGGCCGAAGGCCGTGCGGGCCAGTCCGAGGGGCTCTGTGACGAGCGCGCGGACGGCCTGGTCGAGCGGAGCGGCGGATGCCTGCGCGATGACACGGCCCAGCAGCTGGAACCCGAGATCCGAGTAGTGCCTGCCCTCGTCGAGGGCGTATCTCGGCGGGAGGGCGGCGATCGTGACGAAGGGGTCGGTGTCGGCGAAGTAGAGCGGCTGCCACTCCCAGAGTCCGGCCCTGTGCAGCAGGAGGTGACGCACGGTCGTTCCGGGGGCGCATGGCGCGTCCGGCAGGAACCGGGACACCGGATCATCGAGGCGCAGCAGGCCGAGGTGCACCAGCCGCAGCACGGCCGTCGTCGTCCCCACCACCTTCGTGACCGAGGCGAGGTCGAAGGAGGTCTCACGTGTGACGGCGAGGCCGTCCAGGGTCGCCGCGCCGCCGACGGCGATACCGCGTCCGGCCGAAGAGTCCACACCGACGACAGCACCGAGGGGCGCGGCGGGGTGGGCGAGGACGGCAGTGAGGGCGGATCCTGCGCTCATGCGATCCTCCCCCGTGACGATGCCCGCACATCTGCGAGCACGACAGCCTCGGCGTCGGCGACGAGTCCCGCGATGCCGAGTCCGCTACCCGCGGGCAGGATGATCTCGTCCGCGTCGAACACGGCGCCTCCGATCACCGGAGATGTGCGCAGCCACTGTGCCGCGTCCAGATCGTGCACCACGTCCGGCGACAGAGCCGCAGCGAGCTGCGCCGCCGCGCTCACGCCGACGTGCGCCTCCATCATGCAGCCGAAGACCACGCCGAGTCCGGCTTCCTGGGCCGTCCGCGCGGCAGCCTGCGCTTCACGGAGCCCGCCGGTCTTGGCCAGCTTGATGTTGACGAGGGCAGCGGCACCGCGATCGGCGATGGCGCGCACGTCGCGTGCCGTGCGCACGGACTCGTCAGCCATGATCGGCGTCGAGACGGCGCCGGCGACCTGCGCGAGCGCGTCGAGGTCATGCGCGGCCACCGGCTGCTCCACGAAAGCGAGCGCCAGTCCGGCGTCTTCGCTCTCATGGATGATGCGGATGGCGGTGTGGGCGTCCCAGGCCTGATTCGCGTCGACTCGCAGCTCGATGCTCTCCCCGACCGCGGCCCGGATCGCGCGAAGCCCCGCCACCGTGTCGGTTCCTGCCGAGGCCTTGACCTTCAGGCAGCGAAATCCGTCGGACACGTGCGCGGTCGCGCGCTCCGCGAGTTCGGCGGGGGCCGCAGCCGAGAGCGTCATGTCGGTGCGGATGCGACGCGGCGCGGCATCCGTCTCCGGAGACGGAACCAGCGGAAGCCCCTGCTGCTGGGCGTCCAGATCGAGCACAGCGCACTCCACGGCGCTGCGTGCGGCCGCGTTGCCCCACACGGATGCCTGCAGTGCGTCGATCGTCGACGGCTCGCGGGCGGACTGACCGAGTACCGCGTCACCGAGGGGACCGAGCACCGCGGCAGCCACACTCTCTGGGCTCTCTCCCGTGACACGCCAGCTCGCCGCGGCCTCGCCCCACCCGATGCGGCCGTCGGCATCTGTGGCCTCGATGAGCACGACGTCGATCTGATCAGCGCGGCGAACGTTTGTGATGAAGGGGCGCGAGAGCCGCACCGGCACACGCAGCACGCGTACACGCTCGATGACGCTCATGTCAGCTCCCGCCGCATCCGCTGCTCGAGCGCGCCGAACTCGTCCTGTGTGCGGGTCGTGCCGTCTGCGACCCAGCCCTGCTTCTCGTAGAAGCCGATCGAGGGGGCGTTGGACGCGAAGACCCAGAGCCGTGCGTAGGTCGACCCCGCGGCCGCCATCGCGTCGACCGCCGCGGTCAGAAGCTGCCGCCCGATGCCGCCGCCGTGGGCCCGCGGCGACACGTAGAGCGAGTGCACGGCACCCTCCCCGTCGTCGCCGAGCGCATAGCGGGTGATGCCGACGATCTCACCCTCGCGGACCGCGACGAGCACGACCCCCACAGGGTCGGCGAGCACACGACACCACAGCGCCTCCGCGCGCTCATCTGTCATCTCGGTGATCGAGTGCTCCGGGAGGATTCCCTGATAGCTCTCCCGCCAGCATCCGAGGAACACGCCGAGCACCCCGGACAGATCGTCCGGGGTCGCTCGGCGCACCTCGAGCGTCATGATGCCGACGCCGCCTGCAGCGAGAGGGAGGTGAGACCGGCGATGATCTCGGGCATCACGAGGGGGCCTGCGCCCGGGGTGATCGTGCCGAGGATGCGGGGCTCGCGCGCTCCGGTTCCCCCGGGAACGATCGCGGAAACACCGTGCATCGTGCACCAGCCGATGAGCGCCAGAAGGATCGCTTCCTTGTCATCCGCCGGAGCGCCGAGCTCGTCGGCGAGCACCACCTCGGTGTCGGGAAGCGCGGCACGCAGCCCGTCGAGGATCAGCGGGTTCCGGCATCCGCCCCCCGACACGGCGAGGAAGCTGATGCCCGCCGCCTGCACGTCACGAGCGACCGTGCGCACCGTCAGCTCGGTGAGCGTGCGGATGACGTCGGCGACCGGGATCTCCCGGCCCTGCGCGGCGAGATGCGACTGCACGTAGGCCAGGTGGAAATGTTCCTTGCCCGTGCTCTTCGGCGGGGTCAGTGCGTAGTACGGGTCGGCGAGCATGGCCGTCAGCAGCGCGTCGTCGACGGTTCCCGTGCGCGCAACGCGAGCGTCTTCGTCATAGCCCAGGTCGTTCAGACCGTGCTCGACGATCATGGCGTCGACGAGCGCGTTCGCAGGTCCCACGTCATAGGCGTACAGACCCTTGTCGCTCACGACCGTCATGTTGGAGATGCCGCCCAGGTTCAGTGCGGCCGACGTGCCGGCGCGTGCACGCAGCAGCAGCTCGTCGAGGAATGAGACCAGCGGTGCGCCGTGTCCGCCGACGGTGATGTCGCGGATGCGGATGTCGGAGACGACCGGCGCACCGACGCGCTCGGCGATCCACGCCGGCTGGCCGATCTGCAGGGTTCCCAGCGCGTGTGCGCCCTCCACCCAGTGGTACACGGTCTGCCCGTGCGAGCAGACGGCGTCCACTCCGCCGACCTGGGCGGCCATATCGGCTGCCACCTCCGCGAACGCCTGGCCGATCAGAGTGTCAAGCTCTGCGACCTCCGCGAGCGTCGTCTGCGCGGGCGGGAGCGCGGCGATCAGTCGCGCGCGCAGCTCCGGGGCGTAGGGGACGCTCGTGGCCGCGAGGACGGTGCCGCTGAGCTCGACGCCCTCGGATGCGAAGCCGGCGCTGGTCACGAAATCGACGACGGCCGCATCGATGCCGTCGTGAGACGTTCCCGAGATGAGTCCCAGTACCCGCATCAGCTCTCCTCCAGTGCTGCGCGCAGTCGCCCGTCGGCGTCTGCGAGTCGAATCGTTGCGGCGGTGAGATCCTCGCCGCGCCGGATCATGATGGATGCGATCTTGACGTCGTAGTCGGCGCGCTCCAGCGCGTCGACCGCGGTCTCCCGATCGACGTCGGCGATCGTCTGCACCATACGGATGGCCCGCTCACGCAGCTTGTGGTTCGTCGCCTTGAGATCGACCATGAGGTTGCCATAGGCCTTGCCCTGGCGCACCATCGCGATCGTCGAGAACATGTTGAGCACCAGCTTCTGGGCGGTGCCCGACTTCAGTCGGGTGGACCCGGAGAGCACCTCCGGTCCGACCTCGACTTCGATGCCGTGCTCGGCCGCGTCACTCAGGATCACCCCGGTGTTGCACGAGAGCCCGACCGTCAGTGCACCGCGCTCACGTGCACGGCGCACCGCCGCGACGACGTAGGGCGTGCGGCCGCTGGACGCGATGCCGATCACGGTATCCAAGGGTGTGATCTCGGCCTCGTCGATCGCCGCGGCACCAGCATCCGCGTCGTCCTCCGCACCTTCGACGGGCGTGACGATCGCACCCGGCCCACCCGCCATGATCGCGAAGACCAGGCCGGGCGGCGTGCTGAACGTCGGAGGGCACTCGGAGGCGTCGAGGATGCCGATCCGCCCAGGCGTGCCCGCACCGACGTAGACGAGACGCCCGCCCTGCGACATCCGCTCGGCGGTCGCCTCGATCGCGGGGACGATCTGCGGCAGCGCGCGCTGCACGGCGGCGGGGACAGTCGCATCCGCCTCGTTCATCGTCTGTGCGAGCTCCGCGACGCTCATCTGGTCGATCCGCGCGTAGCGGGGGTCGACGGACTCCGTCGCCAGCGCGCCGAGGTTCTCGACGGTCATCGCTTCCCCCTGTTGCGCGGGTCGAGGCTGTCGCGCAGCCCGTCGCCCAGCAGGTTGAGTCCGACGACGAGGAGCACCACGACGACGCCGGGAGCGATCATGGTCCAGGGCGCGATCGTCACGAGCGTGCGCGCCTCGAAGATCATCGAGCCGAGCGACGGCGCCGGCGGCGGGGTGCCGAGGCCGAGGAAGCTCAGGGATGCCTCGGTCAGCACGGCCCACGACAGCGACAGTGTGACCTGCACGATGATGATCGACGTGATGTTCGGCAGCACGTGGCGGAACATCGTCGCCATCCGGCTCTGCCCCGTGCTCTTGGCGGCCTTGACGTACTCGACCTCACGCAGCGAGAGCACCGGACCGCGCGTGACGCGGATGAAGATCGGCACGTACACGATCGCGATGGCCACGGCGATCGTGAACCAGTTGCGGTCGAACACCGACGCCAGCGACAGGGCGAGCAGCAGCGGGGGGAACGCGAACAGCACATTCGTCACCGCGGTGATCGCACCGTCCGAGAAACCGCGGTAGAAGCCGGCGATGAGACCGCAGACCGTTCCGACGACCGTCGCGAAGGCGACCGCGACGACCGAGATCAGCGCCGAGTTGGCGACACCCGCGGCCACGCGGGAGAACACGTCGCGGCCGAACTGATCCGTGCCGAACCAGTGTGTCGCGTTCGGGGCCTGCAGCCGCGAGGGCGGATCCTGCGCCAGCGGGTCGAACGGCAGGAGGCCGAACGCCGAGACGAGGCTGAGCAGCGCCAGCACGACGACGATGATGAGACCGGCCAGACCGCTGCGGCTGCGCAGAAGCAGGCGAACCCGCTCCATCGTGCGTCCGCCGCCCGGAGCCAGTGTGGGAGTCTGCGAGATGTCGGTCATGCGGCACGCACCCGGGGATCGATGACCCGGTAGAGCAGGTCGGTGAGCAGGTTGACGATGACGAAGGCGAGCGCGATCACGAGCACCGTGCTCTGCACGAGCGCGTACTCCTTCTGCTGGATGCCGAGCAGCACCTGGCGTCCGATGCCGGGGAGCGAGAAGATCTGCTCCACCACCACGGCGCCACCCAGCAGGTAGCCGAACTGCAGACCCGTCATCGTGACGATGGGGACAAGCGCGTTGCCGAGCACGTGACGCAGCTGCAGGCGACGCGGCGGGACGCCCTTCGCGCGGGCGGTGCGGATGAAGTCGTTGGCCCGGATCTCGAGGACCGCCGTGCGTGTGGTGCGCATGATGGGAGCGGCGATGCCGAATCCGAGCACGAAGGACGGCAGCAGCATCTGCTGCAGGTTCAGCAGCGGGTTCTCGAAGAGGTAGGCGTAGCCCTGACCGTTCGGGTTGAAGCCGAAGGACGAGGCGAGCACCGCGAGCAGTGCGGTGCCGAGAAGGAAGGCGGGGATCGACAGGCCCGCAAGTCCGACGACCTGCCCTGCGCCATCACGGAAGGAGTCCGGCTTCGAGGCCGAGAGCATGCCGAGCGGGATGCCGATGACGAGCGCGATCACGATCGAGAAGATCGCGAGTTCCAATGTCACGGGGAGCGCGTCGGCCGTGAGCTCCAGCACGCTCATCTGCGCCCGCGACGAGTAGCCGAGGTTGCCGGTGAAGATGTTGCCCAGCCACGAGAAGAACTGCACGAAGAGCGGCTGGTCCAGACCGTAGTAGGCCTCCAGCGCCGCGCGCTGTGCCGGAGTCAGGGCGGCCGCCTCGGTGCCGAGGCCCGCACTGATCTGGTCTCCGGGGATGGCCCGGAGCATCAGGAAGACGAAGACGGCGACGCCGAGAAGCGTGCCGAGTGCTGCGAGGATGCGGCGCAGCACACTGTTGCGGAGGATCTGTCTGAACATGCGCGTGGGTGGTTGCCTGTCGTTGGGAGGGGCGGCGCGGGCCGATGCCCGCGCCGCCCCTGGGGTACTACTTGATGGAGGTCGTCCGCAGGAACTGCAGCGAGCCGTTCGCCATCGGGACGTACCCGTCGACGGTGGATGCCGTTGCCGTGTAGGTGTAGCTGGTGAACAGCCAGATCCAGGCGGCGTTGTCCTCGAGGTTCTCCGAGATCTCGGCGTAGATCTTCTTGCGCTCGGCCGGGTCAGACGACTCGCGGCCCTGTGCGAAGAGGGCGTCCAGCTCGGGCGAGGAGTATCCGGCGACCTTGTTCAGGTTGCCCGTGCTCGTGAAGTAACGGCCGTACATGCCGTCGGGGTCGGGACGTCCGCCGTTGAGCGCGACAGCAGCTTCGAAGTCGGCAGCGATCCAGCGGTCCACGAACGCACCCGACTCGAGAACCTCGAGCTCGAGGTTGATCTTCGCGTCAGCCAGCTGTGCCTTGAGGTTCTGCGCCTCGTTGACCGAGGTCGCGTACTCACCCTGCGAGACGATCGCGTTGATCGTGACGCCGTCGGCCATGCCGGCCTTCTTCAGGTACTCGGCGGCCTTGTCGAGATCCTTCGTCGCGCACGGACGCGCGTCGGGGTCGGACTTGTACGCCGGCGACGTGATCGGGCCGGTGACTTCACCCTCGCCGAGAGCAGCCGTGTCGAGCACTTCCTGGCGGTCGATCGCGCACTGCATCGCGAGGCGCACGTTCACGTCGGCCAGCGCACCGCCGCGTGCGGCGTTGAGCTGCAGGGCGTGGTAGCTCAGCTGCGGAGTGGTCGCGACGGTGACGTTCGCGCCCTCTGCGGTCTGCGCGACCAGCGGGTCGTTGAAGACGGCGAACTGCACGTTGCCGGACTGCATGGCCGAGACGATGGACGACTCATCCGGGATCACGCGGAACTCGACCGTGTCCAGGAGCGCGGTGTCGCCCCAGTATTCGTCGTTCTTGGCGAGCGTGATCGACTGGCTGGGCTTGCGTGCGTCGAGGACGAAAGGACCAGTGCCGTTCGGCGTCGTGTTCAGCGCCTCCTCGGTGTCATCCGACGACAGCATCGCCATGTTGATGACGGCGAGGTTGGCGGGCAGCGCCGCATCCGGGGCTTTGAGGGTCAGGGTCACGGTGTGCTCGTCGGTCGCCTCGACCGCAGCGACGGATGCGAGAGAGCTGCGCGCGACGGCTGCGGTGGCCTCTGCGGCGATCGCGTCGAGCGAGAACTTCACATCCTCCGCGCCGAAGGTGCTGCCGTCGGCGAAGGTGACGCCCTTGCGCAGGGTGAAGGTGACGGTCAGGCCGTCCTCGGAGACATCCCAGGACTCTGCGAGGCCGGGGACGACGTTGAGGTCGGCATCGAACTCGGTCAGGGTGCCGTACAGGTTCTGCAGGACGTTGACGGCCTGGAACTGCGTGGCCTTCCACGGGAACAGGGTGTCCGGGTCGCTGGTGACGCCGATGACGAGGTCGCCGCCGGCAGCTGCGGTCTCGGTGGCATCGGGAGTCGACGTCGGCGTCGTGCATCCCGTGAGGACGAGCGCCAAAGCGATGCCCGTCGCGGTCATGGCGCCGTATGACGCCCGCCGTGCTGTGCTCATTGCTGTTTTCCTCCAGGCTTGTGGATGCATCGCATCGGCGCCGGGTCGGCTACTGCCATGTCGCCAGCGAACATCATTGGTCTTGGTAAGTACCAAAAGTACACGAATTCTCTGTTGCGTGTACCAAATGTTCCCCTAGTGTGATCTTTAGCGATCGGAGACGCCATGCCCCCAGAAGTCGTTCGCGAGGAAGCCAACGCCATCCCCGTGCTCGTGCGCATGCGCGCCATCCGCCCCGAGCTGCGCCCCAGCGAACAGCGCATCGCGGATCTCTTCCTGGGGTCGCCCGCCGAGACCGCCGGGTTCGCCGTCGCCGAGCTCGCTCATCGCGCCGACACATCCACGACCTCTGTCGTGCGCTTCTGCAAGCGCCTCGGCTACGACCACGTCCGCGAACTGCGCAACGCCGTGCTCCGCGACGTCGAACGCGAGACCTTCGACACCGCCTCCCTCCCGGATGTCTCGGGAGACATCGATCGCAACGACACCCTCACCGACATCGTGGCCAAGGTGTCCCTCGCAGAGACCCTCTCCCTCGCCGACACCGCCAAGGTCCTCGACACGGAGTCGCTGCGCGCATCCGTCGACGCCGTCTCCACCTCCACGCGCGTGGACATCTTCGGTGTCGGAGCGAGCTCGATCGTGGGTCTCGACCTGCAGCGGAAGCTCACCCGCATCGGCCGCACGGCCCTGGACTGGTCAGACCCGCACGCCGCGTGGACCTCCGCTGCGACCCTCCGCCCCGGGAACGTCGCGATCGCCGTCTCGCACAGCGGTGCGACGAGCGACACGATCGAGTTCCTGCGCATCGCACGCCACTCGGGCGCGACGACGATCGCGATCACCAATCACGCAGGAGCGCCCCTCGCCCGCGAGGCCGACATCGTGCTCACGACCGCCGCCCGTGAGACCGGCTTCCGCTCGGGCGCCCTCGGCAGCCGTATCGCGCAGCTCATGGTCGTCGACTGCATGTTCATCGGCGTCGCCCAGTCCAGCTACGACCGCTCGATGGAAGCGCTGCGGAACACCTACGTCGCGGTGCATCGCGCGGTCGACGGTCGCCCCTGATGCTCGACACACGGCTGCGAACGGGACTGTTCGCTGCGTTCGCGAGCCTGGGAGTCACCGCCGCGTTCATCCCCGCGATGCTTCCTGCCGCAGAGCGTGCGATAGGCGGTGGCCTAAGTGCCGCCGTGCCCGCACTCTTCGGCGGCCTGCTGATCGGCGTGCTGCTCTCCGGGCCGCTGCTCGTACGGTTCCCCCCGCGCGTGACGCTGATCCTGGGCAGCGTGCTGCAGGCGCTGGCGATCGCGTCCGCACCCTGGGCGGGCACCGCGGTGGTCTTCCTCGTCGCAGCGGCGATCGCGGGGCTCGGATTCGGACTCGTCGAGGCCGCCGGCGCGGTGAGCGCCAAGAGCGTCAGCACCGGCAGCGCGACCGGCATCCTCAGCGCGCTGCTCGGCACGGTCGCCGTCTGCGCGGCGGTCACCCCCTTGCTCGTCGCGCTGGGAGCATCGATGCTGCCGGTGTTGAGCCTGCTCGCGCTCGTGCCCCTCGCGACCGTCGCCCTGCTCGCCCGGCGCTCCGAACCGGCGCACTCAGCGGCTGCCACGACGGACGACACCCCGGCACGTCGCGACCTTCGTGCACTGATCGTCCTGATCCCCTTCGCCGTGGCCCTTCCCCTCTACGTCGGCGTCGAGACCGTCCTCTCGGGCTGGTCGGCCACGATCCCCGAACGTGCGCTCGCGTTGGATCCGGCCCTTGCCGCTCTCGGCACCTCTGTCTTCTGGGGACTCATGGCGGTCGGCCGGTTCACCGCCGCCGGCCTGCGTCGCCTCGACGTCAGCCCGGTCGTGATCCTCGCCAGCAGCACCGCGGGTGCCGCCGTGCTGCTGGCGACGGCGGGACTGCTCATCGAGACCGCGCCGGTGTTCGCGCTGCTCGCGCTCGCGGTCGTCATCGTGCTCTTCGCACCGAGCTACGGTCTCATCGTCGGCGTCGCCCTCGATCGTCTGGATCCCGCGAACAGCGCCGCCGCGACCGGCGCGCTCGTCGCGTGCGGCGCCGTCGGTGGCACCTTCGTGCCATCACTCGTGCTCCTGGTCGGCGACAGTCCGGCCTCCAGCGCGACGTTCCTGCTGTCTGCCGCGCTCTGCGCCGCCGTCCCCGTCCTCGTCCTGGTCGGGGCACGAACCCGGCGCGCGACATCGGATCGCTCGTCTCCTCCGCACGTCGTGGCCTAACGTAGGCCGCAGGAGGAATCACATGTTCTCGTTCGACCCCTATGCCGAGCTCGCCGCACTGCGTCCGACGGCCCCACTGCCGCTCACGAGCCCCGATTTCACGGATGGCGGGCCGCTGCCGCTGTCGGCATGGGCCGAAGGCCGCGGCGGCGCGGATCGCTCCCCCGCACTGACCTGGGGCGAGCCGCCCGTCGGCACGCGCAGCTTCGCCATTTCGTGCTTCGACCCGGATGCTCCGACCGGATCCGGCTACTGGCATTGGGCCGTCTACAACCTCCCCGCGGATATCCGCAGTCTGGCCGCCGGCGTCGGCTCCGGCGAGCAAGGCGCGCTGCCGCTCGGCGCGCTCACACTTCCCAACGAGGCGCGCACCGAGCGCTACATCGGCGCCGCCCCGCCCGCGGGAACGGGCGTGCACCGCTACTTCTTCGTGGTGGACGCGCTCGACATCGACCATCTGGAGATCCCGGCGGGATCGACACCGGCGATCCTCGGCTTCAACCGGCACTTCCACACACTCGCCCGCGGCGTACTGATCGGCACCGCGGACCCGACGGAGCACTGAGCCGGCCAGCCGCCACGCGGCCGATCCGGGAACGGATGGCGGGAGCTTGCAGCATCCGTCTCCCCAGGCACGGCCGTTTCTCCCGCCGCCCGGGATTTCTCCCGCCATCCGTCCTCTGGCACCCCGATGGTCTGGCCGGCCGGCCAGCATCCCGGCGGTCCGGCGATGTCCGGCCCCCGCCGTAGGCTGGGGGTATGCGCTTGGCCACCTGGAACGTCAACTCCATCCGCACCCGTGTACGTCGCACGGTCGAGTTCGCGGTTCGCGAGAACATCGATGTGCTCGCGATGCAAGAGATCAAGTGCAAGCCCGAGCAGTTTCCGTACGCGCCCTTCGAAGAGGCGGGCTACCACGTCGAGGTGCACGGGCTGAACCAGTGGAACGGCGTCGCGATCGCCAGCCGCGAGCCCATGACCGACATCGAGACGGCGTTCGCAGGAATGCCGGGCTTCGCAAAAGGCCATGAGGGTCCGGATGCGCCGCTCGAGGCCCGCGCGCTGGGTGCCACGATCAACGGCGTGCGCGTCTGGAGTCTGTACGTGCCGAACGGCCGCTCGCTCGACGACCCGCACTACCAGTACAAGCTGCACTGGCTGGAGGCGCTGCGCACGGCCACGCAGGCGCAGCTCGCGGCCGACCCCGACCTCCCGCTGGCGCTCGTCGGCGACTTCAACATCATCCCGTTCGATGACGACAACGGCGATCCGGCCATCGTGAAGGGTCGCTCGACGCACGTCTCCGAGCCCGAGCGGGCCGCGTTCTTCGCGTTCGAGGGCGCGGGCCTCACCGATGTCGTGCGTCCGCTGCTTCCCACCGGCTACACGTACTGGGACTATCAGCAGCTCAAGTTCCCCCGCAACGAGGGCATCCGCATCGACTTCGTGCTCGGCTCCCGTGCGCTTGCCGACGCCGTGACGGGCGCATCGATCCACCGCGATGAGCGCAAGGGCGAGCAGCCCAGCGACCACGTGCCCGTCGTCGTCGATCTCGATCTGCGAGGCGACGAAGACGACGATGACATGCCGATGATCTTCGCGTGAGCACGCCGCATCTTCCGGAGGCGACGGCACCGCGCATCCGCCTGATCGCCACCGACCTCGACGGCACGCTGCTGACCTCCGACGCGCAGGTCTCGACGCGCACTCGCGCCGCGCTCGACGCAGCCCGCGCCGCCGGAATCCATGTCGTGCCCGTGACCGCGCGTCAGCCGATCGGGTTGCGGGCGGTCGCCGCCGGCGCAGGGTTCGACGCGTGGGCGCTGTGCAGCAACGGCTCCTTCGGCATCCACCTCACGACCAACGAGATGCTCTTCGCCGACGAACTCGATTCGGAGACGCTGCGTACGGTCGCCGAGGCGCTGAGCGCGAGCATCCCCGGCCTGCTGTTCGCCAGCGTGCGCGACGGCGGCGAAGGCTTCGTCGCCCAGCACGGCTATGCCGCGATCGCCGACCTCAACGACCACAAACGCGATCCGCAGACGATGGGCGGCGTGCCGCTCGATCAGGTGCTGGATGCGCCGACCCTCAAGCTCGTCGTGCGACATCCTGAACTCGCACCGCCGCTGATCTACGACGCCCTGCAGGCCCTCGGCCTCACCGGCTTCGCGGCGACGCTCTCCGGCGCCCCGTTCGTCGAAGTCATGGCCGAGGGTGTCAGCAAGGCCACGGGCCTCGCGCAGCTCTGCGCCCACCTCGGCATCGCGCAGCACGAGGTGCTCGCCTTCGGCGACGCCCTGAACGACGTCGAGATGCTGCGCTGGGCAGGGCACGGCGTCGCGGTCGCGAACGCCGAGGCAGCCGCGAAAGATGCGGCCGACGAGATCACCGCATCGAACGACGACGACGGGGTCGCTCAGGTCATCGAGCGGATGCTGCGCCTTACCTGACCACTACTCCCCCATCGTCCCGGTCTGCGGGGTCCCCGGTTCGGGGGCGTATCGCAGCAGCACCGCGCCGCGATCCGAGACCACCGGCGCCGTGGTGAGGCGCAGATTCGCGGGAGCGGCCCCCGTGGGGAACACCTTCTTGCCCGTGCCGAGCACGATCGGGTACACCCACATGCGCAGTTCGTCGTAGAGCCGTTCGGCTAGCAGAGTCTGCACGAAGTCGACGCTGCCGATGACGTTCACCTGGCGGTGACGGGTGCGCAGCTCTGCGATCTCCGCCGCGAGGTTGTCCCCGATGCGGCTCGACCCCTCCCACTCCAGTGGGTACCCCGAGTCGCGGGTGGCGACGTACTTCGGGATCCGGTTGAAGAGCTGCCCGATCGCCCCTTCCGGCCCGGTCGTGTGGTGGGGCCAGTATCCGGCGAAGATGTCGTACGTGCGTCGGCCGAGCAGCAGCCCGTCCATGTCGCGCATGGCCTCGTCGACGCCGGCGCCGACCGCCTCGTCGATCAGCGGAGCCTGCCATCCACCGAAGGGAAAGCCGTCGGACGGGTCTTCCTCCGGACCTCCCGGCGCCTGCGCGACGCCGTCGAGGGTCGTGAACAGATCGATGACGACGCGTCCTGCCGCACTCATGATCGAGGTTCTCGCCGCAGCGTCAGGCTGCGCCGAGCCCTTCCTGGTCGTTCAGGTACGCCTCGGGCCCCTGCTCGGCGGCCTCTTCGCTCATGTAGACGAACTCGAGCACGTTGCCGTCAGGGTCTTCCAGATCGCGTGAGTACATGAAGCCGTAGTCGGTGGCCGGGCGCGGTTCGGTGCCGCCGGCGGCGAGCCCTGCGGCCACGATCGCGTCGACGTCATCGCGAGAATCGCGGGAGAGGGCGACAAGCACCTGCACGTCGTCCTTGGGTTCGACGAGCCGCTTGTCGGTGAACGTCGTGAAGAAGTCGCGCGTCAGCATCATGAAGTAGACATCGTCGCTCCACACGACGCTCGCGGCGTTCTCATCGGTGAAGAGCGGGTTGATCTCGCATCCGAGAGCGACGTAGAACGCCTTGGAGCGTTCGAGATCGGCGGTGGGCAGATTGACGAAGACCTTGGTCATGATGGCTCCTTCGGCGCGGCATCGCACGCGAGGTTTCGGCGCGACACGGCGATGCTCGCAAACCGCATCCGCATCGTCAAGCCCCACTTCGTCCCGCGGCGCGTGCACGACAGATCCCCCTTGTGACGGATGCTGCGCGCCGCGCCCTGCCCGTACGGTGGAAACATGTCCCTATCGTCTGCGCCTCTCGTGCCGCGCATCCCGACCCCGCGGGATCATCGCCTGGACGGCATTCTCGCGGGCGTGGTGTTCGTCGGCGCGATGCTCAGTGCCGGGCTCAGCTCCATCGCGGAGGTGTACGGCGATGAGCAGGGGCCGCTGTGGGCGGCTCCGATCTATGCGCTCGCGATCTCGGCGCCGCTCGCCGTGCGCCGCCGGTGGCCGGCGGTTGTCGCCGTCGTCGTCGCCGTCGCGTACTTCGCCGCGGTCACGCTGCGCATTCCCGAGATCTATGTGGGCAACATCGCCATGTTCATCGGCCTGTACACGGCGGGCGCCTGGATGAACGACCGGATGCGCGCGATGATCGTGCGCATCGCCATCATCGTGGGGATGTTCATCTGGCTCATCGTCACGATGTTCCGTGACGCGCTCACCAACGCGGATGAGATGGACATCGCCGCGGGGCTGTTCTCCCCCTACATCGCTTTCATGCTGATCAATGTCCTGACGAACGTGCTGTACTTCGGCGGCGCCTATTACTTCGGCGAGCGCAGTTGGGCGTCCGCGCAGCAGCGCGCTGTTCTGGAGCAGCGCACCGCCGATCTGGAGCGCGAGCGCGAGCTGACGGCAGCACAGGCGGTCGCTCTCGACCGGGTGCGCATTGCACGCGAGCTGCACGATGTGGTCGCGCATCACGTCTCGGTGATGGGTGTGCAGGCAGGTGCTGCGCGAATGGTGCTGGATCAGGACCCCGAAGAGACGAGGCGCATTCTCCGGGGCGTGGAGGATTCGGCACGGACCGCGATCGGTGAGCTGCGGCATCTGCTCGAGACCTTGCGCACTCCGGACTCGGAGACTGACGAGGCAGGCTCGACGGTGAGCCTGGATGACATCCCGGATCTGATCGCTGCTTCCGAGCAGGCGGGGCTCCCGACGAGCTACACCGTCGTCGGTGATCCCACGCCGATCCCTTCCCTCACCGCGGTGAACCTCTACCGCATCGCGCAGGAGTCGCTGACGAATGCGCGGCGCCACGCCGGGCCCCATGCGACTGCGGATGTGAGGGTGCGCTTCGGCGGAGACGATGTCGAGCTGGAGATCGTGAGCACGGGACGGCGGGTGACGGTGCTGCGCCCCGGCCTGGGACTCGTCGGCATGCGTGAGCGCGCCCTGGCATCTGGAGGCACGATCGAGCTGACGCCGCGCGAGCACGGTGGCTTCCGCGTGCGGGCGACGGTTCCACTGCGCGATGGCACGGCGGCGAACGCCCTGACCCCGGCCTCTGACCCGACGGGATCCGCCTCATGACGCTCCGCGTTCTGCTCGTCGACGATCACGCGATGCTGCGCGCCGGGTTCCGCACGATCATCGATTCCCAGCCCGACATGACGGTGATCGGCGAGGCCGCGACCGGCGCGGAGGCGGTGTCTGCCGCATCCGCTCTGCAGCCGGACGTCATCACGATGGACGTGCAGATGCCCGACATGGACGGCATCGAGGCGACCCGCCGCATCGTCGCGGATGCGAACGTCACCGCGGCGATCGCGATCGTCACGACCTTCGATCACGATGACTACCTGTTCTCCGCACTCGACGCCGGCGCCAGCGGATTCCTCCTGAAGAACGCGACACCGGAGGAGCTCGTCACGGCCGTGCGCGCACTCGGCGCTGGCGACGGGATCCTCGCCCCCGAGGTCACCCGACGCGTACTGCAGCGCTTCACCGCACCGGTGGGAACGCCGATGGCGGGTGCGGTGCGTGCCGCATCCGGCTCCCCCTCTTCGGTGCTCGCAGAGCCCCTGACCGAGCGGGAAGCCGAGGTCCTGCGGCTCATGGCGGAGGCACGGAGCAACGCCGAGATCGCGGCCGCTCTCTTCATCGGCGAGGCGACGGTGAAGACGCATGTGTCCCGCGTGCTGCAGAAGCTCGGAGCCCGTGACCGCGTGCAGGCCATCGTGCTCGCCCTGCGACACGGGATCGCCTGAACGATTCCCTCTCGGCGTCGGGGCGCAGTCTGCACCCGGCTCCTTCGTCAGAGCGCCCCGCGTGTCAACCCCGTCGTGCACTCGAGCGCCCCCGCCTAGCGTGGCTGCGGCCGCGTGAACCGTCGGCAACGATGAGGAGAGCACCGATGTCTGATCACACCACCCCACCCGAAGATGACGAGATGACCCGAGCTGAGAAGCGCCGCGATCAGCTCACCACGGCGCCGAATGCCACCGAGGAGGATGCTGCCCCGCGGATCACGGTCAGCAGGCATGACGGCAACACCCGCATCGACATCGCACCCGACGCCGAGGTGCGTCCCGGCCCTGGCCCCGGTGCGCCGGGTGCCGATGCGGACACCGTCACCCCGTGAATACGGCGGATGCCCCGAAGACTGTGTCTTCGGGGCATCCGCCGTGTGCTGTTCGGACCGAACTCAGACCAGCTGCAGCGCCGCGTGCGAGCGCGAGATGTGCAGGTTGAAGGCCTCCAGCCATGCCGTGAGGAACTCTGCGGTGCCCGCGTTGGTCACGTCGCCGTCCTCGGTGATGAGGCCGGGGGTGATGTGGATGAAGCCCTCGGGCTGACCCATCGTCAGCGCGTTGTAGTGACCGAGGATCGCGCGGAGGTGCTGCTGCGCAGCCGCCGTGCCGACGCCGCCGATCGAGCCGCCGATCACGGCGACGGGCTTCTCGTTGAACGAGCCCTGGCCCCAGGGGCGGGCCGACCAGTCGAGAGCGTTCTTCAGGACACCGGGGATCGAGCGGCTGTACTCGGGGGTGATGATGAGGACGCCATCGACGTCGGCGATGGCCTGCTTGAAGTCGCGGGCGACCTGCGGGTAGTCGGCGTCCTGGTCGGGCGAGTAGAAGCCGAGGTCCTTGATCGGGATCTCGACGAGCGTCGTGCCCTCCGGTGCGAGCTTCTCCAGCGCGGTGGCGAGGCTGCGGTTGATGGAGGTGCTGGAGATGCTGCCGACGATGTAGCCGATGGTGCGAGTCACAGGGATTTCCTTTGTGCGTCTGGGACGAGGTCAGCAGGGAAAACGTCACCTGCTCGAGATCTATTCCCACGAATACAAAATCTTTTCCGTCGGCACTACTCTCGGTCTCGATGACGAACTCCTCTGCGAAGACGCGAGCACCGCTGTCGCGCCCCATCATCGCGGGGGTGGTGACCGCCCTCGTGGGTTTCACCAGCTCGTTCGCGGTCGTGCTCACGGGACTCGCCGCCGTCGGGGCCACCCCGGGCCAGGCCGCCAGCGGCCTGCTCGCGCTGAGTCTCACGATGGGCATCGCCTGCATCGTGCTCGCTACGCGCTACCGGATGCCGATCACGGTCGCCTGGTCGACGCCGGGAGCCGCGCTCCTCGCCGCCACGGGACTCGTCGAGGGCGGATGGCCCGCCGCCGTCGGCGCATTCCTCGTCGTGGCGGCGCTCATTCTGCTCACCGCGCTCGTGCCGCAGATCGGCGCGCTGATCGCGTCCATCCCGGCGTCCATCGCCCAGGCCATGCTCGCCGGGGTGCTGCTGCCGCTGTGTCTCGCGCCGGTCACTGGGCTCGCCCTGAATCCGTGGGGCGTCGCACCGGTCGCGATCACCTGGCTGATCTTCGCGCGCCTCGCGCCCCGCTGGGCGGTGCCGTTCGCGTTCGTCGCCGCGACCGTGGTCGTCATCATCGGCGTCGTCACCTCCGGCAAGACGGTCGATCCTGCGCTCCTCATCCCGCAGCTCGAGTGGACGGCACCCACCTTCACGCTGGGCGCGGTCATCGGCATCGCCCTGCCGTTGTTCGTCGTGACGATGGCGTCGCAGAACGTGCCGGGCATCGCGATCATGCGTAGCTACGGGTACGAGGTGCCGTGGCGTCCGGCGATGCTCGTGACGGGACTCGGCACTGCCGCGGGCGCCGCCGCCGGAGGTCACGCGATCAACCTCGCGGCGATCAGCGCAGCGCTGGCCGCAGCCCCCGAGGCGGATCCCGACCCGAGGCGGCGGTGGGTCGCCGGGCTCTCCACGGGGATCTCCTACGTTCTGCTCGGCGGATGCGCGGCCGCCTCCGCCGCACTCGTCCTGCTCGCGCCGCCCGCCGTCATCCCGGCGGTCGCCGGCATCGCCCTGTTCGCCGCGTTCGGCTCATCCGTGCAGCAGGCGATCGACGACCCCGGCGAGCGCATCCCCGCTGTGGTGACGTTGCTGGTGGCGGCATCCGGCGTCGCGGTCCTCGGTATCAGCGCGGCGTTCTGGGCGATCGTGGCCGGGCTGCTCGTGCGGGGCGTCCTGCATCTCGGGCGGCGCTGACCCGCCTTCAAGGAGCGATGTTCACCTTCAAATCGTCGAAACCAGGGTGAACATCGCTCCTCGAACGCGAGGGGAGACTCCACCGCGGGGATGACCCGTGAGAATCCGCCGCGCGGGGGATGTCCGCCGTGCGGCGGATTCGTACCGTGGAGGTATGACAACAGGGCAGCTGAACCTCTCCGGCATCACCAAGAGCTACGGCTCGCGGCGCGTGCTCGATGACATCACCTTCCCGGTCGCTCCTGGCCGCCTGACGGGCTTCGTCGGCGGCAACGGCGCCGGCAAGACCACGACCATGCGCATCATCCTGGGCGTGCTGTCCGCCGATGGCGGCAGCGTCACGCTGAACGGCCAGGAGATCACGACCGCCGACCGCCGCCGCTTCGGCTATATGCCCGAAGAGCGCGGGCTGTACCCGAAGATGAAGGTGCTTGAGCAGGTCGCCTATCTGGCCCGCCTCCACGGCTTCTCGAAGGCGGATGCCACGGCGCGCGCGACCGCGCTGCTGACCGAGCTCGGCCTGGGTGAGCGCCTGGATTCGCTGATCGAGTCGCTGTCGCTGGGCAACCAGCAGCGCGCGCAGATCGCCGCGGCGCTCGTGCACGAACCGGAAGTGCTCATCCTCGATGAGCCGTTCTCCGGTCTCGACCCACTCGCCGTCGATGTCGTCGCCGGCGTCCTGCAGGCGCGTGCCGCACAGGGCGTGTCGATCCTGTTCTCGTCACACCAGCTCGATGTCGTCGAACGCCTCTGCGACGATCTCGTCATCATCGCAGGCGGCACGATCCGTGCATCGGGCTCACGCGACGCCCTCCGCGCACAGTACTCGGCACCCCGCTATGAACTCGTCTCCGCCGGAGACGCGGGCTGGCTCCGCGCTGAGCCCGGCGTCACGGTTGTGGACTTCGAGGGCGGATCGGCCGTCTTCGACGTCGACAGCCCCGACACTGCTCAGCGCGTGCTGCGCTCCGCGGTCGATCGCGGCGGCGTGAACAGCTTCGCCCCGCAGCATCCGACTCTTGCCCAGATCTTCAAGGAGGTCATCCAGTGAGCACCCCCACCCGCACTCCGGTGCGCGAGACGTCCGCGGTCTGGCTGGTCGCCGAGCGTGAGATCGGATCGAAGCTGCGCAGCAAGGCGTTCATGATCTCGACCGGGATCATGATGTTGATCGCCCTCGCCGGTGTCCTCTTCGGCGGCTTCACCGCGAAGAACCCCGACCCGACGTCGATCGCGGTGACCTCCGAGACCGTTGCTGTCGCCGAGGCGATGCAGAACACGAAGATCACCGAGGTCGCGGATGCGGCCGCCGCGGAGGAACTGGTGCGCAACGGCGACGTGAGCGTGGCTCTCGTCCCGAGCGATGACCCGACCTTCGGCTACAGCGCCGTCTTCCTCGACGGTGTCTCCAACTCGCTGCTCATGCAGCTCGCGAAGGTTCCGTCTGTCGACATCCTCGAGCCGGCGACGACGGATGGGATGCTGCGCTACTTCATCGCCATCGCCTTCGGCATTGTCTTCCTGATCGCGGCGTCGACGTTCGGTGGCACGATCGCGCAGAGCGTCGTCGAAGAGAAGCAGACGCGCGTCGTCGAGCTGCTGATCTCGGCGATCCCCGCCCGCACGCTCCTGGCCGGCAAGGTGCTCGGCAACACGGTGCTCGCGATGGGGCAGATCCTGCTGCTCGCTGCCATCGCCGTCGTCGGACTCTCGGTGACGGGGCAGAGCGAGGTGCTGTCGTTCCTCGGCGCACCGATCCTGTGGTTCGCCGTGTTCTTCCTCTTCGGGTTCATCCTGCTGGCGGCGCTGTTCGCTGCGGCCGCCGCGATGGTCTCGCGTCAGGAGGACATCGGATCGACGACCATGCCGATCACGATGCTCGTGATGTTGCCGTACTTCCTCGTCATCTTCTTCAACGACAACCCGCTGGTCATGACGATCCTGTCGTACGTGCCGTTCTCGGCGCCCGTGGGCATGCCGATGCGCCTGTTCGTCGGAGAGGCGCAGTGGTGGGAGCCGCTCGTGTCGCTCGTCATCCTGCTCATCAGCTGCGGCGTCGCCATCGCGATCGGCGCGAAGATCTACGAGAACTCGCTGCTGCGCATGGGCGGCCGCGTGAAGCTCAAGGAGGCCCTGCGAGGCTGAGGTTCCGCATCAGTGAAGCGCCCGTCAGGTTTCGACCGGCGGGCGCTTCCTGTGTGATGCTTCTCGTCACCGTCGGGACCACGACGGCACGACGCGGGTGGATGCTCCGCGATCAGCGCGTCCGAGGCTCCCGCTTCGGCAGGGCGCCGGCGAGAAGCAGCGCCACGATTCCCGCGATCGGCGCGATGAGCAGGCCCGCGCGCAGCGACTCGTTGTCGGCGATGAACCCGACGATGGGTGGCGACAACAGGAATCCGAGGCGCAGCAGCCACGAGACGATCGTGAGGCCGACACCCGCGCGGAGTCCTGGGAGCTCGTCCGCCGCGTGCATCGCCGCGGGGATCAGGGTGGCGATGCCGAAACCGACGACTGCGAAGCCTGCGATCGTGCCCGGAATCGAGGGGAAGGCGAGCGCGAGCCCCATGCCGACCGCGGCGATCAATCCTCCGACGCGTGCGACCGCGCGGGCACCGAAACGGTCGGTCATGGGGTCGCCGAGCATGCGTCCCACGAACTGCGCGCCGACGAGGGCGATGAACCCGATCGGCGCGATAGCCGCAGGAGCTCCGAGGGATTCGGCGAGGTAGATCGTCGCCCAGGAGTTGCCGGCGTCCTCAGCGATGCCGCCGGCCATCGCGACGAGGGTGAGCGCGGCGAGCATCAGGATGATTCGAGGACTCACGCCGCGGCGCGGCGGGGTGAGCGCTTCGGGGACGTCAGCGACAGCATCCGCCTCGTCCTTGCCCGGCAGGCAGAAGCGCAGCGCGAGCAGCGCAACCGTCGCGAACACCGCCGTCGAGATGCCGAGATGCACGGCCACGGGCAGGCCGAGGGCGATCGCCGCTGCGCCCATGACGCCGCCGATGACCGCTCCGATCGACCAGATCGCGTGGAAGAAGTTGATGATCGAACGCCCGTAGCGCTTCTGCACCCGCAGGCCATGGGCATTCTGCGCGACGTCGGTGATGGCATCGCTCGCCCCCGCCAGCAGCAGCGCGAGGGCGAAGAGCAACGCCGAGGGTGCGAGGCCCGCGGCGAGGAAGCCGAGGCTCGTGAGGGTCGTGCCGAACACGGCGACGCGCGCCGATCCGAAACGCCGGATGATCACCGCCGCAGCAAGACCTGCGACGATCGCGCCCGCAGGGAGCGCCGCCACCGAGAGTCCGAACGTCGCGTTGTCGAGGCCGAGCGCGGCTTTGATCTCGGGGTACCGCGGCAGCAGGTTCGCGAACAGAGCACCGTTCGTGAGGAAGAGCGCGGCGACCGCGAGCCGGGCTCGGCGGGCGGCGGCATCCGGGGTCACACGGGCGTCGGCGGTTGTGGAGTCACCCGAGGCATTCATCCGGACAATCCTGTCACGCGTTGCGGACCGGTCAGCTCGCCTTCTCGGCACACGGCACGCACATCGTCGCCATCGGGCGCACTTCCAGCCGCCCGGTCGGAATCGGCTGGCCGCAGCGGATGCACCTGCCGTAGGTGCCGTCGTCGATGCGGCCGAGTGCGGCGAGAACTTCGGCGAGTTCGGCCTTCATCGAGCGCTGCAGCCCGTCGAGCTTCTGCCACTCCCCCGACAGCGTCGTCCCCTCGGGGTCGTGCTCGTCGTCGGCCGTCGCGTCGGCGCGGTCATGGCGGATGCTGGCCTCGTCACGCTCCAGCCGCGCGAGAAGCTCTTCGAGCTCGGCGCGACGCGCATCGAGCAGAGCGCGGAAGCGGGCAGTGTCCATGCCCTTCATCCTGCCCTCCGCCGGGATGATCAGGGCCGTTCGCAGGAGAGTTCCGTCGGTTCTGGTGCCGGATAGCCGACGAAAGGCTCCTTTCGCCGGGGCGGCGCGGCGCGGGCGGGACGGCGGGTGGGGCGGCGCGGCCGGCACAGCGAGGCCCGCGGGCGCGCCCGCTCAGCGCGCCGAGCAGAGCGCTTCCCGAAGCCGTGAGGACTCGTCCTCGGGCATCCGATACTCGTGCTCAGGTGCCGGGTATGAACCTTCGCGCACCTCATGCGCGTAGGCCGCCACACCATCGACCATCGCGCCGCGTAGATCGGCATAGCGCTTGACGAACTTCGCGGCCGGGCCGTCATAGATGCCGAGCAGGTCGTGGAACACGAGCACCTGCCCGTCGACACTCGCGCCCGCGCCGATGCCGATCACCGGGATCTCCAGCGCAGCCACGATCATCTCTGCGACCTCGCTCGGCACGGCCTCGATCACGAGCAGCGAGCATCCGGCCGCCTGCAAGGCGAGTGCCTCATCGCGCAGGGCGAGAGCCGCCTCGGCCGTGCGTCCCTGCGCACGATATCCGCCGAGGGCGGCCACCGACTGTGGGGTGAGCCCGACGTGACCGACGACCGGGATGCCCGCGTGCACGAGAGCTCGTGCTCGATCGACGCTGGTTCCGCCGCGTTCGATCTTGACGAGGTCGCATCCGGCCTCTTTGACGAAGCGCTGCGCGGTCGCGATCACCAACTCATCGGACGCCTCGTACGAGCCGAACGGCAGATCGCCGACGAGCAGTGGCCGGGAGAGGCCGCGACGCACCGCCCTGGTGAGCATGATCATCTCGTCGACCGTGACGGGAACGGTGCTGTCGTAGCCGAGCACCGTCATCGCGGCCGAGTCGCCGACCAGAACGACGTCCACGCCCGCCGCTTCGACGATCTGCGCACTCGGGTGGTCGTAGGCCGTGATCATGACGATCGGCTCGCGAGCCGCCTTCTTCGCCGCCAGGTCGGTGAGGGCGACGCGTGTCGTCGGGGCGGCGTGCGCGCTCATGCGGTGGCCTCGGTCAGCAGCGCGTCGACCACGTCATCGACCTGGATGATGCTGTTCGACCGGTCGACGTGCACGACCCGCGGCTCGTAGGTCACGAGGTCTTCGCGTGAGTAGTCGGCATAGGAGATGACGATGATCGTGTCGCCGGAGTGCACAAGTCGGGCAGCGGCGCCGTTGACCTGCATGACGCCCGAGCCGCGCTCTCCCGCGATCGTGTACGTCTCGAAGCGGGCGCCGTTGTCGACATCGACGACGTGCACCTGCTCATGCACCAGGATGTCGGCGGCATCGAGCAGGTCGGGGTCGATCGTGATCGAGCCGACGTAGTGCAGATCGCTGCCCGTGATCGTCGCGCGGTGGATCTTCGACTTCAGCATGGTGCGTCGCATCAGGCGTCGCCTCTCCCGTGGGTTGCGTGCAGAACGTGGTTGTCGATCAGCCGCGCGGCGCCGATGTGCGCGGCGACGGCCAGGAGCGCGTCGCCCTCGACGGTGGGCACGGGCTGCAGCGTGTTGGCGTCGCGCAGTTCGAGGTATTCCGGCGTGATTCCGGCGTCGGCGAGCATGCTGCGCGCCGCATCCACGATTCGCACACCGTCGCGCTCCCCCGCGAGATGCAGCGCGGCGGCGGCGTCGAGCGCACGGTTCAGTGCGGTGGCCTGCACGCGGGCCGCGTCGTCGAGGTACACGTTGCGGGAGCTCATGGCGAGACCGTCGGCTTCCCGCACGATCGGGCAAGCCTCGATCCGCACGTCGAGGTCGAGGTCGCGCACGACGCGGCGCACGACGAGAACCTGTTGGGCATCCTTCTGCCCGAAGTACGCGACGTCGGGGCGCACGATACCGAACAGCTTCGTCACAACTGTGGCGACGCCGTCGAAGTGGTGGGGCCCGCGGGATTCACCGTCGAGCACGTCGGTGATGCCCGCCACATGGATGCTCGTCGCGAAGCCGTCGGGGTAGATCTCGGCCGCATCCGGGGCGAAGAGGATGTCGACGCCCGCAGCCTTGGCGAGTGCGGCATCGCGCGCCTCATCGCGCGGATACGTGCTGAGGTCTTCGTTCGCGCCGAACTGCGTCGGATTGACGAACAGCGAGACAACGACAAGGTCGTTGCCCTCGCGCGCACGCCGCATGAGCGAGAGGTGGCCCTCGTGGAAGGCACCCATCGTCGGGACGAGGCCGACGCTCTCGCCGCGGTCGCGAGCGGCGACGACGGCCCCGCGTACCTCGGCGATCGTGCGGAGGATTCTCATGCTGCCGTCTCCCTGTCTGTGGGCGGATGCTGCGCGGAGCGCGCCGCGATCGTGCGCGTCGCCGCCGCAAGTGCGTCGAAGAGATCGCCGAGGTCGGCGGAGGCGGATGCTGCGCGCTGCCGCGCCACCGTCTCCTCGTCGCCGCGGGCGATCGGCCCCGTCAGCGCCTGCGTGGCGCCGGCGCTACGCCAGTTCTCAACCGTCTGCAGGATGAGAGGGGCAAGAAGCTCCCGCGAACCGCGGACGCCACTCGCTCCGGCGAGCTGTTCCGCTGCGTCGAGCACGGTGAGCACGAAGTTCGAGGCGAAGGACGCGGCTGCGTGATACTCGCCGCGTCGCGCGTCGTCGAGCGGGAACGCCCGGGCGCCGAGGGCTGTGGCGATGTCGGCGGCCAGGTGCTCATCCGCTGACGTGCGGCCGGCGACCGCCGCACCGATGCCGCGGAAGGCATCGGGCCCTTCGACGCCGGTAAAGGTCTGCAGCGGGTGAAGCCGGAAGTCCACGGCATCGAGCGAGGTCGCCCCCGAGAGGTGGCCGACCCGGCGCGCGAAACCGTGGGCGGCAGCGGCAGCATCCGCAATCGCCGCATCGGGCACCGCAAGAAGCGCGATGTCAGCGCGCACTGTCTCACCGCGGCCGAGAGGTCCGTGCACGGTGAAACCGGCCGCGCGCAGCGCTGGGGCGAGGACAGTTCCGAGGCGCCCTGCGCCGATCACCGCAAACGTCGTTTCGGGGCCGAGCGCGTGCGATCTGGTCATGACGATTCCGGTCGGAGAGGGACGGCGGGACGCCACGAGTATCTGCCTCGAGAGGCATCCGCTCCAAATCAGAGAGCAGAACGCTGTGCAACAAGACCACTCTGCATAACTAAATGATCATGCGCGACGCTCGATCTTGAGCAGAATGATTTCGACGCTATCGGGCGCCCGCATCTTCCAACACGATGCGTGCATGTCGTCGGATCACTTCGAAGGGCGAATCGAGTGCGGCGCGTGCGGTGTCGGCTTCCGCCGGAGTAATCGCGCAGTACCCGCTTCCCGGTGCGAGCTCCGCGAGCATCTCCTCCGCCAGCGCGGGGTCGGTGGCGAGCGCTTCCTCAAGTGGCGTGTAGTCGAGGGGAATGTGCGTGACGGCATGGTCGCGGAATGACGTCAACGGTGCCGCGAGCGCACGCCGCAGCACCGGTTGCGGCACCCGCGCGCCTTCCGCCAGCACCACGTCGAGACGCCCGAGCCGCGCCAGCGCAGCCGCCGCCCAGGCGCGATCCGGCTCCGAGAGCTTCTTGCCCTTCATCACAGTCGTGAGCGCCTCGATCACAGAATCGTCGGCGATGCCGGTGTCGGCGAGCACCTTCGCCCAGCGCCAGCGGTCACGAGAGCGGGGCATCCGCTCGACGGCGACGGCCGCAGCGTCCGGGCCGAGCTGCACCAGCAGGCGCACCGCATCCTCACCCGACACCGCCCCCGGGACGAATGCGTCGATGATCCCACCGAGCGCGACGGCCCGCTCCCGCGGCGGGAGGGCGGCAAGCCGTGCCAGCTCCTGTGCTTCCTCGTCGAGTTCCGGGAAGTGCGCGCGCACCTGTGCCGGGGTGAGGCTCAGCGGGATGAGCTCCCAGGCCTCATCCATCGCGACGGCGATGAAGCTCTTCTCGACAAGACCTTCGGCGACGAGTGATCCGCGCGCCTTCTTTGCCGCCTTCGCGAACGCACGCAGGAAGCGATCGTAGGCCTTCTCCCAGTGGGCGTCATCACCCGCGACGGCATGTGCTTCGACCTTCGCGACCCACGCGTCGTCTTGCTCGGAGGGATCGAGCTGCACGCTCCAATCGGCCGGGCTCCACCGCAGGTCATCGGGCGAGAAGCGCGACTCCGCAGTGATCGCGACGAGGTCTTCTTCCGTGGCGATCGCCAGCGCGGGCCAGGCGACCACTCCGCCGGTCTCCCCGTAGAAGACGTGGAACGCTGCGCCATAGATGTGATCGCCCGGATGCCGCGCTGCGTGATCCCGCACGGATTCCGTGAGGCGGTCGAGGATATGCGCGTCGAGCGCCTTCCAGTCAAGGGCGGACGTCTTTGCGGGCATGCGGTTCCTCCGGGTGGCGACGGGCATCAGCGTAGCGCTGTGTTGCGACATCCGGCATCCGCCCCGACCGCCGGTCGGGGGTGCAGCTTCTCTTCCCCCTCTGGTCCCAGAAACACCGCCTTCTGTCCTCTGCGGGGCAGAGTACTTGGGACCGCTCCGACCCCATGCCGGCACCACCGTTTTCTCCACATCACGCACCTTCGCAGACTTATCCCGTGTTCGTGAGCCCTCATCCGCTCGGGTGACGAGCATCGCAGAGGGTAGTGGGCATGACACGACCTCCCCTCCTGTCCGATCAGATCTCTGCTGATGCCGCAGTGCCGGAATCCTCTCCTGTCGGGCGTTCTGCCCCTCGGCGTCTGCATAAGCACCTCGCCGTGGCGGCGTTCGTCGGCGCATGGATCGGCGCTGTCTTCGCCATCGTGCCGGGTTCCGCATGGCTCTCTTTGGTCGTGTTCGCGCTCACACTCCCGCTCTCGCTCGTGGCGATGCGGAAGAAGGCGCAGGGAGGAACAGCGTTCGGTGTCGCGGCCATGGCCATCTCGATTCTTGGTTGCGCGGTGGCGATCACGCTCTTGCTGGGCACTCTCCAGCCGGATCCGCTGACGGAGCTCGAGGCTCAGCAGCTGCGTGAGGAGCTTCTCTCCCCTCCTGGGAAAGATGCAGCGCCAGAGCGCTCGCCCAAAAAACTGCCGCCCCTGCAGCCCGCTTCGCCTCCGCTCCTCACGTTCGCCGAGGCAGGGTTCGGGCGCGACCCGCTCACCGGAGAGTGGTGGTACGCGTTCATCGTGGAGAACGGCGATGTCGGGCAGACGCATGTTGACACTCCAATCACCGCCGTGGCACTTGGCGCAGACCAGGCCCCGCTGCAGTCCGAGCTGCTCAGCTTGTCTTTCGAACCTGGGCGCACCGTTGTCGCGGGCTTCTTCACCGACGTACGAGACTCCGATGTCGTCTCGATCGACTCCGTGATCAGCACTCCCCCCTTCTCCGTATCGGGCCCTGGCACCCAGTTACTCGCGGTCGGCAACGTCTCCGAGACCATCGACTCTCAGGGCATCGCTGCGGTGAAGGGCGATGTGACGAACCTGACTGATTCTCCGCTCGAGCACGTCGCCGTGACAGCGGTTGCCTACGACACCGACGGGACCATCCTCGGCTTCGCAAGGGTGGGGCTCGAAGCCCTGACTGCGAATGAAACGCGTGCGATCGAAGCGCGATTCGCCCACGCCCTGCCGACAGGTGCAACGTTCGAAGTGTTCGCTCAGCAGGAGTGACGAGTGTGTCGATTCACCTCACCGGTCGCGCGCGACGAGGTCGCCAACTCTGTTGAGAAGCGCCTCGAAGGCGAGCGGGAGCGCAGAGGTGGTGTCGTAGGCCGCGCGCTCCCGTGCGGCGCGATCTTCTCGGCGTAGCGTTGGGCATTCGGCATCCGCAACCCCCTGTGCCGCGCGCCGAACCCGACCTACTCTCGGATCATGGTCGATCTCTCCCAGCCCACCGGCGCCGAAAACGAACTGCGCGCGCTCCCACGGCCCGATGGCTCAGCGCCGCGTGCGCTTGTGCTCGGAGCGACGGGCTACATCGGCGGGCGGCTCACACCGCGACTGCTGAACGCCGGCTACCGAGTGCGGGTGCTCGCTCGGGATCGGGTGCGCGCAGCATCCTTCCCCTGGGGTGCCGAGTGCGAGATCGTCGAGGGCTCGGCAGACGACGCGGATGCTGTCGCGAAAGCCACGGATGACGTGGATGTCGTCTACTACCTGATCCACTCGATGAGCGCGGGCAAGGGATTTGAAGAAGCGGATGAGCACGCCGCGCGCACTGTCGCGGAAGCCGCCCGCCGCGCTGAGGTCGGTCGAATCGTCTACCTCGGAGGCCTGCATCCGGATGACGCGAAGCTCTCGGCGCACCTGAGTTCGCGGGTGCATGTCGGCGACATCTTCTTGCAGTCGGGGGTGCCGACGCTCGTGCTGCAGGCCGGTGTCGTGATCGGGTCGGGGTCGGCGTCGTTCGAGATGATCCGGCATCTGACCGAGGTACTCCCGTACATGCCGGCGCCGAAGTGGGTGCGCAATCGGATCCAGCCGATCGCCGTGCGTGACGTGCTGCACTATCTGCTCGGGGCTGCGCGGGTTGACCCTTCGGTGAATCGGGCGGTCGATATCGGCGGGCCAGATGTGCTGCGCTACGGGCAGATGATGAACGGCTACGCCGTCGAGGCGGGGCTGCCGCAGCGCGCGATCGCGGCACTGCCGGTGCTGACACCCGGTCTCGCTTCGCACTGGGTGAACCTGGTGACGCCGGTGCCGCGGTCGATCGCCCGGCCGCTGGTGGCCTCGCTGCAGAACGAGTGCGTCGTGAAGGATCGCTCGGTGGATGCGCTGATCCCGCCGCCCGCGGACGGGCTGACGCCCTATCGCCGTGCCGTCGCACTGGCGCTGGGTCGCGTCGATGCGGACTCGGTGGAGACGAGTTGGCAGGATGCGGAGGTGTTCGGTGTACCCAGTGACCCTCTGCCGAGCGACCCGGACTGGGCCGGACGGACCGTGTTCACCGACGAGCGTTCGGTGAAGACGTCCGCGTCGGTCGAGGAACTGTGGCAGGTGATCCAGGGCATCGGCGGTTCGAACGGCTGGTACTCGTCGCCGCTGCTGTGGGCGCTGCGCGGGTGGATGGACCGCCTCGTCGGCGGCGTCGGCCTGCAGCGCGGCCGCCGCAGTCGTGCGGGCGCACGGGTCGGCGATGCGATCGACTTCTGGCGCGTCGAGGCGGTCGATGAGACGGATGCTGGGCGGCTGTTGCGCCTGCGCGCGGAGATGAAGGTTCCCGGAGATGCGTGGTTGGAGCTGCGGGCGGTTCCGGATACTGAGGGCGCGCGGTACGAGCAGCGGGCAGTGTTCTTCCCGCGGGGGCTGGCCGGGAGGCTGTACTGGTTGGCGGTGCTGCCGTTCCACGGGTTCATCTTTGCGGGAATGGCCGCAAGGATTGCTGCTGCAGCGGAGGCGTTGAAGGAGGAGCAGGCGTTTGTGGAGCCGGGGTGAACTCGCCGCCTTCATGCCCGCCCCATCCCACCACCTGTTCAGTGGCCCCAAGAACACCGTCGCCGGGGGCACCACGGCGGAGAATCGGGACCACTCGACGTCGACGTCTTCGGGAACCGGGAGCCCCAACCACCCCTGGACCACGTGGGCTCAGGGGACTCTCGCCCGAGCGCTTGAGCCGCGGCAGATCACCACCTCGTAGACTCGCAGCGAGTCTCACGCAAGGAGCACGATGGAGAAGGAACTTAAGACCGCAGAACGCGCACGAGTCGCTCTGGAGCATCTCGCGGAGGTCGCACCAGACGGCACGTATGTGCCCATCGCAGACATCTGGCCCGCTGCCGAGGCACGCGTTCCGCTGACTCCCCACGAGAGCGAGGCGAACACACGCGGATTGCGTCGAGGCGACACGAACTGGCGCTTCGCGAGTTCCGAGTTCGTCGGAGCAGGGTGGCTATCGAAGAATCCGTCGGGCCTGGGCGAGTGGGCGATTACTCCCGCAGGAGCCGCTGCACTCGCTCAGCACCCCGGCAATGAACTCCTTGCGGAGGCCGCTCGCATCACCTCAGCGGAGAAAGAACGACGACGAGACGAGATCGAGCGGGCACTGCCCGAGCGGTGGGTCACGGATGACCGCGCGCAGCGTCGGCTCCTGTCCGCTGCGGATGTCATCGTCGACGAGTGCCTGCGAAAGGGACTCTCTGCGTTCGCACCTGGGCGCGAGGTGTGGACGCCGACGAACATCCAGGCCCTGCACGTCTTGTGGGAAGCCGCCGAAAAGGTCGAAGGGCAAGGCTTCAACGAGAATCTGGAGCGTCAGCTCGGTCCCGCCACCGACGATCAGAAGCTCTTGATGGCGGAGATCCTTGCCTTTCAGCTCCTGCCGATCGCCAAAGTCATTGGTCACGCGAAGAAACGCGCGCGAGTGGAGTCCGCGTTGAACGTGATGCGACACCCCGTAGCGATCCCCCGCGTTTTCGACACTGCCTTCACGGGCGGAGCGTTCAACCCGGGCCAAGGGATGCTGTCGCACGTCAACCACGCGATCACCGTGATCCTCGACATCCTGCTCGCCTGGTCGAAGCTCAGTGAAGACGAGCAGCAGACGGCGCTCGACGATCCTCTGGCGTGGCGAGAGATCGTATTCGGCGACGGCGCCGGGTTCCCCACCCAGCGATATGCGCTCTTGTACCTGGTTCATCCCGGCTTCTTCGGCCCGATCGTCTCGCCCGACCACCGCGAGCGCATCCGCGAGGTGTTCGTCGGCGAGATCGGCGGTGAGTTCTCCGCCGACGCGGATGCCGACCTGCAAGCCATTGCGATCGCACTGCAGGTGAAGGAAGGCAAACCGATCGACTTCTACGGGGAGCTCGAGCAGCGGTGGAAGGGCGAGGACGCACCGGCCCCTGACGCGGGCGATACGTCCAAGACGCTGGCACGCGATGAGCCCGAGACTTCTCACCCCCGTGGATTCATGCCTTCCGAGGTGAGCGCATCCGCGCTTGCCAGCGCCACGCATCTTCATGAGGTCTGGCTGAACAAGGTCGTGAATGCGCTTCACCGCCGCGGTCAGGTCATTCTGTATGGCCCACCCGGAACAGGAAAGACCTACGTGGCCCGTGCGATTGCGGAGAGTCTGAACAAGCCAGGCAGCGTCATCAAGCGCATCCAGTTCCACCCCTCCTACACCTATGAGGACTTCTTCGCCGGCTACCGGCCGGTCACCGACGGCTCAGGGCAGCTCTCGTTCTCGCTCACGCGCGGACCGCTGCGTGAGATCGCAGACGAGGCACGGAAGAATCCCGACGTCCCGCACGTGCTGATGATCGACGAGATCAATCGCGCCAACCTCAGCAAGGTGTTCGGAGAGCTGTACTACCTGCTCGAATACCGCGATGACGCCATCGACGTGCTGTACGCGGGATCGGGCGACGACGGCGGGAAGTCGTTCAGCCTGCCTCCGAACGTGCTGGTGATCGGAACGATGAACACCGCGGATCGTTCTATTGCGCTGCTCGACTCGGCGATGCGCCGCCGGTTCTCGTTCTTCGAACTTCATCCCGATGTTGAGCCGGTTCAAGGAATCCTCACGCGGTGGTCCACCAAGCACCCGCAGTCACTGCCCGTGGCGGCGCTCTTCGAACAGCTGAATGAGAGCATCCGTGATCGAGAAGACCGCATCGGTCCGAGCCATCTGCTCCGAGCTGAGGACCTGACGCACGACGATCTCGATGCCATTTGGGAAGAGAGCATCCTGCCACTGCTGGAAGAACGACACATCGGGACGGGCGTCGACGTGCATAAGAAGTACGGTCTCACCGGCTTGATGAAGGCGCTCCAGTCAGATCCGCCCGCATCGTCATCATGACCCTCGCGACGGCGCATCGCCACGTGGAGATCACGGAGAAGGGCGAGTCGTTCGTTTCTCTGACGTCTTCTCAGGCGGCGCGCTTGCAGGAGTTGAGGTTCTGCCGCGTCTCACCCACGACAACTCCGGATGTCTGGCGCATCACCGACGTCACCCGCATTGGTGTGGTCGCAATCGATGATGTCCGCTTGTTCATCCGTCCGAAGACGGAGCTGCAGAGCTTGATCTTCATGGCGTCGTATGCGGGCGGCCAAGCTTCGGTTCACGACGACTCGTTTGCTTTCGACAGCGAGAACGACGTGCCTGCCGCGTTGGCAGCTGCACTCGTTCACGAAGTCGGAGTTGCAACACGGCGCGGCCTATTGAAGGGGTATGTGTCTGTCGCCGATACCGGGACGGTGATCCGCGGGCGATGGGACATCGCTCGCCAACTCAAAGTCCGCCCTGGCATTCCCTCGCCGGTGGAGCTCACATATGACGACTTCACGGAAGACGTCATTGAGAATCAACTGCTCAAGGCAGCACTGCGTCGCTTGTTGCGGCTTGAACAGCTATCGCCGACCCTTCGCGGGCACGTAAGCACTTCACTGGCCCTGTTCGTCGACGTTTCGGATCTTACGTACCAGCGGAGCGTGCCGGTTCCTGCCGAGTCGCGGTTGAACGCGCACTATCGCCCAGCGCTCTGGTTGGCGCGGTGGATCCTCGAGGCAACATCGTGGGCGCACGCGCTCGGCACGAGCAGCGGCTCAACGTTCCTCTTGAACGCGGCGCTTGTCTATGAGGAATTCGTCGGACGCTGCCTTCGGGACGTCCTCGAACCGGAGGGGTTCGACGTCGACCTTCAGGTATCAGACTGGCGGCTCGACGTGGACGGGAAGGTTCACCTGCGCCCCGACATCGTGATCTCCAGGGACGGGGCCATCGTCGCCGTTGCCGATACGAAGTACAAGGTGTGGGGAGCGACAGGTGCCTCACCCCCGAATGCGGACGTGTACCAGGCACTTGCGTACGCGATCACGGCGGGAGTCTCGGAAGCGCATCTGCTTTACGTCTCTGGAGATGTCGAGCCGCAGCAATACGAAATTGCGGCCACGGGAACAACAGTTGTGGCGCATACGATGGAACTGAGCGGCGGGCCGAGTGAGTTGGTTTTCCGGCTTCGAGACGTCGCCGAAGACCTACTCTCACACACAAACGCAATTGAATGACCAGAACTACCTAACGCCGCCTAGGCGGAATCAGAGACGGAAATCCGCGGGAGACGCGAGTGCCTGAAGCGCATCCTTCCGTCTGGACTTCACTCCAAGATAGAGGATGCTGTTGCCGGAGCTCGATTTCTGGAGCCGGCCCTGAGAAACAAGCTCGTCGATCACCTTAGGGACCAGAGGTCGATCGGTCAGGCTTAGTCCTCGGCTGAGGGCCCCCTCCTTGCGCCCAGATCCACGCTGCCCAAAGACCTTCTTTAGGATGCTCAACGCAATGCGAGAGTCACGATCGATACCAAGCTGCATAATGCCGGCGGTCGTGTGAGTCGCGATGCTGAAGCGGTCAATCTCACATTCGACGAACCGAGCCTCGAGCCACCGGGGCAGGCCCGTCACACCATCGAGCAGGCCGATCAGGTCCTGCTGGAAGTGTGGTACCGCGCTCGCCTCGTCGACACCCCCCACGTCAAGGCATTCGATGACCGAGTCGCGAATCGTCGTGGCCGCGAAAATCGGGTGATCAGACAGCACCAACTGCTCGAAGTACACCCCCGAGATCTGAAAGCTGGAGGTGACTGGCCGGTTTTCCCACGGCAGTTCCGCGGCGACACGAATCAGGTCTGCCATCACAGCGTCGAACCGCTCTTGCTTGTCTCGCGCCACCAACGCAGAGAGAACAGTTGCAGAGGGAACGCCCATCTCATTGAGTGAATCTGTCGCGACCTCGATTCCCAGATCACTCGACGCGGTTGCCCATGACGCCACCCCACTGAGCGGATGGGTGTCACCGTAAGGATCCATCGCGTAGTCGGCGAGGTCTAGGCCGTATGCGGTGTCTGCGAGGTCACGGTCGGCGAAAACACGTGTGTCTGTTGCATCATCGGGATCCGCTGCCGCAAGGCCAGGTAGCCGAAGGAGCACTTGCACACCTTCTTCATCGGGCTGCAAGCCGTTGACGGACACAAACGCTTGCCTAAGCATGTCCATGTCGATTGGGCCTGTGACATCGGACCGTGATCGCGCCAGAGTAGCTACTCTGGAAACGATGCTGCGAATCGTTTCTGGCCGCACTGCTGTGAACATCTGCGCTTCGCGTTCGCATACCGCATCTACGAATTTGCGCCATCCGGTGGCCCGAGTGGTTGACAATGCGACGTTGGATGCATTCTCCGCGCTTATCGAGACGAGATATCCCAACAGTAGTGGTCTGGTCGGAACCCAGTCGGGGACGGTCCACGTCACTCCCGATTGAGTCAAGAACTCCGACATCTGTGCCTCGTCGAAGTCCGGAACCGAGAACTGTTCGAAAGCTTTGAACCCGAGCGCCGAAACCATCTCCGCTTGCCCCGAAAAGTAGTGGGAGCGGCCGGCCACGACAATGCCCGCGCCCACCGGAGTCTCACTCACGAGGCGGCGGATGGGGCTCAACGCCTCCCAACGCACCGTTTTTAGATCACTGGCGGCGCCGAACCATCGACTCGGAACGATTTCGTCGAAGCCATCCAGCAGGAGAATGCACGCGCCGGCCCGCCAGGCCGAGATCAGCCCTCCAGAATGATCAAAGCCAACTTCTTCAGCGTGTCGACGCAGAATCTCTGCCGGAGACTTGAGACCAGCGCAATCACGGAGATTGATGTGGACGGGAAACGGTGTGAGCTTCCCCTTCTTAAAGTGCTCCTTCCGGAGCGCCGAATAGATCTCGCGCAGCGTATGACTCTTCCCAACGCCGTAGTTGCCCACCAACAGAGATCGTTGACCTTGAAGGAGGCGATCTACGAGGCCCTGCACAGAGGTCGGTTCACCATTCGCGGCTTCAAGAACTACTGGGACGTTCGGTGCCTTCCCTGGACGTCGCTGCCCTCCGAAGGCGGTACTGCCAAACGGCGCGTTGTCACGGGCTTGGATGTATTTCTCCGAATTGACCATCCGCTGATGGAGAGTTCCGATGCTGATGGCATGAAGCCTCTCACCCCTGCGCCTCCCGATCGCGTCGACCGTCGTGCGTTGATCGGGAGTCGGCTCTTCCCGAGTTACAAACCACCCGGTGCGACTCTTCAAGGCGTTCCCGGGAAGCCCACCGACTGCTTTGAGCAGCTCCGCAAGCTTCTCTCCGTCCTTCTCGGCCTTCTCCTTCGTGCGACCAACGGTGAACTCGTAGGCGTGGATCTCGTCATGGCCTACGAAGGGACCGTCTCGTTCGCGGCCGCCGAACATCACCGCGCCTTGGATCCCCATCGGGTCGTGAAGCGCGCGTGCAAGAACTATGGCCCGTTGTTCAAAGTCCGACCCAGATTCTGCAGCGGAGTCCAAATTCAGTCCTTTCATAGGTGAGAGAGAATTCCGATCAGATTTCATCGAACGCGTCAGGCCCCGTACCGTCTCCGGCAACCTTGCCCTTGCCCTTGTCCTTGTCCTTACCCTTCAAGAATTCATACAACATCGCCGGCAGCGCCTTGCTCAACTCCGCAAACAAGCTCGTATCTCCGAGCATGTCGTCGACGAGCATCGGCGTCTCATCCCGCACCTCAATCACGGCCTTTGCGAACGCCTTCGGCAGCGCCGGTGATTCGGCGAACTGCTGAGGCGTATTCACCTCGGCCTGCCGCGCGAGGTCGTAATCAACCGCGAGCTTCCCGACGATGTGATTCACCGTGAGGTCAACAGCACCGACTCCGTACTTGTCGCCGAACCGGTCGTTGAGCTTGCCGATGATCTCTTCGAGCGCACTGCGGTGCTTTTCGTGAATAGCGCCCGAGCCGATCGCGGTGATCGGGTCAAGACCCGGGCCCTGCGCGAGAGTGAGTTTGACGGCCTCGCCCGGAGTGACGCTGTACTGCGACAACTTCACCTTCGAGATGTCCACCGGCTCTTCCCACGTCGCCGTCACGAGCTGCGGAAGGATGCGTCGGAAGAAATAGTGCCGGCGCGGCAGGTCGGTGTCCTCAAGATTCCGCGCCTGCGAAATGAAGTCATAGAACTTCACGAACTGCCCCGCGTCGCTCTTGAACAGCTTCAGCTCGTCCTGCTCGGCACCATCGCCATCCGTCACCGCGTTGAACCAGCGCTTCGCGAATCGATCGACCGCAGGCGCGGTCGCAGCGCTCACCGCACTGTTGGCATTAACGCCACCAGCCAGGGCCGCATCGAACGCCTGCTCGACCTCAGCCATCGTGTAGATCGCGGCACTGTCGAGCTTCGAGACCAGATCGTAGATGAGGTTCGGATCGGTCGTCGCGGTGAGCTCCGCCTTTCGGTAGTAGTCCTTAAAGGCATCGAGGATGTCGAGGGGTTCGTTCACGAAGTCGAGCACGAACGTCTTGTCCTTGCCCGGGTACGTCCGGTTCAACCGTGACAAGGTCTGCACCGCCTGCACACCACCGAGCTTGCGATCCACATACATTGCCACGAGCCGCGGCTGATCGAATCCGGTCTGGAACTTCTCCGCGACGATCATCACGTTGTACGTCGATGGCTTGAAGGCCGCCGCGAGATCAGAGGTCCAGAGCCCCGGATTCTGCGTCTTCTCGGTCAGCCCCTCGCCCACATCCGTGGGGTCTTCGACCGTGCCGGAGAAAGCGACCAGTGCTTTCACTCCCTGAATGTGCGAGTCCGACAGATACGCGTCGAGGTACTTCTTCCAGCGCACGGCTTCTAAGCGAGACCCTGTCACGACCATCGCCTTCGCTTTGCCGTCGAGCAGCGGCTGCGCGAACTGGCGGAAATGATCGACGACGATCTTCGCCTTCTGGCTGATGTTGGTCGGATGCAGTCGCACATACCGAACGAGCGCCTTCACCGCAGTCGACTCGTCGACTTCACCAGGCGCCTCGTAGTCAGATCCCGGATGCTGGAGCTGCCACGCCACTTTGTACGGGGTGTAGTTTTGCAGCACGTCGAGGATGAACCCTTCCTCGATCGCCTGCTGCATCGAGTACAGATCGAACGGCTCCGGTGTTCCCCCACCGACGGGCTCACGACCGAACAGTTCGAGCGTCTTCGGCTTAGGAGTCGCGGTGAACGCGAAGTACGAGATGTTCGAGGCGTTCCCCGTCACCTCCATCGCCCACCGCAAGTACGCTTCCGAGTCGATCGTCGCGCCCTCGGCCACCGCCGCTTGCTCCTGCGGCGAGAGCACCTTGGTCAGTGCGCCTGCCGTAGACCCGGTCTGCGATGAATGCGCCTCGTCGGCGATCACGGCGAATCTGCGACCCCGCAATTCGGGCTTCGACTGGATCGTCGTGATCAACGCCTCGAACGTCTGGATCGTCACAATAACGATCTGCTTGCCGCCCGTCAGCGCTGAGGCCAGCTCGCTCGATTTCGATTCGCCGCCGTCGCGCGTGATCGACTGCACGACGCCAGCGTGCTTCTCGAACTGGGCGATGGCATCTTGAAGCTGCTTGTCCAAAACGGTGCGGTCGGTGACGACGACCACCGTGTCGAAGACTTTCTCGTTCTGCTCGTCATGTAGCTGCGACAGCCGGTGCGCGAGCCATGCGATCGAGTTCGTCTTCCCCGATCCAGCCGAGTGCTGCACGAGGTAGCGGTGACCGGCACCTTCTTCTCGCGCTGCCGCCACCAGGCGGTTCACGGCGCGCCACTGGTGGTAGCGCGGGAACAGGATCTTCTCCGTGCGTGTCTTCTTCGCTGTGTCGGGGTCAACGTCGACCTCCACCTGCAGATGCACGAACGAGCCGAGCACCTGCAACCAGGTGTCGCGCTGCAGGATCTCTTCCCAGAAGTACGAGGATGCGGAACCGGCCGGGTTGGGCGGGTTGCCGGCGCCTTCATCATGGCCGCGGTTGAACGGCAGGAACCGCGTATCCGGTCCCGCCAGCTTCGTTGTCATCCGCACTTCACTGTTCGAGACGACGAAGTGCACGAGCGACCGCTTGGCGAACGCGAACAGCGGTTCACCCCCCGGTGAGCGATCGAACCGGTACTGGTTCACGGCGTTACCGATCGACTGGGTGAAGTCGGTCTTCAGCTCGACCGTGGCGACCGGGATGCCGTTGACGAACAGCACGAGATCCAACGACTTGTTTGGATGCTTCGTCGAGTAGTGCACCTGACGCATCACCCGCACGCGCATCTTCGCGTACGCGCCCAGGGTGTCGGGGTTGTTCGTCGTCACCGGGCGGAACTGGGCGAGGCGGAACTTCACCGCACCACCCTGTTGAGGGACCATCGAGAATCCCTCATGCAGAATGCGGATCGTCCCGCCGTTCTTCAGCGGGTCCAGATCGAGCGACTTCGCGAGGCGAGCGAGAACGTCGCGACCAGCGGTGTCCCGCTGGGATTCTGCGTCATTGGGACGAACCACCTTCGCGAACTCGGTCGGCTGGGTGTCCTCCAGCCAGCCGAGCACGTCCTCGGGGAATAGCGCGAGCTCTCGGTCGTAGCCTGCGTCATTCGGCGAGTACAACCATCCGTTCGCGGCGAGATGCTCGGCGATCTCGTTCTCCAGCATCGACTCCAGATGAGCCCCCGCAACACCACTCATGTCGTTACCCCCACATCGATCTTCCCGGTTACCGCCGCCGAGATCAGCGCAGCACGGCGCTCGCGAGCGAGCTCAACGCTCAGGCGTGCTGTCGCCACTGCTGCGTCGATCTCCGCAGTCCGTCGCTCGACCTGCTCGGCGATCACGCACTGTTCACGGTAGGGCGGGACGGCAACGTACTCGTTGAAGTAGGCCGACTGGTCAAGGTTCTGTATCCCCGTCGACTGTTTAAGAGACTTTTCCGTGATCCGCAGCCGATACATGGCTCCGTGCACATAGGTCCAGAACTTCGGATCCATGCCCGCGCGCAGTTCCACTCGAGCAACAAAGTTGGAGCACACCGCCGGCTCGTCCCGGTCGTAGAGGACCACGAAGCCGACCGGAGACTTCTCACCCCCGCCGGACTTTTCGAGCAGCAGATCGCCGTTTCGTAAGACCCGTCCAGCGCGCTCAGATGGCGTCAGCTTTCGAAGCGTATGAGCGGCATCATGGATCCGCTGCGTAGGCCGATCAAAATCGGCCACGCGCACGCAACGGAGATCTTCTCCGCCCCCTTCCGGGTCAGCACCCCAGACACCATTTCGCGCACGGGCAACTGTTGAAGCCAACCGCTGAACCGACCAGTGGCTTGGGACGTCTCCCAACCACTCCACGTCGCTCTTCTTGAGCGGGGCCTTGGCGTCGATCCCGCGGGTCACGGCGTGCGCAATGACCGCGGCGCGGCGTTCGGTGAGGAGGGTGATGAGTTCCTCGTTCTTCGCGATGAACGCGTCGATCTGCGCTGTCTCCCGATCCAGATAGTCCGCAATCGCCCGCTGCACCTCGACAGGCGGCCTCGGGACCTGGATCGAACCGATGTGCTGAAGGTTGAGTCCGTCGCGAAGGTCTCCCCCAGCGAGCCCGCGGATGTTCCCGTAATTGGACGTCAGCCAGTACTGAAGGAAGCGGTAGTCGATCGAGGGGCCGGGGACGATTGCGGCCAAAGACTGATTGAGAGTGCTGTCGATCTCCAGTCGCGCGGCCATCCCCTTGGTCTTGCCTTGCCCAGCAAGTGCCACCAAGACCGAGCCCTTGGGCGCCCACCGGGTCGCCCCGTTGTGCAACGCTCCCTGAGAGATCAACTCCGACGGCGCCGAGATCGCCCAGTCGTTCACGGACCCCGAATTCAACCATGGAACCGTGCCGTCGGACCAGTAGTCGACGTTCTTCCGATCCGGAGTGCCGCCAGCGAAGATCCTCGCGAGCATCTTCAAGTTGACGACATCCCATGCGGTTGGAATGTCGGGCGCCCACTCGAGTCTCGTCCGAGTCGCGCCTTCCTGGATCACCGTTCAACCTCGACCAACATGGCGCGGAGCTGGTCCATCACAGCGTCAAGGTCACGGTCGATCTCTTCCAGCGGTCGCGGCGGGATGTACCGGTAGAAGTGACGAGTGAAGGGGATCTCCGCGCCTTCCTTGGTCTTTGCATGATCGACCCACGCATCGTCCGCGTACGGCAGAACCTCGCGGGCTACATAGGCGTCGACGTCCTCGCCCCACGGCACGTTCTCGGTGTCGCGGAGCGATGCGTCAGGCTCGGGCTTGCCCTTTGCATCAGTGCAGACGTCGGCGGTGTCGTCCTGCTCCCCCAGCTCGTTCGTCACCGTCTTGAGCAGCGGCGCGGCAAGGGCGAAACCTTCGAGCTTCGCAGCATCCTTCAACGCCTTCTGGAACTCGCCCCGGTTCTTCCAGACCGTCTCTGAGCCGAGTCTGTTTAGCGCGGCTCGCAGAGCATCAGCATCCGGTTCCTTGAGCTTCTGCACCGCCTTCGCGGCGAAAACCGCACTGATCCGTTCGGCAGTGGCCTGCCAATTGAGCTTCAGCGGGCGTTCGACCGTGATCGTCCGGTACAGGAACTCCTCGTTGCGGAAGATCTTCGAGTGCTCGCCGCCCTCGAACGTGGAGTACAGCCCGACGATCGTCTCGATGTTCTTCGGGGAGAGTTCGTTGCGCTTGGAGCCGAGACCCTTGCGGAGCTTGGTGAACATCTCCCGGCCGTCGATCAGCTGCACCCGACCCTTGCGGTCATCGTCCTTGCGGTTGGTGAGCACCCAGATGTACGTGGAGATGCCGGTGTTGTAGAACATGTCCTTTGGCAGCCCGATGATCGCCTCGACGAGGTCATTGTCGAGCAGCCATTTGCGGATGTTCGACTCGCCGCCGCCGGCGCCGCCGGAGAACAGCGGTGACCCGTTGAGGACGATCGCCATGCGGGAGCCGCCGTCTTCCTGCTTGCGCATCTTCGACACCAGGTGCAACAAGAACAGCATCGCCCCATCGCTGACCGCGGGGGTTCCGGGGCCGAAGCGTCCGTTGAAGCCGAGGCGCGCGTGCTCCTCGTCGACGTACGCCCGCTGGTCTTTCCAGTCGACGCCGAAGGGCGGGTTGGAGAGCCCGTAATCGAACTTCTTCTCGTCGAACGCATCCTCAGTGAGAGTGTCGCCAAGCGCGATGTTGTCGACATCCTGTCCTTTGATGACCATGTCGGCCTTGCAGATCGCGTACGAGGCGTCGTTGTAATCCTGCCCGTACAGGTTCAACTGAATGTCGGGGTTCATCTTCCGCAGGAACTCATCCGCGACCGACAGCATCCCTCCGGTGCCCGCCGTCGGGTCGTAGATGGAACGCACGACACCTGACTTCGACAATGCGTCATCGTCAAGCGCGAACAGCAACTGCACCATCAGTGCGATCACTTCGCGGGGCGTGTAGTGATCACCCGCGGTCTCGTTCGAGCGCTCGTTGGCCCACCGGATTAGCTCCTCGAAGATGAGACCCATCTCGATGTTGCTGACCGCGGTGGGGTGGAAGTCGGCCTGCGCGAACTTCTCGGTGACCGAGTAGAGCTTGTTCTTCTCGGCGAGCTTGTTGAGCGTCTTCTCGAACTCGAAGCGCTCGAAGATGTCGCGTACGTTCTCTGAGAAACCCGCGAGGTAGGCCGCGAAGTTTGCTCGGAGATCCTGAGGGTCGGCGACGAGCTTCGCGAAATCGAAGGTGCTGGTGTTGTAGAACTGGTGGCCAGCGGCCTCCGTCAGCCGCAGGTGCCGCAGCACGTCAGGCATCGTCTCGGTCGCCTTGGCGACGTTGGCTACCTTCGGCTTCGTCTCCGTCAGAACTGCGTCGAGACGCCGCAGCACCGTGAACGGCAGAACCACCGAGCCGTACTCCGACGGCTTGAACGGCCCCCGCAGCGACTCGGCGATGTTCCAGATGAAGTTGACGTGATTGACCACGAAGAATGCCCCTGTCCCTGGCGCCGAACACGCGCCGTCTCCATCATGGCGCAGTTCTGTCGGCACCTAGGGATGTCCGGGGGTGCTGCTAGACAGACCACACAAAAGCACCACAAGGAACATGGCCCCGTCTGCTGTCACGTGAGTACGGGAGCCGCTCCTCCCGCCCTACTATGACTCTCGTGGCGACTTGCCCGGAATCAACGTCTTCACTCCCTGGAGAATCCAATGAGCAATGTCGCAGAGCCGACGCCTCCCACCGCGCCGGAAGAAGCGGACACCGCCCGCGCCCTCGACGTTCCTCCAGAACTGGTAGCCGAGAAAGCGAAGGAGCTGGCTCAGGGCGACGGCTTCCAGGCGCAGATCTTTAAGGCGATTGCGGTTCAGCGACCCGTTGTGCTCGAGTACCTGCGCTCAGTGCGGCGAGACAAGCCCGACGCCTCTCCGGCAGACCTCCTAAAGGAGCTCGAGAGCCGATACGTAGCCACTGTCACGATCACCAGCAGCGGAGTTGGTGCGTCTGCCGCGATCCCTGGCGTCGGGATCCCCGTCGCGCTCGGGCTTGGCGTGGCCGATCTGCTTTTCTTCTATGAGACCAGCGCTCTCTACGTACTTGCCGTCGCCGAGCTCCACGGCATCCCGGTCACCGACCCCGACCGCGCCCGCCCTCTCGTGCTCGGCATGCTGCTCGGGCAAAAATCGCAGAGCGAAGTAAGTCGCATGGTCTTGACATCGTTCGGAGCTGGAGGGGTAGGTCAGGCTCGCACCGTAGCCTCGGGCGTGGTCGCCAAGACGCTGCCGAAGGGGTGGGGCGAGATCCTGACTGAACAGCTTCCCGATTCTGCCCTTGCGCCGCTAACCATTGTCATCGGACGCGAGGCTCTCAAGCTCGGCGGCAAGATGGGCGCGAGCACGATCGGAAAGGCGATTCCGTTTGGCGTCGGAGCGGTCATCGGCGGAGTCGGCAGCTTCACCTTCGGGCGGGACGTCGTCAAGGCCTCACGTCTCGCTTTCCCGGAGACGCCCCTCGATTTCCCAGAGTGGCTTGGAGACTATGAGAAGCGCGCGAAGGAGGGCGAGCCGTCTCGTGCATCAGTCGCGCTCGAGTCAGCAGCCAGCAGCGTCAAGGACTTTAGTGAGAACGTCTGGGGCAAATTCAGCTCCGCGACCGAGGCTTTCCGGTCGGTCGATCTGGATGGTGATGGCATTCCCGATGAGGCGCGCGCCCTCACGGCCGTCAAACGCGCGGGCAGCGCCGTCGCTGGCACGGCGACAAAAGCTGCCGACAACTTCCGCGCGGTCGATCTCGACGGTGATGGGGTCCCAGACGAGGCGCGAGCACTCACAGCCGTGAAAGACGCCGGCAGCGCTGTCGCTTCGGCGGCCGAGAATGCGCGCGGCAAGGTGACGGCGATGTTCACGCGCAAGAAGGCAGCTGCCGACGAGGGTGAGCCACCCATCGAATAGAGGCGACGCTCGTCCGCACCCCTTTCGAGGACTCCATGATGAGTCCTACCTTCGGGGTGAAAGTTACGACCGGATCCCCCGCATCATTACATCGACAATGGCATCCGCCCCGGCGCCGCCCAGAGGCCTGCCAAGCAGAACCGCGTAGGACGACATCGCGACGAACTGCTCGGCGATGACCGCGGCATCCACGTCGGCGCGTACCTCTCCGGCTTCGACAGCGAGCGCCAGCCTCGTCGTCACCCATTCCCTCACTGGAGCGCCCAACCGGTCGTTCAACGCCGCACCCAGCTCGGGGTCCGTCGCCGTAACCGAGATGAGCGCCCGCGCCACCTCTACGTTATCCGCGGCATCCGACGACAGCGAGAACCACGCCCGCAGGTCACCCTCAAGATCGTCGGTCATCGGCACCGAAGCATCCGCCCCCGGCAGTTCACCCTCAAGCAGCGCCTCACCGAGGATCGCGGCCTTCGACGGCCACCAGCGGTAGATCGTCTGTTTCGAGACCTCGGCCTCGGCGGCGAGGCCCTCGATCGTCAGCGCCTCGTACTGGCCGGCCGCGAGGGCGGCGCGCATCGACGCCAGAACCGACTGGCGGGCTTTTTCACTGCGAGGACGAGGCACAAATCAAGGCTATCGGGCGTACGCTGGAATAAGTAGACAATGCGTTGCGTTATCGCCACTGTAGGCAACAAGAAGGAGATGTCATGGCACTTACCGCTCAGTCCTCCATCGGCGACTGGCTGAATGATCCGACCGGCGGAGAGCTCATCAAGGGCCTCCTCGCTCAGTCCGGCGCCAACGCCGATTCGCTCGCTCCGATTCTCGGCCTGCCGCTGCAGCAACTCGTCGCGCTGAGCCAGGGCCAGATGCCGCAGTCCGTCGTCGACGACCTGGTGCGCGCGGCCAACGGCGGCGAGATTCCGGCCGAGACCGAGCCGACCGGCTGGGTCGAGAAAGTCACCCCCGGACGCTTCGACGGCAAGACGATCATCGTCACCGGCGCAGCATCCGGAATCGGCAAGGCCACCGCCTCCCGCATCGCGCGCGAAGGCGGCCGCGTGATCGCTGCCGACATCTCCGCCGAGAAGCTCGACGCCCTCAAGGCCCAGTTCCCGGGCATCATCACGGTGGCCGGCGACCTCACGAAGCAGGACGCGATCGACGCCGTCATCGCCGCCGCGGGCGACCGCATCGACGGACTCGCCAACATCGCCGGCATCAACGACGACTTCTCCCCCGCGGGCGAAACCCCGGATGCCGTGTGGGACCGCGTCATCGCGATCAACCTCACCGCGCCGTTCAAGCTCATGCGCGCGGTTCTCCCTCTCATGGAGGCCGCAGGCACCGGATCGATCCTCAACGTCTCCAGCGAAGCGGGCCTGCGCGGCAACGCCTCGGGCAACGCCTATACGGCCAGCAAGCACGGCATCATCGGCGTCACCAAGTCGGCGGCGTTCATGTACGGGCCGAAGGGCATCCGCGTGAACTCGGTCGCCCCGGGCGGTGTCGCCACCGGCATCCCGATGCCGCCGAACATGTCCGAGGTCGGCTCGGCTCGCCTCGCGCCGTTCCAGCAGGCGATCCCGACCGTCGCCACGGCCGAGCACCTCGCCGCGTCGATCACCTTCCTGCTCAGCGACGACGCCGTCAACATCAACGGCGCGATCGTCGCCTCCGACGGCGGCTGGTCGGTGCAGTAAGACAACCGGATGCCCCGGCGCTGACGATTCCCCCGGAGTCAGCGCCTCCGGTGGGGTGGAGCGCGACCCGAACGCGCTCCACCCCGTTTTCGTATGGTGGAGGCATCCACTCACCGCAAGGAGCCTCATGACCGCATCCCGTGACGTCGTCATCCACGTCTCCGACGCCCCTGCCGACGTCGCCCGGGCGATCGGATCCGCGAGCACACTGCACCGCTTCCACCCCGACGCGCAGATCCGGATCATCGTCAACGGACCGGCGATCACCGGGATCACCCGCGACGCGGAGGAACTCCGCCTGCCCGAGTTCGCAACCGTCGAGGCCTGCGAAGTCGGGATGCGCGCGCACACCATCGCCATGGACGCCCTGCAGCCGGGCGTCCTGACCACGCCCTCTGCGATCGCCGCACTCAGCGACGCGCAGTGGGCTGGCGCCGCCTACATCCGCGTCTAAGCGCGGAGCTCCGCGTCCAACTCGGCACGCGTCGGCGGGTTCGCCCCGACCCGCGTGCAGGTGATCGCAGCCGCGCGCGCGGCGAAGCCGAGCAGGTGCCCGAGGTCATCGGCGCCGAGAGGCGTGTGGGCGCCGTGGCCCAGCATCCGGTGATCGTCGCACCAGGCAAGCATCGCGGCCATGAATGAATCGCCCGCGCCGACGGTGTCGGTGACGTCGATTCGTGGAGTGGCGACGCTCACACGAAGCCCCGTTGTGTAGCCGACTGGCCCGCCATCCCCCTGCGTCACGACGACGAGGCGCGCCCCGCCGGCGAGCCAGCGCTTGGCGATCACGTCGAACTCCTCGCCCGGGTACAGCCAGATGAGGTCTTCGTCGCTGGCCTTGATGATGTCGGATGCTGCGGCGAACGCCTCCACGCGGGTGCGCGCATCGTCGACGGAGACACCGAAGTCCGGGCGGCAGTTCGGGTCGTAGCTGACCGTGGCCGACGAGCGTGCGGCATTCACGGCCGCGAGGGTGCCGACCCACTCCTCGTCGGTGATCGCGGTGAGCGATCCGACATGCAGGTGCGTGATCTCGCGCTCGGTGAGCAGTGCGGCGGCATCCTGCACGTGGTTCTCGAGTCGGAAGACGTAGGTGGCCGCACCATCCGCACCCAGTGTGGCGATGGCTTCGTTGGTCGCACGTTCCTCCCGACCCCCGTTGAGCAGCTCCACACCCTCGCGCTCGATGTGCTCCCGCACGAGCGCACCGTAGGCGTCGCCGCCGAACGCGGTGATCAGCGTCGCCTCAATGCCCAGGCGCGCCACGCCGATCGCGACGTTCATGGGCGAACCCCCCGGTCGCGCGGTGCGCGTTCCGGAGGGTTCGACGATCACATCGACCAGAGACTCGCCGATCACGACGAGCCGGCTCCTGCTCATCGCCACGGCTCGACGATGGCCTTCAGTGCTCCGGGGATCCGTCCGGCCATGAGCGCGTTCTCCACGTCGTCCAACCCGAAGGTGTGCGTGACGAGCGCATCGAGGTTCACGCGGCCCGCTGCGACGAGCTCGATCGCCAGCGGCCACGTGTTCGCGTAGCGGAAGACACCGGTGAGCCACAGCTCACGGTTCTGCAGCAGGTTGACCGGCAGGGTCAGCTCGTCGGCGCCGAGGCCGACCAGCACGATCCGCCCAGCCGGCTTCACCGCGGGGATCCCGGCGCGGATCGCGGGGCCCGCACCCGACGCATCGATGAACGCGTCAACGGTCATCTCTTCGACAGACTCGCTCGCGTGCAGGGCACGCGTCGCGCCATGCTGCGCGGCAACCGCGAGGCGCTCTTCCGAGATATCGGTGATGATGATCTCGGTCGCGCCGAAAGCGCGTGCGACCTGCGCCGTGACGAGTCCGATCGGACCAGCACCGGCGATGAGAACCCGAGAACCCGCGGTCACACCCGCCTTCTGACACGCCCAGATCCCCACCGACAGCGGCTCCATGAGAGCTGCCGCATGCGCGGACACGCTGTCGGGGATGTCGTGCGCATAGTCGCTCTGAATCGTCACGTACTCGGCGAACGCACCGTCGATCGGCGGCGTCGCGAAGAACTGCATCTCGGGGCACAGGTTGTATGCGCCCTTCTTGCACTGCTCGCAGACACGGCACGCCCGCTGCGGCTCGATCGAGACGCGCGAGCCGACGCGCGCAGCATCCACTCCCTCGCCCACCGCGACAATGACTCCGGATGCCTCGTGGCCGAGCACCAGGGGCTGCTCGACGACGAACGGACCGATGCGACCGTGCGTGAAGTAGTGCGTGTCCGAACCGCAGACGCCCACAGAGGCGACGCGGATCAGCACCTCATCGGCGGCAGGAACGGGCACAGGCCGATCGCCGACCGTCAGCGAGTCCTGCGCGAGCAGCTCAGAGGCGCGCATGCGCTCCGGAATCGTCGTACGAGCATCCATCAACGGAAGTCCTTCCCCCAGGTGGCCGTGTGCATCGAGCTTTCGGCGCGCCAGCGCGCGATGGCCTTCTCCAGACGCACACGCGTCTCGGCGTGCTGCGGCTCGGCCCACAGGTTGATCTCTTCACGAGGGTCTTCCTGCAGGTCGAAGAGCTGACCCTCGTCATAGTCGATGAAGTCGACGAGCTTGTAGCGCGCGTCGCGCACCATCGTCATGAGCGCCGTCTCGGTGAGGATGAAGTCACGGGCATGCTCGCTGAACACGTACTCGCGACCCTCCCACTTCTCACCCGAGAGGGCCGGGACAAGGGAGTCCGCCTCCATCCAGGCGGGAGGCGTGATGCCCGCGAACTCGAGGATCGTCGGCGCGAAGTCCATGAGCGAGATGAGACCGTCGTGCACCTGTGCCCCGCGAAGGTAGGGCGGGCCCCAGATGATCCCGGGCACCTTCACCGACCCCTCGTACATGTTCCACTTCTGCGAGTGCCCGTGGTCGCCGAGGGCGTCCCCGTGGTCCGAGGTGAACACGATGATCGTGTTGTCGAGCACACCGCGCTCGTCGAGAGCCGTGATCAGATCGCCGACCTTCTCATCGATCATCGCGACGTTCGCGAAGTAGTGGCGGCGCTGACGCTGCAGCTGCTCGAGCGTGGGGTTCTCCAGCATGACGATCGCGTCGTGATCGTTCGCCTGGTGGTGCTTGCGCAGCTCCTTGAGCGGCGTCGGCTGGCTGTCCAGGTCTTCCTGCGACCGCGGCACCTCCGGCATGTCCTTGTCCCGGAACGGGTCGAGGTGCCGCGGAGTGGGGTCGTAGGGCGGGTGCGGCCCGGGGAACCCGATCTGCAGGAAGAACGGCTCATCGCGGTTCGGGTAGGTGCGCAGCCAGTGCTCGGCAAGACCGCCGACGAAGTTGTCGGCGTGCATGTCCTCCGGCAGCTCCCATTCGAAGGCACCGAGGCGCTCTTCGTAGTCGGGCAGATCACGGTAGGTGACACGGCTCGGCTTCTCGAGCCCACGGATCCAGAACGCCTTGTCCCAGTTGTCCAGGAAGTAGGGCAGGTTCGGGTGCGCCCGATCCTTGTTCTCGATGACGTGGCGCTCCTTGAAACCGACCGGAGCCTCGTACGGGTACGTGTGCATCTTGCCGATGCTGGTGGTGCGGTAGCCCGCATCCGCCAGCAGCTCGACCCAGGAGTGCTTCCACGGGTCGTCGTTGCGCAGCACGCCCGAGCTGTGCGGGTACAGACCCGTGAACAGGCTCGCGCGGCTCGGCGCGCACGAGGGGCTTGCGACGTACGTGTTCGTGAACGCAGCTCCCTCATTGACCAGGCGGTCGAGCACAGGGGTGACCGCGTGGTCATGACCGAGGGCTGCGATCGAGTCGTAGCGCTGCTGATCGGTCATGATCAGCACGATGTTCGGGCGGGTTGTCATGCGTTCTCCTTGAGGGCCGCTGCACTGGCCTTGACAGCGGTACGCGCGCGTCCGACCTGGTTGAGGTCGACGCGGCTGGTCTCACCGGCCAGCCAGACGCACACGATGCTGATGAGGCAGATGGCAACGAGGTAGATGACGGCCGGCCAGTACGAGCCGAACGCCAGGCTCAGGCCCAGGGCGATCGCCGGGGTCGGTGCACCGCCGAGCAGGGCCGAGCCCTGGTAGACGACGCCGAGGCCGGTGTAGCGCATGCGCGTGCCGAACAGCTCCGCGAAGAACGCGCCCTGGATGGCGAACATGCTTCCGGTGCCGACAGCGTGGATGAGGATGATCATCGCCCAGGTGAGGACGGGGTTGCCCACCTGCAGCGCCGGGAAGTAGAACAGCGCGCCGACGGCACAGATCACGATGCCGGCGATGTAGACCGGGCGGCGACCGATGCGGTCAGAGAGCGCACCGATGAAGGGCAGGATGCACATCTGCACGGCGGCCGAGATGATGAAGCCGGTCAGGATGTAGCTGCTGTCGAGACCCATGTACATCGTCGCGTACGAGATCGCGAAGACGTTGATGACGTTGTAGGTGACAGCATCCGCCATACGCGCGCCGATGCCGATGAGCAGGCCGCGCCAGTTCTCGCGGATGAGGGCGAAGAACGGAATCTTGCGGGTGGCTTCTGCGTCTTCCGTGAACGACTTGGTCTCAGGCAGGTGACGACGGATGTAGAACGCGAAGAGCGTGAGCACACCGGAGAGCAGGAACGGGATACGCCATCCCCAGTCGAACAGCGCTTCCTTCGGGAGAAGCTGCACGAGGCTGAACACGCCCGTCGAGACGAGCAGACCCGCGGGGGTTCCCATCTGGTGGAAGCTGCCCATGAGGCCACGCTTGCCGGTCGGCGCGTTCTCGAGCGCAGCGAGCGATCCGCCGCCGAACTCACCGCCGATGCCGACACCCTGCACGAGACGGAAGAAGATCAGAAGCACGGCAGCCCAGATGCCGATCTGGTTCGCGCTCGGGATCAGGCCGATCGCGAAGGTGCCGATGCCGATCAGCAGAACGGTCAGCAGCAGCATCGGCTTGCGGCCGATCTTGTCACCGAAGTGACCGAAGAGGATCGCGCCGATGGGGCGTGTGAGGAAGCCCACTGCGAAGGCTGCGAACGACTGAATGAGCGCGAGCGCCGGAGTCGTCTCCGGGAAGAAGACCGCCGGGAAGATCAGCGCCGACGCGGTGCCATACAGATAGAAGTCGTACCACTCGATGAATGCGCCAGCGAAAGCTGCGGTGGTGGCGCGACGAGCGGTCTTGCCCTCAGCCCGAGCGGCGACTGTGCCACGGGTGGGTGCGGTCATGGGATTCCTCCAGGGGTGTCTCACTTTTGAGCATACCTAGGCTCACGTTTGAGCGCGGGTCTGGTTAACGTACGACGCACCTGCCCAAAGTTCAATTCTGAGCACTAGAGTTGTGCTCATATGAGCGCGTTGATGCGGTGGCATCCACGCCCGACGAAAGGCTCCCCGTGGCGACGCAACCCCCTTCTGTCGAGTTGTTCGACGACGAGCTGATGCTCCGGGTCGCCCGCTCGTACTACCTCGACGACCACTCGAAGGTGCAGATCGCCGCCGAGACCGGCCTCTCCCGGTGGCAGGTGGCACGTCTGATCTCCACCGCGCGCACCCGCGGTTTCGTGCGGATCCAGGTCGGAGACCCGAGCGAGGAGAACGAGGAACTCGGACGCCGCCTGGCCGCACACCTGCGCCTGAAGTCGGCGATCGTGATCTCGCGTGCGGATGAGTCCGCGCATTCGCCGACGATCGACGGGATCGGGCGGGCACTCGCCGCGCTCCTCGCCGAAGAGGTGCACGCCGGGCAGACGATCGGCCTGACCTGGAGTCGGGCGATCGAGGCGATGACCCATCACCTCGACCGGCTTGCCCCCTGTGATGTCGTACAGCTTGCGGGCGCTCTCACGTTCTCTGGAGATCGGCTCGGTTCTGTCGAGGTCATCCGCCAGGTCGCCCGCGTCGCTGAGGGCACCGCGCACCCGATGTACGCCCCGCTGTTCGTCGGCGATCTGGACGCTGCCGCGGCGCTGCGACAGCAGCCGGAGATCGCCGAATGTCTGGAGCGGGTGTCGTCGCTGGATGTCGCCGTTGTCTCGGTGGGGACGTGGGAGGAGACGGGGTCTGCCCTCTATCCGATCGTGCCGCGCGAGATGGCGGAAGCCGCGCGCAGCGCAGGGGCCGTCGGAGAGGTGTCGGGTCGAGTGTTCGACGCCGAGGGGCGCTGCGTCAGCAGTGACATCGATGACCGCGTGATCGGCGCGACGCTGGACGCACTGCGCGACGTTCCGCACATCATCGCGACCTCGTACGGCAGCCACCGTGCGGCGGCCACGACGGCCGCCGCACGGTCGGGACTCATCGACGTGCTGGTCGCCGACGAGCTGCTGGCCCGCGCGATTCTGGGGACCGAGAACACGCACTGATCACCGACTGGCGTCGCGCGGCACCACCGCGCGAGGACTGGAGCCCGGTAGTAGGTGGAAGGCGATATCGCAACCCCCTCGCGCAATCCCGCCTCCGCGGCGAGAGTGTTCGGACACCCGTATCCGATCGAGAAGGGCGTGAATCATGACCGACACCACAGACCGCGAGAAGATCGCCACACTGATCAAGAAGTTCCGCTTCGCCATGCTGACCACGAAGCATGCGGATGGAAAGCTGGTCGCGCATCCGCTCACCGTCCAAGAGGCGGAGTTCGACGGGGATCTCTGGTTCCTCGTTTCGAAGAGCTCCTCCCCGGTGAAGGACCTCGCTGCGGACGCAGAGGCCAACGTCTCGATGAGTTCTGACGATGCCTGGCTGTCGCTGTCGGGCACCGCATGGCTGAGCGACGACCGGGAGAAGATCAAGGACCTGTGGAACCCGTTCGTCGAGGCGTGGTTCCCCGAAGGACCGGAGGATCCGGACATCGGAATTCTGCGTTTCGCCGCCGAGTCGGCCCAGTACTGGGATACGCCGGGCGGAAGGATCGCGTCGGTCTTCAGCCTGGTGAAGGCGAAGCTCACCGGTGAGACCTATGACGGCGGAGAGAGCGGCAAGGTCGAGCTCTAGATTTCGCCGGAGGGGCGACGGTGCGCGAGCACCGTCGCCCCTCCGTATGCGTTCAGCAGCCCGCGGCCTTGGGGTCCTCGTCGCATGTGCGGTCGACAAGCGCGGTGCGAGCTTCGAAGATCTGGATGCTCTGCGACGCGGGTGGCCCGGCGACGGTGCCCTCCACCGGCAACCAGCCGAATCCGAAGTTGATACGGGCCGTGTAGTCGACGGTGATGCTCGCCGTGTACGTGCCGCGGTCGAGGTAAACGTGGCTCGTATCGGTCGGCGTGAACTGCGCGAGTCCGAGGGACTCCCAGGATGCTCCGCCCGTGGCGTGGCTTGCGGCTGCGCCGTCGCCGTAGTCGAAGTCATACTCGACCGGCGTGAATTCGACGCTGATCAGACGGTTGAAGAGGGTCGCCTCGACGACCGTCGTCCGGGCGTTCGCCACGAAGTTCGTCGCCAGGCCTGCGACGCCGAGGTTGTTGGGCTCAGCGGCAATTGTGCTGTCCGACGGAACGAAACGCACCAGGTCGCGAATCGTGATCACCGGGAGCGGGTCCTCGCCGGGCTGGGGACAGTACATGTTGGGACTCAGATTGTCGGAGCCCCGGAAGCAGTCCTCGGGATCGAAGGGCACGACCGCCGGAGGCCCAGCCTCAACCTCGTTGCCCGAACCGTCGTCGTCACCGCCTGAGCCGCCGTCGTCGCCAGGGCTTCCCGGGCCACCCCCGGTGTCCTGCTCGCCGCCGACTCCGAGGCCGTCATCGTCAACGCTGATACCTGGGCAGTAACCAAGGGCCTGCTTTACGACAGTTGGGCACGAAACCGACTTCAACTCAGCGGGCGCTGGTGCCGCGACGACCGCCAATACGTATGCCGTGATCAAGACGGTGGACAACTCGGATCCTCCATCTCACTCGTTTCCGAAACGACCCACTGCTTCCGGTACAAGACCATGACAACTTCAAGCGCATACCGCTTCGGTCTCGTCGAGGGGACGATCGACGTGCCGCTCGAATCCACGAACGTCGTTGCGCTGATGTTGATACACGACCATGCGGTCAAGCTCTCGCCCACTTTGTAGGCCTGAGGGCGGAACCACTCGACTTCGGCCCTTCCGCCGCGAACGATGCCCTCTGCCCCGAACTCCGACACAGCTTTCCGTTCCAACGCGAAGTTCTCCGGCGTCGAGAGCTCCGCGAGTGGCTCGAGCGTGACGAGATCCTGATAGTTCAGATTGTTGAAAACCTCGTTGTACGCCCGATAAGTCTCCTCCGCCGCCTTGAAGGCTTCTTCCTCGCTGGCGAACACGGCGCTGGGCGTCGGTTCCGGCTCTGCCTGCGGGGCGCACCCGCTGATCATGCCCAACGCGACGAGCAAGAGGGTGAACGCAACGACGGGGCGTGTGCGGGTGATCATCCGTCCACGGTAACCGCGCAGCATCCGCCTCATCCGGAGTTTTCCACAGCCCACTCACCCGACACGGAGCGCTCCGACATGAGAGGAGACTTCGGTCGGTTCTGCGCTCGGAGAACCGACCAAGCCTCCTCTCAGGTGATCACGTCAGTTACGCGGCGACGTCGACCACCCAGGTGACTCCGAACCGGTCCGTCAGCATGCCGAAGCCTGCCGACCAGGCTGAGGCGGTGAGGGGTTCGATGATGTTCGCGCCGTCAGCGAGCGCCTCCCACGACGCGGTCGCCTCCTCCAACGAGTCCGCGCGCAGCGACTGGAAGAACGCGCGATCGGTGAACGTCATCCCGTTCTCCCGACGGGTCGAGCCCGCCACGCTCGCGACATCCACGCTCGCGCCGTCGCCGCCAGGAACGTCGTACGCCATGAGCCGCACGGCGCCGTTCAGCACCCCGAAAACGACGCCATCGGCGCCAGGCGTTCCCGCGGGCGCGCCGAAGTCGCCGTAGGTGGCGATCGACAAGTCCCCTCCGAAGACTCGCTGGTAGAACTCGAGTGCCGCCCGAGCGGTGCCGCGGAAGTTGAGATGAGTAGTGGTCGTCAGCGCCATGAGAGGGCCTTTCGGTTGATCCCGTCGACGAGCGGATGCTGCGTCACAACCCACGTTCCCAACAGAAGCGGCCTGTTCCTGTCCGCTACTTCACGCAGAATGAGACCATGTCCGGTCCGACTGATCGCCTCCTCGCGCTGCTGTCTCTCTTGCAGGCTCGACGGGAGTGGCCGAGTCACGTCCTCGCCGAGCGCATGGAGGTGAGCGCCCGCACCGTGCGACGCGACGTCGAGCGCCTGCGCGCCCTCGGCTACCGCGTCACCTCCGGCAAGGGTCCGCACAGCGGGTACACGCTCGAAGCCGGGTCCGAGCTTCCGCCCCTCCTCTTCGACGAGGCGCAGGCCGTCGCGATCGCCGTGGCTCTGCGCAGCATCCCCTCCAGCGGCATCGACATCGATGAGGCTGCATCCCGCGCACTCGCCACGGTGCGTCAGGTGATGCCCTCGCGTCTGCGTCACCGCGTCGACGGCATCCAGTTCACCGACTCCTCGGCGCAGGCACGTGTCGACCCCGCCGTGCTCGAAGCCGTCGCCGCCGCCGTGCGTGCTCAGCAGATCCTGCGGTTCGACTACGGCGAGGCATCCGACCGACCGCCGCGACGCACCGAGCCGCACGACGTCGTCGCTCGCGCGGGCCTCTGGTATCTGATCGCGTGGGATCTTGAGCGCGAGGACTGGCGCATCTTCCGGATGGATCGGATGCTGCCGCGCACACCAGCAGGGCCGCGCTTCACCCCGCGCAGCCTGCCGTCACCCGATGCCGAGACGTTCCTCGCGGCACGGTCAAAGGGCTCGGCATCTGAGAACCGGTGGCCGTGCACCGGCACTGTGCGAATAGAGCTGCCCCCGCAGGCCGTCGCCCCGTGGATCGGCGACGGACAGCTACGCGCCGTCGGCGACGCATCCACAGAGATCACCATCGGATCCTGGTCGTGGGCCGGCGTTCTCGCCCAGGCAGCCCGCTTCGACGCGCCCTTCCACATCGTCGGGCCGGAGCCGCTTCGCGCATCCGCCGCCGCTCTCGCCGCGCGCTTCGCGGACGCCGCGCAACCCACGCGTCACGCCCAGTTCGCGCCGGTAGACTGAACCTGCCCCGCCGGCCCTTTCCCTTGGAGTGCGCGTGACCACCCCCGAAGCATCCGTCAAGAAGCATGTTCCCGACTCTGTCTCGAACGCGATCGCCACTCCGGAGAAGGAGCAGCCGTACGCCGCGCTGGGCCTGAAGCCCGACGAGTACGCGCGTATCAAGGAGATCCTCGGCCGCCGCCCCACCTCGGGTGAGCTGGCGATGTACTCAGTCATGTGGTCGGAGCACTGCTCCTACAAGTCGTCCAAGAACTACCTGCGTCGCTTCGGCGAGAAGGTGTCGGATGAGATGCGCGAGCGCCTCATGGTCGGCATGGGCCAGAACGCCGGCGTCGTCGACATCGGAGAGGGCTGGGCCGTCACCTTCAAGGCCGAGTCGCACAACCACCCGTCGTTCATCGAGCCCTTCCAGGGTGCGGCAACGGGCATCGGCGGCATCGTCCGCGACATCATCTCGATGGGCGCACGCCCGGTCGCCGTCATGGACGCCCTGCGCTTCGGGGACATCAACCACCCCGACACGGCGCGCGTCGTGCACGGCGTGACCAGCGGCATCAGCTTCTACGGCAACTGCCTCGGCCTGCCGAACATCGGCGGCGAGACCATCTTCGACGGCGTCTACCAGGCCAACCCCCTCGTCAACGCGCTCGCGGTCGGCGTCCTGCGCCACGAAGACCTCAAGCTCGCCAACGCCACGGGCGTCGGCAACCTGGTCGTGCTCTTCGGCGCACGCACCGGTGGCGACGGCATCGGCGGAGCATCCATCCTTGCCTCCGACTCCTTCGACGACGGCGGCCCCACCAAGCGCCCCGCGGTGCAGGTGGGCGACCCCTTCGCTGAGAAGGTGCTCATCGAGTGCTGCCTCGAGCTCTACAAGGCCGAGCTCGTCGAGGCCATCCAGGACCTCGGTGCCGCCGGCATCTCCTGTGCGACCAGCGAGCTGGCCGCCAACGGCAACAGCGGCATGAAGGTCTCGCTCGACAACGTGCTGCTGCGCGACCCCACGCTCACGGCCGAGGAGATCCTCATGTCGGAGTCGCAGGAGCGCATGATGGCCATCGTCTCCCCCGAGAAGATCGACGCCTTCATGGCCGTCGTGAACAAGTGGGAGGTCGAGACCAGCGTGATCGGCGAGGTCACCGGCGACGGACGCCTCACGATCGACTGGCAGGGCGAGCGCATCGTCGACGTCGACCCGTCGACCGTGGCTGTCGACGGCCCGGTCTACGACCGTCCGGTCGCCTACCCGACGTGGATCGACGCACTGCAGGCGGATGCTGCCGAGAACCTTCCCCGTTCGAACGACCCGGAAGAGCTCAAGGAGCAGTTCCTCGCGCTCGTCGGTTCGCCGAACCTGGCCGACACCAGCTGGATCACCAACCAGTACGACTACTACGTGCTCGGCAACACGGCCCTCGCCTTCCCCGATGACGCCGGCATGATTCGCGTCGACGAAGAGACCGGCCTGGGCTTCGCGATCTCGACCGACGCCAACGGCCGCTACTGCCAGCTCGACCCGTACGCGGGCGCACAGCTCGCGCTCGCCGAGGCGTACCGCAACGTCGCCGTCACGGGTGCCACCCCCACCGCGATCACCGACTGCCTCAACTTCGGCTCCCCCGAGAACCCCGAGGTCATGTGGCAGTTCGGGCAGACCGTCGATGGTCTGGCGGACGGATGCTTCCAGCTGGGCACCCCCGTCACCGGTGGAAACGTCTCCTTCTACAACCAGACCGGCGACACCCCGATCCACCCGACCCCGCTCGTCGGCGTCATGGGAATCATGGAAGACGTCTCGCGTCGCATCCCGTCGGGCTGGCAGGACGAGGGGCAGAACATCTACCTGCTCGGCACCACCTCGACCGAGCTCTCCGGCTCGGCCTGGGCCGACACCGTGCACAACCACCTCGGCGGCCTGCCCCCGAAGGTCGACCTGGCGGCCGAGCGTCGCCTCGCCGGTCTCATCGGCGCAGCGCGCGACGAGTGGCTGATCTCCTCGGCACACGACCTGTCCGAGGGCGGCCTCGGCCAGGCCCTCGCCGAGGGCGTCATGCGCTTCGGCGTCGGAGCACGCGTCTGGCTGACCGAGCTCATGGAGCGAGATGGTGTGGATGCCGCATCCGCCCTCTTCTCCGAGTCCACCGGCCGTGTCATCGTGACCGTTCCCCGCGAAGACGACGTGAAGTTCCGCGGTCTCTGCGAAGGCCGGGGCTACCCGGTCCTGCGCATCGGCGTCACCGACAGCGAGCCGCAGCTCGAGATCCAGGATGTCTTCACGGCATCCGTCGCCGAGCTGCGCGAGACCTCGAAGGCCACGCTCACCGCCGCCTTCGGCCCGACCGTCACCGAGCCCGTCGCATGAGCGACCTCAGCGAGGACTACGGCGACCTCGGCGACAAGCGCAACCGGCGCATCCGCATCGTCGCATGGGTCGTGATCGCATCGCTCATCCTCGTCGGCGGCGGCGCGACCGTGCTGACGCTGATCTTCGGCTGATTCGCAACACATAAGAAGGCGGGCATCCCTGAGGGGTGCCCGCCTTCTTCGTAAGATCAACTCCCCAGATCGCCGCACGTCACGGTCGCGATCCGCTGCGCAGAGTCGCGCACGACCATCAGCCGATGGCCACGCCTTCGCCGACCTGCGCGCGGACGCGCGCCAGGCTGTGCGGGTCGTCCGCCAGCTCCGATGCGATCATTCCCAGCAGAGCTGCGATCGGATCCTCGGATGCTGCGCGCCGGGCGAGCTCGTCGGCGGCGACGTCGTCGATCGCGTGCCCCCGCGCGAGTTCATCCCGCACGAAGCGGATCCATGCGGCGATCACACGAAGACCCGCATCGCCCGCACCACCCGCAGCCCGCGCGCGCAGTATCGGGTCGGCGATCCGAACGCGCAGCTTGACGCTGCCGTCTGCGGCGATCTGGCGCAGCTGATGGACGATCGCCGGATTCTCGAACCGGGCCACCAGGGCTGCCCGGTACTCATCGACGGCGAGCTCGGCGTCGAACGTACGAAGGATCGACTCGTCGAGGTCCCACAGATCGTTCACCATCGATGCGCAGATCGGGTCCGCCATCGCGCCGGCGACGGTGTCGTGCCCACGGAGTATCCCCGCGTAGGCGAGCAGTGAGTGCGCCCCGTTCAGCATCCAGAGCTTGCGGCTCTCGAAGGGTGCGAGCTCCTCAACGAATTCCGCTCCCGCGGTCTCCCACGACGGACGGGCCGCTCGAAACTCTCCGCTGAGGATCCAGCTCGAGAACGGCTCGGTGACGACCGGGGAACGATCCACGTACCGGCAGTTCTCCTCGACGATGGCGAGGTCGCGCGTGGTCGTGCGCGGTGTGATCCTGTCGATCGACGTCTCGATCCAATCGACGCCGGCATCCAGCCATGCGGGCACAGAACCGTGTACGACCGTCGCGACACCCTCGATCGCGGCGCGCGCTGCTGCCCCGTTGCCCGGCAGGTTGTCACAGGAGACCACGGCGATGATCGCGTCGTCGCGCAGAGCGAACCGCCCGTCCAGCGCCCAGAACAGCCGCGCCGGCATCGTCCGAAGCGCGCCGTCGGGCACTCCACCACCGCGCGAAGCCGCCTGCAGCGTGGCGATGTCTGCACGAACATCGGCATCGCCCGGGTCGAGCGTGCCGTCCGGCCCCAGCCGGTATCCCTTCTCGGTCACGGTGAGCGTCACGACCGTCACTGCGGGGTCGCTCACCAGCCGCCGCAGCGCCGTCGTCTCCGATGCATCCCGTGTCTCGACGATGGAGCCGATGATCTCGAAGCGGTCGTGCGCGGCTCCGCGCTCGACCAGGGTGTACACGCCATCCTGCTCTGCGAGCACGCGCGCCGTCTCGGGACCGCGACCGGTGAAAGCAGCGATCCCCCACTCGGAGGCATCCGCAGCGCGGGCCGTGTACCAGGCCTGATGCGCGCGGTGGAAGGCCCCGAGACCCAGGTGGACGATCCGCACGGGCGGACGGGAAAGGTCCCCCCGGCGGAGCCGAGGGGACCCGAGAAGCGCTGCGCTCACTTCATTCCCGTCGTCGCGATACCCCGCACCAGGTACTTCTGGCCGAAGAGGAACGCCAGGAAGACCGGGATGATCGAGACGATCGACATCGCGAACAGCGGACCCCACGAGCTCTGCCCCTGCGAATCGAGGAACGCACGCAGTGCGGGCTGCACCGTGTAGGACTCGGGCGAGGTGAGGTAGATCACCTGGCTGAAGAAGTCGTTCCACGTCCAGATGAAGGTGAAGATCGCCGTCGTCGCGAGCGCCGGGGTCATGAGCGGCAGCAGGATCTGCGTGAAGGTGCGGAAGTGCCCGCACCCGTCGATGCGCGCCGCCTCGTCGAGCTCGCGGGGCAGACCGCGGATGAACTGCACCATGAGGAAGATGAAGAAGGCATCCGTCGCGAACAGCTTCGGGATGATCAGCGGCAGCACCGTGTTCACCCAGCCGACCGAGTTGAACATGATGTACTGCGGGACGATGATCACCTGCAGCGGCAGCATGATCGTCAGCAGCATGAGCCCGAACATCCACTTGCTGCCGCGGAACGTCAGCCGGGCGAACGCATAGGCCGCGAGCGAGCAGGAGATGAGGTTGCCGACGATCGCACCGAGCACGACGACGGCGGAGTTCAGCAGGTATCGACCGAAGGGGTGCGAAAGCGCGTCCCAGCCGAGCGTGTAGTTCTCGAGCGTGAACCCCTCCAGCGAGAGGCCCGGCGAGCTGAAGATGTCCTCCGTGGGGCGGAACGAGCTTACGAGCATCCAGAGCAGTGGATACAGCATGAGCAGTCCCAGCAGCGAGAGACCGACGTGCTTGAGCACGGATCGGACGCGCGATCCCGCGGTACGTGTGATGCGCATCGGGCGCGGATCCGTCGACCCCGTGACGATCAGCTGCGTTGCCGAGCCTTCGCCGTCAGCGCCTGTTCTTACGGTCTCAGTCTTCATAGAACACCCACCATTTCGAGATCCAGAAGTTGAGAGCCGTCACCGCAGCGACGATGAGCAGCAGCAGCCAGGCCATCGCCGAGGCATAGCCCATCTGGAAGCCCGGGAAGCCCTTCTGGTAGAGGTACAGCGTGAAGAACAGCGTGGCGTCCGAGGGGCCGCCCGTACCGTTCGAGACCACGAAGGCCTGCGTGAAGGTCTGGAATGCGCCGATGATCTGCAGCACCAGATTGAAGAAGATGATGGGCGACAGCAGCGGGAGCGTGATGGCGCCGAATCGACGCAGCGGTCCTGCGCCGTCGACCTGCGCGGCCTCGTAGTACATGCGCGGAATGTTGCGCAGCCCCGCGAGGAAGATCACGAGCGGGGAGCCGAAGGTCCAGATGTGCAACAGGATGAGCGTGCCCAGCGCCGTGTCGGGACTCGCGATCCAGCTGGCACCCTCCACGCCGAACATCGCGAGCACCTGGTTGACGAGTCCGTCGGCGCCGAACATCTGCCGCCAGAGCACGGCGATCGCGACGGAGGCGCCGAGCATCGACGGCAGGTAGAAGGCAGAGCGATAGAACGACATGCCGCGCATACCGCGGTCGAGCAGCATCGCGAGCGCGAGCGCGACGATCAGCTGCAGAGGCACGGCGACCGCGACATACGTGAAGGTCACGCCGATCGAGTGGTGCAGGCGCTCGTCCTGCAGCATCATCTCGTAGTTCTTGGTGCCGATCCAGGTGGGCGGCTGCAGCAGGTTGTACTGCGTGAAGGAGAGGAAGAACGACGCGATCACGGGCCCGATCGTGAAGGCGAGCATGCCGATGATCCACGGCGCGAGGAACCCGTAGGCGGCGAGGGAGTCCCGCCACCCCCTCCCGCGCTTGGCGCGGGAGGGGGTGCGAGTGAGGGTGGTGTCTGTCACGAGAGGATCCGTCAGCCGGCGGCCGTCAACAGGTCGCTGAGTTCGGTGTGCACGCGCTCGGATGCTTCCTTGGGGCTCAGCGTGCCGAACAGCACGTCCGAGATGCCGCGCTGGATCACCTGGTCGTACGTCCCGCCGCCGACGGCGGGGACCGACGGCGCCGTGCCGAGGGCGTCGGCGTTGTCGACCGTGAAGGCGATGAGCCGCTGCTCAGGGTCGCTGACCTTGTCGGCGATGTACTCGCGGATGCTCGTGTTCAGGGGCAGTCCGCGCTCGGCGAGCAGCTCATCGGCTGCCGCCTCATCGTTGAGCAGGAAGTCGATGAGCTTCGCGGACTCGACAGGATGCTTGGTGCCCGCGGAGATCGCGTAATACATCGCCCCGCGGAGGTACAGGCCCGATTCCTTGCTGTCGGTCGGCATGCGCAGCAGATCCAGCTCCGATCCGAGCGATCCTTCGATCGTGGTCAGCAGGTTCGACCAGGCGAAGCCCATCGCGCTCTTGCCCGTGGCGATGCCCCACTGATCGGGCGAGAGCACCATCTGCTCGGTGATGACCGAGGCCGCAGGCGCGGCGCCCGAGGTCGAGAGCTCGGAGACGAGCTCGAAGAACCCGGTCAGGCCGTCCTTGTCGAATCCGACCTTGCCGTCTGCGGTGAACAGCGAGTCGCCGTGCTGCAGCAGCCAGGCGTTCGTCACCGGGTCTCCGATGATCGAGTCGGTGCCGACAGCGCCGACACCGGCCTTGGTGAGGTCCGCCGCGACCTGCACGTAGTCCTCCCACGACCAGGTGCTGTCGTCCGGCATCTCGATGCCCGCGGCTTCGAAGAGCGCCGGATTGGCGAGCACCGCCGGGAAGTTGGCTCCCGCCTGCAGCGCGTAGAGCTTTCCGTCCACCTCGCCGCTCGCGACGCCGCCTGCGTCGAGACCCGAGAAGTCGATCTCCGCGCGATCATCGAGCGGCAGGAGCACCCCGCGACCGGCGTACTCCGCAAGGTAGGCGTCGCTCATCTGCATCACGTCGGGGGCGTTGCCGCCGGCGGTCTGCGTTGCCAGGCGATCCCAGTAGCCACCCCAGTCGCCGAACTCGGCCTCCACCGTGATGCCGGGGTTGGCCTCCTCGAAGGCATCGATCGCCGCCTGCGTGGCCGTGTGGCGTGCATCCGAACCCCACCAGGCGAAGCGCAGCGTGACATCGCCGCCTTCTTCCGTGGCGGGTGTCGAACCGCCCGCGCAGCCGGCAAGTGCCAGGCTCACTGCGGTCACGCCTGCGAGAGCAATGCTGAGTCGTGCTGTGCGCTTCATGCTTCTACCTCCGTTGGTAGCGGTGGTGGAAGAATCCACCACCGGGTGGGTATGGTGTCGGGATTTCAGATGAGAGAGACGGCACGGCCGGTCTCGGCCGATTCGTAGATGCCGAGGACGGATGCCAGCGCGCGGCGGCCGTCCTCGATGCCGATGGCCGGCGCGCGGTTCTCGGCGATGGCTGCGAGAACGTCGACGTACTGTGCCCGGTGCGCCCAGTCGATCGTCGACCAGCCGTCGGGAGCCGAGTCTTCGATCACGACCTCGTCGTCGGCGAAGCGCATCGTGAGGCGCCCGTCGGCGATCGTGGCTGATCCTTCCGTGCCGAACACCGACAGCCGAACACCGCTTTCGGGGAAGGCCGCGGTCGAGGCGAAGGCGGTGCCGACCGCCCCGGAGCGGAACGCGATCGCCGCACCGACGACGTCTTCGACCTCGATGCGCTCATGCGCCACGCATGCGGATGCCGCGCTGACGCTCGCCGGGTCGCCGAGGAACCAGAGGAGCAGGTCGAGGGCGTGCACGCCCTGGTTCATGAGAGCGCCACCTCCGTCGTACTCCCGGGTACCGCGCCAGTCGCCGGAGTCGTAATACGACTGGGCCCGGAAGAAGGGCGACTCGACGGTTCCACCCGTGAGCTTCCCGAGGCGTCCGGCGTCGATGGCCTCCCGCAGCGCCTGTGCGGTGGGGAGGAACCGACGCTGACTGACGACGCCGACGACCCGATCATGCAGTCGCGCCGCGTCGGCCAACCGCGCAGCAGCCTCGAGCGTGATGTCGACGGGCTTCTCGACGAGTACGGGGAAGCCGCGTTCGAGTGCGGCGATGGCGAGATCGGCGTGGCCGGCGCTCACCGTGCAGATGCTCACGAGGTGGGGAACGTGATCGCCGAGATCATCCAGTGATGTGGCGACTCGCGCCCCTCGCGGTGCGGCGAGAGCCTGCGCCCGGTCGACGTTCGAGTCGATGACCGCGCTGACCCGCGCGCCGTCGATCGAATCGATGAGACGCGCGTGCACGCCTCCGATGAATCCGGCTCCGATGATGGCGATGTCGATCATGCGGTGTGCTCCCAGGTGAGTTCGATCCCACCGGAGCGGGCGCTCTGCTCGGCGAGCAGGGCGATGCGGGTGGCGAGAATCGCGTCGCTCGTGGCCTCGGCCGCGCGCTCGCCCCCGGCCAGCAGGGCGTCGAGGGCGTCTTCTGCGGGACGACGGCCGGCGTCGAGGGCCACATCGTGACGTGCCTGCGTCGCGGTGGTGAGTTCGCAGCGCCCACGGCCCCAGTAGAGCTCCGCGGTGCCCTCGGTGCCCACGACGCGCATGCGGTAGTCGCCGTGGATCTCGGAGCCTGCGGGAGTGAGCCAATCGACTTCCGCACTGAGCACAGGGCCACCGATGTCACCGAACGAGACTGTCGCTCCGCCCTGCAGGTGGAATCCGGTGTCGATCTGCGGACCGAGCCAGCCGCGGACGGTTCCGCGGGTGGCGCCCGTCACCTGCAGCGCGATGTCGACATCGTGCACGAGCAGGTCGGCGAGGATGCCGCCGTAGCGGGCGGGATCGAGGAACCAGGGAGCGCGCACGTCGCGCAGGAGCTTATGCGGCGCCCATGACGAGAAGGCGACGGGCCGGCCAATTTCTCCTGAACGAAGCGCCGCCTGCAGCGCGAGCGTCTCTGGGTAGGTGCGCTTCTCCAGCATGAGGGCGACGTGCCGCCCGGTGCGCCGGCAGGCCGCGACGATCTGGTCGAGTTCGTCGAGGGCGATGCACAGCGGCTTGTCGCAGAGCACATCGGCGCCGGACTCGAGGGCGGCGATCACGGTGGCGGCGCGCTCGCTGTACACACCGGCGCAGACGACGATCTCCGGGCCGAGCGCGAGCAGTGCGTCGAGCGACTCGGCCACGGGTGCACCGAAAGGCTCGGCGATGCGCGCCGCCGCGTCACGGTCTGCGTCGAAGACGCCGAGCAGGGAGAGGTCTTGTCGCGCCCGCAGCTCTGCGGTGGCGTAGTCGACGTGGGAGTGGGCCACGCCGGCGATCACGATGCCTGTCATGTCGGCATTGTGTCATGCAACCGGTTGCAGTGTCAACGTGCGTGTTGACGCACCGCCGAGACACTCGCCCGATGCACCAGATGGCCCGCGATCGCGGTGCGCTGCTCCGGGTGCTCGCCATCGATGAGCGCGAGCAGCGTGTCGAGCGCGGCCGCACCACTCGCCGCCGAACCACCGGAGATCGTCGTGAGCGCCGGGAACGTCGTCGCCGCGAGCACATCGTCACACCCGATGACGCTGAAATCCGCGGGCACCTCGCGACCGAGCGTTGCGAAACCGGCGAGCACCCCATGGGCGATGACATCATCGAAGGCGATCGCCGCCGTCGCCCCCGTCGCGATCATGGAGCCGACGCACTCGCGACCCGCCTCGTAACTGGGGCGCCCGAGTTCGAGCACCGAGAGCGCGAGCCCCGCATGCGCGGCGGCCTGCACGACGGCGTCCCGGCGCTGCTGATCCGCCCATGACTCGGGCGGACCCGCGAGGTACGCGATGGCCCGATGCCCGAGGGCGATGAGCAGTTCGACTGCTTCGCGCACACCGGTCGCCGCATCGACCAGAACCCGATGCACGCCCGGAATGTCGCGATTGATCAGCACCGTGGGCACCCGCTCGGCGAGCTCGCGGATCTGCGCATCGGGAAGGCGCGGGGAGGCGAGCACGAAGCCGTCCACCTGCTTCTCGAGCCGGTCGACCAGGACTCGCTCACGCGAGGCGCTCTCGTCGGTGTCGCCGAGGAACACGGCGAGCTCGGCCCGCTCGGCCCCCGACTCGACAGCCCGGACGAGCGGCGGGAAGAAGGGGTTGGCGATGTCGGGAACGATGACCGCGATGTTCGCCGTGCGCCCGGTCGAGAGTGCGCGCGCACGGGGATCCGCCGTGTAGCCGAGCTCCGCGGCGATCCGCCGGATGCGCTCGACGTTCTCTGGCCTGATCAGCTCGGGGCGGCTGAATGCGCGGGAGGCGGTCGACTTTGACACACCCGCGGCCGCGGCGACATCGGCCAGGGTCGCCCTGCCGTTGCGTTTCGAGGTCATGCGTCAACGATAGTGGGGATTCCACAGATCCGGACTTGCGCTTGCAACCGGTTGCACTATTGTTGTGTCGCATGAGCACGCCTACGTTCGCCCTGCACGTCCATCCCGACCGCACCGAGATGGGTGTCAGCGCCGCCCGATCCGCCGCCGCAACGCTGCGCGCGGCGATCGCTGAGCGCGGCGCGGCCCGTATGATCGCCGCCGCAGCTCCGAGCCAGCTCGATGTGTATCGCGCTCTTGCGCAGGAGCCGGGGATCGACTGGTCCAAGGTCACCGTGCTGCACATGGACGAGTACGTCGGGCTCGACGCCGCCGCGCCCCAGCGCTTCGGCAACTGGCTGCGCACGCACCTTCTCGACGCGCTCTCCTCCCCACCGGTGTTCCACGCGATGCGTACAGAGCTCGGCGCGCAGCAGTCGGCGGCTGAGTACGTCACGCTGCTGGAGGAGGCACCGATCGATCTGGTGTGCCTCGGCATCGGCGTCAACGGACACATCGCCTTCAACGATCCGCCCGAGGCGCGCTTCGACGAGGCGTCCCCGGTGCGCATCGTCGCTCTCGACGAGGCCAGCCGCGTGCAGCAGGTGGATGACGAGTGCTTCGATACCCTCGGAGACGTGCCGACCCACGCACTCACACTGACGATCCCGGCGTTGCTCGCGGGCAGCCACCTGGTGTGCGCCGTTCCCGACGCCCGCAAAGCCGACGCCGTGCGTGCGCTCGTCGAGGAACCCGTGACGGAGGCGTGGCCGTGCACCGTCCTGCGCCGACACACCCGCTGCGAGGTGCACGTCGACAGCGATGCGGCGTCGCTCGTCCCTCTGACCGGACCGGCGCGCCAACGCGTCGTCGTTCACGGCTCATGACTCTCCTGCGTGGTCGCGACGTCTTCAGCGGCGAGGCTGTGGAACTCGTCGTCGAACGGGACAAGATCGTCGAGATCCGCCCGCTTGCCGCATCCGCCGCGAGCCTGCCGTGGATCGGCCCCGGACTCATCGACCTCCAGGTCAACGGGCACGCGGAAGGCGATGCGAACGCGGCGCAGCCGGATGCCTCGCAAATCGCTGCGATGTCCCGCAGCCTGAGCGCCCGGGGCGTCACGCGGTTTCTGCCGACGATCATCACCGCCTCCGAATCCGACATCATCTCCCGGATCCGCGCCGTCGTCGACGCCTGCGCCGATCCGGCGATCGCCCGTTCGGTCGCCGGTATTCACATCGAAGGGCCCAGCCTCTCGGAGCAGGACGGACCCCGCGGTGTGCATCCTCTCGCGCACATCCGCCCTCCCCGCATCGACGAACTGCAGCGCTGGCTCGATGCCGCATCCGGTCTGCTCCGCGTCGTCACCCTGTCTCCGCACCACGACGGTGCGGTCGAGGCGACCCGCTTTCTGGTCGCCAACGGCGTGCAGGTCTCGATCGGCCACACGCATGCCGACGAGGAGCAGATCCGCGCGGTCGTGGACGCCGGGGCGACATTGTCGACGCACCTCGGCAACGGTGCGCATGGCGTCCTGCCGCGACACCCCAACTACATCTGGTCGCAGCTGGCTGAGCCCCGCCTCCGCGCCGGGGTCATCGCCGACGGTCATCACCTTCCCGACTCCACCCTCGCGACGATGCTGGCGGCCAAGCGCGACCACGGGATCTTCCTCGTGAGCGATGCCGTCGCCACGCCCGCCGCTCTGCGCCACGGCGGCGAGTCGACCGTGGGCGGCGGCGTCGAGCTCGCGTCCGACGGAGCACTGCGACACGTAGCCACCGGTTACCTCGCCGGATCCGTTCAGACGCTCGACGTGGGCGTCGCGACCGTCGCCCGCATCACTGACTCACTCGCCACGGCGTACGCCCTCGCGACGCACGCGCCCGCAGCGGCCCTCGGGCTGCCCGCGCTCTGGCAGCCGGGCGCACGCGCGGATGTCGTGCAATTCGAATGGGCCCCGGGCGATACCGAGATCCACCCCGTACGAGTGCTCATCGCCGGCGAGCCCGCGACCGTCTGACGCCGCTCCCCCTCGCCCCTCTCGCCTCGCGCACCGCTGCGCCGTGGCATCCCTTCCCGTCGATCCAGAACGCTGGCGACCCACCACCCTCCCGAGGAGACCCATGACCATCGACAGAGCCGACGTCATCGTCACGAGCCCCGACCGCAACTTCGTCACGCTGAAGATCACCACCGCCGACGGCGTCACCGGTCTCGGCGACGCGACCCTCAACGGCCGCGAGCTCGCGGTCGTCGCCTACCTCAGCGAACACGTCGTTCCGCTGCTGATCGGAGCCGACGAGGACCGCATCGAAGACACCTGGCAGTTCCTGTACCGCAGCGCGTACTGGCGGCGCGGCCCGGTGACCATGGCGGCGATCGCCGCGGTCGACATGGCGCTGTGGGACATCAAGGGCAAGAAGGCCGGGATGCCCGTGTACCAGCTGCTCGGAGGCGCATCGCGCAGCGGGCTGCTCGCCTACGGCCACGCCTCGGGCAAGGAACTGCCCGAGCTGTTCGACTCGGTGCGCTCCCACCTGGAGCAGGGCTATCGCGCCATCCGTATCCAGACGGGCGTACCCGGACTCAAGGCGATCTACGGCATCGCATCCCAGGCCGCAGACACCGGCGGAGGCGAGGCACGCTACGACCACGAGCCCGCCCGCCGCGGCGCCAAGCCGGTCGAGGAGGACTGGGACACCCGGGCGTACCTGCATCACCTCCCCGGCGTCTTCGAAGCCGTGCGCAATGAGTTCGGCCCAGACATCCCGCTGCTGCACGACGGCCACCACCGGATGACACCGATCCAGGCGGCGAAGCTCGGCAAGTCACTCGAGCCCTACGATCTGTTCTGGCTCGAGGACTGCACGCCGGCCGAGAACCAGGAAGCCCTTCGCCTCGTGCGTCAGCACACGACGACGCCACTCGCGATTGGCGAGATCTTCAACACCGTCTGGGATTTCAAGGACATCATCCGCGACCAGCTCATCGACTACGTGCGCGGCGCCGTCACGCACATGGGCGGCATCAGCGCGCTGAAGAAGACCCTCGACTACGCGGCGATGTACCAGATCAAGTCCGGCATGCACGGGCCCACCGACATCTCCCCCGTCGGCATGGCCGCCGCGATGCACCTGGGTCTCGCGATCCACAACTTCGGCATCCAGGAGTACATGCAGCACGGAGCCAAGACCGATCAGGTGTTCGAGCAGTCCTTCACCTGGCGGAACGGCCTGCTGCACCCGGGTGACGCCCCGGGACTCGGCGTCGAGCTCAACGTGGACGAGGCGGGCAAGTACCCGTACGAGCAGGCCTACCTGCCGTACAACCGACTCGCCGACGGCACGGTGCACGACTGGTGATCCCCGCACCGACCGATGTCGGCACCTCCCTCGTCGTGATGGGGGTCTCCGGAGTGGGAAAGTCGACCGTGGCCGAGCTGTTCGCGCAGCGCACGGGCCTTCGCTTCGTCGACGCCGACGACCTGCACGGCGCAGCGAACATCGCCAAGATGAGTGCGGGCATTCCGCTCACGGACGAGGACCGTTGGCCATGGCTTGCCCGGGTGGGCGCCGAGCTGGCTCAGCATCCGCCTGCTGTCGTCGCCTGCTCGGCCCTCAAGCGCGCATACCGCGATGCGCTGCGTGCGCAAGCACCGCAGACGCCGTTCGTGCTGCTCTCGGCGGATGCCACGCAGATCGAAGCCCAGGTATCGGCACGCCAGGGGCATTTCATGCCGCCCGCGCTGCTGCAGTCGCAGCTCGCCGCGCTCGAGCCGCTTGGCGACGATGAGCAGGGCATCACGATCGAGGTGGATGCGGCACCAGAGGTGCTCGTCGAGCGGATGCTGCGCCGCTACGGCATCCGTCTCGTGTCTGCGTCGAGCTAGGCGCGGCTCTTCTCGGTGGCCGCCGGTTCACAACTCCTCCAGAACTGAAGCAGATCGACCCGATTTGCAGCTTCAGCCCAAAATCGGCGCATTCTGGCGGAGTTGTGAACACCGTGCGCGACGAGACGGCACCTGCTCCCGATCGGGGCCCGCCAGAACTAGGCTGTCAGCATCATGAATGCGTTCTGGACCTTCGCCGGCAACTACTGGTGGTTGGCGTTTCCGATCCTCGCGATGACGTCGGGCGCGATCGGCGGCGTCTACAAGGCGATGGAGAAGAGCGCGAAGCGTCGCCACGAGCGTCGCATGGAGACGCTGCGGCTCAAGGCAGAGATCAAGACTGCGCAGATCGCCGCGCGCGGAGGAGCACCTGCGCGGACAGTTCTCCCCGCGAAGAGCGCGCCGGCCGCAGCATCCGCGCAGCTGCTCGCGCGCACCCTCGCTGAGCACGACGAGATCACCGCGCGCTGGCTCGACTATGAACTCGATGTCGCGAAGCTCATCGCCTTCCCTGCCATGAGTGACGGTCGGCAGCCGTTGACGGCGGCGTTCCTCCGCGCCAAGAAGACGGCGGATGCCCTGCGCCCCGCCTCTGCCGACACCAAGATCACCGAGCAGCAGGCGGCCGAGTATCTCGATGCCGTCGGCGACTACGCTGTGGCGTTCGAGATCGCCGAGAAGGATGCGCGCCGCCTGCGCAACTCGACCTTCACCGAGGATGAGCGCAAGCGCCTGGACCGCGCACAGCAGCTACTGAAGGTCGCCGTCGATGAGTCGGCCACTTCAGCGGAACGCCAGGCGGCGTACAAGCGCGTCCGCCAAGAGCTCGACGGCCTCATCTCGCTCTCCGACGAAGCCGTGCAGGTGCTCGAGAAGAAGGTCGCGCCCGAGCTCGGGGCTTGAGCCTCCCTCGGCGTCGTCCCGCTCGCCCTCGCTGGCGATGTGCGGAATATCCATCCACTCGCATGGGTTTAGCCTTTACATACGGACAGCGTGGTCCAAGCATTCCGACCACGAAAGGCCTCTTCATGACCGCTGTCCTCGATCGCACCGCTCCCACCGATCACCCCGTCGTTCTCGACGGGCGCTGGAGCCCTCGCGCGTTCGACCCGATCACGCCCATCGATGAGGACGCTCTCTCCTCGGCCCTTGAGGCTGCACGCTGGTCGCCGTCTGCCAACAATGTGCAGCCCTGGCGCTTCATCGTCGCCCGTCGCGGATCCGAGCTTCACCGCCAGCTCTTCGGCACGCTGGCCGGCTTCAACACCGCGTGGGCGGGTTCCGCTGCCGCGCTGATCGTCGCGGTCGCAGAGACCGCGGATGCCGAAGGCCAGCCGATTCACTTCGCCGCCTACGACCTCGGCCAGGCAGTCGCACACTTCACCGTGCAGGCCCACCACGACGGTCTGCATGTGCACCAGATGGGTGGCTTCGACCGCGCCGCGGTCAGCGAGATCGCCGGCCTCGAAGCCCGCTTCGTTCCTACGACGATGATCGCTGTCGGCCTCGTCGGCGACCCTTCGTCCCTGCCCGGCCCGCTCGCTGAGCGCGAGGTCGCACCGCGCGAGCGTCGCCTGCTGTCCGAGACGGTTCTTCTCAACGACTGATCACAGGCGCAAGGCACACCGCCCCGGACCGGTCTAGCGAGCAGCCACCGGGGCGGTCTTACGCGCGACCACGATCCCCACAACAGCCATGACCAGCTGCGCGGCGAGCGCCACGACCGCGAGCAACATCACCGGCACGAGGAACACTTCGCCCCCGCCCGCATCCATTCCGGTCCACATCGTGAGCAGCGAACCGACGGGACCGGCGTCTCCCCCGTCGACGATCACGATGCCCATGACGACCAGCACGCCCCAGAGCGTGTAGCTCGCGATCTCGTACCCCTGCCGTGTGCGCGCCGACATCCGCGCCTCGCGGTCGAAGAGCACGAGTACGGGTGGGATGTACATGGCGAGGAGCGCGATGGGCGACAGGAAGAGACCGATCGCGGCGAGCCATCCGAGCGGTGCTCCCAGCAGTCCCCTGCCGAAGAGCACCCATCCGATGAGCACGACCGGAGCGATCCACTGGAAGACGAATACGAATCGTCCGGAGAGTTTCATGCCGAAATACTAGTGGCGCGCATCCGCCGAAGCGTGATGCGCGCCACTAGTGCCCTGCGTCTTAGCGCTGCGGGATGAGCGTGAGCCCGGCCCCGTCGGTCGCAACATCGACCCGCACGGTGTCGCCGTCGTGCACGCTGCCCGAGAGCAGCGCGGTGGCGAGGCGGTTCTGGATCTCCTTCTGGATGAGCCGACGCAGCGGGCGCGCCCCGTACACCGGGTCGTATCCGCGCTCGGCCAGCCAGGCGCGAGCATCCGGAGTCACCGCGAGAGTCAGTCGACGCTCGTGCAGGCGAGCCTGCAGCTGATCGACCGCGAGCTCGACGATCTGCGCGAGATCGTCTTCGCTGAGCGCCTGGAAGATGACGATGTCATCGAGCCGGTTCACGAACTCGGGCTTGAAGGCCTGACGCACGAGCGCCTGCACGGCATCGTTCTTCTCTTCGAGCGACAGAGTCGGGTCGATGAGAATCGGCGAGCCCAGGTTCGAGGTGAGGATCAGGATCACGTTCGAGAAGTCGACCGTGCGCCCCTGACCATCGGTCAGGCGTCCGTCATCCATGACCTGCAGGAGCACGTCGAAGACCTCCGGATGCGCCTTCTCGACCTCGTCCAGCAGCACGACGCTGTAGGGGCGGCGACGAACCGCCTCGGTCAGCTGACCGCCCTGCTCATAGCCGACGTAGCCCGGAGGGGCACCGACGAGCCGCGAGACCGAGTGCTTCTCGCCGTACTCCGACATGTCGATCCGCACCATGGCGTGCTCGTCGTCGAAGAGGAACTCCGCGAGAGCCTTGGCCAGCTCGGTCTTTCCGACACCGGTCGGCCCGAGGAACAGGAACGATCCGGTCGGGCGACCGGGGTCGTTGATGCCCGCACGCGAGCGGCGAACCGCATCCGACACCGCTGCGACAGCGTTCTTCTGACCGATAAGGCGCTTGCCGAGCTCGGCTTCCAGGTGCAGCAGCTTCTCGCTCTCCCCCTGCATGAGCCGACCGACAGGAATGCCCGTCCATGCGGCGATGACGGCGGCGATGTCTTCCTCGGTCACCTGCTCGTTGACCATGCGAGGCTCGTCTGCTCCGGATGCCTCTGCCTGCTCGGCCTCGGCGATGTCGCGTTCGAGTCGCTTGATGGTCTCGTACTCGAGCTTCGATGCCTTCGCATAGTCGGCCTCACGCAGTGCGCGGTCGCGCTGCGTGACCGCCTCGTCGAGCTGCTTCTTCAGGTCGCCGACGCGGTTGAGGCTCTGGCGCTCACGCGCCCAGCGCTGCTCGAGAACATCGAGCTCGCGCTCCAGGTCGACAAGCTGCTCGCGAAGCGCAGCAAGGCGCTCCTTCGACGCAGCATCCTTCTCTTTCTTGAGCGCCAGCTCTTCGAGCTTCATCCGGTCGACCTGACGCTTGAGCTGGTCGATCTCGACAGGCGAAGAGTCGATCTCCATCTTGAGACGGGACATCGATTCGTCCACGAGGTCGATCGCCTTGTCCGGCAGCTGACGACTCGGAATGTAGCGGTTCGAGAGCGCAGCGGCAGCGACGAGCGCACTGTCGGAAATCGTCACACCGTGGTGCGCTTCGTAGCGGCCCTTGAGCCCGCGAAGAATCGCGATGGTGTCTTCGACGGATGGCTCGCCCACGTACACCTGCTGGAAACGGCGCTCCAGCGCAGCATCCTTCTCGATGAACTCGCGGTACTCGTTGAGCGTGGTGGCACCGATCAGGCGGAGCTCACCGCGCGCGAGCATCGGCTTGAGCATGTTGGACGCCGCCACCGAGCCTTCGCCGCCACCCGCACCCATGAGCACGTGCAGCTCATCGATGAAGGTGATGATGCGGCCATCCGACTCGGTGATCTCCTTGAGCACGCTCTTCAGGCGCTCTTCGAACTGGCCGCGGTACATCGCACCGGCCACGAGAGCCGAGATGTCGAGCGAGACGAGCTCTTTGTCTTTCAGGGATTCGGCGACGTCACCGGCGACGATGCGCTGCGCCAGCCCTTCCGCGACGGCGGTCTTGCCGACGCCGGGCTCACCGATCAGGACAGGGTTGTTCTTCGTGCGGCGGGTAAGCACCTGGCTCACACGGCGAATCTCACTGTCACGACCGATCACCGGGTCGAGCTTGCCCTGGCGGGCACGGTCAGTGAGGTTGATTCCGAACTGTTCGAGGGCGCTTTGCTGTTCGTCATTCTGGGGCGTTGTCATCGTTTCCTCCTTGGAGAGACTCCTTCAAAGTTGAGTGGCTTGGACTCAAGTTTAACAGAGGGGCGGATGCTGCGCTAGGAGCCTCCGCATTCCGGGCGGCGACCATCCGATCCCTCCACGCACGAACACGCCTCAATGCCCCAATCGTCGAAGCTCGCTCGATGATGGCCATCGGCCATATCCAACGACGAACCCACGGAACCGCGACCACGATCGCCGTCACCGCCGAGGCGCCGAGAACCCACCAGCCAAACGATGCAATGACCGTAGACGAGGTGATGACCACGATCGCGAGGGAGACACTCATGGCGAGTCCGACGATCCCGATACTCAGAGCCTGCACTACCCGCGCCCACGGCGACACCGACACATCGGCGGATACCCGCCAGCCAGCGACGACGAGCAGATTGCCGCCGAAGAGCGTCATTCCCAGCGCGAACATCGATGGGCCGTTCTCGCGCAGCCATTCCTCGCCCGTCGCGATCAACACCCCGACGATCACTCCCCAGACGACGATCGGCACTCCCCACAGGAGCAGTTCTGCGAGCACTCGCTTCCGCTTCTTCGGATACAGGTCTTGCCAGCCAATCCCTCGAGCCCGCGCACGGTCCTTGCGCGCATGCCAGACCTTCTTGGCCTCATACGCACGAAGTTGCGGCGTAGCGCCCGATCCGACGACTTGCCCCGCCAGTCCCACAACCCACGAGACGAGAAGGATCGGAAGAACTCTCACCCACTCACGTGGATTGTCAACGGCGATCACGATCGTCCCCGCGGCGACGATCGACAGTCCGATCACGCAGATGAGCACGATCGCCGCGATCGCGAACCGCGCTCGCGCATCAAGCATGTGGTGTCCTCGGCCGAAGTTCGTAGCGGCGGCAAGCGCGACCAGAAGCGTTGCGATGACTCCGGCCACGCCGATGAAGTCACCGAGGAGGGGTTGAAGCAGGTCTGCGATCCGCCCCAGTTGCATCCAGTAATCCGACCGGTCGGGGCTCGTGAGCACACCGGCCAGCATGAAGGGAACCAAGGCGCACGAGAACGTCAGGAATGGGCCTGCGATGAGAAACAGTGCGGCCTGACTACCCTCCAAACCCGCGCCCGCGTGATTGCTCTCGCCCGAAGGGCCCTGATTCTCGACGCTCTGTGTGTTCACGCTCACATCATGGCGAACAGACCGGGCGTACGCGGCATGTTTCCCGCAGCCTGTGGACGACAAGCCCGGAGTGCACGCCCACGCCGCGTTCGCGCAGCCGCCGCGCAGGAGAACTCACTGATCGGAGGACTCTTCTGCGCGAAAGCTCCTCCGTTGGAGGAGAAGTCCTCCGCTAGCGGGAGGCCCGCAGCCCGACGACCGCGTCCAGGATCGCCGCAGCGACGACGCGCTTCGCACCGGCGGCCTCGCCGACGACGGCACCTTCCTGACCGATGATCTCGACCGCGTTGTCCGCCTTCTCGAAGCCGTGCTCCTCGTTCGCGAGATTCACGGCGAGCAGGTCGACGCCCTTGCGTTCGCGTTTGCGGCGAGCGCGATCGCGACGGGCGGCAGCATCCGGATCCGTCTCCGCAGCGAACGCGACGATGGTCTGACCTGGCACCCGCGCTGCCGCCAGCCCCGCGACCACGTCATCGTTCTCGAGGAGGTCGATGCGCTCCAGCACGCCGTCCTCCTTGGTCAGCTTCGACGTCGATACCGTCGCCGGGCGATAGTCCGCAACGGCGGCGGCCATGATGATGACATCCGCCGTGGGCGCAGCATCCGCCATCGCGTCCTGCAACTCGCGGGCCGTCGCCACAGGCACAACACGCACACCGGACGCGGCGGCCAGCACGTCCTGGGCGATGTTCGCCGCCACCAGCGTCACGCTCGCACCGCGGGCGGCCGCCTCCGCGGCGAGCGCCACTCCCTGTCTGCCGCTCGAACGGTTGCCCAGGTAGCGCACGGGGTCGATGGGTTCGCGGGTTCCGCCGGCCGAGATGACGACCCGCACTCCGTCGAGATCCTGCGGAACGAGCACGGCGAACGCAGCATCCACCAGCGCCTCCGGCTCGACCATCCGCCCCGGCCCGCTGTCGCCGCCGGTCAGCTCACCCGCATCCGGACCGACGATGTGCACGCCACGCGAGCGCAGCGTCGCGATGTTCGCCTGTGTCGCCGGATGCTGCCACATCTCGGTGTGCATCGCGGGGGCGATCACGACCGGCGCCTTCGTCGCCAGAAGCGTCGTGCCGAGCAGGTCATCGGCGAGGCCTGCCGTCATCTTCGCGATCGTGTTGGCCGTGGCAGGGGCAACGATCACGAGCTCTGCATTCTGTCCGAGGGCGACGTGGCGCACCTTCGCGACGTCGTCATGCACGCTCGTCGTGACCGGGTTGCGGCTGATCGCCTCCCACGTCGGCAGGCCGACGAAGCGGAGCGCATCCTCGGTCGGGATGACATGCACCTCATGCCCCGCTTTGATCAGCAGCCGCACGAGCTGAACTGACTTGTACGCGGCGATACCACCGGTGACCCCTACGACGATGTTCACGCTTCGATTCTGCCTCACCGGTTGCGCGCACGGTCGAGACGACGTTCATACGGGCGCTGCGGGGCGTTCATCGGGCGCACGGCCCGCGTTCACCCGACCTCGGGAGCGTGAACGGGCATGCGCGTGACCTCGCGCCCACCCGAAGGAGATGCTCTTGCGTTCATCCGTCCGCCCTCCGACTCGCACCGTCGCCCGCGGCGCATCGACCGCGCTGGCCGCGTTCGCGCTCATCGCACCGCTGTTCGCAGCGAGCCCTGCCGCGGCCGCCGAGACGACGCCCGCAGCCGCACCCACCCCGAGCGTCCGCATCAATGAGGTGTTCCAGAACAACAGCACGGTCGCGGATGCTGTCGAGCTGACCAACACCGGTGACGCGGCCGTCGACCTCTCGGGCTGGATCGTCAAGGACGACAAGGACGACCGCACCTTCGCGATCGCCGCCGGAACCCTCCTCGCACCGGGCGCCTTCGCGGTGATCACGGTCGACGACGACTCCGAAGCCGGCTTCGGGCTGGGCCGCGCCGACACCGTGCGTGTGTACCTGCCGGACGCGACGACGCTCGTCGACCAGTTCGCCTGGACCGACCACGCCCCCACCTCGTACAGCTTCTGCGGTGACGGATTCCTCGTCTCGGTGACGGCCACACCTGGCGCTGCGAACGACTGCTCGATCCCCGAGAAGCCTGTCGACCCCGTCGATCCGGTCGACCCGTCGGAGATTCCGAAGGTCGTGGTCAACGAGGTCGAGTCCAGCGACGGTGTGCCCGGCGACTGGATCGAGTTCTACAACGCCGGGGCATCCGCCGTCGATCTCTCGGGCTTCATCGTGCGCGACAGCGACGATGCGCACGTGGCCGTGATCCCGGCGGGCACGAGCATCCCGGCGGGTGGCTTCTGGGTCGCCGAGGAGACCTTCCTCGGATACGGACTCGGCAAGGCCGACTCGGCGCGCCTCTTCCTCGCCGACGGCGTCACGCTCATCGACTCCTACTCCTGGACGGCGGTCGCCGACGGCGGCCACTCCCCGACCACGTTCGGCCGCTGCCCCGACGGCACGGGAGCGTGGGGCGTCACGACGGCGCCGACCAAGGGCGCACCCAACGACTGCGCGACCCCCGTGCGCATCAACGAGATCGAGAGCAACGGCGACGCCGTGGGCGACTGGGTCGAGCTCATCAACATCTCGACCGAGCCGGTGGACGCCTCGGGCTTCAGCCTGCGCGACTCCGGCGACAAGGCGCCGGTGGTCCTTCCGGTCGGCACGACGATCGCCGCGGGCGGATACCTGCAGGTGAGCGTGTTCGAGAACTTCGGGCTGGGCGGCGCGGATGCTGCGCGCCTGTTCGACGCCACCGGCACCCTCATCGACGAGCACGCCTGGACCGCACACGCCGCGATCACCTGGGCACGCTGCCCCGACGGCACGGGCGCTTTCGCTGAGAGCACCGCGGCGACGCCCGGCGCGGCGAACGCCTGCGTCAGCACGGAACCCACCGCCGACGTCTGGCCAGGCTCCGCCGACATCACGGCGGCAGACGTCGCGGGAACCTTCGGATCGGACATGAGCGGCCTCGCCTTCTCTGCCGACGGCGCCGCCCTCTGGGCGGTCAACAACGGCAACGGCACGCTGCACCGCCTGGTGCGCGATGGCGCATCGTGGGTCGAGGACGCCGGCTGGACCGGCGGAAGCGCACTGCGCTACCCCGACGGCACCGGCAAGGTCGACGCGGAGGGCGTCGCGCTCGTCGGCGATCAGATCTTCGTGGCATCCGAGCGCAACAACAGCGCGAGCAAGATCAGTCGCCCGTCCGTGCTGCGGTACCAGCCCGGCACGAGCGCGGGCGAACTCGTCGCGAGCGCCGAGTGGAACCTGGTGAGCGATCTCCCCGTGGTCGGCGCCAACGCTGGCCTCGAGGGCATCGCGTGGATCCCGGATGCCGACCTCGTCGCCGCAGGATTTGTCGACGAGTCGACCGGCGCCGCCTACGATCCGGCCGGCTACGGCGCGCACTCCGGAGGCGTCTTCTTCGTCGCGCTGGAAGCGACCGGCGGCGTGTACGGCTACGTGCTCGATGCAGACGGCGCAGGCTTCACCCGCGTCGCGACGATCGACAGTGGCTTCCCCGGAGTCATGGAGCTGGAGTACGACCCGGCGACCGACACCCTGTGGGCTGTCTGCGATGACACCTGCGAGGGGCGCATGGCTGCGCTGAAAATCGGTGCGGATGCTGCTCCGGCAGCCCGCGTCGCATCCGGAGCCTTCACCGTGTCGACCGTCGTCGCACGCCCCGCAGGAATGCCGAACCTCAACAACGAGGGCTTCGCGCTCTCCCCCGTCTGCACCGACGGCGCGCGCGCCGCGGTCTGGGCGGATGACGGCGAGACGGACGGACACGCGCTGCGCGCAGGCGCGATGGCCTGCACGACCGACGGCGGCGGCGAGCCCGGCGGCCCCGGAACGCCGGGCGAACCCGGCACTCCGGGTGAGCCCGGCACCCCCGGCACCCCCGGAGGCGGCACCGACACCCCCGGCACGAAGCCCGGTGGCGGTACGAACACAGGCGGATCCGGAGCATCCGCTGCCGGTGCCCTCGCGACCACCGGAGCCGAGCCCGCCTGGGCGCTGCTCGGCTCGGCGGTCATGCTGACGCTGAGCGGCGCGATCCTCGTGATCGCACGCCGCCGCCGCACCGAGAGCTGACGCACCGCTCAAGGAGCGATGTTCACCCTCGAATCATCGAGATCAGGGTGAACATCGCTCCTTCAACGTCAGTTAGGCGCGAACAGCCACCGTCGGCAACGAGGCGAGCCCGCGGATGCGGTTGTTCAGCCGCGGCACCGGAGTGCCGATCTCGAAGCGCGCGACCCGGGTGCTCAGCGCCTGCAGCAGAGAGATGGCCTCCAGCCGGGCGAGGCCCTGTCCCGCACAGCCGTGCACGGCATATCCGAACGCGAGGTGGTCGACCGGGTTGCGGTGCACGTCGAAGCGCTCCGGATCGTCCCACTTGCGCTCGTCACGGTTGCCCGAGGCGTACATCATCATGACGCGCGAGCCGGCGGGGATCACGACCCCGTCGACATCCGCATCCCGCGTCGTCACACGGCTGAACCACGACACCGGCGACTGGTGCCGCACGATCTCGTTGAATGCTCCGCCCATCAGTGACTGGTCGGCACGGATCGCATCCCACTGCTCCGGATGCTCCGCGAAGAGCTGGATCGCTGCGCTCACCGCATTGATCGTGGTGTCGAGCCCCGCCGTGACGTAGGCCGACATGAGGGGTACGCACGAGTCGCGGTCGATCTTGCCCTCCGCCGCGGCATCGTAGATCGCCCGGCCGAAGCTGCCCTCGGCGAGCGCGTCGGAGTCGATCTCGGCAAGCATCGCGAACTGCTCCTCCAGCAGCGGCTGCGCCTCGAACGTCCGCGGCACGGGCGGTCCGCCCGCGTTGAATGCGGCTTCCGCCCAGCCGAGCACTTTCGGTCGCATCTCCTGCGGGAGACCCACGAGGTCGAGGACGATCTGCACAGGGAAGGGGGCAGCGAGGGCAGTCACGGCGTCGAACCCGCCCTGCGCCAGCACGCGCTCCACGTGTGCCTCGGCCTGTTCGCGGATCCATCCGCCCATCCCCCGCAGCGCCCGCGGTGAGAGCTTGTCGGCCAGCACGCCGCGCAGCCGGTCATGCTCGGGCGGATCCGTCGCGATGATGAGCCCCTTGGTCGTGCGGTTCGACGCCTGGCTCAGGCCGATCCCCTGCGCCGAGGAGAAGGTCTCCCAGTCGGCGAGCGCCGCGCGCAACGGCTCGTAGCGCCCGATCGCCCAGACACCGTAGCGTTCGAGGAACACGGCGGGTCCCGCCTCGCGGATCTGCCGATATCCCTCGAAGGGCTCGGCGAGGGCCTCGTCCGTGAAGAGGTCGATGTCGAGTGTCGGATGGGTCATGGTCTGCTCTTTCATCTGCTTACGTCGAGGATGACCTTGAGGGCCTCCCCGCTGTCCATCGCCGCGTACGCATCCGCGACCTCACTGAGCGCGTACTCGGCCTCGACGAGAGGCGCGAGGTCGAGAACCCGGGACCGCACCTCTTCCACGAGGCCTGGCAGGTAGTGCCGCGCGGGCGCCACTCCCCCGACGAGCGAGATCTGTCGGGCGAACAGCCGCATCGGCGCGATCGGTGTCACACCGTGCGGCACGCCGACGAAACTCATCCGTCCGCCGTCCCGGACGAGCTCCAACCCAGAGGCGAAGGATTCCTCCACCCCCACGCACTCGATCACACGATCGGGGCGACGAGCACCGGTCGATGCGAGCACGCTGCCCACGGCGTCATCTCCCCGATGCGTGAGAAGAACGTCAAGCCCATAGTCGGATGCCACGGCGAGCCGCGCCGGATTCTCACCGACGACGAGCACGCTGCCGGCGCCCTGGCGGCGTGCAGCGATTCCCGCCGAGATGCCGACCGCACCGTCACCGATCACGACGACCGCGTCACCGTCTGCGATCTCGGCGAGAGTCGCGCCGTGTGTGCCGGTCGCGAAGACATCCGTCACGGGCATGAGTGCCCGTGCCAGAGCTCCGTCGAGCTCGTCGGCAGCCCACGGGAGTCGCACGAGGGTCGCGTCGCCGAAGGGCACGCGGATGCGCTCGGCCTGCCCGCCACCGGCATCCTTCCCCCACATCCCACCCCGCGCGCACAGCGAGGTGAGACCGCGGTCGCAGGCCTCGCAGTCGCCGTCCGAGAACAGGAAAGGCGCGATCACCGCGTCGCCGACGGCGAGCCCGCGGACCTCCGCGCCGAGCGCGCGCACGACCCCGAGGAACTCGTGTCCGCTCGTCGACCCGGGCGTCTTCGCCACGAGACCGCGGTACGGCCACAGATCCGACCCACAGACCCCGGCGAAGCGGATGTCGACGATGACGTCGCGCGGGTCGACGATGACAGGTTCAGGCACGTCGGCGACGACGACCCGTCCGGGTTCCTCCAGCAGCGCAGCGCGCATGGTTCTCCTTCGAACGTCAGGAAGCGACGAGAGCGGGCTGCGCGAGGGCGCGCAGCTTCGTGATGGGGAAGCGTCGGTTCACGGATGCCGCGGCGACCGGCACCCCATCGACGCTGTACTGCAGCAGAAGCGAGTTCTCGTGCCAGGACCCGGCGATGACCTCCGGCTCGACATCAATCGGAATCTCCCCGCAGATCTTGAGGTCGAGCCCCCACTGCTCCGTCCAGAAGTACGGCGCCGGAACGTACTCCGCCGCTTCGTCGCCGTGGAGCAGTGCTACCGCCGCGACCCGCGCCTGATCGATCGCGGCACCCCAGTGCGGGGTGCGACGTTCCCCGGTCCGCGCGACGTCGCCGATCGCAACGATGTCGGGGGCGATTCTGCAGCGGCTGTCGACGAGAAGACCACGCGGATCCGCGAGCCCCGCAGACGCAAGCCATTCCACGTTCGGCAGGTCGCCGACAGCACTGACGACGACGTCGGCGGCGCGCGTCGCCCCACCGACGGTGCGCACCCCCTGCACGACGTCGTCGCCAATGAGCTCGATGCCCTCGGGAGCGACCACGAGGGAGACTCCGGATGCTTCGGCGGCCGCCGTCATCCGCTCGGTGAGGTAGGTGCCGAACTGCCGGACGAGGTGCGGAACGAGATCGATCACGGTGACGTCAAGACCGAGGTGCCGGGCGGTCGACGCGACCTCCATGCCGAGGAATCCGCCGCCGATCACGAGCACAGAGCGGGCATGTGCCCAGCGGGCTTCGAGCGCGAGCGCGTCATCGATGCCGCGAAGCACAGTCTCCCCGGCACCATCCGCACGCAGTGTGCGTGCCCGTGCCCCCGTGGCGATCACGAGGCCGTCATAGGGGAGCGACTGTCCGTCGGCGAGACGCACGGTCCGCGCGTCGCGATCGAGGGCGACGGCGGGTGTTCCTCGGAGCAGCTCGACATCCGCGGGCAGCGCAGGGAGAGTGACGGAGTCGAGCGTCTCGGTCTTTTTGAGCACGCCCTTCGAGAGGGGCGGTCGCGAATACGGCGCGTGCGGCTCGTCGCCGACAACGGTGATGCGCCCGGTATGACCGGCTCGACGCAGGGCGTCAGCGGCCGTGACCGCTGCAATGCCCGCGCCCACGATGAGGATGTGCTCCATGGTCATTCCGCGACGGCCACGGCTTCGAGGCGCAGAGCGGCGACGGGGCAGACGCGCACGGCGGCCTCCGCATCTGCGATCGCCTGTGCGGTCACCGGATGCGCAAGAGCGTGCAGATAGCCCTCATCGTCGAGTTCGAGCAGCGCCGGCGCCGCCTCGGTGCAGAAGCCGTAGGCCTCACAGCGGGTCTGGTCGATCGTGAGAGGGAAGACCTCGATGTCGGAGCCCATGATCAGCCTTTCGTCGGTGAACGGATGCGACGGGCTCACCGTCGTGCCGTCAGCCTATGAACGAGGAGGGCGGCGACTCATCGGACCTCAGTCCAACATCCCCTTGCTTGTATCCGACACCGTGTCGCAATACGATCGGGCCTGATCGGATTGGCGTCTCACTCGGCCGAGGCCTCGCGGGCCGTGGTGAACTGTTGGGCATGGGCGAAGAGCAGCAGATCCTCATTCCTGCGGAGATCCTCCGCAAGTTCGAGGACGGGGATGACGCACGCCACACCTGGGTGAGCGCGCTGCCGTCGATCGCCCACGGTCTCGCGCGGCGGTGGGATCTTCGACCAGACGGAGCGATCCGTTCGGGTGAGGCGGGGATCCTCGTGCCCGTGCGCCGTTCCGACGGGACGCAGGCCGCGCTGAAGCTGCAGGCTCCGAGCCCAGAGACCCGGGCAGCCATTCTCGGCCTCGCCCGATGGGACGGCCGCGGAGCGGTTCGACTTCTCGACAGCGACACCGAGCAGGGTGGAATGCTGCTGGAGCGCCTCCACGGCGATCGCAGCCTCGAAACCATCGACGACGATGACGTCGCGATCCGCATCGTCGGTGACCTCCTGACGCAGCTGCACGGCGTTCCAACCCCCGATGGTCTCCCCACCCTCGCGGCGATCCTTGCGGAGATGATCGACGGCACGCCTTCGGCGATGCGTCTTCTCGACAGCGAGGATCAGTCTCGGATCGATCGATGGGTACGCAGGATCGCCGAGGTCGAGAGCGAGCCCGGCACTCACCTCCTGCACTGGGATCTGCACTACGGCAATGTCCTCGCCGCAGACCGCGAGCCCTGGCTGGCGATCGATCCGGAGCCCCTCGTTGGCGACGCCGGGTTCGATCTCTGGCCTGCCCTGGACAGCGGGTGGAGCGCGGATGGCGGCGACGCCGACGCGCCCCGCATCGTGCGGCGCCGCTTCGACATCCTCACGGAGATGCTCGCGCTCGACCGTGACCGTGCGGCCGCCTGGACACTCGCCCGCCTGCTGCAGAACACGCTGTGGGACATCGAAGACGGGCGCCGCGCCATCAGCGGCCCCGCGAAGACGGTGGATGACGCGCTCCGCACCTTCGGGGCGTAGGTCGACTCCTCAGTCGAGCAGGCCCGCGAACTGCGCGATGCGCAGACCGGCATGCAGGTCCAGGCGTGCCGAGCCGTCATCGAGGCGGACACCCGACACCGCACTGGCCCGCTCGAGCCGGTGATAGACCGTGCTGCGCGCGATCCCACGTGAGGCGGCCACCGCCGCCGCGTCGCCCCCGCGATCGAGGAACGCGAGAAGCGTGTCAGCGAGGTCGAGCCCACGACTGTCGGCGAGCAGCATCCGCACGCTCTTCGGCAGATCCTCGTGCCGCACGAGTTCCAGCGGGATGCGCGCAAGCAGGCGCTCGACGCCCAGGTCATCCCAGCGCACGAAGCTGCCGTGCTCGGTGTCACCGCGGGACGCGATCCGCGACGCCAGCACCGCCTGCCGCCACGACATCGCCGCCTCCGCCAGGGGCAGCGCGGGGCCGACGCCCACCGCGATTCCCGGGTGCTCGCGCAGGGCATCAAGGGGAAGATCTTCGGCGACGATGAACGCCAGCACCCCGCCGACCTGCGCAGCGAGTGCCCCGGGAAGCAGACCTTCCGCGACAGCGGGAACCGTGCCATCTGCGCGCACGGAGATCGCCCGAGAGGGCACATCCGCCGCCAGACCGTCGTCCTGCAGCTCGCTGACCGAGACCTGCCCGGCGATCAGACGACGCACCAGGTCTGAGCGATCATCGGCGCTCGCGCGCGCGTGCAGCAGCTGAGCGATCGCGTGCACGCGGGGGCTGCCCTCGGTGCGACGCACCTGTGCGTCATCGTTCTCATCGAGCCAGCTGACGAAGCCCATCAGCACGTCGTCGACGCGCAACGGGAGCAGGATCCGCAACGGGACCCCCGGCACCGCGGGGGTCTGCACCGGCCCGCGCGCCTCACGCACTCCTGCAGCATCCAATCCCTGCCGCACCGACTCGCGGGGCGAGCCGCGCAGGATCACACCCGCACGCGAGGGGTCGGCGTCGACACTGTGCGGGGTGAACGCGACGACCGAGTACTCGGCGTCCAGCAGCACCAGCGGCGCCCCGATCTCGTCAGCGAGTATCGCAAGCTGTTCTTCGACGCCATCGTGCATAGCTCCCCACCCTGTCACAGATCAGAGACCGACCCCTCGATTCTCGGGGCGGGGACGTGCTGTCACTACGGTGCCTAGACTCGAGAACGTGTGCACAGTGATGATCGATGTCGCTCATGACGGCTCGTCCCGTCTGCTGGCGGTGCGGGATGAAGACCCGCAGCGCGCATGGGACCCCCTCGGCGAGTGGTGGCCCGAGACCTATCCCGGTGTCATCGGCGTGCACGACCGCCGGGCCGGGGGCGCGTGGCTGGCCGCCGACCCGAACTCCGGTCGGCTCGCGGTGCTGCTGAACCGCGCCGATGTCCTGGAGCTCGCCGACACCGAGACGCTCTCGCGCGGTTCGCTCGCGCTCGAGTCCGTGGCGGGGCGTTCGCCCGAGGGGCCCCAGCGGATGCACGGGTTCAACCTGCTGGAGGTCTGGGCCGATGGCGCTCGGGTCCTCTCGTGGGATGGCGTCGACCTGCGCGAGATGCCGATCGACGCGGGTGTGCACATGATCGCGCACGACGACCTCGACGACCCGGAGACGCCCCGCATCGCGCGCTGGCTTCCGGAGTTCGCCGCACGCGCCGACGCATCGACGACGGATGAGGAGTGGTGGCACCCCTGGGTGTCACTGCTCGGCGATTCCGCGCGACTGAATCCCGAAGACGACCGTGCGATCATCCGCGACAACCGTCCGCACGGCTATCCGACGCTCTCCCTGCTCTACGCTGTCGCGGAGGTCTCGCCGACCGGCGTCACCGTGCACGATCGTGCGCTGACCCGCCCCGGACACTGGGACTAGGCGCGGATCTCACCGAGACGCCAATAGCCCGAGAAGGTGATCCGGCTCTTCGCCACACCGCGATCGGCGACCAGATGGCGCCGGATGTTCTGCACGCCGACCCGCTCTCCGCACACCCAGGCGTAGTCGATCTCCTCAGGCAGGGCGCTCTCCCGCACGGCGGCCTCCAGTGCAATGCCGGGCTCGCCGACGCGATCGACCCACTGCACCGGCGCGGCCAGTTCCATGCGGTCTCGGGGATCCGCCGTCTCGATGAAGACGAACGGCTCCGGTTCGTCGAGTGTCGTCTCCAGAATGCGTGCGATCGCGGGGAGCGACGACTCGTCGCCGATGATGACGCGGCTGCGCGCGCCGTCGGGCAATGCGTAGAGCGCGCTGCACTCGCGCACACCGAGCACGCTTCCCGGGCGGGCACGCAGCGCGAATCGCGACCCCGGTCCCTCGTCGCCATGCACGACGAAGTCGATGTCGAGCTCGGAGGCCTCCGGTCGGTGCTCCCGGACGGTGTACCAGCGCAGATCCGGACGCACATCCTCCGGAAGCTCCGCGACCGCCGCGCGAATCGCCGCGGGATTCGAGGCATCGGGAAGCACGAGCGGATCGGCCTCGGTGCGCGGCAGGATGAGACCCAGATACTCGTCAGGGCCGACCGTCTCGTAGTTCGCCAGCTCGGGAGCATGGATCGTGAGCCGTCGCAGGTGCGGCGTCAGATCGATCACGGCCGTGACCTCCGCCCGGAAGATCCGGCTCACCTCGCGCTGCGGACGCTGCGGCGCACGTTCCTCGCGCTCTCGCACCTCGGTCTTGTCAGGCACGGGTTCTTCCCTCTCTCCACAGCAGCCAGAGGAAGAAGGCTCCTCCAGCCGTGATCGTCACAGCCCCTGCCGGCAGCGGCGCGGGGAAGGCATACAGCGCGATGAGGTCGCTGACGAGAAGCAGCATCGCGCCGACGAGCGCGGATGCGGCGAAGCTCGGCGTCTTCGTCAGACTGCGCGCGATGTGCGGGGCGACGAGCGCGACAAAGGAGATCGGCCCCGCCGTCGCGACGGCGACGGCGACCAGGAGCGTCGCCGCGACCAGGAGCAGCCAGCGAGCCCGCGTCGTGCGCACGCCCAGCCCGATCGCGATGCCGTCGCCGAGGGCCATGACCCGGGCATCCGCCGACTTCCAGATGAGGAGCGGAGTGATCAGAGCGAGCGCGATGAGCGCCGGAATGAGATCCGACCAGCTGCGGCCCTGCAGCGAGCCGACCAGCCAGGTCTGCGCCGTGGTCGCGCTGGCCACGAAGACCTGTGACAGCACGTAGTCGACGATCGCCATCGCGATCACCGAGAGCGCGATGCCGGTGAGGATGAGCTGCACACCGTGCAACCCGGATCGCCAGGTCAGCAGGACGATCACAGCGGCGACGACGATCGCTCCGACCGCGGCGCCGATCGCGGCCTGATCGACAGAGCCCTCGAGCACCAGCATGACCAGAACCGCGCCGACCGCGGCGCCACTGCTCACGCCGACGACGTCGGGGCTCGCGAGCGGGTTGCGGGTCAACCCCTGGAAGATCGCGCCTGCGACGGCGAGGCACGCGCCTACCGTCATCGCGACGAGGGCTCGCGGCAGCCGCCGCCCGAGGACGAAGAACTCCGTCCGCCGATCGGGCGCCTGCCCTCGCAGCGTGTCGATCAGGGCGGCCGGACTCACGACGTAGTCGCCGAGCATCAGAGCGGCGACCAGGAGCAGCGCCAGAGCGAGCGCGAGCACACCGACGACGATCGCCGTGCGGCGGTGATAGCGCAGCGACCAGCCGCGGCGGGTGCGGAGTACGCGCTGCTCGTCACCCAAGACGTGCCGAGGCGCGACGATCGGTCGCTCCGTGGTCGTCATGAGAGCACCCCCCGGCGACGGCCGCTGACGATCGCGATGAGCAGCGGGCCTCCGATGAGGGCGGTCACGACACCGACCTGCACCTCGGCCCCGTTGCCGATCACGCGGCCGCAGACGTCGGCGACGAGCAGCAGAACGGGCGATGCGAGCAGCGCGAGCGGGAGGATGATGCGCAGATCCGGCCCGACGACCCGGCGCAGCAGATGCGGGACGAGCAGTCCGACGAAGGAGATCGGACCGGCGAGCGCGGTCGCGGTACCGCAGAGCAGGGTGACCGCGAGGAGCACCAGCAGGCGCACAGCTCCGGGGCGAACTCCGAGTGCGATGGCACTGTCGTCACCGAGCGCCATCATGTTCAGCGACGGTGCGATCAGGAGCGCCAGGATCGTCCCGACGACGACGAATCCGATGAGCGGCAGCGCGTCCTCGACGGGGCGCGCCGTGAGCGAGCCCACACGCCAGAACCGGAAGCTGTCGAGCACGGTCTCGTTCGACAGCACGATGGCCTGCGACGCCCCGGCCAGCACGGCGGAGAACGCGACGCCGGCGAGGGTGAGTCGCACAGGCGATCCCGCCACGACCCGGCTCGTCGAGAAGGCGAAGATGACACCGGCTGCGAGCGCGGCGCCCGCGAGCGCGAACCAGATGGTTCCACCCGCGCCGAGCGCCGCGAAGGCACTGAGCCCGACGACGACGCCGAAAGCGGCACCGGCGTTGACGCCGAGCATCCCGGGGTCGGCGATCGGGTTGCGCGTCAGCGCCTGCATCAGGACTCCGGCGAGGCCCAGCGCGACACCGCAGATGAGCCCGTTGATCGTGCGGTTCACACGGAGCGTGCCCACGATTCCGACGACGTTCTCATCACCGATTCCGAGCAGTGAGAGAGCCACCTCATCGATCGCCACAGCGCGGGCCCCGATCGCGAGGCTCAGGATGACAGCCGCAACCAGCGCGATGCCCGCGATGACGAAGGGCAGCGCACCGCGCCCGATGCGCTGCGCGGATTCCGCGAGGATCGGTGGAGGAGCTTGTCGGGTAGGCACGTTTGGTTAGCCTACCCAAACTGTCTAAGATCATGTGACTGTGAACAGAACTTCGCGCACCCGCTCCCTTCTCGCCGCTGCTTCGTCCGTCATCGCTCTCGCGCTCGTCGCGACCGGATGCAGCAGCGCTCCCGCCCCGTCCGAGGCCGAGCCCGCTGCGGCCAGCACCTCGTACACCGTGACCGATGCGATGGGCGAGGTCGAGTTCGACGCCGTTCCCGAGCGCATCGTCGTGCTCGACTCCCCCGCCCTCGACGCGCTGGTCGCTCTGGGCATCACGCCCGTCGGCGCTCCCGAGGTGCGTGCGGGTCAGGGCTTCCCCGCCTACCTCGCCGATGAGCTCGACGGCACCGAGACCGTCGGCAACATCTCCGAGCCCGACATCGACGCGATCGCCAACCTGGCACCCGATCTGATCATCGGCTCGAAGGTGCGCCACGAGGCCATCTACGACGAGCTCAGCGCAATCGCACCGACGGTGTTCGCGAAGGACTCCGGCACCAACTGGACCGAGCAGGCAGAGCTGACGGCCGCCGCGGTCGACCAGTCCGCCGAGATGGATGGCCTCCTCGCACAGGTGTCCGAGCGGGCCGCCGAGGTCGGCGAGGCCGTGAAGGCCACCGGCAAGACGGCGTCGATCGTCCGCTTCCGCACCGACAACTTCCGCCTCTACGGTCCGGGCACGTTCTCGGGCTCGATCCTCGCCGACATGGGCTTCGACCTGGGTGAGCGCGACTGGAACGAGTACTCCATGATGGAGCTCAGCCCCGAGCTCTACGAGCAGATCGACGGCGACATCGTCTTCTACACGACGCCCGGCGGCGACCCGTCTGCGACCAGCTACGCCACGATCTCGACCCTGTGGGGCGGCCTCCCCGGCGTCGCATCCGGCAACGCCTTCGGCGTCGACGACGACACCTGGATGGTCGGCATCGGCGTCATCGGCGCCAACCTGATCCTCGACGACATCGAAGATCAGCTCTCCTGAGCACGGAGGGGCTCCTCATGCAACGATGAGGAGCCCCGTCTTCTCACCCGAACCACCATCAGGAACCCCGTGAACCCGACGACGCCCGCCCTCGAAGCGCACGAGCTGACCGTCACCTACGACCACACCCGCACGGTCGTGAACGGCGTGAGCATCGAAGTGCGACGGGGGTCATTCACGGTCATCCTCGGCCCCAACGCCTCGGGCAAGTCCACCGTGCTGCGCGCACTCGCCCGCGTGCTGCATCCCGCCTCCGGCGAGGTGCGCTTCGACGGCCGCGCGATCGCCGACTACGGGTCGAAAGAGCTGGCCCGTCAGCTCGGGCTGCTCCCGCAGGATGCGATCGCACCGGAGGGGATGCGCGTCGTCGACCTCGTCTCCCGCGGCCGGCACCCGCACCACACGCCGCTGCGCCGCTGGAGCGCAGAGGACGACGAAGCGACGCGTCGCGCCCTCGAGGCCACGCGCACGAGCGATCTCGCGCAGCGGCGCGTCGACGAACTCTCCGGCGGTCAGCGGCAGCGCGTCTGGGTCGCACTGCTCCTCGCCCAGCAGACGCCCGTCCTGCTGCTCGACGAACCCACCACGTTCCTCGACATCTCCCACCAGTACGAACTTCTCGATCTGCTGCGCACTCTCAACGACGAGGGCAAGACGATCGTCGCCGTGCTGCACGACCTCAATCAGGCCGCGCGCTACGCCAGCGACCTGATCCTCATGCAGGACGGCCAGGTGGCAGGCACCGGCTCACCGCAGGAGCTTCTCACCGCCGAGCGCATCCGCGACGTCTTCGGGCTGGATGCGCTCGTCGTGCCCGACCCGGTGACCGGTACGCCCATGGTCATCCGCCGCTGACGGCCCGATGCGCGCACCCCTTCACGCGATCGAGCGTGCGTACTACGCGATCGACATCTCCGCCTCATCCGCGCACGAGAACCGCGCACGGTACGCCGTGGGCGTCGTGTCGAGCACGCGCGTGAAGTTCTGACGCAGCACGGCGGCAGAACCGAAGCCGCACTCATCGGCGATCTGCTCGATGGAGAGGTCCGTGCGCTCCAGCATCCGCTGCGCCTGGATCAGACGCTGTCGGGTGAGCCAGGCCGCCGGCGTCGCGCCATACTCTGCTTTGAAACGACGAGCGAAGGTTCGCGGTGACATGTGCGCGTGGGCCGCGAGGCGCTCGACCGACAGGTCATCGCGCAGATTCCCCACCGCCCAGGTGGCGATCGGCGCCAGGGATGCCTCTGCGTCGTGCGGAATCGGACGGTCGATGAACTGCGCCTGCCCGCCGTCGCGCTGCGGGGGAACGACCATGCGGCGCGCGATGCGGTTCGTCGTCTCGGCACCGAGCTCGATCCGCAGGAGCGACAGGCACGCGTCGATGCCCGCCGCGGTGCCTGCACTCGTGATGATGTGGTCGTGGTGCACGAACAGAACATCCGGGTTGACGTCGATCTGCGGGTATCGGCGGGCGAGCTCACCGGCGTACATCCAGTGCGTCGTCGCACGACGCCCATCGAGCACTCCCGCCGCGGCGAGAGCGAACACCCCGCTGCACTCGCTGACGATCCAGGCGCCGCGCGCGTCGGCCGCGCGGATCGCGTCGAGCACTCGCTCATCGACCGTGTCCCACATCTCCCGAGGAAAAGGGCACACGACCACGACATCAGCCTCGTACGCAAACGACAGATCGTGCTCGACGTTGACCGAGAAGCCCATCTTCGACGGCACGACACCGGGTTCGGCCGTGACCACGCGGAAGTCCAGCTTCGGGATGCCGTCATCGGAGCGATCGAGGCCGAACACTTCGCACGCGATCCCGAATTCGAACGGTGAGAAGTGCGGCTGGATGATGCACGCGACGGTCTTCATGAGCAACCTCACATGATTGGCGGATTTCCTACGTTCATCGTCATTCCTGCCACTCGTGGCCGTTCTGCGCTGAACGTAGTGTTTCTGCCATGGTACTCATCATCGCACTCACCGCACTAGCCCTCTGGGGACTTGTCGGCACCGTGCGCGCACTGCGCACGGATGGCTATCGAGCCCTCCCGACCGATCCCCAGCGCGAACACGCCTAGACCGCCGGATCTGCTCAGGCGCCGCGTGCCTCACGCAGCACGCGCTCGTACACCTCGATCATCGCCGCGGTCCGCGAGGACTGCGTGAACTCCGCGACCACCGCAGGATGCGGCGAAGGCGCGGTGCCCGCGCGGATGTCGGCAGCGGCGATGCGCAACGTCTCGGCGAGCGCCGCAATCCGCGCGGCTTCGTCCGCACCGACATCCGGAACCGCCCACAGCCCACCGCGCAGCTCCCCCGCGATGTCCGGGTCGCTCACGATCGTCGGAGTGCCGAGGGTTGCGGCCTCGAAGGGCGTCATCCCCTGCGTCTCGAATCCGATCGAGGTCTGCACGACGGCATCCGCCCGCGCTACATGCAGGAGCACATCGCGGTAGCTGACCCGACCGGCGAAGCGGATGCGTGTCTTCGTCGCACGTGCGGCGATCCGCTCGGCCGCGCGCAGCTGGCCCCCACCGCCGATGATCTCGACATCTGCATCGACCTCGGAGGCCACCACCGCTTCCAGGAACGGCAGGAGACGCTTCTCCGGACTCATCCGCCCGAGCCAGATGAACCGCGGGCGTCGAGGCGCAGCATCCGTCACGTCCTTCGCCACCTCGGCGCGCACCTCGGCGAGCATCTCGTCGTCGATGCCGTTCCAGACGACCTCGACCGGCGAGAAGACGCCGTTCTGCTCCAGGCGACGCGCGAAGTGTCCCGACGGCGCGGTCACCGCGCGCGAGCCCGCGGCGATCCCGCGAAGGTAGGCCCACCCGTCGGATCCGGCACCGCCTCCGACCGCTCGGCGGCGCCAGGCGTTGAGGACCCACAGCACCTGGCGGTGCAGCGGCGTGACGGCGGCGATGCCGACCTCGACCCGATTGTGCATCGTGTGCACGACCGGGATGCCGTGCCGCCGGGCGAAGCGGTGTCCGATGAACGCACCCCAGAAGTCGGCCTGCACATGGACGAGATCCACGGGTGGAAGATCACGGAACGCCAGGTCGAGGTACACATCCGTGCGCCGACCCGGCCAGCTCATCGAGTATTCCCGGTCGAGCGTGATCGGCATCGACGGCAGGTTAAGGTAGCCGGAGTCGCCGGCACCGAGCGCCGCACGGGGGCCGTGCATGCGTGGCGCGACGACCGTCACCCGGTGCCCTGCGCGCTCCAGGTAGGTGCGCTGCAGCCTCATCGACACCTGCGCCCCGCCCAGCGACTCCAGGTGCTGGTCGCCGAAGAAGACGACGTGCACGGACTACTCCGGCAGCGGTTCGTCGCGGTACAGGGCCTCGAACGTGTCGAGCGTGCGTGTGATGTCGTGCACGGCCACACCGTCGAGCGATGCGCGCTGCATCCGCTCGTACTCCGCAGCATCCGCGGTCAGGACGGTCGTGAGGCGCTCAGCGAGCACCGTTACGTCACCGGGCGGGAACAGGTAGCCGTTCTCGCCGTCGTGCACGAGGTGCGGCAGCGCGACAGCATCCGCGGCGACGACCGGCAGCGCCGAGGCCATGGCCTCCATCGTCGCGATCGACTGCAGCTCGGCGATCGACGCGATCACGAACACCGAGGCGCGCGAGTACAGCGCGCGCAGCTCTTCATCGCTGATGCGTCCGTGGAAGGTCACCCGATCCGCGAGGCCGAGGTCTCGCGTCAGGTTCTCAAGGTTCTTGCGCTGGTCGCCTCCGCCGACGATGTCGAACGTGACGTCGAGCGCGGGGTCGAGCTTCGTCATGGCATGCAGGATCACGTCGATCTGCTTCTCGGCCGTGAGACGCCCCACGAAGATGATGCGGTTCTTCTCGCGCGGACCGACCACGGGCAGGTAGTGCGAGCGGTCGATGCCGCAGCTGATCGGGATGACTCCGCTGATGCCGACCGTGCGCTCGAGGAAGTCCGCGGCGCGACGCGTCGGCGTGGTCACGGCACGCGTCAGCGCGAAGGTGCGCGCCGCATCCGCCCAGGCCCACTTGACGATCTGCGCGTCCCACGCACGCGGCATGGCGGAGTGGTCGAGAAGGTTCTCGGCCATCACGTGGTTCGTGGCGATCACCGGGATGCCGCGCTCGTGCGCGATGCGCGAGAGGCCGCGGCCGATGATGATGTGCGACTGGATGTGCACGACATCGGGCTGAACACGGTCGAGCACGGCACGGGCGTAGTGCTTCGCGCGCCACGGCCACACGAAACGCAGCCAGTCGTGCGGAGCCCAGCGCACCGAAGGCAGGCGGTGCATCGTCATCGGCTCACCCTCGATGACCTCGGTGCGTGCGGCTGCGCGGCGGTACGCCGAGTTGGGTGCGGCGACGTGGACCTCGTGCCCGCGCTGGACGAGGCCGGCGGCGAGGCGCTCGGCGAACCGTGCGGCGCCGTTGATGTCGGGCGCGAAGGTGTCGGCGCCGATGAGGATCTTCAGCGGTCGGGTCGACTGCGCAGACTCGGATGAGGAGCGATGATCGCCGGGTGAGGTCACGTGGATGCTGCCTTTTCTGGCCCGCGGACAGGGAATGCGCCCAGGTTCGGGCGGACGTAACTCTACCTGAGCGCGCTGAGCGAGACCCGGTGCCACGACGAGGTGTGCAGAGGCGGTCGGCCGCTGCTCAGCCGCATCCTCTACCGTGGTTGTCATGCGCCTTGACGCCGATGCCGACCCCGCCCGCTGGATCCCCGTGACCGGATCCCTCGGATGGAAGGGACGCCGTCATCGCAAGGCGGCGATCGGGATGCTGCTCGGGCAGATGAACCAGGCCGCTGGCGCGACCCCGCGTCCGGGCTCCGGGTTCGCCGCCTGGGCGATGAGCCAGGCAGCGCCCCTCCTCATGCGGAAGGCCGACGGACGAGTTCTCGTGTGGACGTGGAAGGCCGAGCCCGAGCTCATCGTCGCGATGGCGACCGCCCAAGAGCTCACCCCGCAGCTGCGCACGGCGCGTGCCATGATGCCGATCGAGTACGACGACACGGAAGAGTTCCGCAATCCCTACCTCGGTGTCGGCGAGAAGCTCGTGATGGCCATGCCGCCCGAGCCGAAGACGCCGCCCTTCGTCACCTACACGTGGGACACCGGCACGCACCTCATCACTCTGCAGGCGGTCTGCGCCGACAAGGAGCGATTCGGCACCGTCATCGGCGCCGTCGACGAGATCGCGCGCACGCTGCGCACCGTGGAAGACCTCACGCTCGGCGAGACGCCCGGCGTGCTGCGCATCGATCCGGCGTAAGCCGTATGGCGAGGGCGGATGCTGTGCAGCATCCTCCTTCTATTCGAGGCCGTGCTCGGCGAGCCACTCGCGTGCCATGCGCACGGGGATCCGCGTGAGCCAGGCATCCGTGATGAGTTCGGCCAGCCGCTCGCGCTCGATGCGGTCCAGCCGCACGAGCACCGCCGAGTACCCCTCGAAGTGCGGGATCGTGAAGAGGAACTCCGGCTCCGCGGCGAGCAGCGCGTCCTTGTCTTCCAGGCTCTCCACGCGCACGGCGACGATCTCGCCGTCGGGCCACTCCTGCCCGATCTCGTCAAGCTGACGGAGATCCGACCCGTTCGGGCCGCGCACCCACACGACGGGTCCCCGCTTCGTGCGCCACATCGGCTCACCGGTGAATCCGCTCGCGCGCTCCTCGACCGTGGGCAGCGCGAGTGCGATCTCGCGGACGTCGTCGACGGAGGCCATATTCCATCGTCACACCGCGATACTCATGCCTCAATGCCTCTGCGCTTCGCGTCAGAAATTCTTCCGAGCGTCTTTTCGAAAATGTTATGGAGAATATCGGGCGGAATTATGTCGGTAAGTTGACGGAAAAAATCGGCGTTCCTAGCGTTGCACCCATGCCAATGCCCACTGGAGTGCATGCACTCGTCAGACGAACACACGAAGGCCGTGTGCTTCAGCTGCTGCGCGAGCACGGCGGGATGACCCGCGGTGAGATCGCCACCCACATCGGACTGTCCCGCACGACGCTCTCGGAGATCTCCGGAGACCTCATCGAGCGCGGCGTGATCTCGGTCACGCAGGATGCCGCGCCTCGCGCCGGCCGCGGACGGCCGGCCGAGATCCTCACGCTCGATCCCGCTGCGGGACAGTACGCCGGAGTCGACTTCTCGCACCGCCGCGTACGAATCGTGTTCGCCAACGCCGCTCACGAGATCATCGCCTCCGACAACACCGCCTACGACACCAGCGCGGACTGGCCCGCACGCGTGCGCCTCAGCCTCGACCTCATCGCGCAGATGAGCGAAAGCCCCGCCCTGCACCTCGACGGGCTGCGGGGCATTGCGATCGGCTTCCCCGGCCCGTTCTCCTCCCGCCTGCCGCGGCGCGACACCGAACCTGTCGCCGAAGCACGCCGCGCGGGCGCGGAGTACGTGCGCAGCGCATTCGAGTCCCACTTCTCGACGCCGATCCTCATCGACAACAACACCCGTCTCGCCGCCCTGGCGGAGGCTGCGGGTGATGTCGGCGCCCCCACCGAGCATCTGCTCTACCTTCGGCTCTCGGCGGGAATCGGCGGTGGCCTCGTGATCGGCGGACGCCTGGTCGGCGGCGCAGCCGGATTCGCCGGCGAGCTGGGACACATCACGGTTCCTGGGTCACAGGCTGACTGCGCCTGCGGCAAGCGCGGATGCCTCGAGACCGTCGCCTCCCTCGGCGGCATCCTCCAGCGGTGCGCCGACGCCGGAGTGTCGGCGACGACCCTGTCCGACGTCACCGCCGCAGCCGAGAAGGGCGACCCGCTCGTTCTGGGGATCCTGCGCGCCGTCGGCGAGTCCGTCGGGCACGTCCTCGGCTCGCTCGCCGTCGCGACGAACCCGGCGGAGATCGTTATCGGCGGCGAGGTGGCTGACATCTCTCCCGTGATCATCGAACAGATCGCGGCAACCGTCGGCTACGAGCTCGTCCCGTTCAGTGAGTTCTCACCCCGCATCCGACGCACGGTCCTCGGCGACGAGGCCGGTGCGATCGGCGGCATCATCGCGCTCCTGCGCAACTCCCCCCTGCTCGTCGGCTACGGCGAACTCCAGGGGGAGAGCGCACGCGCCGAAACCCTAGTGCGAAGGAGCACCCGCAAGTGACCCGTCCATCCCGAGGAGGAAACCCATGCCCTCGATGAGTGACAACCTCGTCACGGGGAGCACCCCCGAAACCGCGACATCCGCGAATCCTGTGCCGACGACCCGTGCGCGCGCCCGTCGCGAGAAGAAAGACACCGGCAAGAAGCGGATGCTGCTGCTGAGCACCATCAGTGTCGTGGCCGGCATCGGCATATGGTGGCTGCTCTCCGTCAGCGGCTTCCGCCTTCCGACTCCTGTCGAGGTCGTCGTCCGCGCCGGTGAGCTCGCCGCCGACGGCACGCTCGGCTCGGACATCGTCGCCAGCCTCACCCGCGTGCTGATCGGCTTCGCACTCGGCACGGCCGTCGCGATCCCGGTCGGCTTCCTGATGGGCTGGTACGCCTGGGCACGCGGGCTCATCGAGCCGTGGATCCAGTTCTTCCGCACCATCCCGCCCCTCGCGATCATCCCGCTGGCGATCGTGCTGCTCGGCATCGGCGAGGAGCCGAAGATCCTCGTGATCTTCCTCGCCGCGTTCTTCTCCTGCGTCATCTCAACCTTTCAGGGCGTCGTGAACGTGGATCGCACGCTCATCAACGCGGCGCGCGTGCTCGGCTCGAACGACGCCGGGATCTTCGTACGCGTCGTCGTGCCGGCATCCGTGCCCTTCATCCTCGTCGGCATGCGGGTCGGCCTCGGCGCCGCGTGGGCGACCCTGGTCGCCGCCGAGCTCATCGCCGCGCAGGCGGGTCTCGGATACCGGATGCAGCAGGCGCAGCTCTACTACGACCTCCCGACGATCTTCGTCGGACTCATCGTCATCGGCGTGCTCGGCCTGGTCATGGACCGGCTGCTGCTGCTCGCCGAGAAGAAGCTCACGAAATGGCAGGAACGTCGATGACCGCCCAGACCCTCGGCCCGCGCATCTCGGTCCGCAACGTCACCAAGACCTTCGACCTGAAGGGCGAGGCCTTCTACGCCCTCGACGACGTCTCGCTTGACGTCGCCGACAACGAGTTCATCACCGTCGTCGGGCCCTCCGGATGCGGCAAGTCGACGCTCATGAACATCCTCGCCGGCCTCGACTCGCCCACCAGCGGTGAGGCCCTCGTCGACGGCAAGGCCGTCCGCGGCCCCGGTCCCGACCGTGGGGTGATCTTCCAGCAGTACGCGCTCTTCCCCTGGCTGACCGTGCGCAAGAACGTGGAGTTCGGCCTGAAGACCGCCGGCCTCGGCGCCAAGGAGCGTCGTGCGAAGGCCGAGCACTTCATCGAGATGGTGGGGCTCTCCGACTTCGCGGATGCCCTTCCGAAGATGCTCTCCGGAGGAATGAAGCAGCGCTGCGCGATCGCTCGTGCCTACGCCGTCGACCCCAGCATCCTGCTCATGGACGAGCCCTTCGGCGCGCTCGACGCCCTCACCCGCGTGAAGTTGCAGGAGCAGCTGCTCGACACCTGGAGCCGTGAGAAGCGCACCGTCATGTTCATCACCCACGACGTCGACGAGGCCGTGTTCCTCGCCAACCGCGTCGTGGTGATGGCGGCCCGCCCCGGCCGCATCTACGACGTCATCGACGTCGACCTGCCCTACCCCCGCACGGAGGAGATGCGCCTCAGCCCGGAGTTCACCGAACTCCGCAACCGGGTGTGGAGCGCCGTCTACCACCAGACCCCCGGACACCGATCCACCACCGCTGTCGCCTGACAGCTCAACGCACAAGGAACCTCATGAACATCAGGAAATCGCGCCGCGGCATCGTCGCCGTCGCCGTCGCCGCTGCTGCAGCCCTCGCGCTGGCCGCCTGCGCCCCCGCCGCCCAGGCTCCCGCCGCGGACGGCGAGGGCGCCGCTCCCGCCGTCGAGTTCCCGAAGGTCCGCTTCGGGTACATCGCCGACTTCAACGGTGCGAGCCTGCTCGCGATCGCGGATGCCGAAGGCCTGTGGGACAAGCACGGACTCGAGGTGGAGACGCCGGTCTTCACGAACGGGCCGCTGCAGATCCAGGCTCTGGGCACGAACGACCTCGACTTCGGCTACATCGGCCCCGGCGCCATGTGGCTGCCGGCGTCCGGTCAGGCCGAGGTCGCCGCGATCAACAGCCTCGGCAACGCCGACCGCGTGATCGCACAGCCCGGCATCACCTCTCTCAAGGACCTCAAGGGCAAGAAGATCGCCGTTCCCGAGGGCACTTCGGGCGACATGATCCTCACGATGGCTCTCAAATCGGTCGGTCTCACGATCAACGACGTCGAGAAGGTCGCGATGGATCCGGCCACGGTCGTCGCCGCATTCGCCTCGCAGCAGGTGGATGCCGCAGGCATCTGGTACCCGCTGATCAACACGATCGAGGCGCAGGTGCCCGACCTTGAGATCCTCGCGGAGAACGAGGACTTCTCCGATGAGGTCGCATTCCCGAGCGCCTTCGTCGCGAACCCGTCGTTCACGAAGGCGAACCCGGAGGCCACGGAGGCCGTGCTCGCCGTGCTCCGCGAGGCGATGGACTTCCGCGCCGCGAACATCGACGAGACCGTCGAGCTCACCGCGAAGATGCTCAAGGGTGACGCGGCGGGCTTCGCCTCAGACGCGAAGAACGCCAAGTACCTGACCGCCGCCGAGCTCGACGCTCTGACCGAGGACGGCACGGTCGCCACCTGGCTCACGAGCCTGAACGAGTACTTCGTCTCGGCCGGAAAGCTCGACAAGCCCACCGACGCGTCGACGTACTACCTCGGCGAGCAGTTCGTCAGCGCCGGCAAGTAACACGAAAGTCCTGCGGGGCGGGTGGACTGCACTCCGCTCGCCCCGCATCAGCCCGACCCTCCTGGAACGAATGAGGAAGATGAACGACCAGAACCGCCGCCCCAACATCGTGTTGATTCTGACGGACGATCACGCGTCGCATGCGATCGGTGCATACGGTTCGGTGGTGAATGCGACGCCGCGGATTGATGAGATCGCGGCGGCGGGTGTGCGATTGGACAACTGCTTCTGCACGAACGCGTTGTGCACCCCGAGTCGCGCATCCATCCTGACCGGGACGTACAGCCACATCAATGGGGTGACGACGTTGGAGACGCCGATCGATGCGTCGCAGCCGACGTTCGTGTCGCAGCTGCGCGAGGCGGGGTATCGCACTGCGATTGTCGGGAAGTGGCATATGGGTGAGGGGCCAGGTCATGACCCGGAGGGGTTTGATTATTGGGCGGTGCTGCGGGATCAGGGTGAGTACTTCGACCCGCAGATCCTCACCGAGACCGGTGTGCAGATCGTGCCCGGGTATGCGACGGATGTGATCACCGACCTGTCGTTGGACTGGCTGGAATCCCTCGACGGGGATGAGCCGTGGTGTCTGCTGATTCATCACAAGGCCCCGCACCGGCCGTGGGAACCGGACGAGAAACACAAGGGCATGTATGCGCAGCCGATCCCGGTGCCGGCGACGTTCGACGACGACTATGCGACGCGTTCCTCGGCCGCGCACCGTGCGGCGATGCGGATCGCGGACCACCTCACCCTCACCGACCTGAAGCAGATGCCGCCGGAGGGGCTCACCTACGAGCAGGCCGCGCTGTGGAAGTACCAGCGGTACATGGAGGACTACCTCGCCTGCGTCGCGTCCGTCGACGACAACGTCGGCCGGGTCATCGACTGGCTCCGTGAGCGGGACCTGTTCGACGACACCATGATGATGTACACCTCCGACCAGGGCTTCTTCCTCGGAGACCACGGCTGGTTCGACAAACGGTTCATGTACGACGAATCCCTGCGCATGCCGCTGGTGATCTCCTACCCGGCCCGCATCCCCGCAACCGAGAAGCCGATCGAGCAGATCGTCACGAACGTCGACTTCGCGCAGACCATCCTCGACGCCGCCGGCCTCCCCCCACACCCGCGCATGCAGGGCCTGAGCATCTGGCCCCACCTCACCACCACCCCCGACGCCCCCACCCGCGAAGCGATGTACTACCGGTACTTCGAGAACGACGACATCAACCACCACGCCCTCGCCCACTACGGCATCCGCACCGAAACCCACAAACTCATCTACTTCTACAACGACGGCCTCGGCCTGCCCGGATCCTCCCCCCACACCTACCCACCCGAATGGGAAATGTACGACCTCGCCACCGACCCCGAAGAAATGCACAACGTGTACCACGACCCCAGCTATGCGAGCATTCGGGAAGAACTCACCGCACAGCTCTGGACACTGCAGGCCGAGCTCCTCGACGAACCCCACCACACCCAGTCCGTCCCGAGCCTGCTCTCCGCAGCGAACACGAAGAGCTGAGCACCCGCTCCGCATCCGCCAACGAGAAGGAGGGCGCACCCGATGGGTGCGCCCTCCTTCTCGTTCCGACTCAGCGGGTGATGCGCACGGTGCGAACCTCGAACGGGCGAAGCTTCAGTTCGCTGCCGACGCGGGCACCCTCCAGATCGTCTTCGATGAGCGTGACCTCGCGCACCTCGCGGTGCTCGAAGCCCACCTTCAGCGAGCCGACGGTGCGACGCCCGAGCGACTCGTAGACGCGCACGATCACATCGCCCGAGCCGTCATCGGCGAGCTTGACGCCCGAGACGATGATGCCTTCGCCCTCGACCGCGACGAGCGGCTCGACGTCGTTGCCACCGCGCACCGTCGTTGCCGGCGCGTTGAGCTCGATGCCCGCACGCGTCGCCTCGGCGACATCCGCGCCGATGACCATCCCCACCGTGATCACGTGCACGCCGTGGTCGGTGTCGGGGTCAGGGAAGCGCGGGGCGCGCAGCAGCGACAGCCGCACGTTCGTCGTGATCGCGTCATCCGCGACCTCGCGCGTGGTGTCGTACCCGTAGATCGAGTCGTTCACGAGTGCGACGCCGAAGTCCGCTTCCCGCACGAGCACGAAGCGGTGCATCGAGGTCTCGAACTTCGCCGCCTCCCAGCTCGTGCGCTCCCCCGGAGCGAGCGTCAGCGTCGGTGCGATCGTGGACTCACGCTTTAGTTAGTCACCGCAACCTGCCTCACCACGCCCCACCCCCTCGCCGGGCGGATGCCCCTCGCCTGCCAGAATGTCGCCATGATCTCCGCGTGGGCGCCGCCCCTCTCCCTGGCCGAGCACCGCGAAGCGGGCATGGCCGCCCGCAAGACGACACCGCGGCGCGCCCTGGCTGAGATGAACCCCGGCCGCCGCGATCCACTCGGAATCCTGTCCCGGCAGAACGCGGACCGCATTCCGGAGCTCGTCCCGTTGCGCATCGAGCGCATGGCCGCGAGTCCCTTCGCGTTCTATCGGGGCACCGCGGCGCTCATGGCCGCAGACCTCGCAGACGCGCCGCACAGCGGCATCCTGGTCGCCTCCTGCGGCGACGCACACGTGTCGAACTTCGGCTTCTACGCCTCGGCACAGCGCCGCCTGATGTTCGACCTCAACGACTTCGACGAAGCCGCCTGGGCGCCGTGGGAGTGGGACGTCAAACGCCTGGTGGCGAGCATCGTCATCGGCGGACAGGCCTCGGGACGTGCAGACAGCGTCGTCGATCAGGCTGTCCTCGCGGCTGTCACCGCGTACGCGCGCAACATCGCGCGCGCTTCCGCCCTCAGCCCTACCGAACGCTACTTCACCCACTTCGACGTCGAATCGACCACCTCGATGCTCGACCGCGCCTCGCAGAAGGCGACACGCGCCGCGGTGAAGCACGCCGTCAAGCGCACCGGCGAGCGCGCGGTGCGGAAGCTGACGGAAGCGGATGAGACGGGCCGCCTCCGGTTCATCCACCAGCCGCCGACGACGGGACCCGTCGAGCCGGAGATCCTGGAGCGCGTGCACGATCTCGTGGCGCAGTACCGGGTGACCGCGACGCCGGACGTCGCTCTCCTCTTCCAGCACTACGCGATCAGCGATGTCGCCCGTCGGGTGGTGGGGGTGGGCAGCGTGGGAACGCGCTGCTACCTGGTGCTCTTCCAGGACGGCGACGGCAACGCGCTGCTCATGCAGCCGAAGCAGGCGGCGCAGAGCGTGCTCGTCGAGTACGGACGGATCGAGCAGCCGCGCGAGATCAGAGACATCATCGCGAGCCACGGCGAAGGCGGTCGCGTCGTCGCGATGCAGCGCATTCTGCAGGCACTCTCCGATCCCTTCCTCGGGTCGCTCCGCGGGCCCACCTTCGACTACTACTCGCGCCAGTTCCACGACATGAAGGGCGGCATCGAGATCGAGGAGCTCGATGACGGCCCCTTCGTCACCTCTGCGCAGTCGTGCGCCGCGGTGATCGCGCGCGCCCACAGCCAGTCGGTCACGTCCGGTGAGGTCGCCGGGTACATCGGCAATGGCCGGGTCATCGGTCAGGCGCTCCTCGCCTGGGCGCGCGCCTACGCCGAGGTCTCACTCGCCGACTACGCGGCTTTTGTCGCGGCGCGCTGACGCCCGCCCCTCTACGCGAGCGCGGCGATGATCTCGTCCCGCATCGGCATCGACGAGGCCGCGCCCGCGCGCGTGACGGCGATGGATGCGCCAGCGGTCGCGGCGTCGAGCGCCTCGGCGAGCGGGTGCTCGGCGACGAGCCATGCGACCATCACGCCCACGAACGTGTCGCCCGCACCGGTCGTGTCGATGGCTTCGACCGGCCGCGGTGCGACCCGTCGCACGATCTCGCCGGCCTCCGCAACCAGCGCACCCCGCGAGCCGAGCGTCACGACCACGGTTCGCGCCCGCCGGCTGAGCGCGATCGCCGCGGACTCGGCGTCCGGGGCGCCCGAGAGCAGCATCGCCTCCCCCTCGTTCGGTACGAGGATGTCACTCAGGTCGATGAGGTCGTCGATGCCCTCCCGCGCCGGCGCCGGGGTCAGCACGGTCGTCACACCCTGTTCACGAGCGAAGCGCATCGCTTCCGCGAGCACCGTGGCCGGACGCTCCAACTGCACGACGAGGTGCGACGCCCCCTCGACGAGCGCGCGATCCGCCGCATCGAAGCCCTCGTGCCCGTTCGCGCCGGGAACGATCACGATCGTGTTCTCGCCGTCGTCGGTCACGCTGATCTGCGCGATGCCGGTCGCCGCGTCGAGGGTCTGCAGGCGCGAGTCGTCGACACCGTCGTCGACGAGCCGCGCCCGCAGCCGTTCGCCGAAGGAATCCGTTCCGACCGCCCCGATGAACGCGACGTCGGCACCGGCGCGGACGGCGGCGATGGCCTGATTCAGGCCCTTGCCTCCGGCACCGGTCTCGAAACGCGTTCCGGTCAGGGTCTCCCCCGGCTCGGGTCGTCGTGGCATCCGCACCACCAGATCCATGTTGGCGCTGCCGAGCACGACGACCCTGCCCATGATCAGACCGTCACGTCGCCGACGAGGTTCACCTGGATGCCCATACCTGCGAACATAGCGGCCTTCGCGATGAGTGCCTTGTCGGCGGTCTCCGCGTCCGGCGCATAGACGAGCTGGGCGTGGTTGGCCTTGTGGCGGGCCATGAACTGGTCGCGCGAGACGCCGTGCAGCACGACGTGCGCAATCGGCCACTCAGGGTTCGTGGCCTGCTTGCGGCGCTCGGTCTCCTCCTCGGGAAGCTCGATGACAGAGGCGCGGAAGATGTCGGCCTGCAGGATGCCGTCGGCGATGAAGACACGCGAGAGCACGACCTCACCGGGCTTGGAGACGCCGTTGATCGTCGCGCCGCCCGCGGGGAAGAACACGTGCCCCTGGCGCCACCCTTGCGCGTTCTGCCATCCGCCCAGGTGCGATGCCGGCACCGAGCCCGAGATCTCGTAGACCCAGACGAACTGACCGTCGTAGTCCTCGCCCCAGCGCACATCGTGCAGGGTGTTGTCGGGCACGAGGCCCATGGCCGTCCAGACCCGGTCGGTCACGAGCGCATCGACGGCGACGCCCTCATCCGCCTCGTTGAAATGCGGGAACGCGCGACCCGCGAACAGTTCGCGCTGCCCGTCGCGGGAGAACACCGGCGGGCGCTCGGTCGAGTTGAGGATGCCTTCGGCGAGGTCAGACGCCGGCACGAGGTCCTTGAGACCCTGCTGGTACTGGATGCCCACGGCATCCAGACCGAAGTCGTCCGAGATGCGGAGGGCCGCGATGTACATCTTGAGCTGCCACTGCACCTGCTCGCGGGTCAGTTCGGTCGCAGCGTCCTCGCCGTAGACGAAGGTCATACCCGCGTCGATCAGCCAGTCGTAGGCGGCGTCGGCCTCGGCATCCGTGACCTCGAGCATCTCGGCGTACAGGGCCGACTGCGACAGCCGTTCCTTGTAGATGCCGGTGTGGTTGAGCAGCTCATCGTCGAAGATCGCGTTATACATGCCCATGCAGCCCTCATCGAAGACGCCGATGATGGCCTTGTCGGCGAGCAGCTGCGCGGCGAGCGCTTCTCCGAGCTGCTTCTCGGGGCTGTCGGGCAGCGTCGGCAGAGCGCGCACGTGCGAGGCGTCGTGCGTGATGACGCCCGTCTCTGTCCACTCTTTGAGGCCGGCCTTGAACCAGTCGTCGGTGAAGTCGACCGACCAGATGGTGGCGTAGGGCTTGTCCATCTTCGTCAGGCCCGCGTTGAGTCCGAGCAGTCCGACGAGGCCCGGCCAGTCACCCGCGAAGTTCGCGACCGTGAGAATCGGCCCCTCGTGCGTCCGGAGACCCGCGAGCACGTGGTGCGAGTACTGCCACACCGCCTCGGCGACGATGAGCGGAGCATCCGTCGGAATGTTCTTGAAGACCTCAAGACCCATGCGCTGGCTGGAGATGAAGCCGTGGCCGGTGGCGGGGTCGACATCATGTGCGCGGATGACGGTCCAGCCCAGGTCCGCGAGCGCCGCGATCACGTCGGCTTCCATCGCGGCCTGCACGGGCCATCCGCCGACGTTGGCCGATTCGCGCAGGTCGCCGGAGGCGATCAGGTAGGCGGTCTTCGGCGCTGACGCTGGGCGAGCGGTGGGGGCGGGGAGCAGGTAGGTCATGGTGTCTCCGTGGTGGGGGTGGGAAATCGGATGCTGCGCTCAGGCGCCGCGCTGATCGGCGGCGAGCTCGTGCACGACGTCGCGGGTGCCGGCGTAGAGGCGCAGGTAGCGGTCATAGAGCTCGTCGTACAGGGCGGCGAGCTCGGGGTTCGGGGTGATTCTCTGGGCGACCGGGTTCCAGTCGGTGATGACGGGCGGTGTCGCACCATCGCGCTCGGCGAGAGCGGATGCTGCGAGGAATGCGGCGCCGAAGCTGGCGCCGATCGTGATCTGCGGCACCTCCTGCACGAGCCCTGTGACATCCGAGACCACCTGCAGCCACAGCTGGCCCTGAGTGCCTCCGCCGACGGCGACGATGCGGCGGATGTCGGCTCCTGCGGCGCGCATGGTCTCGACGTTATGCCGCACCCCGAGCGCCGTGGCTTCCAGGGTGGCGCGGTAAAGATCGCCGCGACCGTGATCGAGGGTGAGACCTGCGATCACCCCGCGGGCGTCCGGATCCTGGATCGGGGTCCGCTCCCCCGCGAAGTACGGCAGCATCAGGAGTCCGCGCGCGCCCGGACCGGATGCTGCGGCATCGGCCAGCAGCTCGGGATAGTCGGTTCCCGTGAGGCCCTTGAGCCAAGAGGTGAGGGCGCCCGAGGTCGACAGACCGCCCGCGAGGTTCCGCGTTCCCGCGAAGGCGCCGGCCGTCGTCCACATCGAGGGCGTGCGCAGCGTCTCTGCCCCGGTGAAGACCATGAACATCGTCGTGCCGTACATGAGCATAAGGTCACCGACCTCGTGCGCGCCGGCGCTGACGGCCTCGGTCCAGGCATCGATCGTGCCGATGATCACAGGAGTGCCTTCGACAAGACCGGTGAGCGCGGATGCCTCGGCCGTGACGTGACCGGCGATGTCGCCCGCCCACCCCAGGGTGGGCTGCTCGATCGGTGCGGCGAAGCGCTGCCACCACGGGTTGTGCCACGCCTCGCCTTCGATGTCGTAGAGCGGCGTGGTCTGGCTGGCCGACTGGTGGTCGAGCACGTAGGCGCCCGTGAGCTTGCGTGCCAGCCACGAGGCCGGCATGAACAGCCGGACGGCACGCGCCCAGGCCTCCGGCTCCTCTTCCGCGACCCAGGCGATCTTGGCGCCTGCGGCCTGCGAGGTCAGCAGCGAGCCGCCGACGCGCGCGATCTCTTCGTCGCCCAGTTCCGCAGACATCTCGGTGATCTGCGCACCGGCACGAGTGTCGACGCCGTAGAGGATCGCGGCCCGCACGGGCTCGTCGTTCTCATCAGCGAGCAGCACGCACGGGCCCATACCGCTCACGCCGACGGCGGCGGCCACGGCATCCGGCACCGCAGCGAGCAGTTCGCGCGTGATCGCGACGAACTCCTCCCACCAGATGCGTCCGTCCATCTCGACCCAGCCCGCCCGCGGGCGACTCACCTCGTGGGCGCGCACGGCGGTCGCGAGGATCGCGCCGTTCGCGCCCACGAGCACGCCCTTGCTGCTGGAGGTGCCGATATCGACGCCGAGGGTCACCGACTGTGTCATGCGCACTCCTGTGCCGAAAGCGGATTCAGCGGTGCGCCGCGACAACGCGGGCGACGTCCGCGCGGGCTTCGTCACTCGGCTCGGCGATCGCCATGCGGCAGGCCGCATCCGTCACGCCCAGAACGCGGTAGGCCTCCTTCATGCGGGCCATGTCGCCGCCGATGAGGGCGACGACCTCGTCGACGGCCTTCTGCGCGGAGTCGATCGCGGCGGCATCACCCGAACGGCCGGCATCTGCCAGTGCACGGAACGGCTTGGGCGTGACCGAGGAGACGCCCGACACGACGCCCTGCGCGCCCACCTCGACGGCCGCGATCAGGTCGCGGTCCGCTCCGGTGTAGAGCTCGAAGTCGGCCGGAACCACGGCACGGTACTCGGCGATCGCCTCCAGCGGTAGTTCACTCACCTTCGCACCGACGACGTTCGGCAGAGCCGACAGGCGAACGAGCAGGTCGGGCGTGACGTGGTTGCCGCTGCGCGCCGGGTACACGTACACATAGAGGCGCCCGTCAGCCACCGCATCCGACACCGCCTGGAAGTACTCGAAGATCGAGTCATCCGTCGCCGGCAGATAGTAGGGGGTGAGGGCGGCGAACTCCGTCGCCCCGAACTGCTGCGCAAGCTTCACTCGCTGCACGGCCTCGTACGCGCTCGGCTGACCGACGTGCACGATGACCCGCATCGCCTCGGCGAGCTCCGCCATCGCGGCCTCGACGAGGGCTGCGAACTCCTCCGCGTTGACCGACGGGAACTCCCCCGTCGTACCGAGGACGAAGGCGCCTTCGTTGCCCGACTGCGCCACGAATCGGAAGATGGAGCGCGACCCGTCGAGATCGAGCGAGCCGTCGCGGCCGAACGCCGTGGGGATCGCGGTGAGGATGTCGTAGCGGGTCACTTCTTGTTCTCCTTCGAGTTCCGGCGCGGGAGGCGACGGCGGGGTTCTGGGGTGGGGGTGCGCACTGTCGAGGTGAGCAGATCCGGCTGCGCCGCGAGCTCGTCGTGCGCTTTCGTGATCTGCGTGATGCTGTCGGTGCCGAGCACCGAGTCCTCGAACGCAGCGCGCTGGTCGCGGGGCTTGCGGGCCGCCCGGATCGCCGGCATGACGATCGACAGCACCGCGAGAGCCAGGAGGACGATCGCGATGGGGCTCACGACCTCGAAGAACGGACGCGTCGGCAGGATCGCCATGGTGCGCGCGAGGTTCTCCTCGGCCAGCGGACCGAGCAGCAGGCCCAGCACGACGGGGCCCGCAGGCACCGCCATCCGCTTGAGCAGCACACCCACGACACCGAAGACGAGCATCGTGATGACCGTCGAGATGCTGTTCGAGGTCGCGTAGGTGCCGATGACGCAGAAGATCAGGATGCCGCTCCACAGGTACTGCGGAGGAACATCGAGCAGCTTGACCATGCCCTTCATACGGACGAGGCTCAACACGAGCGACAGGAGCGTCGCGATCAGCATGATGCCGACGATCGAGACCACCAGGTCCGGGCGGTTGGTGAACAGCGTGGGTCCCGGAGTGATGCCCCAGATGATCATCGAGCCGATCATGACGGCCATGACCGAGTCACCGGGGATGCCGAGAGCCATCGTGGTCGTCAGCGATCCGCCGAGCGTCGCACTGGAGGCCGTGTCGGCGGCGGCGACGCCCTCGATCGATCCCTTGCCGAACAGCTGCGGCTTCTTCGACGCCTTGCGTGCGCGCTCCCAGCCGATGAGGCCGGCGATGTCGCCGCCCGCGGCGGGGATGAGGCCGACGCCGAGTCCGACGGCGCCGCCGACGGCGGTCGCCCGTCCGCTCTGCTTCAGCTCGGAGCGGTTCGGCCACCAGCGACCCAGGCTCGAGATCGGTCGCTGCCGGGAGGCGCGATGCGTGAGCAACTGGTCGAAGAGCTCGGCGATGCCGAAGAGGCCGATGATCACGGCGATGAAGTTAACGCCTTCGACCAGTTCGAGCACCCCGAAGGTGAAGCGCTTGTCTCCCGTGGCGGCATAGGTGCCGACGGTGCCGAGCATGAGGCCGAAGAGACCGGCCAGGATGCCCTTGAGCATCGACTTCGACGAGATGCCGATCATGATCGCGATGCCGAAGACGACGAGAGCGAACAGCTCGGGCGACTTGAAGTAGTCGCGGGCGAAGTTCGCGATCGGCACGGCGGCGATCGAGAAGAGCACGAGCGAGGCGAGAATGCCGACGGCGGAGACGATCGCCGAGATCGTCAGGGCGAGGCCGGCGCGTCCCTGCTTGGCCATGGGATAGCCGTCAAGGGTCGTCGCGATCGAGGCAGGGGTGCCCGGGGTGTTGATGAGGATCGAGGGCACCCGGTCGCCGAAGTTCGCGGCGACGTAGATCGTGAGCATGACCGCCAGGCCCTGCACGGGCTCGAGGGTCATCGTGAAGCCGGCGGCGAGCGCGACGGCCATCGTCGCGGTGATGCCGGGGAAGGCGCCGACCATGAAGCCGAGCACGAGGCCCACGCCCATGTACAGCAGCATCGAGACGTCGAGGAGGGAGCTGATCCCGTCGATGAAGGGGTTCACAGGGGAATCCTCAGGAGCATTCCGAAGATGACGTAGACGAACGCCGCGACGGAGACGGAGTAGATGACGAGGCTGATCCAGCGGCGGTGACCGTAGGCAAACATGAGCGCGGCCATGAGCAGCGCGGATGCGAAGGGGAAGACCTCGAAGCGGTAGCCGAAGAGCACGACGGTCGACAGCGACCACGCGGCGATGAAGGCCGCGACGATGGCGAGGGTGATCGCGACCCGGCGGACGCCGCCAGGCTGGATCCGCTCGATCTCCTCGCGCGAGGGCGCGGGACGGGTGATGGCGATTGCCAGAAGGGCGATGGCGGCGACGATGGCGGTGATTCCGATGATCATCGGCCAGAATCGGGCATCGAGCTGCCCGGGCGCGGCTTCACGGCGCAGAGGGATCTGTGTCGTGAGCACGGTGTACCCGGCGGCGAACGCGAGGGCGACGATGGCGAAGACGATCTCCAGCGTCCGCGATGCGGGTGCACCCTGGTACTCGTCTTGTTCGATCTCTTCGACGGTGGACATGGTGTTCCTTCCCGGGATGGGGTCGGGGCTGTACGCCCCGACCCCATCAGGGTCTTAGCCCAGCAGGTCCTTGAAGACGCCGAACTGCTCGTTCACGAAGGTGGTGAACTGCGCCGAGTCGCGGTAGACGACCAGGTTTCCGGCGGAGGCCTGGAAGTCCTGGTAGCCGTCGCTGGCGACAGCCTCCTCGATGGCCGATTCGAGAACGGCCTTCACGTCGTCCGGCAGACCCTTGGCGGAGTAGATGCCGCCCCAGCCGCCGAACAGCACCTCGGTGCCGATCTCTTCCTTGACGGTCGGCACGTCCTTCGCGTTCGGGTGACGCTCGTCGTGCATGACCGCGAGGATGCGCACGGCTTCGCCCTGCGCGAGAGCCTCACCGAGGCCGGAGACGGCCGCGACGGTCTCTCCCGATGCTGCGGCGCTGACCGCGGTCGCGCCGCCGTCGTAAGCCACGGGGGTGAAGGTCGCCTTGGTGGCCTGGCCGAGGCCGAGGGTCGCGGCCTCCCAGATGCTCCCTGCGCCCGAGTTGGCGACGGTGACCGCGCCAGCCTTCGCCTGGGCGACGAGCGCCTCGAGGCTGTCGATACCGCTGTTCGCGCCGACCGTGATGACGCCAGGGGCGAGCATGATCTGGCCGAGCAGGTCGTAGTTCTCCGGCAGGACGTTCGCGCCCTGCGTGGTGTTGAGCATGGCGATCTCGACGGGGCCGAAGCCGATGACGTAGCCATCAGGGTCCTGCGAGCCGACGTACTCCATGGCGAGCGCACCAGCGGCGCCGGGCATGTTCTCGGGAATGACGCTCACGCCGAGGATGCTCTCGAGCTCCGTGGCGAGCGCGCGGGACGAGAGGTCGGAGCCACCGCCCGGGTTCGCCTGGATGATGAGGCGGATGTCCTTCTCGGGGAAGGTCGGGGCGGCTTCTTCGGGTGCCTCTTCGACCTTCGTGCACGCAGAAAGGATGAGCGCGGTTGCTGTGATCGCGGCGATGGCGGCTGCCGCGCGGGTGATGCGCATGCGGGGCATCTTTGCTCCTTGGTGGGTGGATCGACCCTGTTGTCGATTCACCGACCGTAGCAGTGTTGACTGTTAACAGTCAACACATGGGTGTCCGTCAACACTTCCGTCTACTCCGCGCGTCGCGCGGCGAGCTCCAGCATCATGCGGTGCCGCGCGCCATCCAGGTGAGCCGCCAGCACGTCAGCAGCGACGCCGACGTCTCCGCCGCGCATGATGTTCATGAGCAGCACGTGGTCGTGCGAGGACTCCGTCAGATCGTGGTCATGGTTGATCGTGACCTCGAGCAGTGCCGTGAACGTCGGAAGGTACTGATTCCACGCGCCCTCCAGGCGCGGATGGTCCGCCAGCACGTAGATCTGGGAGTGAAAATCGAGGTCGGCTGCGGCGAACGCCTCATGATTCCCGGATGCCGCCGCCTCCTCCATCCGCTCGACCGCACCCGTCATCGCCTGCCAGCGATCCTCGTCGTCAACGCGCATGGCGCGGGACATCGCGAGCTGCTCCAGAGCCGAGCGCAGACTGTAGAGCTGGTCGACATCGTCATCGGTGAGGCCGACGATGTAGATGCCGCGGGGCTTCTGCACCTCGATGAGCTTCTCGAACGCGAGCTGGGTGATCGCGTCGCGCACGGGACCACGGCTGACCTCGAACTCCTCAGCCAGCCCTTCCTCGGTCAGGCGATCGCCGGGGGCGAGGTCTCCGCGAACAATGCGCTGGCGCAGCACACGCGCCACCTGCGCGCCCAATGATTCTCCGCGCTTGACACCCTGGCTCACGAGAACACCCCTCCTGTTAACTGTTGACAGGATACACACTCCGCATTTCGTGCCACCGGTTGTCCACAGGCAGGAGCGCGAAATGCAAGGCCCCGCCTGCTTGCGCAGCAGAACGCGCCGTCGCGGTTGTCGCACTCACCCTGCTCGCGGGGCTCGATCGACGAGAATGCGTTCGCGGCGAAGCCCGCCTGAGGTCGCAACTCCGTAGACTCGCCGGATGGCGCGGACTCCGCGCAGAGAGGAGAGCAGACGGCTTGTGAAGGCTCGGACGATCTTCGGTGCGCTGCGTCTGGCCGCCGCGGTCGTCTGCGTGATCGCACTCGTCCACCGACTGTTCTGGGGATTGAGCTCGCGCAGCATCGCGGGAGACAACTTCTTCGCCTACCTGACAGTGCAGTCGAACCTCGCACTGGTCGCAGTGCTCACCCTGGGGGCGCTTCTCGCCTTCCTCCGCCCGGTCGACCCGCGGTGGTTCACCGTAGCCCTCGCGCTCGTGCTCACGTGGACGATCACAGCAGGGCTCGCCTTCGCGCTGATCGTCTGGCAGGCAGGACTCCGCGGCATCCGCGTTGACGTCCCCTGGTCCGATCATCTGCTGCACTTCTGGCTGCCAGCGTGCACCGCCATCGCCTGGGTCCTCACACCGGGACACCGCGGGGTCCCGTGGTGGGTGGTCCCCTCGTCCCTGACATTCCCTATCGCTTGGGGCGTCGTCACGCTGTGGCGCGGGCCTCGCGTCGGTTGGTACCCGTACTACTTCCTCGACCCACGACAGGTCTCCGGGCCTGCGGAGTTCGCGTTGACGAGCGCCCTCGCACTTCTGATCTTCGCCGTCGTCGCCACGGTCCTCGTCGTGATCAGCCGGGTGCGTCGGCCTGCATGAACGGGGCGAGAGAGGCAATCGCCGCCTCAAGGACGCCGTCATCATCGAGAGCCGCGAACTCTTCGGCAGCGGCGCCGCCGACCACGCCGACGAGCACAGCCTCCCCCGTGGCCGGGGCCAGGTTCATCCACGTGCGGATCAGAGCATCTCCGCCGACGACATGCCAGATCTCCGCCTCGCTCTCGACAAGCGGCTCCTCGAACCGCAACCACACCGTCTCGATGCGGCCCATGCCCAGCGCCGCGATCGCACCGCGATGGCCAAAAGGCAGCGCGGGCGAGAACTCGATGCCCTCGCTCTGCAGCACGCCGAGGGGAGCGGTGACGATCACCCGATCGAAGGACAGGGACTCCCCCGTCGCCATCGCCAGACTCACACCTGCGTCGTCGTAGACGATGCGGGCGATCGGTGACGACAGACTGACCCGCACGTCGCCGAGCAGATCGCGGACGACGGCGTCGAGATCGGCGAGGGGCGCGATCGGCTCGGCTGCCGGAAGAGATGGCGGGAACCACGACGACAGCTCGTCAGCATCCGCTCCCGCTGCCGCTGCGACCGCCGCGAGGAGCGCCGCGAGTGCCGGATCTTCCAGATCGGACCCGGCGTCGGACAGCGCCTGAGCCAGCGAGACGTCGCTCGGCAGCTCCTGGGCTGTGACCACCGCCGACGCGACCGTCTCCGTGGATACGGGGTCGACGACGCCTTCCCTCGAACGCCAGGCCGACGAGGCGAGGACCGCGCTGCGGATGCCGAGGGAGTTCAGCTGCTCGATCCACTCGGCGTCCTGCGCACTGTGCAGCCATCCGCCGAGCTGGGCCGGGAACGGCCACTCCTTCTCGTCGACGTGAGACATGATGCGGCCACCGACGCGCTCGCGCGCCTCGAAGACGGTCACCTCACGATCAGTGCCGGCCAGAATCGACACCGCGGCGGCTCCGGCCAACCCGGCGCCGATGACCGCGATGCGCTCGCCCGGTCCGGACGCGTCGCGCACCTCTGCGGCGGCACGGCGCCCTGAACGGAGCGCAGCCTCGAGCGTTCCCGACTGCTCGTCATCGGTCGCCTCTCCGGCGAAGAAGACCCGGTCGACGACGGGTTGCGCGAGGCTCCCCCGGACGCTCTTCTGCACGCCGACGGGCGTGAAGCTGGCGGCTCCGAGAGAGAAGGGATCGGTCGTCCAGGCGCTGCGCGCGAAAGCGAGCGGCACGATAGTGTCGCCCGTCGGCTGCGGGGAGGGCGACGGGGTACGCGTGGGCGTCGGCACCGGCTCGGGTGTGCAGGAGGCCAGAAGAACCCCCACGAACCCGGCTCCGGCACCGATCAGCAGAGTGCGCCGCGTCATCCTCATGGTGTCGCAACGATACCGCGCTGGGCCCGGAAGCGAGCTAGCCGCCCGCGCGGGGACTCCAGAGCACAACCTCGGTCGAACGGCGGATCCGGCGCCCGGATGGCACCGGCGTGACCTGCCCGGTGGAACCGGCGGCGAACACACGAACGCCCGGGCGGCTTTCGCGTTCCACACGAAGGGCACCCTCGAGCTCGGCGACGCGGTGCCGGAGCATCCGCACCTCGTCCTCCAGGTCGAGAAGTCGCGCGATCGCGGGCAGACTCATGCCCTCTGCAGAGAGCTGCGCGACCTCGCGCAGCTGCTCGATGTTGCGCGTGGAGTAGCGGCGAGAGCCGCCGCGAGTGCGGCCCGGCACCACGAGACCGATGCGGTCGTACTGGCGCAGCGTCTGCGGGTGCATGCCGGCAAGCTCTGCGGCGACGGCGATCGCGAAGACCGGAGTGTCCGCGTTCATGCGCGCATCAGCCATTCAGATCACCTCCTGGGTACGGGCGTTGAGCGAGGCGCCTCGCGCCCCGCTCAACGCCCGAAAACGGGTCTTCATGCCCGTGCTTTCGCCATCAGGTCAGCGCGAGGGTTCTCCTTCGGTTCCAGTTCCTGGAACTTCGCGAGCGCCTCGCGCGCCGCCTCATCGAGATGACTGGGCACAGCCACCTCGAGCTGGGCGAGCAGGTCCCCCGTGCCCTTGCTCGTCTCGACACCGCGCCCCTTGACGCGCAGAACGCGCCCCGAGGGGGTGCCCGCCGCCACACGAAGCTTCACCGGGTCGCCGCCGAGCGTCGGCACTTCGATCGTCGCGCCGAGCACCGCCTCCGTGAAGGTCACGGGGACGGTGACGCGAAGGTTGAGCCCGTCACGCGTGAACACAGGATGCGGACGCACGGTCACCTGAACGACGATGTCGCCGTTCTCCCCGCCGTCCGGCGAGGGACGACCCCGGCCGCGGAGGCGGATCTTCTGCCCGTCGGCGACGCCGGCGGGAATCTTGATCTTGAACGGCTTGCCGTCTTCGCCCTGCAGCGAGATCGTCTCGCCCTTCACCGCAGTGATGAAGTCGATCGTCGTGCGCGCCATGACATCGGCACCTCGCCGAGGTCCTCCGCGTCCACGGTAGCCGCCCGTCGGCTGGCCGAAACGACCCGAGCCGAACGAGCTGCCACCCTGGTTGAACATCGAGAAGATGTCCTCGAAGTCCGCGGACTGCTGCCCGCCGCGACCCTGATTGAACATCGAGAAGACGTCTTCGAAGCCACCGTTGGCACCGGAAGCGCCCGAGGTGAAGCGGGCACCCGATCCCATCGCACGGATCTGGTCGTACTCCGCGCGCTGCTCCTTGTCGGAGAGCACGGCGTACGCCTCGCTGATCTCCTTGAACGTCGCCTCGGCTTTCGCATCACCCGGGTTGGAGTCCGGGTGGTACTTGCGCGCGAGTTTGCGGTAGGTCTTCTTCAGGTCGGCGTCGGTGACGTTCTTGTCGACACCGAGCGTCTTGTAGAAGTCTTTGTCGAACCAGTCCTGGCTTGCCATAGGCCTCCTCCGATTACTCTGCGGGAACGGCGACGACGACCTTCGCCGGACGCAGTTCGACCGTTCCGAGTCGGTAGCCGACCTCGACGACCTCGAGGATCGTCGCCTTCTCGGCACCCGGCGTGGGCTGTTGGAAGATCGCCTCGTGCTGCTGCGGGTCGAAGTCGTCGCCCGCCGCGCCGTACGCGACGACGCCGAGTCGCTCGACGACAGCGCGCACCTTCTCGCCGATCACGAAGAAGGGCGTGCCCTCCTGCAGATCGCCGTGCTGGGCGGCGCGGTCAAGGTCGTCGAGCACGGGGATCAGGCCCTTGGCGGCCTCGCCCTTCGCGCGCTCGATCTCGACGCCACGCTGCTCTTCGGTGCGCCGACGGTAGTTGGCGTACTCGGCCTGCAGCCTCTTGAGGTCATTGAGCAGAGCGCCCTCGGCGGCGAGGATCGGGTCGGCCTCCTCCGCGCCGGCCGCTTCTGCGGTCTGGGCGGCGCCGAGGATGTCGTCGATCGTGAGCTCGTCGTCCGAGCCCTCCGCGGCCTGCGCGTCTGCGGCAGCCGGGTTCTGCGGCTGGGGGCCGGGTGCATGCGCACCCGACCCCTCGCCCGGAACCTCGGCGTTCTCGTCGAAGTTCTTGTCTGTCATGGTTACTTCTTCTCGTCTTCGTCCTCGACGACCTCTGCGTCGATGACATCCTCATCCGAAGCGCTGTCACCGGCAGGGGCGTCGCCCTCTGCGGAGGCGCCGGCGGCAGCATCCGCCTGCGACTTGGCGTAGAGCGCCTCGCCGATCTTCGACTGGCTCTCGTTGAGCTTGTCGAAGGCCGTCTTCACGGCGTCGTCGTCCTCGCCGGCCAGGGCCGTCTTGAGCGCGTCGACATCCGCCTGCACGCTCTCCTTGACGTCTGCGGCGAGCGCCTCGTCGTTCTCCTTGAGGAGCTTCTCGATCGAGTACGCGAGCGACTCGGCCTGGTTGCGGACTTCAGCGGCCTCGCGGCGCTTCTTGTCCTCAGCGGCGTTCTCCTCCGCCTCGCGCACCATGCGCTCGATGTCGTCCTTCGACAGCGACGAGCCACCGGTGATCGTCATCGACTGCTCCTTGCCCGTGCCCTTGTCCTTGGCGGACACGTGCACGATGCCGTTCGCGTCGATGTCGAACGTGACCTCGATCTGCGGCATGCCACGGGGAGCCGGTGCGATGCCGGTGAGCTCGAAGGTGCCGAGCGGCTTGTTGTCGCGGGTGAACTCGCGCTCGCCCTGGAAGACCTGGATCGCGACGGACGGCTGGTTGTCGTCGGCCGTGGTGAAGGTCTCGCTGCGCTTGGTCGGGATGGCCGTGTTGCGCTCGATGAGCTTGGTCATCATGCCGCCCTTGGTCTCGATGCCGAGGCTCAGCGGGGTGACGTCGATCAGCAGGACGTCCTTGCGCTCTCCACGCAGAACGCCGGCCTGGAGGGCAGCGCCGACGGCGACGACCTCATCCGGGTTGACACCCTTGTTGGGCTCGTTGCCGGTCTCGCGCTTGACGAGCTCTGCCACGGCGGGCATACGGGTCGAGCCACCGACGAGGACGATGTGGGCGATGTCGCTGACCTTGACGCCGGCCTCGCGGATGACATCCTCGAAGGGCTTCTTCGTGCGGTCGAGGAGGTCCTTGGTGAGGTCCTCGAACTTCGCGCGGGTCAGCGTCTCCGACAGGGAGACCGGGCCACTCTCGGTGAGCGAGAGGTAGGGCAGGTTGATCGAGGTGCTGGTCGAGCTCGACAGCTCCTTCTTCGCCTGCTCTGCGGCTTCCTTCAGACGCTGCAGCGCGATCTTGTCGCCCGAGACGTCGACACCCGTCGTCTCCTTGAACTGCTTGATCAGGTAGTCGACGACGCGCTGGTCCCAGTCGTCGCCGCCGAGGCGGTTGTCACCGGCGGTGGCGCGCACCTGGATGGTGGAGAAGTCGTCGTCCTTGCCCACTTCGAGCAGCGAGACGTCGAAGGTACCGCCACCGAGGTCGAAGACCAGGATGAGCTCGTCTTCCTTGCCCTTGTCGAGGCCGTAGGCAAGAGCCGCAGCGGTGGGCTCGTTGATGATGCGCAGGACGTTGAGGCCTGCGATCTCGCCGGCTTCCTTCGTGGCCTGACGCTCAGCGTCGTTGAAGTACGCGGGCACCGTGATGACGGCGTCGGTCACGGTGTCGCCGAGGTAGGCCTCGGCGTCGCGCTTCAGCTTCTGGAGGATGCGCGCGGAGATCTCCTGCGGCGTCCACTTCTTGCCGTCGACGTCGAAAGACCAGTCGGTGCCCATGTGGCGCTTGACCGATGCGATCGTGCGGTCGACGTTGGTGACGGCCTGGCGCTTGGCGGTCTCACCGACGAGCACCTCGCCATCCTTGGTGAATGCGACCACCGAGGGGGTGGTGCGGAAGCCCTCGGCGTTGGCGATGACCTTGGGCTCGCCACCTTCGAGGACGCTGACGACAGAGTTCGTCGTACCGAGGTCGATACCGACAGCACGTGACATATGTTTTCTCCTTTTGCCGAGGCGGATTCTTTGAGTTCGGGGGCGACTCCACAAAACCTGAGTCGCGATGACTCAACTGTACCTCGCTTCGTCAAGTCTGTCAAAAACTTGATATCACTCGACTCAAGTTCAGGGTTTTCCACATGTGACGGATGCTCCCCACGCAGTGCCGCATCGACCGGCTACTGTTTCGGCGCGGATCACCCGCAGTGCCGGGGGACCGACAGCATGTCGCGGCATTCGACGAACACCGGAGAAACCGTGGAAGAGACTTCGACACGGGCGCCTGTCGCGCCCGCCCTGCATTCCCCCACCCCTGCCTCTCGCCGTCGCGCTATCGGGCGCGGCACCTTCGCGCTTCGCGGCATCGCGGTCACCATCCTCTGGGCTACGTCCGTCATCATCGGCGGAATCCTCCCGGCCGGAGAGCTGCGCTGGATCTGGCTCGTCGGTCACCTCGCCGCACTCGTCGTCGGGCTTGGCGCCGCCGTCATGATCGAGTACGCCGGGTTCCTGTGGACCATCGGCCGCGGCACCCTGCACGAGGTCTGCGCGACCGAGGAGCGCCTGGCGCCCCTCGCCTGGCTCGGATTCGGCGGGATGCTCCTGACGGGCATGTTCCTCTCCCCCGACGTCTCCAACCCGCTGACCGCTCTCAAGATGATCGTCGTCCTCGCGATCGGCCTCAACGCCGTGGCGACGGCGCGGCTCACGGTCGTCCTGCACGGCCTGCCCGATGACCTTCCCTTCCGCCGCGCGCCGTGGCGGCTGCGCAGTTGGTCGCTCGCGACGGGGCTCGTCTCACAGCTGGCCTGGTGGTCGGCCGTTCTCCTCGGCACACTCAACACGGCGAGCCGCGGCGCATAGCCGACGGGTTATCCACAGCTGTGATGCAGGCCTGCCACACAGGGCCTGTCAGGCAGTACCGTGTGGGCTGCTCAGTGAACAGGAGCCTATGAGGGGGCACACCGACAAAGAGGAGACCCATGTCTGACGACCCCCCGATCAGGTTTCGAGGGAGCATCGCCCCTCGTCCGCCCGAAGAGAACCCGAACCATCCGATTGCCGGCGGCCTCATCCAACCCGACGCCGCGCCGAGAACCCCGCGGCGAGCGCTGCTATGGACACTGCTGTCGATCATCACCGTCTTCACCGTGTCCCTGGGCACGCTCGGCTTCGCGATCGTGACGAACAAGCCGGATGCTTCGCACGCCGAGGAAGAACTCGACCCTTCCCTACCGCCCCCGCCGCCATTCCCCGCGGACAGTCCTGCCGCGGCAGCGGGTGCAGGCCCCTGCACGGTCGTGACCGTGCTGTCGTCCTTCGAGAACGCCGAGATGATCGAACGTCTCGCGAAGGGCTACAACGACATGCCGCGCGACATCAACGGGCAGTGCGTCACGGTGGTCGCGAGCAAGGACAAGTCCGGCAACGCGGCGCTGCGTGCCGCGAACGGCTTCACCGAGAGCGCGCCCGAACTGCGCCCGACAGTGTGGGTTCCCGACTCGACGTCCTGGCTGTCGATGGCCAATGCGAGCGGGGCCACCGCCGTTCCTGCGAAGGGCATCGGCATCGCCGAATCCGCGATCGTCCTCGCGATGCCCGCGCCGCTGGCGTTCGCCATCGGGTGGTACACCGATCCGCCCACCTGGGAGAAGGTCTTCGAAGCCGCAGATCATCCTGATATCTGGAGCGCGCTCGGTCACCCCGAGTGGGGTGAGTTCAAGCTCGGCAAGACCAGCCCTCTGGTGGCGACGTCCGGAGAGGCAGCGCTGCTCGCTTCCTTCGGAGCATCCGGATCGGGCTTCGGCACCACCACCGTCAGCGACCTCGCCGACCCCGAGATCATCGAGCGAGTGACGAAGAACGAGCTCGCCACGAGTCATTACATGGCCACTCCGGAGCACTTCCTCTGGCACGCCCGGCAGGCCGAGGACGCCGGTGGCTCGTCGGCCGACTTCCTGTCTGCCGTCATCGTCGACGAGAAGTCCGTGTGGGACTACAACCGCGGAATGACCAGCAATGACGGCGTCACTCGCACGAAGGGCCACGCCCCGCGCGATGAGCTCGTCGCGATCTATCCGGAGGAGGGGGTCTACGTCGCCGACAACCCTGCCGTCGTCTTGACCGGAGAGTGGGTCGATCCGCAGGAGGCTGCGGCGGCGGAAGACTTCATCCGCTTCGCAGGCACCGCCGAGGGGCAGAAGATCGTGACGGACTCGGGGTATCGCGATCTGCACGGACGCCTCGCGCCGGCGGTGCAGGACATCGGGATTCTGCCGCGGCGCATCCCGCAGCCCATCAACCTCCCCGCGCAGGAGATCATCGCGGGATTGCAGTACGCCTTCCCCGAAGTGAGAAAGCGCGCGTCGGTGCTGTTCCTGATCGATGTGTCGGGCTCGATGGCCGAGCCCATCCCCAGCGGGCAGTCGAAGCTGGATGCGGCGAAGTCGGCGATCATCGCGGCGCTCGATCACTTCACGCCGGGCGACTCCGTCGGGCTCGCGGCGTTCTCCTCCGCCGGCGGCGCAGAGATCGCACCGGGACTCGTGGCCCCCGTCGCCGACATCGGCACGAACCGCGATGCCCTGCTCTCCGGAGTGCAGGGACTGACGCCGCTGACCTTCACACCGCTGTACGCGGCAGTCGATCAGTTCACGGCGCAGCACGCCAGCCAGCACGATCCGAACCGCATCAACGCGGTCGTGCTGCTGAGCGACGGAGCGAACGAGACGGCCGAGCCGACGATCGACCAGGCAGGGCTGCTCGCGAAGCTCAGCGAGCTGCACCACTCCTCGCCGGTGCTGGTGTTCACGCTCGCGTACGGTGCGAACGCGGATGTCACCACGCTGCGGGCGATCTCGTCGACGACGGGGGCGCATTTCTACGACGCCACAGACCCGACGAAGGTGACCGCGATTCTGGGCGACCTGGTGACGAGCTTCTGACGCGGGAAAGAGAGGAGGGCCGGATGCTGCGCAGCATCCGGCCCTCCTCGTCTTGTTACTTGCCCCCGGGAGGACCCAGGATCAGCAGGATCGTGTAGAGCGCGACGATCGCCAGGGCGATGAGAGCGCCGAGCACCCACGGGCGGCGCAGGAACCAGCGCATGAGCCGGTCGAACCACGTGCGGTCGCGGGGGTCGTCGGTCTCGGTCACGCGCCACTCGCCCGCGAGACGGCCGGTGCGGTGCAACCAGATCTCCATGGGGATCGTCGCGTAGGGGACGATCGCGCTGGCGACCGCGGCGATCGCGACGCCCGGCTTCCAGCGGTTGTTGAGCGCGACGAGGATCGCCGTCGCCCCGTATGAGAGGAAGACGAATCCGTGGATGCCTCCGCCGATCGTCACGACGAGCGGGTTCACGCCCAGCGCACGAGCGATGAGCGCGCCGATCAGGATCGTCCACGTGATCGCTTCGGCGATCGCGAGCACTCGGTACAGACGGGCGGGTTGGGTGAACACGGGTCTCCTCGGGTTGTCTGCCTCCACGCTAAGACAACGCACCTATGGTTCTGCGCCATCTCGCGCGTCTGGGCGCGAAGATCCATCGAAAGGTGGAGAAGGCCCGCTACGGTGTGGCCATGACAGCTTCGGATGCAAAGACGCCCCGCTGGCACCTGCTCGGATCTCTCCCGTTCGCAGCAGCGGCTCTCGTTCTCGTGAACGGGCTCTACATTTTCCTCGTCGCGCTCGGAAACATCACCGACTACGACACCAACTTCGCGTTCGTGCAGCATGTGCTATCGATGGACACGACCAACTTCGGTCAGGCCGCAGGCGAAGGCCTCGACCCCGACGTCATGTGGCGGGCGATCACGAACCCCGTGATCTGGAACCTCGGCTACATCGGCATCATCATCTGGGAGTCGGTCGCCGCGATCGTGCTCATCACGGCGGTGGTGTTCTTCGTGCGCGGGTTCCTCGGCCACGGCTTCGCCGCCGCCCGCGTGTGGTCGTCGATCGGCCTCGTGATGATCATCCTGCTGTTCGTGGGCGGCTTCATCACGATGGGCGGCGAGTGGTTCCAGATGTGGCGCTCGCAGGCGTGGAACGGCCTTGACCCCGCATTCCGCAACTCGGTGCTCGCCGGCATCGGTCTCGTCCTGCTGCACCTTCCGTCGCAGCGCTGGGAGGACGCGGTCGCCCGGAAGGCGTGACCGGCTCCCCCAGCACGGATGGCGGGAGCCTTGCCGGACATCGGGCGCGAAAGGCCGTTTCGCCCCGCCATCCGCACTTTCTCCCGCCATCCGTCCCTGTCCGCGGCGGCGTCAGGTGAACTGCGGGTCGTTTCGTCACATGACGCGACATCTGGTGGCTCCGGATGCTGCGCCATAGACTCCGTGGCCATGTCCCCGTCGCTTCTTGCGGTCTCGCATGGCACGTCCGATCCGGACGGCGTCGCCGCGATCGAGCTGCTCGTGCGCCGCGTCGCCGAGCGGCTGCCCGACGTCGATGTGCGCGCGGCGTTCGTCGACGTGCAGCAGCCCGATCCCGAGGCGGCTCTCGCGGAGATGGACGGCCCCACGGTCGTCATCCCACTTCTCTTGTCGCGCGGCTTCCACGTGCGCGTCGACCTCGGGCGCGCGGTGCGCGACCGACGTGGGGTCGTCGCGACCACACCACTGGGCCCGGATCCGAGGCTCGCCGAAGTGCTCGCGGCACGCATCGCGGATGTGCCCCACGACGCGTCTGCTCCTGTGGTCCTCGCGATCGCGGGCTCCCGTGACCCCGCGTCGCTCGACGATGCCGAGCAGATGACCGCGCTGCTCGGCGCACAGCTCGGACGCACCGTGATCCCGGCGTTCCTCGCAGCACGCGAACCGCGACTGGATGCGGTGCGGGCGCAGCATCCGGATGCTGCCGTGGCGACGTATCTGCTCGGCCGCGGCTTCTTCTTCGATGTCGCGCGACGCCTCGCCGGTCCTGCACTCCTCTGCGACCCTCTCCTCGACGGCACGGTCGCGAACCCCACCGAACCGCCGACAGCCCTTATCGACCTCATCGCGTCGCGCTACCTCGAGGGTGTCGCGCTGCTCGAATCGGAGCTCGTCCGCGCTGTGTGACGCCGTATGACGGTGCGTGACTTCCGACGTCACCCCCGAATGCACACGCCCGTCACGTTTTTTAGCGTGGCGGCATGACGCTCGAACCCACCATCGCCGTGCGGGGTGCCCGCACCCGCACCGCCCGCGTACCCACGAAGCCGCACGGCCAGTGGGCCGTCGACGGCACCGAGCCGCTCAACGGCAACGAGGAGTTCAAGCTCGCCGACAACGGTCTCAACGTGCGCGAGCGCATCGAGAACGAGTACGCGAAGGGCGGCTTCGCGTCGATCGATCCGACCGATCTGCACGGCCGCTTCCGCTGGTGGGGTCTGTACACGCAGCGCAAGCCCGGGATCGACGGCGGACGCACGGCGCAGCTCGAGCCGCATGAACTCGAAGACGAGTACTTCATGCTGCGAGTGCGCATCGACGGCGGCCAGCTGACGACACAGCAGCTGCGCGTGATCGGTGAGATCTCGACCGAGTTCGCCCGCGACTCCGCTGACGTGACCGATCGCCAGAACGTGCAGCTGCACTGGATCGCGATCGAAGACGTGCCCGAGGTCTGGCGTCGCCTCGAGGAGGTCGGACTCAGCACGACCGAGGCCTGCGGCGACGTGCCCCGCGTCATCCTCGGCTCCCCCGTCGCCGGCATCGCGGCCGACGAGATCATCGATCCGACGCCGCAGATCCACGAGATCGCCGAGCGCTTCATCGGCGACGAGTCGCTGGCGAACCTGCCCCGCAAATACAAGACCGCCATCACCGGGCACCCCAGCCAGGATGTCGTGCACGAGATCAACGACTGCGCATTCGTCGCCGTCGAGCACCCCGAACTCGGCATTGGCTACGACCTGTGGGTCGGCGGTGCGCTCTCCACCGTGCCCCGTCTGGCTGAGCGTCTCGGCACGTTCGTTCCTCCGGAGCGCGTCGCCGAGGTGTGGCACGGCATCACACAGATCTTCCGCGACTACGGCTACCGGCGCCTGCGCAACAAGGCGCGGCTGAAGTTCCTCCTCGCCGACTGGGGTGTCGAGCGCTTCCGCGAGGTCCTCGAGACCGAGTACCTCGACTCCCCGCTTCCCGACGGCCCGGCCGCACCGAAGCCGATCGGCCAGGGCGACCACGTGGGCGTGCACCGCCAGAAGGACGGCCTCTTCTACGTCGGAGCCGCACCGGCCGTCGGACGCGTTTCCGGCTCGATCCTCACCGCCCTCGCCGACCTGGCCGAGGCGCACGGGTCGCAGCGCATCCGCACGACGCCGCACCAGAAGCTGCTCGTGCTCGACATCGCAGAAGATCGGGTCGAGTCGCTCATCGCGGGCCTCGACCGCCTGGGCCTCGCCGCCCGTCCGAGCCTGTTCCGCCGCGGCACGATCGCGTGCACGGGCATCGAGTACTGCAAGCTCGCGATCGTCGAGACCAAGGCGAACGCGGCCGACGCGATCACCCAGCTCGAAGAGCGACTCGGTCACCTGGAGCCCGAGATCGGCCGCCCCATCACGCTGCACGTGAACGGATGCCCGAACTCCTGCGCCCGCATCCAGGTCGCCGACATCGGCCTCAAGGGTCAGCTCATCACGAACGCTGCCGGCGAGCAGGTGCCCGGCTACCAGGTGCACCTCGGTGGCGGTCTCGCCGGCGAGGGACGTGCAGAGGCCGGCCTCGGCCGCACCGTCCGGGGCCTGAAGGTCGAGGCGACCGGCATCGCGGACTACGCCGAGCGCGTCATCCGCCGCTATCTTGCCGACCGCGCCGAGGGTGAGTCCTTCGCGGTCTGGGCGCACGGCGCAGACGAAGAGGCCCTGCAGTGAACGCCGTCGCGATCACGCCCGCCCGCCGCAGCGCCGAAGAGCTGCGTGCGCTCGCTGCGCGCGGCAACGACGAGCTCCGCAGCGGACAGCCCGACGAGGCGAGCCCCGCCGAGGTCGTGGCATGGGTCGCGGCGAACTTCGATGTGCGGCAGGTGTCTGTGGCGTGTTCGATGGCGGATGCGGCGCTGCCGCACCTCGTCGCAGAGCATCTGCCCGGCGTCGACGTGCTGTTCCTCGAGACCGGATACCACTTCCTCGAGACGAGCTTCACGCGCAGTGAGGTGGCGCGCACGCTCGACGTCCGCATCGTCGATGTACTCCCCGAACAGACCGTGCGCGAACAGGACGCCGAGTTCGGCGCGAACCTGTTCGAGCGCGATCCTGCACTGTGCTGCGCCCGACGCAAGGTCGCTCCGCTGCAGCGCGCGCTCGGCGGCTACGAGCTGTGGTTCACCGGCGTCCGTCGCGATGAGGCCCCCACCCGCGCGAACACTCCCCTGGTCACCTGGGACGAGCGCAACGGCTTGGTCAAGGTCAACCCGGTCGCCGCCTGGAGCTTCGATGACCTCACCGACTACTCGACCGCGCACGACGTCGTCATCAACCCGCTGATCGACCAGGGATATCCGTCCATCGGATGCGCGCCCTGCACCCGCCCCGTCGCGGCGGGCGAAGACCCTCGTTCCGGCCGCTGGGCCGGCCAGGCCAAGACAGAATGCGGACTCCACGTATGACCCTCATCGACATCGCCTCCCTCACCGACGAGCTCGACGCAGGCCCCGGCCTGAGCACGCTCGACGCTCTGGAGGCAGAAGCCATCCACATCATCCGTGAGGTCGTCGCCGAGTTCGAGCGCCCCGTGCTGCTGTTCTCGGGCGGCAAGGACTCGGTCGTCGTGCTGCATCTCGCCGCGCGGGCATTCGCACCCGGTCGCATCCCGTTCCCGGTGCTGCACGTCGACACCGGCCACAACTTCCCGGAGGTCATCGCCTTCCGCGACGAGACGGTCGCCCGTCTCGGCCTGCGCCTTGAGGTCGCAAGCGTGCAGTCGTACATCGACGACGGCCGCCTCGCCGAGCGTCCCGACGGCACACGCAACACCCTGCAGACCCAGCCCCTGCGCGATGCGATCACGGCGGGCAAGCACGACGCCGTCTTCGGGGGTGCGCGGCGCGACGAAGACAAGGCCCGCGCGAAAGAGCGCATCATCTCGCTGCGCGACGAGTTCGGGCAGTGGGATCCGCGCAATCAGCGCCCCGAGCTGTGGAGCCTCTACAACGGGCGCCATCTGCCGGGCCAGCATGTGCGCGCCTTCCCCATCTCGAACTGGACCGAGCTCGACATCTGGCGCTACATCGCACGCGAGAACATCGCCCTTCCCCCGCTGTACTTCGCCGCAGACCGCGAGGTCTTCCGCCGCGACGGCATGTGGTGGGCCGTGACCGAGCACTCTCAGCCGCGCGAGGGCGAAGAGATCGTCACGCGCAGCGTCCGCTACCGGACGGTGGGCGACTCGAGCTGCACCGGGGCGGTGGAATCGGATGCTGCCGACATCGCGGCGATCGTCGCGGAAGTCGCGCAGTCAACCCTGACCGAACGCGGCGCCACACGCGCAGATGACCGCATCAGCGAAGCCGCGATGGAAGACCGCAAGAAGGACGGGTACTTCTGATGAGCACCACCACACAGAGCACGCTCTTCCGCTTCGCCACCGCCGGCTCGGTCGATGACGGCAAGTCGACGCTCGTCGGGCGCCTGCTGCACGACACCAAGGGCATCCTCGCCGATCAGCTCGCGCAGATTGCCCGCACGTCGGCGGAACGCGGCTTCGCGCACGGCGAGTTCGACTTCGCCCTGCTGACCGACGGCCTGCGCGCGGAGCGCGAGCAGGGCATCACGATCGATGTCGCCTACCGGTACCTGGCGACGGACACCCGCAGCTTCATCCTCGCCGACTGCCCCGGACACGTGCAGTACACGCGCAACATGGTGACCGGCGCCGCAACCGCCGATGCCGTGATCGTGCTCGTAGACTCCCGCCGTGGCGTCTCCGAGCAGACGCGCCGCCATCTTGCGGTCGTGTCGCTGCTGCGCGTTCCGCACGTGATCGTGGCCGTGAACAAGATCGACCTGATCAATTTCGACGGGACCACGTTCCGTGCGATCGAGGATGATGTCTACCGCGTGGCGACGTCGCTCGGTCTGGATGCTCCGCACGTCCTTCCGGTGTCGGCGCTCGACGGCGACAACATCGTCGAGCTCTCGCCGCGCACCCCGTGGCACGACGGGCCCACACTGCTCGACCTGCTCGAGACGCTGCCCACGATCGGTGCGCGCGACGATGAGCACTTCCGCCTGCCGGTGCAGTCGGTCATCCGCCCGCAGGGAGGGCTCTCGCCCGAGTACGCAGCAGACCCCGACGAGGCCGAGCGTCTGCGCGACTACCGCGGCTTCGCAGGGCGCATCGCCTCCGGCACGGTGAACGTCGGCGAGACGGTCACCGTGTTCCCGGGCGGGTGGCAGACGACCGTCACCGGCATCCGGGTCGCCGGTGCCGAAGCATCCGCTGCGCGCGCCGGGCAGTCTGTCGCTCTCACCCTCGCGGACGAGGTGGATGCGGCGCGCGGCGCCGTGATCGCCGCCGCCGGGACGCTGCCGGTCGGCCTGCGAGAGGCCGAGGTCGAGGTGTTCCAGCTCGATGCCCGTCCGCTGCGAAGCGGCGATCGTGTGCTCGTCAAGCACGGCACCGCGACCGTCCAGGGGCTGGTCTCCGAGGTCCTGTCGCGCCGTGAACTCGACACGCTGTCGCACGAGCGCGCCGACGCTCTCGCCGTCAACGAGATCGGTCGGGTCCGCCTGCGCTTCGCGGCCGAACTGCCTCTGGAGCCGTACGCGCGAAACCGCGAGTCCGGCGCCCTGCTGATCATCCACCCTGTCGACGGCGCCACACTCGCCGCCGCCACTGTCGTCGATCTCGACTGACATCCCCCACAACCGCCTAAGGAGGCGACTATGAACACCCCCACCCGCATCACCACCACCGCTGTCACGCTCGGACTGGCCATGGCGATGCTCGCGGGGTGCGCGTCGACCTCTGCGGATGCGGCGCCCACCGCGGTCTCAGAGCTGCGTCTGGGCTACTTCGCGAACGTCACCCATGCGCCTGCGCTGGTCGGCGTCGAAGAGGGCCTGTTCGATGAGGCTCTCGGCGACGTGACCGTGCAGGAGCAGGTCTTCAACGCCGGTCCCGCAGTCATCGAGGCACTCTCGGCCGGGGCCATCGATGCGGCGTACATCGGGCCGAACCCGGCGATCAACACGTTCATCCAGTCCGGCGGGGCCTCCGCCCGTGTGATCGCGGGTGCGACGTCCGGCGGCGCAGCTCTCGTGGTGCGCGACGGCATCGACAGTCCCACAGACCTCGCGGGCACCACGCTCGCCAGCCCTCAACTCGGCAACACCCAGGACGTCGCGCTGCGCAGCTGGCTGAAGGATGAGGGCTTCGAGACGACGACCTCCGGCGGCGGCGATGTGCAGGTCACGCCGACCGAGAACGCGCAGACGCTGACGCTCTTCCAGCAGGGCAAGCTCGACGGCGCCTGGCTCCCCGAGCCGTGGGTGTCTCGTCTCGTGATCGAGGGTGGCGCGCATGTCCTCGTCGATGAGGGCGAGCTGTGGCCCGATGGTGCATTCCCCACGACGGTGCTCTTGGTTCGCGCCGAGTTCGCGGCGCAGCATCCGGATGTCGTCGAGGACCTGCTGGAGGCGCATCTGGCCGCCCTCGCCTGGATCGACGAGAACCCCGACGCCCTGCCGTCGACGATCAACGCCGCGCTCGACGCCGCGACCGGCAAGCCGCTCGCGGACGATGTGCTCGCACGGGCGCTGGAGAACGTCACCTTCTCTCCCGACCCGCACGCGGAGGCATTCGCCGCACTCGTCGAGAACGGCGTCGCCGCGGGGACCCAGAAGGACGGCTCGATCGAGGGTCTCTTCGATCTGCGGGCGCTCAACGGTCTGCTCACCGCAGCCGGCGCCGACAAGGTCGACGATGCGGGGCTGGGAGCCAAAGAATGACGCAGAGCAAGACGACGGATGCTCCGCTGCAGGTCCGTCCGATCGCGCCGAGCTTCGACGGCATCGCGCTTCCCGCGACGCCGTCGGAGCCGGTCGAACCCTCTGTGCGCATCTCCCATGTCTCGAAGCGCTACGGCACGGGTCCCGTCGTGCTGGACGACATCTCGCTCGACATCGCGCCGGGTGAGTTCGTCTGCCTGCTGGGCGCGTCCGGGTGCGGCAAGTCGACCCTGCTGAACCTCATCGCGGGGCTCGAGCGTCCGAGTGCGGGCGAGATCACCACCCCCGATGGTGGCGCGGCGGTCATGTTCCAGGAGTCCGCGCTCATGCCCTGGCTGAGCGCACGCGGCAACATCGAGCTCGCGCTGCGTCTGCGTGGCGTAGCGCGAGCCGAGCGTCGCGAGGAGGCCCTGCGACTGCTGGCGACGGTGAACCTCTCGGATGCTGCCGAGAAGCGGCCGCACGAGCTCTCCGGCGGCATGCGTCAACGCGTTGCCCTCGCCCGCGCCCTCGCGCAGGAGCGCGCCGTGTTGCTGATGGACGAGCCCTTCGCGGCGCTCGACGCCATCACCCGCGACCTGCTGCACGAAGAGCTCGAACGGGTCTGGCGTGCGACAGGACGCACGATCGTGTTCGTCACGCACAATGTGCGCGAGGCAGCACGACTCGGGCAGCGCGTCATCCTGCTCTCCAGTCGTCCCGGTCGGATCGTCGGCGAATGGCGGGTCGCATCGACCTCAGGCCGACGCATCGAGTCCCCCGAGGTCGCGGCGCTCGCCACCGAGATCACCGCTGAACTGCGCAAGGAGATCCGCCGCAATGCCCAGTGACACGACACTCACCGTCACCCGCGAGGCACCGGCCGACGACCTGCGCGACCTCGAACAGGGACTCGATCGCCTGCAGTCCGAGCAGCGCGTGACGACGCCGCGCACCCGCGACATCCTCTCGAAGGCGCTGCCGCCGATCGTGCTGCTGCTTGTGCTGATCGCCGCCTGGCAGGCGTACGTGCTGATCGCGCAACCGCGTCCGGACATCATCCCGGGACCGGCCCAGGTGATCGGGGCGTTCGGCGACGCCTGGTCAAGCGGGCGCCTCCAGGAGGCTGTACTCACGAGCCTCGAACGCGGCGTGCTCGGCTTCGCGATCGCCGTCGTGGTGGGAACACCCATCGGGCTGCTGCTGGCCGAGTGGCGGTTCCTTCGCCGTGCGGCAGGTCCGCTGATCTCGGGCCTGCAGGTGCTGCCGTCGGTCGCCTGGGTTCCGGCCGCGATCATCTGGTTCGGCCTGTCGGATGCCACCGTGTACTTCGTGATCCTGATGGGCGCGATCCCCTCGATCGTGAACGGGCTGCTCGCTGGCATCGACCAGGTTCCGCCGCAGCTGCATCGTGTCGGCACCGTGCTCGGAGCGAGCCGTTGGCAAGCGGCGACGAGGATCGTCCTCCCCGCGGCGCTGCCCGGCTACCTCGCCGGCATCAAGCAAGGCTGGGCGTTCTCCTGGCGATCGTTGATGGCTGCCGAGATCATCACGATCGGCGGATCCATCGGCTTCGGCCTCGGCACGATGCTGCAGCAGTCGCGCGAACTGGCTGACCTCTCGGGCGTCCTCTCGACGATCATCCTGATCCTCGCGATCGGCATCCTCATCGAACTCGTCTTCTTCGGCCCGCTGGAACGGCGGATGCTGCGCCGTCGCGGACTTCTCTCGGAGGCATCCTCATGACCGGAACACTCACTCTCGTGGGCGCAGGTCCCGGCGACGCCGGCCTGCTCACCCTGCGCGCGCTGCGGGCGATTGAGGCTGCGGATGTCATCGTCGCGGACCGGCTCGGCGCACGCGCTGTGCTGAAAGAGCTCGCGGCCGACGGCGTCGCCATCCGCGCCGAGGTGATCGACGTCGGCAAGAACCCCGGGCATCACCCGGTATCGCAGACCGAGATCAACGCGCTGCTCGTGCGCCTCACGCGTGAGGGCAAGAACGTCGTGCGCCTCAAGGGCGGCGACCCCTTCGTCCTCGGCCGCGGGCGCGAAGAGCAGCTGTACGCCGAGGCCGAGGGAATCCCCTCGACCGTCGTCTCGGGTGTCACGAGTGCCATCTCGGTACCCGCGCTGGCCGGCATCCCGCTCACACATCGCGGGGTCGCGACGGCCTTCACCGTCGCGAGCGCGCATGATCCGCTTGAGCAGGTTCCGGGCGGATCCGACCACACGCTCGTGCTCCTCATGGGCGTCAACACGCTGCCGCAGGTCTCCGCGACGCTCGCCCGTGGCACCCGCGGCGGGCACTGCCCCGTCGCGATCATCGAGGACGGCTTCGGCAGCGGCGAGCGCGTGACCATCGGATCGCTGTCGGACATCGCCGCCCGCGCGGCCGAACGCGGAGTACGCAACCCTGCCGTCATCGTGATCGGCGACGTGGTGCGCCTCAGTCCGTTCGCAGCGGATGTCCTCTTCGACGACGCGACCCCCGAGCCCGCGCATGCCCCGCTGTCGGCTCGCAGCCGCCTCGCCGACGCCTTCGACGCCGGCCTCGCCGTCGACACCGGCGTGCTCGTGACCGTCCCTGTTTCTCGCACGACCCACCGAAAGGCTCAGCTCTCGTGACCGTTTCTGCCCCTGCCACCCTGCGCGTCGCGATCGTCGGCGCCGGCCCCGCCGGCATCTACGCGGGTGACATCCTGAACACCACCGTCACGAGTGCGGGCGGCCGCGTCGAGATCGACCTGATCGAGTCGCTTCCCGCCCCCTACGGCCTGATCCGCTACGGCGTCGCCCCGGACCACCCGCGCATCAAGGGCATCGTGAACTCGCTGCACGAGATGCTCGACCGCCCCTCCGCCGATCCGGCCGCAGATCGCCGGGTCATCCGCTTCCTCGGCAACATCGAGGTCGGTCGCGACGTCTCGCTCGACGAGCTGCGCAGCCGCTATCACGCCGTGATCCTCGCGACGGGCGCGGTGCGTGACGCGCAGCTCGACATCCCCGGCGTGCAGCTCGACGGTTCCTACGGTGCCGCCGATTTCGTGTCGTGGTTCGACGGGCACCCCGACGTGCCGCGCACCTGGCCGCTCGAGGCGCAGTCTGTCGCCGTGATCGGCAACGGAAACGTCGCGCTCGACGTCGCCCGCATCCTCGCCAAGCACGGCGAGGATCTGCGCTCGACTGAAGTTCCCGACAACGTGCTCGCCGGCCTCGAGGCATCCGCCGTCACCGACGTGCACGTCTTCGGTCGCCGGGGCCCGGCCGACATCAAGTTCACGCCCATCGAGCTGCGCGAGTTGGGCGAGGTGCGCGATGTCGACATCGTGCTGCACGACGAGGACTTCGAGGGTGTCGACATCACGGCCGCCGAGACCAACCAGCTGAAGGTCATGCTCCGCACGCTCAACGCATGGCGGGCCGAGCAGGGCGAGCGCACCGAGGCCGCGTCGCGTCGTCTGCACCTGCACTTCTGGCACGCACCGTCCGAGATCCTCGGCAACGAGAGCGTCGAGGCGATCCGCTTCGAGCGCACTGCTCCGGGTGAAGACGGACGCCCGACGGGCACGGGCGAGTTCCGCGAGTACCCCGTGCAGGCCGTGTACCGCGCCGTCGGGTACTTCGGCTCCCGCGTCGTGGATGCTCCCTTCGATGAGGCCCGCGGCGTCGTGCCGAATGCGGGGGGACGCGTCGACGGCGAGCCGGGTCTCTACGCCACCGGATGGATCAAGCGCGGCCCGGTCGGCCTCATCGGCCACACGAAGTCCGACGCCCTCGAGACGATCACCCACCTGGTCGCCGATGCGGAGGCCGGTCTGCTCGCCGAGCCCACCGAGGCATCCGATCTTCTGGAGCTGCTGGCCGAGCGCCCCGTCACGACATGGGACGGCTGGCTGCAGCTGGACGCCCACGAACGCACCCTGGGTGAGACGCACGTGTACGCCCGCGAGCGCGTCAAGGTCGTTCCCCGCGACGAGCAGGTCGAGATCTCCGAGGCATCCGCGGGGTCCGTCGTCCGATGACCTATGTGATCGCACTGCCCTGCGTCGATGTGAAGGACAGGGCCTGTATCGACGAGTGCCCCGTCGATTGCATCTACGAGGGCGAGCGTTCTCTTTACATCCACCCGGATGAGTGCGTCGACTGCGGCGCCTGCGAACCGGTGTGCCCGGTCGAGGCGATCTACTACGAAGACGATCTGCCGGAAGAATGGGCCGACTACTACAAGGCGAACGTCGAGTTCTTCGACGAGATCGGATCTCCCGGCGGCGCCGCAAAGACCGGCGTTCTGGACTTCGATCATCCCGTCATCAGCGCTCTCCCCCCGCAGGGGCACGAATGAGCGAGCCGTACGACGTTCTCGTGATCGGCGGCGGCCCGGCGGGACTGTCCGCCGCGCTCAACCTGGGGCGCTCGCTCGTCGACGTGCTCGTGGTGGATGCGGATCGCCCGCGCAATGCGGCGACCGTGTTCTCGCACGGCTTCCTGACGCGTGACGGCGTTCCTCCGAGCGAGTTGCGCAAGCTCGCCCGGGAGGAGGTGTCGGCGTACTCGACCGTCGAGGTGCGCACGCGGCAGCGCGTGTTCTCGCTGCGTCGTGACGACCGTGACGTCTTCGTCGCAGAGATCGGTCGCAGCCAGGCCACGGAGACCGTGCAGGCCAGGGCCGTCCTCCTGGCGACGGGGCTGCGCGAGACCCTGCCCCCTGTGCCGGATCTGCTCGGCTTCTACGGCGTGACCCTGTTCAGCTGCGCCGCCTGCGACGGGTGGGAGCTGCGCGGTCAGCCGCTCGCGCTGTTCGGTCAGAGCGACGATCTCGCCGACCGCGCCCGTCTGATCTCCCGGTGGAGCGACGACCTGACGGTCTTCACCCACGGTGCCGAGGTGATCGACGCGGTCGCCGAAGCCGAACTCGCGACGCTCGGTGTAACGGTGGAACGTGAACTCATCGCAGACCTCGTCGGGGAGAAGGGCCGTCTGGAGAGCGTCCGACTCGTCGACGGGAGGGTGATCGCGGCTTCCGGCGGCTTCATCCGTCCACACTGGACGCTGGATCTGTCGTTCCTCTTCGGCATTGATCCGGAGCGCGACGTCGAAGGACACCTCATCACCGACGGATCGGGGCGCACCAGCATCCCGGGCCTGTATGCCGCCGGCGATGCCACTGCCCCCGGACCGCAGCAACTCATCGTCGCCGCCGGCACCGGCGCCCGCGCGGCGGCCGTCATGGTGCACGACACGATCGGCGTCACGACCACGCACTGACGCGCGCCTGTCGGGCGGATGCAGGGTGGTTTTCCTACTTTCGCCCTACAGTTGTGCAATCGCCCGACGGACGCGCACCCCGACCCCCTAGGGTCAAGGCATGAGACACGGGCGGATGCTGCGCGGAACCGCTGCCGTCGGCGCAGCACTGCTGCTTGCGGGGTGCACGGCGCAGCCAGGTCCGGGCGACTGGACACTCGAGCCGATCACGATGCGCTTTGCGAACGGGGAGTCGACGGACTTCGCGTTCGGGATGCACGAACTCGCTGCTGATGGTCGCGGCGGCTTCTGGGCGGTTTCGGGAACCACCTGGTTGCACGTTGACGCCGACGGCGAGACGCGCGACGTCTTCACCGCCGAGCCCGACACCCTGCTCGGAACCGTCGATCACATCGCCGCGTACACACCAGACACGCTCGTCGTGGCCTTCGGCGGCGCGGGGATCGCGCACGATGTGTCCGACGCCGGCGCCGCGTCCGGAATCAGGCCGCCGACTCTTGGAGTGCTCGACACGACGGCGCGGCAGATCCGCACGATTCCGACGCCGTTCATGCAGGATCCGCACATGCTCTTCGCCCGAGTGCTCGACCTGGCCGTGCACGACGACACCGCCTTTCTCGCCCTGCAGCAAGTCGCTGCGACGCCCGGCAGCGACCCCACGCTCGACATCATCGAGGTTCCGCTCGACGGCAGCCCCGCCACCGTTCTTCACAGCGAGCCCTTCGTGCCGGACCTCCCCCAGGAGGTTCTCGAGGCTCCCGCCGTGTCGATCACGACGGGAGCGGATGGGACGATCTTCGTCGCGACGCTCGCCGAGCAGTTCGCCCTCGACGCGGCGGGCGCGGAACTGTGGCGCGAATCCCAGACCGTCAAGCGGCCGATCGTCGCCGCCACCCTCGACGGTTCGACCCTGTGGTGGGGCGGCGGCGCGCAGGCGTCATCCGAGTCCTTCATGCTCGTCGGTGGATCTGCCGATGCGCGCAGGACGATCGAGGGCCATACCGACTGCGTCGACTCCTTCCGCAAAGACGCTCTCGCGCTGCGAACCGCAGAATCCACGCATCCGCTGCACTTCCTCTGCGGCGCGAACGCCGCCACCCGGGTCGACGATGCCTGGATCATCGCGATCGGCGGAGAGGGTGACGGGGTTCTCGTGCGAGTCACCCCGCCGGCGGAGTAGGCGTCTCACACCCTTCGTGTAGCAAACCGTGAAACCATAGAGGTTGCTTGTGTCAACGATGACGCTCACCCCCGTACCCGAAGGAGCCCATCGCCATGAGCGAGCTTTCCGCCGCGCAGCTTGCGCAGTACATTGACCACACCGTGCTGAAGACGGATGCGAGTCCCGCAGACATCACCGCGGCGATCGCCGAGGCGCGAGAACTCGGCACCTACGCCGTGTGCTTCTCCCCCAACATGCTGCCTGTCGACGCGCAGCTCGGCGATCTCAACCTTGCCGCCGTCGTGGGTTTCCCCTCGGGCAAGCACCTCTCGTCGATCAAGGCCTCGGAAGCTGCCGCAGCGGTGGCGGCGGGCGCGAACGAGATCGACATGGTCATCGACATCGGCGCACTCATCGCCGGCGACGTCGAGTCTGTCGAGAACGACATCCGCGCCGTGCGCGACGCGATTCCCGGCGCGCTCCTCAAGGTCATCATCGAGTCGGCCGCACTGAACGACGAGCAGATCGAGCAGGCATGCCGCGCCTCGATGGCCGCCGACGCCGACTATGTGAAGACCTCGACGGGCTTCCACCCGGCCGGCGGCGCCTCGGCCCACGCGGTGCGACTCATGCGCTCGGTCGTCGGTGACGCGCTTGGCGTGAAGGCATCCGGCGGCATCCGCACCTGGGATCAGGCGATCGAGATGATCGACGCCGGAGCATCCCGTCTCGGTGTCTCCGGCACGCGCAGCGTGCTGGGTCGTGAGCTCGTCGGCGCGCAGAGCTCCAGCTACTGACCGCAACCCGCGGCACGGATGGCGGGAGAAATCACGGATGGCGGATGAATCCGGGCCGGTTCTCCGCGCCTGCGGCGTTCGTCCCGCCATCCGTCCCCCGCATGGCTCATCCGCGTCAATGCGAGCACTGACCCGCGTGGCCGAGCGCGCGGAATAGCAGGGCCTGACCGGGCGTTCCCGATCGTATGACCGTGGACGCAGATGCTCTCTCACAGGTGCTCAGCGCCGTTGACCTGCGCATCGGCACAGCGCGTCGGGAACGCCTCTCGGCGGGTGGTCTCCTGCCGCTCGCCCGCGCGGGCGCCACACTCATCTACGTCGCCGAAGGGTCCCTCGGCACCCACCAGCGGCTTGGTCTCGCCTGCCGTCTGAAGTCCGACGGTGCCGCCTTCGAGCCCACGGGCGCGGATGCGGTGCGACTGTCGGCAGGTGACGCCTTCCTCTCTTTCGGGCGGAGCGAGGTCGCGTTGGAGGCCGTCGACGCGGCGAAGGTCGTCATCGTCGACCTGGAACTCTCCGACGCCGCGGTGCGCCTGACGCACGACATCCCATCCACGCTGGCGGTGTACGACTTCGATGCCGCAGATCCTGCGGCGGCAGCACTGGCTGCGCACATGGGCATCGACGATCCGGCGATCTGCCAGAAGCGCACCGGCGATCTGCTCGTGTGCCGCATGATGGCGACGACGGTACTGCTGGCCGTGATCCGCGCCTGGGCGATGAGCGACCACGCCGCCGCGTGGCCATCGCGCCAGGGGGATCCCTTCCTCGACCGCGTCATCGCCGCGATCCACGACGAACCCGGTCGAGAATGGACGGTCGCACGACTGGCAAGCGTCGGCGCCATGTCGAGATCGACGTTCGCCGAACGCTTCCGCTCCGCGATCGGCCGCTCGCCTGCGGAGTATGTGACCGAGGTGCGCATCGATGCGGCCAAGCGGATGCTGCACGCAGGCCGCTCGGTATCCGCCACCTCTCGCGATCTGGGCTACGGCTCCGATGAGGGCTTCCGTCGTGCCTTCCGCCGCCGCACGGGGATGAGCCCATCCGCATGGCGGACGACGTCCGACGACCTGATGCCGGAACGCCGCGACGAGCAGGTCCCGGTGGGCCTGCCCGTCTGACGCCGGGTTCCAGACGCCTACACAGCCGCACGGTTCGAGGCGCGGTTCGCGCGCCCGAACAGGAGTGCCCCTGCCACCAGCAGTCCTGCGCCCAGCGCATAGACGAGCTCGACGCCCACAGCATCCACGAGCAGTCCGCCGACGCCCGCGGCGACCATGATCGCAGCCTGGAACCCGACGACGACAAGGCTGCCTCCCGCCTCGAGCCGGTCCGGCATCCGATGCCCGACCCAGGCGTTCACGACGATCAGCCACGACGAGAACAGCGCACCCCAGATCACCATCACGACCCCGACTCCCCCGATGGAGGCGGGCAAGGCCACCATCGCCGCGACGGACGCGGCTGTGACGAGCGGAACGACGACCGCGAGCATCCCGAAGGCACGATCGATCACCAGGCCGAAGACGATGTTGCCGATGAGTCCGCCGACGCCGAACAGCGCGAGCAGGATCACAAGGGTTCCTGGCTCGACGTCCGGGATGCGCTCCAGCGCGAGGCGGACGTAGGTGTACGCGAGGAAGTGCCCGAGCACGACGAGCGAGTGACCGGCAAGACCCAGGCCGATTCCGGGACGACGCAGCGTGTCAACGAGCACGCGGATGCTCGATGCCGCAGCGGCGGGGACGCTCGGCAGCAGAGCCCGCAGTGCAATCGCGAGCAGTCCGGTGGCGATGCCGATGATCACGAAGACCGTGCGCCAGTCGGTCAGCTCGCTCAGCATGACGCCCAAGGGCACCCCTGCGACGGTTGCGAGCGAGGTGCCTGCCGTCGTGAACATGACCGCTCGCCCGAGCCGCTCCGGGCTGGACAGACGCGCGGCGACCGTGATCGACATCGACCAGAACGTCGCGATCGCCGCACCCAGCAGCAGCCGCGAGGCCAGGATGATCACGAGGTTCGGCGCGATCGCCACCACGAGGTTCGACACCGCCGCGGCGATCGCCATCCAGACCAGCAGCGATCGTCGGTCCACACGCGGGAAGACCAGCCCAACCGTCGGAGCGACCAGCAGTCCGATGAGTGCCGTCACCGTGACGGTCTGGCCCGCCTGGCCCGGAGTCACCCCGAGTGTCGTCGCCATCTCGATCAGCATCCCGTTCGGCAGGAACTCCGCCGTGACAAGCAGGAAGCTCAGCAGCATCATCACGATGAGACCGCCGTAGCGCAGCGGCTGCGCACGCAAATCGACCGGGAGGGGAAGGGAAGCCGTGGATGTCATGCTTCTACGCTCGCAGCCCGCTGAGGCATCCGCAGGACCGGTCGTCCGGAGCACCCGACCGATCGTCCAGAGCGCACGGCGCGCCGCCACCTGCCGTTCACTCCGCACCGACAGACTGCGATCATGAGCGTTCCCGAAGAGCCCCAGGTCCCGGTCGTCGCCACGACGGGCGTGGTGGGCGTGGTCGGTCTCGACCTTCGCGGTGAGACCCCCGCACCGAAGAAGCAGGTCTACTCGTGGGCACTGTGGGACTGGGCGACGCAGCCGTTCAATACGGTCATCCTGACGTTCATCTTCACGGCGCTCTATCTCACGACGGATGCGTTCCTCCCGCCGGAGCTGCAGGCGCTCGACAAGACAGATCCCGTCAAGGAAGCCGCGATCGCCGAGCTCACCTCGGGCCTGGGTCTCGGCTCGACGATCGCCGCGCTCGCGATCCTGCTGATCGCTCCCGTGCTCGGTCAGCGAGCGGATGCCGCGGGCAAGCAGAAGCTCTGGCTCGGCATCGGTACGGGCGCACTCATCGCCTGCATGTTCGGGCTCTGGTTCGTCGAGCCCGTCCCTTCGCTGTTCTGGCTGGGTGTGGCACTGATCTCGGCGGGCGCCGTGTTCGGCGAGATCGCTGCGGTCAACTCGAATGCGATGCTCATCGGCATCGCGAATCAGAAGAACATCGGCCGCATCTCCGGACTCGGATGGGGCTTCGGCTACCTCGGTGGCATCGTCGCACTCGTCATCGTCGTCGTGCTCGACACCGCCGACTGGTTCGGCATGTCGACCGACAACGGCCTGCCGTTCCGCCTGATCGCGGTCGGCTGTGCGGTGTGGGCGATCGTGTTCAGCATCCCGATCTTCCTGAACGTGCCGGAGCCCTCGCTCGGTCGTCCGGAACGACAGGTCGGTTTCTTCCAGTCCTATGTCCTGCTGACCAAGGACGTCATCGGGCTGTACCGCAACACCGAGACGCGTCCCACGTTCTGGTTCCTGCTGGCGAGCGCCGTCTTCCGCGACGGACTCGGCGGCGTCTTCGCCTTCGGCGCGGTCATCGCGGCGGCGGTGTTCGGCTTCGAGTTCATGGAGCTTGTGATCTTCGGCATCGCGGCCAACCTGATCGCCGGCGTCTCGACGATCATCGCCGGGCGCTTCGACGATCGCTTCGGCCCGAAGCGGATCATCCTGTGGTCGCTCGCCTGCATGATCGTCGCGGGGCTCGCGGTGTTCTTCCTGGTGGAGGCGGGCACCGTCGCGTTCTGGATCGGCGGCCTCATCCTCTGCGCCTTCGTCGGCCCCGCGCAGGCGGCCTCGCGCTCCTTCCTCGCACGCGTCACCCCGGCCGGTCGCGAGGGCGAGATCTTCGGCCTCTACGCGACGACGGGTCGCGCCGCGAGCTGGATGGCCTCCGGAGCCTGGACGCTGCTCATCGTCGCTACGCAGTCGACGGCCTTCGGCATTCTCGGCATCGTGCTGGTGCTCGTCGCCGGGTTCCTCCTGCTGCTGCCGGTCAAGGAGCGCCGCGCGGTCTGACCCTCCCCAGTGATCGAGTGGTCAGTTTCGGCAAGTTTTCGACCGAAGAGCTGCCGAAACTGACCACTCGATGGGCCTAGGTGTCGAGCAGGCGCAGTGCGGCAGCATCCGCCCCCGCCTGTGCCAACAGCGCGCGCATCGCACGACGCGCGAGAACGTAGGGACGTTCGCTGCCGTACAGCAACGACCGCGAATTCGACTGCTCGTAGATCGCCGGCAGCTGGAAGGCAAGCAGCTCGACCCCCTCGGCGTCGAGTGCGAGCTCGCCGGCATCGGCGGCGGTGCGCACCTGCGCTTCGACGTAGCCGTACCAATCCGCCATTGCTGCGCGCACCGCGTCGCGCACGGGCCCGGGCTTGGAATCCACCTCGACACTCACCGCGACGAAGAAGCATCCGCCTGCGAACACACGTGTGCGGGAGTACTCGATGAGGTGGTGCATGAGCGAGACGAGCCGGGTGAGTCCGCGCTCCTCTTCGCGTGCCGGCTCGACGACGACAGCCATGAAAACAGTGCGGGCGGCTGCGATCGTCGCCAGCTGCAGCCCCTCTTTGTTCTGGAAGAGGCCGGCGATACTGCTCTTGCTGTGTCCGGATGCTTCGGCGAGGCGTCCGATGCTGAGTCCATCGAGACCCTCGACGGAGACGAGGTCGGTCGCGTAGGTGAGCACGGTGCGGCGGGAGGCATCCCCTCGCGCGCGGCGCCCATCGACGGGTGCGCGCGCTGATATCTCGACCGATTCCACCATGCCTCTAGTCTACGAACGTTCGTTCAGATACTCTATGTACGATCGTTCGTATTGATAGGAGATGTCGTGTCTGCACTGATGAACGCCCTCGCCCGCAGCATCCGGTTCACGTCCGCACTCTCGCCGACCCTCGCCGGCAGCATCGCCAACCGCGCGTTCTTCTCCACCGATCCGCGAATGCGCGTGCGCGAAGCCGATCGAGCCACCCACGAGACAGCCCGGCGCGGCACGCTTCTGGTGCGCGGCCATCGCATCACCATCTATCAATGGGGCGCGGGATCGCGCACCACCCTTCTCATGCACGGCTGGAGCGGGCGCGCCTCACAGTTCGCGACGCTCGTGCGCGACCTCACCGCCGAAGGATTCCGCGTGGTGTCGTTCGACGCACCCGCGCATGGATCCTCCGCCGCAGCGGCCACGGATGTGCGCGACTGGGTCGACGCCGCGCAGCAGCTCAGCGCCGCCGAAGGCCCGTTCGACCTGATTGTCGGGCACTCCTTCGGCGCTTTCGCCGCCCTCGCCGCCGTGCGCGCGGGCGTCACCACGCCACGGCTCGTGACCATCGCAGGAGCCGGCACGGTCGACGCCTTCCACAGCGAGTTCGAGCGGATGCTGCGCCTCACCCCGCGGACACGCGCGGCGTTCGAGGCATCCTTCTACCGCCGCCTCGGAATGACCCGCACCGACGCGACCGCTCTCTACGACTCGCTCGCACACCCACTGCGCGGCACGACCCTGCTCATCGCGCACGACCGCGACGATCCCGCGCTGAGCGCACAGAACTCCGAGCGACTGCACGCCGCACACCCCGGATCCCACCTGCTGCTCACCGACGGCTTCGGACACAACCGCATCCTCGCCTCCGACGAGGTGCTCGACGCGGTACTGGCGTTCGCCGTGCGTCCGGCACCCGTAGCCGCCTCACCGCAGCGCTGATCAGATGGGCAGCGAGAGGAACAGTTCGAAGGCCGACTCCGTCGAGAAGTCCGGCGCGTCGATCGAGGGCGATTCGACGAGGTAGAGCCGGCCCGGGAGGTGCTCGTCCGAGTTCGCGTCCGGATGCCAGAGCACGGCGTTGACGGCGTCGATGAAGTCGTATCGCACGCCCGTGCCGTTCTCGAAGAGGGCCGTCGTGTATGACGGCTGCCCAAGCAGGACGCGCATCTTCACGGCAGCCTCCGCGGCCTCTGCATCGCTGGCGAACTGCAGCACGGTGAAGGTGCCGTGTACGTCGCCGCGCACGAATCCCGCCGAGGCGGCATCGCGAGCACCCACGTCGCGCGTGGCATCCGCCCATGCCGCATCCACGGTCCAGTCCCCGGCCTGCGTGCCGACCTCCTGCACGAGAGAGGTGCACAACGTTCCGCATGACTCCGCGCCCGTGCGCACGAGCGGGTGATAGCTGGTCCGGCGCGCGTTGCGCGCAGCCTCTTCCGCCGCCTCCTGCGCCTGTGTCTTCACGGTGTCGTCGGGCTCCGCCGGCGCCTCGTCGACCGGTTCGGGCGCGGCGACGATCGGTCGCGGCTCTGCCCCCTCATCCTTGCGATCGAGCGAGGAGATCAGGCCCGTGCTCAGGAGCACGATCGCCATGATCGCGCCGAGCAGCAGCGTGCCGCACGCGGCGATCACGGTCACCACAAGGATGCGACTGCGCCGGACGACCGCCGTCGTCGCCGGATCCGGCTCTGGCTCCGCCTCTTCCGTCTCGACGACGGGTTCGGGCGGCGGAGGCGGGTGATAGATCAGGTCGTCGTGCTGGTCGTCACGGGAAGGGGACATCTCAGCCGCCGATCGCACCTGCGTCGGTCGTACCCACGTCGGTGCGGTGGAAGTTCTGGAACGACCGCGACGCCGTCGGTCCGCGCTGCCCCTGGTAGCGGTTGCCGTAGGGCCCCGAGCCGTAGGGATTCTCGGCGGGCGACGTGAGGCGGATGAAGCAGAGCTGCCCGATCTTCATGCCCGGCCAGAGCTTGATCGGCAGCGTCGCGACGTTCGCGAGCTCGAGGGTCACGTGCCCGGAGAAGCCGGGGTCGATGAACCCGGCCGTCGAGTGCGTGATCAGACCCAGGCGCCCGAGTGACGACTTGCCCTCAAGGCGCGCGGCGATGTCATCGGCGAGGGTGACCTGCTCGAAGGTGGCGCCGAGGGCGAACTCGCCGGGGTGCAGAATGAACGGCTCGTCCGGCGCGACCTCGATCAGCCGCGTCAGCTCTGGCTGATCTTCGGAAGGGTCGATGTAGGGGTACTTGTGGTTGTCGAACAGCCGGAAGTAGCGGTCGAGGCGCACGTCGATGCTCGACGGCTGGATCAGCTCGGGAGCCAGCGGGTCGAGTCCGATCCGGCCCGACGCGAGTTCGGCTTTGATGTCGCGGTCACTGAGAAGCACGGCAACAGCCTACTTAGTGCCCGCGAGCGGATGCCACGCGCACGACTCCGTGCGTCGTTCAGCGCGCCTCGTGATGACGCGGTGCGTGATCGAAGATGAGGTTCGTCGTCGTGCCGGCGACCTCTTCGCGCACACTGATCGTGTCAGCGACGAGCTCGCGCAGCGCTTGGGCGTCGCGGACGGCGACGTGCACCAGGAAGTCCCGGTCGCCCGCGAGGAAGTACACCCGCCGCGTGGCGGGCAGCTTCTCGAGGTCGCGCTGGAAGCGTCGAAGGTCTCCGCGCGCATGGGCCTGGAGTCGCACCGAGATGAGCGCCTCGATGTGCAGGCCGAGGGCGGCCGGGTCTACTTCGGCATGGAAGCCGACGATTGCGCCGGATGCCACGAGCGCCCGTACGCGCTTGTGGCACGTGGACTCGGCGATGCCCACCCTGGTGGCGAGCTCGGCATTGGAGATGCGTCCGTCGCGTTCGAGCTCCGCGAGGATCGCCCGGTCGGTGCGATCGAGCTCACGGTAGTGCGAAGAATCCGTCTCTGGCATGGCCACGGCATCCTGATCTATCGAAGGAAAGAACTGATTCCTACCCTATTGGCGAAGAATCTCCCGTCATTCTGTCTGATGCCACGCAGATCTGCCATCCTGGGCGCAGTTGTTGTTCTCACGGAGGTTGCAATGGTGCATTCGATCGTCATCGGCGCGGGCATGGTCGGACTCGCCACAGCCTGGCATCTGCAGGAGCGCGGGGTCGAGGTCACCGTCCTCGACCGCACCGGAGTCGCGGCCGGGTCCTCCTGGGGCAATGCCGGATGGCTCACCCCGGGCAAGGCGATTCCCCTGGCAGACCCGAGCCTGTGGACGTACGGACCGAAGGCTCTGATTGACCCGGATGCGGCGCTGCATGTGCCGTTCCGAGTGGATGCGACGCTGTGGACCTTCCTCGCCCAGTTCGCCGCGCACGGCACGCATCGCGCCTGGGACCGCACAATGGCGGCGCTCACGCCCATCGACAAGATCGCGCTCGCCTGCTTCGACGAGCTCACCGACGGCGGCGTCGATTCGTGGACGCGCGAGGGCCCGTTCGTGATCGGCTTTCCGGAAGAGGCACACGCCAAGGGCTTCCTGCGTGAGATCGCCGGCGTCGAGCGGCACGGGCAGTCGGTTCCGCTGGAGCGGCTGGAGAACCCGCAGGAGCTCGCCCCGCAACTCTCCCCCGCGGTGAAGGCCGCCTACCGTCTCGACGGCCAGCGATTCCTGGAGCCGTGGCCGTTCATGAAGGCGCTCGGCGAGGCCGTCGTCGCCCGCGGCGCGACACTGCGCACGGGCGCTGACGTCATCGACGTCACCGGCGGCGCAGAACCGTCCGTCACCCTCTCCTCCGGCGAGCGCATCGCTGCGGATTCCGTCGTGATCGCGACGGGCGCGTGGATGCCGAAACTCGCCCGACGCTTCGGTGTGCGCACCCGCGTGCAGGCGGGTCGCGGCTACTCCTTCACCGTGGAGACGACAGATCCGGCGGAGCATCCGGTGTACCTCCCCGCGCAGCGCATCGCCTGCACCCCCTACGAGGGGCGCTTCCGCATCGCCGGCACGATGGAGTTCCGTGGCCCGGACGAGGTGCTCCAGCCGCGCCGCATCCAGGCGATCATCAACCAGTCGCGCACACTGTTACAGGGCGTCGACCTCGACAACCGTCAGGACGAGTGGGTCGGCTCCCGCCCCGTCACCCCTGACGGCCTGCCCCTCGTCGGCGCCACCCGCGCCGACGGCGTCTACGTGGCGGGTGGCCACGGCATGTGGGGCATCGTGCTCGGACCCGCGACAGGAAAGCTTCTCGCCGAGCAGATCGTCACGGGCAGGACGGATCCGGCGATCGCCCCGTTCAACCCGCTGCGCTAGCGGCGCGGGGCGTACCCGCGGCACTAGCGGCGGGAGGAGTTCTCCGCGATCGGAGGAGCTTTCCACGCGAAACCTCCTCCGATGAGCGAGAACTCCTCCTCAACGCGGCCCTAGAGGAACACCACTCCCCCTGGTGCGGCAAAACTGCGCATGCGGGCGTAGTCGTCGAGCGCCCGCAGGGCGGCCCAGGCGACGATGGCGCTCGAGCGCGGACGATCCGGCGACGGAGCGTTCACGACGACGGCGCGCACCTCGCCCAGATCACCGGCTGCGAAGACCTCATGCCGGGTGTGTGTCGCCGTGGGGTCGGCGATGACGCGAGCGGTCGCGGTGTCCCAGGCATCCGCGGCGAGCGCGAGGGAGGCGGCGACGTTGGCGCTCGTCGGGAACTGCCGCGCCACATCCGCAGCGAGCCCCTCGGCGAGCACGATCTCCTCCGTGCCGCGCCGCAGCCGTTCCTGCAACTCGTCCGCCATCCACGGCTGCACGAGCGTTGCGGGCAGCTTGCGGCTCTCCAGAGACACCTCCCGCAGCGGACCGGCGGCGCGCAGCGCTCGCACCTGGTCGAGTCCGCCGATCGCACCCGTGCAGGCGATGAGCTGTCCCGGACCGGCGAGCAGCGTCGTGCGCAGCGTGGCATCCGCCATCGCGCCGACCGACAGCAGGATCACGTCGACTCCCCCGGCAAGCAGGCCGGGCACGCGCTCACGCACCGCTTGCTGCGTCGCGGCCTCCACGACGACGTCGAGGCCGTCGGGGATCAGAGCGTCGCGACCGAAGGTTCCGACGACGAGGTGGGGTCGCGTCTGCTCGACGGCGTCGCGCAGCACCCCGCTGATGTGCCCGTCGCCGAGAAATCCGACCCGCATCTCTGCCATGTCTCGACCATAAGGCAGCGCCTCACGCGAGCGGCGGCAGCGGATGCTGCGCGTCGATGAGCCCCAGCCTGTGGGCGAGGATCACGGCATGGATGCGGTCTCGCGCGCCGATTTTCATCAGCACGCGACCGATGTGCGTCTTCACCGTCGACTCGCTGACGAACAGGTGCTTCGCGATCTCCGCGTTCGTGAGCCCCTGCCCCATCGCGAGGAACACGTCGCGTTCTCGGTCGGTGAGCTCGCCTGTCGGATCGTCGATGTCGACGGGAACCTGCAGCTGCGGGGCCAGGCGGTTCAGGATGCTGCGCGTCACCCGAGGCGCGAGCACGCTGTCGCCCCGGTGCACGGCGCGCACGGCCTCGACCAGCTCGTGCCGCTGGGCGTCTTTCAGGAGGAATCCGCTGGCTCCCGCGGCAATTGCCCCGAAGGCGTATTCGTCGAGGTCGAACGTGGTCAGCACCAGCACGCGGACCTGCGGATGCTGCTGCACGATCGCCTCGGTCGCGGCAATGCCGTCGACGCCCGGCATCCGCACGTCCATCACGACGACGTCGGGCTGATGCTCCGCCACGTTCGCGATCGCTGCAGCGCCGTCGCTCGCCTCACCGACGACGAGCAGATCGGGTTCCGCATCGAGCACCAGGCGGAAGCCGACGCGGATGAGGGGCTGATCATCGACGAGCAGCACGCGGATCGGGTCGGTCATGTGGAGGCTCCTGATGGTCGGGGCAGGTCAGCGCGCAGCATCCACCGGCCCGCGCCCGCCGGCTCGGAGCGGAACGTGCCGCCCAGAAGCGTCGTGCGCTCGGCGAGTCCGCGCAGGCCGAAACCGGCGAGGCCCTGCGGAGCGTGAGCGCCGTCGTTGCTGATCTCGATGCGGGCGTGCTCGTCGGTGTAGTCGATGCGCACGTCGATGCGGGTCGCGCGCGGGGCGTGACGCATCGCATTGGTGACGCCCTCCTGCACGATGCGCCCGACGGCGAGCGCATGCGCGGGCGGGAGGTCGCTCTCGCCTGTGGTGGTGAGGGTCGCGGCGAAGCCGGCGCGTTGGGCGGCCGCCACGGTGTCGCTCGGGCAGACGGGGGCGGTCGGCGCGAGCGGAGCATCCGTGTCTCCATCGCGCAGCACCCCGAGCATGGAGCGCATCTCGGTGAGCGCGCTCCGCGCCGTGTCGGCAGCAGCCCGCGAGGCGCTGCGCGCCCGCTCGGCATCGTTCGTCGCCGCAGCCCCTTCCGAGAGGGCGACGACCACGGTCAGAGAGTGCGAGAGGATGTCGTGCATCTCGCGGGCGATGCGATCGCGCTCCGCCGATGCGGCGAGCTGCGCATGCTGATCCCGCTCCACGAACAGCTGCTTCGACCGATCGATGACCGCAGCCAGGTAGCGTCGGCGACCGCGCACGTTCGCGCCGATGAGCGTGCCGATCAACCCGGTCGCAAACTCTCCGAGAACCACGTTCATCGTGACCTGCAGGCTGATCGCCCCACCCGCGAACAGCGCGAAGGAGATCACCAGAAGCACACCCACACCGACGGCGAGCCCGATCCAGGCGGCCCGAACCGACCGGTACACGGCAAGGGAGTAGCTGGCCACGAGCAGCAGGGGCGTCCCAGAAGGGGTGAGCAGCAGCAGATAGAACGTCGACACTGCATAGGCGACGGCAAAAACCACGAGCGGGTAGCGGCGCCGCCACACCAGCAGCACGCACGCGCCCAGGATCAGGATGCTCGCCGCAATCGCCGCCGGTGCGGGCAACGGCCGCTCCGCGAGGAACGTGGTCGGCGCGACGGAGAGCGGCAGGCACACAATGGCGATCAGGATGTCGGCGAGCAGCGGATGCTTCGCCCAGAACCGCCGGACGACCCCGGGCGGACGCGGCAAACGCAGCTCCTCGTCCATGGTGGACGAGGAGCTGCGAGAGGAATCCGTCGACATCGCCTTGACTCTACGCGGCGACGCGTCGGGTGTCAGGCGTCACGAGACCGCAGGGAGATCCAACCTGCGGCGATCCCGGCGACCGCCCAGGCACCGAGCGTGACGTAGCCCTCGACCTGCGAGAGACCGAAGCCGTCCGTCGGCGAAATGGCGCTCGTGGCCGCCATGGACGGCAGGTGGTTGGCGATGACCCGCAGCCATTCCCACTGATGGTCGGGCGTCGAGAAGATCCCGAGCACGACCGGCAGCACGAACAGCAGACCGACTGTTGCGGCGATGGCGCCCGCGCCCGAACGGATCACGAAACCGAAGCTGGCGCCGAGCAGCGCGAAGACGGCCATCGCGGCCGAGGCGGTGAGGATCTGCGGCATCCACTCCCCGGGCTCGGTCCACGGGAACGATTCGCCCTGCCCCTGCAGCAGCGGGGAGATCGCCACTGCGGCGAGCAGGAAGATCACCAGCGACGAGACGAAGAGGAGTGCGGCGACCATGGTCATCTTCGCCGCGAGCACCGAACCCCGCTTCGGGTCGGCGGTGAGCGTCGAGCGGATCATGCCGGTCGAGTATTCGCCCGTGACCGCGATCGTGCCGAGAATGCCCGCGAGCAGCATCGTCAGCTGCAGCGCTCCCACGACGTACTGCGCCGGCGGGTAGCCCTGACCTGCCATCAGCTGCGCCGACAGCATCGCGATGCCGACGGTCGCGAAGGCGACAAGGGCGATGGACCACCAGGTCGAGCGCAGGGTGGCGAGCTTGATCCATTCGCTGCGCAGCGAGCGCGAGAAGGAGTGCCGGTACGGCGACGCCGTGCGCGGCACGGCCGGAACAGGGGGTGCGACGGTCGTGGTCATGATGCCTCCAGGGCACTGCGCGCCGCACGGTACTCGACGGCATCGTTGGTGAGAGCGAGATAGGCCTCTTCCAGAGAGCCCACGGTCGGGGTGAGCTCGTGCAGAGGAATGCCGTGCTCGGCGGCGAGGTCGCCGATGCGCTCGGCGGAAAGGCCGGTGACGTCGATCGTCTCGGGGCTGGCCGTGAACAGTTCGACGGCGGGGCCCGCGAGCACTGCCGCCAGCTCGGCGAGACGAGGGCTGCGCACCCGCACCGTGGTGCTGGTCCACGCGCGAACAAGCTCCTGCAGCGGAGCATCCGCAAGCACCTTCCCCCGCCCCATCACGATCACGTGATCGGCGGTCTGGGCCATCTCGCTCATCAGGTGGCTGGACAGAAGGACCGTGCGCCCCTCGGATGCGGCGTGCCGGACGAACTGACGCACCCAGCGGACACCCTCCGGGTCGAGGCCGTTGACCGGCTCGTCGAGGATGAGTGTGTGCGGGTCGCCGAGCAGCGCCGACGCGATGCCGAGTCGCTGCCCCATGCCGAGCGAGAACTTGCCCGCACGCTTGCGTGCCACGGACGTGATGCCGGCGAGGTCGATGACCTCATCGACCCGGGAGTCAGGGATGCCGTGCGTCGCTGCCATCGCCCGCAGGTGATTGCGCGCCGTGCGCCCCGTGTGCACGGCCTTCGCGTCGAGCAGCACACCCACCTCGGTGAGGGGTGCGCGAAGGCTGCGGTACGCGGTGCCGTTGACGGTCGTGTGTCCGGATGTCGGACGATCGAGCCCCACGATCATCCGCATCGTGGTCGACTTGCCTGCGCCGTTCGGCCCGAGGAAGCCAGTCACCGTGCCCGGACGCACCGTGAACGACACGTCGTCGACCGCCGTCTTGTCCCCGAACCTCTTCGTGAGGCCTTCTGCTGTGATCATGCCTTCGACGCTATTTCCGGAGGCACAGGCGGCACATCATCCTCCAGTACCCATGGCGCCATACCTGGGGATGAGTTCTGAGGCGGATGCCGTGGGCCGGCGGGCTATCTCCGGGAGAACGCGGCCAGTCCCGCCGACTGAATGCGACCATGGGGCTCCGCCGCGAGGTTTGTTATGCTGGCCAGACGCCAACCGGCTGCGGGACTGTAGTTCAATGGCAGAACTTCTGCTTCCCAAGCAGATAGCGCGGGTTCGATTCCCGTCAGTCCCTCCACTGGCCTGAGCCAAAGAAGAAGCCCCACCGCTCATCGAAGCGGGTGGGGCTTCTCGCTTTTCACGAGAGGGCGCGCTGGCGTCGCTCCATGGTGCTGCTCCTGGCGCTGCCGAACGTGTAGTCGTACGTGACGAACATCGGATCGGGGTCTGCACCGTTGATCCGCGCGGTGAACGTGATCAGCTCCCCTGTGGGGAAGCCCGTGAGAATGATGCTGGTGCCCGCGGCGTCCACGAAGAAAAGGGACGATCCGATGGTCGATCCCTGTGCGGATGACCACGACAGTCGCCCGGTCAGCTGCTTGTCCGCAGGGACGTTGGTGTACGCGATCGACAGGCGGTAGCGATCGAAGTTGCCCGTGTAGGTGATGCCGGTGATCGTCGCCGTGAAGGGTGGCAGCGGCACGCTGGCGGCCGCAAGCGGAGTGGTCGCGGCGACAGCGACGACAGGAACAGACCAGGCGGCGGCTTTGAGCGCACCGCGGCGAGAGAAGTCATGCACTCGCTCACCTTAGGGGCGCTCCCGGTGCCGTAAGAAGTCAGGCAGCCTCGCGATGCGCGTATTGCCCCCGTGTGCGCGGAGTGCGAGATTCGCAGCTCTCTCTTTCGCCATCCGCAATAGGCTCGGCGGCATGACGATCCCTCCGCACGATCACGCCGCGCTGGCGGCGCACCGGTTTCTTCGCCCGGGCTTCGGCACCGAGGCGGCCGTCTACGGCACGATCCTCGTGAGTGGTCTGATCGCGGTGTCGTCGGCACACGGGGAGACATCGGTTCTGGTCCTGGTCACGGTCGCTGTCACGGTTTTCGTCTTCTGGGCGGCGCACGTCTATGCGGGTGCCGTTGCCCACATGGGCGATGACGCGGCAGGGGAACACATCGGCGTGCGCGCCGCGCTGCGCCATTCGCTGCGTCACTCCTTCGGGATGCTGACGTCGGCGAGCATCCCCGCACTCATTCTTCTGGCGGGCACAACACGCATCATCCCGGACAACCTCGCGAACGAGCTCGCCCTCTGGTCGGGAACGATCATCCTGGCGTTCCTCGGCTACATCGCCTTCCTGCGCCGCGGCAGCAGCATGCCCGTTCGTCTGCTGGGCGCGTTGATGACAGCATCCTTCGGCATCGTCTTCATCGCCCTGAAGGCCTTCGTGCACTGACGGCCATGGCAGTCTTGATCGCATGTTCGTGAAGATCTGCGGTTTGCGTGAGCCGCTCACGGTGGATGCTGCGGTGCAGTCCGGAGCGGATGCCGTCGGCTTCGTGTTCGCACCGGGCAGCCCGCGGACCGTGGATGCTGCGACCGTCCGCCAGCTCGTGCAGTCGGTACCGGACGGCATCCAGACCGTCGGCGTCTTCCGTCGGCAGCCCATCGAGGAGGTTCTCGCGACCGCCCACCTGGCCGGGGTCAACACCGTGCAGCTGCACGGGGGCGAGCCGCTCGACGACTTCGATCGCCTGCGGGCGGAGGGCTTCGGCACGATCCGCGCCTTGTCGATCGACGAGTACGCCCACGAGGCGCGGACCGCACCCGAGGGCCTCCTCGCGCACCGCCTGCTCATCGACGCTCCGATCCCCGGGGCCGGCGAGCCGTTCAACCCGGCGGCCCTCGACGCGCATCCGCCACAGGGCGACTGGCTGCTCGCCGGAGGCTTGACTCCCGAGAATGTCGCCGAGCTCATCGCCGCGGTTTCCCCCGCAGGAGTCGATGTCTCGAGCGGCGTCGAGAGCACGCGCGGGCAGAAGGATGTGTCCCTGATCCGAGCCTTCCTCGCCGCCGCGCGCGGCGTCTGAGTTCGGTCAGCTCAGGGCAGCGTCATCCCCTCGAGCGTCGCGGTGAACTGCACTCCGGCCGTCCCCCGATAGTTCAGATGGGTGGATGCTGCGATCACGTTCTTGCCGGGAACGAGCGCCGACGACGGGATCGCGATCACGAGCGGAGAGCTCGCCGCCGCCGCGGTGTTCGGCGCCGCGGTCGCGTACGTCCCCGCCGACACCGCCGTGGTCGGCATCCGCAGCCTGCCCACCTCCACGCCGTTGACCGTCACGACGACACCGTCATCCGCGCGCGCCGTGAGCACGAGCGCGGAGAGCTTGCTCGGGTCGGCGACGTCGAAACTCGTGCGGAAGATCATGCTGATCGGCCGGTTAGACGTCGGCGGCGGCACATCGACGACCGTCGTGATCCCGGAACCGAAGCCGAGCGGCGCAGCTCCCTGACTCCACGTCGAGTCGTCGAAGCCGACGCCCGTCCACCCCGCAGGCCACGCTCCTGCGGCGTAACGGTAGCGCCAGCTGTTCGTGGCCGCCACGAGCGTCGTCGGCACGGGTTCGCCACCAGGAGGAGTCGTCACCGTCACGACCGTCGGAGCGGAACGCTGCCCGTCGACGCCGATCGCGGCAACCGCGTATTCCAGCGCCGTGTTCGGCGGAGCCGCCGCATCCGTCACCGTCCCCGTCTCGCCGCTGCCCGCGAGCGCTGTCATCCCGACACGCGTCACCTCCACGCCGGAGATCGGGCTGCCCGCCGCCGCAGCCCAGGCGATGTCGACGCTGGTTGCCGACGTCGCGGTGGCGGTCGCAGTCGGCGCTGCGGGCGGATCGACGACGACCACCGGCGGTGTGGTGACGGTCGCCACGGTCGGGGCGGAACGCTGCCCGTCGACGCCGATCGCGGTCACCGCGTACTCCAGCGCCGTGTTCGGCGGAGCCGCCGCATCCGTCACGGTTCCGGATGCCCCCGTCCCGGTCAACGTCGTCATGCCGGTGCGCGCTACCTCGACACTCGCGACGGGCGCTCCGATCCCTGCCGACCAGGCGACCTCGACACTCGTCGGTGAGGTCGCGGTGGCGGAGACGATCGGCGCTCCCGGGGGATCGTCCGGCTCGGACACCGTCGTGCGGCGGGCGGTCATGGAGAGATCGAAGGTGCTGTTCGCCGTCGCCCGATAGTTCACGTGCGCCGACGCGGCGATCACATTCGCCCCGTCCTGCAGAAGGCCATCGGGCACGGTGAACACGGCGGGGTCGGAGGTGGCGAGATTCGTCGACCTCGTGGCATCCGCGTAGGTCGAGCTGTTCGGATTCGTGGACTGCAGATGCGACGTGCCGATCAGGGTCCCGTTGACCCAGACCGCGACGCCGTCGTCGGCACGCGTCGTGACGGTGACATCCGACAGCTCATCCACGTCGGCGATCGTCACCGTGTTGCGGAAGATCATCGCTCTCGCCCGATTCGACGTCGGAGGCGCGAGGTCGAGCACGGTGGCGACGCCGGTTCCCCATCCCAGCGGCGCCGCCCCCGTGCCCCACGATGCATCGGAGTAGCCCGGCATGTTCCAGCCGATCGGCCAGGTCTGCGTGGAGTTGCGCCATTTCCACGTCGAACCACCGGGCAGCAGCACCTCCGTCTTCGCGCCAGAGAGGTCGATCGGGAGGGTGAAGCGACTGCTGTCATCGGTCTCGTACTGCCGCAGCGTGGGTGAGTAGGTGTACGCGTCGACGGTTCCCGCGGTCGGATTGAAGGTGTAGTACCGCAGCCATCCGTTACCGCCGTTCGCTCGGCTCTGGTAGTCCGAGAGGATCTGGTGCACGGGCTCCCCGCAGGAGTTCGCGTCCGTACGACGCGCCTCACCGAGATCACCGTCGTGCCAGTGCCCGTTGACGACCATGAAGATGGAGCAGTTGCGCGAGACGAACTCGTTCCAGAGCGTCACGGCCGAGATGGGCGTGACATCCGTGCGGATCACATGCGACGAGCGCACACCGGCGGTGTTGATGAATCCATGCGTCGCGAGGATCACCTCGCGATCGGGATGCGCGTCGAGCACCTTCTGCGCCCAGGTCAGCGTGTACGCCGGCGACTCGAATTCGAGGTTCAGGATGAGCAGTTTGGTCGAGCCCACCGTGAGCAGGGCGAAGTTGTCCTTGTTCTTCCTGTCGATGCCATCGGGTCCGTACAGGTTCTGCCCGAGGTACCCGCCGTAGGACACGGTTGCATTGTTCCAGGATGCGTTCGCATACCGCGATGGCGGGAAGTAGGTGTCGTAGGTGCTCGACTCTCCGGTCGTGATGTTGAGATCGTGGTTGCCGGGCAGGACCGAGTTCGGGACGCCGGCATCGTCAAGCGTCTTCATGTAGCGGCTCGCGCGCTCCCAGTGATTGACGTTGGGCCAGGACTCGACGAGGTCGCCCACCTGGATCACGAACTTCGTCCCCAGCTGCTGCCGGGAGTCCACAATCCACTGGGTCTGCGCCCCCATCGTCTGCTCATACGTGGTCGTCGCGGTGTACCCCTGCGTATCGGGCAGAACAACGATCGTGAAGGTGTCCTCCGCCGCTTGTGCGGCGGGTACGGCGAGCGTCGAACCCAGAACTGCCGCCACTCCGAGCAGCGCGATCGCTGCTGTTCGGGCGCGATGAATCATCCCCATGAGCCACCAACCCCAATGCCGATGATCCCCAGTGAACATCAGCTGGCTCAGTCCTACACCCGTGGCGGCGCAGATACAAGAGCAACAAATGCATAGGCCCCTGGGGTACGCTCAGATCAGTGCACTCGCACTTCTAACTGACGGGGTCATCATGCCGTACCGCGACCGCAACACAGTCGAATCCTGGATTTCCGAGTACCTCGCGTCCCGCGCGCCCGAGGCGCTGCACGTTGCCGTCCTCGACAAGAATTTCGAATCGGGCCCGAACTCCGGCCTGGTCGTCGTCGAACTGCGCACGGCATCGACGATCACCTACGCCCACCCCGTGATCGCTCAGGGCGTCCCTCGGTGGATCGTCACGTTCGAGCCACGAAGTGAGGCCCTCGACCTCGACACTATTGAACTCGAGCAGCTGTCGGCAGACATCGGTGCGCTGAGCGGCCTGTGCATCTTCCTGCAGATGAAGACGGATGCGGCGCTGCTGGCGCACGACAGCACCCGCGCTCAGACCGAACCTGACCCGATCACGAGCTGAGCGCGGCGGATCACGCCGCGGCGATCAGCATCCCGGTCACTGCGGTCACACTCGCGACGAGGCCGGCGGCAGTGGCGATCGGCATCAGAACCTTTGACAGCTGACGGTCTTCTTCGCGTGCCTGCTCCGGCTTCCATTCAACGACAGCCCGCTGCGCCTCTTTGAGTTCGGAGTAGCGCCCGATCGGTGTCGACGTGGCATCGAATCCGATGAAATGCCCGTCTGCCGTGCCGTCGACCGAGCCGACGTACTCTCCGGCGCGCGAGGCGACGTAGAAATCTGTATCCACCTTGCTCCAGGTGATCGCGTCCGGACTGACCCGGGTGACGACGTCGTCGATGATGCTCATGCTGCACGCCCCAGTTCGCTGATGCGCGGAATGGTCTGCGCTTCCGTCTCGATCGGAGCCTCGCAGAGATCGATGATGACTCCGGCGGATGAGTTGGCGGCCTGAGCGAGCTGCTGCAGATAGGCCATGTCCAGCTTCGTCGCAGCCTCGGCACTCAGCTCGAACCGAAGCGGGATCGAGCTCTGGAGCCAGATGCCCGAGCGCTGCACCTCTCCGTCGACCATTCGATCCCACGACAGGGAGAAGCTCTCGGATCGGCGGAGCTTGGTCGTGATGAGCGTCTTGACGTGAGCGAGCGTCCGATCCGGCATTTCCACCGGTTCGATCGCGTTGCCGTAGTAGAGCTTGCCCATGACGCCTCCTTGATTGGGTTCGTTGTGGTTAGAAACTTACTCACCAGAAAACTAGTTTGTCAAACTACTTATCTGACACACTTGCTATCTTGCTATGATGGGCGGCGGGAAGAGGCATCAAATGGCAGAGAAGACGGACTCAGTGACGCAGGTGCTCGACGCACTGCATCGCTATCGCATGGCCGAGAACGCCATGAATGACCGTGCACGAGCCGCGTCGGGCATGAGCGAGAACGAGATGCGCATCGTGCGCTACCTCCTCACGCAGGCCGAGGCGAAGCACGCCGTCACGCCCACCGATCTGTCGAAGCACCTGGGAGTCACCTCCGCCTCGATGACCGCACTGCTGGACCGCCTCGAGCGCGCCGGCGCCATCGAGCGCGTGCGCCACCCCTCCGATCGCCGCAGCCTCCTCATCACGGCGACCGATCACGCCGAGCAGACCGTCGGCGCGCCCGTCGTCGCGTTCCAGAACGAGACGCAGCGCATTGCCGACGACCTTCCGTCCGACGACCATGCCGTCGTGGTGGCGTTCCTCGAGAAGCTCACCCACGCCGCAGATCGCGCCAGCCGGGTCGCCGTTCACTGACACAGCCCCGCCCACGCTCACGCTCACGCTCACGCTCACGCTCACGCTCACGCTCACGGGTAGCGTAGAAGGCATGAGTGAGCACATCCGCATCGGCATCGCCGGCTATGGAAATCTGGGCCGCGGCGTCGAAGCGGCCATCGACAAGAATCCCGACATGACTCTCGTGGGTGTCTTCACGCGCCGCGATCCGGCGCAGGTCACCACCCTCGGCGCCGACACGGTCGTGCGCACGATGACCGAGCTTCCGTCGTTCACGGACGAGATCGACGTGCTCATCCTGTGCGGCGGTTCCAAGGACGACCTCCCCGTCCAGGGTCCCGAGCTCGCAGCGCTGTTCACCACGGTCGACAGCTTCGACACGCATGCGCGCGTCCCCGAGTACTTCGCGGCGATGGATGCTCCGGCCACGGCCGCCGGCACCACCGCGATGATCTCAGTCGGCTGGGACCCGGGCCTCTTCTCGATCAACCGCCTGTACAGCGAAGCGCTCCTGCCCGACGGCGACACGTACACCTTCTGGGGCCGGGGGCTGAGTCAAGGACACTCCGACGCCGTTCGCCGCGTGCCCGGCGTCGCGGGAGCCGCCCAGTACACCCTGCCGTCGGACACCGCGATCGACGCTGTGCGCAGTGGATCACGCCCCGTGCTCGCGACGAACCAGAAGCACACGCGCGAGTGCTTCGTGGTGCTCGAAGACGGAGCGGATGCTGCCGCTGTCGAGCAGGCCATCGTCACGATGCCGCACTACTTCGACGAATACGACACGACCGTGCACTTCATCAGCGCGGAGGAGCTCGCTCGCGACCACTCCGCGATGCCGCACGGCGGCTTCGTCATCCGCAGCGGCAATACGAGCACCGAGGCGTCGCAGACGATCGAGTACCGTCTCGCGCTCGACAGCAACCCCGAGTTCACGGCGAGCGTGCTCGTGACCTACGCCCGCGCGGCGCACCGCCTCAATCAGCAGGGCCGCACGGGTGCCGTCACGGTGCTCGACGTCGCCCCCGCACTGCTGTCACCGAAGACGCCCGCCGCACTGCGCGCCGAGCTCCTCTAGCTGACTGCGGCGGCGTCGCGGTAGATCCGCCGCACCGCGAACGGCGCGATCACGCCGTGCAGCAGGATGCTGCCGACGACGACGAGAACGGTCGCGCTGAGCACGACGTCATCAGGGCCTTCGGGGAGCGCGTTGTACGCGAGCAGGCCGAACACGATCGATGCCGTGCCACGCGGGCCGAGTGCGCCGATCGTCAGCCGCTCCTGACGCGCCACCGAGCTGCCCATGAGTGACAGGTACACAGGCCCGATGCGCAGCACCGTCAGCGCCAGGAACGCGAGCAGCACGATGCGCCAGTCGACGCCCGTCGTGAAGACGAGCACGGCAGCACCGCCGACCACGAACCAGACGAAGTAGGCCGTCAGAGTGCCGACCTCGTCGATGAGGAGCAGCTCCGAGCGATCGATCTCACGCTCCGGCAGATTCCGCGTGCGCGCGAAACGGTAGGCGATGCCGGCGACGAACGCGGCGACGAAGCCATTGGCGCCGAGCACGGGAAGGGTCGCGATGCCGTACGCGACCAGGGGGACGAGCAGCATGATGTAGCGCACACCCACCGCGTTGGCGAGCTCCCGCCGGCGGACGAACGCGACCAGAAGACCGATGCCCGCGCCCAACACGATTCCGACGATCAGCGCGTTCACGGTCGCCGGAACGGCATTGAAGAAGGCGACGACGAACTCTTCCGCAGGACCTTCGAGCTGAGATGCCTGCTCGTCGGTGACCTCGATCGTGTCGGAGGTGATCGGTCCGAGCGCGAACACGAAGACGGCGGCGGCGAGCGCCATGCTGAATAGGGGCGAGATCAGACCGTCGTTGTATCCGCTCTCGACGTTGAGGATCTGGCGGGTGCGCTCCGGCAGGTGTCGCCCACGCAGCAGTTGCGCGGCCGACGAGAAGTCGGTCGGCATGAGCACGCAGGCCAGCACGAGCGCGACGAGGATGCCCGCGCCGGGGGCGAGGAAGAATCCGGATGCGACAGCGAGGACGAGCGAAAGGGGCAGACCGATCAGCACGAGACGGGCGATCACCCGACCCTCGCCGCCGAACAGACCGCCCTTGACCTCCGTGGCATCCACGAAGAGAAGCACGGCGAGAATGATCTCAACGACCTTCTCCGCCAGGTGCGAGTCGATCGTCACTCCGAAGGCGTCGACGTCCCAGATGACCGAGAGCGCGCCGAGCAGCATGAGACCTGCCGGTCCTGCGACGCCCCACCGCTCGAAGCGGTGCGCGACGAGCGACCAGAGGATGATCGCGGCGAGCCCGAACAAGACGACTGATGGCATCGGCGTCGGCTCCTTCGGGGGTCGTCTGCGCGGGGAAGCCCGCGACGAAAGACTACAACCCGGCGCTCGGGCACCCCGTCATTCGCAAGCGGAGGGCCCGTGCCGGACTACAGCCAGCCCCGTCTCTTGAACACCAGGTAGAGGCCACCGGCCATGGCGAGCATCAACCCCACAGCCATCGGATACCCGAACACCCACTCCAGCTCCGGCATCTCGGTGAAGTTCATGCCGTAGATGCCGGCGACGACCGTCGGAGCGAAGAGGATCGCCGCCCAGGAGGAGATCTTCTTGACTTCCTCGTTCTGATGGACGCTCAGCTCGGTCATCCGACGCATCTCCTCGTTCTGTCGGCGCGCGACGATCGTCGACTCCACCGTCAGAGCGTTGTCGAGGATGCTGCGGAACGATGCCGAACGCTCACTCACCCGCAGCACGTGATCGAGCACATCGCGCAGGTGGCGCTGCAGCTCCACATCCACGGCGTACTTCTCCGAGCCGCGCAGCAGCGCCTCCAGCATGGCCGCGAGCGGCTGCGTCGCCCGCTGGAAGTCGATGACCTCACGGGCGAGCTCGTAGATGCGCTGCGTCACATCGGCTTCTTCGACGAACAGCTGCCCTTCGATCTCGTCGATGTCGTTCTCGAGGCCCGCGAGCACCGGCATATACTCGTCCACGACTTCATCGAGGATCGCGTACAGGATCGCCTCCGGCCCACGGGCGAGCATCGCCGGATCGGCTTCCAGACGCCGTCGCACCGCACCCAGGTCGGGCGACTCGGCGTGGCGGATCGTGACCACGAAGTTGGGTCCCACGAACACATGCAGTTCGCCGAACTCGACCTCCTCGAGTGGATCGAGATAGCGGGCGGGACGCAGCACCACGAACAGCGTGTCTCCGTAGCGTTCCAGCTTCGCGCGCTGGTGCCCGGCGAGAGCGTCATCCACGGCGAGCTCATGCAGCCCGAACTCCTGCGCCACCGAGCGGATCTCCGTCTCGCTCGGGCGATACAGGCCGATCCAGCCCACACCACCGCGATGACGCATGAGCTCGTACGTCTCATCGAGCGTCGCCGGATTCGACGTGCGCACACCGTCGACGTAGATCCCGTTGTCGATGATCGCCATGCTGCCCCTCTCGGTCAGTCCGCGGAGGCGGCTCAGCCTTCTTCTTCTTCGCCCTCCACCGGCGCAGTCTCATCTGCGGGCGGCGCAATCGGGCACACCGCGAGTGCCGTGACCTGCTCTCGGTACTGCTCGGCCGTGAATGGCAGGCCGAACTCGGGCGCGGTCTGTCCGGCGGCGGCCGGTGCCTTGGAGGCGATCGCGGCGAGCTCCCAGGCGAGAGCCGCGATGAGGTCCTTGCCGGCAGCGGAGTTGTTGAGCACGACCGCGACCGTGAACCCGGTGGTCGGGTCGGAGTACGCGGCGGTGAGATAGCCAGGCGCCCAGCCGTGCTGCCCGATCATGGATCCGACCATGAAGCCGCCGCCGGTGGCCTGCAGCCAGGACGGCGCGTCTGCGTACGCGGGCATGGCCTCGGCGTAGCGCTGGGGCTTCTCGCGAATGCGCAGCGCCTGGACCGCTTCTGCCTGCGCGTAGCGTCCGAGATCGGTGATGGTCGACACGGCGCCGGCATTGGAGAACCCGGCGCTCGCGGAGCTCGTCGTGATGTCGACAGGTGCCGCACAGTTCATGCCGCCCTCTTCTGCGGGCAACAGGAAGTGCCCGTTGAGCGGTGCATCACCCGGAGTGCCCGGTGCCGAGCCGGGAAGCTTCGTGCTGTCGAGATCGAGCGGCTCCGCCACGTACTCGTCGATCAGCTCTTCCATCTTCTTTCCGGATGCGCGCTCCATCGCGAGCCCGAGCAGAAGGTAGCCGGCATCCGAATCCTGGTACTGAAGGCCGGGTGCCAGGCGCGAACGCTCCAGACCGAAGCTGGCGAGCTCTTTGGGGTTCCAGGCACGGTTCGGGGTGTTCAGCATCGACGGCCCCACCACAGCGGCGGAGGAGCCGAGCCCGCCCGTGCCGTTGCAGAGGTGGACGAGTGTCACAGAAGACAGGTCGGCGACGCCCGAGACGTACTTCGTGACCGGGTCGTCGAGTTCGAGGATGTCTCGGTCGGCGAGCGCGTAGAGCACGTCGCAGGTCATGAGACGGGTGACATCACCCACACGGAAGGACATCTCGGCGTCGACGGCGGTCGTACCGTCGACCGTCTGCGTACCGAGACCGGTGACCCAGCTGCCACTCCAGGGCGCCCACACACCGACGATCGCACCCGATGCACCGGAGGCCGCCATCGCATGCGTGACGGCATCGTTGAGCTGTGCCTGTGTCTCCTGCGGCAGCGCACCGTCAACCTGCGCGGGACCGGCGTACGAAATCGAGCCTGAAGCCCCGGCACATCCGGTCAGCACCAGTGCGAGCGCGGCGACGCCGACGACCGCGGCGCGCATGCGCTGCTTTGCTGTGACCTGCATCAAACCCCCTGAGCTCCCCTTCGAGTCTAGGTTGCCTGCGCGCGCGATCCTATCCACCTCGAGGATGATCCTGGATCGGGCGTAGAGTGGCCGGGTGTCCTCCCCTTTCTCTCCTGAGGTCATCGCCGCCGTCCTGCATCACATGAACGACGATCACCGCGACGACAATCTGCTCATCGGCCGCGCCTTCGGCGGATCCGATGTGACGGCCGCGACGATGGTCACCTTCGATGGGGATGCCGGCGTGTGGGAGATTCGCAGGGCCGATGCGGATGCTGCGCCCGAGGAACTGCGCGTGCCGTGGCCGGGTGGGGCCATCACCGAGCGCCCGGAGGTGCGCCGCGAGATCGTGGCCCTGTACGACGCCGCCTGCGCGGTCTTGGGCATCACACCGCGCCCGCACTGACACGTCACGAAATCTTCGTCTTCGCCGAAGGTAAGGTCACCCTTACACTAGGAGCATGACCGAGATCATCTCCTTCTCGACGGCGCTCCGTGAGCGTTCGTCCGGCTCGCACTCCCGAAGCGAGCACGCCGGCTTCATGGCCGACCTCCTCAAGGGCGAGGGGTCGCGCGAAGACTACGTCAACCTCGTCGCGCAGCACTATTTCATCTACGAGGCCCTTGAGGCCGCCGGTGAGCTGATGCGCAACGATGCCGTGGCATCCACCTTCCTCTCCGACAAGCTGACGCGCCTTCCCGCGCTCGAAGCCGACCTCGAGTTCCTGATCGGTGCCGACTGGCGCGAGAAGATCTCTCCGCTGTCGACCACGCAGCGCTACGTCGACCGCATTCGCAAGGTCGGCGCGACGTGGGCGGGTGGTTTCGTGGCACACCACTACACGCGCTACCTCGGCGACCTCTCCGGCGGCATCTTCATCGGCCGCGTCATGGCACGTCGCTTCGGCTTCGAGACGAACGGCATCGGCTTCTACCTGTTCGACGCGATCGCCGACCCGAACGAGTTCAAGAACGTCTACCGCGAACAGCTCGATGCCGCCCCCTGGGACGACACGGAGCGCGAGCGCGTCATCGAGGAGGTCATCCTCGCGTACCGGTTCAACACGGAGCTCTTCGAAGAGCTCGACCGCGAACGCCGGGCCGCCTGAGCCGAAGCATCCGCACGAAGCCTCCGTCCTGCACGGAGGCTTCGCTGTTTTCCGGATGCCGCAGGTCAGCCCTGTTTCGCCGGGATCTCCGCGCCGGCCGCAGCGTTGCGCGCCTCCCATGCGGCCTTCATGAAGCGCGTCACGTCCGGGTCCACACGGATGTCGCTGGGCCGCAGCGGCCGCGACAGGTGCAGCCCATCGAGTGAAGTGAGTCGGCTCAGGGCGACGTACGTCTGGCCGGGTGCGAAGGCGCCCGAGCCGAGATCGATCACCGCCCGGTCGTAGGTCTTGCCCTGCGATTTGTGGATCGTGACGGCCCACGCCAGGCGCAGCGGGAACTGGGTGAACTCCGCGACCACATCGCGGGTGAGCGTCTTGGTGCCGGGATTGTAGGCGTAGCGGAAGCGTTCCCAGACGGCGGGCTCGACGTCGACGCTCTCGCCGTCGATCTCGACGCGCACGCTGTCACCGAGGATGCGCTGCACGGTGCCGATCGTCCCGTTCACCCACCGCGGCGGATCCCCCTGCTGAGAGACGTCATTGCGCAGGAACATGACCTGCGCACCGACCTTGAGCTTGAGTTCGGAATCCGCGGGAAACGCGGACTCGCCGCGCCCGAAGTCACCGTTCACCTCCGCCTTCGCCGTCTGCTCGCGGCCGGGAAGGGCGGCGAGATGACGGCGATTGATGCTGTTGACGATGTCATTGCGCGTCGCGAGGGTGATCACGGGCGTCTCACCGGGCGCGGGCTCAGGCGCGGGACGGGCGCCGGCCGTGTTGAGCTTCTCCGCGATGTCGGCGGTCACCCTGCCGTAGCGCACCGCGTTCAGCATGGCCTTGAAGCCGTCATCCGACTGGCGGTGGATCTGGACGAGCTCCCGCACATGCAGGTGCGCCCCGTGTCGCCCGAGGTCGAGCAGACCGGATTCGGCATTCTCGACCGACCCCGCCCACACCTTCGCGTCGAAGAACCAGAAGGAGCGGTAGTGATCTTCGATGTAGCGGGCCTCGTCGCCACGCGGGGGAACCGGAGCCAGCTGATACGGGTCGCCGAACATCACGACCTGCACCCCGCCGAAGGGCTCGGACCGCCGCCCGCGAGCCTGGCGCAGTGCCCGGTCCATGCCGTCCATGAGGTCGGCGTTCACCATCGAGACCTCGTCGATCACCAGCGTGTCGATCGCGTTCAAGATGCGACGGGTCGCATCCGACTGATCGATCTGCGTATCGGCGATCAGTCCGATCGGAAGCTTGAAGAGCGAGTGGATCGTCTGCCCCTCGACATTCAGCGCGGCGACGCCCGTCGGCGCGCACACGGCGATCTGCTTGCTCGTGTTCCACGCGAAGTGCTGCAGAAGCGTCGACTTCCCGGTGCCGGCGCGTCCCGTCACGAAGACGTGCTCCCTGGTGTCCTCAATGAGACGGAACAGCTCCTGCTGCTCCTCGGACAGGGTGGGGATGCTCAACGCGCTCTCGAACTCTCGGCTCTGCATGCGCTTCGGGTGCGAAGCGCCCCTCCATGGTACGGCGGACAGCACGGTCGAGACCGGCCCCGCAGCCTTCCCGGGAGGCACTCGGGAGAGACCCAGCACGCTCTGCCTAGACTTGAGCGCATGGCGCAGAGGCAGGGGGTGGCGGATTCATCGGCGAGCCCGCCGACCCGATCCGGCAGAGCGCGCCGCGCCGCATCCGCCCGTCGTCCTGCGAACCTGACCAACGATCTGACCCTCCTGTTGGTGGTCGGCCTGCTGCTCGTCGCCGCGATCGGTGCCGGAGGTGCCGCGCTGTACCGCGAGTTCTACAGCCCGGCTGCGTTCGTCCAGCGCTACCTCTCCCTCCTGGAAGAGGGCCGCGCCGCCGACGCACTGCAGCTGCCGGGCGTCGCGATCAGTCACACCGACCTCGCCACGACCGACATCCTCGGCACCGCCTCAGACGTGCTGCTGCGCCGCGCCGCGCTGAACACGCTGAGCGACGTCGAGATCGTCGACCAGCGCAGGGAGGGCGACGAGTTCCTCGTCACCGCCACGTACAACGCCGGCTCCCACGCAGGAACCACGACCTTCCGCGTGCACCAGCTGGGCTGGATCGGCGTCGCCCCGTCGTGGGCTTTCGCGCAGAGTCCCCTGTCGGTGATCGAACTGACGCTCCGGGGCGCCGAGGAGTTCAGCGTCAACGGCTTCACGCTCGATCGCCGCCAGGTCGCCGCAGGGGGCATCGAGGCGCCCCCGCTCGAACCGCTGCCCCTGCTCGTCTTCTCACCGGGCCTGTACACCGTGGCGGTCGACACGATGATCTCGACCGCCGATCCGGTGGGAGTGCTGGCGGATGCTCCGCTCGTGACCGTTCCGCTGAACGTGCAGACCGAACCCACCGAGGCATTCACCGAGACCGTGACCACCCGCGTCAGCGAGTTCTTGACGGCGTGTGCGCAGCAGGAAGTGCTGCAGCCCACGGCCTGCCCGTTCGGCCTGCAGGTGCAGAATCGCGTCACGAGCGCGCCCGCTTGGTCGATCATCGAGATGCCCGTCATCAGCGTCGTGCCCGATGGCGCGAACTGGAAGATCCTGCCGGCATCGGCCGTCGCCCACATCGACGTCGAGGTGAAGTCCCTCTTCGACGGCGAGGTCACCGAACTCTCCGAGGACGTGCCGTTCCGGGTCGACGGCACGATCACGATCCTGCCCGACGGCTCCGCCTCGATCCGGATCGGCGCGCCCGCGGAGTAGTCCGCAGGTCCGCAGAGCCTCTCCGCCGCCAGCGCTCAGCGGTTGCCGCGTGCAGCCTGCTCCCGCTCCGCGCGTCGCCGGTCACGCTCAGCGAGAGCCGCAAGCTGCTCGTTGTACTCGTTGAGTTCCGCGTCGCCGGTGCGGTCGGCATGCCGGTCGGAACGGCGCCCCTCACGCGTGTCGCTGCGGCTCCACTGCACGGCCACGGTCACCGCGACGATCAGCGTCGGGATCTCACCGATCGACCAGGCGATGCCGCCGCCGATGTACTGGTCCTCCATCGGTGTCGGACCCCAGGTGCGCCCCATCGAGCCGAACCACTCCGCGACGATCAGGCCCTCCTGCATCATGATCGCCATCCCGAAGAAGGCATGCATGGCCATGACCGCGATGAGGGTGATGAGCCGACCCGGGTACGGCAGACGCTTCGGAACCGGGTCCGTGCCGATGAGCGACAGCACGAACAGGTAGCCCGAGATCAGGAAGTGGATGATCATCCACTCGTGCCCGAGGTGCTCCTTCATCGTCCACCGCACGATGTCGGTGAAGTAGAACGCCCACAGCGACAGCACGAAGATCGCGGCTGCGACGAAGGGGTTCGTGATGATGCGCGAGTACGGCGAGTGCACCGCCCACATGATCCACTCACGGCCACCGCGGGTGCCGTCGTCGCGCTTCTCGATGGCTCGTAGCGCAAGGGTGACCGGGGCGCCCATCACGAGCAGCAGAGGGATCGCCATCGACAGCATCATGTGCCCGAGCATGTGCACGCTGAACAGGTACTCCTGATATGCATTGATGGGCCCACCGGTGACCCAGACGAGCAGCAGGAGTCCGAGAATCCAGAAGATCGTGCGATGCACCGGCCAGGTGTCGCCGCGACGGCGCAGACGCAGCGCACCGGCGATGTACAGGACTGCGCCGAAGCCGGCCGCGACGACCCACAGGATGTCGACGTCCCACTGGGTGAACCAGCGGTCGATCGTGAACTCGGGCGGCAGCGGCGAACGCGTCAGGATCTCGGCCGGCGTGCGCACGGCCGGGGGCTCCTCGCCGATCGGCGGGGGCGTGCGCGCCAGAGCCGCAGCGGCTCCCGAGGCGAGGCCCATGAGGGCGAGCTCGCCCAGCACCAGCATCCAGAACCACCGGCTCGCGCCGCTCTTGGCGTCGTCGATCCGCGGGATCAGCCGCGCGCGGTACCAGACGCCGAAGGCACCGAGGAGGCCGAGGAGCACGGTCTTCGCCAGGAGGATCGCCCCGTAGGGCGTGAACAGGCCTTCCCAGGTGCCGATCGCGACGAGCGAGCGCACGATGCCGGAGACGCCCACGACGATGAAGGCGGCGAGCGCCAGCGACGAGTAGCGGCGCAGGACGCTGTTGAGGGGCGTGGCCGGAGCTTCCTTCGCCTTCGCGTCACTGCGGCGCGCACTGCGCAGAACGATCAGCAGGGCCAGACCGCCCACCCAGACCGCGGCTCCGACCGTGTGCAGCAGGATCGAGTTGACCGCCGTCGTGTGGCCCTCGAGATCACCCGAGTGCCCCTGAAGAGCCATGGGAAGCAGAGACGCGACGGCGATGACGGCGGTGAACAGTCCTGCCGTCCACGAGCGCGAGGCGAAGGCCATGATCGTGACGACCGCGCCGACGAGGACGGTGATGATCCACGACTGACCCAGCGGCAGCTCGAAGAGGAAGCGCCCCAGCTGCGCACCGAACTCCGTCGACAGGCTCAGCTGCGGATTGAACGAGATGAGGAAGGTGAAGAAGGCCGCCACTGCGGACGTCACCGTGAACAGGGCCGCGCCGATCGAGGCCGTGTCGAACGCGATCGCGAAGCTGCGCTCATCGCTGCGCAACGCGAACAGAGCCAGGACGAGCGAGCCGATCATGACCGCGGCCGACAGGTTGCTCAGCAGTTTCGCGAGCGGAAGCCCCCAGCGCACGACAGGACCCGCGTCTCCGAGCAGCAGCGGAGCGGCACCGCCACCGGCGATCAGGGCGATCACGAGCCCGACCAGCGAGGCCACCACCAGGATCGTGAGACCCGCGACTCGATAGAGCGGGGAGGCGGAGGGCACGCGCGTATTCACCCTTCCAGCCTAGGCGCGTTAATGAGCGGCGCCGCCCGGGCTCAGAGCCGCGCTGAAGAACGCCACTGCCGCGGATGCGGTGCGCGCCCGGACGTCCGTCGGATCGGCGGCATCCGCCGTGAAGACATAGTGACCGACATCCGCGCCGACGCTCTCACCCGTCGCCCCGGGGATCCGGTCGCGGTAGACGTGCGCGTTTCGAGAGGGAACGGCGTTGTCGTCGGCATCGCCCCAGAGGATCGAGACGGGGGCGGCGATCTCGGCGAGGCTTGTGGGGTCGAGCAGGTCGCAGATCGCTGGAGCGAGAAGCAGGCCGGCCCGCACCTCAGGGATGCGCTGTGAGCCTGTGCCGCTCACGATCTGGGCGAGAAGCTCGTCGTGCGGATAGCGCGCCCGCAGCTCCGGGATGAGATCGGGGAACTCGGGCAGCGGCGGGGTGGGCACGAGTCCCAGCAGAACGCCGGCGGCCGTGGTCGGGCTCACACGGGCCCCCAGGGCTGCCGCCACCGTGTACCCGCCGAGCGAGAACCCGGCCGCACCGATGCTGCGCGGATCGATCTGCTCGGTGTCGCGCAGATGCGTGAGCAGCACGTCGAGGTCACGAGGGCGCTCCCAGACGAAGGCGAACCCCTCGACAAGGTACTCATCGGCTGTGGAGTTGCCGTGATGGTCGACGCCTGCAACGAGGAAGCCCGCCGACACGAGCGCATCCGCAAGCCACTGAAGGTCGTCGAACGCCCCACCCGTGCCGTGCGACAGCAGCACGACCGGGTGCGGACCCTCGCCCGCGGGGCGCAGGATGTGCGCACGGACGGGCCGAGGCCCGGTGCCGCCCCAGCGGGACCGGGAGGAGTCGTGCAGCAGCGTCTCCCGGCGGAGGGCGCCAGAAGACAGGGAGGGCACAGGGCCCGGGGCGGAGGTCATGCGCGCCAGTGTAGGGGTCAGCATCCGTCGCGCTGCCGCGATTTCGAGAACTGTGGAGAACCGGGAACGCGAAAGGCCGCCCTCCGAAGAGAGCGGCCTTCTGCGACAGGCGGTCTTACTTGACGGCTGCCTTGAGCTTGGAACCAGCGGTCACCTTCACGCGGTGGCCGGCCGGAATCTTGATCTCGGCACCGGTCTGCGGGTTGCGGCCCGTGCGAGCAGCGGTTGCGACCTGCTCGAACGCGATCCAGCCCGGGATCGAGACCTTGCTGCCCTTGGCAACAGCGTCGGCGACCGTGGAGAACAGTGCGTCGAGAACGCCGGAAACGGCGGCCTGGCTCTGACCGGTGGCGCTTGCGATGCTCGCGACGAGCTCGGTCTTGGTGATGGACTTGTCAGCCATTGCATCCTCCAGCGACGGAGATTCCGTCACATCGTGTTCAGAAAGTCGAAGAGCGGATGCCCCCCGATGGTCGGAACGACCGCCTTGAATGTATCAATCTCTGCCCGAATTTCCGCGTCATTTCGCGGAATTTGACGAATTCGGTCGGCGTGTCGCGCTACTTTCGTCACTCCAGTCACAGGCGGAGGGGCTGAGCCCGGAGTTTCGCGACGTCCCAGGGCTTCGGAGGAGTTCTCCCTGATCGGCGGATGCAGGAGAGACAGCCCTCCTCCGATCAGGGAGTTCTCCTCCCTTCGCGGGTGCAGTCAGGCGGCGCAGTGGAGCCTCTGCGCGATGGCCGCCATGATCGTCGCCTGCAAGCGCGGCCACTGATGAATCAGCTGCTCATAGCTGACGCGGATCACGTGGTAGCCGTGCAGCTTCAGCAGTGCGTCGTGCGCAATGTCGCTCGTGCGCTGCGCCCCGACGTGGTGTCCGCCGTCGATCTAAACGACCAGCCGCTCGCCCAGAAGAAAGTCCACGCGATGCCCGAGAACCCACACCTGCGGCACGATCGGGACGTCAAGCCAGCGCAGGCGCGTAAGAAAGATCGTCTCCGTGCCTGCATCCGCGAACGGGCGTGCATCCGCAAGCATCCTACGAGCCGCGGGAGGCAGCGGAACGCGGGCAAGCACCTGCGGATCGAGCATCTTCTTCTTGAGCGCCGACTCCCACACCACCAGAGCCTGCTCATACGGCTGGCATCGTGCCACCTGGATGAGGGCGTTCTCCAGCGAGTCCTCGCAGGACTCCCGGTCACGCGGAAACACCGGCACGTTCCAATGGACTACGCCTCGATCAACCCGCGCACGACCCGACTTCGGATGTGCCGCGACATGGGGACCATCCTGCTCAAGCACCCAGAGGCCCCTGCGCGCCGCGAGTGTGACACACGTCAGCATGACGCCCCGCCGCGCGGCGGCCACAAGCATCGGATCGGCTCCGGCAAGGGCCACCCACCCGCGCCGCACGGAGAAGATCTGGCCGCGCTCGCGCGCCGTGCGCAGGGCATGCTCCGAGACGCCATCACGCCGAAGCGCGGCGATCGGCGCGACGCCGGCGCGGGGACGGAGAGCATCGATCGGGTGCATGCCTCGAGGATGGCGAGTGCGCAGCACCCGGATGCCTCCGACGGCTCGGCTTGTGGAGAAGAACCTCACCCGGGGCGACGTGCAGAACACGCGCGGGCCGTGCGGAGGCGTACGCCTCCGGCTCCGGCTCCGGCTCCGGCTCCGGCTCCGGCTCCGGAGGAGTCCTCCCCGAACGGAGGACGAATCGCGCGGGAGAGTCCTCCGATCCGTGAGAACTCCTCCGCACATGGGGGCCGGGCCAAAGACAGGGCAAACAAGAAACAGGGCAACAAGAAGCAGGGACAAACAAGAAACAGGGACAAACCACAGCGCGGCGCAAAGCCGCCGAAGGCACGCAAAAGGGGCGGAGTTCCGAAGAACCCCGCCCCTTTCAGAAAGCGATGCTTACCAGCTCGACTTGGTCACGCCGGGCAGCTCGCCACGGTGTGCCATGTCACGGAAGCGGACACGCGAGATGCCGAACTTCGTGAGGACACCGCGGGGGCGGCCGTCGATGACGTCGCGCGAACGCACACGCACCGGCGACGCGTTGCGCGGGAGCTTCTGCAGGCCGACGCGTGCAGCCTCACGGGCCTCGTCGGTCGCGTTCGGGTCGATCAGGGTCTTCTTCAGCTCGAGGCGACGCTCTGCGTAGCGGTCGACGACCACCTTGCGCTGCTCGTTGCGAGCGATCTTGCTCTTCTTCGCCATGATTAACGCTCCTCGCGGAATTCGACGTGCTGACGGATGACCGGGTCATACTTCTTCAGCACCAGGCGGTCGGGGGTGTTGCGACGGTTCTTCTTGGTGACGTACGTGTAGCCCGTACCTGCCGTCGAACGCAGCTTGATGATCGGACGTACGTCCTGTGCCTTCTTGGCCATTAGAGCTTCACACCCTTCGCAAGGAGGTCGTTGACCACGTTCTCGATGCCGCGAACGTCGATCACCTTGATGCCCTTGGCGGACACGTTCAGCGTGATCTTACGACCGAGCGACGGCACGAAATAGGTCTTCTTCTGCACGTTCGGGTCGAAGCGACGCTTCGTCCGGCGGTGCGAGTGCGAGATGTTGTGTCCGAAGCCGGGAACAGCTCCGGTCACCTGGCACACTGCTGCCATGTTGTGACTCCTTCATTACCGTGAGGCCGGACGGCCTCACCCAAGATCCCTTGTCTGCACACAGCCGTCCCTCGCCGATTTCTCGGCCTCAGGAAGGGGAAGTATGCGAACTGTGCACAGGAGTGCGCACAGACAAGGAGTCAGTTTAGCACGCCTCAGAAGCCGGGCGTGTCGGTGGACGAGAGCGACAGATGCTGCGCGCTGTCGACGTCGCCCGTCAGGGACGCGGCACGAGCGGCTTCTGCTGCTCCGCGTCCCCATCGGAAGGGCGAGACGGTCGGGTCACCGGCGATCCAGTACCGCCAGGGGAATGCGGCCGTTCCGGCGAGGCCGGCAACGCCGACGCGCGGTCCACTGGCGACATCCGCTTCGCGCGCACCCAGCCACAGCTCGGCGGATGCTCCGGCCTGCGCGATCCCCGTGATCGCATCGATGCCGTCGTGGATCGGATGCCGCAGGCCGACCGCCTGACCGAAGCGTCCTGGGCCACGGGCGAGATCACGCAGGGCGGTCGCGCGCAGGGGCGCCGTCGCACCGCGTCGCGTTGCCGCGGTCTCGACGCCTGAGATGATCTCGCCGGCACGAAGGAGGATTCCTCCGGCCTCGCCCTCACGTCCGCAGACCACGTTCACACAGGAGTGGATGCCATGGCTGAGGTAGACGTAGAGATGGCCGGGCTCTCCCCACATCGTCGCGTTCCGGGCGGTCCGTCCCATCCGGGCGTGAGATCCGGGGTCAGCCACCTCACCTGTGCCGTGCCCGTGATACGCCTCGACCTCGGTGATGCGTACCCGCACCTCGGATCCGCCGACGATCGTGCGCAGCTCGGCACCGAGCAGGGAGGGCGCGACGTCTGCGGGGAGACCCGCCAGGTCCGCGCGGCTCGCACGGCGCAGCATCCTCGCCTCTGCACTCATCGGCGCGGCCCCTTCGCGCACCAGGAGGTGTCGAAACCTGCCAGCACGACCAGCTCCTCTCCCGTCGCGATCTCGATGAGGTGCGTCTGCACCGTCTCGGGCATCGGCAGCAGTGAACGGTCGTAGGGGTTGTTCAGCAGGTCGGGGGCGACCGAGACGGCAGCGTAGCGGCCGCTCGGGGAGGCGCAGCTCTGCACGATCGAGTCCGTGCTGGAGACCTCGAACAGCGGCTGTGCCGCGCCGTCATCGTCGACGCGGATGATCGCCTGCCCGGTGGGTAGACCCCCCGCGTCGCGCGCGATCACGTGACGCAGTTCACCGCCGGGGTAGAGGGTGATGCCCACGGGGGTGCCGAAGTCCGGGACGGAGAGGGCGAGGGGCTCCTCCGCACCGTCGGCGAGGTCGAGCACGAAGAGACCCTCGGTGCGCTCGATGATCGCCGTGTACGTACCTCGCGAGAGCGCCTGGATCGACTGCGCCAGTCCCAACGTCTGCGGGCCGGCATCGCCCGAACGGTCGTCCAGGGAGAGCGTGCCGTCGAAGTCGACGAACAGCACCGCAGCAGCATCCGGAACGAACTCCCACGACGCGATGCTCGCAGGCTCGCCACCGATCTCGATGAGCTGCGGCTCGGCGTTCGCATCACGCAGCGACTGGGTCGCGAGCACGCTCGCGCGCCCCTGCGTCGCCGACAGGTTCTTGTCGGTGAAGGTGTAGCCGACGAGTCCCCCTCGGTCGGACACCTGCAGCGTCGAGACGTAGCCGACGCCCGGCAGCGGCAGCTCGCGTTCGTTCTTCCCGTCGCGGTCCATCGCGATGAGACTCGACGTGCCCCCGTCTTCGACCGCGACGATGAGCTCGTTCGCCGTCGCGCGGAAGTCGTCGATCTGTGGGTGCTGGTACACCGCGACGGCCTTCTGTCCGGTGAGGTCGGTGCGGAAGATCTTGTCGTCGCCATCGACGCTGCGCTGCAGAAGGAAGATGTGCGTCTTCGGGGTACGGAACTCCGTCTCCAGCACCGCACTCGGCCCGCCGCCGACGCCGGTGACGTCGTCGACCCGCACGGTGTAGACCGTGTCATCGTGCAGCGGCACCGTGAAGCGGACGCCCAGCGCACGCCCGGTGCTGTCGATCGTGAACGGCACGTCCGGTTCGATGCTCACCTGAGATTCGTCGATCGGCGCGAGCGCCTGGTTGGCGGTGAGGATCAGGCGGCTTCCGGATGCTTCGACAGCGCCGCTCGGATCCACCTGCACGCTCGCGAGCCGGGGCCCCTGCACGAGGCTCACCGCGCTGAGCGCTCCGACCACGACGGCGAGGACGCCGAGCACGGACGCGAACAGGAGCAGGAATCGGCGCGAAGAGCGCGGATGAGAGGAGGGTTTCGTCGGTTCTGGGGCTGCGTAACCGACCGGAAGCTCCTCCGAGGAAAGCGGAGTGGAAGGAGTGGGGATGGGTGGGCCGGAAGGCGACGCGGGGCCGGATGCCTCCGCGGGGGCGGGGGTTTCCGCCTGGGTCGCTTGCGCGGCCTCGGCGGCCTCTCGCAGCGCGCGGGCTTCGGCGCGCGTCATGGGCCGCGGCTCCGGGGCATCGCCCGTGGCGTGCGAGGGATCGGGCACGTCAGTGCTCATAGGGATCCCCCGGCTCTTCGATCGGCGCGACATCGGCCGGTTCGATGCTCAGCGAGCCGTCGGATGCGACACGCACGGTTCCGGCGATCTCCACCCAGTCGCCCACGGCGTAGTCGCTCTGCCAGTCGGCGATATCCACGGGCACGGAGGCGGGTTGCGCATCGATCACGCAGTGCGTGATGACGAGTCTGGTCAGCTGCGCGCTGTCATCCGCACCCGGTGTCAGGAACCCCGTGAGGGTCACGGCGGCTCCGTCGTACAGTTCTGGACGCGTGGCGGTGGCGAAGACCGTCGACCACTCCCCCACACCGAACGAGCTCGTGTCGCTCGCGGCGCCCAGCGTCGCGACATCCGCGCCTGCGAAGAGACCGGCGCCACCGGTGTCGCGGGAGAGCGCCAGGCTCACCGACAGCGAGGCAGGAGGAAGCAGCACGGCGCCGGCGACCACGGCGGTCGCGATGACCCCGCCGACGGCCGTGGCACCGACGGCGACCGCGCGTCGACCACCGGATGCCTCGCCGTGGTCGTGATCGTGATCGTGATCGCTCTCGGCGCCGAGGGGCAGTGTGCACGACCAGACCGCCCCGGCGATCGTCACGACCGCTGCGGCGCACGCGAACCAGACGGATTCCGGGCTGATGTAGAGGGTGAGCTGGCCCGCGAACGCCAGCATCAGAGTGACGACGGAAATGCCCGCAGCAAGGCCGACGCCGAGCCACCGGCTGCCGAGCGCGGCCGCGCGCGACGGATGGCGGTGCGCCGCAGCATCCGGAGTCGACAGCGAGATGTCAGCCAAAGACGTTCACCCCGATTCCGATCGCGAAGGCGCTCAACACCACGATCACGACAAGGCCGACGAGAGTGCGCGTCGTGAAGGTCGTACGCAGCAGCGCGAGCATCTTGACGTCGACGAGCGGGCCGACGAGCAGGAAGGCGATGAGGGCACCCGGCGAGAACGTCGAAGCGAAGGACAGCGCGAAGAAGGCGTCGACGTTCGAGCAGATCGCGACCGTCATCGCCAGCGCGATCATCGCCACGATCGACAGCACCGGGTTCGCGCCGATCGCGAGCAGGGCGTCGCGCGGCACGAGCACCTGCACGGCTCCCGCGAGCGCCGACCCGATCACGAGCGCAGGCATCACGGCACGCAGCTCGATCAGGAACTGGGTGAGGCTGCGGCGGACCGGTGCTCCCGGCTCGACGGCGACGCGCTCACAGGTCGCAATGAACCGCGAGGTCAACAGCGCGTCCTGCGAAGGGTGCCGGGAGTAGATCCAGCCGATCAGGTTGGCGATCAGGTAGCCGCCCACGAGGCGTGCCACGAGGATGCCTCCGTCCCAGCCGAACGCGGCGTGCGTCGTGAGGATCACGATCGGGTTCACGATCGGCGCCGCCATCAGGAAGGTCAGTGCCTCCGCCGGGGCGAGACCCCGCATCATCAGGCCGCGCGCGAACGGCACGTTGCCGCACTCGCAGACCGGGATGAACATGCCCAGCAGCGAGAGGACGGCCCGGCGCGCCCACCCGCGGCGCGGCAGGATGCGCTCGATCGCGCCCGTCGGCAGCCACACCTGCACGACGATCGACAGCAGCACGCCGAGGATCACGAACGGCAGAGCCTCGAAGAGCACGCTGAGCGCGAGGGTCAGTCCGTCCTGTGCACGCTCGGGGAGCGACATGGGGAACAGAGCCGGCGCAAAGAGATCGAGCAGCACCAAGGCCGCGATGATCAGGATGCCGATGCCGGCGCCGATCGCGGCGGAGGGGCGCCCTGTGCGGGTGACGACAGCCACGGTCAGGCCTCGGCGCGAGCTTTGGCCTTCGCGCAGGGGGTGCACAGCCCGAAGACGTCGACGACATGCTCCGCATCGCGGAACCCGTGCATCGCCGCGGTGCGCTGTGCCCACTGTTCGACGTCGGTCGCTTCGATCTCGACCGTGAGTCCGCACCGGCGGCAGATGAGGTGATGGTGGTGCCCCTGCGTGCTGCACGCGCGGTAGAGCGCCTCACCGTCGGGGCTCAGCAGCGAATCCGCATCGCCGGACGCCACAAGGCCCGCCAGCGCACGGTAGACCGTAGCCAGGCCGATGCCCGTGTTCTCGTCGCGCAGTGTGCCGTGCAGCGTCTGCGCGCTCACGAAGCCCCGCACGTCGGCGAGTGCCTCGCGCACGCGTTCGCGCTGCCAGGTGTTGCGTTGAGCCATGATTCGAGTCTAGATCCGGCCTCGTGACAGAGCCCTGAGAGCGCGGATCAGCCCTTCTTCTTCGGGGTCGGCTTTGTGATCGCGGGCGACTTCGCGGGAGCATCCGCATCGGCCTTCGCGGCGGATTCCGCGGGAGCATCCGCGCCCTCAGCCGGCGTCCCCTCAACGGACTCGGCCGGTGCAGGAGCATCCGCCTTCTGCTCGTCGTCCGTCGCAGCCGCGGACAGCACACCATCGGGACGGATGAGCTCGCGCACCTCAGCCATGAAGCTCGACATCTGCTGCTGCTGCCAGCGCAGCTGACGGGCGCGGTCTTCTGCGTCGCGAAGCACCGTGTTGGTGTGCTCTGCGACCGTCTCGACGATCTTCTGCGCCTTGACGCGTGCGCGCTCCAGCGTCTCGCGTGCCCGCGCCTGGGCGTCGGCGTCGACCGCCTGCGCCTGCGTGCGCGCCACACGCTCGTAGTCATCCGCCTTGGCAGAGATGCGCTTCGCGTGCTCGAGCGAGGAGGAGACCTGTTCGTTCGCGTCGGACGTGATGCGCTCCGCGTGCGCGACGGCCTGCTCGTGCAGCACCAGGAACTCCTGCTGCGCGTCGTCCTGACGGCGTGCCAGCGATTCCTCGAACTCGAGCGTGCGCGCGTTCATCTCGCGAGCGCTGCGCTCTGCGTCGGTGCGCAGGTCGGTGACCTCACGCGTGACGAGCGCGCGCAGCGCCGCGGCGCCCTTCTCTGCCTCTGTGCGGATGGCCGCAGCCTCGCGCTCGGCCTGCGCGGCCTTCTCGGCGGCGTGGGCGGCTTCACGCTCGATGCGCGCCTCGTGGGCGGTGTACTCGGTCTCGATCTTCAGGCGCACCTGGTCGGCGTCGTGCTGTGCCTGCGTCGTGATGCGGGCGACATCGACCTCAAGGTCGGCGCGCTTGACGGCGACCTCTTCGCGAGCGGCTTCGAGAAGGCGCTCGGACTGCACGGCGGCGTTCTGGATCAGCGAGCGGGCCTGCTCTTCGGCCACACGAAGGACGGCGTCGAACTGCTGACGCGACGACGCTTCATCCGCGTCGGCCAGGGCGGTGCTGCCAGCGAGCTCGGCCGTGAGAGCGGCAACCTGCTCCGCAGCCTCTGCCACCTTCGCCTCGGCGGTCGCGCGCTCGGCCTCGGCGGCCTGACGAGCGGACTCGGCGTCGGCAGCCTCTGCCTTCGCCGCACGCAGTGCCTCTTCCAGCTCTTCACGCTGCGCACGGGCGGTTTCTTCGAGCTCTTCACGCGACGCGCGTTCGACCTCGTCGCGTTCCTCCTGAGACGCCTGCGCCGCCTCATCGCTCTCGCGGCGGATCTGCTCACGCGCACGCTCGATCTCGTCGCGGGTGCGGTCATTCATAGAATCGAGGCGCTCGGTCAGGCGGCGCACCTCTGCACGCAGTGCCGTGACGGAGGCGTCGACCTCGTCGCGGTCGTAGCCGCGGAAGGCCACCGTGAACGAGGCGTGCTCGCGCGGGTTGCGGTCGATGAGCTGGTCGAAGAAGTCGCCCTGCTCGTTCTCGGTCGTGCTCTGCTCGGTCACGTGCGACCTCTCCTGATTCAGCTCTCGCGGCATCTGCAGCATCCGGGGCGATGTGAGACAGCGAGGAAGGAAGACCGTACCGATACCCGCTCGGCGACGGCGTGGGGTGGTTGTAGCTTAGCCCGCGATGCGCGCTCTGCGTTCGGGACGAACCCGCCCCTGTGCACGGCTCACCAGCCAGCAGACTCCGTAGATCGCGAACGAGATCGTGGTGATGTACGGGCTCACAGGGAGGGTGCCTGCGAGCGCGAGCAGGATGCCGCCGACGGCCGCCGTGAAACCGAACAGGGCGGCGAGAAGTGGCACGAGAACCGGTCCCGCGGCCACCCGCATCGCGGCGGCTGCAGGCGTCACGAGCAGAGCCATGACGAGCAGCGCGCCGATGATGTGCACGCTGACCGCGACGATGAGTCCCAGCAACACCATGAAGACGATGCTGACGGTGCGCGTGGGCACACCGCGCGCCTGCGCCGACACGGGATCGAGCGAGTCGTAGCGCAGTGGGTTCCACATCAGCACGAGGCCGACCAGCACGATCGCGCTGATACCGACGAGCCAGCCCAGGTCAGGGCTGGAGACCGAGACGATCTGCCCAGTGAGGAGGCTGAACTGGTTGGCGCTGCGTCCGTCGTAGAGCGAGAGGAACAGGATGCCGAGGCCCAGCCCGAACGGCATCAGCACACCGACGACCGAGTTGCGGTCGCGCGCCCGAGAGCCGAGCACGCCGATGATGATCGCCGCGACGAGTGCGCCGCCGACCGAGCCCGCCACGACGCTTCCGCCGAAGAGCAGGGCCGCGGCGGCTCCCGCGAAGGAGAGCTCACTGATGCCGTGCACGGCGAAGGCGAGGTCGCGCTGCATCACAAAGACGCCGATGAGTCCGCCGACGACACCGAGCACCGCGCCGGCGATGATCGAGTTCGCCAGCAGCGCCACGAGTGCGCCGTAGTCCTGGAACGAGAAGATGTCGCTCCAGTCGACGGTGGGAAGCATCCCGAGGCTCATTCGTCGCCTCCGTGGTCGTGGGCATCGGCGTCGGGGACACCGACGACGACCAGCCGGTCTCCCGCGCGCAGCACGAACACCGGAGCGCCATACAGGTCGGTGAGCACGCGGCTCTGCAGCACCTCGTCCGGGGTGCCGAGCATGAAGCGACCGCGGGCGAGATAGAGGATGCGGTCGACCTTGCCCATAATCGGGTTGATGTCGTGGGTGACGAACAGGACGCCCGCATTGTGCTCGCGACGCTGGCGATCGATGATCTCGATCACGCCCTGCTGGTTGGCGAGGTCGAGGCTCGACAGTGGCTCGTCGCAGAGCAGGAGCGACGGGGAATCGACGAGCGCCTGCCCGACGCGCAGGCGCTGCTGCTCGCCACCGCTGAGCTCGCCGACGCGACGGTTCGCGTAGTGCTCGGCGCCAACCGCGCTGAGGACGCCGTCGATCCGCTCACGATCACCACGGCGCGGCACCGGCGGGCCGAAGCGGGTGCCCTGCACGCCGAGCGCGACGACGTCACGCGCGCGCATCCCGGTGTCGGGTGCGAACGGGCGGTGCTGCGGGATGTACCCGATGCGACGGTTGCCGCGGCGGACCGGCGACCCCTCGACCTCGATGCTTCCCTCGCTGAGCGGCTGGAGACCCAGGATGCTGCGCAGCAGCGTCGTCTTGCCCGAGCCGCTCGGACCCAGCACCGCGATGAACTCCCCCGGCTCGACCTTCAGGTCGAGTCCGGCCCAGAGCTCGCGCTGGCCGCGGCGCAGGCTCGCGCCGCGGATCTCCAGCACGCTCATGCGGTCAGAGCCGCGACGAGAGAGTCAATCGCAGACGTCATCCATTCAGAGTACGTGGTTCCCTTGGGCAGGATCTCGCGGAATCCGACGACGGGGATTCCCGCGTCGCGAGCGGCGGTCTCGATGCGCTCCGTCTCCGCACCACCGGTCTGGGCGTTGCTGAGCACGGCCTTGACGTCGCCGGAAGCGATGACGTCGAGGGCGTTGAGCAGCATCGCGGGCGGCACATCGCGCCCCTCTTCCACCGCCGCGGCGAAGCCCTCGGGGGCGAGGTCGGTGAGCCCGGCGGCGACGGCGAGGTAGCCGGGAACCGGTTCGGTGACGAAGACTCCCGCGCCGGCGGCATCCGTCTTGAGCTGGGCGAGCTGGGCTTCGAACCCCTCCAGGTCTGTCTGCAGCTCGGCGGCGTTCGCGGCGAACGTCTCGGCCCTTTCGGGGTCGAGCTCGGTCAGGGTGCGAGCGATGTCGTCGACCAGGTGGCTGACGGTGTGCGGGTCGAACCAGACGTGCTCGTTGAAGCCCTCGATGTGCTCGTGGTCGCCGTGGTCGTGCGCATGTTCGTCGTGCGACTCGGCGTCGTGGGCGGCCTCATCGTGCGCAGCATCCGCATCTTCTTCATGCGTCTCATTGCCCGGGAAGTCATGTGAGTACTCGACCGCTGTCAGCACGGTCGCCGTGCTGCCGTCGAGCAGATCGTGCATGAAGGCGTCGTAGCCGCCGCCGTTCTCGATCACGAGGTCGGCGCCCTGCACGGTGAGACGATCGCGCGCGGATGCCTCGTAGGAGTGCGGATCTTTCGCGGCCGAGTCGATCAGCGCCGTCACCGTGACACGGTCGCCGCCGATGTGCGCGGCCAGGTCGCCGTAGACATTGGTCGTCGTGACGACGTCGATCGTGCCGTCATCCACGGTCTCGGCAGCAAACGGCGCACAGCCGGTGAGCACGAGGGCGGTCAGGGCGACGGTCACGAGGGTGATGGCGGGCTTCTTCACTCGAAAAGCATAACGCACATGAGAATCGTTATCGATAAGGAAGTTCACAGCTTCGCTCGCGTGGTCCCCCCGGCCCGTGTCGCTCATAGGCGTAAGCCAGCGTGTCTTCCCGCGGGCGAAACTTCACGCCGAACAGCGTGTCGCATGCGGCACGCCCAAGCGAGGGCAGATCTCCCGCGGGACGACACGCGGAACCGGCCCCGCTCCGCAGAGTCGGCGCCGGGATCGCCCCGATCAGTCGACGAGCAGCGCCGGCTCTTCCAGCACCGCGGCGACGTCGGCGATGAAGCGGCTCATGCCGTCGCCGTCGATCACGCGGTGGTCGAACGAGCCCGAGACCGTCGTCACCCAGCGGGGGCGCACCTCGCCGTCGACGACCCACGGCTTCTGCGCGATCGTGCCCATGGCGACGATGCCCGCCTCACCCGGGTTGATGATCGGGGTGCCCGCATCCATGCCGAAGACGCCGATGTTCGTGATGGTGATCGTGCCGCCCTGCTGATCCGCCGGCGAGGTCTTGCCCTCGCGCGCGGTGAGCGTCAGTCGCTCCAGCGCACGGGCGAGATCCTTCATGCCGAGCAGCTGGGCGTCCTTGATGTTCGGCACGAGCAGGCCGCGGGGCGTGGCCGCGGCGATGCCGAGGTTCACGTAGTGGCGCACCAGGATCTCGGCACCCGAGTCGGTGTCGACCCAGGCGGCGTTGACCATGGGAGTGCGGCGCGCGGCCCAGATCACGGCGCGCGCCATGATGAGCAGCGGCGACACCTTGATGTCGGCGAAGTCCGGAGAGGCCTTCAGGCGCTTGACGAGCTCCATCGTGCGCGAGGCATCCACCTCTTTCCACACCGTCACGTGCGGCGCCGAGTACGCGCTCTGCACCATGGCAGACGACGTCGCCTTGCGCACGCCCTTGACGGGGATCGACTCGGTGCGAGCCGGGTCGCCGGGGGCGATGCCCCGGGCGAGACCAACCGGAGCGGATGCCGGTGCCGGCCGGGTCTCTTCGCGCACAGCACCCCACTCGGGTGTCTGGATGTTGCGGAACACGCTCGCCTGCTCGGCCTGCTTCACGACGTCATCGCGAGTCACCTCGCCGTCCGCACCCGACGGGGTCACGTCGGCCAGGTTCACACCGAGATCGCGGGCGAGCTTGCGGATCGGAGGCTTCGCCACGACACCCACGGATGCGCGCACCGGACGCTCCGGGGCCTTGCGGCGCCGCGAGGACACCGCACCCGCGGAGCCATAGCCGACAAGGACGGATCCACCGCTCTCCCCCGGAACGGACGGCGTCACGGGCGCAGCGGCGGCGGGCGCAGCATCCGCGCTCACGAAGGTGATGATCGGAGCACCCACCTCGACCGTGTCCCCCTCCGCGGCCAGCAGCTCGCCGACCGTGCCCGCGTGCGGCGAGGGAAGCTCGACGAGCGACTTGGCCGTCTCGATCTCGCAGATGACGTCGTTGATCGCCACGGTGTCGCCGGGGGCGACCTTCCAGGTGACGATCTCGGCCTCGGTCAAGCCCTCGCCGACGTCGGGGAGGATGAAGGTCTGGGTGCTCATTGCGAGTCCTTTCGGCGGGGCCGGTCAGTACGCGAGCGCGCGGTCGACGGCTTCGAGAATACGGTCGGCGTCGGGCAGGTACGCGCCCTCGATCTTCGCCGGAGGGAAGGGGATGTCGTAGCCCGACACCCGCAGCACCGGAGCCTCCAGCGCATAGAAGGCGCGCTCCATGACGGTCGCCGCGATCTCGCTGCCCAGGCTGTTGAAGCCCGGCGCCTCCTGCGCGTAGACCATGCGGCCGGTCGAGCGCACGGAGTCGAGGATCGGTCCGTAGTCGACCGGTGAGAGCGAGCGCAGATCGATGACCTCGCAGCTGGTCCCCTCGGACTCGGCGAGCGCCGCGGCCTGCAGCAGGGTCGCGACCATGGCACCGTGACCGACGAGGGTCACATCCGTGCCGCGACGCGCGACACGGGACGCGTGCAGCGGCAGGGCCGAGGCATCCGTCTCCACCTCGCCCTTGTGCCAGTACCGGCTCTTGGGCTCCATGAAGATGACGGGATCCTTCGACGCGATCGCCTCCTGGATCATCCAGTAGGCGTCGTTCGGCGTCGACGGTGAGATCACGCGGAGACCCGCGGTGTGCGTGAAGTACGCCTCCGGGCTCTCCTGGTGGTGCTCGACGGCACCGATGTGCCCGCCGTAGGGGATCCGGATGACAATGGGCATCGAGATCGCGCCCTCGTGGCGGTAGGTCAGCTTCGCAAGCTGCGAGGTGATCTGGTCGAAGGCCGGGTACACGAAACCGTCGAACTGGATCTCGCAGACCGGGCTGAATCCGGCCATCGCGAGTCCGATCGCCGTGCCGACGATGCCGGACTCGGCCAGCGGGGTGTCGAGCACGCGCTGCGGACCGAAGTCACGCTGCAGGTGCTCGGTAACACGGAAGACGCCGCCGAGCTGGCCGATGTCCTCTCCCATGAGCAGCACCTTGGGGTTGTCTTCCATCGCCCTGCGCATACCGGCGTTGAGCGCCTTGGCGAAGGTCATCGTCTCGAGGGTCATGCCTGCTCCTCCGTCGTGAAGGATGCTTCGTACTGGGCACGCCACGCGCGCTGCTCTTCCATGAGCGGGTGGGCCTCGCTGTAGACGTTGTCGAACATGTTCGATGGGTCCGGCCCGGGCAGGGCGTTCGTGCGCACGCGCAGGTCGTCGGCGGCCTCGGCGGCTTCCGAGTCGACATCCGTGAAGAAGGATGCCGCCGCTCCGCGCCCTTCGAGGAAGGCGCGCATGCGCGCGATCGGGTCTTTCTGCGCCCACTGCGACTCTTCGTCGGTCCCGCGGTACTTCGTGGGGTCGTCCGTCGTGGTGTGCGCGCCCATGCGGTAGGTGACGGCCTCGATCGCCCGAGGGCCCTGGCCGGCGCGTGCCTCATCGAGCGCACGTCGGGTGACCGCGTAGCTGGCGAGCACATCGTTGCCGTCGACCTGGATGCTGGGCATTCCGTAGCCGCGACCGCGCAGCACGAGCGGGACGCGCGACTGCGTCTCGACCGGAACCGAGATGGCCCACTGGTTGTTCTGCAGGAAGAAGACCTCGGGCACCTGGTAGCTCGCGGCGAAGACCATCGCCTCGTGCACGTCGCCCTGGCTGGAGGCGCCATCGCCGTAGTAGACCATGACGGCCTGATCGACGTCGGCATCGCCGGACGCGTGCTTGCCGTCAAACGCGAGACCCATCGCATATCCGGTCGCGTGCAGCGTCTGCGAGCCGAGCACCAGGGTGTACAGACGCGTGTTGCCGTTCTTGGGATCGGTCGGGTCCCACCCGCCGTGCGAGATGCCGCGCATGAGCTTGATGACATCGATCGTGTCGACGCCGCGGATGCGGGTCACGACGTGCTCGCGGTACGAGGGGAAGATCGTGTCCTGTGGTCGCGCGGCGTGCGCGGATCCGACCTGCGCCGCCTCCTGTCCGCGGCTCGGTGGCCACAGGGCGAGCTGGCCCTGACGTTGCAGGTTGATCGCCTGCGTGTCCACGGCGCGGATCACGACCATGTCGCGGTAGAACTGCTCGAGCTCGGCATCCGTCAGCGCTTCGATCAGCGGCAGATACTCGTCGGCAGCAGGACTCGGGGTGAACGCGCCGTCGGCATCGAGGATGCGAACGAGAGCGGGGTCGGCAGCTGTCACCGTTCTACGCTATCCGAGCATCGGCGCTCAGGGCTGGAGAGTGTGCACAACGGATTCCGCAGCTCGTAGGACTTTCTCCACGGATTCATGCTCACCGACGGATATACGCAGACCGTCTCCGGCGAACGGGCGCACGATGAGTCCTGCGGCGTCGAACGCCTCAGCGACGGCCATCGTCTGCTCGCCCGCGGGAAGCCACACGAAGTTGCCCTGCGCGTCCGGCACGTCCCATCCCTGGGCGCGCAGCCCCGCGACAAGTTCGGTACGGCGCTCGACGATGACGGCGACACGGTCGCGCAGCTCGTCCTCGGCGTCGAGGCTCGCGATCGCCGCAAGCTCGGCCGCGGACGTGACCGACAGCGGGATCGCGGTCGTGCGGGCGGCGTCGAGCACCGAGGGGTGACCGATCGCGTAGCCGACGCGGAGCCCCGCCAGACCGAACGCCTTCGAGAAGGTCCGGAGCACGACCACGTTCGGGTGCTTCTCGAACACGCGCTCGGCGAGGCCGTCGACGGCGTCGGGCGCGGTGACGAACTCGCTGTACGCCTCATCGAGCAGGATCAGCACGTCGGACGGAACCTTTTCGACGAAGGCGGCGAACTCGGCGCTCGTGACGATCGGCCCGGTCGGGTTGTTCGGCGTGCAGACGATGATCGCGCGGGTGCGATCGGTGACGGCATCCGCCATCGCGTCGAGATCGTGGCGGGAGTCGGGCAGCAGCGGCACCGGCACGCCTGTAGCGCCGGCGACGAGCGGCAGCCCGGGGTAGGCCTCGAAAGAGCGCCAGGCGTAGATGACCTCATCGCCGACGCTCGCCGCAGCCAGGACGAACTGGTAGAGGATCGACACGCTTCCGGATGCCACGTGGACGGCGTCGGGCGCGACGCCGTAGCGCTCCCCCAGTCGCGTGCGGAGTGCTGCGGCCGTCGCATCCGGGTAGCGGTTCATGGGCGTCTGCCGCGCCAGAACGTCGACGACCGACGGCAGCGGGTCGAAGGGGTTCTCGTTGCTGGAGAGCTTGAACGCGTCTGCGCCTGCGGGCTTGCCCTGACGGTACGGGGGCAGAGCGGCGATCTCAGGGCGGATGCGGGGCAGCGTGGGCTCGGTCACAGTTCGAGTGTAGAAGAGGCGTCCGGGCGACGGGGCGGCAGTAGAGTTCTGGCACACGTCCGCGACGGGAGGATGCAGGATGACCGACTACGAGGTGACGCAGATCGGCGCCCCGGACGCCTGGCGGGACCACTTCGGCGGGTTCGATGCCGCACGCTCGCGCGACGGCCGACGGGTCGTTGACCATGAGCTGACGATGCAGTACATCGGCATGACCGCCAATGCGCTCGAACCGGGCGAGGAAGCCGGCTACTGGCACACGCACAGCGAGGTGGAGGAGCTTTACGTGTTCCTCGACGGTGAAGGCCAGATGGGCCTCGATGACGATCTCGTCGAGGTGCGCACCGGGTCGGTGGTGCGGGTCGGGCAGCACGTGTGGCGCACCTGGCGGGCACGGCCGGACAGCACGACACAGCTGCGGTGGCTGTGCATCCGCGCCGGCGGGACGCCTCTGCCGCACATGCCCAATGACGGATCGCGAAACCCCGACAAGCCGATGCCCTGGTGACAGGCAGGGCCCGCGTGTAAAACTGGGCGCACTATGCGCTTCATCATCCGCGTCATCATCAACGCCTTCGCCATCTGGGTCGTCTCGTTGATCCCAGGCCTGCAGGTGACCGTCACCTCCTTCGCCCCCGGCGAGACGCTGCAGCTCGTGCTCACGCTGCTCGCGATCGGTGCGATCTTCGCGATCGTGAACACGATCATCGGCACCGTGATCAAGATCGTGGCGTTCCCGCTCTACATCCTCACGCTCGGCCTCATCGGGCTGATCATCAACGGCTTCCTGCTGTGGTTGACCGCCGCGATCACCGGCTGGTTCGGGTGGGGTCTGAGCGTCGGCAACTTCTGGTGGGGCGTCGTCGCGGCGATCATCATCTCGATCATCAATGCCGTCTTCGGGGCGATCCTCCGCCCGCAGAACAAGCGCGACCGACGCTGAGCTACACCGCGTCTTCGTCGACAAGTCGGACGCGCTTGACCCCCGGAACGTCGGCGAAGTCGGCCAGGAGGTCTTCGAGGCGCGTCTTCCGCGCTTCAACTGTCACCGTCGCTTCCCAGCGTTGCGAGCGACCGTCTCGCTCCATGAGCCGAGAGTCGATCACGACTGCTGTCGCCTCCTGCCGCTTCGCCACAGCCAGAACCTGGGCCAGAGACCCCTTTCCAGGACGGTACCTGAGCACGACTGCCCGCTGACGGTGCTCATGCTCCCGCGACCGGCGCCAACGCCCCAGTAGGGTGACTGCGACAAGCTGAAGGGCTGTCGCCATGATTGCGAGCACGGGAGACCCGGCGCCGCAGGCCATTCCGACGGCTGCCGTGGCCCAGATCGACGCCGCCGTAGTCAGACCGGACACGCTGTTCTGCCGCACGAAGATCAGTCCGGCTCCGAGAAAGCCGATCCCCGAGACGATCTGCGCGGCGATCCGGGATGGATCCAAGGTGATGCCCTCGCTCGTGACGGTGCTGAATCCGTACGCCGAGACCAGAGTGAACACAGCCGATCCGACGCCAACGAGAGTGTGCGTGCGCATCCCCGCACTCTTGAGCTTCCGGTGACGTTCCCACCCGATCACCGCGGAGAGCACGAAGGCGAGTACCAGCAGTGTCAGCTCAGTGAGCGTCGACGGCCCAAACCACTCGATGTCCATCATGCGCGCCGCAGTTCGACCTGCTCCGCTATGGTGACTCTCAACTGCTCTGAGACCTCGACGCCCCGACGCCGGAGCGCGAGAATCGCAGCGCCCACGACCCCGTCTGTCGCAGGTCGCAGGTCTGCGTCCTGAAGCACCTCGAGCAGCGCGCCCGCGCACACCCCCGCGCGCAGCATCCCCTCCGTCAGCACACTCCCCGAGACCACGACAGGCAGATTCTCATGCCCGCGCCTGGCGGTCTCGATCGTGGTGGCGAGATGGCTCGCGGCAGCAGAGACGATCGATGCGGCCACCGCGTCATCCTCCGCTGCAGCGTCGAATGCGAGGGGTGCGAACTCGGCGAGGGCCGTCGGAGGTCGATCGTAGACCGCTCGCAAGATTGCAGCCACGTCCGGGGTGCGGACACCAGACCAGCATGCGGTCGCGCCCCCAATCCGCGAGAACACCTGCTCCGTCAACGCCGTCGGCGATCCGCGTCCGTCCGCAGCCGCAGCCACCGCAGAGACAACTTCCCGTCCGATCCAGAACCCGCTTCCGGCATCGCCCAGGAGCCAACCGAGCCCGTCGACCACACTGACGACCTGAGCGTTCTGAACGCGCGCTGCGATGGCGCCCGTCCCCGCGATCAGCACGATACCGTCGGGAGCGCTCGAGCCGGAGAAGTACGCTCCCAACGCATCCCCCACAGGATGCCAGCTCGAAGAATCGTGCATCCCTAACCGCTCCGCCAGCTCTCCGAGCCTACCGACGGGCGCCTCCCCGGCCGCGCACAGCACGGCCGTCAGGGTCGAGGCATCCGCGGCCGCCTCGGTGATCGCCGCCCTCGCCGCCGTCTCGATGGCCCGCACGCCGCCCTCGCCCAGGGATGTCGCGTTGCCCCCGCTCGCCCTGCCCCAGCCAAGCACTGTGCCCTTGGCGTCGACGCAGGCGGCGCGAGTATGTGAACCTCCCGCGTCGATAGCCAGAACCACCGTCATTTCAACGCACCCTGCGCCACCGACGACAGGAGCTTCTTCTGGAACAGCAGGTACACGATCAAGACAGGTGCCACTGTCATCACCGCGGCTGCGAACAGAGCCCCGAAATCGACGTTGAATCCGGCCTGCACGGCAAAGGTCTGCATGCCCTGCGTGAGCACCGACTTCGAAGGGTCGGTGATCAGCACGAGCGGAAGCAGATACTGATTCCACAGCCCGACGAAGTTCAGAAGCGCGATCGCCGACATGCCGGGCGCCGCCATCGGCAGCATCACCGAGAAGAACGTGCGCCACTGGGAGGCACCGTCAATCGCGGCCGCCTCGGCGATCTCGGCGGGCAGCTGCTCGAAGAACGCCGCGAGGAAGAAGATCGTGAACGGCAGTGCATACGCCGTGTACGTGACGATCAATCCGATGTGAGAGTTCATGAGCCCGAAGTTCTGCACCACGAAGAACAACGGCACGACGGCGAGGAACACAGGAAACGTGAGGCCCGCCAGAATGAGGTTGCGAATGAACGCCCGACCTGGGAAGTCGAAGCGCGCCAGCGCGTAGGCGCACATCGCCCCGAGGAGCATCGTGAGCGCGAGTGCACCGGCGACGACGACCACCGTGTTCGCGAAGAAATGCCCGATCCCTGCTTGGGTCCAGGCGTTGATGTAGTTGTCAAAGCTCCATCGTGTGGGCAACCCGAACGGCGACTCGAGGATCTCTCGACTCGTCTTGAAAGAGGACATGAGAGTCCACAGCAGCGGTACGAACACCAGCGCTGTCCAGAGGATCATCACTGTCTGCGAGGAGAAGGTGACGAAGGGCTCGCTGGCCCTGCGTCGTCGAGGCGCGTCGGGGACGATCCGCTCGTGACGGATGTGCCGAGGCGCAGCCTCCGAGATCGGTGGGAGCACCTGAGTCATTTTCTTCCGATCCTTCCCGCCAGGCCCACGAGCGCGACGAAGATGAAGGTCAACAGCGTGAGGACGACACCCATCGCACACGCCAACCCGAAACGACCATCCAGGAATGCCGCCGAGTAGATCTCCTGCGTGATGCCGAGTGTGGAGCGCTGCGGCCCCCCGTTCGGGTTGAATGCCTGGAGGAAAACGAAGACGTCGAGAGCGGCGATGCCGACATAGATGTACGCGGATTTCACGTTCTTCGCGATCCCCGGCAGCACGATCGACAGCGCGATACGCACCCGCCCCGCACCGTCCAGACGAGCGGCGTCGAACAGCTCCGTGTCTATGCCACGGATCGCGGCGACGAACAGCACCATGTAGAAACCTGCAGACGCCCAGACCACGGCGGCGACCGTCGCCCCCATGGCGGTGGCAGGATCTCCGAGCCAGGCGAATGAACGGAACTGCTCGAGACCCACGCCCGTGAGAAGACCGTTCAGGATGCCGTTGTTCGGATCGTAGACCTGCGCGAAGATGATCCCGACGATGATCGAGGGAATGACTCCCGGGAAGAAGGCAGCGACGCGATAGAACGCCGCACCCTTGACACCCGACACACCGCCGCGCATATCTCCGCCGATCGTCACCATGATTGCCAGCGCGAAGCCGATCGCCAGCGTGATGAGCGGCATCACCACCAGCATCGTCAGGTTGTTGCGAATCGCGATCAAGAACGACTCGTCGCCCATGAGCTGCGCGTAGTTGCCCAAGCCGATGAACTGGAACCCCGCGGTGAAGCCCGACCAGTCCGTCAGCGAATACACCACCGCCTGCAGCATCGGCCAGATGACGAAGGTGACATAGAGCGCCAGCGGCACTCCGATGAAGACCAGCAGAAGTGAGAGCCGGTCAGCGCCTCCCGCACCGAGGCGACCACCCCGCCGCGTCGTCGCCGTCTCGGGAGTCGGTGCGATGACAGGTGAGGTCATGACGCCTTGATCTTCACGATGGTGTCATCTTCGCGGATGCGATCCGACGCCTTTTGCAGCTCGGAGAGCGCATCGGCGACCGACATACCTCCAGAGAGGAAGTCGTTCATGACTCGCCCCTTGTCGTCCCCGAAGGGGTAGGCGTCCGTGAAGTCCCACGCGTAGGCGTTTGTGCCCGCCTGTTCGAGCAGGTCGGTCGCGGAGACGAGCGCGGTAGAGCCGAAACCGTCCTTCGGGACAGTGTTGCGCAAGATCGTCGGAGACTTGTTGATGCGGGCGAACTCGATCGCGGCATCGCGGGACAGCATGGTACGCAGTGTCTCCTTGGCGCCGACCGTATTCGCCCCAGCGGTCGGAACGACGAAGCGGTTGCCGCCCGCAAAGCGAATCGCCTCATACGGCAAGGCCGACTTCGTGGTCACTGTCGGGTTCGGCGCGCCGACCATCTCGAAGCCGTCGGCGATCTCCGCTCCCATCTCCGCTTCGATCCACGAACCCGAGGGGTACATGATCGCCTCCTGGCGCAGACTCCACTGTGCTTGGGCGGCCTTGAACTGCGTGCCAGCGCCGCCCGGAAGGAAGTAGCCCGCGTCGACGGCTTTCTTCATCGCCGTGAACGCCGCCTTGACGGCCGGTTGGCTCCAAGACTTCGGCTCCAGATTGGCGAGCGCGACGCGCACCTCGTTGCCGCCCTCCTTGATGGCACTGTCGATCGCCATCGACAGGTAGTACGACGCTGCCTCTTTGCCCCACGTGAAGAGGTACTTGCCCTCCTTCTTCGCCGCTGCGCCGAGGTCCATCGCTTCATCCCAGGTCCGCGGCGCCTTCCACCCCATCTTTGAGAAAAGACTGCGGGAGTACCACAGGGCATGCACGCTCAGGGAGTAGTTGATTGCGGCGAGCTTGCCGTCGAAATCGGCCAACTCGAGCACCCCGGGATAGACGGCGTCACGGATGACGTCACCTTCGAGGTTGGGCGCATCTACGAGATCGTTGAGGTCGAGCACGCTCGGCAACAGCGTCGCAACAGGAATCGACCCGGCCCCCGCAGAGTGAAGCAGGTCCGGCGGATTGCCTGCCACGAAACGAGGCTGCACCTGCTGCGCGATCTGCGCAGACGGCGTCACTGCCAACGTCAGGGCCGAGGAGGACTTCTCAAGCTCCTTCGCAAGGTAGGCGAAGAACTCGGTGTTCTTCGCGTTGTCGAAGATGACGCTGTCAACAGTGGTGCCGGCCGTGACCCCGAACGGGTTTTTCGCATCGAGCGTGGGAACCGGGGTGGCGCTAGGGGTGCCGAACGCCGTTCCGCCCGGTGTCGCCGCACAGGCGGCGAGCGGCACGGCCACGGCGGCCAACCCCATGAGTGAGAGAACCTGTCGCCGACTGATCGGCTTCTGAGACGAGACCATCGTTTGCACTCCGTTGTATGTCGTTGATGTCAGGAAAGGAAGGATTTTGAGAAGGGGCCTCAGGCCACGCGGCGAATCCGCGATCCGTACTGAGCTTGGAGAGCCCGATTGTGGGCGTCGCCCCCGGGGACGTTGGCGGATAGGAAGACCGGGACGACGTCGCCTGTGGCTTCCAGGGCCGAGGCCACACCGACTGTCAACAGCTGCGCGAGATACGCGGAGGTGATCGACGAGACTGCGCCCATCGGCACTTCCCCTTCCAGCACTGCGTCACCGTACGGCGCGCGGTTGTCGATGACGACATCTGCGATCTCGCACAGTCTTTTGCCGCTCGGATGGATCGGGCTGACCCGTGCCGTGTGCGCAAGGCTGGTGACGGCGATGACCTTGTGACCGTGCGACTGCGCGAGCAGCGCCATGCCCACGATCGAGCCGTTGACGCCGGAGTTGGAGGCAATGACGAAGATGTCCTCAGCATGACGAGGAACTGTGGCGAAGATCTCGTCCGCGATCTGCGGGTCTCGCTCCAGCGGCGGGTCTGCCACGAGTTCGGTGCTTGAGCGTTCACCCCACAGCACTGTGTCACGCAGGGCCACCTTGTTGCTGGGGATCAATCCGCCCGCACGGCCGGCGATCTCCATCGCGAACGCTTCGGAATGGCCGGTGCCGAACGCGTGGATCACGCCGCCTGCGCGCAGTGCTTCCGCGATCATCGTGATGGCTTCGTCGAGCTCCCCCGAGCGAGCGCCCTCTGTGATGTCTCGGATTCGGCCGAGGACTTCCTGCTCGAAACGCGGAGCCGTGGCGCTGATCATCTATTCTCCTGAGGGATTGATGCGGACTAGGAATGGTTCATACAGTTGCCGCGAAACTGTGGCATGTATCATTCATGCATACCTAAGCGTTGCCTGTCCACCTCATACGAGAGAGTTCAGCTGAGATTCATGAATCGGTACGACGTCAGAGAGAACGAATGACCACGCGCATTCCAATCGAGCCCGGCCACCGCGGACTTCTCGCGCCGGATCAGCCTGCCGTCACGGACCAGATCCGTCTGGCGCTGCCCCGGCTCTCCCCATCCATGTTGCTCGTCGCTCGCCGCGTTCTCGATGACCCGGAGGGCGTCGCCTCACTCTCGGCTGCGCAGCTCGCCGCAGAGGTGGGCGTCTCCCAGCCGACGGTCACCCGCTTCTGTCAGGCGGTCGGGCTCAGTAGTTACCAAGCTCTGCTGTTGCACATCGCCCAGGAGTCTGGCCGCGCCCAGGAGCCGCGTTGGATCTCAGCCGGGTACGAGGAGATCGGACCGGAAGACGATCTCGAGCACGTGATCCAGGTGATGACGAGCGTGGATGTCGACGCCATGCAGTTCGCCGCGCGCTCCCTCGATCGCGCGGCCCTGGAAGAGGCCGCCGCAGTGGTCGCGTCAGCGCGCAGCGTCGATGTCTATGGCGCGGGCGCAAGCGCGGTGATCTCAAACGAACTCGAACTGCGAATGCTGGGAATCGGCATCCAGATCCGCGCGTGGACGGCCATGCACAGCGCGCTCAGCTCTGCCGCCTTGCGCCGGCCGGGCGACGCGGCGATCGCGATCTCCGCGTCGGGACGCACGCGGGAGGTCTACGACGCCCTGTCCGAGGCCAAGTCTCGAGGGGCCGCCACCATCGCCGTCACCGGAGATGCCAACTCGCCACTGGCGCGCGTCGCCGACATCCACCTCACGGCGATCGGAAGAGAGATGCCGTACCGCACGGCATCCTTCGCCGCACGTCACGCCCAGTTGCTGGTGCTTGACGTCCTCTACACGCGCGTCGCGCAGCGAGACCCGCAACGTTCGGCGGAGACGCTCGCGGCGACGGCGCACATCCCTTCGACGCATGCACTGCGGGCCAATCACCGGGCAGAGAACGAGGCGCCCAGATGACCCTGATCTGGGCGCATGCGCGCTCGACCGGTGTCACCGCCGCCAACACGCTCGAGTCCTACGCGCAGGCAGTCCAGGAAGGCGCAGACGGCATCGAACTCGATGTGCACCTCACGCGCGACGGACACCTGGTCTGTCTCCATGACGGCAGGGTGCCCCTGCCCGGGGGGAAGATCCTCACCGTCGGGGACGCATCTGTGTCTGATCTCGCTCAGATCGTGGTCGGAGATGAAACGACAGGGCCGACGCGCGTCCCACTCCTGGAAGAGGTCTATGACCTCCTCGCTCCCACCGGCCTTCAACTGAACGTCGAGGTGAAGAACCTGCTGCACCGCTATCCCGGCATCACGGAACGCATCGAACGTTCTTTGCGAGGTTCAGGAATGCGCGACCGCATCGTCGTGTCCTCCTTCCAGCACAGTCTTCTGACCGAGCTCCGCGAACGGGACGGGCGGATCCAGACGGCGGCTCTGTACGCGGACGGACTGATTGACCCGTGGGCCTACTTCTCGCGGATCGGGATCACCCAGGCACACCCGCACTTCGCGACGTTGCAGGATCCTGGCGTCCTCGAAGGATTTCACGAGGCGGAAATGACCCTGCGCGTATGGACCGTCGACGACCCCCGACTCTGGGAGCGCTTCATCACGGCGGACATCGGTGGAATCATCACCAACGACCCGGCCGGGGCACTGGCCGTACGTGATCAGTTCGCTCTCGGTTCTGCACCTGAGCCCGGCATCACCGCGCCGGATCGTCGGCGGTGAAGTTGCGCGCGGTGACCAGGGTCGCCCGATCGAACCCGGCGATGATCGCCCGCAGGTCGTCAAGACGGCCATCCGACGACTTGTCCATGAGCGCCGCTGTCTCTCGATAGGCATCGAGATGATGACTGCGCATGCCGAAGTCACGGATGTCGGTCTCAGGAAAGGCCAGACGTTCGACAAGCACGCTGTCATCGGTCTCCATCCCTGTACCGCCGCCCGCGAGCCTGGCCACCGGGTCATCCTTGTGCCGCACGGGGACATCCAGCACGCCAGGAATCGGCACGGCCTGAACAGGATTGCCGAACGACGTGTGCGCCAGCACGGTGAACTCCCCGCTCGCCGCCAGATGGGTGCCGATCATGCCGCCCTGCGAATGGGTGAACAGCAGGATCGGGTCACTGGGCTGGATCCCCGCGAGTCGCATCGCGCTCTCGGCGGCAGCGAAAGACGCTGACTCCTGCTGGGACATGTAGAGGTCGGTGTTGGACTGCATGTCCCAGGGCTGGCCCGGGTCGAGGAGATCCGTGCCCTTGATGTAGACGATGTACTTCGACGTGCCGTCCGGCATCTCGTAGGTCTCGACGCTGACCTGCGCGTCTTCGGTCATCTGCATGCGGATGACGGCGTCCTCGACGCCCCGGATCGGGGGCCGCGGTCGTGTGTCCGTCGTGACGTGAAGAGACGTGCTGTGCTCCTTCGGTGCGAGCGGGGCATGGCCCGGGATGACTCCCCGTCCGACAGCGTCGACCAGAGCGGGATAGGCGCGTCCGAGTGCGGCAAGGACCACGTAGCTGAGCGGACCGAGTCCGCTCCGAGCGAGGAAGAGCCCCATGTCCGCCGCCTTCTGGGCGAAGGGATGCGTGCGATTGAACTGCCATTCGGCGATCACGTCATCCGCGCGCTCAGCCAGAGTGGGATCCCGAAACCAGCGCGTCGTCCCCAGCCAGTCCCACCAGGGGCGATCACGCTGCTGCTCAATGAGCGGAGTACCGCTGAGTCGCGCTTCGACGAGCTCGAACGTCTGAATCGTGGCCATCAGGCTCGCGCAGGTCTGCGCAACCTCGTCGGACAGCTCTCGCATCCGCAGCACCAGCGCCGGCTCAGCGAACTCGCGCCCCACGTCTCCGGCAAGGCTCGATGCGTTCTGCAGGCGCCCCGGAACGATCTCGATGCCGTCGCGTACCCGGATCAGCTGGTCGTGGACGTCGCGGAGCTGCTCACTGTCCACGGCGAGCACGCCGCCGGTGGAGATGTCGAGGTCACCCTCTGCCATCACCAGGCCCCGAATCGCGTGATCTCGTCGTCGATGATCGTGAGTGCTCCCGCTGTGTGCTCCGCGTGATCGCGCAGTCGACTCTGGAACGCGTTGATCGCCCGTGATCGGGTCTCCCACGTCGTCTGCGCGATCAGACCCTGCAGCGTCGCGTGCAGATCGGTGAGGTCATCGCGGATGCGGCCCAGCTGAGCCCGGACCTCGGAGAGCTGCCACGGTTCTTCGATCGCAGCGCTGATGACGGGGATCGCGTTCACAGGGGTCATGACGTCCACTGTGAACGGGAGTCGTCGGTCACCGCCGACGCTGTCCCCCGTGCGTGCACAGTTGATGAACGCTCGCCGCTGTGCAGGAAACGGCACTGGCAGCATCCGTCTCCTGGTCGATAATGGAGCAATGACCGATCCGGACCCGTTTCGCGTCATCTTCGTGTGCACAGGCAACATCTGCCGCTCCCCGATGGCAGAGATCGTCTTCCGCGAGCTGGTGAAGGAACGCGGACTCAGCGGCCGCATCGTCTCGCGCAGCGCCGGCACCGGAGATTGGCACGTCGGCGAGCACGCTGATGAGCGCACGATCGACGCGCTCGCACGCCGCGGCTACGACGGCTCCGCACATCGCGCCCGCCAGTTCACCGCCGACTCGTTCGCCGAGAACGACCTCGTCGTCGCACTCGACCGCACGCACGAGCGCATTCTGACGCAGTGGGCGCGCGATGAATCCGATGAGGGCAAGGTCACGCTGCTGCTCACCTTCGGAGCCCACGGAGACGGCCTCGATGTGCCCGATCCGTACTACGCCGACACCCAGATGTTCGACGACGTGCTCGGTATGATTGAGAACGCGAGCCACGGTCTTCTCCGACAGCTCGAACCCGCCATTCGGCCGCCGGCGCCCCGCCACTGAGGGTGCCTCTATCAGGAGGTCTCCCCTGACTGCCCAGCCTTCCCTCCCGTTCCAGCCGCTGAGCCCGCTCGATGGCCGCTACCGCGGTGCCGTCGCGGCGCTGTCGGACTACCTCTCCGAGGCAGGCCTGAACCGCGCCCGCGTCGAGGTCGAGGTCGAGTGGCTCATCGCGCTCACCGATCGCTCGCTGTTCGAGACCCAGCCGCTGTCGGATGCCGACAAGCAGGCACTGCGCGGTCTGTACCGCGACTTCGGCCAGGACGAGATCGACTGGCTCGCAGAGAAGGAAGCCGTGACGCAGCACGACGTCAAGGCCATCGAGTACCTCGTGCGCGACCGTCTCGCGACCCTCGGTCTCGACAAGATCGCCGAGCTCACCCACTTCGCGTGCACGAGCGAGGACATCAACTCGGCCTCGTACGCGCTGACCGTCAAGCGCGCCGTCGAAGAGGTCTGGCTGCCCGCCCTCGACACCGTGATCGCCAAGCTCCGCGAGCTGGGCGAGGAGCACGCGGATGCGGCGATGCTGTCGCGCACCCACGGCCAGCCGGCCACCCCCTCGACCATGGGCAAGGAACTCGCCGTCTTCGCATGGCGCCTCGAGCGCGTGCGCGCTCAGATCGCGGCATCCGACTACCTCGCGAAGTTCTCCGGCGCGACCGGCACCTGGTCGGCGCACCTGTCGGCCGACCCCAACGCCGACTGGCCCACGATCGCCCGCGAGTACATCGAGGGCATGGGCATCGGATTCAACCTGCTGACGACCCAGATCGAGTCGCACGACTGGCAGGTCGAACTGTACGACCGCGTGCGTCACGCCGGTGGCATCCTGCACAACCTCGCGACCGACATCTGGACCTACATCTCGCTCGGCTACTTCGCACAGATCCCCGTCGCCGGTGCGACCGGATCGTCGACGATGCCGCACAAGATCAATCCGATCCGCTTCGAGAACGCCGAGGCGAACCTCGAGATCTCGGGCGCGCTGCTCGGCTCGCTGTCCCAGACGCTCGTCACTTCGCGCCTGCAGCGTGACCTCACGGACTCGACGACGCAGCGCAACATCGGCGTCGCGTTCGGGCACTCGCTGCTCGCGCTCGACAACCTGCGCCGCGGCCTGAACGCGATCTCGCTGCGCCGCGACGTGCTGCTCGACGACCTCGACACGAACTGGGAAGTTCTCGCCGAGGCGATCCAGACCGTGATCCGCGCGGAGGTCGTCGCCGGCCGTTCGACGATCACCGACCCCTACGCGCTGCTCAAGGAACTCACCCGCGGTCACCGCGTCGGTGCGGCCGAGCTTGCCGAGTTCGTGCAGGGCCTCGAGATCGGCGATGCCGCGAAGCAGCGTCTGCTCGCGCTGACGCCCGCCACGTACACGGGAATCGCCGAGCGCCTCGCGCGCTGATCCGACGTAAAGCACGAAGCGCACGTCCCCACGGGGGCGTGCGCTTCTGCGTTGCACAGAGGTGCGGACACGCGAGCGCGCGTGAGCCGACCCTACGGGTGCGTGGTCTTCGGGGTGCCGCCGGCGGGGGCGTCGCCCTCTGCGTCATCGGCGGACGCGTCGTAGAGCACGGGGCGGTCGACGGTTTTGGTGACCTCGGCGGGATCGACGGCGAGCATGAGCATCGCGAGGCCGAGGAGCGTCACGATGAACGCGGCACCGCCGACGACGAGGCTGAGCGCGACCGGCGTGAGGCCCTCATACAGCCCCCGCGAGATGAGGTCGTTGACACGAGACGTGAAGGCACCCGTGGAGAACAGCGTCACCACAGCCGCGAACACACCGCACGCGAGCGCGATGAGAAGAAGGTGAAGCGGTCGCAGCAGGTCGCGGCGGGTGGTCTTGTCGCTCATGCGTGGCCTCCCTTGTCGGTCGCCTCAGCGCGCGGCGCGGGGGCTTCGGTGATGATGTCGGCACGGTCTGGGGTGGTCGTGCGCGGAGAGAAGGCGGCGATGCCGAGGATGACGGCGACGATGGCCGCGTACCCTCCGAAGAGGCCGACGGCGATCGTGATGCCGGTGAGCGTGAAGTCGCCCGCCCCCTCGATCGAGTAGTCGAGCGCGTACTGCACCGGAACCACGAGCAGGACGACGGCAAGCAGCATCCCGACGGCTCCGATGAGGAGTGCGTCGCGCGTGCTCTCGTCGGCCACACCGCCCGGAACGGACACGACTCCCTGGGCGCGCGCTCGTCGACCGCGGATGCCGACGATGAGCTCGACCAGGCCCGTGGCCGCCGCCCAGACGATCACCAGCACGAAGAAGAGCACGTCGCTGCGCCACATCGGAACACCGCCGGCGACACCGGCGATGAAGCTGATCGCCGCGAGAAGCACCCACGGCCAGCGGTTGCCGGACGCGGCGACGAGCCATGCGGCGAGAACGCACACGAGCGCGGTGGCGACGGCGAAACCGCTGAAGACGGCGAGACCGACCTGCGCCGAATGATCCGACGAGAAGGTGATCATGAGAGCGGCAGCGGCCGCGAACAGCGCGCGCAGGGACTGCACGGTGCGCGCTGTAAAGGTGTGGGCAACAGGTGCCGGCATGTTCAATCCTCTGACAGACGGGGTACCTCCCCAGTCTACGCGCGCGCTGTGAGGGATCTCCTGAGTCCCTGCAAGGATACGGATCCGCCCCCCGGGCATGCCGGAGGGCGATTCCGATCCCGGCCGCGGAGAAGGGAGCAAGATGGAGGTGTGGCTGAACCTCTCGCTGAACTCACCGCAATGCCCGATCCCCAGTATGTCTATGCGGCGGACGGCACCCGCCTGGCGACGTACACGTGGGGCGAACTCGATGCCCCCGTGATCGTCGCGGTGCACGGCTTCGCGTCCAGCGCGCGCGACACCTGGGTGCTCACGGGATGGATACGCGCCCTGACCCGCGAGGGGTACCGCGTGCTCGCGCTCGACCAGCGCGGGCACGGCAAGAGCGACAAACCCCATGAGGGCGAGGCGTATGCGATGCGCACCCTCGCGAACGATGTCGAGACGGTGATGGACACCTACCTCGTCGACGACGCGATGTACCTGGGCTACTCGCTCGGCGCGCGCGTGGGATGGGAGGTCGTTCGCGACCTGCCGCACCGCATCTCGCGGGCCATCCTCGGGGGCGTCCCCGAGGGCATCCCCCTGGAGCGCCTCGATCTCGACGAGGTTCGCGCCTACATCCTCAACGGCACGCCCGTCCAGGATGTGACGACGCAGGCGTACATCGCCCTGACCGAGCGTGTTCCCGGCAACGATCTGACCGCGCTGCTCGCACTCGCGGAGGGCATGCGCGTCTCGCGCACGATCAACCCCGACGCGTCGAACGCCCCGACGACGCCGACGCTGTTCGCGACCGGCTCGGAAGACACCGTCATCGAAGGGTCACGGGCGCTGGCCGCGTCGTGCCCCAACAGTGAGTTCTTCGAGATCCCGGGCCGCAATCACTTCAACGCTCCGGGGTCGCGCGCGTTCAAGGAGGCGGCGCTGGAGTTTCTGGCGAAGGGCTGACGACGGGGGCATCCGCCCCACGCCGCCGGATCCTCAACTCGCTGACCAGCGTGCCCAGAATGATGAGCCCGGCGCCGAGGATCGCGAGAGCTGGGATGCGCTCGCCCGCGATGCGCCCGACGACACCCGCCCACACGGGCTCGGCGGCGTAGATGATCGTCGCCTTCGTCGGCGAGACCGAGCGCTGCGCCCAGGTCATCGTGAGCTGAATCAGCGCGCTGACTGCCCCCATGCCAACCGCGGCGAGCACCCACACCCAGGAGAACGCGGGCACGCTCTCACCGACGACCGGCATGGCGGCGAAGCCGAGCACGCCGGCCGTGAGCAGCTGCACGACGGTGAGCCGGCCCAGGTCGAACTTCGCGGTGAACAGGCTGATCAGGATGATCTCCGCGGCGATCGGGATCGTGCTGATCAGGGTGAGGATCTCTCCCTCGCCGAACGCGAAGCCGTCGGCTGTGGGACCGGCCACGAGAAGGAGCCCGATGAAGGCAAGCGCCAGACCGACGAGCGTCAGCGCGCGCGGCGCTTTGCGGAAGACGATCCACTGCAGCAGGGGAACCAGCGGCACGTAGAAGGCGGTGATGAATGCAGAGGTGCTCGAGTCGATGGTCTGCAGCCCCGCGGTCTGCAGACCATATCCGCCGAAGATGGCAGCGCCGATCGCCGCACCGGCGAGGATCTCCCGCCAGCGGATGCCGCGCAGCACCCGCCAGAACAGCACGGCACACAGCAGACCGGCGGTGAGGAACCGCACCCCGACGAAGAACATCGGACCGCTGTGATCCATCGCCGTATGCACGATCAGGAACGTTCCGCCCCAGAAGACGGTGATCACGATGAGCGCGAGCTCTTGTCGGCTCAGGCCGCTCCAGCGCAGGCGGGAGCGAAGGGGCGCGGATGTCACCGCTTAACGCTAGTCGCGCAGAGCGTGCTCATCGTTGCGGTTCGCGGCGGCGCAGCATCCGCGTCGACGACTTCTTGACGACGGCGATCGGCTGGGTCGTGGTGACCACGGCGTCCACGTTCATCGAGCCATCGACGGGGCCGACGATCGCGATCGGTGTCGTGAGCGTCGGCTCGTCCGGCTCGATCGGGAGCTTCGCGAGTCGGCGGTGCTCCTTGATGTACGCGGGGATCAGCAGCGCAGCGGCGCCCACCCAGGCGAGGGTGTTGCTGAGCGCGACACCCGTGAAGTCGAGCAGCGCCCCGAGGATGATGGCCGCAGCAACGCGCATGACGAGCTCGATGACACCTGTCACAGTGGGGATCAGCGTGTGGCCGAGCCCCTGCAGGGCGCCGCGCAGCACGAACAGCACGGCCAGGGCGCTGTAGCTGAGGCCGTTGATGATGAGCATGAGGTGCGCCATCTCGACGACGTTGTCAGAGCCTTCGCCGACGAAAAGTCGAATCATCGGAGTGCCGAAGGCCACGAGCAGCGCACCGAGGACGACGGCCGCGATGATCGACATCCAGGTTGCCTCGACCACACCCTTGCGGATGCGGTCGGGGCGCTTGCCGCCGTGGTTCTGCGCGACGTACATCGACACCGCGAGTCCGAGCGAGGACAGCAGCGCGACGGCGAGACCGTCGACGCGGGATCCGGTCGTGTAGGCGGCGACGGCATCCGCACCGAGGGTGTTGAGGGCCACCTGCACCGTGAGCGTGCCGATCGCGATGATCGAGGCCTGGAAGCCCATCGGCAGCCCGATGCGCAGGTGCTCGCCGAGGTCGGCCTTCGTGACGGCACGGAAGTCCGCGCGCGAGACCTTGAGGTCCTGCAGGCGACGACGCACGAACTCGAGGCACATGAGCACGGAGATGACCTGGGCGACGACGGTCGCGAGCGCCGCGCCGGCGACTCCCCACCCGAGCGGGCCGACCATGAGCACGACGAGGCCGACGTTGAGCACGCACGAGATCGACAGGAAGATGAGCGGTGTGCGCGAGTCGCCGATCGCGCGGACGATCGCGGCCAGGTAGTTGAAGGCCATCATGGCGCTGGCGCCCAGGAAGCTGATCTGCGTGAAGACCGTGGCCTCCGCGAGCAGCTCGGGCGGCGTCTGCATCAGGCGAAGGGCAGGCTCACTGACGAGAGGCGCGACGATCGTCAGCAGGATGCTCAGGATGCCGGTGAGCACGGTCCCCGCGGCCACCGAACGTCGTACGCCTGCCGCATCACGCGCGCCGTAGGCCTGCGCGGTGGGGATCGCGAAGCCGGACGTCACACCCCAGGCGAAGCCGAGAAGCAGGAACAGCAGGCTTCCGGTCGCCCCGACGGCGGCGAGCGAGTTGACGCCGAGGTGACGCCCCACGACGATCGCGTCGGCGAACTGGTACAGCTGCTGTACGACGTTGCCGATCAGTAGGGGGATCGAGAAAGCCAGGATGACGCGCCAGGGGCGGCCAGTGGTCAGGGAGGTAGCCATGGGTGCTCGCAGAACAGAAACGGGGGATGTGGGGTGTCGGATGCGGCACCGTCAGTCGATTCTATCGAATCGATTCGACACGACGGAACACGGACATCCGTCTTCCGCCTCGCCGTGGCGTGCGCCAGACTGACCGCATACTCCTGCGAAGGGCGACGCACATGACCGCATCCACCTCCGACCAGCCCGACGTCTGGTTCGCCCGCTCCCCGGAAGCCGTGACCGAGGCCCTCGGCGTCGCTCCGACCACGGGACTCTCCTCGAGCGAGGTCGCGCAGCGGCGAGAGCGGTACGGCAGCAACACGATCCCCGCCGAACGGGGGCCCTCGCTCTGGCAGATCTCGCTGCGCCTGCTCGTGGATCCGATGAACATCATGCTCATCGCCGTCACCGTCGTGAGCTGCTTCATCAATCAGATCCCGGTCGCGGTGATGGTCGGCCTGCTCGTGGTCGTCAACGTCGTCATGGGGGCGCGGCAGGAGATGTCGGCGCGTGCCGCGGTCGACGCCCTCTCAGACCTGCAGATCCCGCACGCCCGCGTGGTGCGGGACGGATCGACGCAAGAGATCCCGGCCTCGGAGCTCGTCCCCGGCGATATCGTGCTGCTCGAGGCGGGAGACCTCGTGCCCGCGGATGCGCGCATCCTCCGCGCGGCGCGCCTCGAAGCGCAGGAGGCCGCGCTCACCGGTGAGAGCGCACCGGTCGACAAGGGCGTCGACGCGGTCGTCGACACCGATGCGACACTCGGCGATCGCAGCTCGATGGTCTTCCAGAACACACAGATCACACGCGGCACCGCCACCGTGGTCGTGACCGATACGGGCGCCGCGACGCAGATGGGTCGGATCGCCGAACTGCTCGCCGCCGTCGAGCCGACGCTGTCGCCGCTGCAGCGGGAGCTGCGCTCGCTCACCAAGGTGCTCGCCCTCATCGCCTGGGGCGCGGTCGCCATCATCGTCGTGATCGGCGTGGCCCGCCAGCAGCCCTTCGAGGCGCTGCTGCTGCTCGGAATCTCCATGGCCATCTCGGCGATCCCCTCCGGCATGCCGACCTTCGTGCAGGGGATGCTCGCCTACGGAGCCAAGATGCTCGCCGCTCATCGCGCGGTCGTGAAGAACCTCGCTGACGTCGAGACGCTGGGCGCCACGAGCGCGATCAACTCCGACAAGACGGGCACCCTGACCCTCAACGAGATGACGGTGCAGAAGCTCTACTTCGCACACGAGTGGTTCACCGTGAGCGGAGGCGGCTACTCCAAGCAGGGCGAGATCCGCGGCGCCGCCGGCACCACCGTGCCCGACTTCACCGCCCTCGCCTACGGTCTCTGCCTCTGCAGCGATGCGACGGTCTCCGACACCGGCACCGTCATCGGCGATCCCACAGAAGCGGCGCTGATCGTGCTCGCCGCGAAGCTCGGCGTCGATGCCGAACTGACCCGCCGGGAGTACCCGCGCGTGGCCGAGGTGCCCTTCGACTCCGAGTACAAGTTCATGGCCACCTTCCACCACGCCCCCGTGCGCGGCGAGGAGCGCCTGCTGAGCGTCGTCAAGGGCGGAGTGGATGTCGTGCTCGCCCGATGCTCCCAGGCCATGACCGCCGACGGCACACATGTGGACATCGAAGAGGAACGGGCGCGCATCGAGCAGGCACAGCGAGAGCTGTCCGAGCAGGGCCTGCGAGTGCTCGCGTTCGCCTTCCGCGCCGACGACGCGCTGGAGGCGGCCATGACCGCCAACCCCATGAGCGCCGTCGAGGACCTCGTCTTCGTCGGGATGGTGGGCATCATCGACCCGCTCCGCCCCTCCTCCGTCGACGCCGTGCGCACGGCGCACGAAGCCGGCATCGAGGTGCGCATGATCACCGGCGACCACGCGATCACCGCCGCGGCGATCGGTGCGCAGCTCGATCTGGGCCCCGGCGCGGCGAGCGGCAGCGACCTGCGCACGATGAGTGACGCGGAGCTGAGCGCGCAGCTGCCGAACATCCACGTCTTCGGCCGCGTGACGCCAGAGGACAAGCTGCGCATCGCACGGCTCATGCAGGAGTCCGGTGACATCGTCGCGATGACCGGTGACGCCGTGAACGATGCCGCGGCACTCAAGCAGGCGGATGTCGGCGTCGCGATGGGCTCGGGCAGCGAGGTGACCAAGCAGGCCGGCAACATGATCCTCACCGATGACAACTTCGGCACCCTCATCACCGCGATCACAGTGGGCCGGTCGATCTACGAGAAGATCGTCAGCTACGCGCGCTTCCAGATGTCGCTGCTGTTCTCGCTCGTGATCCTGTTCCTCACCGCGAGCATCTTCAACATCAACGAGGGCGTGCCGATGACACCCCTCATGGTGCTGTTCCTCAACTTCTTCACGACCATGTTCCCCGTGATCGTCATCCTGCTCGACCCGGTTCCCGACGACATCATGTCGCGTCCGCCACGCGATCCGAAGGTCACGCTCTCGCACCCGGGCGCCGTGCTGCAGTGGCTGCTGTTCGGTGCGGTGATCGCTGCGACGACCATCACGCCGCTGCTCACCCGTGCCGACGAGCTCCACGGCGAGCAGCCGAGCGTCCCGGTGACCATGGCCTTCGCCGTGGCGAGCTTCGGTGCGATCCTCGGCGGGCTGGCGATGCGTCGCTCCCCCGGCTCAGGGTTCGTCTCGCCGATCGCCAATGCGCTGAAGTGGCTCGCGATCCCTGCGGTCATGACGGTCGCCTGCGTCGAGCTCGGCTTCCTGCAGCGCCTGATCGGCACCGTTTCGCTCAGCGGCAGCGAGTGGCTCACCGTTCTCGCCCTGGCCGTCATCGTGCCGCTGGTCGTCGAAGCGCAGAAGGCGCTTCTGCGCCGCACGGCGTCAGTCCGCTGAGGTGCTTCGCGAGGCGCGGCGCAGCATCAGGGCACCGAGGAAACCCAGGATCAGGAACGCAGTGGCGATGAGGACCGCCCAGCGCGTGGCATCCGCGAATCCCGACGCGAGGGCGTCCACAGCCGTCGCCGTCTGATCCCCGAGCGTGCTCGCGTCTCCCTGAGCGCGCAGCTGACCGATGACGGCGCCCGCAGACTGACGGGTGCTCGCGGCGAGCGCATCGGCGGATGATCCGCTGAAGCCTGCCGCCGCGAGCGAACCCGGCAGAGTGATCGCGAGAGCGACCGACAACGCCGCGCCCGCGAAAGCCGTGCCGAGCGCGGAGCCGATCTGCCGCACGGTGCTCTGCGTCGCGGACGCCTGCCCCGAGGAGTCCACCGGCACATCGCGCAGCACCGTTCCGGTGAGCTGCGCGGAAGCGAGACCCAAACCGAGGCCATAGACGACCAGCGGCACGGCGATCAGCCATCCGGGACTCGTGCTCGTGAGCAGCAGCGCCATGACGACCGCGCCGACCACCTCGAGGCCGAGGCCCAGCAGCACCGTGCCGGGCGCCCCCAGCCGCGCAGCGAGATGCCGTGCGGCCGCGCCGGAGAGGAACGCGCCGATGGCCATCGCGGCGAGCACGAGACCCGCACCCATCACATCGAGGCCGAGCGCGTTGATGAGGAACAGCGGCAGGACGAAGATGATCGCGAACTCGCCGACCGCGACCATCGCCGCCGTGAGGTTTCCCCAGGAGAAGGTCGGGAGCACGAAGAGGTTGAGGTCGAGCAGCGCCGAACGTTGCACGCGCTCCCGGTGGCGTTCCCAGATCACGAAGAGCGTGAGCGCCACCGCCGCGATCGCGAACGCGACAGGAACCGCCGACACCGGGGCATCCGTCGGCCATTTCCATCCGAAGATCTGCAGGTCGCCCGATGGCGCCCACCACCCGAGATCCGGCCCCTCGATCACCGCGAACACGAGCGCGCCGAAGCCGATCGCGCTCAGCAGCGCCCCGTCGACGTCGGCCCCCGGGAGCTTCTTGACCGCGCGCGTCTCGGGGACGGTGAACAGCGCCGCGACGAGCACGATCAGCCCGAGCGGCACGTTCACGAGGAAGATCCAGTGCCAACCCGCCCACTGCGTCAGCGCGCCACCCGCCAGCGGTCCGATCGCAGCCGCACCCGAGATGACTGCACCCCACACGCCGAACGCGGCCGCCCGGTACCTCCCGCGGAACACTGCGTTCACCGTCGACAGCGTCGACGGCATGATGAGCGCGGCGCCGACGGCCTGCACGGCGCGCGCCCCGATGAGCAGCCCCGCATCCGACGCCATCGCGGCGAGCACGCTGCCGAGCATGAAAACGAGGAGGCCTGCGAGGAACAGACGCTTGCGCCCCCAGGTGTCTGCGAGCTTGCCCGTCGACAGGAGCAGCGCCGCCAGCAGCACGGCGTACAGACTGTTGACCCACTGCGCATCGGTGAGCGTGAGCCCGAGATCCTCGATCATCGCCGGCAATGCGACACCGACGATCGTTCCGTCGAGGACGATCATTCCGAGTCCCGCGGCCAGGACGGCGAGCGCCATCCAGTCGCGGCGACTCGGGGCCTGCGCCTCTGCTTTGTCCGCCGTCACTGCATGCATGCGAGATCCTCTCCGTCTGCCTGCAGTCTGCCGCGTCCGCCACCGGATTCGAATCATTCAAACGGTGGAGTTGTGGATATAGGAAAGGGACGGCACCCGGATGCTTCCGAGCGCCGTCCCCTCCTGGACTACGTGATCGTCCCGTCCTGGCCTACTTGATCGTCGCCGTGATCGGCGAACTGGCGGTGACGCCAGCCGCGTTCACGAACTCGATCACGTAGCTGTGCGTACCGGCCTCGCGACCTTCCCGCAGGACCTCGACGCGCTGCGCCTCGGGAGTCACCGCCGCGAGTTCACCCTCGGCAACGACGGCGCCGTCTTCGAGCAGACGCCACGCGGAGGCGTTGGTACCCCACCACATGTTCGCGACGATTCGAACCACTCCCGGAGCGGGAGTCTTTGCGAGCGCGAGCTTCGGGATGCCGGGCAGTGCGTCCTTCACGGTGACCGTGAGCGGCTGCGGCTGCGAGACGCCCTGCGAGTTGATGACCTCCGCCGTGTAGACGTACTCGCCGTTCACGCGGCCCGAGATCGGCACCGTGACACCCTGCGCTGCAGGTCCCGCCGCAACGAGGTCACCCGTGTGGATCAGTGCACCGTTCTCATACACCTTCACGCGCGATGCGTTCGCGCCCCACCAGAGGTTCCAGCGCAGCTCGAATGTGCCGTCATGCAGACCGGTCGTCCAGCCGCTCGTGGAAGAGAGGACGCCCGCGCCGGGCGTGGCAGTCTCGTTGTCCGCGGGCAGCGGCGGCTCCGCGTTCTGGCATTCTTCGTATTGCTCTGTGCTCGGTGAGAAGCGGAACCAGTCGAAGCGCGCCGGAATCTCCGCCGCCTCCGTCGCCCCGCGGAACGCGAAGGGGCCGATGTGCGTGAACGCCATGTCGCGTGACTCGACGGGACGCCCGAAGTCCGCGAAGGTCGTGCCGTCGTAGGAGACGGATGCCTGCACCTGCGCGCCATCGTTCGTGAGGCGCAGCCAGATCTTCGTCGCGCCCGCGACCTCGGGGGCACGCGAATCCTGCCTGTTCACACCGTTCCGGTGGAAGACGAGTTCAACGGTCGGGCCGGGCGTCGCGCGTCCCATTCCGAGCTTCACGTAGTGCGTGTCGCTCGCGTAGAGCAGGATCCCTCCCTGCTGGAACTTCTGCGTCGCGGCGATGTCGAGTTCGGTCGTGACCTGCCATGCGCCCTCGGGCAGTTCCTGCTGCAGCAGCGGCGCCGCAGCGACGCCGCCCGTGTAGGTCGGAATGACCAGCGCGTCATCCTCGACAGCGTGACGCGCCGACTCCTCACGAACCACGCGATCCCACACGGGAGCGAGGGCTCCGGCGAACTCATCCGACCCTTCCGCCGCGCATGCAGCGAAGACAGGGTTCTCAGGATCGGAGGGGAATCCCTCGAAGATCGGGCCGACCTCGGGCTCCGCACCCTCCTTCGCATAGGCGACGGTCGCGCCCAGGCGGTCTCCGGATTCATAGAACAGGTACGTTCCGGTGTCGTCCGTCACGATCTCGGGAGCGGCAACACGTCCGACATCCACTCCGATGCCTGTCGACTGGTGCAGCACGATCGGCACCTCGCCGACCTGGCGCAGCGTCTCGTCGATCGTGCGCGCATAGCTCTTGCCGCTGGAGCCGTGATAGATGACGTACAGCTGGCCGTCGCGCTCCCACAGATTGCCGCCGGACACGTTCGCGCCCTCTTCGGCACCGGGTGCGACGACGTAGTCGGGGTCGACCGTCCACGTGACGCCGTCGACGGACTCGGCGAGACGCACGCGACGGATGTTGTCGCGCTCGTTGCCCATGTAGAACATGCCGTACTGGTACTCGGAGTTCTCGTCCGGGTGCTCGAAGACGCGCGCGTAGCTGGTCTCGGTGACGTTCGGACCTCCCATGGCGTTCGTCACCACCGAGCCGCCGTACTCGAAGGTGATGCCGTCGTCGGAGGTCGCATACCGGGTGACCGAGTTCTCGCCGTGGAAGTACATGAACATCTTCCCGGCCTCCTCGTTCCAGATCGCGTCCGGACTCGAGGTGTGGCTGACCTTGTAGTGCGGCTCCCAGACGTTCGAGATGAGCGGAGCCTTGTCCGTGTACTCGGTCCAGGGGCCGGCGAGGCTGTCGGAGTACATCAGGATGATGCCCGCCGGGGCGTCGTGCGGCGCCGTGTACAGGTACCACTCGCCGAGGGGGTTCTCGAAGTGCTCCCCCGCGTGGAACAGCGTCGGGAAGATGAACTCGTTGGTGGGGTTGTAGCTCATCTGCGACTTGTCGGTGATCACGCCCTGATAGCCGAAGGTCGGCCAGCCTTCCGGCGGTGGGGCGACAGACGTCGCGGATGCCTGCGGGGCGGATGCGGCGGCGGCGGGTGTCGCCGCAGCGAGCCCTCCCGCTCCGAGAGCCGTCGCCAGCGCCGCGGCGAAGAGCCGCCGATGCCAGGTCCGGGGTGAGGTTCTTCTCATGACCATCTCCTTCGACAGTGAATACAGAACAGCGATTTCAGACACGACGAACAGCGCCCCCGCGGTGGCGGAGCCGTCAGACAAGAAGGGGCGGGAGATCATCCCGCCCCTTCTCTCAGCCCTTGAGGCCGGTGTGCGCCAGACCTTGCACGAACTGGCGCTGCGCGACGAGGAACACAGCCAGCACCGGGATGACGGTGAGCGTGGTCGCCGCGAGCTGGACGTTCCACATCGGGCCGCCGTAGGCGTCGACGTACTGCGTCAGCGCCTGCGGAAGCGTGAACATGTCCTTGCTGGACAGGTACACGATCGGCTCGAGGTAGAGGTTCCACGACTTGAGGAACGTGAAGATCGCCACGGCGCCCAGCGCGGGCTGTGCGAGCGGGAAGGCGATCCGCCAGAAGATGCCCCAGCGTCCGAGACCGTCCATGCGCCCCGCTTCCTCCAGCTCCGTGGGCAGCCCGAGGAAGAACTGGCGCATGATGAAGATCGCCAGCACGGCCGGTGCCCCGAAGATCGGAATGACGATGAGCGGCCAATGCGTGTTGATGAGACCCATCGCGTTGACCATGCGGAACAGCGGGACGATCGTCACCTCCGACGGCACGAGCAGCCCGATCAGCACGACCAGGAACAGGGCGTTCGCTCCGGGGAATTTGATGCGAGCGAAGGCGTACCCGGCCATCGCCGCGACCAGCATCGTTCCGATCGTCACGAGGGCCGCGATGTAGAGGCTGTTCCAGTACTGCTGCGCGAACGGCTGCAGTCGGAACACCTCGCCGTACGCCGCAAAGCTCGGATCCGAGGGCCACAGCGTCGGCACCTTCTGCAGGATCTCGCTCATCGGCTTCAGGCTGGACGTCGCCATCCACAGCGTCGGGAAGATGAACGGGATGCTGATGACCGCCAGAAGCGCGACCAACCCGATTGTCGTGAGTCGGCGGCGTGTCTTCGAGCTGCCCGCCCGGCGGAGGCGGGGACGCACACGTGAACCGGTCACGATCGCGGTCGTGCTCGCCGTCGGGAGGGTGCCCGCGGCATCCGGAATCTGTGTCTCAGTTCTCATGGAAGACCCACCTCTTACGCGTCTGCCACTGGATGAGGGTCAGCACGAGGACGATGACGAACAGCAGCACCGAGATCGCACTCGCGTAGCCGAAGTCGTTGAAGCGGAACGCCTGCTGGTACAGGTAGTAGACGAGCACGGTCGTCGAGTTGCCGGGTCCACCGCCGGTGAGCACCGCGATCTGCGCGAACACCTCGAGCGAGCCGACGATCGTGATGATCGACACCAGCAGGATGGTCGGGCTGATCAGCGGCAGCGTGACCGAGCGGAAACGCCGCCAGGCGCCCGCCCCATCGATGCGTGCGGCTTCGAGGATCTCCTCCGGCACGCTCTGCAGTGCCGCCAGGAACAGGATCATGTTGAGGCCGACGTTCTTGAACAGCTGCACCACGATCACCGAGACCATCGCGGTGAACTCGCCGCGCAGCCAGTTCGGCCCCTCGATGCCAATGAGTGACAGGAAGCCGTTAATGCCGCCGTCGGCCTGCAGGAGGAAGCTCCAGACGATCGTCCAGGCGACGAGCGAGACGACGACGGGCGAGAAGAAGAAGGTGCGGAACGTCGTGGTGCCGGGGAGCTTCTGGTTCAGCAGCACCGCGAGCAGCAGCGCCAGGCTGATGTTGAACACGACCAGCCCAATCGAGAACCACAGGCTCGCCAGCAGCGAGTCCTTCAGTCCCTCGTCTGCGAGCATGCGCTCGTAGTTGTCGGTCCCCGAGAACACGAAGGTGTTCGCCAGGACGTTCCAGTCGTGCAGCGAGAACCACAGCACCGCCACGAGCGGAGCGATCACGAAGGCGAGTGCGCCGAGCACAGCGGGCGCGACCATCGTGTAACCCACGATCCAGTCGGCGCGGACAGCCGCGGAGCGGCGAGGGCGAGGACCCTCACTCCGCTCCGCGGTCCGTGTCGTCTGTTCGACGACGGTGGAGGTCATGCGTTCTCAGCCCTTCAGGAGCGGAGCGATCGTCGAGCACGTCTTGTCGAGAACAGCCTCGACGTCAGCATCCGCGGTCCACATCGCGTCGAGCTGGGCGCGCACGGCGTCCTGCACCTTGGCGAAGTTGACGTGCGTCGGCTTGGTGACCGCCCCCTGGATGCCGTCGACGACGACGGCCTGGAGCTGCTCGGCGCTGAGCTTCGGGTTGGCGACGGCCAGCACATCCGCGTTCAGCAGGGACTCGCGGGGCGGCGGGAAGAACGCCGCGAGCTTCTCGGCGTTGTCCGGCTGCGTGAAGTACGCGAGGAAGTCCGCGGCGACCGTCGGGTTCTTCGCGTTCGCGAAGACGCCGATCCCGGCCTGACCGATCACGTTCTGCTGCCCCTCAGGGCCCGCAGGAAGCGGGAGGACGTCCCACTCGAACGAGCCGTCGAGCGCGGATGCGCGGCTGATCTGCGTGATCGTCATGGCGGCGTCGCCGGCGAAGAAGTCCGCGGTCACGCCCGGGCCGGGCATGGCGCCGTCGACGAAGATCGCATCGTGGATCCACGTCATCGCCTCGACCATCTCCGGCTCGGTGAATGTGCAGCTGGCGCCGTCGGCCGGCCACGGCTCTGCGTCCCAGCCGTTCCAGATGGTGGAGAGGTTCTCCCACACCTTGAAGTCGAAGTCACGGGCGACGAGACCCTGCTTGCCCGACACCGCGGCAGTGGCCGCGGAGATGTCGCGGGCGTTCTCGTAGGTCCAGTCGCCGGAAGCCGCGAGGTCGGCGGGGTTCGGCTGACCTGCCGCGGCGATCTGCGTCGTGTTCACGAAGATCGCGAAGGGGCTATTGGAGAAGGGGTAGGCGTACAGGCCGTCGTCCTTCTGCCACAGTTCGAGCGAGGAGTCGAGCAGGTCGTCGTACTCGTATCCCTCGGCGTCTTTCAGTGTCTGGCTGATGTCGGCGAGGGCTCCACTCTGCACGAACTCGGGCGCGTAGCTCTCCATGATCCAACCGAGGTCGGGGGCGTTGCCTCCGGCCAGCTGGGTGGTGAGCGAGGTGGTGTAGTCCGCGAACGGCAGGGTCTCGAAGGTGATGTCCGAGACGAGCTCCGGGTTCTCGGCGACATAGGCGTCGGCGATCTCCTGGAACTGCGCGAGCTGGGTCTCGTCTGCGGTCCAGACGGTCATACGCAGACTCACGGGTTCGTCCGGTGTCTCGGTGGCAGCGGGAGATCCGCTGCATGAGGCGAGGACGAGGGCGCTGGCGGCGATGCCAGCGGCGGCCACCAGCGCGGTGCGCCGGCGACGGGGCGTGAAGTGATTCATGCCTTGCTCCTTGTGCTGTGGGTGGGTGGGTAAAGCGGGTCAGAATGCGTAGACGCGGCCTTCGGGCCAGTGCCGTTCGACGCCGCTGTCGTCGAGTTCGCGCTGGTAGTCGGCGAGCAGTTCCGCAGTGGCGTGCACGGCGTGCGGCGTCGTGTCACGGTCGATGCTGTACGCGGCCAGGTGCCCGGCGGCTTCGCCGACGTTCCACTCGACCGGGTGCAGGCGATAGCAGCCATTGGTGATGTGCGTGGTGCCGATGTTCTTATTGGCGGCCAGCAGGTTCGTCATCCGCTGCGGGATGAGCGCGCCCAGTGGAATCTCGAACGGCGTGGATGCAACGTCGATGTACGTATCGCCGCCGGTCGAAGGATGCAGGTCGATGCGGTACATGCCGACACCGATCGACTCCTCGTAGCGGGTCGCGCCCTCGTCGCCGCGCACGGCGTACGAGACATCGTTCTCGGTGACCGTCGTCAGCGCGCGGATGCGGCGGGACTCGCGGTGGTACGGCGCCTGGGCGAGGCCGTCCTCCGAGCCCATCAGGTCGGGGCGCAGACGCAGTCCGGGAAAGCCGAAGCCGCCGTCGGGGCGCGGAGCCTCGGTCTGCATCCAGTAGAGCATCGACAAGCTCAGTTCGCGGGCCTCTTCGTAGCGGGCGAGCTCGACCTCGCGCGGAACGTCAAGCACGGGCTCGAGGAAATAGTCGATGCTGGGCCAGTTGACCAGGCAGATGTCGCTCTCGTAGAACCCCTTCTCGAAGAGGTCGCGGGCGGCGATGCGTCGGAAGGTCCACAGGTTGTGGTCTCCCGCGTTCTTCGACTGATCCGCATCGACGGCGAGGGCGTCGTCGCCCGGGTTCGGGTCGAACACGCGCGTGCCGAGCTCGAGCGTGCGGGGGTTCGGCGCTGTCCAGGACAGCAGCTTCTCGCCCTGCCAGGCCGACGGTGCGTGGTCGCGCCAGAATTCGTAGTTCGCGGGACGCTCGATCGTGTTGTCGCCCTCTGCGTTCTCGATGGCGAAGCACACGCTGATGGCCTGGATGTTGTCCGGCTGCGCAACCTCGGGAGCGCTGGGCTCGTCGTGCTCGGAGCGTGCTTCGAACCCGGTGACGTACTCGGTGCCGGTGAGTGGCAGCAGTTCGCCGGTCTCGGTCGCGTCGATCACGTACGTCGCCGTGACCGTGACATCCGCTCCGCCGATCTCCGACGACAGGGTGACCGAGGTGACGCGGTCACCGTCGACGGTCGCCGCGGTCGGTCGCACGCGCTCAAGCAGGGTGATACGACCGGTGGAGCGGTGCGGAGCGAGCATCTCCTCCAACACCCCGACGGCGATGCGCGGCTCACTGCAGAGCTTCGAGACCCATCCGGCGCCCGGGTTGAGGTCCTTGCGGTCGCGCGCCTCTTCGACAAGCGGGTACTGACGGCGGTAGACGTCGCGGATGCCGTCGCGCAGCGCCCGGTAGCGCGCGGTGATGCCGAACTCCTCGACCCAGGGGTGCTCGTCCGGCGGCACGGCCTGCGAGGTCAGCTGGCCGCCGATCCACGGGTACTCCTCGGTGAGGACGACACGCGCCCCTCGATCAGCGGCGGCGAGCGCGGCGGCGACGCCGCCGAGTCCGGCTCCGACGATCAAAACGTCGGTGGTCAGTTCACGTGCGGTCACGAACGATGTCCTTCTTGTCTAGCGGGGTGGGGCGGTACGGCGGCGATCGTCTCGCCGTCGATGTCGGGGCAGACGAGGATCTGATGCAGGTCTTCGTCGTCGAGTGCGGGCGGCCGGGTGCGGGCATCGTCACGGCGGGTATCGGATGCCTCGTTGACGATGCGCGAGAGCAGCACGAGCGCGCGGGCCCCCATCTCCTCCCGGGGGACGGAGAACCCCGACCAGCGTCGGCCACGAGGAACCGGATGCAGCGGCTGCCCGAGCAGCAGGATCGAGATGTCCTCCGGGATGCGGCGCCCGCGGGACTCGAGCGCGTCGCTGAAGTCCTCCAGGTAGTTCTCCGGAGCGACCACGAGGGCGGTGAGACCGCGCTCGACGACCTCGTCGGCGGCGGCCTCCGCGTCGTGCACATCGACGAAGCGGGAAGGGAGGCCGTGGCGCGCCATCGCCTCGCGGTATCCGTCGACGCGATCGATCGTGGACTGATCCGAACCGCGCGAACCTGCATAGCCGATGCGTGTGTGGCCCAGGGCGACGAATCGCTCCACCTGACGTGCGGTCGCGGTGACATAGTCCGCGCCGACGTAGGGCAGGCGTCGCCCCTCGCTCACGCGCTTGCCGATGAAGACGAACGGATAGCTCGTGTCGAGCAGGTGCTGCAGTTCGCTCTGGTCTTCGTGCTGGCCGAGCAGCAGGCACCCGTCAGCGATGCCGAGTCGCTGCCAGCCGTCGCGCGAGAGCCGGCGGCGGCCATCGACCACACGGGCGGAGGTGAACAGGAGCGTGTCGACGCCCAACTGCTCGGCGGCGTGCTCGATGCCCACGAGGAAGGCGCCGTAGAAGTCCTGCCCGCCCCGGGGGAAGGTGGTCTCGTACGTGAACACGCCGAGGATCTGGTTGCGTCCCCCGGCAAGGCGCTGGGCCACAGGATTCGCCGAGTAGCCGATGATCCGGATCGCCTCGAGCACGCGTTTGCGAGTCTCCTCCGAGATGCGCACACCGGCAGGAGCGTTGCCGTTGAGCACGAAGCTCACGGTCGACTGGCTGACGCCGGCGAGGGCGGCGACATCGGCCTGCGTGAAGCGGTGACGCGGCATCGTGATCCTCTCTGATCAACGCACACCCGGGTGGGCACGAGTGCCAGTCTGGTCAGAGCGCGAAGAGAAGGTCAATTTGATAATGCGTATTATTTTGAGGTTGTGACAGGCCTCCGACATCCGCTGATTGCCTGAGATCCGCCGCACTAATCCGCATTATCGCGACGAGCATCCCGCCTCGCCTCAATAGACTGCCCTGGTACGTCCCGTGTCTGTGAGGAAGCCGCGATGCCCCGTTTCGACCTGCCCCTGGAGCAGTTGCGCTCCTACCGTCCCGAGGTCGCGGAGCCCGCGGATTTCGACGACTTCTGGCAGCGCACGATTGCCGAGTCACGTGCGCTGGCGACCGCTCCTGAGGTGCGTCGCGTCGACTCACCTCTGGCGAACGTCGAGGTCTACGACGTGACCTTCAGCGGCTTCGGCGGCGACCCCGTCAGCGCCTGGCTGATCCTTCCTGCCGGCGGCCGCGAGCCGCTGCCCGCCGTGGTCGAGTACGTGGGATACGGCGGCGGTCGCGGACTCCCCCATGAGCGCCTCGCCTGGGCGTCCGCCGGCTACGCGTATCTGCGCATGGACACGCGCGGTCAGGGTGGGGGCTGGGGCACCGGTGGCTCCACGGCCGATCCACATGGGTCGGGAGGCGCCACCCCCGGCTTCATGACGCGGGGCATCGCCCACCCGGACGGCTACTACTACCGCCGCGTGTTCACCGACGCGGTTCGTGCGGTCGACACCGTGCGAGAGCTCGATCGCGTGGATGCTGCGCGCGTCGCCGTCACCGGCGCGAGCCAGGGCGGCGGCATCGCGATCGCCGCAGCCGGACTCTGCGACGGTCTCGTCGCCGTCATGCCCGACGTGCCGTTCCTGTGCCACTTCGAGCGCGCCGTGGGCCTCACCGAACGCGACCCCTATCAGGAGATCGTGCGCTACCTCGCCGTACACCGCGACGCGGGTGAGACCGTCTTCCGCACCCTCTCGTACTTCGATGGGGTGAACTTCGCCCGTCGCGCGACCGCGCCGGCGCTGTTCTCGGTCGCGCACATGGACGCGGTGTGCCCTCCGTCGACCGTGTACGCCGCCAAGAACACGTGGGCGGCGCACGCCGACATCACCGACTACCACTTCAATGGGCACGAGGGCGGCGAAGGCCTGCACTGGCCACGCCAGGCCGCCTTCCTCGCCGCACAGCTCGCACCTCAGGAGGCTCCTGCATCATGACCCGCTCCGTCATCGTCAATCAGGGTCGCGTGGCCGACCGCACAGACGGTGCGCTTGCGGGTGCACTCATCACCGGTGAGGCACTCGGTACGCTGCTGCACGTCGATCCCGTGATCGTCAGCACTCCGAGCGCACCGGCGACGGATGACTGGAGCGTCGCCCTTCCCGCCGCATCCGAGACCCTCACGGGTCTTCGCGCCGCTCTCCGCGATGCCCTCGACGCGGGCACGACGCCGGTGCTGGCAACGAACACCTGCGCGGCGAGCCTGGCGACGCTCCCCGAGGTCGCTGCCCGCTATCCGGATGCGGTCGTGCTGTGGATCGACGCGCACGGTGACTTCCACACCCCAGCGACGACCGACTCCGGCTACCTCGGCGGCATGGTTCTCGCTGCAGCCTGCGGCCTGTGGGACAGCGGCCACGGCGCCGGCCTCAACCCGCACCAGGTGGCGCTCGTGGGCGCGCGCGACATCGACCCGGCAGAACAGCGACTTCTCGCCGAGGCGGGCGTGACCGTGCTGGCGCCCGCAGAGAGCACCCCCGAGGCGGTCGCGGAGTTCGTGGCCGGTCGCGATATGTGGATTCACGTCGACTGGGATGTGCTGACCCCCGGCTACATCCCTGCCGCCTACAAAGTGCCGGAGGGACTGCGTCCGCACGAGATTGCCGCGATCTTCGCAGCGCTGCCCGCAGCATCCGTCCGCGGCGTGGAGCTCGCCGAGTTCGAGGCATCCGGATCCGAGGTTCCCGAGCACCTGAGCGTCGAGCTGATCCTGGAGACCTTCCAGCACCTCGGCGTCTGATCCGCAGCCGGCGCCGCGCACCGATAGTGTTACTTTCCGACGTTCACTGACCCCGGGGGAATCACATGTCGGTTGGCCTGCTCGCTGTTGTCGATGACATTCTGACCGCGGCTCTGAAGGCATCGTCGAAGGCTGCGGGCGTCGTGATCGACGACGCCGCCGTGACGCCGCAGTATGTGCAGGGCATCACGCCCGCCCGCGAACTGCCCGTGGTCGGCAAGATCGCGCTCGGGTCGATCGCGAACAAGTTCCTCATCATCATCCCGGTCGCGCTGCTGCTCACCGCATTCGCGCCGTGGGTGCTGCCGTACCTGCTCATCGTCGGCGGAGCGTACCTGTGCTTCGAGGGCGCCGAGAAGGTGCTCGAATGGTTCGGCGCGACGCACGGCCACGGCGAAGAGGGCGCCCGCGACGAGAAGCGTCTCGTGCTCGGCGCGATCCGCACCGACCTGATCCTCTCGACCGAGATCATGCTCATCTCGCTCGCCAACCTCGATCCCGGACTCGACCTCGGCATGACGCTCGCGGTCCTCTCGGTCATCGCCGTCCTCATGACCGGCGTCGTCTACGGTGCCGTCGCCCTGCTCGTGAAGATCGACGATGTCGGGCTGAAGATGGCGAAGAACCCGGTCAAGCGCGTGCGCCACACCGGCACGCGGATCGTCCGATCGATGCCCGCGGTGTTCCGTGTGATCAGCATCGTCGGCACGGTCGCGATGCTGTGGGTCGGCGGGCATCTCGTGCTCGTCAATCTCGGTGAGGTCGGATGGCACTTCCCGGCCGATCTGCTGCACGGCGCCGAGCACGCCCTGGCCGCACTCGGCGGTTTCGCGATGTGGCTGGCAGGCACCGTCGTCTCAGCGATCGCAGGGCTGGCCGTCGGACTCGTCATCGTCGGCGTCGTGGTCGGCATCGCGAAGCTGTTCGGCAAGGAGCCCACGTTCCACGAGGGCGGCGAATCCCCCGAGGCGCTCGTCCGCCACTAGCGGTACCCTGCGCAGCCTCCGCGCTCTCGGTATCGTGAAGAGGTGACCGCCCGCCGCTACCCGCAGACCATCGCGGCGGCGGTCGACCACGAACTGGTCATCAAGAAGTCGCGGTTCATCACGCACATCGCCCCGGTTTCCTCGGTGGCGGAGGCGGATGCTGTCATCGCGGCCGTCCGCAAGCGAGCGTGGGATGCGCGGCACAACTGCACGGCGATGGTGACGGGACTGCTCGGCGATCAGGCACGATCTTCCGATGACGGCGAGCCCTCCGGCACCGCCGGCATCCCGATGCTCGAGGTGCTGCGGCGGCGCGAGCTCACTGACGTCGTCGCGGTCGTCACCCGCTACTTCGGAGGGATCAAGCTCGGCGCGGGCGGCCTGGTGCGCGCCTACGGGTCGGCGGTGTCTGAAGCGCTGGATCATGCCACTTTCCTGCGACGAGAGCCGCTCACTCAGGTCACGTTCGACGTCGCTCACGCGGATGCCGGACGATACGACAACCTCGTGCGCGCCTGGGCCACGCAGCACGGCGCAACTCTCGGTGAGACCCACTACGGCGCGAAAGCGCAGCTCGAGCTGTGGGTTCCCGCGCTGGAACTCGACCGCCTCGCGGCAGATCTCGCCGAAGCATCCGGCGGTGCCGTCCAACCCATCACCGGCACCGAGAGCATCATCGACGTTCCCGACTGAGCCATCGATACACTCGAATCACCCGAGCCGAGGAGCACAGCGATGACCGACTCCCCCTTCCTCCAGCGCGCGATCGACATCGCCGTCGCGAACGTGGCCGACGGCGGAGGGCCCTTCGGCGCCGTGGTCGTGAAAGACGGCGAGGTCATCGCCACCGGCGAGAATCGCGTCACCCGCGACAACGACCCGAGCGCGCACGCCGAGGTGGTGGCGATCCGCCGCGCCGCCCAGGCGCTCGGCACCTTCTCGCTGCAGGGCTGCGTGCTGTACAGCTCGTGCGAACCCTGTCCGATGTGCGCCGCGACGGCGCTGTGGGCACGTGTCGACGAAGTGGTGTTCGCCGCAGATCGCGAAGACGCAGCGCGCGGAGGTTTCGACGACCGCCACTTCTGGAACCTCGTGGGCGCGGACTACTCGACCTGGGACGTCCCGTGGCGCCGGGGCGACACCACGACGTTCTTCGACCCCTTCTCCGCCTGGGCGGAGAACCCGGGTCGCGCCGAGTACTGATGTTCGACAGTCCGCTCTCGGCATCCGCCTATGAGATCCTCGGCGTCGCGCCCGACAGCGACGACGACACCCTGCGTCGCGCCTATCGCTTGCGGCTGCGCCAGGCGCATCCCGACACCGGGGGCGACGCATCCGTGTTCATCCAGGTGCAGCGCGCGTGGGAGTTCGTGGGCACCGTCGAAGCCCGCGCGTCCTATGACCGCGGCCACGGTTTCGCGGAGAGCTCCGGATGGGGCGCGTGGGATCCGCCGAGCCGGACGGGAACCCGCGTGCGCGGCCAGGTCTTCGGCACTCCCGGTGGCGCGATCCGAGCGCAGTACGTCGAGTTCGTGCGCGAGTGGGCAGGGACGGAGATCGCGGATCCCTTCGACCCCGCGCTGGTGCGCACGGTGCCGCGCGAACTGCGGCGGATGCTCGCCGTCGCCCTCGCGCAAGAGGCGACCGCCCACGCGGTATCCGAGCTCGGAATGGGCTTCACCGCATGGCACGACGTGCAGGCGGGCACCGATCTCGGCGACACGCTCGACCACGTCGTCCTCAGCCCGACAGGCCTGTACGGCCTGCTCTCCGAGGATTTCGGCGACGTCGTCGGGTTCCGCAAGGGCGAGATCGTCGGACCGGCGATCGGTCCGAGCGCCCCGGTGACCGGACTGCTGTCGCGGATGCGCACCGTGGGGAAAGCGGCCGGCGTCCGCTTCAACGGTGCGGTGATCGTGCTCCCCGATGACGACGTGGCCCAGCCGGTGACGACCCTCGGCAGCATCCGCGGTGTTCCGACGATCGTCGTGCGCCGCAGCGTCGTCGGGTCCGCCCTGCGGACAGGCGTCCCGGGTGCGCGGGTGATCGGCGGCAACGAGCTGTTCGATGTGCGCACCCGACTGCAGAGCACGGTGCGGCTGGCGTAGTCAGGCCTGCCACAGGCTCTCGATGGGGATGCTGCGCTGCGCCACCCGCTCCGCCGCGCGGTGACCGGAGCACAGGCCCGCCGTGACGGTCGCGGGGTCATCTGTCCAGGTCGCTTCGCCGGCGAGGTGCAGCACGCCGCCGACCGGAGTGGCGAGGTCGTCGTGGTCGTCGGTCGTGGATCCGAGGGTCATGTACGCATATGAGCCGCGACTGAAGGGATCGTCCTGCCAGCGCGTCACGTGCGCGCGCGTGGGCTCTGTGACGCTCGGACCGTAGAGCTGGCGGAGCTGAGCGAGGGCGGATGCCACGATCGTGGCGTCATCGCTGGCTTTGAGTGCCTGCGCTGCAGGACCCGCCATGAATGTCAACAGCGTCGGCGTTCCGTGCAGCGATGTGAGGTCGTACCAGGAGTGCCACCAGTCCGCTGCCGGACCCTGCTGACGGATCGCGTAAACGCCGTCATCCCAGAACTTGGTCGGAAACCGCAGGAACACCTTCTCGAAGGCGTTCATCGTGAGGCGTCCGAGCGCGCCGCGAACCGGATCGGGCAACGGGGGCTCGATCCTGAAGTCGCTCGACTGGAGCACGCCGACGGGGACGGTGACGATGGCGGATGCCGCGCGGAACGTGTGATCATCCGTCGTCACGGTCACTCCGTCATCGCCCCACCGCACGCCGGTGACGATGTGGCCGAGACGGACGTCAAGGCCTTCGGCGAGATGCTGCGGCAGACGATCGTAGCCATCCGGGAAGACGACCTCGTCGCCGTCGACCACGTCATCGTCGAGTCCGTGCGCTGCGAGCTCGTCGATGCGCGCGCCGTACTGCTCCTCGCTGCGGTGGCGCATGTACTCGCGCACGCGTTCAGCACGGTCGGCTGGCCAACCCTGCGCAGCGATCGCGGCGTCGGTGACGTCGAGGTACGAATCGCGCGGCGCGGAGTGCGCGATGATCGCCGGCAGCGCCGCATCCGCACGGTGAATGTCGTCGATGAACTGCGCGGTCTCGTCCGGGCTGAGGCGCGTCCCGTCCGGCCCGTAGTACACGATCGGTCGGCTGTCGGGCTGATAGCCGCCGACCGTGAACTCGACCATGGACATGCCGAACGCCTCGCACGCCGCAGCGACAGGGCTGTCGGTGATGCCGTGGATCCACGACGCACCGAGATCGGTGATCTGGCCATCGGAGCGGTCGGTGACGACTCGTCCGCCGACGCGATCGCGCGCCTCGAGGACCACGACGCGGCGCCCTTCCCTGGCGAGCAGGCGCGCCGCCGTGAGACCGGCAACGCCTGCGCCGACGACGATCGTGTCGAAGCGATCCATGCATCCTCCCCTGCTCCGCGTGTGCTCACCGTACTGCGCAGCAACGGGCGAAGGCCAGGGCGAAGTCCTAGACGGCGCCTCGGCGCCGCAGCGACAGAACCACGCCCGCGGCAAGCAGCATCAGCCCCGCACCGAGGGACCGCCACGGCACCTCGCCACCCGTGGTCGCCAGCAGCGCGGTCGCCGGTGCGGCGGGAGCAGGTGCGGGTGCAGGAGCGGGAACGGGGTCGGCGACGATCTCGACACGAACCTGTGCGGTGCTCTCGCCGCGATCACTGGCGAGCGGAACGAAGCGCAGTTCGACGTCATGCGTGCCGACGGCCAACCCGGCGAACGTCACCTCGGCCGCACCGCCGACCAGCGCGACGGGGTCGCCGATCGAGGCGCCGTCGACGAACGGCTGCACGGTGCCGGCCGCCGGGAACTCACCGCCCCGCTCTTCCGATACCCGAACCGCCACGGATGCGGGCAGCGAGGGTGTTCCCGACACCGTGCCCTGGTCCGGAGTCACCGTGGTCACGATCGGACGCACCGCCAGCGGAGCATCCGCGCTGCGGGAAGGATCGAGCCCGGCCATCGGCAGGAACCGCGCCGAGACGGTGTGCGCGCCGAGCCCGAGCGCGGCGGCATCCAGGGCGATCTGGGCCTGCGCACCATCGAAGACCGTCGGACCGTTCGGCTGCACGGGAGCAGTGGCCACCACCTTCCCGTTTACGAGGACCTCCACTGTGCCGTGCAGTTCGCGGGGCGTCACGGTCGCTCCGGAGGGCAGGGCGAACACATCGACCGTCGCCGTCACCGTGTCGCCCGCCCACGTGTCGGCATCGGAAAGCTGCAGTGCAGTTGAGGTTGCGATCGTCGAGACCGTGATGGGGAAGAAGGCCGACGACGATGGCGCGAAGTTCGCCGCCGCATCCCCGTCGAAGCCCACGTGAAGCGCGCTGATTCCCGGGGCGACCACGACGTCGTCGAACTGAACAGTGCCATCAACGGCAACGGTCGTCGTGGCCAGAGGGACGGTGTCTCCGTAGAGAGTCGCTGTTCCAGCCAATCCACTCACGGGCGAGGACACCGATGCGGAGACGTCCATGGTCTCGAAAGCGGTCGCCGCTGCCGGGGCGCTGACCAGCACCGTGCTGCTCGGGGCCTGTCGCACTGTGAAGGATACCGGTTCGCTCGTCGACTCCGCGGCGCTGTCTCCGGTCGCCGGCGCGTACCCGTCGAACCTCGCGGTCAGAGTGTGCGTTCCCGCCGCAATCTCACGGGTGAACAAGCCGAACGCCGTGAAGACACCCGAACCCGTGTAGATCAGCATCCCCGTTCCGAGAGGATCCCCATCAAGGAGGAAAGTCACGGGCTGACCCATCACGTTCACCGGCCCGGCAGGGGTGACGCGCGCCACCGCCACGGTGATGTCTCCGTACTGCGCCGCTGCCGGCGACAACTCCACCGTCGTCACCGTGGCCACCGGCGCGGGCGCGGGCGCTGCTGCGGCCGGCAGGGCGGGCCACCAGAGCGAGATCGCGAGCAGTGCGCCGAGGATCACGCGACCGAGACGGCGACGCGGCGGCGAGGAGTCCAAAGTCTGGACGGAGACCATGTTTGTCATAAGTCCAAAATTAGAGCATCGGGACGATGTCACCAAACGCAGGTCGGCGACCTCGGGCCGCGCGCCCCGGCGACCCGCACGGGAAGGCCACACGAAGAGGTCTTGTGGATGCCACCCGCAGAGAGAAGGATGCTGACGTCGAGCACAGTCAGACAACGTGAGCACAGCCAATGGACGCAGGCGCCGCAGCTTCAGACGACATCCCGCCCGAGATCCATCCGGCGGAATCGGATGCCGTGCTCGCACGCCGCGCGCAGATTCTGGCCACCGAGCACTGGGGCCTGCTCGCGGCCCGCAGCACCGCGCAGAGCGAGGTGCTCACGCGGATCACGATCTTCCTCACGCTCGTGTCGGCGGGACTCGTGACGATCGGACTTCTCGGCCAAGCATCCGCGTTCTCGGGTTGGTTCACGGCCGCACTGCTGGCCATACTCGCGTTCCTGTGCCTCATCGGCGTGATGACGCAGATGCGGGTCGTCAATGTGGCGGACGAAGACCTCATGTACGTCGTCGCAATGAACCGGATGCGCAGCGGGTACGTCGACCTCGACCCTCAGGTCGCACAGTACTTCCTCGCCTCTTCCACCGACGACGAAGCCGGGATGGCGCGCACGTACTCGTTCCTGCACCGTCGCAGCGACTTCAGTCACCTGTTCGGCAGCTCTGCCGTGCTGATCATCATCGTGAACGCCTGCGTGTACGGGATGTTCGCCGGCGCGCTCGTGCAGACGGTGAGCGGTGCACTGGGCTGGGCCATCACGGTGGGTGCCGTGGTGGGCGTCGCCTGGGCGATCACCGGTGCCTTCCACGGCTACCGGACGTACCAGCGGTCCTGGAGCAACTACGTGCCGCGCCGCCCGACAGAGCGCCCGCCGATCTTCTGGCGGGATCAGGGATCCTGACGACCAATCGCTACGGGCTTCCCCAGTCGATGCGTGAGAACTCCCGACGCAGCTTTGCTCCTCGCCCAGGGTTCAGGCTCTCGACCCAGGAGATCCGTCCCAGCAGGTGGGCACGGAAGTCGCTCGCGTCTGAGCGATTCTGCGCGGCTGGGCCGTGGACGGCGCAGTTGTGGAGGATCGCCTTGAGCCGGTCGAACTCGACGCGAGAGAGATTCGGATGCTGGTTGACGACGATGCCCGTGACTGCCTGACGAGTGCCCTGTCGTCGGACGCGCGTCTTCGCCGGGTTCGCGATGTGCCCTTCGTCGGCGATGATGCGTCGGACGCCGCGAACGAAGGCATCCGGCCGTCTTGCGATCACGCCGCTGCCGCTGAAGGTCAGATCATCCGCATAGCGCGTGTAGCTGGCTTCCGCCTTCTCGGCCCACCCCGTCAGCCGCGAGTCGAGCCGGCGCACCGCGAGGTTTGCCAGCATCGGCGACGATGGCGCCCCCTGCGGCAGATGGCTTGCCGCAAGCGCCCGCCGCAGAGCGAAGCGCTCCTCCGGCGACCCGCCGGGAGGCATCGCCGCCAGTACCCGCGGGGGTACGGCGTTCGTGCACAGCCCGGTGATGGCGTGAGCGATCTGCTCGTCGTATCCCGCCTGCCGGAGCGTTCCGTAGATGCGGGTCGCGGTGACGCGCGCGAAGAACGTGGTCAGGTCGAGCGAGATGACGATGTCGGATGCCACGTGCCGCGCGGCCCCCGTGACGGCACTCCGCCCGGGAAGGAAGCCATGCGCCGCGTCGTTCGCAGGAATGCGTGACAGGAGCTGATCCAGCAGGGCGCGCTGGGTGCGTCGCATCCGGTCCTCGGGCACCTCGAGCAGCCGCGGGACGCGCCCCGGACGAGTCCGCCATTCGTAGCGGTAGTGATGGAGACTGCCAGGGCGGGCCCGTCGATTCCAGTTCTTCGTGTCGGCGAGCCACTCAAGGTGCCCGAGGCTGAGATCGAGCAGCGCGGCGAGCTCCGGGAGGGTACGGAGCCGCGGCAGAGGGGGCTCCGGATCCAGCGGATGCGACAGTGCGGGCGGATGCTGCGGCGCGAGCGGCCGGTAATGAATCTGCTGCGGGGCGCGCCGTGCCGCGGCCTTGGAGACGCCTTCCCGAAAGGCGGGAGAGTCTTCGATCAGTGTGGCAAGCAGCCGCGGTGAATCGTGAGGCGCTCGCACGAGGTCGCCGAGGATCTCATCGACGACAGGTCCGAGCCAGCGGCGGCGGGCACCCAGAACGCGCGCCCCGGCTGCCATCAGCTCGGGTCGAGTCCACGACGGAGTCTCGAGGAAGGCGTCGGCAAGCGCCCGGGCAATCGCGGATGCCGCGGGCTGCGGACTGTGCCCCAGGGCGCGGGCGGCCGCGGTCGACGTCATGCGCTAACGCTCGCCAGATGCGAACGCAGCGTGCGATGGCGGGCGCACGACTCGTCCATCAGTGCGGGCGCTGTACTGCGCGAAGCGCAGGGAGGCGCCTGCGGCGTTTCTGTCAGCTCAGCCTGCGTGCCCCGGGGTATCCCCGGAGAGGATGGAACACCTCGTGAACCACCCGCCTCGTCCGCCCGCCATCGCACGCCGCCACCCTAGCAAGAGGGGCAGACACCCGGCTTAGCCGAACCCGCCGCCGCCACCGAAGTCGCCACCCGGCGCCATGTCGGTGAAGCGCGAGAAGTGGCCCTGGAAGGCGATGGGGATCGTCGCGGTGGGGCCGTTACGGTGCTTGGCGACGATGAGGTCGGCCTCGCCCGGGCGCACGTCCTTGTCGTAGACAGAATCGCGGTGCAGCAGCATCACCATGTCGGCGTCCTGCTCGATCGAGCCGGACTCACGCAGGTCGCTGATCGCGGGCTTCTTGTCTTGGCGCTGCTCAGAACCACGGTTCAGTTGCGACAACGCGATGACGGGAACCTGCAGTTCCTTCGCGAGCAGCTTCAGCGCACGTGAGAACTCCGAGACCTCCTGCTGACGAGACTCGACGCGCTTGCCGCTCGTCATGAGCTGGAGGTAGTCGATGATCACCATGCGCAGGCCCGCGCGCTGCTTGAGGCGGCGACACTTCGCGCGGATCTCGACGAGCGTCATGTTGGGGCTGTCGTCGATGTACAGCGGAGCGTCGTTGATACGCCCGCGGGTCGCGGCGACGGTCGTCCAGTCACGCTGGTCCAGCGTGCCCTTACGCATGCTCTGCAGCGGGACGGATCCCTCCGCGCTGAGCAGTCGCATGGCGATCTCGGCGCGCCCCATTTCGAGCGAGAAGAAGATCGACGGCTGGTTGTGCCCGATGGATGCTGCACGGGCGAAGTCCAGCGCGAGCGTCGACTTACCCATGGCGGGACGAGCGGCGATGACGATCATCTGGCCGCCGTGCAGGCCGTTCGTCAGCTCATCCAGCTCACGGAATCCTGTCGGCACGCCCGTCATCGAGCCATCGCGACCACTCGCCGCTTCGATCTCTTCGAGCGCTGAGTCGACGGCGATCGTGAGCGGGACGTAGTCTTCGGTCTCTTGCCCGCCGGTCACGGAGTAGATCTCGGCCTGGGCGTTGTTCACGAGGTCGGTGGCGTCGCCCTGGCCGTCGTAACCCATCTGCACGATGCGGGTTCCGGCATCCACGAGCTTGCGCAGGATCGCGCGCTCGGACACGATGCTCGCGTAGTAGCCGGCGTTGGCGGCGGTCGGCACGATGGAGGTCAGCGAGTGCAGATAGTCGGCGCCGCCCGCGCGCCCGAGGTCGCCCGACTTGATCAGCTCGTCGGTGACGGCGACGACGTCGGTCGGCTCACCGTGCGAGTAGAGCGTCAGGATCGCGTCGAAGATGAGCTCATGCTTGGGGACATAGAAATCGGTGCCACGGAGCGTCTCGATGACGTCGGCGACCGCGTCCTTCGAGAGCAGCATTCCACCCAGGGTGCTCTGTTCGGCGATCAGGTCGTGCGGTGGGGTGCGTTCGGGTCCGCGCCCTCCTCCGAGGCGCTCGTCCGAGATGTCAGCAATCGACACGTGACCCCTTCCGCTGTCAGCGACCTGTGCGCGCCCGCCCGGATTCCGAGATCGCTTCGCTGCCTGGATCGGGCCGCGGCGACCCTGACACAACAAGACCACAGGCCTCGGACATCGGGGGGCTCCCCCACGCTACGAGCGCCCTTATCCCCACGCAACAGAGCCTGTGGATAACTGTGTGGAGAGTGTGCGAAGAACTCCGGCATGTCTGTGAACAAGCTCTGTGTATAACTGTGGGAACAACTCAATGGTTGCCTAAGTTATTTCGCTCTGACCTGGTATTTGCTGTTTCCCCAGGATGTGGATAACAAGCGACTTAAACCCCACGTTGAAGGTTTGTCAGTGATCTATGCACGTGTGTACAACTGTGGGGAAAGTCAAGTCGAAACTGCGCCGGGCGCGCCTCCGCGGAATCACGCGGTTTCTGTCCGAGCTCCGAGAAAGTCGGTCTAGACGGATGCCCGTGTGAGGAGTACATTCGGCTCCTACAACCCCAGCTCCGTGCAAGACGTTCCTTCAGAGGGGAAGGTGACGTGGACGCTCTCGCGTGTAGGACCCGCCGTGCCATCACCGGCCTCCTCGGTGGAGCCGTGATCGTGCTCGGCTGGGTTGTGCTGAGCATCGCGCTGAGCTCCGGATCCGCGTCGGCGGTCGAGCGCCCGACCGGGCTGCTCGAAGATCTCACCTCCGTCGTCAGCGACACGACGTCATCGATCATGTCACCGGTGTCCGACGTCCTCGGTGTCGTCGAGACGGTGATTGCCCCCGAGCCAGTCGTCGACGGCGTCACCGAGGTCGTCGAGTCCCTGCCGGTCGCCGGGCCCCCCGCTGCAGCCATCGTCGAAGAAGTCACCGACGACGTTCTGGTCGTCGTCGATACGGCGGTCGATACGGTCGACACGGTGCTGGACGTCGTCGATACGACGGTTGGCACAGTCGGCACGGTCGGCTCCGAACTGGACGACACTCTGGCTCCGGTGATCGGGGTCGTCACCCCCGTGGTCGACGACATCGTTGCCCCCATCGTCGAGATCGTTCTTCCCGGGGTGACGACTCCGAGACCCGAGGTCACGCCACCAACGCCGGCATCACCGGTTCTCACTCCCGCTCCGGTCGCACCGGCCGCGATCACACCCAGCGCTTCGCTCCTGGCCTCCGCATCCGCGACGGCGGGGACGTCCGGTCGCACACCGACCGCGAGCGCATCCTCGGCATGGCAGACGGATGCTGACGACATCCCGCCGTCCGCAGCGCCCTCGCCGCCGACATCACCCCAGGGCCCCGCGCACGCACCGTCGGGAGTTTCTCCCTCTGCGTCCGCTTCCAGTGGCGCGGGAGGATCGAACGGGACGGCCGGGCACCTTCCTGGCGCCTACGACAAGACGCTCCTTGCGTCTGCACACGCATCCGGCGCCGCCAGCGAGGCGCTGCCGTCATCGCCGACGTTCGACACTGACGCCTCACCTGACTGACCTGCCTTGAGCCGCCGCACAGGCGGAAGAACCCGCGCGTTCGCGCGCCATCACTCAAAGCAACCAGTCAGGAGATACATCATGCGTACTTTCATCAAGCGGGCCCTGTGGGGCCTGCTCCTCGCCGGCGGGGTCACCCTGCTCGGCGCGACAGCCGCCAATGCGGCAGAGACCACGGGCGAGGATGGGCTGCTCTCGGGCACGCAGATTCTCGCGCCCGTCACAGCACCGCTGTCGCTCGTCGGCAACGCGATCTCGGTGCTCGGCACGTCCGTGGTGGATGCGCCGGCACCCACTCCGGTTCCCGAGCCTGCACCCGCACCCGACGTGGTGCTGGCGCACAGCGAGGAAGCCGCGCCGGCGACCTCCGGGGATGACGGCGCAGCATCCGGCACACAGGCGGTCGTCACCGTGAACGTGCCGGTGTCCGTCACCGACAACGCTCTCGGAGTGCTGGGAACGGCGGAGGCCGAGTCCACGCCTGCGCCGCCCGCGGCGCCGGCAGCCCCGCCGGCGATCACCACCAGCGGCATCGACGGACTGCTCTCGGGCACGCAGGCGCTGCTGGACGTCACCGTGCCGGTGGACGTGTCCGGGAATGCCATCGCCGTGCTCGGCGACAGCACGGTGTCGCAGGCACCCGCCGGTACGACGGCTCCGGCACCCGCCCCGGCACCCGCTCCCGCGCCGAACACCTCGGGTGATGACTCGATCCTCGGCGGCACGCAGGTGCTCGCGCCGATCGCGGTTCCGGTGAGTGTCGTCGGGAACGCGATCGCGGTTCTCGGCGACAGCTCGGCGGAGGGTTCGCCCGCCACGGGCCCGTCGACGGGCGGGTGGTCGACCCCGACCACGGGTGGTGGCGGTTCGCTCCTGGGCGGCACGCAGCTGGGCCTCCCGGTCTCGATTCCGATCACTGTCGGCGGCAACGCCATCGCCGTTCTCGGCACCAGCGTCGTCGAGACGCCGGGAACCACCCCCGGGACCGACCCCGGTACGGACCCGGGCACGGACCCGGGCACGGACCCTGGTACGGACCCCGGCACTGATCCCGGGACCAACCCCGGCACCACTCCCGGAACGAACCCGGGGAACACCCCGGCGAGCACGCCCGGATCGACGCACGCGTTCGCAAGCGGCAGCGGTTCGACGCCGATGCTGGCTTCGACGGGTGGGGCGGCGCCGGTCGCGCTGGTGGTTCTGAGCCTGCTGCTGCTCGCGGCCGGCGGGTTCGCTCTTCGCGGTCGTCGCGCCTAGCTGAATCGCGGTGAGGGATGCCTCGGAGCTTACGACTCCGAGGCATCCACCCCCGCACTCATGCGGAACGGCCCCTGTCCCGAGGGACAGAGGCCGTTCCGGAGGTGTCGCGCCTTACTTGGCGGCGACGACCTGCAGCGTGATGACGGCGGTCACGTCGTCGTGCAGACGAACCGTGGCCTGGTGCTCGCCGACGACCTTGATCGGGGCGGGGATGTGCACCTTGCGCTTGTCGATCGCACCGAGGCCGGCTGCAGCAACAGCGTCAGCGACGTCGGCGGTCTTGACCGAACCGAAGAGACGGCCTTCGCCGCCTGCCTTGACGGCAAGGCGCACCTTGGCGCTCTCCAGCGTGTTCTTCAGGGCAACAGCGTCGTCGCGGTCGTGGATCGCGCGTGCCTCGCGGGCAGCACGGATCGACGCAACCTGCTTCTCGCCACCGCGCGTCCACGCGACAGCAAAGCCCTGCGGGATGAGGTAGTTGCGGGCGTACCCGTTCTTGACCTCGACAACGTCACCGGCTCCACCGAGCCCGGCGACCTCATTCGTAAGAATCAGCTTCGACATGATGGGGCTCCTCCTTAGCGGCCAGCGCCGGCGTAGGGCAGGAGAGCCATCTCGCGTGCGTTCTTGATCGCCTTGGCGATCAGACGCTGCTCCTGAACCGAGACACCGGTGATACGACGGGCGCGGATCTTTCCACGCTCCGAGATGAACTTGCGGAGGGTCGCGACATCCTTGTAGTCGATGACACCAACGCGGATCGACTTCGCGGGAGCGGCGTTCTTCGCGCCCTTCCGCGGCTTGCGGCGGTCGCCGCTCGACTTTCCAGCCATGGTTTTTCCTTAGTTTTTTGCGGATGCTGCCGCGCTATGCGCGCGCATCCCGAGACTTGATCAGAACGGAGTGTCGTCGCCGAAGCTGCCCGGAGTGCTCCAAGCATCTGCGCTGGTGGACGAACCGGGGGTAGACCACGGCTCTTCCGACACCTGCTGCTGCGCAGGACGAGACTGTCCGCCGCCGCCACCGTTCGAGGCAGCGCGGGTGACCTGCGCCGTGGCGTACCGCAGCGAGGGGCCGATCTCGTCGACCTCCAGCTCGATCGCCGTGCGCTGGTTGCCCTCGCGGTCCTGGTAGGAACGCTGACGCAGACGGCCGGTCGCGATGACCCGCATGCCCTTGGTCAGTGAACCTGCCACGTGCTCCGCGAACTCACGCCACACGGACGCGCGGAGGAACAGCGCTTCGCCGTCCTTCCACTCATTCGCCGCACGGTCGAAGTTACGAGGCGTCGATGCGATGGTGAAGTTCGCCACCGGCAGCCCGTTCTGCGTGTACCGCAGTTCGGGGTCGGCCGTGAGGTTGCCCACCACGGTGATGACGGTTTCGCCGGCCATGGGTCTTAGGCCTTCGCTGCCTTGGGCTTGCGAGCAGCCTTCTCCTCGGCGCGCTTGGCCTCAGCAGCAACCTGTGCGATTGCTTCTTCGGCGCGGAGCACCTTGGTGCGGAACACGAGCTCGCTCAGACCGAGCTGACGGTCGAGCTCCTGCGTGGCCTCGCTGGTGGCGGTGAAGTTGACGACGGCGTAGATGCCCTCGTTCTTCTTGTTGATCTCGTAGGCGAAACGGCGCTTGCCCCAGATGTCGACCTTGTCAATCGAGCCACCATCGTTGGTGATGACCTTCAGGAACTTGTCGAGGTTGGGGGCAACCTGGCGCTCATCCAGCTCGGGGGTCAGAATGACCATGAGCTCGTACTGGTGCGTCACTTACCCACCTCCTTCGGACTAGAACGGCTCCCGGGACTTTCCCGGAAGCAGGAGGGTGTGTTGCACGTGTCTGTCCGTAGCCGGCGATTCCGGATCTGGGCAGACAACCTCAACAGTCTAGCCGAAGTCGAGCACGTCATACGACACGCCCGAGTGGCGCGCGAGGTCGGGGGACAGAGCCACGCCGCGCGCATTACCCGGCGCCCGAATCAAGCGATCCGACGCTGACGCTGGACAACGGGGTCAGGCACAGGCGCCGCAGCCACCAGGCGCCGCGTGTACGGCATCTGCGGGTTCGTGAGCACGCCACGCGCTGATCCCTGCTCGATGATCGCGCCCTTCTGCAGCACGACCACGTTCTCCGACAGCAGCTCGACCACGGCGAGGTCGTGACTGATGAACAGACAGGAGAATCCAAGGCGCTCCTGCAGCTCCTGGAAGATATCGAGGACCGCGGCCTGCACCGAGACATCCAGCGCTGAGGTTGGCTCGTCCGCGATGAGCAACTTCGGCTCCAGAGCAAGCGCACGGGCGATGCCCACCCGTTGACGCTGGCCACCGGAGAGCTCGTGCGGGAAGCGTGATGCCCACGCTGCGGGCAACTCCACCTGTTCCAACAGATCCGTGACGCGACGACGACGTTCGGCCGCCGACAGCTCGGAGCGGTGAACCGCGAGCGGTTCCGCGATCGAAGCCCCAATGGAAACGCGCGGGTTCAATGACGACGCTGGATCCTGGAAGACCATTCCATAGGCAGCGCGCGCACGGCGCAGCTCGGCACCGGCGACAGAGGTGACGTCGGTGCCCGCGATCTCCACGCGTCCCGACTCGATCGGGAGCAGGCCGACGACGGCCTTGCCGATCGTCGACTTGCCGGATCCGGATTCACCGACGAGGCCGACAACCTTGCCAGCCGGAACCGCAAAGCTCACGCCCTCGACGGCGAGGAAGCCGGGCTTTCGCCACGATCCGGGATAGCGGATGTGCAGATCGTCCACGACGAGCGCGGGCGGCGTCGCTGGCTCGACATCAGGGGCCGCCTCGCGCACCTCTGCGGTGAGCAGGCTCGGCTTAGGGACAGCGTTGAGAAGCCGCTGTGTGTACGCATTCTGCGGTGCGGCGAACAGCGAGTAGACATCGGCCGCCTCGACCACGAGGCCGTCCTTCATTACGACGACCCGATCCGCCATCTCTGCGACCACGCCCATGTCATGGGTGATGAGCAGAATCGACATCCCGCGGCTTTCCTGCAGGCTGCGCAGCAGGCGAAGGATCTCCGCCTGCACGGTGACATCGAGCGCCGTTGTCGGTTCATCCGCGATAAGCAACTTCGGCGAACCAGAGATCGCCATTGCGATCATCGCGCGCTGCCGCTGCCCGCCGGAGAGCTGGTGCGGGTACGAGGTGATGCGTCGCTCAGGTTCAGGGATGCCGACCTCACGCAGCAGTTCGACAGCTCGAGCCAGCGCCCCACGGCGGCTGAGCTTCTCGTGCAGCAGGATGGCATCCGAGATCTGACGGCCGATCGTGTACACCGGGTTGAAGGCAGTCATCGGCTCCTGGAAGATCACCCCGATCGTGCCACCACGCAACTGACGCAACCGCGCCGGACCCACGCCAATGAGCTCCTCCTCGCCCCAGCGAACGGACCCCTTGCGCACGGCTGTGCGCGGGAGCAAATCCAGAATCGACATCGCCGTCACCGATTTTCCCGACCCCGACTCTCCGACCAGCGCAAGCGTCTCGCGTTCGCCGATCTCGAAGCTGATGCCATGTGTAACGAAGGTGGTCTCCGCCTCCTTCGTGAAGCCGACCCGCAGGTCATGCACGCGCATCAGAGGCTGAGAGGTTGTCGCTTCGGTCATGCGCTGGCAGCCTTACTTGCTTCCAGAATCGTCGTGAGGCGCCGAGTACCGTCAATGCAGACATCCTCGGAGCTGGCAATGTTCCGCCAGGTGTGGGTGCGGACCGCCATCTGCGGCAGACCCACCGGAAAATGCTCATACACGATGAGGTCGTCATAGCCGACGTCTGCGAGCGCATCGAACACGCCCTTCCACGGCACTTGTCCCGTTCCGGGTATCCCGCGGTTGCTCTCGACTCCATGAAAGTGCCCGAGCTTAGACCCTACGCTCCGGATTGCGGAGGGAGTGTCCGACTCCTCGATGTTCATATGCCAAGTGTCGAGCTGGACCAGTACATGTGTGGAGTTGACTTCCTCCACTAGTGCAAGCGCATCGGCAGCTGTGTTGAGAAAGTACCCCGAGTAGCGACTCACCGGCTCAACCGTAAGGAGGACATCGGCTGCTTCTGCAGATACTGCGGCATGACGCAGCGCATCAATGCTCCACTGCCACTCCTGCACCGTTCGAGGGCGCCCCACGAACACACCATTGGCGGAATGCAATCCCCCACAGATCTTGCGTGCGCCGATCTCATGCGCGATGTCGATACAGCGTTGCAGATGAGCGAGCCCATCTGCGCGCTCCGTAGCGTCAGAACTGACCGTATTCCGGTGCGCAGGTAGTGCGACGCCAAGAACAACATCGAGTTCTGTCTCGGCCACCCCCGCCACCACTTCGCCTACCGGAAATGTGGCTGGATCGCCGACGTTGATCTCGATCGCATCCATCCCAAGCTCCCGCACCGTTCGCAGCACGCCACGCGGGTCCTCTGCGATCTCGTGGGCGAACATCTGGCTGTGAGCACCGAACTTCATGGCAACCGCCTTCCGGTCGAGACGCGACGCGTCTGGATTGTCTCGGTTCGCGCGAACGCAACCGCCTTATCTTTCTTGGATCGCCGACGACGCGGATCCAATGAGCGTTCAAGGGCGTCCGCCAGCACCGAGAAGGAGAGGACCGTCGCCACGACGATGCCTCCCGCGATGAACAGCAGCATGGGCGAGCGCGTCATCAGCGCTTGGCCCTCCGCGATCATCCCGCCCCACGAAGGGTCAGGAGGCACAACACCGAGGCCGAGATAGCTCAAACCGGACGACAGGAGGAGCGCTGCGGCGAGGGTGAGCGACATTTGGACGAGCACCGGCGCTATGACACCGGGAAGGATGACGCGGAACAGCACTCGCGCTTTGGGCGTGCCGATCACAGTGCTCGCCTGCACGTATTCGAGGTTACGCAAAGTGAGAACTTCACCGTAGACGATGCGGGCGAAAGCGGGGGCGAACAGGATCCCCATCGTGACGATGAGCGTGAGCACGCCAGGACCGATCATCGTGACGACCATGAGCGCGAAGACGATGGGCGGGAAAGCAAGGATGACCTCGATCGAACGCATCGACAGCAGGTTCACGATGCCCTTGCTGCTGCCACCGATCAGGCCGATCGTGACGCCAAGCGTGGCGGCGAGCGCCGCGGCACCGAAGGCGACCACAAGGTCAATCCGCGAGCCGTAGATCAGGCGCGAGAGCACGTCGCGACCGAATTGATCCGTACCAAGCAGGTGCTCAGCGCTCGGCAACGCCAGTCGCTGTGCACTCTGCGCGACAGGGTCAAACGGCGCCACGATGGGCGCGAAAACGGCGAGCAGGATCAGCAGCGCAAGAAACAGCGCCGAGAGCAGGACGCCGGGGGAACGAAGTTCACGAAGAAATGCCGACATGATTACTGCGTCCGTCCACGCGGGTCGAGGAAGCCATAGGCGATGTCGACCGCGATGTTGATGAGAATGAAGATGGCGGCGATGACCAGCACCACGCCCTGCACGAGCGGGTAGTCGCGGGCGGTAACGCCGTCGATGAGCAACCCGGAGAGACCAGGCCAGCTGAACACGCGCTCGATGATGACGGTGCCGCCGAGCAGGCCACCGAGCTGAAGCGCGGTGACACTGAGCACAGGCGAGAGCGAGTTGCGCAGGACGTGCTTGCGGAAGACCGTGCCTTCACGGTTGCCCACCGCGCGACCCGTGCGCACCCAGTCCTGGTTGAGCACTCCAAGAACGGAGGAGCGCGTCATCCGCGCCACGATTCCGGTGAAACCGATCGACAGCGCGATCACCGGGAGGATCAGGGTCTGTACGAAATCGCCGAAGTCACGATCCGGCGGGGTGTAGCCGCCGGAGGGGAGCCAGCGCAGCTGCACGCCGACGACGTAGACGAGGATGACGGCCGCCACGTACGAAGGAACCGCGACGGCGAAAGACGTACCGGCGAGTGTGAGACGGTCGACCCATCCCCCACGTCGAGCGGCGGCCGCGCCGAGAGCGATCCCGCAGATTACCGAAATGACCGTTGCGGTCAGAACGAGCTGAAGTGTCCGCGGCAGGCGGAGCGCAATGTGCGAGGCGACAGTGTTGCCGTCCTGCACGGACTGACCGAGGGTGCCAGAGAGTATATCCCCAAGGAAGTGGAAATACTGCTGCCACAGCGGCAGATTCAGGCCGAGCTTCTCTCGCAGCTGCTCGACGGCTTCTTCCGTCGGAGTCGCTCCTGTGCCGGTGAGGATGAGCCGTGCGGGGTCACCCGGCACGAGCTGCATCGCCAAGAACACGACGGTAGCGACGACGAAGAGCAGCACGATACCCGCGGCAAGCCGCCGGAGAATCATCATCGCCATCGGTCATTCCTTCCGTACTGCTGGCCGGGCACCCCAGAGGGTGCCCGGGCAGTCAGGTCTTACTTAGATGTGGTGGTGGCCAGCGTGTAGCCCGAGTTGAACGTGAGGAATCCCGGGATGTTCGTGAATCCGCTGATCGTGTCGGACAGACCGTAGGCCTGCGAGCGCCATGCCAGGCCCACGATCGGAGCCGTCTCGAGCACGTACTCGCCCAGCTCGTCGTAGATCGCCTTGCGTGCGTCAAGGTCTGCTTCGGCACGGCCCGAGGCAAGCAGTTCGTTCACCTTCGCGTCGTTGTAGCCGAAGGGAGCGTTCTGCGCGCCGGCAGGCGTGAGGATCTGGTCAAGGAAGGCCGGGTCGTTTGTGACGCCCACGGTTCCGTAGACGGCGATGTCGTAGTCGCCGGCTGCGCCGATCTCGAGACGGGTCGGCCAGTCAGGGAGGTTCATCTCGAGCTCAATGCCGATCGCCTTGAGGTCGTTCTGCACCGAGATCGCGGTGTCCTGGTGGAACGAGTACTGCGACGACGAGAGCATCCGCGCAGTGAAGCCGTTCGGGTAGCCCGCCTCAGCAAGCAGTGCCTTGGCCTTTTCCACGTCCTTGGTGAAGTGGTTAGCCTGGTCGGCGTTGTAGAAGTCGGATCCCTCGGGGATCGGCATGCCTTCAAGCGGCGCGCCGACGCCACCGAGCGCTGCGTCGACGACGGCCTGGCGGTCGACGGCCCACGCGACGGCCTCGCGCACCTTCGGGTTCGAGAACGGCGAACCCTCGGTGGTGTTGAAGAGGAGGTACATGAACGGGCCCTCGGTGGCGTCGAGCACGAGGTTGCCCGCGCTCTCGACCTGCGAGTAGCTGTTCCAGCCAACGAAAGAGGTCATGTCGACGCTGCCGCTGAGCAGAGCGTTGTCACGGGCTGCCTGGTCGGGGATGATGCTGAACTCGATCGTGTCGTACGAGGGCTGACCGTCCTCGTAGAACGCGTCGAACTTCTCCACGACGAAGGACGTGCCCTTCTCGTAGCTGACGTACTTGTACGGGCCGGCACCAATATAGGTGGGGCCTTCCGAGCCGACTTCCTCGGAGGGAAGGATCGCGCCGGAGACATCTGCCATGTACGACAGGAAGGCGGCGTCGGGAGCACTCAGCTCGACGACGACGGTCTCTGCGTCCGGCGTCTCGACCGAGGCAATTCCCTTGGCTGCGGGGTAGAGCTTTGCAACGCTGTCGGGGTTCGCCATGTGCTCGAGGCTGGCCTTGACGTCGGCGCTGTCGAGCTCGCTGCCGTCATGGAAGGTGAGGCCTTCGCGCAGGTGGAACGTAAAGGTCTGTGCCGCTTCCTCTTCCCAGGTCTCGGCGAGAGCCGGGACAATCGCGCCGGTCTTGTCATACTGCACGAGTCCGCGGTGGAGCACACCGTTGAGGATCATCGACGCGCTGCCCTGGTTCTGCGGGGTGACAAGGTTGGGAACGTCGCTGTCGAGTCCGAATCGCAGGGTCGTCGATCCTGCGGCGGCGCCTCCGCCATCGGTCGAGGAACAAGCAACCAGGGAGGCTGCGGTCGCGGCGACGGCGACAACCGCGCCAACCGTGCGACGCATCCGCGCTGACGTGTTCACCATGGTGAATCTCCTTTGACTTCTCGACCGCGATGCGGCCGCGTGCTGTGTACGACCCGGGCGAGTCGTCGGTATGTGGTCTGATGCGTTCGCTCAGCCATGCCGACCGGCCGCCATCAGCCGGGGTTGAAAGTCCATTCTGGGAACGTTCCCTCAACCCTGTAATAGACACTCTCGCGAAAAATGGGAACGGTGTCAATCACAAAGGGCACAATTGATCAAATGATGTTCGCGAAACCGGCCATGAATGGCATCGGTACGATGCGAGCAACGCTTCAGTGAAAGGCAGTCCATGACGCAGCGCCACGCCTCTGCCACAATAATCGACGTCGCCAGGGAGGCAGGTGTCTCCAAATCCGCCGCCGCACGTGTGCTCGCGCGCAGTGGATCCGCGAGTCCGCAGACCAAGCAGAAGGTGCTCGAAGCCGCAGAACGACTGGGCTACCGCCCCAACCAGCTCGCGAAAGCGATGAAGTCCGGCCTCACCCACACCCTGGGCGTGGTGCTGCCAGACGTCGCCAACCCCTTCTTCTCCGCCGTCCTCCGCGGCTTCACCGACGCGGCACGATCCGCCGGATTCGAGGTCCTTGTCAGCAACACCGACAACGACCCCGAGATCGAGAGCAGCTCCATCGAACTGCTCGCCGAGAAGCGCGTCGACGGCATCGCGATCGCCCCCGTGTTGCAGAGAGATCCCCAGGCCATCGCCCGGATCGCCGCCGAAGGCATCCCCGTCGTCCTCCTCGACCGCCGCCTGCCGACCCTCGCCGCCCTCCCCCTCGTCTCCGCTGATCACGCAGACGCCACGGCACAGGCCGTGCGCGCGCTCATCGACAACGGGCACACTCGGATCGCGCTGCTCACCGAGGCCACGCAGAGCCTGGACGAGCTCCGCGCTATCGCCGAAGGCCCCGACGACGCGTACTTCGCTCTTCTTCGCCCGTCCGCGCAGCGTGTGATCGGCTACTTGCGCGCTCTCGCCGCCGCGGAGATCCCCGCCGACGAGCACCTGCTGCTGCGCTCCGCGTACTCCGTCGATGACGCCCAGCGTGCCGTGGAGGCGTTCCTCGACAGTGGCGTCACCGCCACCGCCCTGCACTCGACCGACGCCGCGCTCACCTCCGGTGCCTACCGCGCCCTCACCGCACGCGATATCGCCGTGCCGCAGGATCTGGCATTCATCGGCTTCGATGACCAGGACTGGACGACCCTCGTGCGCCCTGCGGTCTCCGTGATCGACCAACCGCGACAACGGCTCGGCGCGACAGCCGCCACCACGCTGATCGGCGCGATTCGCGGACATGCACCATCCGCCCACGACCACCTGCTCAACGCATCGCTGCTCATGCGCGATTCCGTGGGTTCCATCACCCAGGCATAGAAAACGGGAGGATGCTGGGTCACAGCATCCTCCCGTCCGTCTCAACGCATCAGCTGTTGTTGTAGCTCTGCGCCGTCTCGTCAGAGATTCGCCCATCGCGCAGGTCGCGGGCGATTCGTTCCTCCGAACGCTTGCTCGGGTCGCCGTAACCACCGGCGCCCGCCGTCTCGATCGACGCCCACTGGCCCGGCTGCATGACCGTGTAGCCGTGGTCGATCGGGCGCGTGTCCTCGCTCAGCTCACAGTGCGCCGAGTCGCCGTCGCCACCGCCGAAGACACCCCACGGCTGTGACTTCTGACGGCTCGTGTCGAGCCAGAAGTGCACGTCCGGTGCCTCTACGCGGATCTTCCGGCGGATACCCATGCCACCCCGGTGCTCACCGGTTCCGCCCGAGTCCTCGATGAGCTCGTAGGCCTCGACCATGAGCGGATACTCGCTCTCCAGGCTCTCGACCGGCAGGTTCGACGTGTTCGTCATATGCACCTGCACACCGTCGAGACCGTCCTTGTTGAAACGGGCACCGCTGCCGCCGCCGATCGTCTCCAGGTAGACAAAGTCACGTCCACGCACGGCATCATGGCCCGAGAAGTGCACGCCGGTGTTGGCGCCGTTCGACGCTCCCGTTACACGCTCCGGCACGGCCGGGGCGAGTGCACCCTGGATCAGATCGACGATGCGCTGGCAGGTCTCACTGCGGCCGTTGACTGCCGCGGGTGCCGAGCAGTTGATGATGGATCCCTCAGGCGCCTCGATCGTCACCGGACGGTAGAGCCCGGCGTTCGGAGCGATGTCCGGATCGATCAACGTCTTGATCGTGTAGTAGACCGCGGCGTAGAGCCCGGTCCACACGACGTTGACGCTGGCTCGTACCTGCGGCGGGTTGCCCGCAAAGTCGAACAGCATCTCTTCGCCGCTCACGACGATGCGCACCTTCAGGGTGAGTTCATCGTCGAGCTCCGGAGCATCGAACTTGTCCTCGAAGGTGTACTCACCGTCGGGGAACTCGGCGATCGCCGCACGCGTACGACGCTCCGTATAGTCGAGCAGCTCGTCACCGATCGCGCGCACCGTCTCCACGCCGTAGCGCGCACACAGCTCTTCGTAGCGCGTGACTGCAACGCGCAGCGCCGCTTCCTGCGCCCGAAGATCAGCGATTCGCTCCTCGGGAATCTGGCAGTTGAGCAGGATGAGCTGCAGCAGCTCCTCCTGGCGCACGCCCTCCTTGACCAGGTGCACCGGAGGGATCCGAATTGCTTCCTGGAAGATGTGCGCATGGCCACGGTCACCGAAGTCCGCGTGGTGCGCGAGCGTGGCAGCCCAAGCGCTCAACTCGCCATCGACGAAGATCGGCGCCGCCAGAACGATGTCCGGCAGGTGCGATCCGCCACCCGTGTACGGGTCGTTACCGATGAAGATGTCACCCGGCTGAATCTGCTCCAGCGGGTAGCGCGCACGCAGCGCCTCCACGATGCCCATGAGCGATCCGAGGTGCAGCGGTGAGCCACCCTCATCCTGCGCGATTGCCTGGCCGGCGGCGTCGAAAAAGCTCGCCGTGCAGTCGCGGCGTTCCTTGATGTTGGGCGAGTATGCGGCCTTGACCAGCGTCTCGCTCATCTCTTCGACGATCGTGGAGAACGCCGAACCGACGACCTCGATCAGCACCGGGTCGAGCCCGGATCGCTTCTGCACTGCACTCATGACTGAGCTCCGATCTCGATAATCAGGTTGCGGTAGGAATCGACACGGCAGTGGTCCCCGGGCAGCAGCACCGTGGTGGTGTCCATCTGCTCGACGATCGCCGGGCCTTCGATGACATCGCCGGGCGTCAACAGCGCACGGTCATAGACCGGGGTGTCCACGAAGCCGACAGCAGGATCGAAGCAGGAGCTGCGCAGGTCAACGCGTGCGGCATCCGCTGTGTTCTCGGTGACCTCGTCCTCGCGAACGTCGAACCGCGGTGCGGATCCACTCGCCTCCAGACGGAAGGTCACCGCCTCGATCTGCGCATCCTCCGAACGGTAGCCGTAGACACGCTCGTGTGCCTCGTGGAACAGCTCCACGATGGGCGTCACGCCGCTGGCAGTGAAGCTGTAACCCTCGGGAATCTCGACAGCGAGCTCGAAGTTCTGGCCGCGGTAGCGCAGGTCCATACGACGCACAGCGGCACGTCCCTCTTCCGAAACTTCTTCCTCGACGAACCACTCATCGGCGTTCTCGGTGAGCTCCGCGAAGATCGCGTCGATGGCTACGCTGCCGGCCTCGGCCACGGGGGCGATGTGCGTGCGCATGAAGTCCGTCTTGACGTCGGTCATGAGCAGCCCCAGTGCCGACTGTGCGCCGGGGATCTCGGGGACCACGATGCGACGCATGCCCAGCTCGCGCGCCAGGCGCGAGGCGTGCAGGGGTCCTGCGCCACCGAAGGGCACGAGGGCGTAGTCACGCGGGTCGTAACCACGCTGCACCGAGACAACACGGATCGCGCGCGCCATGTTGGCGGTCACGACGCGGAGAATGCCGAGCGCGGTCTCCTCCACGCTGAGCCCGAGCGGCTCGGCGAGGCGACGCACCGCGGCAACGGAGGCTTCGCGGTCGATCTTCATCTGGCCGTTGAGCAGGTACTCGGGGTTGAGCATCCGCAGCACAACGTTGGCATCGGTTACGGCAGCGCCGTCACCGTTGCCGTAGCATGCGGGGCCGGGGAAGGCTCCGGCGCTCTGCGGGCCAACGCGCAGGTGGTTGCCGCTGTCGATCCAGGCGAGCGATCCGCCACCGGCACCGACCGTGTGGATGTCGAGCATGGGCGAACGGACCGGGCGGCCGTCCAGCTCCATTCCGGCGGTGACCTTGGGCTTGCCCTCCTGCACGAGCGAGATGTCTGACGACGTTCCGCCCATGTCGAAGGTGATGATGTCGGGGAATCCGGCGGCCGAGCAGATCTGCGCGGCACCGACGACACCGGTGCTGGGACCGGAGAGCACGAGACGCACGGGCATCGACTCTGCCGTGCGGAACGGGATCACACCGCCGTTGCTCTGGGTCACGTGCGGGATCGCACGCAGGCCCTGGTCTGCCAGCACGCCGCGCAGGCGAGACAGGTAGTTCGCAACGACGGGACCGACGTAGGAGTTCGTGACCACGGTCGACAGACGCTCGTACTCGCGGAACTCCGGCAGGACGTCGCTCGAGAGCGAGACGTAGACGCCGGGAAACTCTTCCGCAATGATCTCGGCGATGCGCTTCTCGTGCGTCGCGTCGAGGTAGCTGTAGAGAAGACAGACGGCGATAGATGCCACGCCCTCTTCACGGAGTTCGCGCACAGCCAGGCGGACGTCATCCTCGTTGAGGGGTGTCTCGACGACGCCAGTGTGGCGAAGGCGCTCGGTGACCTCCTTGCGCAGGTGGCGGGGAACGTGCGGCTCCGGCTTGTCGACCTGCGGGTCGTACATCGCGGGGCGGCGACCACGTCCGAGTTCGAGCAGGTCGCGGAAACCACGGGTCGTGATGAGGCCGGTGAGCGCGCCGCGTCCGGTGAGGAGGGCGTTCGTGCCAACCGTCGTCCCGTGCGCGAAGTACGCGACTTCACCGATCTCACGGTCACCGATTTGATCCAGGATCTCCGTGACGCCCTGCACGATCGCGCGCCCCGGGTCATCCGGGGTGCTAGAGACCTTACGCACGTGCACGCGAGCGGTCTGCTCGTCGAATGCGCAGATGTCTGTGAACGTGCCGCCTGTGTCGACGCCGATCCGCAGGCTCATCGGGTTACCGCCTTCTCATCTGTCTGGGTGGAAGCCGCTGCGGACTGCACCGCCGCGACGTTGAAGGGCATTCCGTGCCCGAAGGCACCGTGTACCTGGCACACCTGTGCCGCGTGGGCACTGGCGGCGGCGAGCATCGTGCCGGTCTCACGACCGGTACCGAGGCCCACCAGGATGCTCGCGATGAACGCGTCACCGGCACCGAGCGTGTCGAGCGCGCTGACACGATCCGCCTGCTGGTGATGCACCCGGTCGCCGACGCCGAAGTAGGCGCCTTCGTCACCGCGGGTGACGAGCACGTGCTGCGCGCCGGCGGCTCGTGCGGCTGCGACCAGTTCCCGTGCTCCATCTTCGCTCAGGTGGCTTCCGGAGAAGGACGCGAGGTGGAGGTGCGGGAGCGCATCGTTGACGGCGTCGAAGTCGAAACGGCTACCGAAGTCGAATGACACCAGCGTGCGCGCGGCCATCTCGGCTACCCGCGGAAGCAGGGTGCCGGCGTAGCCGCTGTGCACGACGTCATAGCCGCGCATGAGCTCAAGCTGGGCCGCGTCGAGCTCGAAGATCGCGGTTGTCCGGTCGGAGCGCAGGAACACGCGGTCGTTGTCCTGCAGCTCCACGTCGGCGGTGGCGTTGGGGCCACCGCCAACGCGGACGTGCGTCGTGTCGACGTGCTCGGCATCGAGCGAGGTGAGGATGTGTCGCCCCACGTCGTCGTTGCCGACGACGCCGAGGTATGCGGCGTGGACACCCATACGCGCGGCGAAAACCGCCACGTTGAGGGCGTTACCCCCGGGGAAAAGTGTCGCCAGGTGCAGATAACGATCAGCGACGTTATCGCCAGCGCCGAGTATCTTCATTGTTCTTGTGTGTCCTTGCCAGTCAGGTCAGTACGCGACCTTGTACATGTAGCGACGCTGCGAGGTGTCGTGACCGCGGCGCGCTGCGACGTGGTCGAGCACACGACGCTCGGCGCTCATGAGGGCGACGACGCTGAGGTCGGGACGTGCCGCGGCGGGGATGCCGGGGAGCGAGAACTTTGCGGTGTCGACAGCAGCCGAGTTCTTCGTGTAGTTCTCCGTGAAGCGGATAACCCGCTCGCCGAGTGCACGGCTGGCGTCCTCAGCGACGAGGGTGACGACGGTGGTGTCTTCGAGCACCATCTCCAGCGGGCCATGGAAGAAGTCGCCAGCGTTGATCGCGGCGGAGTTCATCCAGCTCATCTCCTGGAAGTAGCACCAGGACATCATCTTGGCCATGCCGTAGGCGGGTCCGCCACCGACGATGTAGCTGAGCGGAGCGTTCTCGAGCAGGTCTGCGACGCGCTCACCAACCTCGGCGACCTCATCCTTCACGGCGCGGAGCGCTGCCGGGAGTGCAGCCATCCCGCTACGGATGTCGGCGGCCTTGTCTGCAGCGCCGAATGCCTCGAGCAGCGCCAGGGCGATCTGCTCGTTGTGCACGAGCTTGGGCTCGGTGATCGAGATCGTGTCGGGGTAGTCGAGGTGGACGTCACCGATGCGCGAGAGGCCGTTGTCGCCGATGCGGGAGATGCCTGCGACGAGGGCACCCTTGCTCTTGGCGAACTCTGCGGCAGCGACCGTCTCAGGGGTGTTGCCGGAGTGCGAGGCGGCGACGACGAGCGAACGCTCGTTCAGGCCGGAAGGGTTGCGGGAGGTGAGCTCGGCGCTGGTGATGCGCTGGGTCGTGATGCCCGTGGCGTAGCGGTCGAGCAGGTCGAATGCCGGGTAGGTGCCGAAGTGGGATCCGCCGCAGCCGACGAGATACACCTTCTCGATGCCACGCGCTACGGCCTGGTCGACGAGGCCACGGGCCTTGTCGTCCTGATCGATCGCGTGCTGTACGCAGGCCTCGAAGTCATCCGGAACCGGAATCAGGTCACTCATCGTCAATGCTGCTTTCCTTTGAGATTCTAAGTGGGATCGTTCCCAATAACCAGCTTGGCGGAGGTTGGGAACGGTGTCAAGTAGGAAAGTCGCCGTTGTCACCCTCTCCCCTCGCCGCCGCTCTACGCTGGAATCAGTCAGCGCGCGCAATGCGTCTCGGAAACGACGCAGAGTGACACCTCTGCGCCCACCCTTCGGGCAACTGCGTGAACACCGAGGAGCACGTTATGCGCGTTGCCTGCGTGCTCAACCCAACAGCGGGAGAACCAATGACCGTGTCTTTCGATGCCAGCCCGCTGACAGAGCCCGTGGATCCGCATGAGGTGAGGGCCTTCGCGAAGAACCACCGCACGCCGGTGTCGGTCGGGGCGATCATCGCGATCGCCCTCGGCGCCGCTGTCGCGTTGTTCATGCTGGTCACGGTGGTTCCGTCGCTCATCGGATACGTCCTCGAGCTTTTCGCCGACGGCCACACAGGGCAGGGACTACTCATCATCGGGATCGCAGCGGCGATCATCGCAGGCGCCGCGTTCGCGCTGGTTCTGGGTCTACGGCACTCGCGCATCAAGCGCTATCGTCTGCACCGTTTCGCCGAAGCGAACCGTATGCAGTACGTCGGCACCGTGCGTGACCCCGCCTTGCCCGGGATGATCTTCCATGAGGGCGACAGCCGTGTGTCTCAGCAGGTCATCCGCGGCGAGCGTCCACGCCTGGTCGAGTTCGGCAACTTCCAGTACTCCACCGGCTCGGGCAAGAACCGCACGACGCACGAGTGGGGGTACGTGGCGGTCAAGCTCGACGTGCCACTGCCGAACATCGTGCTCGATTCGAGTGGCAACAACTCGCTGTTCGGATCGAACCTGCCGACAAGCTTCAACAAGAAGCAGCGTCTGGGTCTCGAGGGTGACTTCGACAAGCACTTCTCCCTCTACTGCCCCGAGGGATACGAGCGCGATGCGCTGTACCTGTTCACCCCCGACATCATGGCGCGCTTCATCGAGAATGTGGCGCAACTCGATGTCGAGATCGTCGACGACTGGCTGTTCCTCTACGCCTCGCGAGAGGCGTCGACGCTGGATGCCACCACCTGGGCCTGGCTGTTCGGCGCCGTCGATGCGCTCATGACCAAGCTCGACCAGTGGGGTCGCTGGCGCGACGAGCGCTTGATCGCGACTCACACGGCGTCTGCTGCAGGCACCTCGCCGATGCAGATGGCGGATGGCACGGCACTTCCGTTCGCCGCTCCTGCCGGTGCTTTCGCTCCCCCGCCAGGAGTCGCTCCGCAAGGTCGGCGGCTAAAGCAGTCCGTGCCCTGGGTGCTGTTCATCCTCTTCGGCCTCGTTGCGGCTTTCGGCCTGATCAGCCATTTCTTCTGAGCGCAATTCTCAGGACCCGATTCTCAGGGCGCGACGGACGCCTACTTCCAGGCTTCGAAGTACTCCGTCTCCTCCGAGAGCTCCTAGAGCTCGGAAGCCTCACCGTCTGAAAGCGTCCGTTCGAACTGAGCGGTGATCCACTCGAGGCGTTCGGGATTCAGCTGGGCCGCGAACGCCTCCACGCTGGCCGCATCGACCTCTTCCGGCGTCGCCAGCTCGCCGTGCGTCACGCGCACGAGAGCTGCCAGCGGGACGGCGATCTGTCCGCCGTCCGCTTCGAGATAGTCAGGGTCTTCAAATGCCCACTCGCCCCCTAAAGTGAAGTCGCCGTGGCGAATCTCCGCGAGGAAATGCCCCGCCCCGTCGTTCTCAAACGGCCCATGGCCCCACGCGCCCATGGGCGACACACCAGCGGCACCCGGGCAGTGCGCGGGCATCCCTGTGGACAGTATTCACGGCGCACACCCGCCCATCGGCGCGCGGAGAGTGCGAAGCTGGATGTGCGGCGATGCCGCCGCGCTTCGCCACGACCGAGGGCGCATCCGCCCTCAGATGAGGAGCAGGTATGAAAGCCATCCAGTATCGCGAGATCGGCAAGGGCCCGGAGCTCGTCGAGATCCCCACGCCTGAACCGGGGCCGGGTCAGATCAGGCTGAAGGTCACCGCGGCCGGGCTCTGTCACTCGGACTGGTTCATCATGGGCCTCCCGGCCGAGCAGTACGCCTACGGACTGCCCCTCACTCTCGGTCACGAAGGTGCGGGTATCGTCGACAAGCTCGGCGACGGCGTCGAAGGCATTGAGCTCGGCGGCTCCTACGCGATCTACGGCCCATGGGGATGCGGCCAGTGTCACGCGTGCGCACAGGGCAAGGAGAACTACTGCACCCGTGCCGCCGAGCTGGGCATCGCCCCTCCGGGACTCGGTGCCCCGGGTGCGATGGCCGAGTACGTGATCGTCGATGACGCACGTCACCTCGTGCCGCTCGGCGACCTCGATCCGATCGAGACCGTCTCCCTCACCGACGCGGGCCTCACGCCGTACCACGCGATCATGTCGTCGGCGCAGAAGCTTCGCGCCGGAGCGACCGCTGTGGTGATCGGCACGGGTGGCCTCGGCCACGTGGGTATCCAGGTGCTACGCGCGGTGTCTCCGGTGACGGTGATCGCTCTCGACATCAGCGAGGAGAAGCTTTCGTTGGCCCGAGAGGTCGGTGCGCATCACGCGCTGATGTCGGATGCCTCCGCGGTCGAGAAGATCCGCGAGCTCACCGGCGGCGTGGGTGCCGAAGCCGTCTTCGACTTCACCGGCGTGCAGCCGACGCTCGACATCGCCCGCCAGGTGGTCGCCGTCGACGGCGACATCCAGATCGTCGGAATCGGCGGAGGCATCCTGCCGACCGGCTTCTTCTCCACACCCTTCGGCGCCTCGGTGCGCGCCCCCTACTGGGGCAGCCGCAGCGAGCTGATCGAAGTGCTCGACCTGGCCCGCACCGGCTCGGTCGGCGTCCACGTCGAGCAGTACACGCTTGACACGGCGGTGGAAGCCTACGAGAAGCTGCACAAGGGCGAGGTGCGCGGGCGGGCGGTCGTCGTGCCGTAGGTCTCGCTCATCGCATACTTCGGGCTCGCGGTCAGGTGGCTGCGAGCCCGAAGTATGCGAGCTCTGCCTCGTCCAGCATGCGGGAACGGGTGATGAAGCGGTGGCCGGTCGGCGACTCGACCGAGAAGCCCGCTCCTCTGCCGGGTACGACATCGATCGTGAGGTGGGTGTACTTCCAGTATTCGAACTGCGCTTCCGACATGAAGACGTCGACCGCGGCATCCAGCCCCACATCCAGCGCCCCCAGATTCACATCGCTCGGACCGGTGAGGAACATGCCCACGGGGTAGCACATGGGGGCCGAGCCATCGCAGCATCCGCCCGACTGATGGAACATCAGTGGCCCGTGCTGCAGGGTGAGCTGACGGAGCAGGGCCGCCGCGTCGTCAGACACGGCGACCCTGCTGAACTGATCAGGCATCAGAAGAAGCCCATCGGGCCTTCGGCGTAGGAGACCAGGAGGTTCTTGGTCTGCTGATAGTGGTCGAGCATCATCTTGTGGTTCTCACGGCCGATGCCCGACTGCTTGTACCCACCGAAGGCGGCGTGTGCGGGGTACTGGTGGTACGTGTTCGTCCAGACGCGACCCGCCTCGATCGCACGCCCGGCACGGTACGCGGTGTCGCCGCTTCGGCTCCACACCCCGGCACCGAGGCCGTAGAGCGTGTCGTTGGCGATGCCGATCGCGTCGTCGAAGTCGTCGAAGCTCGTGACCGACAGCACCGGTCCGAAGATCTCCTCCTGGAAGATGCGCATGTCGTTCGTGCCCTCGAACACCGTCGGCTGCACGTAGAAGCCCTCGCTCAGATCGCCGCCGAGGTCGGCGCGCTCCCCACCGATGAGCAGTCGCGCACCGCCCTGCTTTCCGATGTCGATATAGGACAGGATCTTCTCGAGCTGGTCGTTGGACGCCTGGGCGCCGATCATCGTGTTCGGGTCGAGCGGGTTGCCCTGGCGTACCTTCTGCACGCGATCCAGACCGTCCGCGAGGAAGGTGTCGTAGATCGACCGCTGGATGAGGGCGCGCGAGGGGCAGGTGCAGACTTCGCCCTGGTTGAGAGCGAACATCGTGAAGCCCTCGAGCGCCTTGTCGTAATAGGGGTCGCTGGTCGAGCGTGCGACGTCCTCGAAGAACACGTTCGGGCTCTTGCCTCCGAGCTCCAGCGTCACCGGGATGAGGTTCTGCGACGCGTACTGCATGATGAGGCGCCCTGTCGTCGTCTCTCCGGTGAAGGCGACCTTGCGGATGCGCTTGTGCTGCGCGAGCGGGGCGCCCGCCTCGATGCCGAAGCCGTTGACGATGTTCACGACGCCGGCGGGGATCAGGTCGCCGATGAGATCGAAGAGGAAAAGCAGAGAAGCCGGAGTCTGCTCGGCGGGCTTGATCACGATGCAGTTGCCCGCGGCGAGCGCAGGAGCGAGTTTCCACGTCGCCATCAGGATGGGGAAGTTCCAGGGGATGATCTGCCCGACCACGCCGAGCGGCTCGTGGAAGTGGTACGCGACTGTGTTCTCGTCGAGCTGGCTGATGCCGCCTTCCTGCGCGCGCAGCACCCCTGCGAAGTAGCGGAAGTGGTCGATCGCGAGCGGGATGTCGGCGGCGAGCGTCTCGCGCACAGGCTTGCCGTTCTCCCACGTCTCGGCGACGGCGATCTCTTCGAGATGCTGCTCCATGCGGTCGGCGATCCTGTTGAGCACGACAGCGCGCTGCGCGGGGCTGGTCTTGCCCCAGCTGCCGAAGGCCTTCCAGGCGACGTCAACGGCGCGGTCGATGTCTTCGACGGTGCCGCGGCCGACCTCGGTGAACGGCTTGCCGTTGACTGGGCTGACGTTCTCGAAGTACTGGCCCTTGACGGGTTCGACGAACTCGCCGCCGATGTAGTGACCGTAGCGGGCGCGGTACTTCGCAATGCTCCCGGGCTGCCCGGGTGCGGCGTATGCGGTGGACACGTCTTCTTCGACGATGGTCATGGTGTCTCCTTTGACAGGTCCGGGAGTGGTTCCGGAGATGCCTCGGAGCGTACGCGCGCGAAGGTTGCATGCAGTTGCGCCCGCGAGTGGGGCGCTGCAGCTACCCGTCGTTCAGCGCCTCCAGACGCGCAACGACCCCTGCACGCTTGGGCGAGCGGGCGGGCAGCAAGCTGAGGCAGAGCCGCAGGGCTTCATCATCCTCAGCGCCGAGATCGGTGTCGATGTAGTTCAGAAGGACCTCGACGCTGGCTTCGGACAGCATCGCTTCCCGCAACGCTGCGCGCACGCTCTCGCGTACCTCTTCGACGCCGGGAGAGGTCGAGTCCGGCAGCACGTCTCCGCGATACGCGGCGAGCGCCACACGGTGCGCACCGCGATCGAGCAGCGACAGCAGGTGCTGCGCGTCGGTCTCCACGTCAGCGGGCAGGCGGTAGGGCCGCGATTCGGGCACGAGCGCGGGCGCGTGCTCCTGCAGCATCCGACGCAGCCGCACCATCTCCGCGCGCAGTGTGACGAGTGCTTCGGAATCGGCGTAAACGAGTTCGGCGAGGCGCTCCGCCGAGAGCCCCTGACGGTGGGTGGAGAGCATGAGCAGGATCTCCGCATGCCGTGCGCTGATCGGAACCGCGGTCGATGATCGCTCGGATGCCGCTTCGAGCAGTCCGCGATCTCTGCCGAGAACGCGCAACGTGAAACGGGACGCGTCCGGACGGCGCCTCTTCGCCTTGACCGGCGATTGTTCGGCGCGGGCGCGCAGCCGCGAGACGAGCAGCTCGCCCTCGATCGCCCGCGCCGTGGCATCCACGAGCAGCTGCGCCTGTGGCGTGATCGCCGTGGCATCCCCGGTGACGTCGATCACACCCAGGATGCGGCGCGTCTCCGGATCGTGCACGGGTGCTGCGGTGCACGACCAGGGCTGAACCAGCCGGTTGAAGTGCTCGGCTCCCAGAATCTGCACGGAGCGTCCGAGCTCGAGCGCGGTGCCGGGAGCGGATGTGCCGACAGCGGCCTCCGACCAGTTCGCACCCTCGGTGAAGCCCATCTCGCCGGTGAGGGTGCGGATGCGATGGTCGCCCTCGACCCAGAGCAGACGGCCTGCTTCATCGCCGACGGCGACGACCACACCGGACTCGCTGGCCCCACCCGGCAGCAGCAGCCCGCGCACCATGTCCATGACCCCCGCCAGCGGATGCGCGCGACGATGCTCTTCAAGGACGGCATCTCCGAGATCGAGCGGTGGCAGGGCTTCGACCCCGACGAGCTGCGCCATCGACCTTCGCCACGAATCACGAACGAGCGGACGCACATCTGTCAGACGCGGATCCACGACGTTTCCCGCGACGAGCTCCTCGTGCGCGCGCTCGATCATCAGTCGTGATGTCTCTGGCGAGACCTCACGTCGCGAAGACCAGGGCGAGACCATCGGATTCCGATCGGCGGTGACGGGTCTGGTCAGTCTAGGCTTCACGTCGGCTCGGCGGCAGGGGCGGCGCACCGAGCCGACGCGAAGGGCTCAGACCGACAGAGAGACGACAGCCGCTCCGCCGAGGACCAGCACCACGCCGATGATCTGCACCACACGCAGTCGTTCCTTCAGGAACCACCATCCGAGCAGCACGGTCACGGCGGGGAACACCGAGACGCAGACGGCGACGACGGAGAGCATTCCGGTCTCGGCGGCGATCGCGAAGAAGAGGTTCGCGAGAAAGCCCAGCACGCCGATCGCGACGATCCCCACGAGCGGCCAACCGGATGCCCGGGGGGCGACCCGCACGACGGCCAGGGCGATCAGGTAGAGCACCAGCGTCGTCAGCACGTTCGCGAGCAGCGTCGCCGACACGTCATAGGCACTCCCCCATGCGACGGCGAGATTGTTGGTGCCGAACCCGAGCGCGGCGAGGAGAGCGAGCAGGATCGGCTTGATCCCGCCCGTTCCGCCCTTGAGCTCGGGCCCGCTCGCCAGCACCGTTCCGAGAACCGCCACGATCATCCCGATGACCAGGAGCGACCCGGGAGAATCCCCGCCGACGAGGCCGGCGACGACGGGCACGAGCACGCTGAGTGCGGCGATCGGCGCAACGACGCCCATTGTGCCGATCGCGAGCGCGCGGTACAGGGCCGAGACGCCGACCGCGGCGCCGATGCCGCTCACGACACCCCAGAGATATCCCCCACCGGGGTCGCCGCCGATGGGCTCGGCGATCAGCCGCGGAACCACTGCGGCCGTCGCGACGAGCTGCGACAGCACCAGCACCGTGAGCATCGGAACGCGGCGCGAGAGCGCACCACCGAGGAAGTCCGCCGTGCCGAGGAATCCTGCGGCCAGCAGAGCGAGAATCGCGGTCATGCGGCCGGTCCCGAATGCAGTGCGACGGTGTCGACGAACTCCTCCGCATCGCGCGGACGCGTTGCCCACCCCAGCTCTGCGGCGAGGCGCATGAGCTGTGGCGGCTCGACAGCGGCCTGCGCGATCACCTCTCCGCTCGCGAACACCTCTCCGGGCGTCCCGTCTGCACGCACCTCACCCTGCGTCATCACGATGACGCGGTCGAAGTTCTCCACGCAGAAGTCCATGTCGTGGGTGATCGCGATGACCGTGCGCCCCTCGGATGCCACGTGCTGCACGATGCGCGCGATCGTCTCGACGCCGCGCGCATCCTGTCCTGTCGTCGGCTCATCGAGCACGAGGACGGGAGTGCGCATCGCCAGAACTCCGGCGAAGGCCACGCGCTTGCGCTCGCTCAGAGAAAGCTGATGCGGGTGCACGTCGGCGTGATCGGCGAGCCCCACCGCCTCCAGCGCCGCCCGCGCCCGCGTGTCGGCCTCCTCGGCGTCGAGGCCGAGGTTGCGCGGCCCGAAGGACACATCGGCGATGACGGTGCGCGCGAAGATCTGCTCATCCGGGTTCTGGAACACGTAGCCGACCCGCGCAGACATCTGCGCGATGCTCTGATCCGCCGTCGTGGTGTCGCCGACGTGCACGGTTCCGGAGCTCGGAGCGTTGATGCGGTTGAGGTGACGCACGAGAGTCGTCTTCCCCGCGCCGTTCTGCCCGATGATCGCGACACGCTGCCCCGCAGGGATCGTGAACGTGATCCCCTTCAGGGCTTCGACGCCACTGGGATAGGTGAAGCGCACGTTGTCGAAGCGCACATCCAGGCCGGTCATGATCTCTCCGTTCCGAACGCGACGACCGCGTCTTCCACCGAGACGGGCAACGTCTGCGACGTCTCGAAGCGCCCCTGCGCAGCCAGCATGCGTGCGGCCGTCGTCACTCGGGTGCTGCCGATCCCCCACTCCTCGGTGCGCGGATCGGCGAGGATCTCCTGCGCGCCGCCGATCGCCGCGATCGTGCGATCGGCGATCACCGCGATCCTGTCGGCATGCTCGCGAAGAAGTTCGAGCTTGTGCTCCAGGATGATGACCGTGGTCCCGGCATCGCGCAGCGCAGACAGCACGTCGAACACCATCCGGGTTCCGGCAGGGTCGAGCTGTGACGTCGGCTCATCCATCACAAGCACGGGGGTGCGCATCACGATCATCGAGGCGATCGCGACGAGCTGCTGCTGTCCGCCCGACAGTGCGTAGGGCGAGCGATCCAGCAGGTGACTGATGCGCAGCAGCTCGGCGGCCGCCTGCACCTGGTCGATCATGTCGGCACGCGGGGTGCCGATGTTCTCCAGCCCGAAGGCGATCTCATCACGCACCGTGTACTTCGCGCCGGAGATCTGGTTGAACGGGTTCTGAATGACCAGACCCACCTTCGACACAGCATCCGAGAGGCGCACACCGGCGAGGTCAGTGCCGTCGACGACGACGGAACCGGAGAGCTCGCCGCCGTCGACATGGGGGATGAAACCGGCGATCGCCTTCGCGAGCGTGGTCTTTCCCGCTCCGGATGCGCCGACGATGCCGAGGATCTCGCGCTCGGGCACGTGCAGCTCGATGTTCTCGAGCGCGAAGACCTCCGCGTCGGGGTAGGCGTATGAGACGCCGTCGAGGGTGATCACAGCACTCCTGTCACGATGGGAAGGACGATGGCGACGATCGCGAGCGCGGGCATCACCCAGCGTGCGATGCGCTGGCCCGTGGTGTCGCGCACCGGAGTGAGCACGGTGCGCCGAGCGCCTGATCCGAAACCGCGCGCCTCCATCGCGGTGGCACGCTCCTCGACGTCGGTGAACATGCCGAGCACGAGCGGGCTGAGCAGCGGCATCATCGCCTTGATCCGGCCGCCAATCCCGCCGCCAACGGCCAGCCCTCTGGCCTGTTGCGCGAGAAGGATGCCGTCGGCACGGTCGCGGAACGCGGGAATCAGCTGCAGCGTCGAGCTGATCACATAGCTGAACTTCGGGGACATGCCTCGGGCGGTCAGCTCGGAGAGCAGGTCACCCGGGTGGGTGGTGAGCACGAAGAGCAGCGAGGCCAGCACGAGGCAGACGATGCGCGAGCCGATGCCGAGCGCGAACTGCAAGCCTTCCAGCGTGACCGTGATGATGCCCCACTGGAAGACGGGTGTCTTGCCGCCCGGGAACGTGAGTCCCTGCACGATGAAGAGCACCAGGATGATCGGCAGCAGGATCGCACCGCCGAGCTTGAGCAGCCGGCCGCCGCAGCCGGAGACCACGGCGGCCGGGAGGACGACGGCGACGACGCCGAGCGCGGCTACCCACCAGTACGGGATCGCGAAGATCACGACGAGGAGGGTGAGCAGCGCCACCAGCTTGGTCACGGGATTGAGTCGATGCACCGGCGACGGCCGGTCCACGTACAGCGTCGACGCCATCAGGTCACGCTCCGCTGCTGCGCGGGGTCACCGGTGCTTTACCGAAGACCCGGTACTGCCGGACGAACGGGAATCTCTGCAGGAACCTGGCGGGAAGCGCCGCGAGGATCAGCACCACGATCGTGAAGGTGATCGCCTTGTCGAGCGGATCGGAGAGCAGCCCCTGCAGTGTGGTGGCGCCGAGCAGTGATTGCCCCATCGCCTGGAAGGCACCGACGATCGCGCCCGTGCCACCTCCCGTCGCTCCGCCGAAGATGAACGCCGAGATCGGTGCCGAGATCATCGCGGCCACGATGCCGGTGATCGCGCCCGCCACGGGGGCGAGGTAGAAGCGACGGAACATGCCCATGCGCGCCGCGTATCCGGCGAGTACGCCGATGACGACCTGCACGACGGCGAAAGGCAATGCGATCGGGCTCAGGGTGAGGCCCCAGATCACGTTCGTCAGGATTCCGGTGACCACACCGGCTGCCGGTCCCGCAAGCGCCGAGACCAGCACGGTGCCGATCGAGTCGACGTAGACCGGGAGCCCGAGCACGGCCACGATCTGCCCGACGACGATGTTGAGCGCGATCGCCACCGGGATCATCGCGATCGTGGCGGTGGGCAGGCGGTGGATCGACCCGGCGGCGAGCAGCACGGCGCCGATGACGTACCCGGCGATCGCGATGAGCGATGCCTGGCTTGTGCTGCTCTCGGCGACCTCCGTAGGCTGGCCGATTGCGAGGTACAGGTAGGTCGCGACGATGACGGCTGCGCCGATCGCGATCAGGACGGTATTGCGAACGCGGTGCGGATCCGCGGGCTTCGCGGGTGTGGTGAACATGAACGCCTCCTTGCATTCGTTCGGATGGGTGGGTCGTGCGCTTTCTTCTCAGCCGACTTCGCGTGCGAAGCGGCCGACGCGGTCGATCACCATGCGGAAGAACTCCGCCGGGTCGGTGTCGACGACGATGTCCGCGTTGGGCTCGCGGCCCCACATTCCGCGCCAGTCGGCGACGGTCTGCCCGCGGGTGAGGGTGCCGGCGAGTTCGACGTCGACGGTGGCGGCACGGGTCGTGCCGAGCGAGGGATCGAGCGCGATCGCCGCTGCGAAGGGGTCGTGCATATGCGCCAGGAACCCCTGGTCCTGGTCTCGGTGGAACTCCATGTAGAAGCGCACGGCATCAGAGAGGTGCCGGATGACGGTGTTGCTCGCCGTCGAGCGCAGGCCGAGCGCGTCATCGGGTGAGATGATCTCTGCGGGGGTGCTGCCGGCCGCTTCAGCCAGCGCGGCGATGTGCTCCGGCTTCATCTCGATGCGCTCGGTCACGTCCAGCGCGCAGATGACAGGGCGTCGATCCGCGGGAACCACGGAGAATGCGTCGAACACGATCTTCGCGGCATCCGGATCCACGGCGATGTTCCACTCGGTGGTCGGCGTGGTGTTTCCCGGATAGTTGAACGCGCCGCCCATGATCACGAGGCGCTTGAGCAGCAGCGGAAGCTCCGGGCACAGCTTGAGGGCGAGCGCGAGGTTGGTGAGCGGGCCGGTGACGAGTCCGATGACCTCGCCGGGTCGCGAGCGGACCGTGTCGATCCATACCGCGGTGGCGTGGCGTGCGGAGATCTCCTGGCTTGGCGCAGGCAGCTCGGCATGGCCGATGCCCTGCGGTCCGTGCGTCTCCTCGGTCGTCATGAGCGGCTGGATGACGGGGATCTCGGCTCCGAGTGAGACCTCCACTCCTTCGCGACCACAGAGCTCCAACCAGGCGAGGTTGTTGATCGCGACCTGCCGCGCGGGGACGTTTCCTGCCGTGCAGGTGATCGCGACGATCTCGGCTTCGGGGCTCGCCAGCAGGTAGAGCAGGGCGAGAGAGTCGTCGATGCCGGTGTCGACGTCGAGGATGAGTGGGATGCGGGTGGTGGTGCCGGTCACGGATGCTCCTTTGCAGACGCGGATTCGGGAAGGGGGACGCGGTCGGCTAGGACAGCATCTGATCGAGAAGTGCGGGTGACAGATCGGGGTGCCGAGCGCCGCGAACCGTCACAGTCGCGGCGCCCGCGGCGGACGCGCGACGCGCGGCCTCCGGAAGGCTGTGGCCCTCGGCGATCGCGGCGACGAGCGTGCCGACGAAGGCATCTCCTGCGCCGACCGTGTCGAGCGCGGAGACGGAGAGTGTGGGAATCTCGGTGAGCTCGCCGTCGCGAGTGGCGAGGAGAGTGGAGTCGGATCCGCGGGTGACGACGATGTCAAGGTCGAGACGTGCGGCGCTGCGGCTGATCTCCGCTGTGGCCTTCGCATCGAGTCCGAGCAGCTCCTCTGCTTCCGGCTCGTTGACCACGAGGATATCGACCGCATCGAGCAGCGTCTGTGCGGCCGCGACGGCCGGAGCGGCGTTCAGGACGACCCGCGCTCCAAGGCCTCGGGCCTGCGTGGCGATCCTGGCAACGGCGGCCAGCGGGATCTCCAGCTGGAGTACGACCGTGTCGTCTGCCGCCAACGGGGGCTGCTCGTCGGTTGACCATTCGAGATTGGCGCCCGGGGCGACCACGATGATGTTTCCGCCTTCTGCATCGACCGCGATGAAGGCCTGGCCCGTCGGTGCGTCCACCCTGCGTACAAGGGAGGTGTCGACGCCCGCCGCAGCGAGTTCGGCGCGCAGCACGTCGCCGGCTTCATCCGCGCCGACGGCACCGACCATGAGCACGTCGGCCGTGCGCGCTGTGCGCGCCGCCGCGTAGGCCTGGTTCGCACCCTTTCCTCCTGAGGATCGCGCGGTCCCCGACGCCACAGTCGTCTCGCCGACGACGGGGATCCGCTCCACGGCGAAGGTGACATCGGCGTTGAGCGATCCGCACACCACCACGCGACCCGTCATCTTTGACCTCCGTTCGTGGGGCTCCCGCCACCGTCGCCTGAATGGGCCTGCACGCTCGCGCCGTCGATGAGTCGCACGGGCAGCACGACATCGCCGGCCGGGGCGCCGGAGATGACGTCGAGCAGCAGGGCGCATGCCCGCTCCCCGAGCTCTCGGATGGGTTGCGCGACCGTGGTGAGCGCCGGAGCGGTGAACCGTGCCAGCTCGATGCCGTCGAGTCCGATCACGGACAAGTCTTCGGGAACTGAGACGCCGCGAGCCGCGCAGCACGCGAGCACCCCGATCGCGCTGAGATCGTTGGCGGCGAACACAGCGGTGATGCCGTCGCGGGCGTCGAGGATCTGCTCTGCCGCGTGGAAGCCGCCCTCTTCGAGGAAGTCGCCGTGGAAGACGAGATCGTCGTCGGCAGGCAGGCCGGCCTCGTGGCAGGCGCGCTCCCATCCACGGCGGCGCAGTGCCGAGACCGCCAGGTTCTCGGGGCCGAGCACGTGAGCGATGCGCCGGTGTCCTCGAGAGATGAGGTGGCGCGTGGCGAGGTACGCCGCCTGCTCCTGGTCGACACTCACGCTGGGGGCCGACCCGCTGCCCGCGCGGTCGAGGAAGACTCCGGGGATGCCGTGGAAGAGATCGTCGTCGGCAGAGTCGAGTTCGCTGGCGACGACGATCACACCGTCGACCTGCTTGCGTCGCAGCGCGGCGAGGCGATCGGCGAGGCGGTGCGGGTCGGAGGGCGCATCGAGGAGCAGCAGCAGCTGGTCGCCCTCGTCCGCGACGGACTGCACTCCCTTGACCAGCTCAGGGAAGAACGGGTTCGTGATGTCCGGCACGAGCAGAGCGATCGTCTGCGTGGCCTTGGCCACGAGCGAACGCGCGACCTCGTTGGGCTGATAGCCCATGTCGGCCGCGATCTTCACGATGCGCTCGCTCGTCGCCGCCGAGACACCGGGACGTCCGTTGAGCGCGCGGGACACACTGGCGATCGAGAGTCCCGTCGCCTGTGCCACGTCGTACACCGTTACAACCACGTCGCTCCTTTGCGAACGTAAGCGCTTACGAATTGGTCAGGAGCCTAGCCCTACGCACTGCCGGTGGCAAGCATCTCTTTCGGATCGCACGCCAGATCGGCGAGAATCCGCGGAAACACGGGCTGTCGGGAGCGGGTCAGCCGCGCGCGGCCCACCATTCGCGCAGGCGCTGCTCGGCAGCATCCGCTCCGATCGCACCCTCGTCGAGGCGCAGCTCCATCAGGAACTTGTAGGCCTCGCCGACCTCACGGCCGGGGCTGATGCCCAGGATCTGCTGGATCTGGTTGCCGTCGAGATCAGGGCGGATCGCGTCGAGCTCTTCCTGCTCACGTAGCGCGGCGATGCGCTTCTCGATGTCGTCGTACGCGGCGGCGAGCCGCTTGGCCTTGCGCTTGTTGCGCGTCGTGACATCGGCGCGGGTGAGGATATGCAGGCGCTCCAGCTGATCGCCGGCATCGCGCACGTAGCGGCGCACCGCCGCATCCGTCCACGCCCCCTCCGCGTAGCCGAAGAAACGCAGATGCAGCTCGATCAGCTTCGACACCGCGTCAGTCGTGTCTTTGTCGAAGCGCAGACTCTGCAGGCGCTTGCGCGCCATGCGGGAACCGACGACATCGTGGTGGTGGAACGAGACCGCTCCCCCGTCTTCCAGCTTGCGGGTGCGGGGCTTGCCGATATCGTGCAGCAGCACGGCCAGGCGCAGCGCCGCATCCGGCGCCGCCTCTGGGTGTCGCGCGCGCTCCAGCGCGATGGCCTGTTCCAGCGCCGTGAGCGAGTGCTCGTAGACGTCTTTGTGGTGGTGGTGCTCGTCGACCTCCAGGCGCAGCGCCGAGACCTCGGGAAGGAACTCTTCGATGAGTCCGGTGTCGACCAGGACGCGGATGCCTCGCACCGGGTCATCTGTCTGCAACAGTTTGACGAGCTCGCCCTGCACACGCTCGGGGCTGACGATGCTGAGCGTCGACCGTAACTCGGTGATCGCATCCAGCGTGGCCTGCTCGATGTCGAAACCGAGCTGCGCACTGAAGCGGGCGCCGCGCAGCATCCGCAGCGGATCGTCGCCGAAGCTGACCGCCGGATCCGTCGGGGTGCGCAGCGCGCGCGCCACGAGGTCTTCCACGCCGCCGGTCGGATCGATCAGGCGAACCTGCGGCACCTGCAGCGCCATCGCGTTCACCGTGAAGTCGCGGCGTAGCAGGTCACCGTCGATCGTGTCGCCGAATTCGACAGTGGGCTTACGCGTCAGCCCGTCGTAGCTGTCCGCGCGGTACGTCGTGATCTCGACCTGCTCGCCCTGCACACGGGCGCCGATCGTGCCGAATTCGCGGCCGATGTCCCACTGGGTGCTGGAGATCGGAGTGACGATGCGGAGGATGTCATCCGGCATCGCATTCGTCGTGAAGTCGAGGTCATTCGTGGCCCGGCCCAGCAGTGCATCGCGCACGGGCCCCCCGACGACGGCGAGGTCATAGCCCTCGGCCGCAAAGGCCTCGGCGAGGGTGCGAACGACCGGATTCTCCGCGAGCGCGCGAAGACGGACGAGTCCCTCGGCCATATTGAGCATGGATTCCAGCGTACCGGGGTCTCGCCGTGCGCACCCGTCGGGCGGATGCGTCCCGGCGAAGTCGATCCGCCAGGATCAGGTCAGCGGCGTCACGCCGCGTGCCTGGTCGACGGCGGTATTGCGCTGCGTCATCAGCCGCATCAGCAGGGCCATCATCGTGAACCCTCCGATGGCCGCGACGCCGAGCAGGATCCACAGGCCGACATCCGGATCGATCACCTCGACGCCGTAGATGAGCACTCCGAGGAGGGCGAGCAACCCACCCTCGATGATCGCGAAGAGGATGAAGAAGCGATTCTGCTTCGCGGCGTACTCCTGCTGCACGGCACGGACGCGTCCGGCGACGGTGGTGTCATCGAGTTCGCTCACGCGCCCCACCCTAGGCGACCTCGCTCAGACGCGCACCCCCTGCCTCCGCGCACTCAATAGAATCTGCCCATGACCACGCCCCCGCGCGACAACGACACCACCGGCGAAGACGCCGCTGCCGACGCATCCGCGAAGAAGACCTCGCGCCGCGACTTCTTCAAGTTCGGCGGCATCGCCGCTGCCGGTGCAGCGGTCGGCGGTGTCGGCGGCGCGGCCATCGGGGCATCCATCGGCCACCGCGAGGGCTTCCTCGAAGCACAGCACGATTTCGGTGCACTCTCTCCCCGGCACGTGCCCGGCTTCGACCACATCGTGGTCCTCATGGGCGAGAACCGCTCCTTCGACAACCTGCTCGGCTACCTCTACACGAGCAAGAACCTCCCGAAAGGGCAGACCTTCAACGGGCTCGCCTTCGGCGACTACGGCAACTTCGCGCCCGACGGCGTGACCTGGGTTCCCGCGCACATCTACGAGGGTCCGACCGACACGATCATGGGCTGGCCCGACCCCGACCCGGGCGAGGAGTACCCGCACGTCAACACCCAGATCTTCAACACCGTCGAGCCCGCCACCAACGCGGCGTTGTTCGTCGAAGGTATGAAGCATCCGTTCAACACACCGCAGAACGGCGAGCAGGCCACCATGGGTGGCTTCCTGCACGACTACATCATCAACTACACGCGGTTGAAGAAGGGCGTCGAGCCCTCGATCGATGCGGCCCGCCACATCATGGGCTCGTTCTCGCCCGAGATGCTTCCGACGCTGTCGACGCTCGCCCGTGAATTCGCGGTGTTCGACAACTGGTTCGCCGCGGTGCCGTCGCAGACCTTCTGCAATCGCTCGTTCTTTCACGCGTCCACCTCGCACGGCTTCGTGACGAACAAGCACGGCGGCGGCTACGACAAGTGGCTCGATGCCAAGCCCGAGCCGACGATCTTCAACCGCCTGGAAGAGGCCGGTCTCAGCTGGAAGATCTACATCGACAAGCTGCAGATGGTCTCTTACACGGGCGTCCTGCACGCGCCCGTGCTGGAGCAGTACTGGAAGACCGACCACTTCGGCACGATGGAGGACTTCTACGCCGACGTCGAGAACGGCACCCTCCCTGTCTACGCGTTCATCGAACCGCGCATGGTCTACAACCACAACGATTTCCACCCGCCGTTCGGCAAGCTGCACGAGAGCGAGGTCAACGGCGAGATGGTCATCAACAGCGCGCACTCCGACGTGCGTGCCGGTGACCAGCTGGTGCACGAGGTCTACGACGCCATCCGGCTGAGCAAGACCCCCAAGGGGTCCAACGCCCTCAACACTCTCTTCCTGATCACGTTCGATGAACACGGCGGATGCTACGACCACGTCGTTCCGCCGGCAGCCACTCCCCCGGTCGTCGGCGATGACCCGGGCGAGATGGGGTTCGAGTTCGATCGACTCGGATGCCGCGTGCCGGCGATCGCCGTCTCGGCCTACACCCGGCGAGGCACCGTGATCAACGACGAGATGCACCACGGCGCCGTCATCGCAACGCTGAGCCGACTGCACGGTCTCAAGCCACTGACTCGCCGGGACGCGACGGCGAACGACCTGTTCAGCGTCGTGAACCTGGACAAGCCGCGGCATCCGGCCGACTGGCCCGAGACCACACCGGCCTTCACCCCGACCAACCCCCAGGCGACACCGCCGCATCCGGCACACGCGCATAAGACCAAGCCGCTGACCCCGCCCGCGCACGGACTCCTCGGACTGCTTCTCGCTCGCTTCGGGATGCCCGACGAAGAGATCCCGCAGACCTTCGGGCAGGCCTACGACCTGCTCAACACGCACGGGCAGGGCCTCTTCGGCCCTCCCGGAGAGGTGTAGTCCGGCAGGATCTCACACCGCGGACCGGTCTTCCCGACGCAGAAGACGGCGCAGCAGTCGAGCAGGTTCGGTCTCGTCGATGCCGACGTCAGCGCCCCGATGCCCTCCGTGCGCGAGCACCCACTGATCGACGGTGCGCAGGACCGCGAAGACGATCTGCGCCTGAAGATCGAGGGGCAGATCATCGCGCACCTGTCCCGCGCGCCTCCCGGCGCCGAGAACGTCGTGCACCCAGCGACCGACGCTCGCAAGAAACTGCTGCTGCACCCCCACGGCACCGTCGGGCTGCGCAGCGAAGAGATCGCCGAGACGCTGCAGCGCAGCATCCGCCACGCTCACCTCTGCAAGTTCCGCCAGCACGACATCGACGCGCTCCCAGAAGTCGTCGCCCGCGAAGCTCTCGGCCGCGGGGGCGGTCCAGCGGCGCGCCACATCGTCGAGCAGACTCTGCGTCACGAGGTCGATGAGCGCAGCCTTCGAATCGACGAAGTGGTAGAAGGAGCTCTTGCTCATCCCCGCCGCACCGATGATCCGGTTCAGGGAGGCGCCCTCGATGCCGACGCGCGAGATCTCGTCGACTGTCGCACGCACGAGGGTGTCGAGCCGCTGATCGCGAATGCGGTGCCCGGGTGTCTCTGTCATCCTCCACAGCCTACTGGACCACCCAGTCCAGATGTGCGTATATTTTGGACCACCCGGTCCAAAGGAGATTCCATGCTCACCGCCACCCCCTTGTCCGTCCAGATCGATGCCCAGCACGACGATCGCCTCCGCGTTCTGATCGCCGGCGCGGGCATCGCCGGGCTCACCCTCGCGGCTCTGCTGCGCCGACAGGGACTGCATCCGGTGCTCATCGAACGGATGCCGCAGATGGCTCACCCGGGCTACATGCTCGCCCTCATGCCGATGGTCGATGCGGCCTTCGACGAAATCGGATGCCACGACGACTACGTCGCCCGCAGCACTCCCATCGCGACATACGCGGCGCGCTCGCATCGCGGGCGACTGATGCGATCCGACGACTTCAGCGCCCTGCTGGCGATGCACGGCGAGTACCGGGGCATCGATCGCGGCGCGCTCCTCGAAGTGCTCACGTCCGACGGATGCCCGGTCGCCTTCGGCACCACCATCGAGGCCGTGGCGCAGATGGGCAACACGACCGACGTGCGCTTCGCGACCGACGAGAGCCCGACGGAGGCATCCTTCGACCTTGTCGTCGTGGCGGAGGGACTGAACTCCCGTACACGCGAACTGCTCGACACGGGAGAGGTCTCGCGCGTCGACACGGGCTGGGGCGGCTGGGTCTCCTGGGTCGATCCGGCGGGCGTCACCGATCTGGGCGAAGAGGTCTGGGGCGACGGCTTCTTCCTCGGCGCGTACCCCGTGCGAGGCCGCCTCGGCGTCTTCCTCGGCGGCTCGAACCACGACACCGCCGTCGGTCTGCCCGAGTTCGCGGAACGCGTGCGCGCCGCGGCACCCGAGATGGGCGAGCGCCTGCGTGCCGTGCTCGACGGCGTCGTGGCGAGCCCCGATCCGTACTACTGGGCGCTGACCGACGTCCGCGCGGAGCGCTGGGTCACCCCGGGCGCGGTGCTGCTCGGCGACGCGGCCGCAGGATTCCTGCCCACCGCCGGCATCGGCGCCGGGATGGCAATCGAGTCCGCGTGGACTCTGGGGCGGATGCTGCGCGACACCGACCGCTCGACGCTGCAACCCGTTCTTGAAGAGTGGGAGCGCGTGCAGAAGCCCCGCGTCGAATCTGCGCAAGACAACTCCCGCATGCTCGCGCGCCTCATGTTCCGACGCGGGCGACTGATCGCCTGGATGCGCGAGACGATCACGCGGATGCTGACAGTTCGCGCGGTGCTCGGACCCATCGCGCGCCTGGTGGCAGCGCAACCCGATCCGGATGCCGCGGCGCAGCGCGCACGGGTGCCCGCCCCCTAGGGTGGTCTGCATGATCGCCGTCGCCGACTTCGCCGACCCGGACCTCGCGCGATTCCTGCAGGAGCATCTGGACGACCTCACCCCCACCGCACCCGCCGAGAGCCGACATGCATTCGATCTCAGCGCTCTGCAGCAGCCCCATGTGCGTATGTGGGTGGCCCGCGACGGCGAGCAGATCATCGGAACGGTCGCCCTCGCCGGAATCGATGCAGACCACGAGGAGCTGAAGAGCATGCGCACCGCACCCGCACGACGAGGGCAGGGCGTCGCCTCACGCCTGCTCGCACACGCGCTCGACGATGCCCGCCGTCGCGGAGTCGCTCAGGTGTCGCTGGAGACCGGAAGCATGGAGTTCTTCTCTGCGGCGCGCGCACTGTACGCCCGCGCCGGTTTCATCGAATGCGCGCCGTTCGGGGACTACACCGACGACCCGCACAGCGTCTTCATGACGAACTCCCTGGGGCCGAATCCGGATGATCCTGCGAGACTGAGCGCATGACGGCGACCGACTCCTGGGGCATCGACGAGCTCGACGGCCAGACGCACACACTCGTCACCCGCGAGATCTCCGGGTGGGAGGTCATGATCGGCGGCGGGCCGGAGCAGTTCATCGTGACAGCCACGCGCGATTCCGGTCAGCGCATCGCGAACGCTCTGACCTCGACCGAGCCCGACGATGACGATGACACCGTCGATCTGACCGTCGGCGGGCAGGCCGTCGACTACCCCGCCGAGTATGTGCTCACCCGCGACGAAGTGCTGTCGGCGATCGCCGAACTCGAGTCCGGTGTCTTCACCGAGGGACGCTGGGAGCAGATCGGCTGACGCGGTATGGCCATGAGGCTCAAAACGCATCGGCTGGACGTGTGAGCTCCGACGCTGAGCAACTCGGTCAGATCTGACCTCGAGCAGTCCCGCCGACTTAGAAGATGAAGCTCACCGCGCCAGAGAGACTGACCGTCGAGTTGTCGTCGAAGGTCAGGGTGTAATGGACGGACGTATCGTAGCTCGCGCCAGAGGCAGGGGCACTGCCCGCCCACGCAAAAGCGACCCCAAATTGCCGCGTCTCATTCACCGCCATCGGCGTCGCAAGGTTCGCAATGGAGGTCGTTCCCCCGAAGCCGGCCGTCATCGGCGCCTGCACGGAGATGGTGCTCTCCGCAGCACCCACCCCCGCCACCGCCAGTGACCCGTATTTGGGTCCGTTGAAGCTCATCGGCCCACTGATCACCGCCGTGGCACTCACCAGCGTCCGCGGAATCGAGCCATTCGTCACGTCGAGCAGCGATGGGAAGGAGTAAGGTGCCTGCACCATCCTGACCTGGTTCGGGTTTCCGAAGACGCCGATGCCCCGTCCATTTCCAGGCGTTGTCGACCCAGTAGAGGTGATGGTCATCGTGGCCGCCGTGGGCTCGGTCGAAGCAGCGGCCAGGGGGGTCGATGCGGCGACCGCAATCACGGGTACCGACCAGGCGCCCGCGCGTACGAGGGTACGGCGGGTGAGAGTCGGATTCTGGGGTCGTTCGTGGGTCATGAGTTCCTCAATACTCAGGGGGGCGATCAGCCAATATATGGCTCTGCCTTTTGCTGAGTTCCCACCCGTCCACGAACTCATACGTGGATTGCTCGCTCGGTGCGCGATCTGAAGTTGTCAGGGCACGGCGTCGCCCTGCACCGGTCCCTCTGTGTTGGGCTTCCAGCCGAGTTCTGGTGCGACGTACTTCGCGAACGACTCGAGCACATGCAGGTTGTACTCGGGCCCGAGCTGGTTCGGAATCGTGAGCATGAGTGTGTCTGCGGCCATGACCGCCTCGTCCTCGCGCAGCTGCCGGATCAGCTCATCGGGTTCCGCCGCATAGGTCTTCCCGAAGGTCGAGCGCAGCCCGTCGATCACGCCGATCTGATCGCCGTTCTCGGCATTGCGCAAACCGAAGTAGGCGCGGTCTTTGTCGCTGATCAGCGGGAAGACGCTCCGGCTCACCGAGACGCGGGGACGCCGGGTGTGGCCCGCCTCCTTGAACGCGGCACGGAAGATGTCGATCTGCTTCCGCTGCAGCACGTGGAATGGCTCGCCGGTCGCCTCGGTGACGAGCGTCGAACTCATCATGTTGAGTCCCTGACGGCCCGTCTCACCCGCGGTCGCACTCGATCCGGAACCCCACCAGATCCGCTCCCGCAATCCCGGGGAGTGCGGCTCAACCGGCAGGTACTGACCGGCTCCGACCATCCGGGGGTCACCGGGCGCGAACCGCTCTCCCTCGATCGCGCGAAGGAACAGGTCGAACTTCTCGCGGGCGAGCACGCTGCCGCGCTCCTTGTCGTCCGCGTCCTCGAAGCCGAAGGTCTCGTACCCGCGCAGCGCGGTCTCAGGTGAACCGCGGCTCACACCGAGGGCGATCCGGCCGTCGGCGATGTAGTCGAGGGCTGCGGCCTCCTCGGCGAACTGGAACGGGTTCTCGTAGCGCATGTCGATCACGCCGGTGCCGACCTCGATGCGCTTCGTGCGTGCTGCCATGGCCGACAGGAGGGGCATCGGGGATGCTGCCTGCTTCGCCCAGTGGTGCACACGTACGTACGCGCCATTGACACCGATCTCATCGGCGCCCTCGGCGATCTCGATGGTCTGCTTCAGCATGTCTCCGGCGGTACGCGTCAGCGAACCCTGCACGTTGCCGTAGTGCCCGAACGAGAGGAATCCGAATGCCTTCATGTTCTATGCGAACGCATGAAGGCTCGGACTATTCCCCGGCCGTCTACTCCGCGGCGAGGAATCCGTCGACGACGAGCGCGCGGATCCGCGGTTCGAGGTCGGCCCAGAGTTCGGGGAGCGGCACCTCGAACAGGTCCGCGAGCGCGCCCACGATCTGCGCGACCGTCAGCTCTCCGTCACAGGCTCCGACGAACGCCGCGAGCGCGGAATCCACCGAAAGGGTGCGCGCGAAGCCGCCGCCCTGACGCAGCTCGATCACGCTGGGGTTCTCGGCGCCGGGCAGGTGGTGGCGGGCCTCTGTGACATCGGATGCCACGACAAGACGCTCCGGCATGCCCGCGTTGAGCGCGTCGTGTCCGCGCAGTCCGTCGCGCAGCGCGCGCCCGACACCGGAGACGCCCTGGGCCAGCGACTCGAAGCGTCTCAGCGGTGGCGCCGCGGGGTCCTTCGGTCGGCGCAGCAGCACGTAGCCGAAGCCGATCTCGTCGACAGCGCGTCCTGCGAAGTCATCGATCCATGCTTCCAGCAGCGGTTCGAACTCGGGCTCGCGCGGTGTCGTCCCGCCGTCGCGGATCCACAGTTCGGCATAGCCGATCGGCGACAGGCTCTCGCGCTCGATCACCCAGGCGTCGATGCCATCCGGGACCCATGAGCGCAGGCGTTCCATTCCGGCCACTCCCGCGCGTGCTTCCCAGTTGCCGAGCAGCTGTGCGGCCCCTCCGGGAATCAGGAACGCAGGCGCCTCACGAACGAACTTCTCCACCAGTGCGTCCCCGACGAGTCCACCATCGCGGTACTCGTACTCCGGAACGCCCTCGGCACGCGGAGTGATCACGAACGGAGGGTTCGACACGATCAGCCCGAAGGTCTCCCCCGCAACGGGTTCGAACATGCTTCCCTGGCGGAACTCGATTGTTGTGACGCCCGCGATCATCGCATTGATCTCTGCATAGGCGAGCGCCCGCGCCGAGATGTCGGTGGCGACGACGTTGGTGGCGTGCCGGGCGACGAGCAGCGCCTGAATCCCGCAGCCGGTTCCGAGGTCGAGCGCCCGTGCAACCGGCACCGGCATGACCAGCTCCGCGAGGGTGCGGGATGCTCCGCCGACGCCCAGCACATGGTCGGGCGGAAGTGCACCGCCGAGCGCCACCTCGTCCAGGTCGCTCGCGATCCACCACTCCCCGACGCCGTCCGCGTCGACGAACGACTGCGGCCGCACAAGCGCCGCCGGCACCGCCACATCATCCTCGCGATACGCGAGCCCGAGCGCTTCGAGGCCCGCGAGGCCCACGGTCGGAAGCGCCGCCTCCACAGCATCCGCAGGCTGAGGCAGCCCCACGACGAAGAAGCGGCCCAGGGTCGCCAGCGCGTCCGTACGACCTTCGATCGCCCGCAACAGCGGACCGCGGATGCCACGGCCGAACGCATCATCCGCGTCGTCACCCCACGCGCCGCGAAGCGGCTCCGATCGCAGGTCGGCGGCATCCAGATCGGCGGCGAGAGCCGCGCACAGGGCAGCATCAGGGTAGGGAGTCAGCTGTCGTCGCACTGCGTCACTCTACGCGCCTCCAGGGTTCGCATCGGCGCGCCGCCTAGAATCACAGGGCTAGGACTCTCCGCCGACGGCCACCGTGCCGCCCGATGAATTCGACATGACAGTGCCTCATCCCCCGCGTTCTCTCTCCGGTCGTCTGCGCCGCGCTGCGCACACCACCGTTGCCGCACTGACGGTACTCGCGGGCGTCTTCGCCCCGGCACTGTCCGCCACCGCCGCCACAGAGTCTCCCTCCCCGGAAACAGGCCCGGATGTCTCGATCGTGCTCGCCCCCGAGAATCAGGGGGCCTACACGTCGGGCCTGCCGCTCGCGGCAGCCATCGCGATCGACAACGACGGGGAATCCGCCGCGCCCGCCGGGCAGATCACTCTCGACCTGGGCCGCACTGCGCTCAGCGACCGCGCATCGCTTCTGGCCTGGCTGAACGACGGCACCACCGCGCAGCCTCTCTCCCCCCTCGGCGAGACAGCATCGACCGAGGTCGGCGCGGATGCGGCCGCATCCGCATCCCTTGTCGTCTCCAGCGCTCTTGTCGGCGAACTGCCCCCCGGTGTGTACCCGCTGCGCGCAACTCTCACGTTCTCTCAGACCACCGACGGTGACGCGCTCGACCCCGTGACCGCGCAGAGTGCCATCATCGTGTCCGCGACCGGTTCGACAGCAGACAGCGCGGTGAGCGCCCTCGTGCCGATCACCGCGAACCCCAGCGGCAGCATCCTCAGCGCCGACGAGCTGACCGCGCTGACGGCCGCCGACGGTGCGCTCACACTGCAGCTGTCGGCGGTGGCCGGTACGGGTGCTGTGCTCGCCATCGACCCCGCGATCCCGGCGGCGATCCGGGCGCTCGGCACCGCGACCCCGCTCTCCGCGGTGGACTGGCTGCAGCGCCTCGAGACGCTTCCGAACGAGCGCTTCCTGCTGCAATTCAACGATGCCGATCTCACCGCGCAGGTCTCCGCAGGACTGGACAGCCCGCTCCAGCCGACCACGCTCGCCCCCTTCCTCGATCCCCGCGGCTTCGCGGAAACCGATGACAGCGCGACCCCCTCGCCGAGTCCCGATGCAGCCCCTGCCACGGCAGAGCTGCCCACCGACGAAGAGCTGACGGCCCTCGTCGGCGCGCGCACGAACATCTACTGGCCGCGTGGAGATATCTCCCCCGACGACCTCGCTGCCCTCTCCCGCTTCGTCACGGGCTCCGGGGATCCGGTGACAGTGCTGCCGTCGTCGAGCTTCGCAGAGGGAGCGGATGCTGCCCCGGTCGCCGTCCGCGCGGATGCGAGTGGTGCCACCGTGCTCGTCGCCGACAGCGCCTTGTCAGCCGCGCTGAGCCGCGTGGCCGCGGAGGACAACCCCCTGCACCGGGGTGCTCCGCTCGCCGAAGCCCGCGCCCTGCGCTGGTTCACCGACCCTCAGGCGTCGCTCCTCGTCGCTTTCGATCGCAACGAGAACCGTTCCGCGGACGGCCTGAGAGACGCACTCACTGCGCTCTCCGGTGGACACACCGGAACGCTCGCGGAGCTGCTGTCGGCCTCCCCCGCGCTCGTTTCCGTGTCCAGCGAGTCCTCCGCGGTGCGCGCCGCATCCGTCACGACCCTGCTCGACGGAGAGGCCCAGATCCGTGACTTTGCGACGATCCTCGCTGACCCCGCGCAGCTCACCGCGCGTGAGCGTCTGTCGATTCTGAGTCTCCTCGCCGTGGGCGAGCATTCAACCGACGAAGATTACTCGGCGGCATTCGGGGCGCACCGCCAGACCACGACAGAAACCCTCAATGCCGTCGGCATCCAGCCGTCCAACCCGATCCTCATCAGCTCCTCCGTCGACGTCCCGGCATGGCTGCGCAACGACCTTCCCTACCCGGTCACGGTTCAGCTCGACGCCCGTCCGAGCGATCCGCGTCTTGAGGTCGACGGCATGATGACGATCGAAGGTGCCGCGGCGACCACGACGCGCATCAAGATTCCCGTGACCGCCCGCATCGCCAGCGGCGAGGTCGACCTCATCATGGACCTGACCAGCCCCACCGGCGTCCATATCGGCACCACCCAGGTCGCACAGCTCACCGTGCGCGCCGAATGGGAGACCATCGGGCTCATCGTCTTCGGGAGCCTCGCCGTGCTGTTGATCGGTGCCGGCGTCGTCCGTACTGTCTTCCGGCGCCGCGCAGACGCCCGCACCGCTCTCGCCCAGGATGCCCCTGAGCCCACTGACCGCTAGGAGCCGCATGACTACCCCACGCACCGGAGGTCTCGGCCGAGCAAGCGCCATCCTCGCCGCAGGAACCATGGTGTCCCGCGTGACGGGGCTCATCCGCACCATCGTTCTGGTCCAGGTAATCGGCGCCGTGGGCTTTGCGTCCGACGCGTTCTCTGTCGCCAACCAGCTGCCCAACGATGTCTTCTCGTTGATCTCGGTGGGGGTGCTCACCGCGGTCATCGTTCCGCAGATCGTGCAGGCGGCGGCACACAAGGATGGCGGAAACGCCTTCATCTCGAAACTCTTCACGCTGGGCACGGTCGTGCTGCTGCTGGCTACGGCTCTCGCGCTGCTGGCGGCGCCATGGCTGGTATCCCTCGTCGCGGGTGACGCCCCCGCCGAGCAGCAGTCACTCGCCATTGCCTTCGCATACTGGTGTCTCCCGCAGATTCTGTTCTACGGCCTCTACGCGCTCATCGGCGAGACGCTCAACGCTCGCCGCATCTTCGGACCGTTCACCTGGGCGCCCATCGCGAACAACGTCATCTCGATCGCGGGCTTCGCCGTCATCCTCGTGCTCTTCGGCGGCTCGCTCACCGAACTCTCTGACTGGACGCCCGATCGCATCGCGATCCTCGGCGGCCTCAGCACTCTCGGCATTGCTGCACAGGCCGCAGTGCTGCTGCTGTTCTGGTCGAAGACCGGGCTGAAGCTGCGCCCTGATTTCCGCTGGCGGGGTGTGGGCCTGGGGAACATCGGACGACTTGCCGGCTGGACGCTCCTCATGGCTGTCGCCAGCCTCGCCGCGGGCTTCTACCAGCACCGCATCGCGATGGAGGCCTCCGGTGAGCACCCGTCGGTCATGGTGATGATGAATGCCTGGCTGATCTTCATGCTCCCCTACTCGGTCATCGTGCATTCGATCGGCACCCCGTACTTCACGCAGCTCAGTGAGCATGCCGCAGCCGGTCGCGACGACGACGTACGCGCAGACATCAGCCGCTCGATCCGAACGCTCGGCTTCTTCCTCATGGGTGCACTGGCCACCGTTTTGGCTGCCGCCGTTCCGGCGTCGCGCATCTTCACCGGTTCGCCCGAAGAAGCCGAGGCTGCTGCCCTCGTCCTCGTGGGCTACCTGGCCGGTCTTCTCTCGCTCGCGGTTCTCTTCATCGTGCAGCGCACTTTCTATGCCTACGGCGACACCCGCACGCCCTTCTTCTTCACGATCTTCCAGTGCGCACTGATCGTCGCCACGGCCTACGGCGCGATCGTTTTGTACCAGAACGACGTGATCCCTCTCTCTTCGCTGGCGGCGACCATCGCACTCGGTCAGTCCGTCGCGGGCACCGTGCAGACGATTGTCGCCACCTGGCTGCTGCACCGTCGCCTCGGCGGCATTCACACCGCCGAGTGGATGTTTGCGATCCTGCGATTCACGCTCGCCGCGGTCCCCGCGACAGCCGCTGGCTGGGGCGTTTTCCTGCTCCTCGGTGGCACACAGGGCTGGACGACAGCGAATATCTTCACCGGCGCCGCCGGGTGCATCATCATCGCTCCTGTCGTCCTCGGCGTCTATGTCGGGGCGCTCGCGTTGTTGCGCGCCCCTGAGCTTGAAGTCGCCTCGGGCGTCATCAGGCGCTTCCTCCCCGGCCGCTGATTCAGGATGCTGCCGCTGGCGCAGCATCCGCTTCCTTTCCGTTCTTCTCGCGCGCGCCCAGCGCGTGGGAATGTGCCGCGACTACCATGTGTTGAAGCACGAGAACGCTAGGAGAAGCAATGCGCCAGGTCATCATCATCGGCTCCGGTCCGGCAGGATTCACGGCGGCGATCTACGCCGCACGCGCGAACCTCGAACCGCTGCTCATCGCAAGCTCTGTGGAGGTCGGCGGAGAGCTGATGAACACGACAGAGGTCGAGAACTTCCCGGGCTTCCCGGAGGGCATCCAGGGACCCGACCTGATGGCCAAACTGCAGGCGCAGGCCGAGCGCTTCGGCACCGAGGTCGTCTACGACGATGTCACCGAGCTCGACCTCGACGGCCCCGTGAAGAAGGTCACGCTCGGCTCGGGTGCGACCCACGAAGCGTCCTCGGTCATCTACGCCACGGGCTCGGCGTACCGCAAGCTCGGCATCCCCGGCGAAGAGCGCCTCTCCGGCCACGGCGTCTCCTGGTGCGCGACCTGCGACGGCTTCTTCTTCCGCGAGCGCACGATCGCTGTCGTGGGCGGCGGCGACTCGGCCATGGAGGAGGCGACCTTCCTCACGCGCTTCGCGTCGAAGGTCTACATCATCCACCGCAAGGACACCCTCCGCGCGTCCAAGATCATGCAGGAGCGCGCCTTCGCGAACGAGAAGATCGAGTTCGTGTGGAACAGCGTCGTCGAGGAGATCCTCGGTGACGGCGAGGTCACCGGCGTGCGCCTGCGTTCGACGGTCGACGACAGCACAAGTGAGCTCGCCCTCAACGGTGTGTTCGTCGCGATCGGCAACGACCCGCGCACGCACCTCGTGCACGACAAGCTCGAGCTGACCGCCGAGGGAACCATCTGGGTCGACGGTCGCTCCTCGCGCACGTCGAAGCCCGGTGTCTTCGCCGCCGGCGACGTCATCGACCCCTCTTACCGTCAGGCGATCACCGCTGCCGGTTCGGGAACGGTGGCAGCTCTCGATGCCGAGCACTTCCTCGCTGAGCTCGGCGACGCCGCTCCCCTGGCGGCCGTCGCCAACTGAGCGGGAACACATCCGACACACCCCGTGTTGTGATCACTGTGCACCGCGCACAACGATCACACCCCATCGCAAGGAGAATCCATGACTGCCAAGGCAACCAGCCAGGCGACCTGGGCGCAGGACGTGCTCCAGGCTGAAGGTCCCGTCCTCGTCGACTTCTGGGCAGCCTGGTGCGGCCCGTGTCGAATGGTCGCGCCCATTCTCGATGAGATCCAGGCCGAGAACCCCGACAAGATCACCATCCTCAAGCTCAACGTGGATGAGAACCCTGATCTGGCCATGCAGTACCAGATCACCTCGATCCCGGCGATGAAGGTCTTCCACGGCGGCGAGGTCAAGACGACCATCATCGGCGCCAAGCCCAAGTTCGCGCTCGAGAAGGACCTCGCCGAGTTCATCGGCTGAGTCCCCTTCCCAGGGCCCGCCTCCGCGTCTCGCGGGGCGGGTCTTTTTGGTTTCACGTGAAACATGGTGAAGGTGAGATCCGCGACGACCGCCGCGAGCATCCGTGAGCGACGGAATGCTTGTGTGTAGCGAGGTCCCGGCAGTGCGGGTCCAGGACGTGCAGGGATCGTGGAGCCGGCACGGAGGCTAGCCCACTCGCGGTGCGCTCGAACGGGCGTGCATCACTGGGATCACGTCCGTCTGGCGCACTCCTCTGGCGCGCCCTCCCAGGCTCACCCGTCCGACGCAGCTGTGCTCGCGCCCAGCCCCGGGATAGCCACACCTCGCCAACCCCACCCTGGCCGACCCACGCGGGCTGACCCACCCGTGCTGGCGCGTGATGCTCGGGGCGAGTGCTCGAGAGAGGCCGAGCTGCGTCCGTCTCCCCGCGACACTCACGTGATGGTGTGCGATCATTTGCGGTCTTTGTGCCATGTCCCCTGCCACGGCGCGAGGCAGCCGGACCACGTGCGCAGCTTTACGCACGTGATCATCGAGTAGGTGTCCGTCGCGGGGACGTGATCGCTCCCTCGCGCAGAACGACCCGGTCCTCTTCTGCACTCTCCTCTGCAGCCAAGCCACCTCACTGGAACCGGGACCTCACTGCTAGCGACACCCCCACTACGCCGCCGACTCCGCCAGTAGTGCTTCGACCGTTCGCACACAACGCTCCCGACGGCGCTCACGGTGACAGCACGCCGACGCCCGTCGGAGGACGACCGTGACGGCTCCTCACGGATCGGACGCTTCGCCCATGCTTCAGACCCCGAGTTCACCTCACTCCACCTGAACGGCGAGGGATAGGGAGGAAGGCGCATAACCGCGGCGCACGTCGCACTCGACGTCTGTTCGCGAAGAAGGGACGGGGTGCCACGGGAGCACCCCCACCGACTGGCTCACGCTCTCCGCCGACATCTGATGCATCCCATGGATGTGTGCTCCGCAACCCGACCCCCGGACCAGCTCCTGCGAAGGTCGCGGAAGATGAGTATCTCTGGAACGTGCTTCGCCGTCGGCCGATCCTTCCGCGCTGACCATCTACTCGACCGTCTACTCGGACGCTGCTCCCACGTTCGCGAACGGTGAGCTGCACACTCAACTAACCGCCCGCCAACACGACTCCGCAGACGGCCCTACAGGCTCCCCACACGGGCACTCACACCCACGGGCACGCGTACACACCCACGGCAACCGGTCGGTCTCAACGCGGCGAACGCCGCTTCTCCTCACGTCATCATCGAGAGCCAGACTCGGGTGCCACATGTTTCACGTGAAGCGCGGGCGCGCTTTCACACGCGCTCATGTTTCACGTGAAGCGCAGAGGGGATGTCATACATAGTGATGTTTCACGTGAAACGGGCGATTACTCAACCCGATCCGCCTCTCATGTTTCACGTGAAACATGACCCGGGATCGAGGGGCTCAACTGGCCTGATCGGTGACGCTGGCGTGCCAGCGGCGGTGCTTCTCGCTATCGCCGAGCATGCCCCAGACGATCGTGGTGAGCTCCGGGTAGTCCAGGGCAATCTGTCGCAGCACCCGATACTGACGTGATTCATTGGGTCGCACGCCGCCGTTCGCAGCGATGTTGTCGGCGCGAAGGAGAAGAACCACCAGTTCATCGACGCTGGGCAGTTCCTCCATGAACGACCAGGGGTCCTCTCCCCCGAGCAGCCGCTCTTGGACGAGAACTGCCAGCTCGTCAGCGGCCTCCGCGCGAAGCACTTCGAGGCTCGCGCGCCGGGGTACAGAATCACTCACCATTCCAGCCTAACTGCCCACCTTCGACCGAGACTCTGAGCGCGCACATCTCGCAAGGCACGAGCCATCGCCATCGCCCCTCACCGCGCACCGCGCACCGAACGTGAGGCTTCATCGCAGGCAATCGTCAGCGGGAGGGGTGTTCACCGCACAGGAAAGGGCAAGCACGAGAAGAGAGTTATGTGTGCCCACTCCCCCGCGCACGTCTCAAAAAGGTCCCTGCGGGCGCCGTGGTCGGGTCATTCGACACCGGGCACGCGACAGTCAGGTGCCGCATCTCTGTTGCAGCACGGATCGCCGTGTGGCGAAAGCCGGTCAGCGAGCTCCGTACTCGGCCTCGCCGATCTCCTGGAGGATCCGGTTGAGGTCCTGGATCGAGGCGAAGTCGATCTTCACCTGCCCCTTGCGCGCACCCAGCGTGATCTGCACCCGCGTGTTGAGGCGGTCTCCGAGCTTGCCCGAGACCTCATCCAGGTACGCACGGCGCGCGCCGGCGGTAGGTTTCGCCGCCCGAGGAGTCGCGGCCGTGATCTGCTTCGCTGCCTCTTCGGTGGCTCGCACCGAGAGGTCTTCGTTGACGATCTTGTCAGCGAGGCGCTGCATGAGGTCTGCATCGTCCAACGACAGAATGGCTCGCGCGTGGCCTGCGCTCAACACGCCTGCGGCCACCCGCTGCTGCACAGGAACAGGCAGCTTCAGCAGGCGGATCGTGTTGCTGATCTGCGGCCGCGATCGTCCGATACGTGTCGCCAGCTCTTCCTGCGTAATACCGAAGTCCTCGAGGAGCTGCTGATACGCGGATGCTTCTTCCAGAGGATTGAGCTCCGAGCGGTGAAGGTTCTCGAGCAGAGCATCGCGCAACAGGTCTTCGTCTGCGGTGTCGCGAACGATCGCCGGGATCGACTCCAGCCCCGCTTCACGGGCGGCACGGGTACGGCGCTCACCCATGATCAGTTCATAGGCGCCCTCACCGTTGAGGCGAACCACGACGGGCTGCAGGACACCGAACTCCCGCACGCTGTGCACCAGCTCAGCGAGGTCGTCTTCCTTGAAGTGCGTACGCGGCTGACGCGGATTGGGCACGATCTCATGCGGATCCACGTGCACCAGGCGTGCGCCGGGTACCGCCAGGAGATTCTCATCCACAGCGTCCGCAGACGGAGCCGCGTCGATCTTCACGCCGGGGAAGAACACATCAACCGGCCGCTCCGTCTGATCCGACGTCGGAATGAGTGCTCCTATGCCGCGTCCCAGTCCCGTGCGCTTGGCCATCAGTTCTTTCCCTTCTTGGCGGAGCTCGTGGCCCGCCCAGCGATCTCGACCGCCGCTTCGCGGTACGCGATCGCGCCCGCAGACTGTCCATCGTAGGCAATCACAGTCTGTCCGAAGCTCGGAGCTTCAGAAACACGCACAGAACGCGGAATCACCGTGGACAGAACTTCCTGTGGGAAGTGCTCACGCACTTCATCGGCGACCTGATGCGCCAGCCGGGTGCGACCGTCGAACATCGTCAGCAGGATCGTCGAGAGATGCAGCTTCGGGTTCAGGTGCTTCTGGATCATTCGAATACTGCCCAGCAGCTGGCTCAATCCCTCGAGTGCGTAGTACTCGCACTGAATGGGTATGAAGACCTCGGTAGCAGCGGTGAACGCATTGATCGTGAGCAGCCCCAGGGACGGCGGGCAGTCGATGATCACGTAGTCGACGTGCTGCTCAGAGAGATACTCATCCAGAGCGGTCCGGAGGCGGTGTTCACGGGCGACCTGAGAAACGAGCTCGATCTCTGCGCCTGCCAGGTGAATGGTGCTGGGAGCACAGAACAGGTTCGGGGATTCCGGACTCTGCTGAACGATCTCAGACAGTGCCACGTCATTGATCAGAACATCGTAGATACTCGAGGTTTCAGCCGTGTGGGGCACCCCCAGGGCTGTGGAGGCATTCCCCTGTGGATCCAGATCGATCACGAGGACCTTTGCACCCAGGGATGCCAGCGAAGCGGCGATGTTCACCGTCGTGGTCGTCTTCCCGACGCCACCCTTCTGGTTGGAGATCGTGAAGACCCTCGTCGGGCCATCGAACGTCACTGAAACCTTCTCGAGCGAGCGTCGACGTGCCGTCAGATCAGCGAGTTCGCGAGCAAGGGGTGTGTCCGTACCAAAGCCGGGGGTTGATGTCTCATCGGACTGTTTCACGTGAAACATCCACTCCTTTCGACTGCGTTCGTATCGGAACGTGCCTTCCACTCTAACGGGAGTGACGACATGTTCTCATCGGGTGATGTTTCACGTGAAACATCACCCGAACTCCCCTATGAGGCGCGGACCTGAGCCCGGATGACGCGAGTGGTCTCTTCGATCACGCCTTCACCAAGAACTTCCACACGAACATCGCTCAGCCGGAACTTCTTGATCTGCTTTTCAGCAGCAGAAATCTCATTCGCGGCGTTCACGCCCTTGAGAACCGTGATCTCTCCTCCATCTCGCACAAGCGGGGCCGTCAGCGGAATCAGGGTGCGCAAGGCGCTGACGGCGCGAGCTGTCACGACATCAAATGCGGCGAGGGGGCGTACCTCTTCTGCGCGAGCCCGAACGACCGTCACGTTGGAGAGGTCAAGCTCCTTCACCTGCTCGTTGAGCCAGGTCACGCGCCGCTCCATGGGCTCGATCAGCGTCCACTGCACGTCCGGGCGCGCAATCGCGAGCACGATTCCCGGCAGTCCGGCGCCGGATCCGACATCCGCGACAGAACCTTGGAACAAGGGGGCAGCGATCACGCTGTTCAGAATGTGTCGGGTCCACAGGCGCGGAAGCTCCAAGGGGCCGATGAGTCCCCGCTCCTCGCCCTGATCTGCAAGCGCAGCGGTGAATGCTCGTGCCTTGTCGATCGTCGGGCCGAAGAGCTCCGCAGCGATGGCCGGCTCACGCTCCACGGGGATCTCGGTCATATCGCGGGAACCGGATGTTTCACGTGAAACATTCATCGACGGCGAATGACCGTGTGGCGGTCAGCGCCCTCACCGTAGGACTCCGAAATCAGGTTCCGCTCTGCCACGATGTCGTGCACCAGCTTGCGCTCGTAGCTCGACATGGAAGGAAGCGAAGCCTGCGAAGCGCCCTCATCGAGCTTTGCTTCCGCGTGATCCACGAGCGTCTCGAGCTGACGGCGACGCACATCGCGGGATCCGCCGATGTCGAGAATCAGGCGTGAGAAGGCGCCAGTCTTGTTCTGCACGGCGAGACGCGTGAGCTCCTGCAGCGCCTGCACCGTATCGGGAGCAGAGACGAGTCGCAGCGCGTCATCCTCTGCTTCGACCGACACGTAGGCGCGTCCCTGTCGCACATCAAGCGTCAGGTCGCCGTCGATGTCTGCGATGTCAAGGAGTCCTTCGAGGAAATCCGCCGCGACGTCGCCCTCGTGCTCAAGATCAGCGATCGTCGTGTTCGACTCCGCTGTGGAATCACTGGACCGCTCGTCAATCGTGCTCACTGAGCGTCCCCCTTCTTCTTCGCGCGCTTCTTGCCGACCGGCTGCTGGCGCTTCGGCGCGTTGGCCTTAGCCTTCTCGCTCTCCTCGAGCAGACGCTGCTGCTCAGCCTCGTACACGGCAATCGGAACGACCTTGCCCGACGAGTCGATTGCCTTGCCCTTGCGGGCCAGTCGCTCTTCACGAGCCTTAGCGGCCTCAGAGCCGGGGGTCGGCATCTCACGAATGACAAGGAACTGCTGTCCCATGGTCCAGAGGTTGCTCACGAACCAGTAGACGACGACACCGAGCGGGAAGAAGACACCGGAGAAGATGAAGCCCAGCGGCAGGATGTAGAGCATGATCTTCTGCATCTGGTACGCCTGGCCGGTCTTGGCCTCCGGCGACAGGTTCTTCGAGATGATCTGCAGCTGAGTGATGAACTGCGAGATGATCATCAGCGCGACGAGGACCACCAGCAGAATGATCGCTGCCATGTTCTGGGTCTCGATCGCTCCGCCCAGCGTGCCATGCAGCGAGACGGATCCGAAGATCGTCGCGTCGTAGAACTCCTTGGTGAGCTCAGGGCTGAGCAGACCCACACCACCCTGGCCGGTGAGTGCGTGCTTGGTCACATCGTTCAGCACGCTGAACAGAGCGAAGAAGATCGGCATCTGAACGAGCAGCGGAAGGCAGCTCGACACCGGTGTCGTGCCGTGCTTCTTGTACAGCGCCATGGTCTCGCGGCTCATGGCCTCGCGAGAGAGCTGATCCTTCTTCCCGCGGTACTTCTCCTGAACTTTTCGCAGTTCAGGAGCGATTTCCATCATCTTCCGCTGGCTCTTGATCTGCTTCACGAAGAGTGGGATCAGGGCTGCGCGAACCACGATGACAAGACCGACGATCGACAGCACCCAGGTGATGCCCGCCGCCGCCGGCAGACCGGCCAGGGTGAGCAGCCAGTGCCAGGCGACGAGGATGAGCTCGACGGCCCACTTCAGCGGCCAGAGAATCGTGCCGAGCAGATCGAACCCGCCCGCGGCCGGAGCCGGGGTGGAAGTGCTGGCCAACAGAAGGTCGAGACCCACCGATCAGTCCTTTCGGGAAGGTACGACAAACCCTCGCGGCGTGAGGGAATATCGGAAGTTCGTGCGCGGCTGCACATCATCGACGCCACCGCGCGTCCAGGGATTACATCGCAGCACGCGCCATGCCGCCAGCGCCGCGCCTTTCAACGCGCCATGCTGTTGCACCGCACCTACAGCGTAGGCGGAACAGGATGGGTAGTACGCACAGACATCTCCATACATCGGAGAGATCACTCGTCGATATGCGGCAAGAAGGCCCAGAACCAGGTTCCGCGGCACAAGCACGATCGCGCGAAGCGCGTCCTGTGCCCGGAATTCCGCCGTTCCCCGAGAGGATGCCGGCAGCGCGCTCATCTCGTACTCCGAACGAGGGCACGCTGGACGTCGTCCAGGAGTTCTGTGAAGGATGCGTCGGCCGATGACGGCAGGGCACGGATGACCACGTCTGTTCCGGCCGGAAGCGTCGACGAAAACTGCGCGCACACAGCCTTGAGCCGACGACGCACAGTGTTTCGGATGACCGCGTTGCCGACCTGCTTGCTCACGATGAAGCCGAATCGCGGTACGCGATCCTCATCGTGAGACAGCACAGAGGTCACCACGCGGGGGCCGCCGTATCGCCGACCGCGGCGAACGACCATGCGATAGTCGCTTCCACGGGTGAGCCGATACGGACGGCCGAGCACGAGGCTTACGCCGAGAGCTCGGTGCGGCCCTTCGCGCGACGCGCTGCGAGGATCGCGCGGCCGGCGCGGGTGCGCATGCGGGCGCGGAAGCCGTGCTTCTTGGCGCGACGACGGTTGTTGGGCTGGAAAGTGCGCTTGCTCATGAGTTACTCCGGAGTGTTGTCGCCGGGATCACTTCGACCGGAGACATGGTGGACAACGACTGCCATTTCAGGCATAAGTCAACCGATTAAGGCTACGTCTTCCGCTGCGGATTGGCAAACCCGCAGCATCCGCCTGTGCATTATCCACAGCCTCGGTCACCCGCGCGGAAGGAACACACCCCGCGATTTTCCGCTGACAGGTTGCCCTGACCCCCGTCGCTGACTAGCGTTGCACGAGCAGTTATCCACAGGCGGTGGAATACCCCATCCTCGCCGTTCCGAACCCCCGGAGCACCATGTCATCACCGTCGCACCCCGATGTCCCGATCTGGAATGAGCTGATCGCGGCTCTGGAAGGGGACGATCGGCTCACTCCGCAGCTATGGGGCTTTCTGAGTCTCGCGGTGCCTGCGGGTGTCATGGGTTCGACGCTGTACCTGGATGTTCCCAACGATCTCACGGCTGCGCAGATCAACAAGCGCATGCGGATGCCCATCATGGAGGCACTCGTCGGCATCGGCGACGAGGTCACGGCCTACCGCGTGGTCGTGAACCAGGAGCTCGCGGAGCAGCCCACGCTCTCGGCACCGGTGGCGGAGTTCTCCGCCCGTCAGGATGCGCAGCGCCCGGAGTCGCCGATGGAGCCGCAGCCCACTCCCCTTCGTCACGAATCCCGTCTGAACCCGAAGTACACCTTCGACAACTTCGTCATCGGACAGTCGAACCGCTTCGCACACGCCGCCGCCGTTGCTGTCGCCGAAGCGCCGGCGAAGGCATACAACCCACTGTTCATCTACGGTGACTCGGGGCTTGGCAAGACGCACCTTCTCCATGCGATCGGCGACTACGCGCAGTCGCTCTACCCGGGGGTCCGCGTTCGATACGTCTCGAGCGAGGAGTTCACGAACGACTTCATCAACTCGATCGCGAACAACCGCGGATCCGCCTTCCAGGCGCGCTACCGCGACGTCGACATCCTTCTGATCGACGACATCCAGTTCCTGCAGGGTCGCGCCGAGACGCAAGAAGCCTTCTTCCATACCTTCAACACACTTCACGACCACAACAAGCAGGTCGTGATCACGAGCGATGTCGCACCGAAGCACCTCACCGGATTCGAAGACCGGATGCGCAGCCGGTTCGAGTGGGGTCTCATCACGGATGTGCAGGCGCCCGACCTCGAGACTCGCATCGCGATCCTCCGCAAGAAGGCGCAGAGCGAAGCTCTGCACATCCCGGACGAGGTGCTCGAGTACATCGCGACCGTCGTCTCCTCCAACATCCGCGAACTCGAGGGTGCTCTCATCCGTGTCTCGGCGTTCGCGAGCCTCAACCGTTCGACGCTCGACATGTCGCTTGCGCAGACCGTTCTTCGAGACATCATCGATCAGGCGGAAGACAACATCGTCTCGCCGACGGACATCATCACGGCGACGGCCGCGTACTTCAAGCTGACGGTCGACGACCTCTACGGTTCGAGCCGTTCGCAGCAGATCGCCACAGCGCGCCAGATCGCCATGTATCTGTGCCGTGAGCGCACGAGCCTGTCGTTGCCCAAGATCGGTCAGCTCTTCGGCAACCGCGACCACACCACCGTCATGTACGCGTACAAGAAGATCAGCGACCTCATGAAGGAGCGTCGTTCGCTCTACAACCAGGTCTCCGAGATCACCACGCAGCTCGGTCGTCGCTAGATCACACAGCACGCGGATGCTGCGCAGGGCCTCCTGCGCAGCTCACAACCACGGGGCGGATCGTCAGATCCGCCCTTTTTGGTCTCTCAGAACGATTCTGCGCAGCGTCCACTCGCGCCCGTCCGACCCGCAGGATGCTTCTGAGAGGCCGAAAACGGGCTTCTGAGCGTCGAAAACGACGAGATCGCCCAAATTGCACATGTGGATAACCTGTGGATGACACGCGGTGAGGATGACAAGAAATCCCCAGATCCGATCGCTGCCTGTGGACAACCTTGTAAATCCCACGCGTGTGATTCTTCGAGTGATCCCACTGTTTCCGCAGGAAATCCACATGTCACACTCGTGTAGTTCCCTTGTCTCTCCTGGAATCCCCAGACTTATCCACAGATTCCACAGTTGTTAACACTGTTAAGAAGTTAACTCTGAAGAGGGCGATCGATCACCTTGGGAGGGGTCGTGGTGTGAGCGGACTTGGGCGTTAGCATGGGAGCCCGTGGGGTTTGCCCGCAGAAAGACGACAGAGGAGCGCCCGTGAGGTTCCAGGTCAATCGAGACGTGTTCAGCGAAGCAGTGTCGTTTGTCGTCAAACTGCTACCCCAGCGCAATCCTCAGCCGATCCTTGCGGGCGTGCTGATCGAAGCGGGCGACAACGGACTGACGCTTTCGGCGTTCGACTACGAGGCCTCCGCGCGCACCACGATCGAGGCGACGGTCGACGAGCCGGGCACGATCCTCGTGCACGGACGATTGCTGTCTGACATCGCAAGCCGTCTGCCCAACGCGCCGATTGAGATCTCGGTCGAAGAAGACGGCGGTATCGCAGTGCGCTGTGGATCCGCACGTTTCACGCTCGCTTCCATGCCGGTCGAGGAATACCCTTCGATTCCCGAGGTGACGGGCACATCGGGCCTCGTGCCCGCCGATGAGTTCGGCACCGCGATCGCCCAGGTCGCCTTTGCCGCGTCGCGCGATGATGTCACCCCCGTGCTCACGGGTGTGCAGCTCGAAGTCAGCGGCCAGCAGCTGAGCCTGGTCGCCACCGACCGCTACCGAGTGTCACTGCGCGATGTTCCGTGGGATGGCGAGGAGTCCGAGCAGACGGCTCTCGTTCCCGCGCGCACTCTCCAGGAGGTCGGAAAGACGTTCGGCCATGCCGGCACGATCCAGATCGCGTTCTCGGGTGAAGGCGACCGCGAGATCATCGCGTTCACGGCTGGCAACAAGACCGTGACTTCTCTCCTGATCAAGGGCAATTTCCCGCCCGTTCGCCGACTGTTCCCCGAGCAGACCGAGCACCACGCGGTCGTCAACACGGCCGAGCTCACCGAAGCGGTGCGTCGTGTCGCGCTCGTGCTCGATCGTTCCGCCCCGCTGCGCTTCACCTTCTCGTCCGACTCGGTGACGATGGACGCATCCGGCAGCGAGCAGGCGCGCGCATCCGAGTCGGTCGACGCGCATCTGATCGGCGGCGATGAGGTGACGCTGGGTCTCAACCCGCAGTACCTGCTCGAAGCACTCGGCGCCGTCAAGAGCGAGTTCGTCCGCGTGACCTTCACGTCCAGTGACAACGCCAACAAGCTGAGCCCGGTGCTCGTCACGAGCCAGACCTCGGTGGATCAGGCCGGTCTGGATTCGTTCAAGTACCTGCTGCAGCCCAACCTCCTGCTGCGCTGAGCGCACGTCGCGGGTGAGTCTGGTTCGTCGCGGTCTGCTGTTCACCCGCGGACAGGCCAACGTCTGATCCGAAAGGTAAGGTGACTCGCGTGATTGTGGAGCACCTCAACCTGGTCGATTTCCGCAATTACGCGACCGCAGATCTCACCCTGCACCGCGGTCCGAACGTGCTGGTCGGCCGCAACGGGCAGGGCAAGACGAATCTTGCCGAGGCCATTGTCTTCCTCGCCACACTGGGGTCGCATCGGGTGTCTTCGGATGCGCCGATGGTGCGTGACGGCCATGACGCGGCATTCGTGCGGGCCCGCCTCGCCCATGGCGAACGCACTGTGCTCGTCGAAGTGCAGATCAACAGGCAGGGCTCGAACCGTGCGCGCATCAACGGCTCGCCGGGGCGCACCGCCGACCTTCCTCGCTATGCGCATGTCGTCCTGTTCGCTCCGGAAGACCTGCAGATCGTTCGCGGTGACCCATCCGCCCGCAGAAGATTCGCTGATCAGCTGCTGATTCAGCGAACACCGCGCATGGCTGCGGTCATCGGTGACTACGAGCGCGTGCTCAAGCAGCGCACCGCGCTGCTGAAGTCGGCACGTGCCCGAGGCATTCGCGGAGACGCGCTCACGACCCTCGATGTGTGGGATGACAAGCTCATCGCACTCGGCTCCGAGATCATCGACGCGCGTTCGCGTCTGGCTGCCGACCTGCAGCATCCGCTCGCGTCGGCCTACCTGGCGATCGCGGGTGAGGACCACTCCCCGACGCTCGCCTGGGCGCAGTCGATCCGGGGCGGCGATCCGGAAGAGGGCGATGACGCGGCATCCGCGGAATCGAGTGGATCCACGGCGGAGCTGTTCCGCTCCGCCTTGCTCGCGAAGCGCGCAGCGGAGCTGGACCGCGGGCTGACTCTCGTCGGTCCGCATCGTGATGATCTGATCATGAAGGTCCGTGGGTTGCCCGTGAAGGGATACGCCTCTCACGGTGAATCCTGGTCGGTGGCGCTCTCGCTGCGACTCGCGTCTGCAGAGCTGCTTCGTCACGAGTCCCCCGCCGGCGACCCGGTGCTGATCCTCGATGACGTGTTCGCCGAGCTCGATGCGGATCGTCGACAGCGTCTTGCCAGCCTCACATCCGGCTATGAGCAGGTGCTCGTGACCGCTGCCGTCGAAGCCGACATCCCTCCGGTGCTGCACGCGCATGTTGTTCGGATCTCTGCGGGGACGATCAGCGACGAGCGCGATGTCGCCGATGAATCCGCAGATCAGATAAACAAAACAGAACGAGAGGAGCAGGCTGATGTCGATGGATGACGTGCCCGAGACCGTCGCGACGTACCTGCGACTTCGCGGTCTGCAGCCGAGCTCGAGCTCCTGGAAGCGCAAGCGACGCATCGTCACGGATGACGACAACGCCCCGTTCACGCCCGGACGGGACCCCGGTGTGCTGGGGGATGTCCTGCAGAAGCTCAGCAAGGACTCCGGGTGGGAGATCACGCTCAGCCGCGAGGATCTCGTGCGGCAGTGGCATGATCTGGCGGGCGCAGAGACCGCACAGCACTCGCAGCCGGTGTCGCTGGAGGGCGGAATGCTCACGGTCCAGTGCGACTCGACGGCGTGGGCCAAGAACCTGCAATTCATGCGGGCGGTCATCATCACAGAGATCGGCCGGCGGTACCCGGAAGCGGGTGTGGAGAACGTTCGCTTCATCGGGCCGGACGTCCCCTCGTGGAAATGGGGTCCGAGAGCCGTTCCAGGGCGCGGTCCGCGCGATACCTACGGCTAGGACATGATCCATCTTGTCCCCCGGGTAAATCGACGCGCAGAAGGGCGTATAAGCCACATCGCCGCTCGATCCGCGATAGGATGAGTATCTAGATTTCGATGTGGAGCCTTGCCTCAGATGACGCCTGAAACCCCTGATGAGAACGAGTCGACCCAGACGAACGGGGGTTCCGCACCCTCCGATACTGCTGCCGACGCCGAAACGTCTTCCATGAAGCCCTCGGCTGACTACGGCGCTGATGCGATCCAGATCCTCGAAGGTCTCGAAGCCGTACGCAAGCGCCCCGGCATGTACATCGGCTCGACCGGACCCCGCGGTCTGCACCACCTCGTATACGAGATCGTCGACAACTCGGTCGACGAGGCCCTCGCCGGCTACTGCGACACGATCATCGTGACGCTGCTGGCCGATGGCGGCGTCCGCGTCGTCGACAACGGTCGTGGCATCCCGGTCGATCCGCACTCCTCCGACCCGTCGAAGTCCACGGTCGAGGTCGTATTGACGATCCTGCACGCCGGTGGAAAGTTCGGCGGCGGCGGATATGCAGTCTCCGGTGGTCTGCACGGTGTGGGTTCATCGGTCGTCAACGCACTCTCGACGCGTTTCGAGGTCGAGATCAAGCGTCAGGGCTTCGTCTGGAACCACGCGTTCGCGAACGGCGGCCACCCGCAGCAGGGTCTCGTCAAGGGTGCGGCGACGGAAGAGACCGGTACGACGATCTCCTTCTGGCCGGATGCTGAGATCTTCACCGACACGGTCGAGTTCGACTACGACACGCTGCGCACGCGCTTCCAGCAGATGGCCTTCCTCAACAAGGGTCTGCGCATCGAGCTGCACGACGAGCGCGAGGGCACGGCTCAGGAGATCGAGAAGGACGGCGAGGTCATCGTCGAACTTCGCAACGACGTCTTCTTCTACGAGCGCGGTCTCGTCGACTACGTCGAGTACCTCAACCGCATCCGTCACGCCGAGGTCGTCAACGACGAGATCATCGCGTTCGACTCGGAAGACACCGTGCGCAAGATCTCGCTCGAGGTCGCGATGCAGTGGACGACCGGATACACCGAGAACGTCTTCACATATGCGAACACGATCAACACGCACGAGGGTGGCACACACGAAGAGGGCTTCCGCGCGGCGCTGACGACGCTCGTCAACAAGTACGCCCGTGCGAACAACCTTCTCAAGGAGAAGGACGACAATCTGTCGGGCGACGACGTTCGTGAGGGACTCACCGCGGTCATCTCGATCAAGCTCGGCGAACCGCAGTTCGAGGGGCAGACGAAGACCAAGCTCGGCAACACCGAGGCGAAGGCCTTCGTGCAGAAGGTTGTCGGCGATCAGCTCGGCGACTGGTTCGACCGCAACCCGAACCAGGCCAAGAATGTGGTCCGGAAGGCGATCGACGCCGCGACCGCGCGCATGGCTGCGCGCAAGGCGCGGGAGACCGCCCGCCGCAAGAGCGTGTTCGAGTCGGCGGCGATGCCCGACAAGCTCAAGGACTGCACGAGCAAGGATCCGTCGATCAGCGAGATCTTCCTCGTCGAGGGTGACTCCGCAGGTGGCTCGGCGGTGCAGGGTCGCGACCCGCACACGCAGGCGATTCTCGCACTGCGCGGAAAGATCCTGAACGTCGAACGGGCGCGCCTCGACAAGGCCCTCGGCAACCGTGAAGTGCAGGCGATGATCCAGGCGTTCGGCACGGGCATCGGCGAGGACTTCGACATCGAGAAGGCCCGGTATCACAAGATCGTGCTGATGGCGGATGCCGACGTCGACGGTCAGCACATCACGACGCTGCTGCTGACGATGCTCTTCCGCTACATGCGCGGTCTCATCGAGGCGGGCTTCGTGTACCTGGCGATGCCGCCGCTGTACCGACTGAAGTGGTCGAACTCGGCACACGAGTACGTGTTCAGCGACGCCGAGCGGGACGCCCTGCTGGCGCACGGCCTCGAAAACGGCAAGCGGATGCCCAAGGACGCCGGCATCCAGCGCTACAAGGGTCTTGGCGAGATGAACGCCAAGGAACTGTGGGAGACGACGATGGATCACACGACTCGCACTCTGCGACAGGTGACCATCGAAGACGCGGCGGCTGCCGATGAGATCTTCAGCGTGCTGATGGGTGAGGACGTCGAATCGCGGCGCACCTTCATCCAGCGCAACGCGAAGGACGTTCGCTTCCTCGACATCTGATCCTGGCGCGCGAGACGAAGACAGAAAAGACACACATGACTGACGAAGAACGCCCCGAACCGGCACACGACCACGGACGCATCGACCAGGTCGACCTCCAGTCGGAGATGCAGCGGAGCTACCTCGACTACGCGATGGCCGTCATCGTCGGCCGTGCGCTCCCCGATGTGCGCGACGGCCTGAAGCCGGTGCATCGGCGCGTGATCTACGGCATGTACGACGGCGGGTTCCGACCCGACAAGTCGTTCTCCAAGTGCGCCCGTGTCGTCGGCGAGGTCATGGGTCAGTACCACCCGCACGGTGACTCGGCCATCTACGACGCCCTTGTGCGCCTCGTCCAGCCGTGGTCGCTGCGCTACCCGCTGGCGCTCGGACAGGGCAACTTCGGCTCCCCCGGCAACATGGGTGCGGCTGCTCCTCGATACACCGAGACCAAAATGGCGCCCCTCGCGCTCGAGATGGTCCGGGACATCGAAGAGAACACGGTCGACTTCCAGGACAACTACGACGGCCAGACGCAGGAGCCGACGGTTCTGCCTGCGCGTTTCCCGAACCTGCTCGTCAACGGTTCCGTGGGTATCGCGGTCGGTATGGCGACGAACATCCCGCCGCACAACCTGCGTGAGGTCGCGGATGCTGCGCTCTGGGCGCTGGAGAACCCGAACGTCTCCCGCGAGGAGATGCTCGACGGTCTGATCCAGCGCATCCCGGGCCCGGACTTCCCGACCGGCGCGCAGATCCTCGGCACGAAGGGCATCCACGAGGCCTACCGCACGGGTCGTGGCTCGATCACGATGCGCGCCGTCGTGAACGTCGAGGAGATCCAGGGCCGCACGTGCCTCGTGATCACGGAACTGCCCTATCAGGTGAACCCCGACAACGTCGCGGTCAAGATCGGTGACCTCGCCCGCGACGGCAAGATCACCGGCATCGCCGACATCCGCGACGAGTCCAGTGACCGCACGGGTCAGCGTCTCGTCGTCGTGCTCAAGCGCGACGCCGTCGCCAAGGTCGTTCTCAACAACCTCTACAAGCACACGCAGCTGCAGGAGAACTTCGGCGCGAACATGCTGGCGATCGTCGACGGCGTGCCGCGCACGCTCGCGATCGACGGCTTCGTCACGCACTGGCTCGCCCACCAGCTCGAGGTCATCGTCCGGCGCACGCAGTTCCGCCTCAACGAGGCCGAGAAGCGCATGCACATCCTGCGCGGTTACCTCAAGGCGCTCGACGCGCTTGACGAGGTCATCGCCCTGATCCGCCGGTCGCAGACCACGCAGGAAGCGAACGAGGGTCTGCAGAGGCTCCTCGAGATCGATGAGATCCAGGCCGACGCGATCCTGCAGATGCAGCTTCGCCGTCTCGCTGCTCTTGAGCGTCAGAAGATCATCGACCAGGCTGCCGAGCTCGAGGCGCAGATCGCCGACTTCAAGGCGATCCTCGCCGACGAAGGCCGTCAGCGCACGATCATCCGCGAGGAACTGGTGGCGATCGTCGACCGTTTCGGTGACGAGCGTCGCACGCATATCCTGCACGGCTTCGACGGCGACATGTCGATGGAAGACCTCATCCCCGAAGAGGAGATGGTCGTCACAGTCACGCGCGAGGGCTACATCAAGCGCACGCGCAGCGACAACTACCGTTCGCAGCACCGCGGTGGCAAGGGTGTCAAGGGCGCGCAGCTGCGCGCCGACGACGTCGTCGAGCACTTCTTCGTCACGACGACGCACCACTGGCTGCTGTTCTTCACCGACAAGGGCCGGGTCTACCGCACGAAGACGTACGAGGTGCCGGAGGCTGGCCGCGACGCGAAGGGTCAACACGTCGCGAACCTGCTCGCCCTGCAGCCGGACGAGAACATCGCGCAGATGCTCGACATCCGCGACTACGCGACCGCCGAGTACCTCGTGCTCGCGACCCGCAACGGTCTCGTCAAGAAGACGCGTCTCGAGCAGTACGACACGAACCGTCAGGGCGGAGTCATCGCGATCCGTCTGAACGACGACGACGAACTCGTCAGTGCCCTACTCGTCGATGCTGAGGACGACATCCTGCTGATCAGCTCGCACGGCATGTCGGTGCGGTTCAGTGCCACTGACGACGCCCTGCGTCCGATGGGTCGCGCGACCGCCGGTGTGAAGGGCATGAAATTCCGCGAGGGCGACTGCCTGCTCTCGGCGTCCGTCGCGGCACCCGGTCAGTTCGTGTTCGTCGTCACGGATGGCGGCTACGCGAAGCGCACGAAGATCGAGGAGTACCGGGTCCAGGGACGCGGTGGTTTTGGCATCAAGGTCGCCAAACTGAACGACGATCGGGGCACTCTCGCGGGTGGTCTGATGGTGTCCGAGGAGGACGAGGTCTTGGTGGTTCTTGCCAGCGGCAAGGTGGTACGCTCTGCCGTGGCCGAGGTCCCTGCGAAGGGTCGCGACACCATGGGCGTCGTCTTCGCTCGCCTCGGCGGCGATGACAAGATCCTTGCGATCGCTCGCAACAGCGAGCGAGGACTGGCAGAAGAAGCCGAAGAGTCCGACGCCGCAGATGCTGACCCCGAGACCCCCCAAGAAAGCACTGAAGCATGAGCACAGTAGCCGACAAGCTGGCGAAGAAGTCCACTCACAAGACCGCAGGTAAGCAGGTTCGCCTGCGTCTGGTCTATATCGACTTCTGGTCGGCCGTGAAGCTGTCCTTCCTCGGTGCGGTGGCGATGGCAATCGTCACGCTCGTGTCGTACTTCCTGGTGTACATGGTGCTGCAGGCCACGGGCCTCATCGGCAAGGCGGATGAGTTCGTCGGTGGTTTCACCGAGGGGGCGATCTCGCTGTCCACGATGCTGGGTCTGCCGCAGGTCATGGCGTTCGCCGCCGTCATCGCGATCCTCAATCTGATCGTGTTCACGGTGCTGGGCGCGATCGTGGCCGGCATCTACAACCTCGCCGTCAAGGTCACGGGCGGCCTGCTCGTCGGCTTCACCTCGACGAACTGAGTTTTCTCACGGAAGGGCCGGATGCTACGCAGCATCCGGCCCTTCCTCGTTCCCGCTACACGATGCCTGTCGTGCCGAGGAGGGTTCCGAGCGCCCAGGTGACCCCGAGTGCCAGGGCTCCACCCAACACCAGACGCGTCATCGAGCGGCCCGGCTTCGCCCCGCCGATCTTCGCCGACACCCAGCCAGTCAGCGCAAGCGCGAGCAGCACGGCCACGAAGGTGACGGGGACGCGGATGCTGACAGGCGGAAGAAGGATCGCCAGCAGCGGCAGCAGAGCGCCCAGCGTGAAAGCGACGGCGGAGGACACCGCCGCGTGCCAGGGATTCACGAGATCGTCCTGGTCGATGTTGAGTTCGACTTCGAGGTGTGCAGCCAGCGCGTCATGCGCGGTGAGCTCTTGCGCGACGGTGCGGGCGGTCGCATCCGACAGTCCACGCTGCCGGTACAGCTCCGTGAGTTCCGCCAGCTCTTCCTCGGGCATCGTCGCCAGCTCGTGAGTCTCTTTGGCGATGAGCGCGCGCTCGCTGTCGCGCTGACTGCTCACCGAGACGTACTCCCCGAGCGCCATGGAGATCGCCCCACCGACGAGGCCTGCGATTCCCGCCGTGAGCAGGGCGCCATTCTCGGTTGTGGCGCCCGCGACGCCGACGACGAGGGAGGCGACCGAGATGATGCCGTCATTGGCGCCGAGGACGCCGGCGCGCAGCCAGTTGAGTCGCTGGCTGATGCCGACGGCGTGCGGTTCGCCGCTGTGTGAGGTACTCATGCGCCCAGTGAATCACGCTTGGCACGCCCGGGGCGTCGGAAATCTTCGGGAAAACCCGAAGACAAGCATCCGGATGCCTCGGTGTCGGCGGATACGACGGCGGTCGTAGTTTGTAAGCATGACAAGCAACCTGCCTCCGACTCCCCCGGCGGCGTCGTCCGCGCAGGCGCCGACGGCGCCTGTCCCTCCGACAGCTCCCGCTGCTCCCGCTCCCGCTCCCGCTGCGCCCGCAGCGGCGGCCGACAAGCGCACGCCTCCGCTTCGCCTGTTCCTCACCGCGGCGCAGCTCGCGGCTTTGGGCATCGTGGGCACGATCGTCTGGACAGTGCTCACCACCCTCCTGGGCACAGGCTTGGCGCTCGTGCTCGTCGCAGGAATCGGCGTCGTCCTCCTCGTCGGCCTTGTCTACGCGCTCTTCGGCGTCGCCTGGTTCGAGGTGGCGCGGATCGATGCGCTGTACCGCTTCGAGCTGCCCCCGCTCACCTGGCGGACGCAGACGCGACCTGGATTCGGCGGATGGCTCCGCACCCTCGGCCGACAGAGCATCGACGGGCGCATGTGGCGGGCGCTGGCGAACTTCGCGATCGCCTGTGTGCTCGGTGCCCTCGTCCTGCGCCTGTTCTGGTGGGGCATCTGGTCGGCGGTCAGCGCATTCGCTCCGCTGGCGAATGCCGAGTTCGTGACGACCGGATGGGGCACGCCCATGTCGGTGGCCTGGGCACCACTCGCGGGTATCGCCGGCGTCGCCGCGGCCTTCTTCGGAATCTGGGGTCTCGTAGCTCTGCACCGCGTGATCTCGCGGGCGATCATGGCCGCCCCGATCCGCGAGGAGCGTCTGACCGAGCAGGTGCGCACGAGCTCGGCACAGCGTGAAGGCGCCGTGCGCGCCGCCGATGTCGAGCGCACCCGTATCGAGCGCGACCTCCATGACGGGGTGCAGCCCCGGCTGGTGTCGGTCGGAATGACACTGGGGATGGCCCAGCAAAAGATCGAGACGGACCCGGATGCCGCGAAGGCGCTCATCGAGGAGGCACACACCTCGACGAAGGCGGCCATCACCGAGCTGCGCCAGCTCGCCCGTGGCATCCACGCCTCAGTGCTCGACGACCGTGGTCTCGACGCGGCTCTCTCGGCACTCGCCGGACGGTCGCACATCCCCGTGCAGCTCGATGTGCGCGTGGACGGCCGATGCAGCCGCGACGCGGAAGCCGCCGTGTACTTCGCGATCGCGGAGTCTCTCACCAACGCCGCGAAGCACTCGCGGGCCAGCGAGAGCCGAGTGGTGGTGCGGGTGCGCGATGGCGGAACGCTGTGGGCGCGCGTGGAGGACAACGGCATCGGCGGCGCGCAGGTCACGCCGGGCGGAGGCCTGGACGGCATCTCGAACCGCATCCTCGCCGCCGGCGGAACCGTGCGCATCGACAGCCCGCACGGCGGCCCGACGAGCCTTGAGGTGACGGTGCCATGCGCATCCTGATCTGCGAAGACTCCGTGCTGCTGCGCGAGGGGCTTGCTCGTCTGCTGCAGGACGCCGGCCACGAGATCGTCGCGGCGCTGCCGGATGCCTCCGAACTGCACGAGACCGTTGCCGAAACCGCGCCGGATCTGTGCATCCTCGATGTGAGACTCCCTCCGACGTTCACGGATGAGGGCATCCGCGAGGCACTCGTGCTGCGCAGACAGCATCCGCAGCTCCCAGTCCTCGTGCTCTCGCAGTACGTCGAGGAGCGGTACGCGAGTGATCTGATCGCCGGTCAAGGTGGCGCGCTCGGATACCTGCTCAAGGACCGCGTGGCGGATGTCGCGGAGTTCGTCGAATCTGTCGAACGGATCGCCTCGGGAGCCATGGTGCTCGACCCGGAGGTCGTCGCCCAGCTGCTGACCCGGCGGAATCAGGATGACCGGATGCGCGCGCTGACTGAGCGCGAACGCATGGTGCTCGCTCTGATCGCTGAGGGGAAGTCGAACCAGGCGATCGCCGGAATCCTGTTCGTCTCCGAGGCGAGCGTCGAGAAGCACATCACTGCGATCTTCCAGAAGCTGGGCCTGGAGCCCGACGAGTCCGGCAACCGCCGTGTGCTCGCCACCATCGCCCATATCGATCACACCGGCGGAGCCGCATCCGCCGACCGAACGAATCGGTGAGCGCCGGCTCCGCCGCGCCATCCCGTCACGAAGACAGGACACAGAAATGAACACCACACCGCACACTCCCCCGCCGGCTCCCAGTCCCACGCCGGAGGCCCCGAGGCCGCCCTCGCGAACAGCAGCGGTCGCCGCGATCACAACAGTGACGGCGATCGTCGGTGGCGCGGTTCTCCTCTTCACCGGCGCCACCGCCGCTTACGGAGCGGTACGACAGATCACATCGACAAGCTCCACCGAGGTCACAGCGACGGTGGATGCCACAGGTGTGACCGCGATCGACGTGGAAGCCGGAGGCGCCGATGTCGTCCTGCGTTTCGGTGACGTCGACGAGGCCGTCATGGAGGTCTCCGGGCAGTCGAACGGCTGGACCATGAAGCGCGACGAGGATGAGATCCTCGTCCGTGATCCGCGCGTCGGCTTCGGCTGGTGGGTCGCTGGCTGGTTCGGTGACCAGACCACCGTCACGATCACGCTGCCGGACTCGCTCAACGGGCGAATCGACGCCGACCTCTCCCTCTCGGCGGGCAGCATGCGTGCAGACGGTGACTTCCGCGACCTGGACATCGGAGTGAGCGCCGGTGGGCTCACCGCAAGTGGTTCCGTCCAGTCGGTCACGGCCGAGCTCAGTGCCGGGAACGCCGAACTCCGGCTCGCGAACGTCCGCGAGGTCAACCTCAACGCATCCGCGGGCCGCATCGTGGCCGAGTTCACGGGATCTGCACCTGACGAGGTCGAACTCGAGCTGAGCGCAGGAAGCATGGACGTCACCCTCCCCGACGTCGAGTACGCGGTCACTCAGGACCTCTCTGCAGGGTCGTTGGAGAGCGAACTGCGCACCTCGTCGTCGTCTCGTCACGTGGTGTCGGTGTCGGCATCCGCGGGTAGCATCGAACTGTTCCGCGGGCGCTGATCGGCGCGTCGCGGGCTCGATTGGGAGTTTCACGCAATCTCGGGTAAAGTTTTCGAGGTTGCGGGGCTATAGCTCAGGTGGTTAGAGCGCTTCACTGATAATGAAGAGGTCCCAGGTTCAAGTCCTGGTAGCCCCACGTTTCACCCACAATTGAATACCCGTACGGGGCCTTAGCTCAGTTGGTAGAGCGCCTGCTTTGCAAGCAGGATGTCAGGAGTTCGAATCTCCTAGGCTCCACTCAGAACCCTCGCTTTCGCGGGGGTTTTCGTGGTTTCGGTGTCCTGACGCGCGCGCGAGACGCTCTGTCCGGCGCCGCTAGGATTCGAGCATGATCACCCGCATCTCGGTCGTTGGCAGCATCGCACTGGCGCTTCTTCTGCTCACAGGGTGTTCTGGTGTCGCGGAGACGGCGGGAACCACGCCGGCTCCGAGCGTTTCCACCCCTCCGGAAACGCTCGACGATCTCGCGGTCGGCGACATGCTCACGGACGCACAGGCGAAGCAACTGAATGGGCAGGTGGGAACGCAGCGCCCCTACCAGCAGGATGACGGCTCGTACATCGTCATCGATATCGCGCAGCCGTTGCCGGAATCCGTCCGACAAGAGGTTGCAGCGAGTATCGCAACGTCAGACAGCTCGGACCTGGCGAGCTTCTTCCGCAAGACGGACGAAGAGTCAGTGGCGACAGGGAAGACGCTCATCGTGGTGCGATACATGTCGGCTTCCACCCCGGATGGCGAGCCGCTCACCGCATGGATGGCGAGCTCCGCTGCCACCGGGTTCCCGGGCTTTCACGGTACGAGCGCCGAGGATGTCGCCGCGCAGGCCCAGACATGGGCGAGTACCACCCGTGACGCGAGTCAGTATGAGGTCGTCGTCATCGACGGATGAGCCTGACTCCGTGCGGCCCCTGGATCACCCTCCGAAAACGGATTAGGCAGGTCACCTACCAAAACCCATAGGATGGGGAAACGGGGGCGGGGACGAAGGGGACCACCACATGCTCAACAGCATCACCGAGACGCTCGTACTGACGGGCGCGATCATGCCGCAGGATCTGCAGGCGGCCATGGCCACGGTCGGCGACGGGGAGCAGCTCTCCACCCACCTTCTTGAGACGAATCAGATCACCGCGACGCAGCTCGCGCACGCGGTCGCCGCGGCTCGTGATCTGCCCTATACAGACCTGACGTCGCGGGAGCTGGATCCCGAGATCATCGGTCTGGTCCCGAGCGCCCTGTGCCGTCGCTACCAGCTGATTCCGCTGGAGCGTCGCCGCCGTACGCTCATGGTCGGCATGGTCGAGCCTGCGGATCTCATCGCGATGGACGACATCCAGCGCGTGACCGATCTCACGGTCGAGCCGGTCGTCGTCAGCATCGACGGCCTGCGCCAGGCGTTCGAGCGATACCTGCGCTCGGACGAAGAGCTGAGCGACCTGTCGGAGCAGATCGGTGAGGCGGCAGGTCCCGGCACGACGGCGCACACCGAGTCACTTGACGACGGCGATGCGGATGCTCCGATCGTCCGTTTCGTGAACCTGCTGATCACCCAGGCGATCAACGACCGTGCGAGCGATATCCACATCGAGCCGGGGGAGCGGCAGCTGATGGTGCGATTCCGCATCGACGGCGTGCTGCACGAGATGCAACGGGCGGATGCGTCGATCCAGGACGGCGTGATCTCACGACTGAAGATCATGGCCTCGATCGACATCGCTGAGCGTCGTCGACCGCAGGACGGTCGTATCTCGGTGTCGCATGAGGGGCGCCAGGTGGATCTGCGTGTGGCCACGCTGCCGACCGTCTGGGGCGAGAAGGTCGTCATGCGCATCCTCGACAACTCCGGTCAGGCGCTCGCGATGAGCGACCTTCGTTTCGGAGCCGACAACGAGGCGCGCTTCCGCGGGGCCATCAGCCGCCCTCACGGGATGGTGCTCGTCACCGGTCCCACGGGTTCGGGTAAGTCGACGACGCTGTACACGGCGCTTGCCGAGGTCGCGAACCCGCGCGTGAATGTCATCACTGTGGAGGACCCGGTCGAGTACCGGATCCCCGGAGTGAGTCAGGTCCAGGTCAACCAGCGCGCCGGGCTCACCTTCCAGGCGGCGCTGCGCTCGATCCTGCGGTCCGACCCTGACATCGTGCTCGTCGGTGAGATCCGTGACCACGAGACGGCCAACATCGCTGTCGAGGCGGCTCTGACCGGTCACCTTCTGCTGTCGACGCTGCACACGAACGATGCGCCCAGTGCGATCACACGTCTCATCGAGATCGGCTGTGAGCCGTTCCTTGTGGCGACCGCCCTCAGCGCGGTCGTTGCGCAGCGCCTCGCACGCAAGCTCTGCGCGAAGTGTCGCGTGCCGGCGCACGAACCGGAGCGGATGCTGCACGATCTGGGCTTCCCCTATGACCCATCCACTCCGCCGCAGATGTTCAAGCCCGGGGGGTGCCCGACCTGCTCGGGGACTGGCTATCGCGGCCGCATCGCGCTGCACGAGGTCATGGTGCTCAGCGAGGAGATCCAGCACATGGTCGTCACTCACGCCACGGCGACATCGATCCGTGAGGTCGCCATGCAGCAGGGCATGACCTCGTTGCGCACGGACGGCTGGTCGAAGGTCGCCCAGGGTCTCACCACGATCGAAGAGGTCATGCGCGTCACGATCTGAGAGCGGACGCTCCGAGATGACGAATCCCCCGTCGCGAATGAACGCGACGGGGATTCGTGCTGTGCGGGGTGCGTTCAGGCGGCGCCCAGTTCCCCGTAGATCGTGAAGATCGGCAGGTAGAGCGAGATCACCATTCCACCGATGATGATGCCGATGCCGACGATGAGGATCGGCTCGATGCTCGCGGTGAGCTGCTCGGTTGCGGTCTCGACCTCGTTCTCGTAGAAGTCGGCGATGCTGGAGAGCATCTCGGGCAGAGTTCCGGATTCCTCACCGACGGATACCATCTGCGCGACCATCGACGGGAAGACCTCGGCCTTCGCGAGTGGCACCGAGAAGGAACGTCCTTGGCGCACCGACTCCTGCACCGTGAGGACGGCCTGTTCGATCTTGTAGTTGTTGCTGGCCTCACCGACGATCGCGAGCGCCTGGATGAGCGGCACGCCCGCATTGAGCATCATCGAGAGGCTCCGGGCAAAGCGGGCGACGGCGATCTTCGTGTTGAGGGGCCCGAACACGGGCATCCGCAGTTTCAGCGGGTCGATGCGCTTGCGCACGGCCTCGGTGTTCTTGTTGCGGCTCCACCAGATCCAGCCGACGACCGCGACAACGATCATGACCGGAAGAATCCAGATCATGTTGTTCGAGATCGACACGATGATCTGGGTCGGCAGGGGAAGCTCGGAGCCCATCCCCTCGAATATGCTCTTGAAGACCGGCACCACGAAGGTGACCATGGCGATGACGCCGAGGATCGCGATCGACAGAACGACCAGGGGATAGGTCGTCGCTGACTTGATCTTGTTCTGGAGCTCCGCCTCGTCCGCATAGGTGCGCGCGACCGACTGGAGAGCATCCGCGAGGAATCCACCCATCTCGCCGACGCGGACCATGCTGATCATGAGCGGGGGAAAGACATCGGGATGGCTCTCCAGGGCGACGGACAGCGCCGCACCGCGGGCGACCTCGGCCTGCACGGCGACGAGCGCGGTCTGCAGGACCTTGTCTTCCGTCTGCTCGGAGAGGATCGTGAGCACCCGCAGCAGCGGGAGCCCGGCGGTCACGAGTCCGGCCATCTGCTTCGAGAACACCGCAAGGGACGAGATCTTGACGCGCTTCTCGAAGCCGGGGATCGTGATCTCCTGGTTGAGACCCGTTTTCGAGAGCAGCTGCACGTCGAGGGGGATCAGCCCCTGCGCGCGCAGCTTGTTGACGACGGCGGTCTCGCTGGCCGCTTCCAGCGTGCCCTTGACGACACCACCGCTGGTCGCGTCCGTGGCGCGGTAGGAGTACTCCTGAACGATCGCCATGTCAGTTCGCCCATCCGAGAGTGCGATGCTCCGTGGCCTGCATCGACCACGCGTCCGCGTCGAGATCCTCTGGACGGACGCGCACGTTGTCCAGGTCCTTCGGGTCGACGGCGATCGACCGAGCGACCTGCTGAGAGATGATGCCGTTGGCGACAAGGCGCTTCAGATCCTGGTCGAGCGTGTGCATGCCCTGTGCGGATCCGGCCTGCATCGCCGAGTACAGCTGTGCCACCTGTCCCTCGCGGATGAGGTTCGCGACGGCGGGGGTGCTCACGAGAACCTCGGTCGCGATCGTACGGCCGGCCTTCTGGGCGAGGGGGAGCAGCGTCTGGCTGATGATGCCCTGCAGGGTGTCACCGAGCTGGGTGCGCACCTGGTCCTGCTGGTGCGCGGGGAACGCGTCGATGATGCGGTTGATCGACTTCGCCGCGCCCTGAGTGTGCAGGGTGGAGAGAACGAGGTGACCGGTCTCGGCCGCAGAGAGCGCCGTCTGGATCGATTCGGTGTCTCGAAGCTCACCGACGAGGATGACATCGGGGTCCTGACGCAGCACGCGTCGCAACGCCTCGCTGAACGAGCGCGTGTCGCTGCCGATCTCGCGCTGGTGCACGAGGGCGCGCTTGCTGGTGTGCTGGAACTCGATCGGGTCTTCGAGGGTGACGATGTGAGTCGGTTTGGTCTCGTTGATGATGTCGACCATCGCGGTCAGCGTTGTCGACTTGCCGGAGCCCGTCGGACCCGTCACGAGCACGAGTCCGCGCGGGCGCAGGGCGAGGTCGCGGGCGATCTGCGGCGCGCCGAGCTCGGCGAGCGACATGGCCTTCGTCGAGATGAGACGCAGGGCGACGGCCGTCTTTCCGACCTGACGGAAGGCGTTGACACGGAACCGTCCGACGCCGGGAACCGCGTGCGCGAGGTCGACTTCACCGTTGCGCTCGAAGTCCTCGGCGAGTTCGGAGGAGAGGATGCCCCGCAACGAGGCATCCAACCATGCCGCGGGCAGCACCGAGCTGATGCGCGGGATCGGCGCCAGCGAGCCGTCGACGCGCATCAGAGGCGGCTGGTCAGCCGTCAGATGGACATCGGAGGCGCGGTGTCCCGCGGCCTGGGCGAGAAGGGCATCGAGGGTGAGTGGTTCGCTCATGGTCGACTCACTTTCCGGAGAGCACGAGGCTGCGCAGCGCGACGGAGACGCTGATCGTGGGAGCACCGTCAGGGTCGGCGGCAACGTTCTCGGTGAATGCCACGGTCTCGATGCGCACGAGCCGCGACGCGGCGCGAAGGGCATCGACGAACGCGGCAGCCGACGTCATGTCCGCGGTCGTGACCTGAATGGCGAAGGGCAGGCTCTTGCGCGGGGAGTCAGCCGGCTTTGCCGGGACGGGTGCGTCGTCCGTTGCCGCGGCAGTATCGTCTTCGGCCGAGGCTTCTTCGGTTGCCGGGACCTCCTCAGCGGGCGCAGGTTCTTCGCCTTCGATGACGGGCGTGACCCACGGCTCGGGTTCCGTCACGGTGACGGATACCACGGTCGACGCGGTGGCGGCTGCGGCGGCGTTGATCAGCTCGAAGACGTCGTCATTGAGAGCGACCGCGGGGATCTCCGAGCGAAGCCCCGCCAGGCGGCTCTCGAGCTCGGGCTTCTTCACAGCCTTGAGCTGACGTACCTGGGCGTTAAAGATGTCATTTGACTGACGCACGGTCGTGGCCTCTGCGTGCACCTGGCCGGTCTGAGACGAGAGGGGAACCACTCCGAGGACCACTCCGAGCACGACGACGAGAACGATCACGAGGGTGCCGATGATGTTGATGAGCTGCTTGGGCATGATCAGTCCTCTTCTGCCGCAGCGGGCTCTTCGGGGGCGAAGCGCCCGGTGTACATCTCTTCAGCGGCGAGGATCGTGAGGACGTAGGAGTAGAGGATCGGAGCGTCAGGATCGGCGGCGACCGCTTCTTTGCGAAGCTCGATGCCGTCCGCGGCGTAGATCCCGGTGGCGCCGCGCATCGCGCGAATGACGCCGACCACGTCGAGCGGGGTCGCCGAGGTCACCGTCATGACGACTGCAGGACCGGGAAGATCCTGCGGTTCGCCTCCGGTGCGACCGATCCCCGCGGCTTCCACCGCGAAGTTCGTGATCGCAGAACCGGCGGGCAGGACCGATGCTGTCGCCCCCAGCAGCCGGGACCACGTCAGATCGGTGCCGAGTGCTTCCGTGCGAAAGCTGGTGAGATCGGCCTCCTGTCGCAGCATGTCGCTGACATCGGAGAGCGATGAGAGCTCTGCGAGAAGCGCCGTCGTGCGCTCGTTCTCCGACGCGAGGCGCAGATCGGCCGCGATCTTGAGCGAGAACCCGCCGAGGACGACGATGCCGACCAGCAGCAGGGCGGCGATCAGGATCAGCAGCCAGCGGTGGATGAGAACCTTTCGCCCGCGACGCTCGATCTCCGAGCGGGGCATGAGGTTGACGTGCGGCACACTGCCGAGGATCAGCCCGTGCGATGAGGGAGAGGCCATCAGAACGTTCCTCCGTAGACGACACCGAGGGTACCGACGAGGTCGAGTGCGAACTCGCCCTCGAGCGTGATCTTGGATGTGGTGATCATGTTGATGTTCACGTACTCGACGCGCGTTCCGAGCACCTGGCCGATCGCGGCGGCGACGTCGGGAATCGCGGATCCCGCACCGCTGAGGTACACGCTCGTGACGGCTGCGGCTCCCGGACGCTCGTTCGCGAAGCGGATGGTGTTGCGAACCTGGTGCACGAGATCGGCGACGTTGGGGTCGGGTGCGGTCGTCACCGATCCGCCTACACGCATGGATGCCCGGGAGCGCAGCGGTGCGCCGACACCGGCCGGGGCCAGCAGCTCTTCGAACTCATCCTGCGCGGCCAGGGAATCTTGCATCTCGGCGGCTCTGCGGGCACGCACCGTCGTCGTGGGAAGGTCGACGGGGATGATGCGGACGAAGCGCGGGATGCCGTCGAGCATGACCACGACGTAGGTCGTGTGATCGGTGATGTGGATCATCGCGGCGGTCTCACCCGGTACGAGCAGTGCCCGCGAGATGCGAGCGAGCCCGAAGGGCAGCAGGTCGACGACATCGACCTCGATCTTCGCCTTCGCGAGCGTCGAGATCAGCGACTCGACCTGCTCGGCGACGGCGGCGACGAGCAGACCTGAGACCTGGTCGCCGACCTCGCTGGCGGGGTAGAAGTCGAGGACGGCCTGGTCGATCGGAACCGGAAGAAGATCCTGCACCTGATAGGGGAGGGCCTGGCGCATCATGTCGGCGGTCATCGCCTGTGTCGTGTAGTCGCGGACGAGGATGCGGCGGCTGCCGAGTGCGAGGATCACCGAGCGACTCTTGATACCCGCGTGAGACCACAGCTGCCGCACGGCGATGGCGACAGCATCCGAGTCCAGAATCTCGGAATCGCGTGCCGAATCCGGGGGGAGCGGCACCGATCCTGCGGCGAGGATCAGCGGAGTGCGACCGGGCCGCACCTCGACGGCGCGCACGTGCTCTTCGGTGATCTCCAGTGCGACGACGGATTTGCTCATGTCGTCCTTCCCTTCTGAGGTAGCGCGTGTGGGGTCATGCGCTCACCCCGATCAATTGCAGATAGCCGTCGGCGAGCGCCGTGCCGGCGAAGATTCCGACCCAGGCGCCCGTGATCATCCACGGGCCGAAGGGAATGGCGGATCGACGGGTTGCGCGCCGTGACGCCATGAGAGCGAGACCCAGGATGCCGCCGAGGATGAAGGCCGCGAACGCGCCGACGATGAGAGCGCCCCAGCCGATCCAGGCGAGGACGAGGCCGACGACGGCGGCGAGCTTCACGTCTCCTCCGCCCATTGCCCCCGGGCGCACAAAGGCGAGGATGAAGTAGAAGGCGAAGAGGGATGCTCCGCCGATACCGGCGCGGATGAGCGCGGCGAAGTCGCCGCTCAGGATGGCGGCAGCCGTGAGGAGAAGAGCGATCACGACGATCGAGGGCACGACGATCACGTTGGGAAGGCGATGCGTGTCGAGGTCGATCAGGGTCAACGCGACGCTGATTCCCGCGAACCAGGCGTAGGCGAGGAACAGGACGACGCCCGTGGCGATCGAAGCCAGTTCGGAGGCGAGCACCCACCATGCCGTCGCGGCGAACAGCAGCGCGGTCGCGAGCTCGACGAGCGGGTATCGGGCAGAGATGGGTTCACCACAGCCTGCGCAACGACCACGCAAAAGCATCCACGACAGAAGCGGAATGTTCTGCCAGGGTCGGATCGCGGCATCACAGCGCGGGCACTGGCTCTCTCTCGTGAGCGCGACGCCCGCAGGGACGCGGGCGATCACGACGTTGAGGAACGAGCCGATGACCAGGCCGAGGATGCCGGCGAAGACGGTGAGAACTGCTGTCATCCGATGTCCCGCATGTTGAGGATGGCGCCCAGGGGTTCGCGCAGCTTCTGTCCGTTCGGGAGGCTGAGGTCGCGGTAGGTCAGGGTCGATCCATTGAACGCCTGCACATCGCCGCCGTAGATGAGTCCGTTCCAGGTCGCGCCACCGGGACTGATGGCGCACGGTGAGTACGCGATCCCGGAGATCTCCGGGGTCATCTTCAGGCTGTAGATATCGAGGCGGTTCTCTGTCGTGCACGGACCCGTGGGTCGACCGTCGGTCACACCGTCCGGCATGATCACGTTGAACTGATGTGGGGCGCCATCTGCGGAGCTGAGAACGACGCCGTCGAGGTTGATGGCCCTGCTGACGTAGATCGTCACATCGGTGCGCAGAGCCAGCGCGGTGCTGAAGAGGTTGAGAAGCGAAGTACAGCCACGCCAGTCGACGACCTGGGGAGTGGTCTTGCTCACGATCGGAAGAAGGTCTGCGCCGGCATTTGCGGCAGGGCATCTGTTCATCGCTGCGTCGTTGCCCGGCAGGGGACCGTGATACGGAACGTCGATCCAGCGGAAGGCATCCGGCGCGATCTCCGGCGGCGACTGGAACCCGCCCGTGAACGTGCCGCCGGTGATCTGTGCCGTTCCGGTCACACGACCGGTGACGGTGAGTGTGCCGTTGATCTTCCCGCCGTTGAGGCTGACATCGCCGTCGACGTACACGTTGCCTGTGACTTCGGCATTCGTGCCGAGCCGGAAGGTTCCACCCAGCGCGTATACGTCACCGGTGACGGTGGCGCCGGTGTCCAGGGTCACGCCTCGCGAAGCGATGATCTTGTTCACGGTGCACCGGTTTGAGTTGTGCACCGAGCCCTTCCGCACGACGACGGTCTCGATGATGCGGGCGTCGTTCGAGCAGATGAAGTCGCCGTCGTTGACGAGCACGTTGCCGGAGGCGCTGGATCGAGGATCGGTCAGCATCAACGTGCCGTTCGGCGCCTTCATTGTGGTGAGCGCGCCGGCGAGTCCAGGGCCATAGGTCACCGACGTCTCCGTGACCGTCTGCTGCTCGCCCACACCCTTCGACACAAGGGTGAGTTCACTGCGACCGGTGCTCGGGTTCGAACCGCAGGAGATCGTGACCGTGTACGCCGTCGGTGATCCCGCGGGGGCTGAGACGGGCGCGGGCGCGGCGGCGCGGGGATCGCAGATGATCGTTCCACGTTGCAGCTGCGCGCTCACATCCGCGAGGCCCGCATCAGCCGCGGCCCGTGACTGTGCACTGTCCCGTCCTGTGGCGACGACGCCGATCGTGTTGATCACCGCACTGGCGATGACCAGTCCGCCGACCGTGAGCACCAGCATGATGATGAGCACCGAGACCAGCATGGAGCCCTCTTCGCGACGCGCTGTCCGCGCAAGCTTCGTCAACATGCGGGTGGGGTCCTTTCGGTCTTCGCCTGCGCGGTGGCGCGCGTCGTGATCACCGTTTCTTCGCGCGTGGTCGGCGAAGAGAATCTGAGGCCGATATCAAGTGCGTTCACGCCGGCGCTTGCGAACGCGCGGGCCGGAGATCCCGTAAGAGCGCCCGAGACCTTCTCCGCAAGCGGGCCCCATGTGTCCGGGTTGGAGGTGCGTGCCGAGGAGCCTCTGCTGTAGACGAGTTCAGCATTGCGGTTGACCGCCCAGGCCCGACACTCGAAGGTGTTGTTTGGGAGCAGGACGACCGCATCGACGCGCGAGCCCTGGGAACTGACGCGGATCGTGACAGCATTGCGCACCGAATCAGCGAGAGTCTCTGTGATGACGGTCGCGCGTCCCGTGGCCAGATCGCGGGCGGCCGTCGCCTGCTGTGATGTCAGCCCATTGACGAAGACCATCGTGATCAGGCTGCCGATGATTCCGACGACGACCACGACGATGATGAGCTCGACAAGGCTCACGCCACTGTTGTTGCGGAGCACGTGGCGCACGGACGCCCTCTGATCAGCGATCATCGGGAGGCCACCCGGAACTGAGTAGGAAGGGAGGTCAGCTCATCGCCGGAGGAATCGAAGACTCGGATTGTGACGTCGATGGAGACGGGGTAGGCGGTGGTGCTCGTAGGACACGATGCGACATCGATGGTTGCGGTCATTCCTGAGCCGGAGGGCCCCGGAACGGGAGAGGCGGCGTTCGCTTCGCGCGCCGACAGCGCGCTGCACGTGGTTGCCGAATCGAGGGGGAAGCCTGCGCGCAGGGAAGAGAGCTGCTGCGTGGCGAAGCTTGTCGCCTTGACCTGGTCGCGGTTCGCGACACTCGAGCTGGCAGCGCCAATGAGAAGAGGGAGGACGGCGAGCGAGAGGATCGCGAGAAAGAACATCGCGATGATGAGCTCGACGAGGCTGAAGCCGTCATCTGCCGGGTGCTGACGCATTGTCAGACTCCCTTCGGGGCAGGGAAGGGGTGGGGGTAGGAGTCGTACGGGGCTGCGGGGTAGCGCAGCGGGTGGTGCTGATCCTGCGGGTGGTGCGGAGGTAATGCGAGTAGTTCTAAAGAGGTATCCGGGCCGGTGTGAGGGCACCGGCCCGGAAGTTGTGGCGCGGCTGTTAGCAGCCGGGGCCCGCCTTCTTGACGATCGAGGCGTCCTCGGTGCTGGTCGCGGTTACGCAGAAGTCATCGATCTTCGCTCCGGTGGCCGGAGCGATCGTGAGAGTGACCTTTCCAGTGGACTCGAGCTTGCTGAGGTTCTCGTTGGCGGCTTCATCCTGCGCGATGTTCGACGCGACCTGGGTTGCGGCGTTTGCGGCGATGGACTCGACGGCACCTTCCTGCGCGGTCTTCTGCAGGTTGAGGAAGATCGGCACCGCGATCGCGGCAAGGATGCCGAGGATCACGACGACGACGATGAGCTCGATGAGCGAGAAGCCGGCCTGGCCGTTCTCTTCACGCTGAGCCTTGTGCGCCTCGACGGCGCGACGGATGGTTGCACGCATAGCTGTCTCCTGAGAGGGGTAGTAAGGGTAGTGGTCGCCGGTGACTCCGTCCGACCCGCGATGGCGCGACGAGAATCAGCTTCCCTGCCCCAGCGCAGGAAGCCACTTTCCGGGTGGAGGCTTCACCTGCTCACACCATTCCTAGGGCACCGCCAAACTATTTGTCAAGCAACATAACAAACGTAAGTAAAGAAACATTACAAAAAGGTTGTGGTAACGGTACCAGTCCTAGACGCGCGGAGAATCCCGGTATATAGTTCCGCCGCACTGCCCTTGCTGCCGCATGATTCCGGTGCAAAACTGGCACCATGACGACGATGTACACCGGACGCGTCCGCCCCTTCTGGCCACACGTCGAGGCGCAGGCGGATGCTTTCGTGGTCGATGACGACGGTCGGGTTCTGGCCGTGGGCGAGCCCAAAACTCTCGCCGAGCAGTACCCGGATGCTGCCCCGCAGGAGCTCGAGGGATGGGTTATGCCGGGTCTCATCGAGCCCCACGGCCACCCCGGTACTGCTGCGATCCTTCTCTCAGACCGCGTCGTCGACATCCGCCCGGTGGTCGTCCCGGAAGCCGAAAGCGTGCTGCGCCTGCTTCGTGACGCCGTCGCGGCAGCCACCGGTCCGGTATACGTGAACGGATGGGATGCGCTGCTGCAGCGCGGGCTGCCCACTCCCGACATCCGCTTCCTCGACGAGCTCGCAGGCGACACACCGCTCGTGATCGTGCACAACTCCGGTCACTCTGCATACTTCAACACCGCAGCAGCCGAACTGTCGAACCTCACCCGCGAGACACCTGATCCCCCGGGCGCCTCCTTCGTCCGTGACGAGAATGGCGATCTCGCGGGCACGGCGCTCGAAGCACGAGCCGTGCAGCAGGTGCTCGCCCCCTTCCTCAGGCAGGCGCAGGCCGCGATTCCCGCGCTGTTGTCCGCGCACTTCGCAGACCTGTCCCGACACGGTTACACGACCGTGTCCGATCTGAGTTGGGATCGTCAGCTGACACCGGTCGTCGAGGCCATGCGCGACAGCGGAACACTTCCGTTGCGGGTGCGGTGGTACGAGATGTCGCAGCCGGGCGGCGCGGTCTCGCAGCGGGGTGAGGGCGACGCCGCGATCCGTCAGATCGGGGTGAAGACCTGGTCGGACGGCTCGCCGTGGATCGGCAACATCGCGACGAGCTTCCCCTACCTGGACACGCCTGCGACCCGCGATCTCGGGCTCGAACCGGGGCACATCGGAGTGGCGAACTACTCGGCCGATGAGCTCCTCGCCATCGCCGAGCCGTATGCGGCGGCGGGCTGGCAGCTGGCGTGCCACGCGCACGGCGACCGTGCGATCGACGCCACCCTCGACGTATATGAAGACCTGATCACGCGGCATAACCTGGAGGATCACCGGTTCCGCCTCGAGCACGTCGGCGCCATGACCCAAGCGCAGTTCCAGAGGGCCGCCGACCTCGGAGTGACGGTGAGCGTCTTCGTCGATCACATCACTTACTGGGGCGAGGTGCTCGTTGACGATCTCTTCGGTGCAGAGCACGGCGGGGCATGGGCCGACGCGGGAGCCGCATTCGCCGCGGGTCAACGTGCCACGTTCCACAACGACGGGTGGGTCACCCCGAACGAGCCGTTCCGCAACATGGCGGTTGCCGAGACGCGCACCACGCGCGCGGGCCGCACGATGCCGGGCGGGCGGCCCGTTCGGCGCGCGGATGCGCTCGCCGCGCATTCGACGAACGCTGCCTGGCAGCTGTTCAGCGAACATGAGATCGGTGCACTCGCTCCGGGACTCTTCGCCGACTTCATCGTCGTCGATCGGGACCCGCTGGAGGTATCAGCCGAAGCTCTGGCCGAGACTCAGGTGGCAGCGACGTATCTCGGTGGGCGCCGCGTGATGTGACGCGTTGTCGTCTCGGCCGGGTCGCAGTTCCGGTTAGGGTGATGCCGTGGACATGCGGGTCGCCTCGTACGCGGTCATCACCGATGATGACGACCGGGTGCTTCTCGCGCGCTGGATCGAAGGTCGCCGCGCCGCGTGGACGATGCCCGGTGGAGGGCTCGAACCCGGTGAAGACCCCGAGGTGGCTGCGCGCCGCGAGGTGCTCGAAGAGACGGGATACCGCGTCAAGATCGATGGGCTTCTCGGCATCCACTCGCGCGTCATTCCGGCGTCACAGCGGGTTCGAGCGCCGGAAACGGATGCTCCGCTGCACACGCTCCGGATTCTCTACCGGGCGCACGTCGTCGGAGGTGCGCTGCGCTTCGAGCTTGACGGTTCCACGGACATGGCCGGCTGGTTCACGCTCCCCGCCGTCTCGAAACTGCAGCGCGTCAAACTCGTCGACGTCGCCCTCCGAATGGCGGGCATCGCCGTGCCGGCCTGAGGCGTTCCTACTCGGGCTCGGAGATATCGGCGACGGTCGCGTTGTACGCGCTGATCAGGTCATCTGCGTCGACGAAAAGGCTGTAGCCGTGAGTGCCGGCGCCCATCGCGATCCGCTGCCCCATGATCGACTCATCCGCGAAGACCGGCCAGTCCGTCGTGCTGCCGATCGGCACGATCGTGCCACGCTCATAGCCGGTCGCAGCCAGCGCAGCATCCGCTTCCGGCAGCTTGAGCTTGTTCACCGCTACAAGGGCACGCAGCTTTGGCCACGAGATCTTGCGCCCACCGGGGACCAGCGCGAACAGGTACGTGTCGTCAGATCGCTTGACGACGAGCGTCTTGACGATCCCGGACGGGCTCAGGCCGAGCAGCTCTGCCGCCTCATGCAGGGTGCGCGCCGCCGGCCGTTGACGAATCTCGATGTCAAGGCCGCGCGCAGCCGCAGCGTTCCGTACGCGTGCGTGCGTGTCAGCATCCGCTCCCTCAGTGGAGTCGGCGGCCGTCTCGCTCACGCCTCAGGTGCGCTCAGAGGGTCGTCAGCGACCCACAGCTCGTCGTCAGCGCGGAGCGTCTGCCACGCGGCGTAGAGCACACCGATCGCGGCGCCGACGCCGAGGATGATGGCGATGACGCCACCCACGCCGAGTCCGCTCTTCTTCTCCGGAGCCACGAAAGCGACCGGACGGCCTCCGGCACGGCTCGAGGCGAGCTGAGCGCGCTTTGAGTTCGCGACATCCCACGCCGAGAGCGCCGTGCCGACAACGCCGCCGATCGCCGGAGCGACCCGGTCGTCGACGATGTGCTTCGAGAACTTCACACCCCGATCGACCGCAGGGACGATTCGGTGTTCATACGTGTCTTGGACGGCAGGAATCACCTGTTCCCGACCGAAATTGCCGAGCTGGCGGCTCGCCTCGCGGGCGACGTTCGCGGCATCGTTGACCAGAATCTGCTGCGATTCCCACAGCTTGGTCGCGTCGCCCTGCAGACGGCGGAGTTCCTTCTTGCGCTTGCGGCTGAGGCTCACGGGGCCCTCCTAATCGAAACGGAGTTCGGATTCCCCATCTTGCCAGACGCATGCTGCAGAAGACATGGGTTGACTGAGAACCTCTGAGAGAATAAGGGCATGGCTCACGCAACCCACGTCGCAACTCTGCACACCAACCACGGTGACATCGTCATCAACCTGTTCGGCGAGCACGCTCCTCGCACGGTCAAGAACTTCGTCGGCCTGTCCGACGGCACGGGCGCGTGGACGAACCCCGCCACCGGTCAGCCGGGCGAGGGCGCTCTGTACACCGACGTCATCTTCCACCGCATCATCCCGAACTTCATGATCCAGGGTGGCGACCCGCTCGGTCAGGGCGTCGGCGGTCCGGGCTACAACTTCAACGACGAGATCCACGGCGAACTGAACTTCAACGAGCCCTACATCCTCGCCATGGCCAACGCCGGCCTGCGTCGCAACGCGATCACCGGTGAGGTCGAGGGCACCAACGGTTCGCAGTTCTTCATCACGACCGACCCCACCCCGTGGCTGCAGGGCAAGCACACGATCTTCGGTGAGGTCGCAGACGCCGACTCGCGCGCTGTCGTCGACGCGATCGCTGCAGTGCCGACCGCCGCTGGCGACCGCCCGATCGAGCCGGTCGTGCTGCACTCGGTCGACATCGTCGCCAACTGATCGCCCGCTCTTTCACGTTTCGCATCCTCGATGACGACTCCGGAGTTCACCGCCAACCGCGACAACTTCTGCTACCGGCACCCCGGTCGGCAGAGCTTCGTGCTGTGCCAGCGGTGCATGCGCACGGTCTGCGCTGAATGCCAGACCCCTGCGCCCGTGGGCGTCATCTGCCCGGAATGCATGAAAGAGCAGCGAAAGTCAGAATCGCCCGCCCAGCGCCGTGCCCGCCGTCAGTGGGGCATGCGCGGGCGGGCGGGTTCTGCCGTCGCCCTCGGCGGAACCCCCATCGTCACCGCGGTCATCATCGCCGTCACGGTCTTCGTCGGGCTGCTCCAGCTGATCCCCGGATTCGGCGATCTGGTCACCCGAGCGCTGTGGTTCTACACGCCGTACGTGCTTCCACAGATCTCCCTCTTCCCGTTCGAGCCATGGCGCCTGCTCACGGCGGCGCTCGTGCACGGCAGCGTCTGGCACCTCGGCCTCAACATGCTGGCGCTCTGGATGATCGGCCGCAGCCTCGAGCCCATGCTCGGCCGCGCCCGCTTTCTCACGCTCTATCTGATCAGCGCCCTCGGCGGTTCCGTCGCGGTTGCGCTGCTGTCTCCGCTCACGCCGGTCATCGGCGCCTCCGGGGCGGTCTTCGGCCTCATGGGGGCCCTATTCGTCATCGGCCGGCATCTCGGAGCGAACGTCACGGGCATCGTCGTGATCCTCGGCATCAACCTCGCGCTCGGGTTCCTGCCTGGTGCGCAGATTTCTTGGCAGGCGCACGTTGGCGGCCTGGTCGTCGGTGCACTCGTGGCCTTCATCTTCGCGCGCACCCGCAAGGCCTCGCAGAAGTGGGTGCAGATCGGGATGCTCGCGGCGCTTTCGGTCGTGCTTCTGCTGGTCGTCTTCTTCGTCCCGCCGCTGCTTCTCACCGCCTGAGATAGCCCTCGCTGCGACGCATCCGGATGCTGCGCGTTGCCCTCGTCGACCCCGGAAGTTATCCACAGATGTTATCCACACTGGGGAGAACTACACCCGTGTAATTCCTGCAATTTCGTCGCGATACACGCAAAAACGCCCTCGCAACGGTTGCGAGGGCGTTTCGAAGAAGAGGCGTTATCGCCAGCGCGTCGTCATCAGGAAGCCGATCATCGCGATACCGAGACCGATGACCAGGTTCCACGAGCCGATGCCGGGCACCGGGAACTGCATGCCGCTGATGTAGAAGACGAGGATCCAGACGAGCCCCAGCAGCATGAAGCCCACCATCACGGGCTTGAACCACACCGCGTTGGGTGCGGCGTCGCCTTCGGGCTTGTCGACGACGTTGTCTTCAGAGGAGCTGGATCGTGCCATGCGGACCAGTCTACTCATCAGCAACCCGTTACAGGAGAAAGCTACACTCGGTGGCATGACGCTGACCGTGGGGGAGACTGCGCCGCGGCGCGTTCGCCGACAGCGCCGCCGCCCGCGCGCGACCGTGACGAGTGTGCTCGGCGAGTTGCTGCTGACCGCCGGCGTGCTCGTGCTCCTCTTCGTCGCCTGGCAGATGTGGATCGGCGACATCATCATCAGCGCGCAGAACAACGAGCGCGGTGCCGCGTACTCCGAGGAGTGGGCGTCTGCTCCGGTCCCGGAACCTCCCGCGCCAAGCGTCGACGTTGAGGCCACAGGAGTCTGGGAGCCGCCGATTCTGCCGCACCCCGCCGAAGGCGAAGTCTTCGCGACCATGCACATCCCTCGTTTCGGCGCGGACTACGCCGTGCCCATCGCAGGTGGCACGAGTCGAGAGATCACGCTCGACCAGATCGGTCTCGGGCTCTACGAGCAGTCGAAGATGCCCGGTGAGGTCGGCAACTTCTCTCTCGCCGGACACCGCACCACCTGGGGCAAGCCCCTGAACCTCATCGACAAGCTGCGGCTCAATGACGCCATCGTCGTCGAGACCCCCGAGGGGTGGTACACCTACCGTTTCCGCACGCTCGAGTACGTCACGCCCACCCAGGTCGAGGTTCTCGCGGACGTGCCGGCGATGCCGCAGATGCAGACCGGCGAGCGGTACATCACACTGACCGCCTGCTCCCCGCTGTACTCGCTCGCGGAGCGCATCGTCGCCTACGGCCTGTTCGAGGGCTTCCAGCCGCGCGCCGAAGGTCCGCCCGCCTCACTCACCGAAGGAGGCCTGTGATGTACGCGGCTCTCTGGCGCATCCTCCCCGGCCCCTGGTTCGTCCGGCTGCTGATCCTGCTCGTGCTCATCGCCGCTGTGCTCTACGGGCTCTTCTTCTACGTCTTCCCGTGGATCGCACCGTTCGTGACTCCGGGCGAGGTCGACCTGTCGTGACCCGCGCGACGCGCGTGCTCGTCGTCGACAACCACGACAGCTTCGTCTTCACTCTCGTCGGCTACCTGCGTGAGCTCGGTGCCGAGGTGGATCTCGTCGAGTCGGATGCCCACGACGGGAGCGCCTTCGACACCATGCTCGATGGCTATGACGGCGTGCTCATCTCGCCCGGTCCGGGGAGACCGGAGGCTGCAGGCGCCTCGATGGACGTCGTCCGGGTCGCCGCAGAGAAGCGGATGCCCCTGCTGGGCGTGTGCCTCGGGCATCAGTCGATCGCTGCGGCGTTCGGGGCTGCGGTGACGGGGGCGCCGGAGCTCAAGCACGGGATGGTCTCCGACGTGCGGCACGAGGCAACGGCGCTGTTCCAAGGCATCCGGTCGCCTTTCCGTGCAGGACGCTACCACTCGCTCGCCGTCGCGGAGACGGCCCTGCCCGATGATCTCGTCGTGACTGCGCGCACGCTCGAGGGGACCGTCATGGCGATCGAGCACCGTGAGCTCCCGATCTGGGGAGTGCAGTTCCACCCCGAGAGCGTGCTCACCGAAAGCGGCTACCGCCTGCTCGCGAACTGGCTGGAGCAGTGCGGATCGGCAACCGCCGTCGCTGCCTCAGCGACACTCGATCCGCTGCGCTGACGCCTAGGAGCCGGCGCAGAACCGCAGATCGATCGTGGAGCGCACCGGAACATCACCGGGAGCGGACGACATCGAGATCACCGTGCGGGGATCCGTCGCCTTGCAGTTCGGATCTTCCACCGGATTTCCGGTCAACCCGAGCGCCTCGAGTTCCTGCTGCGCGGCCTCCAGCGGATAGCCCTTGAGATCCTTCAGCGACACGACACCACTGGCGACGTCGAGCGCCACGACGGTGCCCGGGGCGACCTCGCCACCCGCCTCGACACTGGCGCTCAGGACGGTACCGGCTGCGGCCTGAATGTCGTTCACCGGCTTGACCGACCCGACGACCAGCCCCGCCGCCTCGAGCGCGGCTTTCGCGGCTTCTTGCGAGAGGCCGACGAGAACCGGCACCTTCACCATCTCGGCCCCCGTGCTCACGAACAGGGTCACCGTCTGGCCGGCCTCCAGGCGCGCATCCGCGGACGGCGAAGAGCGGATCACATTGCCCTCCGCGACCTCGGCGTTCGACTCGTTCAGGCGGGCTGCCTTGAGATCGTGCTTCTCGAGCTCTGCCTCGGCGCGCTCGTAGGTCATGCCGGTCAGCAGTGGCACGGTGCGTGAGCTCGTCGGAAGGTCATTCGCGGGACGCATCGTCACGACCCAGATGAGCACCGACGCCAGAAGCACGGCCAGAAGCGCGACCCCCGCCCAGATCCACGCCACGGGGGGACCGGACTGCGTGCGAACCATGGTGGTGTCGCTGCTGAGCTGGCGCAGCGATCGTGCTGTCTCCGCCGCCTGGCGCGGGGACGGTCCGTACAGCTCGCTCGTGAGCTCGCCGAGCTGCTTCTTGGTCGGGGCCTTGCCCGTGACGGCGGCATCGAGTGCCGCGCGGAACGTGGCGGCATCCTGGAAGCGCTGGAACGGATCCTTTGCGAGCGCACGGAGCACGATCGCATCCATCGACCGAGGCGCCTTGTCGGTGACCTCGCTCGGCGGCTCAGGCGCCTCGCTGACGTGCTGGTACGCCACAGCGACGGGCGAATCGCCACGGAAGGGCTGGCGACCCGTGAGCAGCTCGTAGAGGACGACTCCGGTCGAATACAGGTCGGCGCGCGCGTCGACCTGCTCGCCCTTCGCCTGCTCAGGCGAGAAGTACGCGGCGGTCCCGATGATCTGCGTCGTCTCAGCGACCGTCGATGACGAGTCCGACACAGCACGGGCGATCCCGAAGTCCATGACCTTGACCTTGTCGCCGGTCGTGATCATGACGTTGCCGGGTTTGATGTCGCGGTGCACGACACCTGCACGATGGGAGTACTCCAGCGCCTCGAGGATGCCGTCGACGTACTTCACCGTTGTTGCGACATCGACCGGACCGCGAGCGATCACGTCTTTCAGCTGCTCGCCGTCGACGAGCTCCATCACGATGTACGGCACGGCGTGCGTGCCCTGCGCATCGGTCTCGCTCTCTTCGCCCGCATCGAAGACACGGACGATGGACGGATGTGCCATGCGGGACGCCGCCTGCGCCTCCAGACGGAATCGCGTACGGAATGCCGTGTCGCGGGCCAGCTCGGGATTGAGGATCTTGATCGCCACAGTGCGGCCGAGCGTCAGATCGGTTCCTCGGTAGACCCGAGCCATTCCGCCCTGACCGATGAGTTCACCGACCTGATAGCGGCCCGACAGAACGCGTGGTTCCGCTGACACGAATCGACCCCCTGCTAGACGAACAGCTCATACCCGTCGCGAGCCTTCTCGCGATGATGGACTAAGGCTACCCGTACTAGCCTGCAGAACCGCCGTCCGTGGCGCCGTCTGTCGCGCCGTCGGTTGCACCATCGGTCGTGCCGTCTGTGGAACCGCCCGCGACGATCGGCACCGACATCTGCGGAGACGGACCGGACTCGCGGCGGTCACCACCATCGCCACCCGAGCAGAGCGCCGTGTAGACAGCGGTCAGCTGCTGACCCGGGGCGTTGGCGACCGAGATCGTCGCACGCAGCTCGTTCGCGCCGAAGGTGGCGGTCGACGAGCCGTTCGTGACGAACGTGCCGTTTGTCAGGGTGACGTTGTAGCCGCTGACATTGCCGGTACCGCTCGGGCAGGTGAAGGCACCCCACTTGATGTCGACGGTCGTGCTGGCCTCGACCTCGCTGCCATTGACCAGAGCCGGAGCGCCGGTCGGCGCGCCGACGGGGATCCGGTCGCCGTAGATGGTGAGCGTGACCGTGGTGCCCTTGTCGACGTTGCCGGACGAGGGCGAGATCTTCTCGACCGTGCCGACCTTGTCGTCGGACGGAGCCGCCGAGCCGGCGGCGCAGACGGGCTCGAGCCCGGCCGCTGCTGCTTTGGCACTCGCGTCGTCGCAGGTCAGGCCGACGAGGCCCAGACTTGCAATGTCGACGCGTTCCGTCGTGGGCTTCGGAGTGGGTTTGGGAGACGTCGACGGCGATGCCGAGGTCGGCGCGGTGTCGGTGGGCTTCGTCTCGGGCGTGCCCTGATTGCTCATCAGCGCGATCACGGTGCCGATCAGCACGATCACGAGCAGTCCGATCAGGGCGATGAGCGGCCACGTCCACGGGCTGCGCTTCTTCTTCGCCGGTGTCTCGGCGTCGACGTTCTGATCCGTCGGGATCTGGGCCGTCGCCGGAAGGATGCGCGTGGCGCTGTCGACGCCGGGCGTCAGCAGCTGGGTCATGTCATCCTGGGCGCCGCCGACACCCGTCGCGATCGCCGGAATGGCGATGGCGGCGGAGTTCAGGTCACCGCGACGCAGAGCCTGCGCAGCCCGAGCCACGGTCGCCGCAGAAGAGGGACGTTCGGCCGGCTTCTTGGCGATCATCGCCATGACGAGGTTCTGCACCGGGACGGGGATCGTCGTCGGCAGCGGCGGGGGCTGCTCGTTGATCTGGGCCATCGCGATCGCGACCTGCGACTCGCCGGTGAAGGGACGCTTGCCCGCGAGGCACTCGTACGCGACGATGCCGAGCGAGTAGATGTCGGTCGCCGGAGATGCCGGGTGACCGGATGCCTGCTCCGGAGAGAGGTACTGCACGGTGCCCATGACCTGGCCCGTGGCCGTGAGCGGCACCTGGTCGGCGATGCGGGCGATACCGAAGTCGGTGATCTTGACGCGGCCGTCGGGTGTGATCAGCAGGTTGCCGGGCTTGATGTCACGGTGTACGAGGCCTGCGGCGTGTGCGGCCTGGAGAGCTGCGGCGGTCTGCGCGACGATGTCGAGCGTCTTGTCGGCGCTCAGCGAGCCATCACGCTCGATGATGGTCGACAGGGCCTCGCCGGGCACGAGCTCCATGACGAGGTAGGCGCTGCCGTTCTCCTCGCCGTAGTCGAACACACTCGCGATGCCCTCATGGTTGACCAAGGCGGCGTGACGAGCTTCGGCACGGAAACGCTCGAGGAACCCCGGGTCTCCCATGTACTCGTCTTTGAGGATCTTGATGGCGACGGTTCGTCCGATGACGTGATCCGTCGCCTCCCACACCTCGCCCATGCCACCGATCGCAATACGCGACAACAGCTCGTAGCGACCACCGAACGACACACCCTGCGTCGGCCTCATCTGCTCAGCACCGCCTCTATGACCTTCTTTGCGATCGGGGATGCGATCTCATCACCCGAACCGGATTGACCCTTGCCGCCGCCGTCTTCGACGACAACGGCAACAGCGACCTCCGGATTGTCAGCCGGCGCGAACCCGGTGAACCACAGCGTGTATGGCTTTTCGTCACCGTTCTCCGCCGTGCCCGTCTTACCGGCTACATCGACTCCGTCTATTCTTGCACCCTGTGCCGCGCCGCTCTGGACGCCGGCGACCAGGACCTGCGTGAGTGCCTTCGCCTCATCTGCGCTCAGCGCCCGACCGAACTCCGAGTTCTCGAAGGCCTTCAGCACGGAAAGGTCGTCACCCAGGATGCTGTCCACCATGCGCGGGTTCATCACGACCCCACCGTTGGCGACGGCAGCCGACACCATGGCGATCTGCAGCGGGCTCGCGATGACAGGACCCTGTCCGAAGCCGGTCAGGCCCGTCTGCGCGGCATCGAGGCCGCGCGGGTAGCTCGACGGCGTGGACTCCAGCGGGATGTCGAAGCTCAGGTTGAAGCCGAACTTCTCGGCCATCGCGAGGATCGCGTCGTCACCGAGCTCGACGGCGAGCTCTGCCATCGGGATGTTGCAGCTGAGCTTCAGCGCGTCGCCGATCGATACCGTGGCGCCGCCGCCGCAGGTGCCGCCCCAGGCGTTCTGCACCGAGGTGCTGGTGCCGGGCAGCGTGTACGCCGCCGGGTTCGGCATCATCGAATCCATCGTGTACTTGCCGGATGCCAGTGCTGTCGCCACCGTGACGATCTTGAAGGTCGACCCGGGAGGGTTCATGTTGCCGGCGATGGCACGGTTCGAGAGCGGATCGGTCGGATCGTCTTCGAGCGCGGCGAACGTCGCCTCGGCAGCATCCGCATCGTGGACCGCCATCAGATTCGTGTCGTACGACGGCGTCGACACCATCGCCAGCACACGGCCGGTGGAGGGCTCGATCGCGATGACCGCGCCCTCGTATCCCTCGGAGACGAGGGCGTCGTAGGCGACCTGCTGCACCGCGGGATCGAGGCTGAGCACCACGTTCGCCCCGCGCTGCGGCTGGCCCGAGATGATGCGTTCGATGCTGGCGAAGAAGTTCGTGCCCCCGGTGCCGGACAGTTCGCTGTTGAGCGCACGTTCGATGGCCGTCGCGCTGCCGAGCGCCGGATTGTAGTAGCCGGTGACCGGGGCCCACATCGCAGAGTCGACGTAGACGCGCTGGAACGAGAACATGTCGTCGGTGGGCGTCGAGGAGGCGATCTGCGTGCCGCCGGCGAGGATGGATCCGCGCTGGATCTCGTAGCTGTCGAGCAGCGTACGGCGGTTCTGCTCGTGCTGCCCGAGCGCTTCGGCTTCGATCACCTGGATCCAGCTGATCGCGGCGAACAGCGACATGAACATCAGCAGGATCACGATGCTGATGCGGCGCAGTTCCTTGGTCATCCGATCACCACCCGGGGCTGGCGGCGGACACCATCGGAGATGCGCAGGAGGAGCGCGACGATGAGCCAGTTGGCGACGAGGGAGGAGCCACCGGCAGCGAGGAACGGCGTGGTGAGACCCGTGAGCGGGATGACACGTGTGACACCGCCGACCATGATGAACACCTGCAGGGCGATCGTGAACGACAGGCCCGTCGCGAGCAGCTTGCCGAAGTCGTCCTGTCCGGCGAGACCGATGCGCAGACCGCGGCTGACGAACACCATGTAGAGACACAGGATCGCGAAGAGCCCGATCAGACCGAGTTCCTCGCCCAGGCTCGGGATGATGTAGTCGCTCTCCGAGAGCGGCGTGAGGTGCGGCCGCCCCTGGCCGAGGCCGGTGCCGATGAGTCCGCCGTGCGCGAGTCCGAAGATGCCCTGCACGAGCTGGTAGCTGCCACCGTCGGCCGCGATCAGGTCGGGGTTGAAGGCGTCCAGCCAGTTGCGGAAGCGCCCTTGCACGTAGGAGAGGATCTGCGTAGCGATCACAGCACCGACCGCGACGAGGCTGAGTCCGATGAGCACCCAGCTCGTCTTGCCGGTGGCGACGTAGAGCATCGCGACGAACATGCCGAAGATGAGCAGGCCGGTACCGAGGTCGCGCTGGCTCACGATGATGCCGAGCGAGATCAGCCACACCACGATGACAGGCCCGAGCTCGCGCATGCGCGGCCAGGTGATTCCGAGAACCCGCTTGCCCACGGACGACAGGCTCTCGCGCGTGCGCACCAGATAGCCGGCGAAGAAGATCGCCAGGAAGATCTTCGCGAGCTCACCGGGCTGGAACGAGAAGATGCCGCCGAGCGAGACCCACACGTCCGCGTTCGCATCGGCGACGCGCAGACCCGGGACGAAGGGGAGCAGCAGCAGGACGATGCCGATGAGTCCTGAGAGATACGTGTAGCGGTACAGCAGGCGGTAGTTGCGGAGAACGATCACGAGAGCGATCGCGCCGGCGAGTGAGATCGCCGTCCACGCGAGCTGCTTGTTCGAGAACGCCTCCCAGCCGGTGTTCCGCTGGGCGATGTCGATCCGGTAGATCATCGCGATGCCGAGGCCCGTGAGAGCCGTGGCGATCGGCAGGACGAAGGGATCCGCATCGGACGCCACGAAACGCAGCACGATATGCAGCGCGAACGCGAGCACCGCAAGACCGCCGCCGATGAACAGGATCATCGGGTCGACCTGTCCGAGCGCGCCGAACTGCACGAGGGTGATCGCGACACCCGAGACGGCGCTCGCGAACAGCAGGAGCCAGAACTCGCGGTTGCGCTGCGACTGCGGCATCCGGATCTTCTTCAGCGCGCGCACAACGCTCGTGTCGGCCGAGACGTCGATCTGATCCGTGCTCATCGGCCCTCCTTCGCGGAATCGCGCAGACGTTGGACGATCTGCTGGGCATCGTCGAGTGAACGGGCGGTGATCGTCGCCTCGACGCGGGATCGGTCGAAACCAGGAAGATCGTCGACCTCGATGCTCGTCGTTGCCCAGACGCTGGACAGCGAGATGGGGCCGATGTCCTGCTGGATGCCCTGGTAGATCACCACGACACCGTCGTCGACGCCGACGAAGTACCGAGTCTGGGTCCAGGCGTACCCGGCGAACGCGACACCCACGAGCATCGCGATGACGAGCAGCAGGCCTGCGAACCAGCCGACGCGGCGGCGTCGCGCGCGCCGACGGTCTTCCTCGATGAGCTCTTCGAGGTACTCCGCCGCGGGCTCGAAGTGGGACGGCTCGTTCGCGGCCTGACGAACGGGGTGCAGCCAGTTCGAGCGAGGAGCACGCGCAGCGGGGATGAGAACGCCCTGCGGGTTCGACGCAGATCCGACGATCGTCGGAGTGCCGGACATCAGGGGGTGGTGACCGCCGACGTCGACGATGACGATCGTGACGTTGTCCGGTGCGCCGCCATCGAGAGCCTGCTTCAGCAGCACATCGGCGGAGCGTCCGGGCGCGAAGCCCATCCGCAGCACCTTCTCGATGTGCGCGTCATCCACGACGCCGGAGAGTCCGTCCGAGCACAGGAGCCAGCGATCACCGGGCTGCGTCGGCATGACGAACATGTCGAGTTCCGGGTCGGCATCCATGTCGCTGAGCACGCGCATGAGCACAGACCGGCGCGGGTGATAGCGCGCCTCTTCGAGCGTGATGCGGCCCGAATCGACCAGGCGCTGCACGAAAGTGTGGTCTGCGGTGATCTGCGTCAGCTCATCGTCACGCAGAAGATAGATGCGCGAGTCGCCGATGTGACCGATCACCGCATAGTCATCGACCATGATGATCGCGCTGAGCGTCGTGCCGAGGCCGGCGAGCTCGGGTCGATCCTTCGCCGCACGGATCAGGTCGCCAGCCGCCGTCGTCGCCGCAGCCTGCAGCGACGCCTGTGCGTCCTGCGTCGAGGGGAAGCCCTGGTCCAGGCCCTCAAGCCGGTGGATCGCGATGCTCGAGGCGACATCTCCGCCTGCGTGGCCGCCCATGCCGTCGGCGACGGCGAACAGGTTCGCCCCGGAGTACCCGGAGTCCTGGTTGTTGGAGCGGACCCGCCCGGTATGGGAGATCGCGGCGCTCGAGCCCTCGAAGACCATGGCGGCGGTCAGGCTCGCAGCTCGAACGTGGTCGCGCCCACCTTGATGGGAGTGCCGATCGTGACCGCGGCGGTGCCGCTGACGCGCTGACCGTTGAGGAAAGTGCCGTTCGTGGAGTCGAGGTCCTGAATCACCCATTGGCCGCCGCGCAGCTGCAGGCGCGCGTGATGGCTGGACGTGTAATCATCGCGGATGACGAGACCCGACTCGCTGGAGCGGCCGATCGTCATCGACTCCGACTCCAGGGGAATCTCGAGCCCCGCCTTCGGACCCGAGGTGATCACGAGCGTCTTCACGGAGGTGGCTGTGGCCGGTTCGCCCGCACGGCTGCGCGCAGGCGCAGCCTTCGGCGCGGCGGCGACCGGCGGAGCGGACCCTGCCGTGGCATCCGCGGTCTGGGGCATCTTGCGCACCCGCACGCCGAACAGATCCGCACGTAGCGAATAGACCACCGCGAACACGAAGAACCACAGCAGCACCAGGAAGCCGATGCGCAGAATAAGCAGAGTCAGCTCACTCATGGCATCACTCCAAAGGTGCGGGTGGCATCGTCGCCCCCGGCCGAGCGTGGGCGCGCGGCGACAGGAACAATGCGGAACACCAGGTCGGTGCGTCCGATAGTGATGACCGTATCGGACGTGAGCGGTGCCTCGCGCACCTTTACGCCATCGACCTTCGTGCCATTCGTGGACCCGAGGTCGCGCATCATGGCGCGCTCGCCGTCCCAGAGGATTTCGGCATGCTTGCGACTCGATCCCGAATCGGCGATCGTCAGATCGGCGTCGCTGCCGCGGCCGACGACGGTGCGCGCCTGAGTAAGAGTGTGTCGTCGGCCATCGACCTCGAGGACCGCCTGCCACGTCACCCGCCCCTGCGACGAACCCGAGTCGACATGCACCGTGCCGGTGGCGACCTTGTCGTCGGCCTCGAGCGTGATCGAGAGCGGGCCCGCGAAGCTGTACCCCTGCGCACGCGCATGTTCTGCGACGAGCGTGTGCAGTTCGTCGGTGAGCGCGGAGCCGAGACCGTTCATCGCGGCGGCGTCTTCACCACTCAGATGCACGACGAAGTTGCTGGGCGCGATGATGCGGTCGCGGCTGACGACAGCCGCCTTGGTGTCGAGCTCGCGGCGCACCGCCGACGCGATCTCCACCGGCTGGATGCCACTGCGAAAGGTCTTGGCGAAGGCGCTGTTCACAGCGCGCTCAAGACCTTTCTCAAAGCTGTCTAGTAGTCCCACTGGGCTCCCATGGCTGACCGATCGGTAACGCCATCGTAGTCAGATGACCTGAATGCCGCCCGATTCCTGGCCGTACCGGGTACTTCTCCGTTGCGATCTGCTGCGTGCGCCGCTCCCGGGCCGCGCTCGGGTTCGGATGGTGTCACAACGCGTGATATCCTCGGGAAGTTGAGTTCTTCGGAGCGCGACATGCGCGAGTGGCGGAATAGGTAGACGCGCTGGCTTCAGGTGCCAGTACTCGCAAGGGTGTGGGGGTTCAAGTCCCCCCTCGCGCACAGGAAAAGAAAGGTCATCCTTCGGGATGGCCTTTCTTCGTTTTCGCGCGCATCGCCATTGCGTGATTCTGGGTCGAAGCCATCAATATCAATATCAATACTGATATGGTTCGGGCATGGAGACTTCTTCGGCACTGCTGCATCCGGTACGGCTTCGTATCGTTCAGTCACTGTTAGGTGAGGCGGAACTGACGACGCACCAGCTGCATGAGCGGCTGCCCGACATCCCGATCGCCACCCTGTATCGCCATGTCGGCCACCTGGTTGTCCACGAGTTGCTCGAGGTGGCTGAAGAGCGGCAGATCCGAGGCGCCAGCGAGAGGACGTATCGTCTGGCTCCCGGGATCTCGAACCCTACGGCCGAGGAACTGAAATCGCTGAGCAGTGAGGAGCTGCTGACCGCATTCACAGTGTTCACCTCCGGTCTCGTCCGGGACTTCGGGGACTACCTCCGCCAGGCCGACAGGGAGTTGTTCGCAGACCGTGTGAGCTTCGCGCAGGCATCATTTTGGGCGAGCGACGAGGAAGTCGACGAGTTCGGCCGGGCTCTGATGGGCGCGCTCGAGGCCATGCTGACCAATGAACCTTCTCAGCATCGCCGGCGCCGCACGCTCACCACTGTGCTGATGCCGCGAGACAATGTCGGCACGGAAGCCGCGGCGGACGAGGCTGAGCTCGCATGAACCTCGTGCGAATCGACCCGGCGATGCTCATCCCGCTCGCGCCCGTGCTCATTCTCGTGGCCGTCCTCATCGGATGGTCGCTCGTCCAGATTGTCCGAGCGCCCGTCCGGCACCTTCCCAAATGGGCGTGGGCGCTGGTCGTGGTGCTCGTGGTGCCACTAGGCGCCGTCATCTACCTCATCGGCGGTCGTGCCCGGGGGCAAGAACTTCGAGACGAGGATCTCCATTGACCGCGGCTCTCACCGTTGAGAAGCTCACCCGTGTTTATCCCGGAGGTGGGGGCATCCGCGACGTCGGATTCATCGCTCAGGAACGGGCCGTCACCGCCGTGATCGGGCCCAACGGAGCGGGCAAGACGGTGCTCTTCAGCATCATCGCGGGTCTCACCCGGGCAGAATCGGGCGTTGTCGAGTTCCGCTCACCGAACACACGGGTGGCCTATTGCCCCGACGTGCCGCAGTTCGAGTCCTGGCTCACGGCCCGGGAAGTCGTGCAGGTCTCTTTCGCGGTATCACGTGGGGGTGACAGCGGCGGACGCGGCGCGAACGCGGACCGGCTCTCTCGTGGCGCGCTCGAGGCCTGTGGACTCGGATCGGTGATGGATCGTCGCGTGGCCGACTTCTCGCGCGGGATGCTTCAGCGTCTGGGTATCGCTGCGGCCCTGGTCACTGATCCGGAGGTTCTGATCCTCGACGAGCCGAACAGCGCCCTCGATCCGGTCGGACGCGCGGACGTGCGCGACATCATCGCCGAGCAGAAGCGCGACCGCTGCGTCCTGCTCTCCAGCCATATGCTCAGCGAGGTCGAGCAGCTTGCCGACAACATCGTTGTCATCGATCAGGGACGCGTGGTCGTTCAGGGAAGCACCGAGTCGATCCTCACCGACGGGCTCGAACCTGTGTGGCGAGTCCGTCTCGGCGCACCCGCACCGTTCAGCGCGGCGGATCTTGCTGACGTGGTTCCGGAGGCCCGCATCGTGTTTGAGACGGACACGCTCTGCACCCTGCGGTTCCCCAGCTTTGAGGTCGCCGCGACCCGGCTCATCGTCGCGCTGGGGATCCTTCGTGCGCCCATCCTCGAAGTCACCCTCCGCGACCGTGATCTCGACGCCTCTTTCGCTCGCATCATCCAGAGGACGGAACGCTCATGACTCTGCTCCTCATCTCTGCGCAGGTCGAGATGCGTCGCCTCAGCCGATCCGGTCTTCTGATCGGAGTGCTCGTCGTCTTCGGCTTCTTCGGCCTGGCCGGCCCGGCGCTCGCGCTCTCGATGCCCGAGATCTTGAAAGCCGCTGCCGGCACTGAGCAACTGCGCATCGAAGCCGCTGAGGCAACTCCTGCAGACGGGATCGCGCTGTTCAACCAGAGCGCCATGCAGCTCGGGCTCATTCTCGCCGTCGTGATGGCGATCACCTCACTCGGCTGGGACGCACGGCCGGGATCGTCGATCTTCTACCGCACCCGAGTCGGGAATCTTGCCTCTCTCTCCGTGCCCCGTCTCGCCCTGTGCTGTCTTGCCGTGATCTCCAGCTATTTCGTGGCGCTGCTGCTCGCAGTGGGGCTCACCACCGTCTTCATCGGAGAGCTCCCGCCCAGCCTCGTCGGCGCTGTGGGACTCTCGTCCGCCCTCTACCTCGTCATGGCGATGAGCATCGGATTTCTGATCATGGCGCTCGTCCGACGCACGGCGGCGGCGATCGCCGCCACGACCGTCCTGATGCTCGTGCTGCCACTGTTGAACAGCATCCGCGCATTCGGGCCGTGGGTGCCCACCACGCTTCTCACGGCATCCGGCGCAGATTTCGTCGATCTTGCATTGCCGATGCTCTCGGCGATCGCTGTGTCCGCGGTGTGCGTCGTGGTTGCGGGTTTCGCGGCGAACAGGCAGAGCCTCCGTCGGGATGCGTAGGTCCTGTTCGGTCGAGGCGCAGACGCCGCACCCGGTCGTCGAGTCCCCGCCGCTACGCTGATCGTCATGTCGAAAGAGGAGTACCTCGCCGCACTGCGTCCGATTCTCGAATCGACGACAGAGGTGGCATCCGCGCAGCTGCGCAGTCTTCTTGATGCGGCCGAAGAGGCGGATGTCACGCTGACGCTTGGCGTCTTCGTCGGGCAGGACGGCGAGGGGCCGTTCGATGTCTACGCGCAGTTCGAGGGCGCCGATGTCTTCGCGCTCAACCAGCGGTTTCAGAAGGAGCGCCACCTGTTCGGGGTGACGTGGACCGAAGAAGGATGGGAGCCGGGGGTTCCCGCGCGCCCACGCGGCTGGAGTCGCGATGAGCTGGAGGATGTCGTGGTCGACGAGGTGGAGCTCTGGGTCGGGACACTGGTGCCGAACGGCCCGGCTCTCGAAGTGCTCGCGTACTGCTGACGTCTGCGGTGACCAGAAGTGTCATAACGCCACAGAAGGAGCATTTACAAGGAACCTACGCTCCCCTAGTGTGAGAGTCGCATGCGCCGGGGATTTGATCGCGAAGCGTGGGTTCCCCAGATCCACGAGTGAGGCTTCCCCAGAGCCGGCGATCTGGCGTAGGCAAATGGGTCCCCTCGAGTGCTCGTCCCCAATGAAACACTCGAGGGGATCATTCTTTGCGGTGCGATCGACGACGCGATCGTCAAGAGTCCGGACCTGGGCCGCGTGTGCTGTGGGTGCAAGTGTTGTCGGTGCTCGAGACGTCCAACGTTGCCGATTCCCCAAGATCAGCGATGCTCTCCAGTTTTCACGCGGTCCAGGTGAGCGACGATCTCGATTGCGACCCCATTCGCGATCGGGAACTTCGCGTTTTTGTCCTCCCCCGAGATCATTGTGCCACCAAAGTTCAGATTTGTCCCCCAAATGGGGGACAAAAATCTCTGAAGCGCGATAGGGTGGAGTCTGACGCACCCTCCGGTCGTCTTCGGCCCTCACTGCTCCCCCCGCGGTGAGGGCCACTTTTTTGCCCGGTATCGCACGCGCGTAGCACCCAAAACGGGTCTTCATGCAACATTTGGGTTACCTTCTGGTCTCAAATCTTGCGCCGACTTGCACTTGCTCTACTAGCGTGGGCTTCGTCGGTGCATCCTGCGTCGGCTTCGCCCCATCAGCAGAACGGCAGTAAATGAGCACCCAGGGCACAGTTAAGTGGTTCAACTCGGAGAAGGGCTTCGGCTTTATCTCCCCCGATGACGGCGGCGCCGATGTGTTCGCGCACTACTCCGCCATCCAGTCAAACGGCTACCGCTCGCTCGACGAGAACCAGCGCGTTGAGTTTGACGTTGCGCAGGGCCCCAAGGGCCTGCAGGCCGAGAACATCCGTCCCCTCTAAGTGACGGACGCGGTTCGCCGCGCAAGTTTTCTCAGGAACTCCCCGGGACGCACAGCTACGTGCGACCCGGGGAGTTCTGTGTCTCGAGCAGGTGGATGCTGCGTGCTCAGGAGCCAGGAAGCAGCAGCGCCTTCAGATCAGCGGCCGACTCGGCGATGGCGATCGCCCCCTCGGCTTCGCTCGGGTCGCCGAATCCCCATGCCGAGAAGATGACCGGGATGCCGAACGGCTTCGCGCCGTCGACGTCATGGTGACGGTCGCCGATCAGGACGGGGCGCGAGATGTCGGCGCCGGCGGCGGCGAGGCGCTCCAGGGCGCGGCCGACGACGATGTCTTTCCCCTCGTGGTTGCCGGCGGGGCCGGTCGTGGCCGCCGAGACAGCCGTGAACAGCGGCAACAGCTCATAGTGCTCGAGGATCGCGATCACCTGATTCTCGGGCTTCGTGCTCGCCGTCGACTGGGGGATGCCTGCCGCCTGCACGGCGCGGAGCACGTCGGGAACGCCGTCATAGATGTGCACGGATGCCGCGTAGCCGTCGCGCGCGGCCAGGGCACGGTAGCGACGGACCGCCTCTTCTGCGCTCGCTTCATCCAGTCCAGCGAAGTCGCGGAACGAGAGCGCGAGCGGCGGGCCGATCCAGTGCGACAGCTGCGAGGCATCCGGAGCATCGATCCCGAAGGTCGCGAGCGTCTCGACGAGTCGCGGAAGGATGCCGGGCGAGGCGTCGGCGATCGTGCCGTCCACGTCCCAGAGGATGCAGGTGTAGGGGGAGGCAGACATGCCTCCCAGCCTATGGGCGTTCGCGGCGGCTCAGAACAGACGCGGAGCGCCCGACTCGATGCCCTTCATGTCGTCGTAGTCGAGGACGAGGCACCGGATGCCGCGGTCTTCGGCGAGCACACGGGCCTGGGGCTTGATCTCCTGTGCCGCGAAGACGCCCTGCACGGGGGCGAGGTGCGGGTCGCGGCCCATGAGCTCGAGGTAGCGGGTGAGCTGCTCGACGCCGTCGATGTCGCCGCGGCGCTTCACCTCGACGGCGATGGCGGCGCCCGAGGCATCCCGAACCAGCAGGTCGACGGGACCGATCGCCGTGGGGTACTCGCGACGAACGAGCGTCGCGCCATCCGAGATCAGATCGACCTGCTCGGCGAGCAGGCGCTGCAGGTCGGCTTCGACGCCGTCCTTCTGCAGCCCGGGGTCGATGCCGAGCTCGTGCGCCGAGTCGTGCAGCACCTCATAGATCTGCACACGCAGCGCATCGCCGGTCTTCTTGTGCGTCACGCGCCACACCTCGACGACGCCCGCGGATGCCTCTTCTTCGCCCGGCTCCTCGTTGGCGAGCGAGCAGGGCGGGCTCATCCAGTTGAGGGGCTTGTAGCTGCCACCATCGGAGTGCACGAGCAGCGAGCCGTCTCCCTTGTGCACGAGCAGACGCGTGGCGAGGGGGAGATGAGCGTTGAGGCGGCCGGTGTAATCCACCGAGCAACGGGCAATGACAAGACGCACCCGACGAGCCTACTTCGTGTGCGCGCGACGCGCGCGCGTGGTCAGGTGATCGAGTCCAGGAAGGAGCCCACGCCGTCGAGGAGGCCGAGTTCGGTCGCCGCAGCACGGGCGATGAGGAACCCCAGGATGCCCACGATCCACGCCGTGTTCTCGGCACCGGTGCGCTGCATCCACGCGGCCAGTCGCTCCAGCGGACCCTGCACGATGCCGGCGGCGACGAGGCGGAGCAGCAGCAACAACAGTGCGGGAACGGTCATCAGCGCGCAGTAGCCGACGAGGGAGACCACCCGCATCGGCGTGCTCACGCCCGAATCCGCGAGCATCGTCATCGCCATGATGTACGGCAGCATCGTCGCCACCTCGACGAGGCCGGCCGTCAGCGCGACGACCATGACGGCGGATCCGCGCGTCCGGGGATCGAGCAGCCGCGCACGCCAGCGCGTGACCCGCCCTTCCGGGGCCGCGGCGCTCGCGTCCGGAGTCGGGGCGGGCAAGGCCGTCGACGCACTCAGACTCGTGCCGGCGACCCAGGAGCCAGAGGCAGCGGTCGAGGAGACGCTGATCGAGCCGGCGGCGGGTGCGGCCGACGCATCCGCTGTCTTCTTTCCGCTGGGGATCAGAAAGGACGTGACCAGCAGGGCGATCCCGATCGCGAGGCGGATTCCCACGCCCACCGGCGACGCAAGGAAGTCGGCGGCGACGTCGACGACATTCACCAGGCCCCAGAGGAAGAGCAGACCGACGAGGAAGTAGAAGCCCGCGATGGTCGCGAGATACAGCAGGATGCGCCCCACGCGCACCCGCCCCGGGCTCAGCAGCAGGAAGACAGGGATGAGCAGCGTGCCGATGCTCAGACTGTCGACGAGCGCCAGTATCGCCAGCGCGAGGGGCAGAGGCAGTCCTCCGAAGATCTCCATATCCTCAGCCTCGCGATGCGATCACGTTCTGAGATCGGGCGAAAGTCCCGTCTTCCTGCGCAACGGCTCATACCTTCGGCGGATGCGACGGGAGGTCGGGCATGGTTGCATGAAGTCATGTCACAGGCGGGATCGTGGATTCGCGAGGCGTATCAGCGGCACCGCCTCGTGCTCGATGCGTTGGGTGTCGTGCTGTTCAGCGTTCTGATCGCCGCGCTCGGGGTCGGCGGAAGCTGGCGGTTCATGCCGCTCGCGATCGAGGGGTTATCCTCCTGGGCGACGCTTCTCACGGTGCTTCCCGCCGCGGTGTTCATGCTGACCAAGCGCCGCGCGCCGCTGTTCTCCCTGATCGGCGCGAGCGTCGTCTTCACGGTCGACCTGCTCACCGTCGGCGGCATCGGGCCCCTGCTCGTGCTCCTGGATGTGCTCTGGTTCATGGCCTTCCAGGCGTCGCCTGCTGTTCGTCGACGCCTGCTGTGGGCCATCGTCATCGCCGTGATCGTCATCTTCGCGGGAGCGCTGCTGATGGCGCGGATGCCGTTCCCGGTCGCGCTGCTGACGGCGGCGCAGTTCGGGGCGATCTTCGGCACCGACTACTGGTGGGCGGTCGCGATGGCACAGGCCAACGAACTCGCAGAGCTGCACCGTCAGCGTGCGGATGCGGCGGCCGAAGCCGCGGAGCGCGACCGCGAAGAGGCCATCCGCGAGGAACGCGAGACGATGGCGAAGGAGCTCCACGATGTCGTCGCCGGGCACGTGCTGGCCATGGCGATCCGCGCCGAGGCGGCGCTGTCGACCGCGCCTGCGCAGGAGCGCGACCGGGCGGCGCTTCAGGCGGTCCGCGATGCCGGACTCGACGCGCACCGGGCGCTGCGCAGCATGATCACGGTGCTGCGGCACGGCGAGGGAGATCCGCTCTCCACACCCCGGTTGGCAGACCTCGATGCGATCATCGACGACGCTCGCCGATCGGGCCTGCAGGTCACGGCGGTGCTCGAGGCCGTCACGCCGCTGTCGTCTGCCGCCGAGCAGACGGTGGTGCGGACGATCCGCGAGGCCCTCGTGAACTGTGCTCGGCACGCGAGCGGCGCGGAGGTCGATGTGCTTCTCGCCACGGAGGACGAGGCGGTGCGCGTGCGCGTGATCTCGCGCGGGGGCACGTCCTTCACGGTTCCCGGCTACAGCGGCAGCGGGTGGGGGCTGAGCATGCTGAAGGAGCGGGTGGGGATGCTGGGCGGCACGCTGCATGCGGGGCCGATCGCCCGCGGATGGTCGGTGGATGCGGTGCTTCCGCGAGAGGTGGCGGCATGAGTGCGCCGACGGTGCTGCTCGCCGACGATCATGGCGCGATCCGCGCGGGCCTGCGGATCATGCTCGAAGCGCACGGAGTCGAGGTGGTCGGTGAGGCCGCGGACGGCGATGTGGCGGTGCGCAATGCGCAGGCGCTGCGCCCGGACGTCGTGCTCATGGACCTGCGGATGCCCGGCCGAGACGGCGTCTCGGCGACGAGAGAGATCGTCGAACGCGGCCTCAGTGACGTCCTCGTGCTGACGAGTTTCGATGAGGACGAGCTGGTCTTCGGCGCATTGCGCGCGGGTGCGGCAGGGTTCCTGCTCAAGACCGTCGATGCGCCGACGCTCGTGCAGGCTGTGCACGCGGTCGCCGCTGGCGACGGGGCACTGGATCCGAAAGTCACGCGCCGTGCGCTCGCACTCGTCGTGCGGGATGCGCCGGATGCTGCGCCCGATCCTGCAGATCAGCCCGAGCTCACGACGCGGGAACGCGAGGTGCTCGACGGCATCCTGAACGGATGGTCGAATCGTCAGCTCGCCGATCGACTGGGGATCTCTCTTCCGACCGTGAAGACCCACGTGTCGAACGTGCTCGCCAAGCTCGGCGCGGAGAGCCGCTCGCATGCGGCGGCGCTCGCACGCCGACCCCGCGCCTAGGTGGTCGGCGTCTTCTCGTCCTCGCGCAGCGGACGGGCGGCGCCCGAGAACAGACCGGATGCCACGGCCAGCACGACCAGGATGTACAGCGTGTTCAGCAGGCCGATGTGCTCGCTGATGAAGCCGAGCACCGGCGGACCGCCGAGGAAGGAGATGTAGCCGATCGTGGCGGCGGCGCTCACGCGCGCGGCGGCCTTCGCCGGGTCGTCCGCGGCGGCGGACATTCCCAGTGGGAATCCGAGCGACGCCCCGATGCCCCAGAGTGCGGCGCCGAGGAAGACCATCGGAATCGACGGCGCGAGGATGAAGAGCAGGATGCCCGCAGCCGCCGTCAACGCGAGAACCCGCAGCACGATCACTCTGCCGAGACGGTCGACGAGGGGACCGCCGAAGATGCGCACGGTCGTCATCGCGACGGAGAAGACGGCGAGTGCCGCCGCACCCAGAGCGGGCGTGCCGCCCGCGTGCTCCTCGGCCACTCCGAGGGCGAGCCAGTCGTTGGCGCCGCCCTCGGCGAACGACATGCCGAGCATGACCACACCCAGCGCGTAGGTGCGCGGCTCCCGCCAGGCGGAGAGCGCCACGTGCATCCGCTCGCGCCAGTGCACCTTCTCGGTGTCGCCCTCGACGGGGTCGAGTGTCTCGGCGCGGCGCGGAACGTTGGCCACGCTGACAGCGCCGATCACGAAGATCAGGATTCCGACGGTCACGGCATGCGCGAAGACGGAGATCTGCCACAGGGCGGCGAGGGCGCCGATGCCCGCGCCGATCACGGTGCCGAAGCTGAAGAACGCGTGGAACAGCGGCAGGATCGTCTTGCCGGAGTGCTGCTCGATGGCGGTGGCCTCGACATTCATCATGACGTCGACGCACCCATTGCCGAGTCCGAACAGCACGAGTCCCAGCAGCACGATCTGGAAGGAGCCGAAGACGTTCGCGCCGATGCCGATCAGGGCGACACCGGTCGCGAAGGTCGTGATCGAGAGGATCATCCCGAGCCGGGCACCGGTGCGCGCCAGCACGGCAGGACTCGAGGAGATGCCGATGATGGAGGCGATGCCTGCGCCGAGCAGCAGCATTCCGACCTGCGCCTTGTCGATCTCGAGGGCGAGGCGGATGTCTGGCACGCGCGATGCCCAGGTGGCGATCGAGAGGCCGCTGGAGAAGAAGATCGCGAAGATCGCGGTACGCCAGCGCACGTAGACCGGGCGGGTGAGGGTGGCATCCATGGACTCCATCGTATCGAAACGATTCGATGCCGCAGAAGGGGCGCGGTATTCTCCTTTCTATGAGCACGACCGAGACGAACCGCACGCCGGCGCCCCGCCGAGCGACGATCGCCGACGTCGCCCGAGCCGCCGGAGTCTCCGGCTCCACCGCCTCGGTGGTCTTCAGCGGCAAGACCAAGGTGTCGGATGCGACCCGGCAGCGCGTGCTGGATGCGGCGGCCGAACTGGGCTACGCCGGGCCCGATCCGCGGGCCGCCTCATTGCGCACGGGGCGCAGCGGCATCGTCGCGGTCGTCCTCGAAGAGCACCTGCGCACCGCCTTCCTCGACCCCGTGAAGACCGCCACGATGGACGGCCTCACCGACGCACTCGCCACGCTCGGCTCCGGCGTGCTTCTGTTGCGGCACGACCCCGGCGGGGAGAACCCCGTCACCCTCGACACCGCGCCCGTCGACGCGGTCGTGCTCCTGAGCTGCACGCCCCGCACCTATGAGAGCCTCGACGTCATCCGCGCCCGCGGGCTGCCGGTCGTGGTGATCGAAGGCGACGGCGGAGCGGATGCCGCGCACGTCGAACTCGACAGCGACGAAGCATCCGCGCAGCTCAACACGCATCTGCGCGACCTCGGCCATGAAGACGTCGCGATCGTCACTCTTCCGTTCGGGCTGGATCTTGAACGCGGTTTCGTCACCGAGGAGCAGATCGCGCGCATCCGCGTCGAAATCACCGCGCGCCGCCTGCGCGATGTGCGGCAGGCCTTCCCGGATGCGCAGGTCGTCCAGAGTGAGGGCAGCTTCATCGACGAGGGAGTGCTGGCCGGGCGGCTGCTGCTCGACGTGCCGGAGGACGGTCCGCGTCGTCGCCCAACGGCGATCATCGCGCAGAGCGACCTGCTCGCTGCCGGCGTCGTGCGCGCCGCCGAAGAGCTCGGCCTGCGGGTGCCCGAGGATGTGAGCGTGACCGGCTTCGACGGGGTCGAAGTCGACGGTCTCGGTGGCCACGTGCTCACCACGGTCGTGCAGCCATCGGCAGAGAAGGGCCGCGCGGCGGGTGCCGCGGTGGCGCGAATGCTGCGGGGTGAGCCCGCAAGCTCCCAGCTGTTGAACTGCACCTTCCGCATCGGCACCACCACGGGTCCCGCCGCGCGCAGTTAGGACCTCTGCGGACCGAGGGGCACGGGCTCGGGGAGCTGCACGATCGTGTACCGACCGCACGAGATCTCTGTGGCGTTCTCTCGCCCGGGGAAGTTCCCGGCGACCGTCTGCGCATCCTCGATCAGGAACGTGACGGCGTCGACGGAGAAGTCGCCCCGGTCGACGAGCCAGGCGTAGGCGTTGAGCTCATGATCGACCTGCACGAGCTGGGACGGATCGGGGAGGAGCGCCTTGGGCAGGCGGACCGTCCAGAACTGCCCTGCGCCGGTCTGTTCGGGGTGTGCGCGGATCCGGTCGGTCACGCAGGCGAGGTCGGGATCCGGATGCTGCACCGCGGTGCGGATCCGCTGTGTGCTGAGGACCGCGATGAGAAGCAGCACGATCGAGAGCGTCACCGCGAGGACCATGCGCAGTCGGCGGGGCAGCGGCGGGCGAGGTAGGCACAGCACCGCGAGGAGAGGCGCCCACACGACCGGCTGCAGGTAGCGCGCGGACTGCGTTCCCATTGCGATCATCCCGACGACTACCACGGCAGGGATGAGCCAGGATGCCATCGCGACGAGGGCGGTGCCTGAATCGCGGACGTGTCGCGTGCGCTCGATCCCGAGCCCGAGGAGACCGACGACGAGCAACGCGGCCAGGAGTCCCTGGGGAGTGCTCAGTCGCTCACCGAGCAGGGTGAGGTAGGCGCTCGCCGCGTCGAGCCAGCGCGCGGGCTGGGCGTAGGCGGCGCTCGTGTCCGCAATCCATGCCGAAAGTGGAATGCGACTGAGGAAGCCGAGCGCCGAGCCTCCGACAAGCAGGACGAGCTCCCGCCGTGCGGGCACATCGCCCCGGAACATCCGCCAGCCCAGCAGCAGTGCGAGCGGTGCGGTCGCCCAGGCGATGAACAGCGGGTTCGACAGCGTGGAGACGAATGCGACCAGCGCGAGGGTGATCAGCAGAGCGGTGCCGTGCCGCGGCTGCTCGCGGTGGCGACGCAGAGCGCCGATGGTGAAGAGCATCGCCGCGACGGCTCCGATGTAGTAGGTGGAGGTCAGTGCGAGGGAGGCCAACTCGAGGGAGTCGCGAGACGCGGAGGACTCACTTGCAGCAAGGATCCCGAACAGGCTGAGCGCTGCGAGGGCCGCGACGATCGGCCATCGGCCCTCCCCGCGGGGCCCGGCTGCGAAGCGGAGAGCCCCATAGAGCAGCGCGACAGTGATCACGGCGCTCACCGCCAGGACTCCGAACAGATTCATGCCGAGAAGGGAATGTGCGACGAGCCAGAGGGGAAGGAACGCGGCGACCTCTGGGAGGAAGAGCACCGGAGACATGGCCCACTGTGTCGCTGAACCTTCGACGAGGGATCTCGTCACGAGTGCGACGATGAGGGAATCCGCATCCCGGAACAGCACCTCGGCTCGCGCCGTGGAAGCCACCTGACCGACGATGATCACCGCGATCGCAATGGCCGCCGCCCATCCACCGATCTCCGGCAGAGCCCGTCGCAGGTGAGTCACCGCTCCATTCTGCGGTGCCATGGCAAGGAATTGTCGAGAAATCTTGAGCGCACCGTTTCACGTGAAACGCCTGTTGGGCGCTGGTTGCCAAGGGGTGATCCGATGCGCCTTTCGCGTGTTTCTGTCCCCCAAACGGTCGGGACCGGCCTGGTTTCCCCGTAAAATGGACGAGTACCGCCCGCCTGAGTCGCCCGCCGACCGACGAGCCAGAGGAGTTCGCACATGCTGACCCTCCTCGTCGTGTTCACGCTCTCTGCGCTGCTTCTGCCGCTGCTCGTGAAGTGGATCGGCGCGCGGGCATTCGCTGTGGCGGCTCTTATTCCCGCAGCGGCATTTGTTCATGCAGCGCTTCTGACGCCGACCGTCATCGCGGGCGCATCCGATGCCGCACACATCCCCCAGCAATCAGTCGAGTGGATCCCTCAGCTCGGGATCACCCTGTCGTTCCGCATGGACGTCCTCAGCTGGGTGCTGACCCTCATCGTCACCGGCGTCGGTGCCCTGGTGCTCCTGTACTGCCGCTGGTACTTCGATTCCGAGAAGCCCGAGCCTGGCCTCGGTCAGTTCGCCGCGGTGCTTCTCGCTTTCGCGGGCGCGATGTACGGACTCGTGCTCACCGATGACTTCGTGCTGCTGGTCATGTTCTGGGAGCTGACGAGCATCCTCTCCTACCTTCTGATCGGGTATTACAACCGACGCGGTGCGAGCCGACGTTCGGCGTTGCAGGCGCTGCTCGTCACGACACTCGGCGGCCTCGTCATGTTCGTCGGCGTCGTGCTCCTCGTGGTGGACACCGGGACGACGAGCATCACGGAGATCCTCGAACTCGCCCCGACGGGGCCGCTCATCGACGCGGCGATCGTCATGATCCTGGTGGGCGCGCTCAGCAAGTCGGCGATCTTCCCCTTCCACTTCTGGCTGCCCGGTGCCATGGCCGCACCGACTCCCGTCAGCGCCTACCTGCATGCCGCCGCCATGGTGAAGGCGGGCATCTACCTGATCGCACGCCTCGCTCCCGTCTTCGCCCTGTCGGGTCCGTGGCGCCCGGTCGTGATCAGCCTCGGCGTGCTCACGATGCTCATCGGCGGGTATCAGGCGCTGCGTGAGACCGACCTGAAGCGCATCCTCGCGTTCGGCACCGTGAGTCAGCTCGGTCTGTTCACGGTCGTGATCGGCTACGGAACCCCGGATGCCGCCCTTGCGGGCCTCGCTCTCGTGATCGGTCACGCGCTCTTCAAGTCGGCACTCTTCCTCATCGTCGGCGTCATCGACCGTCAGCTGTCCACGCGTGACGTGAACGAACTCTCGGGCGTGGGACGCCAGGCGCCGGTCATGGCGACAGCTGCCTTCATCGCCATCGGTTCCATGGCCGGCATCGCGCCGACGATCGGCTTCGTCGCGAAGGAGTCAGCGCTCACCGCGCTCCTGCATGATGCCCAGCTCGGATCCCCCTGGGGACTCGTGGCGTTCATGGGTGTCGTTCTCGGCGCTGTGCTGACCGCGGCCTACGGCGCGCGCTTCCTGTGGGGTGCGTTCTGGCGCAAGAAGGACTCCGCCGGCGAATATATTCCAGAAACGGCATGGCCCGACCCGCCGTTCGGATTCCTCGTCGCGCCCGTGGTCCTGTCGGGCCTGTCGCTAATCGGCCTCGCGGCTCCACTCGTCGATCACGCGCTGCAGGGCTACGCCCACACGTCGACGATTCCCGCTTACGACGGCTCTCCGCTCGAGCCCGGGCATCTTGCGCTGTGGCACGGCCTGGAACCTGCGCTCTTCATCTCCCTGCTGGCGATCGCGCTCGGCATCGGGCTGTTCGTTTTCACGCTGCGCCTCGGCTGGAGCAGTCGCAAGAGGCTGCTCCCGTTCACCGCGATCGACGGCTACTACCTCGTGGTGCGCGGCATCGACCGGCTCTCCGTGCTCACGACCACGCTCACGCAGCGCGGTTCGCTTCCGGTGTATGTCGGCACGATCTTCGTCGTCGTCGTGGCCGCCGAGGCGACGGCACTGTTCGCGAGCGGTCCGGCGCGCGCAGAGCTGAGCGCCTGGCACACTCCGATCCAGCTGGTCGTCGCGCCGATCATGATCGCCGCCGGAATCATCGCGGTCCGTGCCCAGAAGCGCTACACCGGCGTCGTGCTCGTCTCGGTCACAGGTCTCGGCATGGTCGTGCTCTTCGCAACCAGCGGTGCGCCCGACCTCGCGCTCACGCAGATCCTCGTCGAGACCGTCACGCTCGTGACGTTCGCGCTCGTGCTGCGTCGACTGCCCGCGCGCATGGGGGAGCACAACGCGTCCGTCGGACGCATCCCTCGTGCCGTGCTCGGCGCATCCGTCGGCGTCACGATGGCGCTGGTCGCGATCGTCGCGACGAGCGCGCGCATCGCCGAGCCCATCTCCGTCGCCTTCACCGAGCTGGCCTATGAGCTCGGACACGGGAAGAACGTCGTCAACGTCGCACTCGTCGACCTCCGCGGCTGGGACACCATGGGTGAGCTCTCCGTTCTCGTGCTCGCGGCGACCGGTGTCGCATCCCTCGTCTTCGTCACGCATCGCGACGATCTGCTCTCCAGCACCAAGAACCTGCCGGATGCGTCGCGGCGTGTCCAGGCGCGCATCCCGCTGGTCGAGACGACCGAGGGGCTGCGCTTCCGCACGGCGGAGAACCGCGACGCCCCGCGCGCCTGGCTCGTGAGCAGTCAGCACGTCGACCCGCAGAGTCGCTCGATCCTGCTGGAAGTCATCGTGCGCGTGCTGTTCCACACCATCATCGTGGTGTCGATCTTCCTGCTCTTCGCCGGACACAACCTGCCGGGCGGCGGCTTCGCCGGCGGTCTCGTCGCGGGCATGGCGCTCGTCATGCGGTACGTGGCGGGTGGGCGCTGGGAGCTCGGTGCCGCCGCTCCCACAGACGCCGGACGCCTGCTCGGCGCGGGCCTCATCCTCGCGGTGGGAGCCGCGGTCGTGCCGTTGTTCTTCGGCGAAGCGCCCCTCACGAGCACGTTCTGGGAGGCGACGCTCCCGGTCATCGGGCACGTCGAGTTCGTCACGTCGACGATCTTCGACATCGGTGTCTACCTCGTCGTCATCGGCCTCGTGCTCGACGTGCTGCGCAGCCTCGGCGCTGAGGTCGATCGTCAGGCGCATGCGCAGCGCACGCGAGGGGTGGGTGCCTGATGGATGTCTCGCTCACGCTCATCATCATCATGGCGGTGCTGTTCGCCTGCGGTGTCTACGCGATGCTCGAACGCAGCCTCACGCGCGTGCTCATCGGCTTCCTGCTGCTGGGCAACGCCACGAATCTGCTTCTGCTGATCGTCATGGGCGTGCCCGGCGTCGCACCGTTCTACGGTGCCGAGGGCACGGTGAGCGATCCGCTGCCTCAGGCGCTGACGCTCACGGCCATCGTCATCACCTTCGCGGTCTCGGCGTTCCTGCTCGCCCTCATCTACCGCTCCTGGCAGCTCGGCCAGGCGGACACGGTCGAGGACGACGCGGACGACCTCGCGCTGCGTGAGCGCACGGACGCTGAAGAAGACCTCATGGACGACGAGAGCGACACTGACGACGACGACGCCACCACCGACTTCGTGGGTGTCGACACGGCGCCGATTCGCGTGCTGCACAGTCGGGATCTTCCGTGGATCGTCGACGATGCTCCGGTCGATTCCGCGGATGCCGCGCCCGTCGCGGCCCCCGAGGCGGAACCCTCACCGGCGGATGCATCCGCCCCTGAATCCGCCGAGCCCGAGGCATCCGCCCCTGACACCCCCGAGGAGGACGCGCGATGAGCGCCCTGGTTCCCCTCCTCGTCACGATCCCGCTGCTCGGTGCTGCCGCGACGCTCATCTTCGGCAAGCGTCTGCGCTTGCAGGCCACGGTCTCGATCGTCACGCTGGCCGTGGTCTCGGTGATCGCGGCGGTGCTGCTGGTGACGGTCGACGCTCACGGCGCGATCGCCGTCTCGGTGGGTGGATGGCCTGCGCCGTTCGGCATCGTGCTCTACGTCGACCGACTCGCCGCGCTGCTCGTGCTCATCTCGAGCATTGTGCTCCTGGCCGTTCTGCTCTTCTCGATCGGTCAAGGTGCCGCTGACGGCGCCGAAGAGACCCCGATTTCGATCTTCAACCCGTCGTACCTGATCCTCGCGGCGGGAATCTTCAACGCCTTCATCGCGGGCGATCTGTTCAACCTCTATGTCGGCTTCGAGATCCTGCTGGTCGCGTCCTATGTGCTGATCACCCTCGGCAGCACCGAGTCGCGCATCCGCACGGGCGCCGTGTACATCGTCGTCTCGCTCGTGTCGTCGATCCTGTTCCTCGCCGCGATCGCCGTGATCTACGGCGCGCTCGGCACGGTGAACATGGCGCAGATCGCGCAGCGGATGGGTGAGCTGCCGCAGGAGACGCAGCTTGTGCTGCACCTGCTGCTCGTCGCTGCCTTCGGCATCAAGGCCGCGATCTTCCCGGTGTCGTTCTGGCTGCCGGACTCCTACCCGACGGCGCCTGCACCCGTCACCGCCGTCTTCGCCGGCTTGCTGACGAAGGTCGGCGTCTACGCGCTGATCCGTACCGAGACGCAGCTCTTCGCCTCCAACAGCATCGACACGCTGCTGCTGATCATCGCCCTGGCGACGATGATCGTCGGGGTGCTCGGCGCGGTTGCGCAAGCCGAGCTCAAGCGGATCCTGTCGTTCACGCTCGTGAGTCACGTCGGCTACATGATCTTCGGCCTCGCGATCGCGACGCCTGCCGCGATCGGCGCCACGGTGTACTACATCGTGCACCACATCGTCGTGCAGACGACGCTCTTCCTCGCGGTGGGCCTGGTCGAGCGCAGGGCGGGCAGCACCTCGATCCTGAAGGTCAAGGGGCTCATGCGTGCCGCGCCCCTGATCGCCGTGCTCTACTTCGTGCCGGCGATCAACCTCGGCGGTCTGCCTCCGTTCTCCGGGTTCATCGGAAAGTTCGCCCTCTTCGAAGCGGCCGCCTCCGTCGGCACCCCGCTCATGATCGTGCTGATCTTCGGTGGCATCATCACGTCGCTGCTCACGCTCTATGCGCTCATGCGCGCATGGAACCTCGCGTTCTGGCGCGAGGATGACGACACCTCCGACGCGGAAGCCGGGGGCCACACCGCGTTCCTCGGCACGGCCCCGGCCGCCGATGACGAGTCTCAGCGCCGCCGCATCCCTGTCATCATGACCGTCGCCACGGGCGGCATGGTCGCGGTGACTCTCGCGCTGACGATCTTCGCCGGGCCGCTCTACGCCCTTTGCGACCGGATCGGCGACGCCCTGCTTCAGCCCGTTCAGCTCGTCTTCGCAGACGAGGAGGTCGGCGAATGAGCCCCGAGATGCGCTCGCCCTTCTGGCGCGACATCTGGCTGCAGGTGCCGTTCCTCCTCTGGCTCGTGCTGCTGTGGATGCTGCTGTGGGGGCAGTTCACGGTGCTGTCGTTCCTGACGGGAATCATCGTTGCGCTGTTCGTGACCCGCGTTTTCCGCCTGCCGACGATCGAACTGTCCGGGCGCGTCAACCTCTGGTACACCGCTCTGTTCATCGTGCAGTTCCTCGCAGCGGTCGTGCGCGGTTCGATCACGGTCGCCGCGCAGGCGCTGAATCTGCGCCGCCACCCGGGCACCGCCATCATCGCGGTTCCGCTGCGGTACGCCGACGACATGATCATGACGCACGTCTCTGTTACCTCGTCACTCATCCCCGGGTCGCTCGTCGTCGAAGCCGATCGAGACCGGCGCATCCTCTATCTGCACATCATCGGTGTGAACTCGCGGGCGGATGCCGACCGGCAGCGCGACGATGTGCTGCGCTGGGAGCGCCGCATCGTGCGTGCGCTGGGTTCGCCTGCGCAGTATCGCGCTCTGCGCGCGGATGAGAGCGCGGCTCGAGCCGCACGAAAGGAGAGCGTCTGACATGAACACCCTCCTGCTCATCATCATGATCGTCTTCGGCATCGCTGCGATCCTCACCGTGGTGCGGATCGTCATCGGTCCGTCGATCCTCGACCGCGCCGTGGCATCCGATGTGCTGCTCACCGAAGTGATCTGCGTGCTGGGCGCCGAGATGGCGATCAACCAGCACATCCGCACGCTTCCGGTGCTGCTGATCGTCGCCGCGGTTGGCGTCTTCGGATCGATCTCCGTCGCACGATACGTCGCACGAAGGGACAACACGACCTCATGAACGTGTTCGACCTGGTCATCCCGGATCCCGTGATCGATGTCGCGGTGCTCGTGCTCATCCTCGCGGGTGCACTGCTCTGCCTGACGGCCGCGATCGGTCTGCTGCGCTTCTCGGACGTGCCGACGCGACTGCATGCCGCGACGAAGCCCCAGGTGCTCGGGCTGCTGCTGATCTGTCTGGCGATTGCGCTGTCGCAGCGCTCGATCGTCGGAATCGTCACGGGCATCGCCCTCGTGGTGCCTGTGGTGCTCATGCAGTTCGCGACCGCACCGCTGTCGGCGCACATGGTCGGGCGGCAGGCCTACCGCAACGGCACGATCGACGAGCGCTCGCTCGTGGTCGACGAGCTTGCGGAGTCGCGCGAGACGCCACCTGCCGCAGGCGGCTAGCTCAGCGGCTCGCGGGACGGGGCCGAGTGGGCCGCGGCACAGGTGTGAGCTGCCGAGGCCCGTTGCCCGCGCGGTAAACAACTCCTTCAGTTTTGTCGACGTCGCGCGGGCCGCGCCGGTTTCCCGGCAGCTCACACCTGTGCCGACCATAAATTGAAGGAGTTGTGTCCGCCTGGGGTCTTCTGCACAACGGTCGTCCTCCCCGCGTCGTCCCCAGCTCGCGGAGTTGGCCGCTTCGGCACCCGGCCACCGCACAGAGACTGCGCCTATGCGCCAGTCACATCAACAACACTTCCTCACCCTGTACCGGCCGATGGTTTACAGCCGAGCTGACCTGAGGGCGCAGGGAATGACCCCGCGGCGCATCGCGAACGCTGTGCGCGCGGGTGCGCTGATCCGGATCCGCCGCGATCGCTATGCGTCCGCGAACCTCGACGCGCATGTGCGTGAGGCCGTTCGTATCGGCGGCCGCCTCGTGTCTCTCCGTATTGCAGCAACTCGGCGTTTTCGTGCACCGCTCCCGAGGGCTGCACGTGCATATCGTTCGGGGCGGGTCGCGGTTGCGGACTCCGCGCGCACGTTCGACGACTCTGCACTGGCATCCGGCCATTGAACAGGCTGAACTTCTGCATGTGGCGTCGCTCATCGACGTGGTTCGTCACGCCGTGCGCTGTCAAGAGCCGCGCGCGGCTTTGGCGACGTTGGACAGCCTGCTCTTTCTGGGACTCATGACGCGCGAAGACCTCATCGAGGTCTTCGACACCGTCCCGCGCCGGTTCCGTTCTCTGCTCGCGCTCGCCGATGGGTCGGCGGAGTCCGGTCCGGAGACCTTCGTGCGTCTGATCCTTCGAACCTTGGGCGTGCCGTTCGAGACGCAGGTACGGATTCCCGGTGTGGGGCGGGTGGACTTCATGGTTGACGGGTGGTTGATCATCGAGTGCGACAGTCGGGCGTTTCATGCGGGGTGGGAGCAGCAGGTGGCGGATCGTCGGCGCGATCTGGCGGCCGCGCGTCTGGGATACACGACGGTGCGACCGCTTGCTGCGGACATCATGGATCACCCAGATCGGCTCCGCTTGGCACTGATCGACATCCTTGATGCCCGGGCCACCGTCCGGTAACTAACTCCTTCAGTTTCTGCCCCCGGCGTGCGCAGCTCGCGAAAAGATGCGACACTGCCGTCGCTGTCACCGCATATTGAAGGAGTTATACCCGCTCCGCGAACTCCAGGATGAGCCGCACGGCGGGTTCGGCGTCGCTGATGAGCGTTCCGTGCCCGTGATCCGGGATGACTTCGAGCTGCGCTCCGGGGATCGCGTCGACGATCTCGCGGCACCACCCCATGGGGGCGAGCGGGTCGCTCTCGCCGCGCAGCACGAGGGTGGGCTGCGTGATCCGCGCGTAGGCGCGCTCGGCCTCGTGCACGATGGTCGCCCGCATCTTGCGGATGAGGTGCGGCCCGCCGCGCAGATACTCGCGTGCGCCGCGCCAGATCACGAGCGGACGTTCGCCGAGGAGATCACGGAGCAGATAGGTCGCTTGCGCGCCGATGCTGCGGGCGGCCGTGTTGACCGTGGGCCCCGCGAGCACGACGCCGGCGACGAGTGAACGGTGTCGCACGGCGAGCTCCGCGGCGATCTGTGCGCCCATTGAGTGGCCGATGACGATGACGTCCTCTGCGTCGGATTCGTCGAGGTAGGCGGCGACGAGGTCGGCGTGGCGTTCCATCGTGAGGGTGCGGATCGGCTCGGGGGCCTCGCCGAACCCGGGTAGGTCGAGGGCGATCACGCGCCCTTCCAAGCGCTGGACGAGGTCGAGGTAGACGCTGCGCCCCATACCGATTCCGTGCAGCAGCACGAAGGTGCTGCGGCCGGTCCCGAAGTCCTCTGCGATGAGAGTGGCTCCTGCGTGTGCGAACTCGACGATCGAGGCGGGCGCCCCTGCGGGCGCGAGCAGTCGTTCCGGCATGTCTCCACGCTAGTACGGGCGTGGTCGCAATCCCCTGAAGACAGGAATGTGGAAACCACGGATGCGCCGCAGCGGGACCCCTCCTTAGCGTGGGCGGAACCAGTGTCGACGGTATGGCTCCCCTTGCACGTCGGCGCGGAGAACCAAGGAGACTCCTGTGAGACTGAATTCCCCATCCCGCCGTCGTCGCGGCATCGTCGGCGCTGTTGCCACGGTGGCGACGGCTGCGGCGGTCGCGGCCAGCGCGATCTTCATTTCGGCCCCCGTGGCGGCTGCGGAGCCGGGTGCACAGCCCGCGCCTGCTGCGGCGACCGCGGGCACGGCGCAGTGGCTCACGGGCTACTGGCACAACTTCGACAACAAGTCTGTCACCATGCGTGTGAGCGAGATTCCCAAGGCGTACAACCTCGTCGCGATCGCCTTCGCCGAGAACCTGGCGGGCACGCCCGGCGGCGTGAAGTTCGATGTCGCGAGCGCCGAACTGGGTGGCTATACGAACGCGCAGTTCAAGGCGGATGTCGCGGCCGTCCGGGCAGAGGGGCGCAAGGTCGTGCTCTCGGTCGGTGGCGAGAAGGGCAACGTCATCGTGTCGAACGCGACCGAGGCGAAGAACTTCGCCGACACCGTGTACGCGACGATGCAGGAGTTCGGCTTCGACGGCGTCGACATCGACCTCGAGCACGGCATCAACGCGCAGTACATGACATCGGCGCTCCGTCAGCTCTCGGCGAAGGTCGGCCCCAGCCTGATCCTCACGATGGCACCGCAGACGATCGACTACCAGGCGACGTCGATGGGCTACTACCAGCTCACCCTCAACATCAAAGACATCCTGACGGTCACGAACACCCAGTACTACAACTCGGGCGCGATGCTCGGTGCCGACGGCAAGGTGTACTCGCAGGGTTCGGTGGACTTCCTGACCGCGCTCAGCGTGATCAAGCTCGAGATGGGCCTGCGCCCCGACCAGGTCGGCATCGGTGTGCCGGCGGTGCCGAAGGCTGCCGGCGGTGGCTACCAGCCGATCGCGAACGTCGTGAAGGCGGTCGACTGCCTGGAGAAGGGCATCAACTGCGGCAGCTTCAAGCCGGCGAAGCAGTACGGCAAGATCGGTGGCGTCATGACGTGGTCGGTCAACTGGGACAAGACCAACAACTTCGAGCTGGCGAACGTCATCGGGCAGCGTCTGGGCAGTGGATCCGGCACCCCCGGTCCGACCGAGCCGACGGACGGCACCACTGACGGCACCACCACCGACCCGGGAACGACAGACCCGACAGACGGCACGACCGATGGCACGACGGACGGCACGACCGATCCCGGCAGCGTGAACTGCGTCTCGCCCGCCTGGTCGTCGTCGAAGGTCTACACGGGCGGCAACAAGGTCAGCCACAACGGTTCCGAGTACACGGCGAAGTGGTGGACGCAGGGCGACACCCCCGGCACCAACGCCGTGTGGAACCTCGTGGGTGCGTGTGACCCCGGCGCAGGTCCGACAGACCCGGGCACCACGGATCCGGGCACGACCGAGCCGACGGGCACCACGTGCGCGCCCGCATGGGTCGCGGGCAGCGCCTACGTCGGCGGCGCGACGGTCAGTTACCAGGGCTCTGACTACAAGGCTCGCTGGTGGACGCAGGGTGAGACTCCCGGCTCCGCTACCTGGGGTGCATGGCAGCTGGTTGCCGCCTGCAGCTGATCGGTCGATAGGAGTCAGCGCGCCTCGCGCGGTCTGACAGCGGATGCCCCGGAGTCGCCTCTCCGGGGCATCCGGACGTTAAGGGCGGATGCCGCGCCCGGACCTCGTCAGACCCGTCCCTGCTGAACGCTGACGTGCGTCCACGCGCTCCTCAAGGTGGCGCATCGTGGGCAGGTGGGCGGGGAACTCCACAGAAGTGGCGAACTCGAGCGCGAGCATCGCGTGACCTGCGCCGTTGGGGTGGAACGGGTCGTTGAGCAGCCCCCCGGCGGCACCGCCGTCACCGAACTCGCCGTATCGCGCGTAGTGATCGACGAGTACCACCCCTTCCTCGGCCGCGATATCGCGCACGGCCTGGGCGAACTCCCCGATGCGCGCGCGCTCGGGGGCGTTGGCGATGTCGATTCCGGGCTGTGTCTGGAGTACGGGAAGGGCGCCTCGTTCACGTACCCGGCGGACGAACTTCCGCAGTGAGCCGCGGAACGCATCCGGCTCGATCACGGGGAAGACGCCGCCCGTGGAGCAGTCGTTGGTCCCGATCATGAGCGCCACGATGTCCGGTCGCCACATCGCCACCCGCCGTTCGAAATCATCGAGGATCTGCGCGAGACGCCAGCCGCTGATGGCGGAGTTGATCACGATGTCGTCGGTCCGTTCGAGATCGCCGCGGATGAGCTCATGCAGGTGTTCGGTGTAGCTGCGCTGACCCTGGGTGTGCAGAAGCCCGTGGGTGATCGAATCTCCCGTGAACACCCATGTCTTGCCTGCAGGGGTGGAGAGTGCGTAGCGAAGCGCAGAGAAGTCAGAGTTCATCGATGGTCCTGTCGGCCTCGTTGTCGTGGCGTCCTGTCTCGTTGGACAGGGGTGAGGGGGAGCGGCTTCTGGCGAATACTCCAACAAGATTGTTTCATCCGCATGTTGACATTTGCAATACTCGTGGTGAATTATCAAAGAGCAATGTCATAAAGAGGTGGTTGCAGTCGCGCCACCTTGTGAGGAAGCAGATCGGGCGTGGCAGTGGGAACGGAATCAAACGGCGTGCAGGCGATCGCGAGCGGCGTCGACGCATCACGAAGCCACGCGGACATCGTCCGTCTGCTTCGCGAGGGACAGGTCATCCCGGCGATGCCTCTCGCTCTCGACGCGGAACGGAGCTTCTCGCCCCGCCATCAACGCGCGATCGGCCGGTACTACGCTGCGGCGGGCGCCGGCGGCGTCGCCGTCGGGGTGCACACGACGCAGTTTGAGATCCGTGAGCCCCGCTTCGGTCTCTACGAGCCCGTTCTCGCCGCCTCCGCCGAAGTTCTCCTGGAGAATCCCCGCATGCTCCGCGTCGCCGGGGTCGCCGGAGACCGCGCGGACGCTGTGGCGGAGGCCGAACTGGCCGCTTCCCTCGGCTACGAGGCCGTGCTGCTTTCTCCGCTTCGTCATCAGGAGCTCGCCGACGCGGAGATGCTCGAGCGCGCGAGGGCGGTCGCGGAAGTGCTGCCCGTGATCGGCTTCTACCTGCAGGAGGCGATCGGCGGGCCCCGACTCTCTCCCGCCTTCTGGCGTGCTTTCGTTGAGATCGAAGGTGTCGTCGCGGTGAAGGTCGCACCGTTCGACCGCTACCGGACGCTCGACGTCGTCGACGCGGTGCTGTCCTCGGGCAGGGCGAACGACATCGCGCTCTACACGGGCAACGATGACAACATCCTCGGCGACCTCTTCACGCCCTTCGCGACACCGCAGGGAACACGCTGGTTCGACGGCGGCCTGTTGGGACAGTGGGCCGTGGGCACGAGAGCCGCCGTGCGGATGCTGGACACTGTGCGTGCTGCACGCCAGGGCGACGCCGAAGCGGCAGAGTGGGTGATCAGGGCAGCACCGCAGCTGACTGCGGTGAATGCCGCTGTCTTCGACGTGGCGAACGACTTCCGCGGATGCATCGCGGGAGTCAACGCGATCCTGCACCGGCAGGGTCTGCTCCCCAGCGCCCTGTGCCTGGCGGAATCGGAAGTCCTCTCTCCGGGGCAGTGGGAACTCATCGACGAGGCGCACGCACGTTACCCGTGGTTCGGCGACGACGAGTTCATCCACGCCAACAAGGACGAGTGGCTCAAGTAGTACAACGCCGCCGCAACGATGCGGCGCGACAACCCGATGGAGGAGACATGAAAGGCATTCGACTGAGCGCCCTGGCTGGTATCGGTGCGCTCTTCGCGCTCACCGCCTGCGCGGGCGCCCCCGCACCCGAGGGATCCGCTGGCACGCAGGAAGACGTGGTGCTGCGATACGGGATGTGGAACGTCAACCAGGAACCCACATTCCGTGCGATCGCGGACGCCTTCGAGAAGGCGAATCCGGGTGTGACGATCGAGATCGAGCTGACGCCCATCAGTGAGTACTGGACGAAGCTGCAGACATCGATCCAGGGGGAATCCGCCCCCGATGTGTTCTGGATGAACCACCTCAACCTGCCGCTCTACGCGAGCAACGGCGTGCTCGCCCCGCTCGACGATGTCATCGCGCAGGAGGGAATAGACCTCGGTGAGTACCCCGAGGCGATCATGGAGAAGTACGCGTGGGAGGGGGCCCAGTACGGCCTGCCTCAGGACCTCGACACGATCGGTCTCTGGTACAGCAAGCCGCTGTTTGATGCGGCCGGTCTCGCCTACCCGACGGCCGAGTGGACCTGGGCGGACGTGGAGGTCGCCGCGGCCGCACTCACCGATCCCGCTCAGGGCGTCTTCGGGATCGCGTCCAGCGTCGATTCCCAGTCGAACTACTACAACACGGTCTACCAGGCGGGAGTCGAGGTTCTCTCGGGAGACGGTCTCCGCAGCAACTGGGACACTCCCGAGGCCGAGGAGGGCATCGCCTTCTGGCGTCAGTTCATCGAGGCCGGACAGTCGCCCACCGTCGCTCAGCTGGCGGAGACTCCGGCGCACCAGCTCTTCCCGAGCGGCAAGCTCGCGATGTACTACAGCGGCACCTGGAACGTCGGTCCCTACACCGATGACCCGGCGCTCGCGTCGACGGTCGACGTCGCTCCGCTCCCGGCGGGCGCCCGCGAAGGAGTCAGCGTGAACTCCCTCGTCTCCGCGGTCAACGCGAAGTCGGCGCACGGCGACGTCGCTGCACGCTTCGCGGCGTTCACCGCTTCGGAGGAGGCGGCGAAGATCCGCATCGAGCGCCAGGACAAGGCTCCCGCCTTCGGTGAGATGTGGCGCGAATGGGCAGACAACTCCCCGTTCGCCCTGACGGAGCTCTATGACGAGTCGCTCGCCGCGGCGTTCGCCCTTCCCGCCACGCTCAACACGGCGGAATGGACGAGCATCGAGGTCGACGCGATGACGCGCATCTTCGGCGGAGAAGTTCCTCTGCCCGAGGGCCTCTCACAGCTCACTGTCGACGTCGACGCCGTCCTGGCGACCGGACGATAGACGCATCCACGGTGGGGTCGGAGCGGATGACGGTCCGACCCCACCGTCCAACAAACGGAGAAGGCATGTCTCGCCTGCGCAGACCCCGTCGCTACCGCCCCGGGCACGTCCTCTGGGGCTATCTGATGATCGCCCCGCTCGGCCTCGGCCTGAGCGTGTTCTACCTCTGGCCCGTCGTGCAGAGCATCGCCTTCAGCTTCACCGAGTGGGGTGCGTTCGGCGGCCAGGAATGGGTCGGATGGGACAACTACGCGCGCCTCGTCGGCGACGCGGAGTTCTACACCACACTGCGCAACAGCGTCTTCTACACCGCGGGCGTCCTGCTCTCTGTTCCGCTGAGCATCGTCATCGCGGCGATGCTCAACAGGCCGGGCCTGCGCGGACGATCGGTGTACCAGGTGCTCTACTTCGTGCCGATGGTGACGATGCCCGTCGCGATCGCCATCATGTGGCGGTGGATCTACAACGGCGACTTCGGGGTCCTGAACGCCGTGCTCGGCGCCGTCGGGCTCAGCGGCACCAACTGGATCAGCAACGGAGACACCGTCATGGCGGCGATGATCGTCGTCGGCATCTGGTCCGTCATCGGCTACAACGTCGTCATCCTGTCCGCCGGTCTGAAGAGCATCCCCGGTGAGGTCTACGAGGCCGCAGCGCTGGACGGGGCGGGAGGCATGCGGCAGTTCTTCGCCATCACCGTCCCCCTCGTGAGCCCCACGACGTTCTTCCTGACCGTGATCACGGTGATGCGGTCGATCCAGGTCTTCGACCTCGTGTTCATCATGATCGGTCGCATGAACCCCGCCTTGCCGCAGGCCAAGACGATCGTCTACCTGTTCTTCGAGCGCACGTTCCAGCTCAACGACAAGGGGTACGGCGCGGCGATCGCCGTCGTGCTCCTCATCCTCATCATGCTGCTGACGCTCGTTCAGTTCGCTCTGCAGAAGAAGGTCGTCCACTATGCGTGACCGTCCCGTGCTCCCGCAGCGGCGCCTCAAGAGCGCCGCGGTGTCGACCACCAGTCATCTCGTGCTCGCATCGGGCGCGCTGCTGATGGTCTTCCCCTTCATCTGGCAGGCCCTCACGAGCGTGAAGACCTACGGCGAATCGATCCTCGTACCGCCCACGATCCTCCCCGAGACCTGGGACCTGGCGAACTATGCCGAGGTCTTCGAGGTGCTGCCCTTCGGGCAGATGTTCGTCAACACCGTGCTCATGACCGTGGGGCGAACCGTGGCGCAGCTGGTGTTCTGCGCGCTCGCCGCGTATGCCTTCGCGCGATTGCGGTTCCCGGGGCGTGACGTGATCTTCGTCGTCTTCCTGTCGGTGCTCATGGTGCCGGGCGAGCTCTTCCTGCTGCCCCAGTTCCAGATCATGTCGAGCCTCGGCTGGCTCAACACACTGCAGGCGCTCATCATCCCCGGGATGTTCAACGCCTTCGGAACCTTCCTGCTCCGGCAGTACTTCCTGACGCTTCCCGTCGAACTCGACGAGGCGGCTGAGCTCGACGGATGCAACCCATGGCGCTCGTTCTGGCACGTCACGCTTCCCCTCGCGGGGCCGGCACTCGTCACCCTCGCCGTGCTGGCCGTGCTGTACTCCTGGAACGACCTCATGTGGCCGCTCATCGTGAACACCCGTCAAGACGCGATGACACTCACCGTCGGACTCGCCACATTGCAGGGCGATCAGATCACCGACTACCCCGTGATCATGGCCGGCAGTGTTCTGGCGACCATTCCCATCCTCATCGTGTTCATCGTCTTGCAGCGCCGTGTCATCGAAGGCATCGCCTTCAGCGGCCTCAAGGGCTGAACAGTCCACCGTACGCACGACCATCACGCAAGGAGAGACAATGAAGTTTCCACGATGGACCACACTCGGAGCAGCCGTCTTGGCCTCGGCGCTCGCCGTCGGCACTGCCGTTCCCGCGGCGGCGGCACCGGGCGGGCCACGCCCCATGACGCTCACCTGGGAAGACCGCCTCGACGAGATCGCCACGGGCATCATCACCGAGGTCGATGCCTTCCAGGACGCGATGTTCGAGCGCACCCCGGTCGTCACCTCGCGGCGTCTCATGAGCGTCGTCGCCCATGAGCTCGCCGAGCACTCGGATCCCACGGCCGCGTGGGAGGCGTTGCAGCTGGTCTTCGACCATCAGACCATGGAGCCGTCGCACCCGGACTACGGGGCGATGCCGCAGGACATCTGGGGCAACTGCTGGTACGGCGTCGAGTGCTATCAGTTCAGCGTCGCACCCAGCACGCCGACCGTGGCCGGCGCCTCGTCGCTCATCAGCCGTACTGTCGACCTGGACGCAGGCCCGCATGTGCTGTCGTTCGACGTCAAGGACTCCGTGACGGCTGTTCAGGCGAACTATCACCTCTTCCAAGCGCTCGTCGACGGTCAGGTCGTCTGGGAGCGTGACGTGTCGGGTGGTACGACCGACTGGGAGCATGTGAGTGTCGACGTTTCGAGCGCCCTCAGCGGCTCGACCAGTACGACCGTCTCGTTTCGGCTGCTCGAGAAGCGCGGCGTGACGAACTTTCCCGTCAAGGTCTCGGTCGACTCGATGACGCTGACCGGCTCGCCGATCGCCGACGACGCTCCCGGCGCATGGACCCCGTCGCAGACGGGAGCCGGTGTGGGAGTCGCCGTGGTGGCGAACGGCACGCCCGAGATCAACGCGACCTCCTTCTCGCTGCTGCTGGGCGCGGGCATCCTCAATGCTCCGCAGTACTTCACCCAGTTCACCGCGGCGCAGCAGCAGACCATCCGTGAGCGATTCGTGCTGGCATCCCGCTCGACGGCGGATGCCTCGCACGCCCAGCTCGGGTACACCAATGCGCGGCTCCTGCGCGACGTGCAGATGATCCTCGTCGGTCAGGGCGCCGGGGACACCGCGCTCTATCAGGATGGCGTCGACCGGTGGCGCGACTGGCTCGACTACACACGCGAATGGGGCATCCGCGAGTACGGGTCGACGGTCTACTACGGCATCGACCTCGGAGCGCTGATGATGGGCTACGGGTACGTGCAGGACCCGGTCGTGCGAGAGGAGTTCCGCAAGGCGCTCGACTTCTTCTGGTACGACATCGCCGCGAACTACCTGCCCGGGCGGGAGACGATGGCGGGCTCGTCCGCGCGCGAGTACGACTGGACCCACTCGAACGGTCCGGCCTACTTCCTCAGGGTCGAGGACTGGCGCACGCGTCCGCTCGACTCCTATTCCGTCTTCAACTACCAGGTGCTCGTCTCGTATCGCGGCCTCGTCTATCACCCGAGCCCTGCGCACCGCACCATGGCGCTCGCCTCTCCGAAGATCGTCGAAGCCAAGACCGATCCCAACCGGTTCCTCGACCGCTACACGTACATCGAGAACGGCCGTGCGATGGGAAGCACCAGCGAGTCGTTCACGAACGTGATTCCGGGCATGGGCGCGCCGACGCCCTACGACAAGGCGATCAGCATCAGTGCGGTCGGCAGCGATCCGACGGTGGGCACCGTGAGCTTCGTCCCGTCTGCGGGAACGGATCCCTACGGCAAGACGTACAGCGGGTCTGCCCCGCTGCACGCGCCGCTCTACCCCGTAACCGTGCAGAAGGGCGGTGAACTGCTCACCCAGCTCGACCTGCGCCCCGCGGGCGTGCGCACGGCATCGTTCGAGACCAACATCCTGATCCCGAGTGTCGCCGAGGCTGTCCTCGTCGACGGGAACGTCGTGGACACCTCCGTCGTCGGGGAGACGCCGGCGACTCTCACCTCCACGGTCACCATGTGGGAGGGAGACAGCTGTGTCGCCGTGCGTGTGCTCCGCGCGGACGGAATCGACGGGCACACGGTGCAGGCGGCATTCGTCGTGGACCAGCCGGGCCTCGACGTCGGGATGGCACGACTGGCGCTGACGCAGTTCGAGTCTGCGACGCGCACCGCACTTGTCGCGGACCGCGCCGCGGTCACGCTCTACGCGCGGACCGGCCCCTGCGCGTCGTTCGCCGAGGCGCAGACGTTCGCCTCCCAGACGGCCCTGGCCAAGATCTCGCAGCAGCAGTCGGCCACCGTGCACTCGTCAGCCGTGACGACGCCGGGCGGTGATCTGCTGCAGGTGGGAACGGACATCGTGGCCCGCGAGCAGCTGTTCCGCAAGGTCAACGGCGTCGCCGTCCTCGCGCCGTCGATCCTCACCGTCAACGGTTTCGACTACTCGACGGTGCTGGACTGACGGCTCGCGATCGCTTCATCGAAAGGAGACAGGTGGACGTCCTACTCATAGGCGCCGGAGCGTACGCCCGCGCCCACGCCCAGGCCATCAAGGACTCTCCCGGGCTGCGGCTGGCCGCTGTCGTCGACCGTGACGCGCAGCGCGCGACGGAACTGGCGGCGGAGCTCGGAGTCGCCGCGTACGACGACGTCGAGGAGGCGTGCGCACAGGTGCGTCCGGAGATCGCGACGGTCGTCGTTCCCACCGCTGCGCACGTGGAGGTCGCGCTGCGCGCGCTGCGCAGCGATGTGCATGTGCTGCTCGAGAAGCCGCTCGCCAGGTCCGCCGAGGAGTGCGAGGTGATGGAGAGCGAGGCGCTGAGCCGTGGCCTGCTCGTCGACGTCGTCAGCCAGCGACGGTTCCAGGCCGGCGGGGCTGCGGTCAAGGATGCGCTGAGTGCCGGTCTTCTCGGACGCATCGGCACCGCGCACCTCGACACCTCCGTCTGGCGAGATGATTCCTACTTCACGGACGCCGAATGGCGTGGTCGAGCGGCGGCGGGTGGCGGCAATCTTCTCAACCATGGCTGGCACGCCCTGGATCTGCTGGTCTGGTTCCTCGGCGCGCCGGATGACGCACGCGGGTACCGGAGAACCTCGCGTGTTCCCGGGGTGGACGTCGAGGAGAGTCTCGCTGCCGCGCTTCGGTTCCCGGGCGGCTGCCTGGGCGTTCTCGAAGCGAGTCTCGTGGCACGCGGGGGACCCCGTATGCGCCTGACCCTGACCGGAGACCGTGGCACGGCGTGGGTGGAGGATGCGAGTGCGGGCATCACCTACGTCGACGACGACGGAGTGCTGCACGAGCAACGGTGGCGATCCGTCGACGCCGATGAGGCACTTCGGGAGCAGTACCTGGCGTTCGCACGTGCGATCACCGCGGGGGATCCGCTGCGTGTCGGGCTCGCGGGGGCACTGCACACGATGCGGACCGCAGAACTCGTGCTGGCTGCGGTCACCGAAGGGTGATGGCCGCCCCCTTTCCCTGCTGCGCGATCAGAAAGTCACGCGGCAGGGAGGGGGACCACGCGCGGCTCGGGAAGCGTGACTCCGCCGTAGAGCGAATCCGCGCACTGCCCGAAGGCGAAGACGACAGCGCCGTATGCGGCGGCATCCGCTCCGAGGGCGGCGCTGACGATCGGAAGTTCGAAGGGAAGACCCGTGTGGCGCGAGACGGCGCGTGCGAGGGGCTCACGGAATGCCTCGCGGGCGAGTGACATGCCGCCGCCGATGACGACGATCGCCGGGTCGATCGCCATCGTCAGGAGCGCGAGGCTGCGACCGAGATCGTCGACCAGGTGTTCGATCTCGGCGCGGGCATCCTCATCTCCGGACATGGCGAGCCGGGCGGCGTCTTCGCCGGTCTCTGCGCTGCGCCAGACGATCTCTCCTGTGGTCGGATCACTCTGCCGGACCGCGAGTCGGCCGATGTCGCCTGCCACGTTGTGCGCTCCGCGCCGGGCCTGACCACCGAGAATCGCGCCGGCGGATACGCGTGTGCCGACCGAGACATACAGAACGTCATCGACGAGTCGCGCAGCGCCGAGGTGGTGCTCCGCCAGAGCGGCGAGGCGCACACCGTTGTCGATGGCGAGCGGGCATCCGAATGCTGCGTGGAACTGCGCCGGCAGATCGATGCTCCCCCATCCGGGCACGATCACGGATGTGAGCACCCGGCCCGTCGCATCGACGATGCCGGGCAGGGAGATCCCGATCGCGCGCAGAGATCCCGGTGCGAGTCCTTCGGACGCGAGGGCCTGACGGAGGTGCCCGATGACGACATCGATCTGCTCGGCCCCGGTCGCGGTCGTGTCGAGACCCGGGAAGGAGTGCCGCGACCGCACGACACCGGCGAGATCCGCCAGGAGGAGACGTACGCTGTGCGTGCCGACGTCCAACCCTGCGATCAGGCCTGCATCGGCGCGAAACTCATAGGTGCGGGCGGGGCGGCCGGCGCCCCGAGGGCCCGCCGGAGTCAGGGTCTCCTCGACGATGCCGGCGGCGACGAGCTGAGTCACCGAGCTCTCGACCGACGTACGAGAGAGATCGAGCGCCCGGGCGAGGTCGGTGACCGTCGCGGCGCCGGAGTCACGCAGGTGCACGGCTGTGCGCGCAGAGAGGGGGAGGCGATCGGTGCCGGACATGGGGCCTCACTGATTCGATGAATGGTCGAGTAAACGTAACACAATGGCCAAACGGAAGTCCCGGCTCTGGGCTGAATCTGTGTACAAACAGGCGCAACCATTCTTGAATTATGCAAGTTGTGTGTTTTAATTGGGTAAAGGTCATACGGCGAAGGAGCAGGATGAGCGGCGAGTCGGTTGTGTCGGGCGGGTTTGGCTCGGAGTCGGAGCTGGAGGATGCGCTGACAACACCCAGCACCGCTCTGATCGAAGACATGCGAAAGCGGTCCGGCGATCTGGTCCTTCTCGGCGCTGGCGGGAAGATGGGGCCCACCCTGGCGGTGCTCGCCCGCAGAGCGCTCGATGCCGCGGGTCGCGAGTCTGATCGCGTGTACGCCGTGTCTCGCTTTGGTGATGCGGAGACGAAGGAGCGCCTGTCGAAAGCGGGTGTCATCGTCTTCCCGTTCGACCTCGTGGCCAACGATGACCTCTCCGGGCTGCCCGACGCGAGCGATGTCGTGTTCATGGTGGGCGCGAAGTTCGGCGCTGCTTCCAACGCATCGTGGGCGTGGGAGGTGAATGCCGCGCTGCCCGACCGGATCGCGCGTCGCTACCGGGGTGCGGCGATCGCGGTGCTCTCGACCGGCAACGTCTACCCCTTCGTCTCGCCGGCGACGGGTGGGGCGGACGAGAGCGTACCCCCCTCGCCCATCGGCGAGTACGCGCAGTCATGTCTTGGCCGGGAGCGCGTCTTCGAGTTCGCGGCGCGGGAGTGGGGCACCTCCGTCTCGGTCATCCGCCTCAACTATGCGATCGATCTCCGATACGGCGTGCTGGCTGACATCGGGCAGGCGGTTGCGAGCGGCGAGGCGGTCTCGTTGGAGACGGCGAACGTGAACGTCGTGTGGCAGGGATACGCCAACGAGGTCGTGCTGAGAAGTCTCGTCCACGCAGACCCCGAGCCTTTCATCGTGAACCTCGCCGGGCCCGAGCTGCTGAGCGTCGAGAAGGTGGCGCGAGACTTCGGTGTGCTTCTCGAGCAGGAAGTCGTTCTCGAGGGCACACCCCAGGGCAGCGCGTTGCTGAGCGACTCCCGGCGCTGCATGGAGCTGTTCGGATACCCGACCGTGTCCGCCGCCCAGCTGGTGCGGTGGCAGGCGGAGTGGATCAGGAACGGTCTCCCGATCTCTGCGAAACCGACGAAGTGGGCGGTTCGCGACGGCCGCTTCTAGGGTGTGTCTCCCAATAGGGTCGCCCAGGTGAGGGCGGCGAGGAGCACGGCTCCGGCGCGGTAGGTGATGGCGAGCTTGTCGTAACGGGTCGCGATTCCGCGCCACTGCTTGACGAGCGCGAACGACCGCTCGACCACGTTGCGGTCTTTGTAGGCGTTCGCGTCGAAGCCAGGGGTCGGCCACCCTTGCTGCCCTTGCGTTTGCGGGACGCGATTTGATCGCTCTTCTCCGGAATCACTGCCCGGATGCCGCGGGCGCGGATCATGCGCACTGAGAGGTCGGCTCCCGCGAGGCGGCGCAGATGCGCGCGGCGCTGCTCATCACCGATGCGCGTGGTCTCATGCGTTCCTGGAGTTGCACACATGCCCTGCGAGAGTCCGCGGTAGGAGGGCCGACGGAAGAGTTCCGGGGACGTCGGCCGGGAGGGCGCGCTGGTGAACTCCGAGTGTCCCAGAAGTGTCCGGATAATCCCGAGCGCAGCGATCTCGGAGTGCATCGCGAGTGTGGTGAGTTCTGCGAGGAATGGCTTCGAATAGTCGGAGATGCGTGTGTTTCCGCGGATTCCGGGCGATCTCCGACCAAGCGGGCAGACGGGCGCGACGTCAGCGATAGCGGGGATCACCACCCTGCTAAGGTGGAGTCCCCTTACGGGGGTCAGGGGTTCAAAACCCCTCGTCTCCGCAGAAAGAAGTCAAGGTCAGGCCCGGTTCTCACCGGGCCTGACCTTTTTCATCGGGCGGGAGGACCCGCCCCGTCCCGCACCTCCGATCAGCCCGCGGCGGGGGTCGCGGCGTCGTCGATGACGAACGAGGTCTGCAGCGAGTAGTCCTCGCTGCCGGTGAACTTCAGGGTGACCGTCTGGCCGGCGTACGCGCCGAGCGGGTAGCTCTTGCGTGCGTATCCGGCCTCGTCGAGGTTGGACCACTGCGCGAGTGTGGCCGCCGATCCGCCGGCCGGCGTCGCGGTGAGCGTCAGGGTGTCGTAGACGTTGGCCAGGTTCTCGGCGGAGTCGATGCGCAGCCAGAAGGTGAAGGCCGCGTCGGCGCAGCCGGCGGGGATGCTCACAGTCTGGGAGAGCGTCTCGGTGTTCGCGGTGCCGAAGCCGTTGAGCCAGGCCTTCCAGGAACCGGTGCGCGGCGGCTGCAGCGAGGTGCGGTTGTCGATCACGCCGGCGCTCGCTGTCCAGGGCGCGGCGGTGCCGGTCTCGAAGCCGCCGTTGCCGAGCAGGTCTCCCGCGGTGCAGCTGCCCGTGCCGCCACCGCTGGCCATGGGGGCGAGCTTGTTCGACTGGACGACCACGCTGTTCCACGCGAACTCGTTGTTGTCGCTGAAGGCGTAGTAGCTGGAGCCGTTGGGCATGAGGGCCACGGAGATCCCGCCGAACCCGGACATGAACGGCACGGAGAACGGCGTCGTGAAAGCCGCGTTGTCGGCGCTGGTGAAGTCCCGCGCCCAGAACGCGTTGTTGTAGCGGAACGGGACGGAGCCGGTCGTGGTGACTCCGCGGTCGGCGGGGTCGCGCTGCATCGTCGCGTCGAGCAGGCCCGGATGCAGAACCTGCGCGCCGTTCGCGACGCCGTCGTCGACGGTGAGGAGCTTCGCGACCTTCGCGATGTCATCCTGGGTCCAGAACATGCCGTAGCCGCCGAACGCGGCGCCGCTCGCGGAGTTGCCGGTCCGCAGGGTGGTCAGCGCGTCGGGGCCGACCCCGGCCGGCTTCAGCACCTCGTCGCGGAGCATGGCGAAGATCTCCGCCCCCGAACCGGCGCGATCCTTCAGCGCATCGTCCATCGCGCGCGTGGCGAGGAAGGTGTCGGAGGTGTGATAAGTCCAGATGGATCCGGGGCTCGCCTTGTGCGGGAACGAGAGCGCCGCGGTCATCTTGTCGGCGTATGACTCGGCGAGGAAGAAGGACGACATCGTCGAGCCGGCCTCGTCGACCTCGTAGCCGGCGGAGGAGTAGTTGCCGGTGGCCATGTCGAGCGCGTGGTCGATGGTGACGCCGTTCCAGGCCGTGCCGGATGCCTCCGTGACGTGGTCCTTCACGAGCTCGCCGGCGATCGTGGGGCCGTACTTCTGCGCGAGGCGCATCAGCGCGAGGCCGCCGAACGCGGATTTCGCCGTCGAGTACGAGGGGAGCAGCATCTGACTGCAGTACGGGTAGGCGCCCTGACGGGTGGGGCAGGCGCCGACGTAGTTCACGCCCTCGAAGAGGAAGCCGAAGGTGCTGAGAGCGCTGGGGGTGATGCCTCCTCCGAAGGCGGAGAGGTCGACGCCCGCGCTCGGGTGATCGGTGGCGAGCGCGCTGATCGGCTTCGAGGGGAGCCGGCCGGAGACCTCTGTCGCATAGGCGGCGCGGACGGCCTCGGCGCCGCTGACGCCCCCGGGGGCGTACGTCGCGGTCGTCTGCCCCCAGAGGTCGAACTGGAAGTACTCGCACGTCTCGTTGACGACCTGGTAGCGCACGTTCGAGACGCTCGTCCCGGTGAACAGGAAGGTGAGGACGCCGTTGTGCACGCAGTTCGCGTTCCGCTCGATCATCGCGAACGGAAGGGACGCGCGCGTCTGGCCGCCGTCGCCGCTCTCGGTCCACGCGCGCCCCGCGCCGACCGCGAGATTCCAGTACGGACTCCCCGTGTACTGCAGCCCCCGCGCGACGGGGACGAGGTGGCTCCCGTTCTGCACGAGCTGCACCGAGAACGGCGGCAGGTGCTTCAGAGCAGCGGTCGAGGCGTAGCCGTAGGGATCTTTGAGCGTCGTGAAGCTTCCGGACGCAGCGACGCCGTTCAGGGTGAGTGTGCCCTCGAAGGAGTGCGCGGGCGCCGCCGCGTTGGCGGGCAGGGTGAACGCGTCGTTCGAGACGGGGGCTGCGGGGGCGGCGCCCGAGGCCAGCTGAGCGGAGGTGAGCACCGTGCGGCTCACGGCCCCGGAGCCGGTGAGCGGGTCGCCGGGCACCGGAACGGCGGCGGCCATGGACGGGGGCGCGCTGAGGGCGACCAGGGCGGTCGCGAGCAGGGCGCCGCACAGCACGGAGGACAGGGAACGGCGCATGGAATCTCCTTCGATTCGATCGCACGGCGGGAGGCATGGGGGAGGGGCCCACGCGGTGCCCCCAGTGTGGACGCGCCGGAGCGGATGCGTCCACGACCTGTTCGGCCCCGAAGTGATGCTCTCGGAGCATCGCCGAGGTCTGCGGGGGAGTCTGCTCGGCCTCTCAGGCCGGCGGCACGGGGACGGCGAACTTCGTCGTCTGCGGGTACAGCACGGCGTTGAAGGCGCTCAGATCCTCCAGACAGGCCGCGATCTGCGCGCCGGCGTAGTGCATCTCATCCCACACCCCGAACAGGGTGATGATGAGGTCGCCGCCGGTCGCCGAGATCGGCACCGCGGCCAGGTCGTAGTGCGGGTCGTCGGAGAGCACGCAGATGCCGCGCCCGGCGGCGGCGAGCGCCTGCGCGAGCACGGGGGAGGTCGTCTCCACCGCCGCAGAGAACGAGAGCCCTGCGCGCGCGGCGGCGGAGTCGAGCATGTGCCGCACGCCGTGCGCCGGGCTCATGACGATGAGGCGCTCGCGCACCAGCTCCTCGATCGGAATGCTGGCGCGACTCGCGAACGGGTGGTCGGCCGGCATCTGCGCCCACAGGTAGGCGTGCCCGAGCACCATCGACCGCAGCTCCGCTGGCGGGATGCGGGTGCCGACGGCGAAGTCGGCGTCGCCGCGTTCGATGGCGCCGTACACGTGCTCGGGCATCGCCTCGATCGCGTTGCCGATGACGCCGCCGGCGCCGGCGTGGACGATGAACGGCGAGATCACGTCGGCCACGGTGGTGGGGGCGGCGACGACGGTGAGATCCGAGACGGTGCCGCGGGCGATCGCGCGGGCGGTCGAGGTCACCTGCGTCGCGCGGGTGAGGAGGTCCTCTGCGACGGGACGGAACGCGCGGCCCGCGGCGGTGAGGGAGAGGCCCCGCGCCGAGCGGTCGAAGAGCGTGAAGCCGAGGTCCTGTTCGAGCCGCCGTATCTGCCGGCTCAGCGACGGCTGCGCCACGTGGAGGACGGCGGCGGCACCATGCAGGGTGCCGGTCTCGCACACGGTGAGGAAGTACCGCAGCAGACGAAGATCCATCGATGCCTCCGAGGTATCAGTTTGGCTGAAACCAAGTATTGGTGTGATAAGTCCTGGTGTCCATAGACTGGCCAGACTTCGCCGCCGAAGAATCCCGGGTGGCGACCCCACAGCAGGAGGCAGACATGGCAGTCACCCGAGCGGGAGCCCCCCGCATCCTCTCCATCCTGGCCATCGGCGCGGCTGCCGCGCTGACCGTCAGCGGCTGCACCGCGGGAGGGAAGGACGGCGGTGAGCCGTCGACCTCGGTGCTCAGCGTCGCCGCGTCGGCGGCCGTGACCACCTGGGATCCGGTGCGTTCCTTCTCGACCGAGGCCCTGTACCTGGGCAACGTCTACGAGCCGCTGCTGTGGAAGAACGCCGAGGGCGCGGACGAGGACTTCATGCCCGGCATCGCCGAGTCCTGGGAGACGAGCGAGGACGGACTCACCTGGACCTTCCGCATCCGCGAAGGGGCGACGTTCCACGATGGCGAGCCGGTCGACGCGGAGGCCGTGAAGGCGAGCATCGAGGCCGCGAAGGACCACGCCGGGGCCTCCTTCATCTGGGCGCCGCTGGAGTCGATCGAGGCCGCGGACGATACGACCGTCGTCATGCACCTCGCCTACTCGGCGCCCATGGATCTCGTCGCCGCCTCCACCTACGGCGCCTGGATCGTCTCCCCGAAGGCGCTCGAGGCCTCGGCCGACGACGAGAAGTACTTCGAGGCGGGCATCGACGCGGGATCTGGCCCCTACACGGTCAAGTCCTACACCCCGGGCGAGAAGGTCGTGCTGGAGGCGTACGACGAGTACTGGAACGAGGACGCCGCGCCGACCTACGACATCGTCGACATCGCGATCACCCCGGATGCCGTCACCGCGCAGCAGATGCTCACATCTGGCGAGGTCGACCTCGCGACGAACCTGCCGCTGGAGAACGTCGACACGATCGCCGACGACCTCGGCACGGAGGTGCGCACCGCGAACTCGCCGTTCAACTTCGTGGCCTTCTTCAACACGACCCGCGCGCCCCTGGACGACCCGAAGGTGCGGCAGGCGCTGAGCTACGCCGTCCCCTACGAGGACATCATTGAGGTGGGCGGCGCCGGATACGGCACGCAGTCCCATGGCCCCGTGCCGAAGGGCATCTTCCCGTACTCCGAGGATGTGCCGCAGTACACCCAGGACCTCGACAAGGCGAAGGCGCTCCTCGCCGAGGCGGGCCACGCGGACGGCCTGACGCTCACGCTCACCTTCGCCTCGGAGAACTCGGCCGAGGCCAGGTTCGTGCCGCTGATCAAGGACGCCTTCGCGAAGATCGGCGTGACGCTCGACGTGCGCGCCGAGCTGTTCAACCAGCAGTGGGAGAACGCGAAGGCCGACCCCGCCGGCGCGCAGGACATCTTCGTTGTCTACTACTGGCCGACGTACAGCGACGCCGGCTCCGACAACCTGTACTCGCTGTTCCACTCCAGCGACGCGCCGTTCTTCAACCTCAGCTACTGGGACAACGCCGAGTACGACGCCCTCGTCGACGAGGCGGGAACCCTGACCGGCAGCGACCGCGAGGCCGCGCAGACAAAGTACGAGGAGGCGATGAAGCTGCTCGTGGACCAGGCGCCCGGCATCTTCCTCTACGACGCCCAGGCGGTGAACGTCGTCCCGAAGGGGCTCCATGTGGCCGACTTCAACGAGAACTACCCGTTCACGACGTTCTTCGCCCCCATCGCCCCCGCGAACTGACGCCGCACGCGTCCGGTCGGGCGCCCCGCAGAAGACGGGGCGCCCGACCGGACCCCACCGACCCAGGAGACTCCCATGATCCGCTTCCTCGCCGGCAGGCTCGGAACCGCGGCGCTCGTGCTGTTCGTGCTCACGCTCATCGTGTTCGTGCTCGCGCGCGTCATCCCGGCCGACCCGGCCGTCGTCTACGCCGGCCCGAAGGCGCCGCCGGAGGAGCTCGCCCGCATCCGCGAGAAGCTCGGCTTCGATCAGCCGCTTGTCCTGCAGTACTTCAACTACCTCACCGGTCTCGTCCGGGGCGACTGGGGCGACTCGCTCGCCACCAAGCGCCCCGTGCTCGACGAGCTCGCGACCCGGCTTCCGGCCACGCTCGAGCTCCTCTTCGCCGCGATGCTGTTCGCCATCGTCGTCGGCATCGTGCTCGGGGTCGTGGCCGCGCGACGGCCGGGCAAGGCGCTGGACGGCGCGATCCGGTTCCTCGCCATCGGCGGTGTCTCGATGCCGGCGTTCTGGCTCGGCCTGCTGCTGCAGGTGCTCTTCGTCGGGCAGCTGAAGCTGCTGCCGGCGACCGGCCAGTTCAGCACCGACGTCGAGTACCTTTCGCCGATCACGCCGGTCACCGGGTTCCCGCTCCTCGACAGCTTCCTCACGGGGAACTGGGCCGCCTACAGCGACGGGCTCGCGCACCTCATCCTGCCCGCGCTCACCCTCGCCGCCTATCCGCTCGGACTCGTCGCCCGTATGACCCGCGCCTCGATGCTCGAGGTGCTCAGCCAGGACTACGTCTTCACGGCGAGCGCCTATGGACTGCGCGACGGACTCATCCGGTGGCGGCTCGCGCTGAAGAACGCCCTCCCGCCGACGATGACGATCATCGGACTCGCGGCCGCCTACACCCTGACCGGCACCTTCTTCGTCGAGGTCGTCTTCAACTGGCCCGGCATCGGGCAGTTCGCCGCCGGTGCGATGCTCGCCGTGGACTATCCGGCCATCATGGCGATCACCCTCCTCGGGGCCGCCGGCTACCTCATCGCCAACTTCGTCGTCGACCTGGTCCAGGCGCGACTCGACCCCCGGGTGAGGCTCGCATGACCGCCACCGCACTGCCCCCTCTCCCGCCCATCGACTCCGTCTCACGGGGCCACGGAGCCCTGGGACGCTTCACCCGGGTGATGCGCACGGATCGGCTCGCCGCGCTCGGGCTCGCTCTCATCCTCCTCGTCCTGATCCTCGCTTTCTTCGGCCCCTGGATCGCGCCGTTCCCCGCACAGGGATACGGCGAGACGAGCGTCGGGAACCGAGGGCTGGCCCCCAGCGCCGCGCACTGGTTCGGCACGGATCAGCTCGGACGCGACATCCTGAGCCGCATCATCATCGGCGCGCGCCCCGCGCTCACCATCTCGGTGCTCGTCGTCGCGATCGCCGCGCTCATCGGCATCCCGCTGGGGGCGATCGCCGGATACCGCGGCGGCTGGCTCGACGAGGTGCTCATGCGCGTCACCGAGGTCTTCCAGGCCTTCCCGCCGCTGCTGCTGGCGATGGTGACCGTGGCGATCCTCGGTCCGAGCCTCACCAACGCCGGCCTCGCACTCGCGATCTGCTGGTGGCCCTGGTACGCCCGGCTCGTGCGCGCTGAAGCACGGTCGCTGCGCGATCGGCCCTTCGTCGAGGCGGCCCGGTCGATCGGGGTCCCGGCCTGGCGCATTGTGCCCCGGCACATCCTGCGCAACTGCCTGACCCCCGTGCTCGTCCAGGCCACCGTCGACATCGGCAGCGTCGTGCTCGCCGCGGGCTCTCTCGCCTTCATCGGCCTCGGCGCCCAGCCGCCATCCCCCGACTGGGGTCTCATGGTCGCCGAGGGGCGCGGGCAGATCTTCACCCACTGGTGGATCTCGGCCTTCCCCGGACTCGCGATCTTCGTGACCGTGCTCGGCTTCAACCTGCTCGGCGATGCGCTGCGCGACCTCTTCGACCCCCGGCAGGTGAAGCGATGACCACCGCACACACGACCGAGCTCCTCCGCATCGACGACCTCGAGGTCGCGTTCGAGGAACGCGGAGTCCTCACCAACCGACCGGTCCGCGGCATCACGCTCGCCGTCGCGCCCGGCGAGGTCGTCGGCATCGTCGGCGAGACCGGCTGTGGCAAGAGCCTCACGGGGCTCGCCGTGCTCGGCCTCCTCCCGAAGGGCGCCGTGCCGCGAGGGCGGGTGCTCCTCGACGGAGTCGAGCAGCCTTTTGACGGCAGCGGATCCGCCCGCGGCGAGGCAATCTCGATCGTCTTCCAGAACCCCGGGACCGCGTTCAACCCGGTGTTCACACTGGGCCGGCAGATGCGCGACGTCGTCGACCGACATCGTCGGGTCGACGGTCACAGGCTCGGTCGCGCGGCCGCGAAGGCGCACATCCTGCACTATCTCGCGCAGGTCGGCCTCCCCGACCCCGAGCGGGTCTTCCGCAGCTACCCGCATGAGCTCTCCGGCGGGATGCTGCAGCGCGCGATGATCGCGATGGCGCTCGTGTGCGAGCCGAAGCTGCTGATCCTCGACGAGCCGACCACCGCCCTCGACGTGACCATCGCGAAGCAGATCCTCGAGCTCATCCTCGAGCTCCGGGATGGCTTCGGGTTCGGGGTGCTGCTGATCACGCACAACCTCGGCGTGGTGCGGGAGGTCTGCGATCGCATCGCCGTGCTCTACGCCGGCCGGGTCGTCGAGACGGGACCGACGGATGCCGTGCTGCGCGCCCCCGCCCACCCGTACACGCGCGGCCTGCTCGGCGCCCTTCCCGCCAGGCACCGGCCCGGTCAGGCGCTCGACGCGATCCGCGGCGCGGTGCCGGGCAACCTTCTCGGCCTCACCGGATGCTCGTTCCGCGAACGCTGCCCGATCGCGGTCGACGCCTGCGCGGACATCGATCCGGGGCTCGGACCGGTGTCCCCGTTTCACGAGGCCGCCTGCATCGTGGCCGCCGCGCCAGAGGGGGTCAGCTCGTGACCGCCATGCTGACCGTCGACGACATTGTGAAGGTGTACCGGGCGTACGGCAGCCAGGTCCGAGCGGTCGACGGCGTCTCGTTCCAGGTCGAGGCCGGCACGACCTTCGGCCTCGTCGGCGAGTCCGGATCGGGCAAGAGCACCGTCGCCCGCTGCGCGCTCCGGCTCATCGAACCGACCTCCGGCTCGTCGAGCATCGACGGCGCGCCGATCGGCGCGCTCCGCGGCGGCGCCCTGCGGCGGCTGCGGGCGCGCACCGGCATGGTGTTCCAGAACCCCGTCGCCGCCCTGAACCCCCGCCTCACGATCGCGCAGTCGATCGCGGAGCCGCTGCTGACGCACACGAACCTCCGCGGCCGGGCGCTCGCCTCGCGTTCTCGAGAGCTTCTCGATGAGGTCGGCCTCGCCCAGGCGCACGCCGACCGCCTTCCGCACCAGCTCTCGGGGGGACAGTGCCAGCGCGTCGGCATCGCCAGGGCGCTGGCGACCCGCCCCCGGCTCCTCGTCCTGGACGAGCCGACCAGCGCGCTGGACGTGTCCGTGCAGGCGCAGGTGCTGAACCTGCTGCAGGAGCTGCGCCGGGAGCATGCGCTCAGCTATCTGCTCATCTCCCACGACCTCGACGTGGTGCGGTACATGAGCGACACCGCCGGCGTCATGCGTCGGGGGAGCCTCGTCGAGATCGGCCCGGCGGCCGAGGTGCTCGTCCGGCCGCAGCACGAGTACACGCAGCAGCTGCTGGCCGCGATGCCCGAGACGCCCGGAGCCCTGCCCCTCCGTCTCTCCGGTGTCGACGAACCCGAACAAGGCGCGGCCGCTGAGACCCGCGAGAAGAGGATCCTGTCGTGAACCCACTGCTCCACCAGATCGCCGCAGACACCCACCCGCCGCGGGTGCCCGGGGCGTCGGGGAAGCCGACGCTCGACACGTGGCAGGATGCCCCGCACAACCGCTGGGCTTTCGCGCACGTCGCGGAGTTCGTGCCGACGGCCCCGATCCCGCACCGCGCGGCAGAGGAGAGCATGAGAGCAGTCGTCGGATTGGACGCGCTGAAGAGCCTCCCCGGTGTGCGCTCTCGCCTCGAGGAGAGCTTCACCGACGCCCTCGTCGTCGTGCGCGATGGGGAGATCGTCGCCGAGCACTATCGGGACGGCCTTCATCCGGACGGCGTCCACCTGCTGATGAGCGTCTCGAAGTCGATCTGCGGCCTCACCGTCGGCGCCCTCGTCGACGAAGGGCTGATCGATCCTGCCCAGCGCGTCGATCGCTACGTGCCCGCGCTGGCGGGGAGCGCCTACGGCGACGCGACCGTGCAGCAGGTGCTCGACATGACCGTGGACGTCGACTACGACGAGGACTACCGCAACCCCGCGTCCGAGGTGCAGGCGCAGGATCGGGTGGCCGGCTGGCGGCCCCGGCTCGACGGCGACCCCGCCGACACCTACGCGTTCCTCGCCTCCCTCCGCGGAGGCGGACGGCACGGAGAACGATTCAAGTACTGCTCCGCCGGCACCGATGTGCTGGCGTGGGTGGCGGAGAGCGTCACCGGCCTGCGCTACCCCCACGTCGTGTCGGAGCGCCTCTGGTCGCGGTTGGGCTGCGAGCACGATGCGCAGATCACCGTCGACGCCGGCGGATTCGGCTTCGCGAACGGCGGCATCTCCTGCACGGCGCGCGACCTGAGCCGCGTCGGACGGCTCATGCTCGACGGCGGTCTCGTCGACGGTCGTCGAGTCGTCTCCGCCGACTGGGTGCGGCGCACGGTCGAGGATGGGAATCCGGATGCCGCGACGGGCAGTGTTTTCCACCGGGTGCACCCCGGGGGCGCCTACTCGAATCAGTGGTGGATCACCGGCAGCGAGCGGGGCGACTACTACGCCGTGGGCATCCACGGGCAGTATGTCTGGGTCGACCCGGGGACCCGAACCGTCGTCGTCAAGTTCTCATCCTGCCCTGAGCCGGTCACCGAGGAGTGGAACCGCCTGCACGCGCGGCTCTTCCGCGACATCTGCGACGCGACGATCGACTAGGGTGTGTCTCCCAATAGGGTCGCCCAGGTGAGGGCGGCGTAGAGCACGGCTCCGGCGCGGTACGTGATGGCAAGCTTGTTGTAACGGGTCGGTCACCCTTGCTGCCCTTGCGTTTGCGGGACGCGATCTGATCGCTCTTCTCCGGAATCACTGCCCGGATGCCGCGGGCGCGGAGCATGCGCCGGTTCACGTCGGAGAGGACAGCATCAGGGCGGGTTCGTGGACGCCCGCCGCCGATCCGAGGGACGCGGATGTCGTCGAGGACCTGCTCCAGCATCGCGCCGTCGTTGCGTTGTCCGCCGGTCACAACGATCGCCAGCGGCAGACCGCGCCCGTCGACGGCATGGTGTTCGTCGCGTGCTGATGGGCACGCGCGATCGTCGCATCCACCGACACGTCCCAATCGATAAGGCCCACGGCGTCCGCGTGCGCGAGGAGTGCGTGCAGCACCCGCTCCCAGGTGCCGTCGCTGGCGTATCGGCGGTGACGCTTCCAAATCGTCTGCCACGGCCCGAACTCCGACCGCGGCACATCCCGCCACGGCGTCGACGTCCGAAACCGGTAGATGATGCCGTCCACGACCCGGCGATCATCCTCGAACGGGCGACCCCGCCGATCCGCGTTCGACGGCAGCAGCGGGCCGATCAGCGCCCACTGCGCATCAGTCATCTACGAGAACGAGAAGAAGACGACACATCCCCAGTTTCACCGCTCAATCACCGCGCATATAGGAGACACGCCCTAGGCCGGGTGCGAGCGGATCAGCGATTGCGGGTTGCCGTAGTCAGTCGCGCGGTGCCAGCGTCAACGTGTCGACCGTCGCCTTCGTCACCGCGTCAGGGCTGAACGGCCAGGGCGACTGCTCGCCCTTCATCCAGGCCTCGGTCTGGTCCGTGTAGTGCGGGTGGAAGGCATGTCCGCTCGCGCCGGTCAGGTGATTCCAGGTGGACGCGTCGAAGTCGGACAGGTCGATGACCATCCGCATGGACGGGACGGTCGTCGTGGCGTACGACTCCCCGAGGCTCCAGCCCGTCGCGTTCACGACCGATGACCCGCCGCTCACCGGATACGGCCCGCGATTGAAGAGCATCTCGATCGGAGCGATGCCGGACGTGCCCAGCGTCTGATGCGTCAGCGTGATCGCGTGCAGCGAACCCCAGTTCCACAGCGCGGGCGCATCGCCCTGCAGACTCACCAGTTCGTCGTAGGCCTGCTCTGCCGAAAGGGCGAGCATCGCGTTGCGCCCGTCCACGCCGATGGACTCGTTGGTCCACAGCGACGCGGTCGGCTCATCCAGCAGCGCCGATACGACGGTGAACATGCGCGCCTGGCCGGTCGTCGGCAGCGGGTTCTCTCGCTCGGAGAACAGGTTCTGCGCCAGGCGCGACCACAGCACGTTCGCGTAGGCGGCCGCAGGAGACGATGCGTCGTTCTGGGCGTCCCACGCGCGCAGGAGCTCGATCGCCTGCTCCACTTCCGGCCGGTCGATCGGAACCCCGTCGAGCGCCTCCACGAAGCGCGTGCCGATCCACATCTCACTGTCCATCTGGATGCGTCGCATGTCGTCCGCCGTCACCGAGCCCTCCGCGATCGCCTGTTCCAGGAGATCGACGATGCGCCCCGCGCGGTATCCCGCATCCCAGTCGCGCGACAGGAAGTAGGCGTAGTCGTCCGTCACGATCGCGTTGTTGGCGGTGACGATGTACCCCTCGCTCGGGTTGTACGAGGCAGGCAGTTCCTCAAACGGAATGTATCCCGTCCAGTCGTAGGCGCTGAGCCATCCCGGTTGCGGCACCCAGCCGTCGCCAGCGCCTCGAACCGGAAGCCTTCCGGGTGCCTGGTAGCCGATGTTGCCGGCTGTGTCGGCGTAGATGAGGTTCTGTGCGGGAACGTCGAAGCCGGATGCCGCCGCGCGGAACTCGTCGAAGGTCGTGGCGGTGCCCAGCGCGAAGAGGGCGACCGCAGTGGTGCCCGGATCGAGAGCGGTCCAGCGCAGGCTCACTGCGTACTCGCCCGAGAGAGCGTCGGCGGATGCGTCGGGTGGGCCGACGACGGGAGGCGCGGACCCCGCCGCATCCGGTGCCGACGGCTGCGTCGGCACCAGCTGCGGATCCTCCGCAATCGTCGTGAAGTCATCCGTCAGTCCGGAGATGATCGGGCCGTGCACGGTGCTGCGAATCGTGAGCGGAATGTCGTCTCCGCCTGCAACGGAGATCGTCTCCTCTCGAACCTCCAGCGGGGTGAGCGCACCGTCGCGCCAGTAGCTGTCGCCATCGACCTTCTCTATGTAGAGGTCGGTGACATCGGTCGTGAGGTTCGTGAAACCCCAGGCCACGGTGCCGTTGTGGCCGATCACGATGCTCGGAAGCCCCGCGAAGGAGAAGCCGGCCAGGTCGAACGGACAGTCGGTCGTCGCTGTCTCGCAACGCAGCTGGATCTGGTACCAGACGGATGGCAGCGAAGCGCCCAGGTGCGGATCGTTCGCCAGCAGAGGCATCCCGGTGTCTGTCAGCTCGCCCGAGACCACCCAGGAGTTCGACCCGATCCCCTCGCCCGTGTCGCCGACGAGCAGACTCACCGCTTCGATGACGTCGGTCGCTTCCGTCCAGGTCACCGCCCCGACGGCCGAGCCACCTCCGCCGGCAGCGCTCTCACCGGATGCGGCGAGTGGCAGCACCGACAGCGTCGGCACGATCACCGGGTTGCGGTCGAACGGATACTCCGGATAGATCTGGCTGATCGTCTCGGAGTCGACGGTCGCGGCGAGCAGGGCTCGTTCCGTCTCGCTTTCGACGTTGCCACGCAGATCCCAGGCCATCGCCTTCAGCCAGGCCACCGAGTCCGCAGGAACCCAGGGCTCGGGAGCGTAGTCCGGATTCTGCATTCCGAGTACGGCATATTCGAGGGACAGCTCCGCGCCGGAGCGATCCGCCAGGTAGGCGTTCACGCCGTCCGCATAGGCCTGGTAGTAGCCGAGGGTCGTCTCGTCCATCGCCGCGACTTCCTGTTCGGCCACGACCCGCCAGCCCAGGGTGCGCAGGAAAGCATCCGTGGCCACCTGAGATTCGCCGAACATCTCCGCGACCCGACCGCTGGTGACATGGCGTCGGAAGTCCATCTCGAAGAAGCGGTCCTGCGCGTGCACGAAGCCCTGCGCGTAGAAGAGGTCCTGGGAATTCTGGGCGGTGATCGTCGGCACCCCGCGCGCATCGCGCTGCACCGTGACCTCGGAGGTGAGGCCGGCGAGCGGGATGTCGCCCGTCGTCTGCGGAAAGGAGCGCTGGATCGTCCACACCACGAAGAACGCCGCGGCGGTGGCGATGACGAGGAGCCCCGCGACGACGAGGAATGCGATCCGGCCGATGCGCGCGGCGATGCTCCGGGACGGTGCTGCGGTGGGAATATCAGTCGTCATCGGCGGAAAGTCCTCAAGTTTCGGTGGGACCGGGTATCGCGGAGTCCGGGTGCGCGTCTCGGGACAGCGCGCGCCCTGGCATCCTATCCGCCACTGTCGCCGATTACATGAGCTTTGTCGACCGCAGCGCCGCGAGCATCTTCTGATTGCTGCGGATGAACGGGCGCCGCAGAACCAGACCCAGCAGCAGCGCCGGCACCGCGAACGACGCCAGCCAGCCCAGCGACACCCAGTAGTCGTTCTCGTACACCCCGGCGATCGCCGAGCGCATCGCGTTGACGGCGTGCGTCGCCGGCAGGAACGGGCTGATGCTCTGGAACCACTGCGGCAGCACCTGCAGCGGGTAGGCCCCGCCCGATCCCGAGATCTGGATCACCAGCAGCAGCACCGCGAGCGCCTTGCCGGCGTTGCCGAAGGTCACGACGAACGTGTAGATGATCAGAGTGAACACCAGCGAAGTCACCCATCCGGTGAGGATCAGCAGGAAGGGATGCTGCGGCTGCACCTGCGTGAAGAACACGCTGCCGAGATTCACGAGCGAGCTCTGCAGGAAGCCGATGAGTGCAAAGATGCCGAAGCGTCCGAGGTAGGTCTCGGTCGGGGACAGTTCGGGGAGACCGGTCGATCCGTCGCGCGGCGGATCGACTCGGATCGCCACCGAGGTGAGCAGCGCGCCCACCCACAGTGCGAGCACCGTGTACAGCGGCGTCATCGCGGCGCCGAAGCTGACCACCGAGTACACCGGAACGCGGGTGAGTTCGACCGGTTCGGCGAGCTGCGCGGCGAGGGCCTTCGGGTCCGCGCCGATCAGTGCGGTGAGGTCGCTGAGGTCGCCGGTGTCGATCGCAGTCGTGAGGGCGGCGGCAAGCTCGTCGAAGCGGGCGGCCGTTGCGGTGAGCGAATCCGAGATGCCGGATGTCAGTGTCTCCGCACGCGCCAGCGCCGATTCCGTCGACGAGGAACCGCGCAGCGCTCGCGCGGCGGACGACAGCTCGTCGCCGATGGAGTCGACCCCGTCGCTGATGCTCGCGAGGGTCGAGGCGAGCGCGTCGAGCTGGGGACGCAGGCTGTCGGTGTAGGACCGGCGAGCGGCGTCAATGGCCGCCTTGGCCTCGGAAGTCAACGCCGTGATCTCGTCGCGGGTCGCCTGGCTGGCGGCGTTCGCGTCGGTGACGTGCGTTGCTGCCTCGTCAAGGCGAGTCTGCAGCGACTGCTGCCTGGCGATCGCGGCGTCGATTCGCGATACGGATGAGTCGAAGGCGGCGAGGGCGCTGTCGGGAAGAACCGGGCGCACGTCGTTCACGAGTCCGTCGCGCAGCGCCTGCTGCTGATCGATCTGCACCTGCACGCGGTCAGCGAGGGCACGGAGGCTGTTGGCCGCACTGCTCGACTGCGAGTCCATCGCGGCGAACACACCGTCGATGCTGTCGGACAGTGACTGGTAGCTGTCCGAGGTGCCCTTGAGCGCCTCGTCGATGGATGCGGTGGTCGATGACAGCACGGTCTTCAGTGATGCGGCGGCATCCTTTCCGCCCCCGATCGCGCCGCTCGCGTCGCGCAGGGCGTCACCGGATGCCGTGACAAGACCAGACGCGCTGTCGACCAGCGGCGTGCTCGAGGCGATCAGCGACGTGAACATGTCCGCCGTCGCAACACCGGCGCGCAGCTGCGCCCCCACGGACTCGACGCGCGCGTGCAGCTTCGACAGCGCCGCCTGGGTGTCTGCGTCGTCCAGGTACGACGACAGCGAGCTGATGATGTTCATGCCCGCTTCGCCGAGGGTCTCGGTGAAGACCTCGTTGATGCTCGCCGACACCTCGCTTGCGCCCTGCCCCGTGATCTTGGGAGCGAGCGCGTTCTTCTTCTCGTTGAGGTAGTAGTCGATGCGCGTGCGGTCGGCCCCGCTCGTGTAGAAGGTCATCATGTCGGCGCTGAACGTCGGCGGCAGCACGATCGCGGCGTAGTACTCACCGGAGCGGGTGCCGTCGATCGCGGCGTCTTCCGAGGTGATGACCCAGTTGAGGTCGTCGTTGGCGCGCAACGCCGACACGACCTGCTCGCCGACGTTGAGACGGATCGGCACGAGGTCGCTCTGGTAGCCGTCGTCGGTGTTCGCGACGGCGACGGTGAGGTTGCGGGTGTTGTCGAAGGGGTTCCAGCTCGCGATCACATTGAACCAGGTGAACAGCGACGGGATGACCACGAGCCCGAACAGCACGATGAGGGCCATGACGCTGCTCATCGTACGCCGGATGTCGTGTCGGATGACGGCAAGCACGTTGTTCACTTCTCGTCCTCCTTCTCGTCCGGAAGCGCGGGGCTGTCTGCGTCGACGTCGGTGACCTCGTCCACATCCGGCACCTCAGGGAACAGCTCATCCAGCACGAGGGTGTCGTCGGGCTCGGGCTCGGGCTCGGGCTCGGGTTCGGGCTCGGACTCGGGCTCGAGCGCTGGCTCTGGCTCCGGTGCAGGAACGTCGAACCGATCGGGGTGCGCATCGACGGGCGTGGTGAGCACCTCTCGCTCCCCGGAACTCTCGACGGCGAGGGCACGGCGCAGATCAGCATCCGGCATCATCGCAACCTCGGCCGCCTGCTCGATGCTCTGTCTCAGGTACTCGAGCGTGACGAGGACGGCGATGAGCAGCAGGCACCAGAGCGCGCCGAGGCCGAGCACGACGGCTTTCGCACCCGGGATCAGCCACCCGCAGAGCGCGAGCACGACCAGCACACCGGCGCCGACGAGCAGCGTCAGGCGCAGCCGGGTCGCGTATCGCTCGTCGAAGCGCTGCGTACGACGTGCGACGTCGGCGCGGAACCCGTCTCCGTCCGTCAGTGCGCGGATGATCTCGGGGATGCGCCGCCGACCGGTGATCTGCACGTCTTCGCTGACCATCAGCTCCGTCTCGGCGAGGCGCCGGTTGAAGAGCAGGGCGAAGCCGCCCAGACGCCCCCGCAGGAAGAGTCCCAGAATCCAGGCCAGCCCGGTGAAGATCGCCAGCACGCCCATGAACCGCCACCAGTGGTCGCCGTAGAATCCGCTGATGGTCTCGCGCATCGCATCGATGCCGTAGGTGAATGGCAGGAACGGATACAGCCCGCGGAAGAAGTCCGGCATCATCTCGATCGGGTACAGGCCCGAGGCGCCCGGGATCTGGAGGATCACCAGCACGATGCACAGACCCTTGCCGACGATGCCGAAGCACACCGACAGGGCGTAGATGATGCTCAGGTAGGCGAGGCCGATGAGTATGCCTGTGCCGACATATGCGAGGGCGTTCGCCGTCTGAACGCCGATCACGAGGTTTCCGATGCAGACCAGCGCGGCCTGGAACACGACGATCGTCGCGAACAGCAGCCATCTTCCGATGTACGCCTGCCGCACGGTGATGCCCTCGACGCCCTCGGTGTCGACCTCGACACGCATGATGACCATAAGCACGAAGGCGCCGATCCACAGTGACAGGTTGGTGAACAGCGCGGCCATGGCGGAGCCGTACGCGGCCGTCGGGAACATCACTTTCGTGCTCACCTCGACGGGAGATGCCATGAAGCGCGCGATCTCGTCGGGATCGAGGCCGGTGACGACGCTGAGCTTGTTCCAGATCTCGGCCGACCCCAGCGCAAGCACATCCGTGCGCACGGTGCCGAGGCCCGTCTCGGCGGCGGCGAGGTTGCCGTCGAGCGCGGCGAGAGCATCGGAGGTGCCGGTGAGCTGCGTCTTCAGCCCAGACAGCAGGTTCTGAGCCTGCGCGACCTGGGTGCGCTGGGCGCCGACGGCGGCTGAGAAGGCGTCGGCGCTCGCCGAGAGCTGCGACATGGCGCGGTTCAGTTGCGGCACACTCGTGGTGAGTGCATCGCGGATGGCGGTGGCCGATGCCGCGGCACGGCCGACGGCGCCGTTCACGCTCTCGGCGGCGCCGGTGACTGCGGTGATGGTGCTCGAAACGTCGCTGTTCAGCTGTGTGAGCTGGTCGAGAACCTGCTGGTCGGCGGCATTGCGTGCTTTCAGAGCGTCGATCGCCGCGCTCAGCCGTTCTGCGGACTCGGACCCTGGCGGGGCGTCGTCGAGAACCGCCTGCAGCTCCTCGAGGGCTCTGGCGTTCGTCTCAGTCACGGCGGTCAGATCGGCGATCGAGGTGCCGACGGCGACATTCGCCTGCTGCAGGCCGGACGCCAGGGTCGCGATCGAGCCGTTCATCGTGGCGGCGGCATCGGCGATGAGAGTCGAACCCGAGACGTAGGCCGAGGTGATGCTGTCGGTGAGAGTGAGCAACCCCTGCTGCGCCTCGTCCGCGATTCCCCGTGCCTGTCTCACTGCAGTCTGCACCTCGGCGAGCGTGCGATCGACCGTGTTCAGGGTGTCGAATGCGCGGTCTATGCCGGTTCCGGCATCTTCCAGTCCCGACCGGAGCTCAGTCACGCCCTTCCGCGCTGCGGCGACCTCTCCGGTCGCCTTGTCGAGAGCGCTGACCGTCGAGTCGCGGGCGTCGCCGAGGCGACCTTCGACATCCACCCCTGCCTTCTTCAGCTGTGTGCTGACGGCCTCGGCGACCGTGGACACGAAGGTGCTGTTGATCTGGCCGTCGATCGTCGAGGCGCCGACGTCGGTGATCTTCGGCGCGATCGCGTTGGCCTTCTCGTTGACGTAGTACGTCAGTTCCGGGCGGGTGATCTCGCCAGTTGTGATGCTCACGAAGGCGCGGCTGAAATCGGGCGGGATGATGATCGCGGCGTAGCTGCGCCCGCTGCGCACGGCGTCCATGGCCTCGTCCTCGTCGACGAAGGTCCAGCCCAGTTTGTCGTTCTGCTTCAGCTGTTCGACGAGTTCGCCGCCGACGTCGATGCGACCGGTGAGCTCCGATGACGCCCCCGTGTCCTGATTGACGATGGCGACGCTGACCTGCTCGGTGTTCGAGTACGGGTCCCAGAACGCGACGATGTTGAACCAGGCGTAGAGCGATGGGGTGACGATGACGCCGATGATGATGATCCACGCCTTGCTGACGCGGGCCAGCCGTTTGAGATCGCGGAGGTAGACGCTCCATGCGTTGGGGCGGGCGGCGCTCATCGGGTGGGCTCCGTGATGTCCGGATGAGCGGTGAGAAGGTCATCGGCTTCGCGCCACGACAGTCCGGCGATACTCAGGACGGTACGTACAGCGATGTCGGCCGCCCCGCTGCTCGATGCGTCGGTGCGGGCGACGACCGTGCGCGCGACCTCTTCGATGAGTCGCGCGAGTGTGGGGGCGGGGATGTCGGTGCGGAAGGAGCTGTCCTGCTGACCGCGCTGCACGAGCCGTGCCACGGCGCGGCGCAGCGGCGCGAGTGCATCGGCCGTGTGCTCGACGTGCGCCTCGTCCAGAGCGAGCGCTGCAGCGAACTGCACATGCGCGGCCTCCTGCCACAGGCGTGCCGCGAGTCGGGCGAGGGCAATGCGGGAGTCGGCGTCGCTGATCGACTCGGCGATCGCGTTGAAGCGCTGTGCACCCGTGACGATGAGCTCGCGGATCAGAGCGTCGCGGTCATCGAAGTGGCCGTAGAGCGTGCGTCGGCTGAGACCCGCGCTGCGCGCGATCACGTCGACGCTCGCGTACGGGTCGGAGGCCAGCGTGCTGCGTGCAGCGTCGAGGATTCCGGCGCGGTTGGCGCGGGCATCCGAGCGGGCAGGGCGGGAGGTCATCCGTCAAGGATAAACTATGTTGCACACTCATGTGCAACATAGTTTGTGGCACGACGGATCGGACCGCAGGACGACGCGCCCGAGCGGGGGCACACAGAACGGGCCGGATGCTGCGAAGCATCCGGCCCGTTCTTCAGAAATCAGCTCAGTCGGTGCCGAAATCGAAAGCGGCGCCCTCCGACGCGGTGTCGACGGCATCCGTCAGGGCTTCGTCGGCCTCGGAGACCGAGCCTTCGACCGCACCGGTGATCTCGGCGGACTCACCCGCGGTCACACGGCCGACGAGTTCGCCCGTCGCGCCGCCGACAAGACCCAGGCCTGCGTACTGCTCGAGACGCGCACGCGAGTCGGCGATGTCGAGGTTGCGCATGGTGAGCTGGCCGATGCGGTCGACCGGCCCGAAGGCGGCGTCGCCGACGCGCTCCATCGAGAGCTTCTCGGGGCCGTACGACAGGTTCGGCGAGACGGTGTCGAGGATCGTCCAGTCATCACCGCGGCGGAGGCGGATCGTGACGGTGCCCGAGATCGTGAGACCCACCCAGCGCTGGATCGACTCGCGCAGCATGAGCGACTGCGGCTCCAGCCAGCGTCCCTCGTACATGAGGCGGCCGAGGCGGCGGCCCTGCTCGTGGTACGTCGCGAGGGTGTCTTCGTTGAGGATGCCGTTGACGAGACGCTCGTAGGCGATGAAGAGCAGCGCCATGCCGGGAGCCTCGTAGATGCCGCGCGACTTCGCCTCGATGATGCGGTTCTCGATCTGGTCGCTCATGCCGAGACCGTGGCGGCCGCCGATCGTGTTCGCCTCCATGACGAGGGCGACCGGGTCGGTGAACTCGGTGCCGTTGATCGCGACGGGGCGACCGGCCTCGAAGGTGACCGTGACGTCTTCGGTTTCGATCGCGACCGAGGGATCCCAGAACTTCACGCCCATGATCGGGTCGACGGTCTCAAGTGAGACGTCGAGGTGCTCGAGAGTCTTCGCCTCGTGCGTCGCGCCCCAGATGTTCGCGTCGGTCGAGTACGCCTTCTCTGCCGAGTCACGGTAAGGGAACCCGTGCGCGACGAGCCACTCGCTCATCTCCTGGCGTCCGCCGAGCTCGGTCACGAAGTCGGCATCCAGCCACGGCTTGTAGATGCGCAGGCGCGGGTTCGCGAGCAGACCGTAGCGGTAGAAGCGCTCGATGTCGTTGCCCTTGTAGGTGGATCCGTCGCCCCAGATGTCGACGCCGTCTTCCTTCATGGCGCGCACGAGCATCGTGCCGGTCACCGCGCGGCCGAGGGGCGTCGTGTTGAAGTAGGTCTTACCGCCGGAGCGGATGTGGAATGCGCCGCAGGAGAGGGCGACGAAGCCCTCTTCGACCAGGGCGGTCTTCGCATCGATCAGGCGTGCGGCCTCCGCGCCGTACTCGAGCGCACGGCCGGGGATGGAGGCGATGTCGTCTTCGTCGTACTGGCCGAGGTCGCCCGTGTAGGTGAAGGGCACAGCGCCCTTGTCGCGCATCCACGCGACCGCGACGGAGGTGTCGAGTCCTCCGGAGAAAGCGATGCCGACGCGCTCGCCGACGGGGAGGGACTGGAGGACCTTAGACATGGTTCCCAGTCTATCCGCGGTCGGCGTGTCGCAATTTCTCTGTTCGAGGAGCGATGTTCACCTATGAATCGCGAAGAACAGGGTGAACATCGCTCCTTGGACGCGTCAGTGTCCGCGCTTGCGGCTCACCCAGACGACACCGGCGCCGATCGCGATGATCGCGGCGGCGATGCCGATGATGTACAGCGCCACCACGCCGTATCCGGCGTCGAAGTTGTGCGGGTTGAGGAAGGGATAGGGGTACCAGTACGGCAGTCCCGTAGCGGGAGCGATGATGAAGTTCGCGCGGATCAGCGTGTATGCGCACCACACGATCGGGAACGCGACGATGACTCCGAGCGTCCCCCAGCCAAGTCGGCGTCGTTGTGGCGCGAACAGCACTTCCGCGAGCAGGATCAGCGGCCCGACGACGTGCAGGATCTCGTTCGCCCAGGCCACGGTCTGCCCCTGCGGCAGCTCGATGCCGCGCAGCAGCACGTTGTAGACGACGCCCGTGACGATCATGTAGGTCGCGGTGCTCGCGATCAGCACACCCAGCCAGCGTGGTTCGACGTCGGCGCGACGGCCGGCGGACAACGCCCAGATCGCGGCGATCACGAGCGCCAGGGCGCCCAGGATGTTCGACTCGATCGTGAAGAAGCTCAGGAAGTTCGCGGCCACGGTCGGCAGGTGCGAACCGTGCGGCGTGGGATCGGACAGTGCGTTGCCGAGGGTGACGGAGAGCTGGCCGAGGACTGCGGCGATGATCGCGGCGGCGCCGAGCAGACGCACCACGGCCCAGGCCGACGGCGTGAGGGCTGATGTGCGGGGGCGCTGCGTGCTCGCGGTGTGGTCGGGTGAGGTCACGAAATCACTCTAGGGACTCAGGTCCGCTTCCGGCGGGATCTCGTCGCAAATCTGCGCGGATCTGTCCGCCGAACGGGGGACAAACGGAAAGAGTTTCGGAAAAGTCTGTAACAAACCTGTCGGCGAAGAACGGCGGGATGCTAGCTTCAACGCGTCGTGTCCAGGCCTCGACTTCTTCGTGCCGGAAATGACGACTGTGCAGGTCAATCATCGCCATTTAGGTGCGCCCAGACAAATGTCAGAAATCGTTCAGCATTCCGTTGTGATTCTTTCGCGAGAATCGCTGTTCGCTGCGGCATTGTCTCTTTTCCTTTCGGATGATCTTCGCGTGCAGGTGCAACACCACCTGCTCTCTGAGGAGCGGATGCTCGAGGGCGCGTCGGTACGCGCGGACCTCACTTCGTCGCCGAGTGCGTTCCTCTATGTGGCATCCGCGGAGCAGTCTGCCCCTGCCGAGGTTGGCGCCCTCTCCGAAACCGGAGTGCCGGTACTCGTCGTGGCGCGCACCTCTGCTGTCGACGAGGTGGCCCCACTTCTGAAAGCCGGGGCGGCGGGGGTGCTCGGGCGCGACGCGGAACCCGCAGAACTGCGCCGCGCGGTGGAGGAGATCGCGAACGGTCACCCGTTCGTGTGCCGCAGGATCCTTCGCCGCCTCTTCACCCACCTCTGCGTGCCGACGGTGGCCAGCCCGGCTCCCGTGTCCGGGTGGGAAGAGAGCCTGGCCCCTCGCGAGCGCGAGATCGTCGGACTTCTCACCGAGGGGATGTCCAACAGCGAGATCGCGGCGACCCTGCACGTCTCGGAGGCGACCGTGAAGTCGAATCTGGGGCGTGTGATGACGAAGTGGAATGTTCGCGATCGTCTGCAGGTCGCTCTCTGCGCTTTGGGCGGACGAGCCGAGGTGACGCGATCATGATCGACTTTCGTCTATCGACCATTGTCGATGTGCTCGTAGACAATCGACGCATCGACAATACATATTGCGCGCAGGAAGCGGCAAAAGTTCGATGTGCCGAATATGCGCCAATTCATAACTTAACTCCCGATCGCATTTCACAAAGAGAAATGCGGCATCACACAGTGGTGAATGGAGTTAGTCAATATGGGTGCAGTCCTGAAGTTCATCGCCTGGGTCGCCAAGCAGCTGTGGCGCATCGGCGTCTCGGCGGCGAACAAGGTCATCGCGTGGGCACGCAACAACTGGAAGAAGGTGCTCGGCTGGATCGAGCGCGGTGTGTCGTTCGCGACCATCCTGCAGTGGATCCTGCAGATCCTGGGACTGGGCTAATCCATCCTGCCGCTGCGGGTGGGATCGAGATCGGTGTCGGTCGCACCCGCAGCAGTTTGACCGGCGGAGGAGACGCTGATGGCCGCTGAGCCCCCCGCACGCCCTCGCTACTCGCGCACCCTGCCCCCGAGGGCCGTCACCTATGTGCGTATTCGCTCACTCATCGACATCGCGATCGTCGGGGTGCTTCTCAGCGCCGCCATCCTGTTTCTCGCCCCCTTGTCGTGGCGGCCGGCACTTCTCGGTGCGGTGCTCGCTCTGGCGCTTCTCGGCCTGCTGATCGATGTGCCGCTGATTGATCGGCTTGTCGTCCGCAACACGACCTACGAAGTCGACGACGATCGTGTCCTCATTTCACGGGGGGTGCTGTTCCATCGGGATCTGGCGCTGTCGACAGCGCAGATCCTCACCGTCACGGTTGTGCAGGGTCCGCTTCTGCGCCGCTTCGGGTTCGCGAAGCTCGCGCTGGCCACGCTGACCGAGAGTGAGACGCTCACACCGCTGCCGCTTGCCGAGGCGGAGGCGCTGCGCGCGCAGATCCTGGCGGTCTTCCCCGCGCGGGCCGCTGTGGCCGCGGAAGCGGACGCGGATGCCTGAGCATCGCCTTCCCGCCCGCGCTGTCCTCGCGTCCTATCTGCAGGGTGCGCCTGCGATCGTCGGCCTGGTGGGCGTCGGGGTGGTCGCCCTCACGAACGCGCAGTTCTGGCTGGGCCGTTGGGGAGTGTTCCTCATCGGCGCCCTCCTTCTGGCCCGTCTCCTCCAGCCGGTCTTCACCGTCGCGACGCTCCGCTATGACCTCAGCGACAGCGGGATCCGCGTGGTGCGCGGGCTGCTCAACCGACGCAGCACATCGGCGTCCTGGGCTCAGGTCGCGGTGCGGGAGCGGGCGCAGCCGTGGGCGTACCGGATGCTCCACCTCGACGTTCTCACGCTGCGCGTCGGCGGCGAGGTCACGGCGGATGGGGTGATCGAACTCGAAGGGATCGAACCTGCCATCGCCGCGGAGATCGTCGAGCTCGCGGCGCAGTCGCATCCGCGCCATGAAGCGTCCCCGGAGTCGGTGGCTGAAGTCCCCGCTCCCGTGGTGCACGACGCCCTCGGCGAGAACGTCGGAAGCGACACGATCTACCGCGCGACGACCGGTCAGCTCCTGGTCTCCGGTCTTGTGCAGGGGCAGGTCGTCGTGATCGGCACCGGCGCCGTGCTCGCGGCGCTCGACGTGGTGCAGCAGTTCGGGGGATGGAGCGACGCCACGCTGTTGCAGAACCTCCCGCTGGTCGCGACGCTCGCTGCCGCCGGCATCATCGTGCTGGGCATGCTTCTCGCGGTCGTGCGGTTCCACGGGTTCGAGGTTGCGCGCGACGGCAACCGTCTGGTGCTGTCGTACGGACTCATCGAGACCCAGCATCGTGTGGTGGACGCCGCCTCGATCGTCGGCGTGCGCGCGCACCGCAACGCGCTGGAGATGCTGATCGACCACGTGCGCATCCGCCTGCTGAGCCAGGGCGCGATCGGCAGCGGCGCGGCCAACGCGATCCTTCCGGCGCTGCCGCGCACGATCGCCGCTTCGGTACTGGAGGCGACGAACGGCGCTCTTCCGGTGCCGGCGCTGGTGTACCGCTCGGGACGGCGGGCTCTGCTTCCTGCGGCGGCCGCTCTGCTCTTCACCGTCGGCGTCAGTGTTGGCGCGGGCCTCCTGGCCAGTTGGCTCTGGGCACCACCCCTGTTCCTGGCTCTGATCGCGGCAGGGGCGTCAGCGCTCCTCGTCATCGGGGTGCTGCGTCTGGTGACGCGACGGCTCAGCGCGCAGCATCCGCATCTCTGGGCTCGCGAGCAGCACCTCTTCGAACGCACCGACCTCGTCCGGACGGCGGAGGTGCACCTGCTGAGCGTCGTGAGCGTCGCGCGGGTGCGCGCGCGTGGTGTCCGCGTCGCCTACTTCGCCGGGATGCCCCGCAGTATCCGCGCCGTCACGCGGAATCACGAACTCCTGACCGACGTGCGCACGACGCTCGGCGAGGCGGCTGCGCCGCTGGCCGCATCGCGTGTCCGCGCGAGAGTGCGCACGCACAGAGAGGTGGCAACACGATGATCGAGGTGAAGGGCGTCTCGAAGACGTTCGGAACGCACCGGGCGGCGCGCGATGTGTCGTTCACCGCGCCGGCGGGGCAGATCACCGCATTCGTCGGGCCCAACGGCGCCGGGAAGTCGACGGTGCTGCGCATCATCGCCGGCATCGCCATCGCTGACGAGGGGCACGTGCTCGTCGAAGGCCGGCCCTTCGCGGACGCGGCGAACCCCGCGGAGAGCCTGGGTGTCTTCCTCTCAGCCGAGACGATCCCTGTGAAGGCACGGGCGCTCGATCATCTGCACTATCTCGCGCTGCTGCAGGGGCGCACACTGGGCGACGCGCAGGAGGCACTCGTGCAGGTGGGACTCGGCGGATCCGAGCGCACCCGCGTCGGGGCGATGTCGCTGGGCATGCGGCAGCGTCTGGGGATCGCGGCCGCGGGGCTCGGATCGCCGCGCGTGCTCGTGCTCGATGAACCCGCCAACGGACTGGACCCCGCCGGCGTGCAGTGGTTCCGTGACCACATCGTGCACCTGGCGCGGCACGGTGTGACCGTGCTGCTGTCGTCGCACCACATGACCGAGCTCGCGCTCGTCGCTGATCGCGTCGTGATGATCGATCGCGGCCAGATCGTCGCCGAAGGGACGGTCGCCGACTTCGTCGCCACCGACGGCACCCCACCGGTACGCGTACGCACGTCGGATCCCGCACGCCTTCTCGACATGCTGACGGCCCACGGGCTCACCGCCGGACTCCACGACGACGGGATCGTCGTCCATGGCGCCAGCGCGCACGAGGTCGGTCGCATCGCCTACACGGACGGGCCGGGCGTGACGCACCTCGCCGTCATCGAGCGCTCGATCGAGCAGACGTACTTCGACCGGCTTCAGCCTGTCGGGCAGGAGGGAACGAGATGAGCGCTGTGCAACAGGGAGAGATCGCCTCGCCGTCCTTGCCGAGACAGCGGCTGAGCGATGTGCTCCGCGCCGAGATCGTGCGGCGACGTCGACCTGGCGGGATCGCCGTCGGGCTCTGGATCGCTGTGGCTCTCGGCCTGGCGTTCGGCGGAGGGATGCTGGCGATCCTGCTCACCGTCGCTCCCGCCGTGGACGCGCAACTCACGGATGGTACCCTCCGCCTTGCGGTGACCGGCTCGCTGGAGGCCGCGGCGACAGGTGCGATCATTCCGTTGATGCTGGCCGTGACGTCTGCGGCCGCCCGCGACACCCGCGGTCAATTTGCGACCGCGCTCGCCGTTGTCCCGAGGCGCTCTCGATTCCTGGGTGCGCGCACGCTCGCCGATGTCGCCTACGGCGGTGGCACCGTGCTGTTCACCACCGGAATCATCGCAGCACTGACGATGATCTTCGCGCAGGCGGCCATCTACGGCGACCTTGTGCTGCTCATTCTTCTCACCGCGACCCTGGCGGGCATCTGGCTGACCATTCTCGCCAGCGCACTCGGCGTGCTGTTTCGCTCTGCCGTGCTCGCTGTGCTCACGGTGATCGGACTCATGCTCGTGTTCCCCCTGGTCGCCGGTCTCGTCGGTGGCATGTTGCCCGCGGGTGCGAGCGGCGTCGTCACGGCGATCTCGCAGGCGATGCCCGGAGCCCTGCTGGTCAAGGCGATCTCCGTCTCGACACTCAGCGAGCTCGGCGCGGGGCAGATCCTCACCGGGCAGCTGTGGCTGCTGGTCTGGACGGTCGTCGTCGGCACGGCCGCCTGGATCGTTGCGAGGCGTCGTGATGCCTGAGAACAAGACCATCCCACGAGAAGAGGACGCCCCGGTGATGAAGACCGAGAAGAAGGCTGCGGATACGGCGGCGATGATCGCCCTGTTCGGGACGATCCTGGTGGTGAGCATCGCGCTGGCACTCGCCACCGATCTGCACATCATCCTGCGGGCGGTGCTCTCGATCATCGCGGGCGTGATCGCGGCTGCGGTGACCCACGTGGTCGTGAGCAACCGCAGGTAGGCGCGGGGGAGGCATCCGCGACGAAATACGATGGGTGCGTGGTCGACAAGAGCCGAGGGAAGCGCGCACGAGGTGCCGCATTCGTCGCTCTCTTCGTCGTGCTCGTCACGGTCAGCGTCGTGCTGGCCGCCACCGGGGTGCACGGCGTCGTCCGCGTGCTCGTGTCGCTCGTGCTCGCGGCGATCGCCGCATTCGTCACCTACCGACTGATGGCGCGGCGCCGCTGAACCTGCGGCGTCTCAGCCGCCGTCGTATGCCCCCAGGGCGCTTTCGAACGCGTCGCGCTTCTCGACGCTGAGCAGTTCGTCGGCCAGCACGGTGAGGCTCAGGCCCTCGAGCGGTTCACCGGTGCGCGCGGACTGCGCTTCGCGCGCGGCGCGGTAGTCACCCGTGCGGTCGTTGGCGAGGTCCGTGATGTCGGCATAGAAGCGGGTCGGATCGGGATAGTTGTCCGAGTACCACTCCCACACGACCTGCTCGCGCGGGTCGGCTGCCCCGTACATCTTCTCGATGACGTCCGGCGAGATGCCCGAGGTCGGCTCGTTGAAGGCGAACATCTCCCAGAAGCCCTGCTCCAGCAGCACCTCGCTGACCGTCGTCATGACCGCACGCTTGTGCTCGTAGCCGGTGACCGGAGTCGTGGTCATCCACTGCGGTGATGTGTACTGCACGAGCATCGACTCCCCGCCGTAGCCGTTGCGCTCGGGGCGCAGGACCTCATCGGTGACCTGCACCCATTCGAATCCGTACTCGGCGGTCAGGCGTGCGCGCACCTCGGCGAGCACGTCCTCCGAGAGCGCGCGCACGTCCTCCAGAGAGGGGGAGTTCAGGATGCTGCGTGGGTCGCGATCCTTGATGCCCGGATACGCCTCCCAGAGACGCTGCTCGTCGGTCTTGCCGCCGTCATAGGCGCCGGTCGCCGAGGTGCGCAGCGCCGCGAGACCGCCGACCGTGGCCACGTTGAAGAGCAGCACCACGGCAAGGGCGATGATGCCGAGCAATCGCCCGCGCGCGGTGATGAGCGCGGTGACCACCGCTCCGATGAGGGCGAGCTGCAGGGCGAGAATCGTGGGGCCGTAGATGACGTCGGTGAGGCCGATGCCGAGCAGCACGAGCAAGATGAACGCGAACAGGATGGCGGCACAGAGGGAGACCCAGCCGATTGCGTTCGTGCGGCGCGGACCCGCGGCGGCGCGATGATCCGCGACCTGCGGATCATCCGTGCCGCGTCGCTGTGCTGCGCGGTACCCGCCGGGAGGGGGCAGGGGAGGTGCGCCCTCGGAGTTCGACACGTATCGCGCTCCGCCCTCGGTGAGTGGTCGGTCGGTCACCATGGCTTGTCCGTCCCGTTCGATCCGCCGTCACCGGGCTGGTCGCCCGATCCGCCGGGCTGGTCGCCGGGTCCGCCCTGCTGCATCTCCTCGCGCTCGCGCGCGCCGTCCTCGAGCTTCTCCTGCAGGTCGTCGAGTTTCTGCTGGTCGGGCAGGGGAGACGGGGGAGTCTGCTGATCGTCGGGCTGCTGAGGCTGTCCGGGTGGAGGTTGCTGCTCCTCGGGCTTCTGCTTCGCCTGCAGACGATCCTTGAGCTGCTCGAGGGTGTCGGCGAGATCACGCTGCGGGTCGCTCGTCTGCTCCTGCGCCTCGGGGTCGCCGCACTCTTCCGGCGTCTCGACGGTCACGGTCATCGCGCGGTCGTAGAACTCCGCCGCGCGCGCCGGCTCGCGGGCGGACGTCGCTGCGTCCCCCTGCCACTCCAGCACGAGCGCGAGGTTCACTCGGATGTCGCAGACCTCCATCCCGCTCGCCAGGGACAGCGCCTCCTCGAACTTCGCCTCCGCGAGCGGCAGGTTTCCGGATGCGGCGAGCCCCGTGCCCTCGTTGAACGGGGCCAGGTGCGGCTCGAACCAGTTCCAGAACTGCTGCCCCTGCGCGGCCTGTGTCGAACCGGCATAGTCGCCCGTGACGTAGGTGCTGACGGAGTGGTGCGCGAAGGCGTACATGCTCGCGATCTTTCCCACCAGAACCAGCGCGGCCAGCGTGAGCGGCAGAGTGCACCAGAAGATCCAGCGGCGGATGCGGCGACGAGGCGTGAGCGTCATGCGGCACCGTCCTCGTTGCGGGGCGCACGCAGCGAGAGTGTCCGCATGCGCGTCACGAGCATCGTGGCGCGCGCGATCTCGAACGCGAGAAGCACCGCGATGACGAGAGCGACGACCCACGAGAGGTCGATGATCGACCCCACGGTACGGGCGTCGTCGTAGGCGGTCGTCGTGGTGGGCGCGGGCGGGAAGTCGGGCGGGGTGTCGGCTGTGCGGTGCTGGTACGGGACGCCCAGTTGCCCGGCGATCGTCTCCAGCGCGGCCTCGTCGATCACCGACAGAGCCCGCTCGCCGTCGTGCTGGATGTACTCACGGGACGCGTCCAGGCCGCCCGTCGTGAGCCGCATCGGCCCACCGGAGCTCGTGCCGTAGCCGAAGACGGCCCCGCCCACGATGTATGGCGCGCTCGCCGCGAACGACTCGGGCTCCCCGCTCGCGGTCTGCTCGCCGTCGCCGAAGTAGAAGACCAGACGAGCCCGCTCCGGAGAGAGTTCCGCCGCCCCCGCGAGCGTCTCTGCGAGCAGATCGTGCGCGATGCCGATGGAGCTTCCGCGCGACTGCGCCGTCACCTCGGGCTGCAGCACGCTCATTGAGGTCGTGAGCGCCGTCGCATCCGTCGTCAAAGGCAGACGCAGCTGCGCCGAGGCGTCGAAGGTGATGAGCGCGAAGCGCGCGCCCGGGTATGCGTCGACGAGCGCGTCGACATCGGCGCGCACGCCGTCGAGGCGGCGCTCGCCGTCCCCCCAGTCCTCCGCGACGATGCTGGAGGTCGTGTCCACGACGATCACGACATCGGTGTCGGTCGCTAGTGTCAGCGTCGATCCGCCGGGGATGCCGGGGCGCAGCAGCAGGGCGGCGCAGGCGAGCACGAGCAGGACGCGCACGACCCAGAGAGTGCGGGCGGCCGCGGAGCGGCTGCGCACGAGCATCCACACCACCACTCCCAGCGCGGGCACGAGCAGCAGCGCGAGCAGGATCGGGTGGAGAACGGGTTGCAGGATCACAGTCGCACCCTCCACAGCACCAGGAGGAAACCGAGCACGACGATCATGAGCGCCACGATCCAGAGCTGAGGGGTGTCGATCTGGATGACGGTCGCCTCCCCGCGCAGCGTCGACGCCTCCTGCTTCTGCACCTCGTCGATGATCTCGTCGACCGTCGTCGCGTCACGCAGCCCGAAGCCGATGCCGCCGGTCATCGCTGCGGCGTCGCTGAGGGCGGTGCTCTCGGCTTCGGCGATGCCGTCGACCGGGTTGATCGTGTAGAGGCGGATGCCCCGGCTGGCCGTGAACGCCGCCGCCTCATCGAGTGTGATGACCGATTCGCCGTTGAGCTCGTTGTCCGTCGCCAGGATGATCGAGCGCGCCCGCTCTTCGTCGACATGATCGAAGCGCATCGCGCACGAGGCGAGGCCATCGCCGATGAGGGAGGCCCCCGGTCCGTTGAGCGTTCCGACCCAGTGCTCCGGGATCTCCTCGAGATAGTCGAAGCTCTCGCGGATGCGCTGCAGCTGCGCCTGCACGAATGCGTAGTCGTCGGTCAGGGGGAACACCTGCACGGGTGAGCTGTTGAAGATCGTCAGTCCGATCCGCTCGCCCTCGAAACCCTCGACGAGCTCTTCGAACACCGACAGCACCTCGACGTCGACGTCGCTCATCGATCCCGACACATCCAGGCACAGCATCACGTCACGACTGTTGTTCTCGGGCTGGATCGTCTGCGCCGTCACGGGACGCGCGGCGATGACAGCGGCCAGAGCGGACGCCGCGAGCCCGAGCACGATGACGCCGACGAGGGCGGCACGGCGCCGGCGTACGGCGCGGGCGAAGGAGGGAAGGGCGCGCACCCGCTCGGCACGGGCCACGAGTGCGCCGCTGTCGCCACGCGCCTCAGGACCGCGACGCAGCCCCAGCAGCAGGCCAACGACGATCGCGGCCAGGATCAGGATGCCGACGGCGACCAGCATCCACGGCATCGCCAACGTCAGTGCCATGACTGCACCACCTGACGTGCAGCGGCCGCGCCGACGAACGGATCCAAGGGCTCGGCCCTGCGGAAGATGCTCGGATAGTAACTGCGCTGCATCGCCTCGACCAGGCTCGGGTGCACCCCGAGGCGGACGAGATCATCCAGTGCGAGCACCGGGGCCTCCAAGCCGCTGTACTCGTTCACGAAGCGCCGCACCACCCGGCTGTACTCCAGATGCGCACGGCGCGCGTCGATCGCGCCCGACCGATAGTCGTCTTCGATCTGCTGGATGCTGCGCATGTTCTCTTCCCGCAGGGCGAGACGCACCTCGGCGAGCGACATCGGAGGATCGACGGTCTCTGTCGAACGTTCGCGCTTCTCGCGGGTGAGCAGCAGCACGAGCCACGCGACCAGGATCAGAAGCGCCAGCACGCCGAAGGCGAGCAGCATCCATCCCCACCCGTACTGCCCCGGCGGGTACAGTTCATCGGCGCCCGACATGACGCCTCCTGTTCAGCAGGTGCAGCAGATCGCTGACCGCCGTGTCCTGCGAGCGGAGCACGGTGTGCGAGATCTCGAGCCGGTCGAGAAGGGCGTCGCGGCGCGCCGCCACCTCGGCATCGCGTGCCGTGAGCTCACCGACGACGCTGTGATCACCGTGCAGGAAGGATGGCACCGCCCAGGCGCTCTGCGCATCGAGGCGACCATGACGACTTGTACGGTCGAGAACCGGATCGGCGTCGTCGAGGGTGATCCAGAGCACGTCGTGCTGCACGCGTAGACGGCGGGTCAACCGCTCGGCCTCGGCTGTCAGCGGGGTGCCGTCGGTCACGATCACCACGATCATGCGGCGGGAGATCGTGCGCGCGATGAAGCCCAGCAGTGCGTCGCGATCGCTCGGCGCGGGATTCGTGAGTGCGCCATCGATGCGGCGAAGCGTGTGCTCCAGCGCGGCCTCACTGCGACCGATCTCCGTGCGCTGCACGCGCGCGGCATCGCCGTGCACGAGCGTGAAGTCGTCGCCGTGCCGCAGTGACAGCATCCCGAGTGCGCCGATCGTCAAGATCGCGAGATCCTTCTTCGGCCGTTCATCCCGCGCCAACCCACGCATCCCGAGGCCCGTGTCGACCGCGAACAGCACCGTGTGCATCCGCGTTGCCCGGGAGCGCTTGATCATCGGCGAACCGAGACGAGCCGTCGCCCGCCAGTCGATGTCGCGGACCTGATCGCCGTACTCGTAGGCGCGCAGGTCTTCGAAGTCGAGGCTGCGCCCGCGCAGCAGCGACGCGTAGGCGCCATCCAGCGCATGCGTCGACTTACGCGACGAGGCGATGAAGAGCTTGCTCTTCACCGGGGTCAGCAGACTCGACATGGTTGCTCAGGGGGTCGGCACCGCGGCGAAGACGGCATCGATGATGTCTTCGCTGCGCACGCCATCGGCCTCCGCCTCGAAGGTGACGAGCACGCGGTGACGCAGAACGAGGTGACGCAGCTCACGCACATCCTCGGGGAGGACGTGCGTGCGGCCCTGCAGCAGCGCCAGCGCGCGAGCTGCCTGCAGGAACGCGATCGTGCCGCGCGGGCTCGCTCCGTACTTGATGTACCCGCCGAGCTTCTCGCCGATGTAGGGCACCGGGTTCCGCGTGACATAGATGAGCGACACGATGTAGTTGCGCAGCGCCGGATCGACGTAGACGCGTCGCGTGACATCCTGCAGCAGCTCAACGTCGGCGAGCGTCACCGCGGTGTGCACATGGTTCTCGGGGTCGAGGGCACCGGAATCCAGGCGATCCAGGATCTCCAGCTCCTCTGCGGGGCTCGGATAGTCGACGATCTCCTTCAGCAGGAAGCGGTCCATCTGCGCTTCGGGCAGCTCGTACGTGCCCTCCTGCTCGATCGGGTTCTGCGTCGCGATCACGAGGAACGGACGCGGCACCTTGTGGATCTCGCCGCCGATCGTCGTCTGGCGCTCCTGCATCGCCTCGAGCATCGCACTCTGCGTCTTCGCGCTGGAGCGGTTGATCTCATCGAGCAGCACGAAGTTGGCGTGCACCGGGCCCAGAATCGTACGGAACGTGCCGGTCGACGCCTCGTAGATCTGCGTGCCGGTGATGTCGCTCGGCAGCAGGTCAGGCGTGCACTGGATGCGCTTGAAGTCGGCCGTCACCGTGTCGGCGAGCGTGCTCGCGGCCGTCGTCTTCGCGAGACCTGGGACGCTCTCCAGCAGGATGTGGCCGTTCGCCATCAGGCTGATCAGCAGGCTCGCCCGCAGACGCTCCTGGCCGACCATCTTGGCCGAGTACGAGTCAGAGATGGTCTTCAGGATCGCCGTTGCACGGGAGAGTTCTGCAGCGTTGGGCGTCTCGGGCTGTGACGCCGCGGCGAGGACAGGAGCGGGAGGTGTCGGACTGGCCGGAGCGGCAGGAGGGGCGCTCGCCGCGGAGGGCACGCTCTCGATGAGCGACGCGGACGTCGGTGCGGGGGGAGCGGACGGCGGTGCGGGGGCAGGCGGCGGAGGCGGCGCCGGGGCGGCGTGGGGGAAGGCAGGTTCGGACTCTGTCATGACATCTCCTCGCGTGCGTCGGGGATGCTGCCGCGCCCCCGGCAACAGCGTAACGCCCGCGCCCGCACGACCCCGCCGCCGCTCACAGCTCCGGGGAGCGCATCCCCACATCCCACGCTATTAGTGCACGAACTATTGGTAGGCTAATCAAGTTCTCGGAAAGGATCGCCATGACGCTGCCCTACGACCCCGCCACCGACCTGCAGGCCTACGCGCACCCCGAGCGTCTCGTGACGCAGGAGTGGATCGACGCTCACCGCGACGACCCGGCGCTCGTGCTGCTCGAGTCGAACGAGGACGTGCTGCTCTACGCGACCGGACACATCCGCGGTGCGCACAAGATCGACTGGCACACCGACTTGAATGACCCCGTGACCCGCGACTTCATCGGTCCTGATGCCTTCACCGCGCTCGCGCGGCGCCTCGGGATCACTCCGGACAGCACGATCGTCCTCTACGGTGACCGCAACAACTGGTGGGCTGCTTATGCACTGTGGGTGTTCACTCTCTACGGGCTGCGTGACGTGCGCCTGCTCGACGGCGGACGCGACCACTGGGCCGCCGAGGGTCGTGAGCTGACGCGCGAGGTCCCGCCGACGCCGACGCCCAGTGACTATGTGGCGCCGGATCGCGACGATCACACCATCCGCGCCTTCGCGAGCGATGTGCTGCGGCACGGCGACCGTCCGTTGATCGACGTCCGCACTCCCGCTGAGTTCTCCGGAGAGACGACCTTCATCCCCGACCACCCGCTGGAGGGAACCCTGCGCGGCGGCCATATTCCGGGTGCGGTCAACGTGCCGTGGGCGACGGCGGCGCGCCCCGACGGTCGATTCCGTCCCCGTGCCGAGCTCGACGCCCTCTACCGTGACCAGCGCGAGATCGCTCAGGACGACGATGTCATCGTGTACTGCCGCATCGGTGAACGATCTGCGCACACGTGGTTCGTGCTCACGCACCTTCTCGGCTTCCAGAACGTGCGCAACTACGACGGCTCCTGGGCCGAGTGGGGCAACCTCGTGCGCGTTCCGATCGCCCTCGGCGCCGACTGAGTGGCATCCGACGTCCATTTGACTCCTGCGCCCGCGCCGATGAGGCTGGAGAGATGCGCCGCACCGCTCCGCTTCTGCTCGTGACGATCCTCGGGTTCGCCCTGACGGCATGCGCGCCGGCGGTGGCTCCGGTCGAGCCCGGAACGGATGCCCCCGCAGAAGCCACCCCGGTCGAGTCGCCGTCGCAGGCGGCGCAGGATGCCGCGAACGCGCTCTGCGCCGACAAGCCCGAGGGCAACGCGCAGGTGTGTGTGCTGGAGAACGTGAACGCGAGTGGCGACCTCGTGTTCAGTGGTTATCAGGTCGTGAAGATCATCGGCGGCGCGTACTCCGGCTCGGTGTCGATTGCGGCCGATGAGCAGATCGTCATCACCGAAGCCCTGTTCGACGCCGACCTCGACGTCAACGCACCGGGCACGGTGGTGAAGCTGTCGACGATCGGCGGAAGCCTCAGCCTGGCCGACGGCCGCCACGCGACGCTCGTCGAGAACAGGATCGGCGGCGACCTGAACTGCGCCGCGGCCGCAGAGATGCATGGCAATCAGGTCGGTGGCGCCACGGCCGCGGCCTGCACCGCGCACGGCTGACTACACGACCTCCGCCGCGCCGCGCCCGCCGCGCCCTGCCGCGCCCTGCCGCGCCCATCCCCCGGCGCCCGCCTGGGAGGAGTTCTCCCTGATCGGAGGCGATTCGGCGTGAGATCGTCCTCCGTTGCGGGAGTTCTCCTCCGAACGAGGGCGCCTCCGCGCCGCATCCGCCCCCTCATGCTCGGGGTCCTCTGAGGCGCATTTGATAGCGTCGAAGGGCAGTCGCTGCATCCCGACCGGTTGAGCCACCCGCTCCCGGACCGCGAAACAGCCCTGTTCCGCTACAGCACCGACTGCGCTTATTACATGACTGAAGAGTATGAGGACGAATACGTGACGAATCGAGAACGAGTAGCAATCATCGGCGCTGGCCCCTCGGGCATGGCACAGCTGCGGGCCTTCGAATCCGCAGCACGCGCGGGGGCGGAGATCCCCGAAGTGGTCTGCTTCGAGAAGCAGGCCGACTGGGGCGGCCAGTGGAACTACACCTGGCGCACCGGCCTGGACGAGCACGGTGAGCCCGTGCACTCCAGCATGTACCGCAACCTGTGGTCGAACGGTCCGAAGGAGGCGCTGGAGTTCGCGGACTACAGCTTCGATGAGCACTTCGGGAAGCCGATCTCGTCGTACCCGCCGCGCCCTGTGCTGTGGGACTACATCGCCGGACGCCTGGAGAAGACGAATGTGCGCGACTGGATCCGCTTCCAGACGGTCGTGCGCTGGATCGAGTTCGATGCAGAACGCGAGGTCTTCACCCTCACGAGCGAGAACCTTCCCACCGGAGAATCGGTGACGGAGGAGTTCGACCGCGTGGTTGTGGCCGCAGGCCACTTCTCGTTCCCGAACACCCCCGAGTTCGAGGGCATCGAGACCTTCCCCGGGCAGATCAGCCACGCGCACGACTTCCGAGGCGCGGAGGGTTTCGAGGGTCGCGACGTGCTCGTGATCGGTGCGAGCTACTCGGCTGAGGACATCGGCAGCCAGGCCTTCAAGATGGGTGCCCGTTCGGTGACGGCGAGCTTCCGCTCGCAGCCCATGGGCTACGACTGGCCGGACGGCATCGAGGAGCGCCCGGTCGTCGAGCGCTTCGACGGCAGCATCGCGCACTTCGCCGACGGCACCTCGAAGCATGTCGACGTGGTCCTGATGTGCACCGGATATCTGCACAAGTACCCGTTCCTGCCCGACGACCTCGCCCTGTCGTCGCCGAACAACGTGTACCCCGACGGTCTGTACCGTGGCGTGGTCTGGCAGAGCAACCCGCGGCTGGCGTACCTCGGCGCACAGGACCAGTGGTTCACGTTCAACATGTTCGACGTGCAGGCCTGGTACGTGCGCGATCTCATCCTGGGGCGTCTCGCGATGCCGGATGAGGCGGAGCGCGCAGCATCCATCGCCGACTGGCGGGCGCGCTTCGAGGCGATCGCATCCGCAGCCGATGAGATCCGCTTCCAGGGCGACTACGTGCGCGACCTGCTGCAGCTCACGGACTACCCGGAGTTCGACATCGACCGGGTCGTCGAGATCTTCCTCGCGTGGAAGCGCGACAAGAAGGAAGACATCATGGGTTACCGCGACCGCGTGTACGAGTCGGTCATCACCGGCACGATCGCGATCGTGCACCACACCCCGTGGATCGACGAGCTCGACGACTCGCTGGAGCGCTACCTCGCCGAGGAGCCCGCAGCGACTGCGGTCGTCGAGGGCGCGGAGGCTGTGGCGGCGGATGCTGCGCGGGCGGATGCTTCCCGCGGGGAGCTCCTCGCCCGCTGAGACCGCACATCTTCGGAGGAGTTCTCGCTGATCGGAGGAGGATTCTGGCTGGATCCTCCTCCGACGCGGGTGTTCTCCTCCGAACCGGAGGCATCGGGCGCAGCATCCGTCTCCCGGCGTCACGTCAGGAGGGCGTCGGGGGTGCTCCGGTAGGATGGACTCGCCCGTTCGGGCCAGCTCATCTGCCGGTGCAACCCCGGCGAACAGCGTGCAGTACCAGGGGGTACACCCATGCCAGGAATTGTGATCGTCGGCGTTCAGTGGGGCGACGAAGGAAAAGGCAAGGCCACCGATCTTCTCGGTGAGCGCACCGACTGGGTGGTGAAGTTCAACGGCGGTAACAACGCCGGGCACACCGTCGTCGTCGGCAACGAGAAGTACGCCCTTCACCTTCTCCCGTCTGGCATTCTCTCCCCCGGTGTCACGCCGGTGATCGGCAACGGCGTGGTCATCGACCTCGAGGTGCTGTTCCACGAGCTCGAGGCTCTGGGCTCGCGCGGCATCGACGTCTCGCGTCTGCGCGTCAGCGCGAACGCGCACATCATCACGCAGTACCACCGCACGCTCGACAAGGTCACCGAGCGCTTCCTCGGCAAGCGCAACATCGGCACGACCGGCCGTGGCATCGGCCCGGCGTACGCCGACAAGATCAACCGCGTCGGCATCCGCGTGCAGGATCTGTTCGACGAGAACATCCTGCGCCAGAAGGTCGAGGGTGCTCTCGACCAGAAGAACCACCTGCTGGTGAAGGTCTTCAACCGCCGCGCGGTCACGGTCGACGAGATCGTGGAAGAGCTGCTGTCGTACGCCGACCGCCTGCGCCCGATGGTCGCCGACACCGGTCTGCTGCTGGAGCAGGCGCTGCGCAACGACGAGGTCGTCGTCTTCGAGGGCGGCCAGGCCACGATGCTCGACATCGACCACGGCACCTACCCGTTCGTGACCTCGTCCACCGCGACCGCCGCGGGCGCTGCCGCCGGGTCCGGAGTGGGCCCGGGTCGCCTTGACCGCGTCGTCGGCATCGTCAAGGCGTACACGACCCGCGTCGGATCGGGTCCGTTCCCGACCGAGCTGTTCGATGCGCAGGGCGACTGGCTGCGTTCGCGCGGCTTCGAGTTCGGCACCACGACGGGCCGTCCGCGTCGCGTCGGCTGGTACGACGCCCCGATCACGCGCTACGCGACGCGAATCAATGGCATCACCGACCTGGTGCTGACCAAGCTCGACATCCTCACCGGCCTCGAGCAGATCCCCGTCTGCGTGGCCTACGACGTCGACGGTGTGCGTTTCGACGACGTGCCGGTCAACCAGACCGACTTCCACCACGCGAAGCCGATCCTGGAGTACTTCCCCGGCTGGACTGAAGACATCTCGAAGGCACGCACGTTCGACGAGCTGCCGCAGAACGCGCAGGACTACGTGCTGGCGCTCGAGAAGATGAGCGACACCCGCATCTCGGTGATCGGCGTGGGCCCCGCCCGCGACGAGATCATCGTGCGTCACGACCTGATCGACTGACCGCACTTTCGGTTCTCTCCGCGGGATTCCCCCGTCGACGCGGAGACGACTGTGCGTGCCGTCTGCGGCATGCATTCGTGCGGCGGGTGCTCGGTAGGCGAAAGGTCTGTGGATGACGCGATTCTGGCTCGGCGGTTACGGCGGTGACATGGGTGGGACGGCCGACGGCATCGGCCTGCTCGCCGGTGATGACGGCCGTGCGCCCACGACGCTCGCCTATCGGGGCGTGGCAGCGGCGGCACTCTCGCCGTCGTGGTTGGCGCAGCATCCGACGCTCGACGTCGTCTACGCGGCACTCGAAGGGGCCGGCACGGTGCAGGCCTACGCCCGCTCCGGTGAATCGACGCTCGCTCCGCTCGGCGATCCTGTTGAGGCAGGGTCTGATGTCTGCCACATCGCCGTCGCGCCGGACGCGCGCTCGCTCATCGCGAGCTGCTTCGGCGACGGCCGCGTGGTGCGGATTCTGCTGGACCCCGCGGGTGTGCCGATGGCGGATGCTGCGCACAAGGCGGCGGCTCTGCGCGCGGCGCTGCTGGGTGCGACCGCCGAAGCTCAGGTTCCCGCGGGCGTCGGCGCAGCCGCATCCGACCCCTATGCTCTCGACGGCGAGCCACGCGCCTCGCATGCGCACGCCGCCGCGTTCCTGCCGGACGGGCGCATCGCCACGACGGACCTCGGCTTCGACCTGGTGCGCATCTGGCGCGTCGGCGCAGAAGGGCTGCGGATCGACCACGAGGTCGTGCTCCCGCGCGGCACGGGCCCACGGCACATGGTGGTGCACCCGAGCGGGCACCTGCACGTCGTGACCGAGCTCTCGGCCGAGGTGTTCACCCTCGCTGCAGGGCGCGACGGCACGTGGGCGATCGTGTCGTCGACGACGAGCTCGTTGATCGCGAACGTGGGCGCGGACTTCCCGTCCGAGCTCGCCCGTTCGCGTGACGGCGAGACGCTCTACACCGCCCTTCGCGGCAGCAACACGATCGCGGCGCTGCGGGTGAAGGGCTCCGGCGAGACCGTCGAGCCGCTGTCCGTCACCGATTCGGGTGTCGACTGGCCACGGCACATCCTCGTGCACGAGGGCCTGCTGCTCGTCGCGGGCCAGCGCTCGGACGACATCACTGTGGTCGACCTCGATGAGCGCACAGGCGCGGCAGGCAGCATCCGCCATCACGCCCCGGCGCCCGCGCCGACGCATTTCCTCCCCGTGCGCTGAAATCAGCCTCTGATCGGCCCCGTTCCTCAACTGGAGCGGGGCCGATCTGCATTCCGCGGAACATCCCACCCGTGACATGGCGTTGCACATGAGCAAGACTGGCCACCCCGGAGGAAGGCGCAGACATGTCTGACGAGTACGACCTCATCGTCTTGGGCGCGGGCACGGTGGGCGAGAACATCGCCGATCGGGCCGTGCAGGGCGGGTTATCCGTCGCGATCGTGGAGCATGAGCTCGTGGGTGGCGAATGCTCCTACTGGGCGTGCACCCCGTCGAAGGCGCTGCTGCGGCCGTTGGCGGCGAGACGCGCCGCGAAAGCCGTGCGTGGTGCGCGCGAGGCGGTGACGGGTGACGTCGATGTGGCCGAAGTTCTCGCACGGCGTGACTGGTTCGTAGGGGACTGGTCGGATGAGGGGCAGGTGACGTGGCTGGAGAGCGCCGATATCGCCCTTGTTCGCGGGCATGGTCGACTCAGCGGTATCCGCGAGGTGACGGTCACCGAGGGCGACGGCGCCGAACGAACGCTGCGGGCTCGGCACGCCGTGGCGATCGCGACCGGGTCGCGCGCGGCGATTCCGCCGATCGACGGGCTTGCGGAGGCGGAGCCGTGGACGAGCCGCGATGCGACGAGTGCGAATGAGATCCCGGGCAGCCTTGCGATCATCGGTGGTGGCGTCGTCGCGGTGGAGATGGCGACGGTCTTCGCCGGACTCGGGGCGACGGTGACGGTGCTCGCGCGCACCGGCGTGCTCGGTGGCTTCGAACCTTTCGCGGGTGAGCGCGTCGTGGATGCGCTGCGCGCGCAGGGCGTCGATGTGCGTCTCGACACGGAGACGGTACGGGTGCGGCGCGACATCGCGGGCGTGACGATCACGACGGGCGATGGCGTCGAGATCCACGCCGACGAGGTGCTTGTCGCGACCGGGCGCGTGCCGCGCAGCGACGACATCGGGATCGAGGCGGCCGGGCTCGAACCGGGGCGACCGATCTCCACGGATGACACGATGCGCGTGCCCGGAGTCGACTGGCTCTACGCGGCGGGGGACGTGACCGGGCGCGTGCTGATGACGCACCAGGGCAAGTACGAGGCGCGTGCTGCGGGCGATGTGATTGCGGCACGGGCGACGGGTGCGCCTGTGGATGATGCGCCGTGGGGACGCCATGTCGCGACCGCTGACCATAGCGCGGTGCCGCAGGTCGTGTTCGGCGATCCGGAGGTCGCGGCGGTCGGACTCACCGAGGCCGCCGCACGTGATGCGGGGATCGACGTCGCCGTCGTGGACTACGACCTGGGCGCGGTGGCGGGCGCGAAGCTGCACGCCGACCGCTATGCCGGACACGCGCGCGCGATCATCGACAAGAGTCGAGATGTGCTCGTGGGGGCGACGTTCGTCGGGCCCGATGTCGCAGAGCTGCTGCACGCGGCGACCATCGCGATTGTCGGCGAAGTGCCAGTCAAACGTCTGTGGCACGCCGTACCGTCGTATCCGACGGTCAGTGAAGTCTGGCTGCGGCTGTGTGAAGAGTACGGACGGGAGTCCGCATGAGTCCTGCCGCGGGGCCACAAAGAGCGAGGGAGACAACCACATGATCGAATTCCGCTCGGTGACAAAGCGGTTCGACAACGGTGCTCTCGCCGTCGATGACTTCAGTCTGGTGCTGCCGTCACGTAAGACGACCGTGTTCGTCGGGTCTTCTGGCTGCGGCAAGACGACGCTCCTGCGCATGATCAACCGGATGGTCGAGCCGACGTCGGGCGATGTCGCGATCGACGGCGAGAGCGTACTGGGGCGCGACCCCGTGAAGCTGCGCCGCAGCATCGGCTACGTCATGCAGAACTCGGGGCTCATGCCGCACTTCACGGTGCTGGCGAATGTCGCGACGGTTCTGCGGCTGAACGGGGTGTCGAAGGCGGATGCTACGGCCCGCAGCCGTGAGCTGCTCGACACCGTCGGCCTCGACCAGTCACTCGCGGACCGTTACCCCGCGCAGCTCTCGGGCGGGCAGCAGCAGCGCGTCGGCGTCGCCCGCGGTCTTGCCGCCGACCCCAACATCCTGCTGATGGACGAGCCGTTCGGCGCGGTCGATCCGATCGTCCGCGCCGACCTGCAGCAGGAACTCATCCGCCTGCAGCAGGAGCTCGACAAGACCGTGGTGTTCGTCACGCACGACATCGACGAGGCCTTCCTGCTCGGCGACCAGGTCGTGATCCTCGATGTCGGCGCGCGCATCGTGCAGGTCGGCTCGCCGAGCGAGATCATCGAGAACCCGGCCGACGAGTTCGTCGAGGCCTTCATCGGTGCCGAACGCGGACGCCGAGCGCTGAGCCTGAAGCAGACCCCCCGCGGCACCGTCGTCGTCGACGCGCAGGGCCGCACGCAGGGCAGCCTGGTCGAGGGGCACTGACGTGGACTGGGTCATCGACAATCTCGCCCTCATCGGCGAGCTCAGTGTCGTGCACCTGCGCCAGAGCCTCATCGCCATCGTGATCGGCTTCGCGATCTCGCTGCCGCTGGGCTGGGTGGCGTGGCGCTACCGGCTGCTGCGTGGCTGGGTCATCGTCGCGACGGGATTGCTGTACACGATCCCCTCGCTGGCGCTGCTCATCATCATGCCTGCCGTGCTCGGCTACTCGGCGATCAGCGAGTTCAACCTCGTCGTCGCGCTCACGATCTATGCGATCGCGATCCTTGTGCGTGCCGTGGCCGACGGCCTCGACTCCGTCGATCCCGGTGTTCGCCAGTCCGCGACGGCGATGGGCTTCGGCGCACCGCGACGCTTCTGGACGGTCGAGCTGCCGCTCGCCGGCCCTGTGATCCTCGCCGGTCTGCGCGTCGCGGTCGTGAGTACGATCTCGTTGGCAACCGTCGGCGTGCTGATCGGCGTCACGAATCTCGGCTACCTGTTCACGAACGGTCACCAGCGCCGGATCATCCCGGAAGTCCTTGCCGGCGTGGTCGCGGTCGTCGTGATCGCGCTCGTGCTCGACGTGCTGCTCGTGCTTCTGGGTCGGATGCTCATGCCGTGGAGCCGCGCGCTCCCCACGCGCTCTCGTCGTGAACGCCGCGCGGTGCGCGCCCCCATCGCCGTCGGAGGTGCCGCATGAACCTCTTCGCCGATGCACTCGCCTGGCTGTTCTCTCCCGAGCGGCTGCAGGGCGCCTACGCGCTGCCCACGCTGCTCGGCCAGCATCTGTGGTTCACGGCGATCTCGGTCATCATCGCGGCCCTCGTCGCGGTGCCGCTGGGCTGGCTGATCGGACACACCGGTCGCGGGCGCGAGTTCGCCGTCGCGCTCTCGGGCGCGGCGCGTGCGCTGCCCTCCTTCGGCCTGCTGATCCTGCTGGTGCTCGTGATGGGCGTGCTGCGCACCCCAGAGGCGGCCGTCATCACCTTCGTGCTGCTGGCGATCCCGTCGATCCTTGCCGGGGCGTATACGGGCTTCGAGGCCATCGACCGGCGTGTGATCGACGCGGCCCGCGCGACCGGGATGACCGAATGGCAGATCCTGTGGCGCGTCGAGGTGCCTCTCGGGATGCCCCTGCTCATCGGCGGACTCCGCGCCGCCGTGCTGCAGGTCGTCGCCACCGTCACGATCGCGGCGTACGTTAACCTCGGCGGCCTCGGTTGGCCGATCATCCAGGGCATTCCGCTGCGTCGTTTCGATCAGGTGCTCGGCGGCGCGATCCTGGTCGCGCTTCTGGCACTGATCCTCGATCTGCTCTTCGCCGCTGCCCAGCGCGCCGCGGTGCCACGCGGTCTGCGCGCTGCGCGTTCCGAGCGCGATGGCCCGGCGCGCGGCACCTCATCCCGTGCGTCCTCGTCCACTGACGCCCCCACAGACCCCGCCCCCGCGGCGGCGCTGTCGAGCTGACAGCAAGCAGTCCCCCAGAGAGGAAAGATGATGTTCACAGCACGAGCCAGACGATCCGGTCTCTTCATCGGCGCCCTCGCCGCCGCAACCCTCGCACTCACCGCCTGCGGTGGGGGCAACCCACTCGACACCCCCACCGAGAGCAGCGGTGGGGGCGAAGCATCCGACACGATCGTGATCGGCTCGCAGGCCTACTACTCGAACGAGATCATCGCCGAGATCTACGCGCAGGCGCTCGAAGCCGCGGGCCACACGGTTGATCGGCAGTTCAACATCGGCCAGCGTGACGCCTACATGCCCGAGATCGAATCGGGCGCGATCGACCTGTTCCCCGAGTACACCGGCAACCTGCTGGAGTTCTTGGATGACTCGGCGACCGCGACCAGCTCGGAAGATGTCTACGCGGCACTCGTCGAAGCACTGCCCGAGAATCTCACGGCTCTCGACTATGCAGAGGCGAGCGACCAGGACACCTACACGGTCACGAAGGAGTTCGCCGCACAGCACTCGCTGACGACGATCGCCGACCTTGCGAAGGCGGGCGTTCCGCTCACGATCGGCGCGGCGCCCGAGTTCGAGCAGCGCCCGTACGGCCCGGCCGCGGCCAAGGAGGTCTACGGCGTCGACCTGGCGTTCTCCGCAACCGGTCCGACGACCCTCGACGCCCTCCTTGAGGGTGCCGTGCAGGTGGCCGACATCTACTCCGCCGACCCCGCGTTCGAGACGAAAGACATCGTGGCTCTGGAAGACCCCGAGAACATGATCCTCGCCTCGAACGTCGTGCCCATCGCGTCGAGCGACATCGCCGACTCGATCGCCGACGTGATCAACGCGATCAGTGCGAAGCTGACCGTCGAGCAGCTCGTGGCACTCAACGTGCAGAGCACGGTCGACCAGAAGTCGAGCGCGGATATCGCCAAGGCCTGGCTGACGGAGAACGGTCTGCTGTAGTCGATACGACAGGACGCCCCTTGTGGTCTCCGCGAACGAGCACGTTCGCGGGGCTGCGAGGGGCGTCTGCTGCGTGCGACGCCTGGGACAATGGAAGCATGATCTCGAAGCGTGACGTCGCCCAGCGGCTTGACATCCCTGTGGAGATGGCCGTGAGGCATGGGTTGATCGAGATGACCGAAGCCGAGCTCACGGAGCTCGAGAACGACCCGCCCGCGTGGCTTGTGCAGTCGCGCGCGAATCGCAAGAAGGGGGCGCGTCCGGTATGGGCGACGCTCACGTGTGACATCTGCGGGTACACCGAGACGGTGCGGCCGAAGAAGTGGTGGCCGACGTTCACCTATCTGAGTTGCCGCGAGCACTCGCCCGCCGATCTTCCTGCGCCGGCGCAGGGCAGGCACCGTGCGGAGTTCGACGGTGTCGGAAGTCGTTTCGTGGGAATCGTTGACGACGAGGTGGACGGTCTCTAGCCTCAGTCGTGCGTAGACTCCCTCCCTCACATCGGAGTGAACCATGGGAACGACTGTTTTCGAACGACGTCAGCCGGCGGCATCCGTTGTCGCGCGTGCGCTGGAGAACACGCAGCAGAGCGTGTTCTGGCTGGATGACATCGCACGGCCCGACTATCCGATGCTGCGCGGCGCGTACAGCACTGACCTCGTGGTGGTCGGCGGTGGGTATGCGGGGCTCTGGACGGCGGTTCGGGCGAAGGAGCGGGATCCGCAGCGTCGCGTCATCCTGATCGAGGCATCGCGGATCGGCTGGGCGGCGTCCGGTCGCAACGGCGGCTTCTGCGAGTCCAGCCTCACGCACGGCTACGACAACGGTGCGAGCCGCTGGCCGGACGAGATGGACCTGTACGAACGGCTCGGTCTGCAGAACCTCGACGAGATGCAGGAGACGGTCGCGAAGTACGACTTGGATGTCGATTGGGAACGCACGGGCACGCTGTCGGTGGCGACGGAGCCGCACCAGATCGAGTGGTTGGCGGAGGCTGCGAACTTCCTCAACGCGGAGCAGATCCGCGCCGAAGTTCGTTCTGACACGTATCTCGCCGGCGCGTGGGACAAGCACGGCGCGGCGATCCTGCATCCGGCGAAGCTCGCCGTGGAGCTGGCGCGCGTCGCGACCGAACTCGGTGTGGAGATCTTCGAGCGTTCACGGGTGCACGGTATCGAAAGCGACCGCGGTGGTCGGCAGACGGTGGTCACGGCGGATGGCTCGGTGGAGGCCGCGCACGTCGCTCTGGCCACGAACGTCTTCCCGTCGTTGCTGAAGCGCAACCGCCTCATGACCGTGCCCGTCTACGACTACGTGCTGATGACCGAGCCGTTGAGCGATGCGCAGTTGACGGCGATCGGCTGGCAGAACAGGCAGGGCATCAGCGACTCGGCGAATCAGTTCCACTACTACCGGCTGAGTGCCGACAACCGGATCCTCTTCGGCGGATACGACGCGATCTACCACTACGGCGGCAAGGTGCGCGCGAAGTATGAGGATCGTCCGGAGACGTTCCAGCGCCTCGGATCGCACTTCTTCACGACGTTCCCGCAGCTGGAGGGGCTGCGGTTCACGCACAAGTGGGCCGGCGCGATCGACAGCTGCAGCCGCTTCTGCGCCTTCTTCGGCACCGCACGCGGCGGACGCGTCGCCTACGCGACGGGCTTCACCGGCCTCGGCGTCGGGGCGACGCGCTTCGCCGCCGACGTAATGCTCGACAAGCTCGAAGGGCTGAAGACCGAGCGCACGGAGAACGAGATGGTGCGCTCGCGGCCGATCCCGTTCCCGCCCGAGCCCGCGGCCTCGATCGGCGTCAACCTGGTGCGCGCGTCCATGGACCGCGCCGACCACAACAACGGCAAGCGCAATCTGCTGCTCAAGGCGCTCGACGCCGTCGGCATGGGCTTCGACTCGTGAGCGGGACGGATGCCCCGGGCGTCGACCTGTTCACGGGGGTTGATGCGCTCGCCGTCGGGGTGGATCACGAGGCGCTGCCTGCCGACGCTGTCGTCGCCGGTGCGCCCGTTGCGGGAGTATACGAGCTCGGCACGTTCGGCGGGACGGAGATCGGCGTGTGGGAGATGACGCCGGGCATCGCGACCGATACGGAGGCGGACGAGATCTTCGTCGTGCTCTCCGGACGGGCGCGGATCGTGTTCTTGGATCCGGCACGCGAGGCGATTGACGTGGGACCAGGCTCGGTCGTGCGGCTGACGGCGGGGATGCGGACGGAGTGGACCGTCACGGAGACGCTGCGGAAGGTGTACGTGGCGTGAGGCGTCTGCGTGGGAACGGTCGTCTCGATATCCACGGGGCTGCGAAGCGACCGGTGGTGCGACTCAACCTTCCGCTATCTTTTCGCTAGGCGGGGTGATCTGCCGCAACGGGCGTAGAGGACATCAGATGGAGTGGCCATGCTCGTCGGGATACTGATCGGAATTGCGATCGTTTGCGTAGGAATCGTTGGCATTTTGGTCCGGCGGCCCTTCTATAGGTTGATCATTCGAGGCATCAAGCGTCTTTACGGTCAGCCGCTGGCGGACATGTACGCTCACGTTGGAGTTAAGGGCGTCGTCATCGGTGGCGTCGGCATCATTGCATTCGGAGTTTTTCGGATCATCGTCGCCATTCTCACTGACTCCTAGTGCGCGGCGCGCGAAAGGAAATGAGTGACCTCGACCATGGATGAAGTTGTCTCTCTTCAGCTGCGGATGAGTGAGGCGCTGGTGCTCTTCGAATGGCTGGCGTCAAACAACGAAACGGATTCTCTCGGAGGCGATCCTGCGGAGATGCGCGTTCTCTGGGATCTCGAGGCGCAGCTCGAATCGAAGCTGGTCGTACCGTTCGATGCCGACTACGACGAGCAGCTCGCTCGCGCCCGAGCTGATGTTCTCAGGGAGACGTGATGCAGCCAATTCATCGTGGTGGTCCAGACTCTCTTCACACATTGGGGCTGGGATGAGCACGTATGTTGAAATCCTCGTCCGTCGCCCCCGGGGCTGGCCATGGCCGGAAGACTCGTTGGGGCTCGACTCGGTCTATGGCGAATCTGGGTGGTGCCACGAGTGCGGCACGCCTCAGACCGGACAAGTAGGAGCGTTGCGGCTGCAAAAACGCGGGCTCACGGTCGCGGGCGGATGGGTACCGAACTGGCTCTACGACTTCTATTGCGTGGAGAACCCGGTGGTGGAGACTGGGCGTGGACTGGGTTTGGAGTTCCGCCCCATACACAACCCCAAGGGCGAAGATCTCGGCGCCTCGCAGATCATCATCACGCCCAGCAGCGTTCCCTGGTTTGACGAAGAAGAGCTTGAGCAGATCATCGCTCCACGTCACGGGGTCGGTTCGGTGAGATGCGAAGTGTGCGGGTGTAGGCGATGGATGCCGATGAAGCTGGCGAATCTGCCAACACCAAACCCTCAGGTTTTCGTAGAACGACCACTGGTGGTCTCGAGCCCTGAGCATTTCGGTGACGGACGACAAAGTATGCGAAACATCTTGTGGCGACGTGATGCTGCAGACTATTTGCTCAGCGTCGGGCCGCGTGATTTCGTCGTAGGTGCAGAGTTTGAAGTCTGAGGCGCGATAAGGTCGGGCCACGTGCAGCGTGGCGCGTCTCGCCGTCCTCCAGCTCAACCCGAGCAGTTCGCCGATGAGTGCGAGGCGCTGCTAAAGAACCGCGCCCCACCGCACCAACCGATCGAGCTGGATCAGACCCGGGAATCCTGACGCGGAATCCACACCTGCTGGATGATGATCAGGATCGACGCCGTCACTGGAACGGCGACGAGGGCGCCGAGCAGGCCGAGCAGGGTGCCACCGACGAGCGCGCCGATCACGACGAGGGAACCGGGGATCGAGATGGCCCTGTTCATCACGCGCGGCGTGATGACGTACGCCTCCACCTGCATGTAGACCAGGTAGACGAGGGCGAAGATCAGCGCGGAAACCGGGTTGGAGAACAGGGCGATCGCGGTGCCGATGATCCAGAACAGCACCGGGCCGACCAGCGGGATCAGCGTGATGCAGAACGCGACCGTCGCCATGAGCGGCGGGAATGGCAGCCCAAGTGTCAGGTAGAGCACCAGTACGAGCATCGCATTGATGAACGCCAGCACCACCATGCCCATGACGTACCCGCCGACCGAGTCGGTGATCTGCGTCGTGATCTCCGAGATGCGACGACGGTCGCGCGCCGGCGCCAGGCGCGTCAGGTTCTGCTGCATCGTGGGCAGGGTCGCCAGGAAGTACAGCGTCAGGACGAGCACGATGATCGCCCCCGAGATGCCGCTGGCGATGGCGCCCCCGACCTGCAGTGCCACGCCGCCGACCTGCAGGGCGCCGCCGCCGAGCTGCAGCAGACGCGCCGGGTCGCTGAAGAACTTCTGCACCTCGACCATGAGGTCGTTGAGGCCTACGCCGAACTGGTCTTCGAGGCCGTGGTAGAAGTCGCTCGCGAGGAAGCTCTGGATCATGACCGGAATCGACTCGAAGAACGAGGCGATCTGATCGACGATGATCGGCATGATCGCGGTGATGATGACAGCCAGCAGGACCGCGAATCCGACGATCACGAGAAGCACCGACCACGAGCGCGCGAGGCCGCGACGCTCGAACCAGCGCACGGCCGGATCGAGTCCGAGGGCCGCGAACAGCGCGAAAGCGATGTAGATGAGGACCGTTGACAGGTTCGAGAGCGCGAGCCCCAGCAGGAATGCGGCGAGGCCGCCCAGCGTCACGAGGAAACCGAAGACGAACGGGCGGTCGATGCGCGTCCAGAACGATGCGCGTGGCGGCATCGGCTCGACCGTCCGCTGCGGAGCCGGGGCTTCCGAGGTCTGTTCAGCGGATGCTTCGCCTTCGCTGCCCTCGACCGCGGACGTCTCGTCGATGTCGGTGTCGCGCACGTCGTCAGTCATGACTTCACACTAGGGCTCTCAGGGGCGCCTCGCGAGCATCGGCGTGCCACGACGCGCTATCGTCAAAGGCGTCACATCGATGAGGGAGTGCTGATGACCGCTGGAGATGACCCCAGGGCCGAACTGCTGCGCCTGCGCGCCAGCATCGACAACATCGACGCTGCGCTCGTGTTCATGCTCGCCGAGCGCTTCCGGTGCACGCAGCAGGTCGGGCACCTCAAGGCCACCCACGACATGCCCGCCACCGACCCGAATCGTGAAGAGCAGCAGATCGGTCGTCTGCGCGCGCTCGCCGAAGAGGCGCATCTCGATCCCGAGTTCGCCGAGAAGTGGTTCAACTTCGTCGTCGCCGAGGTCATCCGTCACCACACGGCCGCGGCCGAGGGGCGCTGAGCCTCAGACGCGCTGCAGTTCGGATGCGGCGACGTGAGCGGCCGCGCCGCGCAGCACCGCGTCGCTGACCGTCGAGGCGGTGACCACTCCCGGGATCGGCTGGAACAGCGTCTGCGCGACGGCAGCCATCGCGTCGCCGGCGGCCGCCGCGAAGTCGTCGTCGATCACGCCTTCCGGTCCGCTGATGACGACGCGCGGAAGGTCCAGTGCCGAACTGATCACGGCGAGTGACGTGCCCAGGCGGCGCCCCGCTTCGGAGCGGATGTGGCGCCGGGCATCGGCATCCCGAGCCGCGTCCAGGCGTGCCGTGAGCAGCGGCGTCGAGATCCAGGCGTGCACGCAGCCCGGGCGTTCGCAACGGCACACGGCGCCGGCGTCACCGTCGACGAGCATGTGCGCGAGTTCGCGGGCCGTCGGCGGCACGTCATCCGCACTCGGCGCACCCGTGTAGATGGCGGTGCTCGTGCTCTCGCCGAGGCGGACGAGCAGGAACTCGCCATCGGTCGCCCCGTAGCGCGACTCTGCATTGGCGGCGAGGTCGGCGTCGATCGCGATGTGGACGGGGGCGTCGAGCACATCACTCACAGAAGCGGTGAGGCGCGAAGGATCGTAGGCGGCGACGCTGTCGACGGGAACGGCGATCCCCACTCCGAGCAGGGGGTGGTCGAGGGCGGCGGTGAGCTCCTGGATGAACGCGACGGTCGCCTCGCTCATCTCACCCTCGGTCTTCACGCCGGCGCGGGTGCTGCGCTCGATGACCTGTCCATCGACGCCGACGAGCGCAGCGGTGGCCTGCGCGCGGTCGGAGAGGTCGATGGCGAGGATGCGGATGGCCTCGTGGTTGAACTCGAGCAGCGTCGCGGGCTTCCCGGGGCGGGAGTTGTGGCGCTGGCCGGACTCGAAGACGAGGTCGTCGCCGATGAGCCCGCGCACGACCTCGGAGATCGTCGGGCGGGTGAGGCCGGTGAGACGCGCGAGGTCGGCGCGGCTCGCGACCTTCTCTCGCAGCAGCGTGCGCAGGACGACGGCGCGGTTGTGGCGGCGGATGCTCTGAGACATCCGCTGAGGAGAGGTGGGAACGAACTGCGCGTCGCGGCTGCTGAGCGTGGGTGCGATGGTCATCGCGAACCCCCTTCGTATAGGCGTCGATGCCGACCGTCTTAGTATAGTCACTAAACTAATTGCTCCGAGCGTAGGCTGGCGCTGACGACAAGTCAATGAGGCTCAACGAAGATCCCCACACAGAACGGAAAACGCGGCGTGGCCCACAGTGAAGAAGGTCTGGATTCCCAAGCTGCGGTGCGACGAACCAACCTCCGACGTGCACTGCAGCTGGTTTTCCGTCACCCGGGTGAAGAAACTCGCGCCGGCATCGCCCGCGCCACCGGACTCACCGCCGCGACCGCCTCGTCCCTTGTCGCAGAACTGATCGAGTCACGCCTCGTCGTCGAGGGTGGCCAGGCGCGCAGCACCGGCGGGAAACGCGCCACCACGCTCTCGATCGACGCCGGACACCACCTGCTCTTCGCCATGGTGCTGCGCCCCGTGGACGCCCTCGCCGCGCTCGTCAGCCTCGACGGCACCACCGTCTACGAAGAGCGCATCGCCTACTCGGCCACGACTCGTGACCGTGCCGTGCGCGAAATGCTCACGCGCATCGCGGATCGCTTCGGTGGGCGGATGCTGCTCGCCAGCGTCCAGCTCACCGGTGCCACCGACGGTCGCACGGTGCTCGAGAGCGTGCAGCTCGACATGTCGAACGTCCCGCTCGCCGAACAGTACGAGGCGATCCTCGGTGTGCGCGTTGCGCTCATCAACGACGTCGACGCCGAAGCGATCGCCGAGGTCGTCACAGAGGAGCAGCACGAGGGGCTGCGCCTCTTCGTGCACCTCGGCACCGGCGTCGGCGGCGCCGTCACCCTCGACGGTGACATCGCTCCCGGCCCCAGCACGCGAGCCGGGGAGATCGGCCATGTGCAGGTGGTGTTCGGGCCCAAGGCGCAGCTCTGTCGCTGCGGCCTCTACGGCTGCGTCGAAGCATCCGCCTCGCTCACCGCCATCCTCGGACCCGAGTACGACGAGAGCCTCGACGATGCGGAGGTCGCACCGCTGCTCGCCGCCGTCGATCCCGAAACCCTCCGCCTCGGTGCCGAAGCGCTCGCTCGCGTCATCAAGCTCGTCGGCGCGATGCTCGACCCCAGTGAGGTCATCATCGGCGGGCCTGCCGTGATCCTCGGTGAGGAGTTCCTCGAGGCCGTCCGTGAATCTCTCGCCTACGACGCGCGGGGGACGAATCCGCTCGAGGTCCGCTACGCCAGCACGAACGTTCCGCCCTTCGCCGGCGCCGCGCAGTTCGCGCTGTCCACCGCGCTCGGCGTGCGGTGGAGCCCCGCGCAACTGACGCTCACACCCGAGCGCGCGTAGGTCCGCCCCTCACAGCGGCCCACGCGACGCCCGGACGGGGCCTCGGGGTGCAGCTCCCGAGACCCGTGGCATCCCGATTCTCTGGGGTGCCTACTTCACGCTGCCAGCGGTCAAGCCGCCGACGAGTCGCTTCTCGATCAGCATGAAGAGGATGATCACCGGCACGATCGCAACGAGCGAGACGCCGAAGACGTACTGCCAGCTGGTCTCGTACTGGCCGACGAACTTCGTCAGCGCCACCGACATCGGCTGGTTGCCCGCGGTCGAGAGGATCACGAGCGACGCCGCGAACTCGTTCCAGCAGGCGACGAACGTGAACACGATCGCCGTGACGATGCCCGGCCACACCAGCGGCAGGTTGATCTTGAACAGCACGGTGAGGCGGCCTGCACCGTCGATCTGCGCGGCCTCGTCGACCTCCTTGGGGATGCCGGCGAAGAACGAGTGCATGATCCACACCGCGAACGACAGGTTGAACGCCGCATTGATGAAGATCATCGCCGCCCAGGTGTCGATCAGACCCATCGCCGCGAACTGGCGGAACAGACCCGACGTGAGCACCGCAGGCTGCAGCATCTGCGTGACGATCACGAGGAACAGGAAGACCATGCGACCCGGGAACTTGAAGCGCGCCGTGTAATAGGCCGCCGGCATTGCGACGAGCAGAACGAGCAGCGTCGCGAACACGGCGATCACGATCGTCGAGATCATGTTCTGCACGAGCGGCGTCTCGGGCGTATCCCACATCTTGATGAAGTTGTCCCAGTGCCACTCTGTGGGGAAGTAGGTGGGGTTGACCGAGCGGATCTCGGGCTTGGACTTCACCGAGCCGAAGAACATGATCAGGTACGGCAGGATGAACACGCCCAGCACGATGAGGCCGGCGGCCATGCGCAGGATGACGCGCGGCAGCGACACCTGGTCGGCGGTGTAGCGGCGCTTCCGGCCGGGCACCGGCGGGCGGGCTCCGCCGCGGCCGGCGGTCGTGACGACACGAGTCTCGGTGACGACGCTCACGCTCAGACCTCCTTCATGGGCTTGACGATCTTCACGTACGCCGCGACGATCACGATGACGATGAGGAAGGCCACGACCGACAGGGCGCTGGCCACATCGACCTTCTTCTGCAGCTCGATGTACTTGAAGATCATCGTCATGATCGTGTCCGCGCCGTAGCCCGGTATCGATCCGGTCATGACCTTCAAGATCGGCAGCGAGTTGAAGACGTTGATGATGTTGATGAGCACGGCGACGCTGAGCGCCCCGCGCAGTTGCGGAAGCACGATCGTCCAGTAGGTGCGCACAGGACCGGCGCCATCCATCTTCGCCGCCTCGAGCGCGTCGGCGGGGACCGTCGCGAGCCCGGCGAGGATCGTGTACGTCGTGAACGGCAGCGAGACGAAGATCGCGATCACGATCGACCAGATGAAGGCCGTCTCGGGATTGCGCGTCCAGCCGAAGCCCTCAGGCGTCGAGACGAGCCCGACGTCGACGAGGAACTTGTTGATGATGCCGAAGTAGGGCTCCAGGCCGTAGTAGAAGACCATCGTCGTCATCACGACGGAGGCCGCCCAGGGGATGATCACGGCCATCCGCACGACCTGGCGGCCGGGGAAGGCTTTGTTGAGAATCTGCGCGAGGCCCAGCGAGATGATCACCGTGAAGGCGACGACGGAGACGACCCAGATGATGGTGCGGCCGAAGATCGGCCAGAACTCCGAGAAGGTGAACACCGTCACGAAGTTGTCGAACCCGACGGAGCCCTTGTCGAGACCCGAGAGCGAGATCTTGCGGGTGGAGTTGTAGAACATCACCCCGGCGGGGAACAGCACCACGCCGATGATGAGGACGAGCGCCGGGGCGATCCACGGGAGCGCCCGGACGAGATCGCGTCCGCCGGGCTTGCCGCGGGAGGCTCCTGACTCTGCCGAGCCCGGGGAGCGGGGGCGGCCACTGGCCGCCCCCGCGAGGTTCGAGGACTGTGTGCTCTGGCTCATGGAAGTACCCGAACCCCTTTCCGTTGCGAGCTTTAGCCCGCGTCGACCTGTGCCTGGATCTGCTTCAGGACGTCCGCAGCAGGCTGCGTCTGAAGCTGACCGAACAGCGACTTGAAGGCGCCGTCAGCGGCCGACCACTTGGCGTTGGTGCTCGGGTAGAACTGTGCATCCGGCAGCACGTCGAGGAACGGCTTGAGAGCCTCCTCGCCGGAGAGCTGCTCTGCACCCGACTTCGTGACGGGGAGGAAGCCCTCGGCCTGCACCCACGGCACGTAGACGTCTGCCGTGTAGAAGTAGTCGAAGAATTTCGTGATGGCCTCGGCCTTGTCGCCGTCGTTCTGGAACGCCATCAGTCGGTCGGCGACGCCGAGCGTGAAGGGCGAGCCGTCCTTCGTGGGAATCGGAACGATCGAGTAGTCGAGATCCGGGTTGTTCTCTGCGATCTGGCCGACTGTCGGGGGCAGACCCACCTGCATGCCGATCTTGCCCTGGATGAAGATGTCCATGAGCGGCGAACGCTGCGTGGATCCCGGGTCGGCCTGCGTGGCGCCCGCGTCGATCATCTTCTTGATCTGCTCGGCACCCGGAAGGTTCTCGGGGATGTCGATCGTGATCTCGGACTCGTCGCCGAACGTGCCGCCGCCGCCCCAGATCCAGACCGCAGCCTCGGCCTGCGCCTCTTCCGAGCCCAGGGGCATGCCGTAGCCGGCGATGCCGCCGCCGAGACCGGAGACCTTGGTCGCCGCGTCGAGCAGCTCGTCCCAGTTGGTGGGTGCTTCGACGCCCGCCTGGGTGAGCAGTGCGTTGTTCACGAACAGCGCACGGGCAGAGGCGATGAGAGGCAGCGCATACGTCGTGCCGTCGAGCTGCTCGTTCTTGATGAACGACTCCTGGAAGTCGGCGAAGATCTCGGGGCTCGTGACCTCTTCGACGTTGTAGAGCAGGTCATCGGCGGCGAAGCCGGCGAAGGGGCCGCCGTTGTAGATGTCGGGTGCCTCGCCCGCCTGCACCTTCGTGGTGACGACCTTCTCCAGGTTGTCCCACGACTGCACCTCGAGGTTGACCTTGATGTCCGAGTTCTCGGCCTCGAAGCCCTTGATGACGCCTTCCCAGAGCGACTTGGTCTGGTCGGAGTAGCTGGGAACGAGCAGGTCGATGGTCGTCGCACCGCCGGCATCGCCGCCGGAGTCGCCGCCGGCGTTGCCGCCGAAGCCGCACGAGGCGAGCGTGAGAGTGGCGGTCGCCGCGAGGGCGACAGCGCCAAACCGCAGGGACTTCTTCATGTGTTGCATCCTCACTGTGTTGGTGGTGCACAGTCGCAACTACTGCACGCGACAGTGCGTGATTCAGACTCAAATCTCGAGGCTGGCTTCGGGGGTGCCCGACGCCGTCTCGGTAGCCGCGTTGCGACCGAGAGAGACAGCCATCTGATTATTTGTCCGGCATACGAACAAATCAAGAGTTCTTGTCATTGAATTGATACTGACGCGATACTATGATCGAATCGTGCGCAAAGCAATCATGAAAGTGCACATTTGGTGACTTTTACTCTTGAGAGGTTTCGACGATGACGAACGCACACGCCGCCGGCGCTCACATGCAGGCCGAACTCGCCTCGCAGCCCGACACCTGGGAGCGCGCATTCGGCATGCGTGCTGAGCAGCAGCTCCTCCCGGCGGCGGGCGCGCGCGTTGCCGTCGTCGGCTGCGGCACATCGTGGTTCATGGCGCAGTCGTATGCCTTCCTGCGCGAGTCCGGCGGGTTCGGTGTCACCGATGCCTTCGCCGCATCCGAGAACTTCGTGAACCGCGGCTATGACGCCGTCGTCGCGCTGACTCGTTCGGGCACGACCTCGGAGGTGCTTGAGCTCATCTCGGGTCTCGACTCCTCGGTGCACACGATCGGCGTGATCGGCGATCCGGAGTCTCCGCTCGTGAACATGGTCGACGATGCCGTCCTGCTTCCCTTCGCCGACGAGAAGTCGGTCGTGCAGACTCGCTTCGCCACGACGGCGCTCGCACTGTTCCGCGCGTCGCTCGGTGAGGACCTCACCGGTGCGATCGCCGACGCTCGCACGGCGCTCGCCGATGTGGATCCGACCCTCGCCGCGGCGGAGCAGTACAGCTTCCTCGGTCGCGGGTGGACGGTCGGGCTCGCGCACGAGGCCGCGCTCAAGATGCGCGAGTCGTCGCAGTCGTGGACCGAGTCGTACCCCTCGATGGAGTACCGCCACGGCCCGATCGCGATCGCGGCTCCTGGTCGCATCACCTGGCAGTTCGGCGCCGCCCCCGAGGGGCTGCGCGGACAGGTCGAGGCGACAGGTGCCCGCTTCGTCGAGCACGCGATCGACCCGATGGCTGACCTCGCACGCCTGCACCAGGTTGCTCTCGACCGTTCGCTGGCTGCGGGACTCGACCCCGACCAGCCGCGCAACCTCACGCGCGCCGTTATCCTCGACGCGTAGTCGAGCGCACGTGACGAGAGGATCCGACATGAGCAGCCCTGAGGGCGCCGACGCGGCCCGTGCTGTGCCGGATGTGGTGCAGGATGCGTCGGGCGACCGGCTCGCCCGCGCCGCATCGATCGGACGCGGCGCGGCGGTGCTCGCCTTTGATGTCGGCGGCACCGACATCAAATCGGCGCTCTTCGACGAGAACGGCACGGCCCTCGGGCTGCGGCGCACGCCGACGCCTCCTGCGGGACCAGACATGCCGGGGCGCCTCGTTGCGCGGTTGCGCGACCTCGCCGCAGAGCTGCAGGAGCAGCATCCGCAGATCGTGCCGCGCGCCGTCGGTCTCGTGGTCCCCGGAATCGTCGACGCGGATGCCGGGATCGGTGTGTTCGCGAGCAATCTCGGGTGGCAGGATGCGCCGCTGCGCGACCTTGCCGGCGAAGCGTTCGGGTTGCCGGTCGCCTTCGACCACGATGTCCGCTCCGCGAGTTGGGCCGAACACGTCCTCGGCGGCGCACGCGCCTATTCGAACGCCGTGGTGCTCATCATCGGCACCGGAATCGCCGGGGCGATTCTCGTGGGTGGGCGACCGTACACGGCAGGCGGTTACGCCGGGGAGATCGGACACTCTCCGATCGCGGAAGGGCCGCAATGCCCCTGCGGGGCGCGCGGATGCCTGGAGACCATGGCATCCGCCGGAGCCATCGCTCGCCGCTACACCGAGGCGACAGGCGCTGTTGTGGATGGCGCGAAGGAGGTCATCGCCCGTGCGAACGCGGGAGATGACGTCGCAGCGCGCATCTGGAACGAAGCGCTCGACGCGCTGACCCTCGCGATCGCACAGCTGACCGCGGTCGTCGCACCGGAGGCCGTCGTGATCGGCGGAGGTCTCTCGCGGGCAGGAGATGCGCTGTTCGACGAGCTGCACCGTCGTCTCGCCGCGCGGTTGAGCTTCCACCGCATCCCCGCGCTCGTGCCCGCCGAGCTCCTCGGCAACGCCGGAATCCTGGGCGCCGCGCTGCGTGCGAGGGAAGTCGCATGATCATCACCGTGACGCCGAATCCGGCGCTTGATCTCACCTGGCACGTCGACCGGATTGTCCCCGGTGGGGTGCACCGCGCCGACACCGGGCGCGCGCGGGCGGGCGGCAAGGGCCTCAACGTCGCGCGCGTCGCGCACGCGCAGGGTGCGACGGTGCGAGCTCTCACGACGGTCGGCGGTGCCGCCGGTGGTGAGTTCGCCCTCGAACTGCGCTCGAGCGGCGTGCCGCACCTGCTCGTCCCCGTCGTCGCAGAGACGCGCCGCAGCATCGCCCTCGTCGACGAGCATCTCGGGGACACGACGATCGTGAACGAGCGGGGCATCAATCCGTCGAACGACGAGTGGCGTGCGCTTCTCGATGCTGTCGGCGAGAGCCTCGTCGACGCTGCCGAAGCGGGTGAGAACGCCCCTGTCCTCGTGATCTCGGGCAGCCTGCCTCCCGGCGCTCCTGCGGAGCTGCTGCCCTCGCTCATCATCGCGGGCCGCGCCGCCGGTGCAGCCGTGATCGTCGACACCTCGGGCCCCGCGCTGCTGCAGGCCGCGGATGCGGGCGCATCCGTTCTCAAACCGAATGCCGCCGAGCTCGCCGAAGCGACGGGTATCAGCGACCCCCTCGCCGGTGCGGCCGAACTGCTGCGTCGTGGAGCCGAGCTCGTGCTGCTGTCGATGGGCGCCGACGGGATGCTCGCCGTCACCTCTGATGCTGTCGTTCAGGCCCGACTGCAGACGCCTCTTGCGGGCAACCCCACCGGTGCGGGCGATGCGGCCGTGGCCGCCTGCGCCTCGCTCTGGGCTGAGGGCGTCCGTGAGCCTGAGGCCATCCTGCGTCGCGCGACCGCGTGGTCGGCCGCGGCGGTGCTCATGCCGCTCGCGGGTGAGATTCACGATTCCTGGCCATCCCTGGCTGACGCGCTCCTTGTCGAGACGCACGACTTCGCTCCCGAACAGAAGGACCCTCGATGACTCTCGTCTCTGCGGCTGATCTCGTCCGCGATGCTGCGGCCCGCGGCACCGGTGTCGGCGCATTCAACGTGCTGCACCTTGAGACCGCGGAGGCGCTCGTCGCCGCGGCCTCCCTCGCAGAACTCCCGGTCATCCTGCAGATCTCGCAGAACTGCGCGGACTACCACGGCGGCCTTGAGCCGATCGCGCTGGCGACGCTCGCCGTCGCCCGCCGCGCAGAGATGCCCGTCGCGGTGCACCTCGATCACGCCGAGCGGGTAGAGCTCGTCGACGAGGCCATCACCCTCGGATTCGGCTCGGTCATGTTCGACGGGGGTGCGCTTCCCTACGACGAGAACGTCGCGCTGACCGCCGAAGTGGTGGCGCGCGCAAAAGCCGCCGGCGTTTTCGTCGAAGGTGAGCTGGGAGAGGTCGGCGGCAAGGACGGCGCCCACGCGCCGGGCGTGCGCACAGACCCTGCGGAGGCCGTCGCCTTCGTGGCCGCGACGGGCGTCGATGCACTCGCCGTCGCGGTCGGATCGTCGCACGCGATGCTCGATCGCTCCGCCTCGCTCGACATCGAACTCATCGGTCGCCTGCACGATGCCCTCGATGTGCCGCTCGTCCTGCACGGGTCGTCCGGTGTCGCGGATGCGGTGATCGCTGACGCGGTGCGCGCAGGCATGACGAAGATCAACGTCTCCACGCACCTGAACGGCTTCTTCACACGCGCCGTCCGCGAGAAGCTCGCGAGCGACGAGAGCCTCGTCGACTCGCGCAAGTACGTGAAGCTCGGCCGCGACGCTGTCGCCGCCGAGGCGGCGCGGATGCTGCGCCTGTTCGCCCTGGCGCAGGCCGCATGAAACGCGCTGCCCGCCTTGCCGCGATCCTCGATCTTCTCGCCACCCAGGGCGAGGTCACGGTCGAGGAGCTCGTCGACCAGTTCGGGGCATCCGCCGCCACCACCCGCCGCGACCTCGACAGCCTCGCCGAGCGACGGCTTCTGACGCGCACGCACGGCGGTGCGGTGGCGCAGTCCGTCGCCTACGAGCTGCCGATTCGGTACAAGAGTCACCAGCGCGCCGATGCGAAAGAACACATCGCTCGTGCCGCCGCAGCACTGGTGCCCCCGGGTGCGGTCATCGGACTGTCGGGCGGCACCACCACGACGGCGATCGCCGCAGCCCTCGCCGCGCGTGAAGACCTCTCGGAGCGAGGCATCACGGTCGTGACGAACGCGGTCAACATCGCCGCGCAGCTCGCCACCCGTCCCGACATCAAGGTCGTCGTGACCGGCGGGGTGATCCACGCCCGCAGCTACGAGCTGGTCGGCCCTTTCGTGGAACAGCTGCTCAGTGGCATCCGCCTGGACTTCGCCTTCATCGGCGTCAATGGCATCGCAGCCGACTCCGGTGCGACAACGCATGATGAGCGCGAGGCGGCCGTGAATCGGATGATGGCGTCTCGCGCCCGCCACGCGGCGATCGTCGCGGACTCCACGAAGGTCGGCGTCTCCGCATTCGCTGCCGTCGGTGGTCCGGAGCTGTTTCCGCAGCTGCTCACCGACGATGAGATCTCGCCCGATGGCCAGGCCGCGCTCGTCGAGGCCGGGTTCGAGGTCGTCGTCGCACGCTAGTAGCGGCCACAGGACGCAGTGGGGCCTGGCCTGATCACAGGCCGGGCCCCACCTTTTCTGTCTCTACGGCACCGTGCGCCGGAAGGCGATGAACGACACCGTCATGCACACGGCTGTGACGACGAGGCCCCACAGCGCGAGACCGAATGACCCGAGATCGCCGATCGTGTGCCAGACCTGCTCCCAGAGGTTCAGCCGCGTCGTCAGGAAGACGAGGCCGACGAGGATCAGCGCCAGAGTGACCCAGACGATCGTCAGAACGGTCAGTCCCCAGCTCTTGTAGATCGTCGCGCCGGTGAAGCCGAGGACGAACAGGAACAGCGCCAGCGTGAAGTAGACCGTCCATGCACCGAACCAGCCGACCCGCCACAGATCGGGCAGGTAGAAGACGTAGCCGTTGACGCCCCACCCGTTCGTGACCATCTCGATGCCGCCGCCGATCAGGAACAGCAGCCCCATGAAGGCGCTGGCGAGCACGGCCGTCAGCATGGTGCCGAGGAAGAAGTCGCGCCGCGTGATGCTCATGGCCTGGGAGAACGGGAAGGTCAGCGACATGGCGGAGATGCCGATCGCGAAGAAGTACCAGAGCGGTGCCTGCCCGCCGCCGCCGTACTTGGGGGTGTCGACGGGGATCATGGCGTAGATCAGCACCGAGATCACGGTGGCGCCGGCGAGCACGATCAGCGGCACCCAGATGAAGGTCTGCCGGTTGATCATCTGCAGGCGGATGACATTGAGTACGCGTCGCATCAGCGCACCTCCTCGTTCACGGGTGCGCCGTTCTTCTGGGTCAGACGCACGATCAGCTGCTGCAGGGAGACGGGCGCGAGGTCGAGCCCGTTGTCGTGGATCTCCGCACGTTCGGCTGCGCTCAGGCTTCCGAGCGCGGTGATGGATGCCACGCGTCCGAGCTCCTCGCGGTGCAGGATGTCGCGGCCTTCGGCCCAGGCATCCACCTTCGTCGCATCGCCCACGACGGTCACTGCGCGGTCACGCAGCGCATCCGTCTCCTCGTGCAGGAGGATCTCTCCCTGGTCGATCACGATGACCCGCTCGATGAGGTTGGACACCTCGTCGATCAGGTGCGAGGAGAGGATGACCGTGCGCGGGTGCTCGGCGTAGTCCTCGATCAGGCGGTCATAGAAGATCTGCCGGGCGACGGCGTCGAGCCCGAGGTAGGGCTCATCGAAGAAGGTGATCTCGGCTCGTGCCGCGAGGCCGATGATGACGCCGACTGCCGAGAGCTGCCCGCGGGAGAGCTTCTTGATGGTCTGCTTCATCGGCAGCTGGAAGTCGGCGATGAGGCGTTCTGCGTACTCCTGATCCCAGTTCTTGAAGAACAGGCTCGCCGCCTTGAAGGCGTGCCGCGGATACGCGTCATCCGGGTACTTCTGGCTCTCGCGAACGAAGCACATGCGGTTGAGGACGTGCGCGTTCTCATAGGGGTGCTCGCCGAACACCTTCACATCGCCGGCGGAGGCGAAGTTCTGCGCGGTCAGGATCGACATGAGCGTGGTCTTGCCGGCGCCGTTGCGTCCGAGCAGGCCGTAGATGGTGCCTCCCTCGAGGGTGAGCGAGACGTTGTCGAGTGCGCGCTTGTCCTTGTAGCGCTTCGTGAGGTTCTTCACCTCGATGACGGCGGTCATGTGTTGGTCCCTTCGGGGGCTGCGGTCGCTCGCGCCTGGATGAGCGCGGCGAGGTCTGCGGGGCTGAGGCCGATCGTGCGGGCCTCGGCGAGCAGTGGGTCGATGTAGCGGTCGGCGAAAGCGGTGCGGCGTTCGCCGAGGAGAAGATCGCGGGCGCCATCGGCGACGAACATTCCGATGCCGCGGCGCTTGTACAGCACTCCCTTTTCGGTGAGCATGGCGACTCCCTTGGCTGCGGTGGCGGGGTTGATGTGGTAGAACGCCGCGAGCTCATTCGTCGACGGCGCCTGAGCCTCTTCGGCCAGTGACCCGTCGAGGATCGAGTCTTCGATCTGCTCGGCGATCTGGAGGAAGAGCGCTTTGCCTTCTTCGATCACAGGTCCCCCGCTCGGTAGGTTGGTTAGTTACTTGACTAAGTAACCCATGAACGCGGAAGGATGTCAACCCCAAAGAGAAGTGGCCCCTCCCGAAGGAGGGGCCACTTCCTGTTGTGCTCAGCAGGCGACGGTGACGTGCGCGAAAGGGTCGTTGTTCTCGTAGTGCGAGTACTCCAGCGCGATCTCGCGCCGATACCCCTGGCCTCGCAACAGGGCGAGCAGCTCATCGATGGGCTGCTCGCCGGTTCCCGGTGCCCCGCGCCCGGGGAAATCGGCCACCTGCACATGGCCGATCTCGCGCCAGTGGTCGCGGAAGTATCCGGCGACATCGTCGCCCATGTTGAACATGTGGAACAGGTCGATCTGCACCAGGACGGTCCCTGTCGTGGCGCGTTCGCGAGCCCGCGCGACCGCCTCCGTGACTTCCGCCATCGTGCGCAGACCATAGCCGGGGATGTGTGAGAGCTGCTCGATCGTGACGACGCCACCCACGGCCGAGAAGGCGTCCGCCGCGCGGGCGGTGCGCACCGCCGCGCGCTCGTTCTGCGCGTCCCGGGTTTCGCGGTCGTTGAGGGTTCCGTGCAGAACGTTGAAGTTCTGCACGCCGGTGGCTTCATGAAAGCGCAGGCCGACCTCGATCGATGCGTCGAACTCGGCGTCCACCCCTGGCCAGCAGGTGATGCCGCGGTTGCCCAGGGCCATCCCGCCTTCATACAGGTTCATGCCGACCAGGCGCAGACGAGAGTCCGCGATGGTCGTCAGCACGGCGTCGACGTCCGAATCGGAGGGAGTCGCTGTCTCGAAGGGCCACCACAGCTCGACTCCGCGGAATCCGCGATTGCGCACGAGCCGCAGCTGCTCCTCGAGCGGCAGCTCGCCGATCAGGATCGATGGGTTGATGATCGAGTAGGTGTGCGTGCTCATCTGTTCCTCCAGTGCGGGAGCGCGGCGACGTCGTCGGGGGAGAGTGGATCGGCGGCGCGTCCCGCGAGGCGCAGGTGGATATCTGCGTTCGCTTCGAGCTCCTCCGCCGCGGCTACGGCCGAGGCGAGTTCCGGCCCGATCGTGACGAGACCGTGACGGCGCAGAAGCAGGCTGTCCGCCGCGCGCAGCGCGGTCCCGGATGCCTCGGCGAGGCGTTCATCGCCGGGTGGGAAGTAGTCGACGAGGGCGACGCGTCCCGCCTTCATCGCGTAGTACGGCGTGTAACAGGGCAGAGGTGAGGCCTCGGGCAGGTCGGCAAGACACGACACGGCGAGAGCGGCCGGAGAGTGCAGATGCACGACAGCTGTCACCTCGGGGCGTACTGCATAGGCCCGCACGTGCAGCATGGCTTCCTTCGTGGGAGCCGCACCGACGATCCGTTCGCCGTTGAGCGTGAGAATGGCGATGTCGTCGTTGCTCAATGCGCCCAGGCGTGCGCCGGTTCCGGAGACCAGGATGCGGTCGCCGACCCGTGTCGAGATATTGCCCGTTGTACCGGGCGAGAGCCCCGCGCCGGCGAGTGCGTGACCTGTGGAGATGAGTGCCGCGAACGCATCCGCCTCCTTCATCGCGAACCCTCCGCGATCGCGAGTGCGTCCGCGAAGATGCGGGGTCCGCCGAAGTTGCCGGACTTCAACAGCAGGGCCACGGGCTGCTCGCCCTCGGCGACCGTCCATGGCACACCAGGAGCAACCTCCTGACCGATGCGCAGCGCGCGGACGCCGAGGCTGTTCACGACCGAGCCGGAGGTCTCTCCTCCGGCGACGAGGATTCGGCCGAAACCCTGCGCGACCGCACCCCGCGCGATCTCGCCGAGAGCGGCCTCCACGAGCTGGGAGGAGCGTTCGACGCCGAGATCCTCCTGGATTTGGCGGACGGATTCGGGGTCGGTGGAGGCGACCACCGCGGGAACGGCATCCGCATTCTCCGTGAGGAAGGCGAGGGCCTGCGTGACGACATCCTCTCCCCGATCCAGCGCGTAGACGTCGACGGTGAAGACCGGGTGCTCGACACGGTGCTCGGCGATCTGCCCGCGCGTGGCCGCCGAGCAGCTCCCCGCGAGAACGAGTGCCGGTCCCGGGGGCACCGCGAGGGCCGCGCCGCTCTGCGTCGAGGAACGGAGCGCGGCCAGGGCAGCACCGAGCGCGGCCCCGCCGGTGACGAGTGGATCGAGGCGAGCAGCCTCGGCGATCGCGACGACGTCGTCGTCCGAGACGATGTCGGCGATATGGAAGACGCGCCCGTCGGTCTGCGCGCGCATCGCCTCCAGTGCCGCGGCGCCGGAACGCACCGTCGACAGGTCGAGCAGGCGGACCGGAGTTGTGGTCTGGCGACCGAGGACGCGGCGAAGGTCGCTGTCCGTCATCGGATTGATGGGGTGGTCGCGCAGGGGCGAATCCGACAGCAGGCGGTCGCCGACGAAGAGATGACCGAGATAAGTGGTCCGGCCGTGCTCGGGAACGGCGGGAGCGAAGACGACGGAACGTGCGGAGACGAGCGCGGCGAGAGCATCCGCCACCGGTCCGATGTTCCCGTGGTCTGTCGAGTCGAAGGTCGAGCAGTACTTGAAGTAGAGCTGTTCCACTCCGAGCGAGAGCAGCCAGCGCGCCGACTCGACGCTCTGTGCGACGGCGTCCTCTGCGGGGATGCTCCGGCTCTTGAGTGCGACGACGACACAATCGGCATCGATGGCCGCAGTGCCTTCTTCGGGAACACCCAGCAGCTGCACGACGCGCATGCCCGTACGGGCGATCATTCCTGCGAGGTCGGTCGCGCCGGTGTAATCATCGGCGATGACGCCGAGCCACGGCGTGATGGGCGGGGTGCTCATGGGGTGTCTCCTTGGGTGATGCGGCGATCGCCGGGCGGAGCGATGTGCGCTCGCGCCCGGCGATCAGAGGTGGCGCGGGTCAGTCGCGCAGGGCGAGGATGGCCTCGGCCCAGGTCTTGACCTGCGGGTTGGCGGCGTCGATCAGCGACGCGACAGGCTTGCGCCACTCGGCCAGGTCGATCGTCGTGAACTTCACGCCGGCGTCCTCGAGAAACTTCTTGTTCTCTGCGGCCTCGGAGATCGAGGTGGCGCGGTAGTCGGCCGACACCTCGTCTGCGGCGGCGAGCAGGATCTCCTGCACCTCTGCCGGGAACTGGTCGAAGGCGTCGCCCCACATCTGGAAGTGGAAGTTGCCGAACAGGTGGTTCGTCTCCGCGACGAACGGCGCGACCTCGTAGAACGAGCTGAAACGCACGACGTCGATCGGGTTCTCCTGACCCTCGATCGCGCCCTGTTCCATCGCAGAGAAGACCTCGTTGAGCGCCATCGGCGTCGGGCTCGCACCCAGCGCCTGCCAGGTCGAGATGTAGGTCTGCTGGTTCGGAACACGCAGCTTCAGGCCGGCGAGGTCGTCGAGGCTGTCGACCTCGCGGATCGAGTTGAGCTGACGTCCTCCGCGGTAGAGCGCACCGATGAGCTTGAATCCGGAGTCCTCGCGCACGGCATCGAGGATCTCTGCGGACATGTCGCCGTCCCAGACCTCGAAGAAGTGCTCGGCGTCCTCGTACAGGAAGGGCAGCCCCTCGATCGCAGCCAGGTCGGTGTAGCGCTCGAGCGAGCCGAGGCTCTCGATGACGATGTCAACGCTGCCGATTTCGAGGCCCTCCTGCATCTCCTCCCAGCTGCCGAGCTGCGCGGAGGGGAACAGGTCGATCGTGATCGCGCCATCGCTCTTCTCGGCGACGAGCTCGGAGAGCTGCTCGGCAGCTCGGTGCTGCAGGCTGTCCGGAGCGTAGGCGTGACCGAGAGTGAGACTCATTGACTCGATGGCACCGTCTTCGGTGCTGCCGGTCGCCGGAGACGAGGAGCATCCCGCGATGCCCGCTGCGAGCACGAGGGCGGACCCGGCGGCGAAGAGCCGGCGGAAGGTGGTTGTGGTGCGCATGGGTGACGTGCCTTTCTACGCGCGACGGCGCGCGTGATCGCATGAGGAGAGGAGGTCCTCATGTGTGCCGTTCTTGCTGGCGGTTACTGTGTGGGGTCTGCGCCGATCGGAGTGGCCGGCGGGGGATCAGGTGGTGACGTTCTCGATGCCCTCGGGCAGGTCGCCCAGGGTGCGACGCAGGCGCTTCTCGGCGCTGCGGAGGTGCGCGCGCATCGCTGCCTGCGCCTTGCGTGGGTCGCGGGCGACGATCGCCTCGACGACACGACGGTGCTCCTGGTTGGAGCTGTGGGTCTCTCCGGCGGACTGGATGGAACGGGTCATCCACACTTCGAGAAGTGACGTGATGTTCGACAGCACGTCGGCGAGGGCGAGGTTGCGGGCGGCGCGAGCGATCGCCGAGTGGAAGGCGATGTCGGCGGCCACGAACGCCTCGCCGGGACCGAGGTCGTCCATCTGCTCGACGAGGGCGACGAGCTCCGCGGCCTGTTCCTCGGTGCGGCGACGCGCCGCGAGACCCGCAAGGGCGAACTCGATCTCCTGACGCGCCTCGACGAGATCCATCACGCGGCGCTCGCCGAGGAAGAGTCCCCATTCGATGACGCGGGGCAGCAGGGTCGATCCGGTCGAGCGAAGGTAGGTGCCCGCACCCTGGCGGATCTCCAGCACCCCTAGCAGTCCGAGTGACTGGATGGCTTCGCGCACCGCGCCGCGGCTCACGCCGAGGGATTCGGCCAGCTGGCGCTCACTCGGGATGCGGCTGCCGCCCAGCAGGTCTCCGGAGAAGAAGTACTCGGTGAGTGCGCGAATGATCTCAGAGGAGAGCTCAGCCGTCGGGTCGATCGGCGGGAGCGAGACGGGTGCGTTGGCGGCCGGTGTCATCGGGATTCCTCTCGGAGCTGGCGACGGAGCTTCAGGAGCTGCGCGTAGGCGTTGTCACGCGCTTCGATCATCCGACGAGCCTCGTCTGCCTCCAGTCCGAGGAATCCTCCGCCGGTCTTGATGCCGAGGTCTCCGGAATCGACGCGCTCCTTGAGCATGGCAGGAACTGTGAAGCGCTCGCCGAAAGCGCGCTCCAGCGAGACGTAGGAGTTCGCGTAGACGTCGAGTCCAGCCATGTCGCCCACAGCGAAAGGACCGTAGAGGGCAAGGCGGAATCCGAAGGATGCCCGCACCACGGTGTCGATCTCCTCCGGCGTCGCGGCGCCGTCCTGCACCATCTGGACCGCCTCCTTGTAGAGGGCGAACTGCAGGCGGTTGCACACGAATCCCGGGGTGTCCGCGACGATGGCGGGCTCCTTGCCGGCGTTCTCGAGCATGGTCACGATGCCTGAGAGCAGGGAGCGATCGGTCGTCGCGTGGGCGATGACCTCCACTCCCGGGAGGAGCGGGGCGGGGTTGAACCAGTGGATGCCGGCAAAGCGCTCCGGCTTCTCCAGGGCCTCCGCCAGCTCGCCGATCGGAATGGCGGAGGTGTTGGAGCCGATGATGGCGTCGGGGCGGGCATGCTTCTCGATCGTGCGGAGCACCTCATGCTTGAGGGAGATCTCCTCGAAGACCACCTCCATGATGAGGTCGGCGCTCCCGACCGTCCCCGGGAGGTCTTCGCTGGCGGAGAGGTTGGCCGTGAGGGTCTCGCGCTCGACGGCGGTGATGAAGCCCCGGGCGAGGTGCGAGTCTGCTTCGGCGAGAACCTCATCGCGGCGGGTCTGTGCGCGCCCTGCCACAGCATCGAGCAGCACGCAGGCCACTCCGGACTGGGCAAGCACCTGTGCGATGCCGCCGCCCATGTAGCCGGCTCCGACGATCGCAACGCGCGTGATTTCAGACACTTCTCTCCTTCGATGGGGTGCTGGTCGGCCCCGCTGTCTGAGCACGATGTTTGCATACTCTTCGGCAAGTGGTCAACCACTTCATTCATTTCGCCTTGACATTTCAAGGCGAACACCGTCAGGATTGCACATTGAGTCGAAAAGTGGTTAACCACTTCGCTCGTTCTCTCACTACCCGCTCTCAAAGGAGACAGCATGTCCGAAGAGGACTGGGTTCCTCAGCCCCCCGCTCTGAACCGGGGTCCGCTGGCCGTCCTGGACCGCGTGGTCGCCGCTCTCGTGGTGGTCGGCTTCAGCGTCATGACCATCACGATCGTGATCCAGGTCGCCGCTCGATACGTCGCGAACAGCCCGACTGTCTGGTCGGAGGAGCTGGCGATCAGCCTCTTCGTCTGGTCCACGATGCTGGCGATTCCGCTCGGACTGCGTCGCGGCGAACACCTCACACTCGACCTCGTCTCCAAGTTCATCCCGGCAAAGGTGGAGCGCTGGCTGGGGCTCGCCGTCGCCGTGACGACCACCGTGACCCTGCTCATCCTCGGCTGGCTCACGTTCGGCCTGATCCCCGCCGGTGACCGTCAGCTCCTCGCTGGCATCGCAGGCGGCCTCGGCATCCAGGCGAAGGTGTCCTGGGTCTACATGGCCGTTCCCGTCGGTGCCGCACTCAGCGCGATCTTCACGATCGAGCGCGCGGTCGCCTTCTTCCGCGGTCGCCTCACCGTCCTCAACGCCGATGCAGACCAGGCCGTCATCGACGTTCTCGACTCCGAGGTGGGTGACGTCGAGCAGGCGACCCGCGAAGGGCACGGTCTTCTCGACGGTGCGACCGGAGGCCAGGAAACCGGGTCATCTCCCGCCCAGCGCCGCGCCGCTGACGACTCTTCGAAGGAGGCGTGACGATGGGTTACGCATTGGCTTTCGGCTTCGGCGCGCTGCTCGTCGTCGGGCTCCCGATCGGCATCGCCCTCGCGCTCAGCTCGATGATCGGACTGGAGTTCTTCAGCAATGTGCCGCTGGAGATCGCTGCCCAGCGCATGGTCGCCGGCATCCGCAACTTCCCGCTGCTCGCGATTCCGCTGTATGTCATCGCAGGTGCGCTCATGAACGCCTCGGGCATCACTCAGCGTCTCATCGACTTCGCGTACGTGCTCGTCGGCAGCATCCGCGGAGGCCTGGGCCACGTGACAGTGGTCACCACAGCGATCTTCGGTGGCATCTCCGGGTCGCAGGTCGCTGACACCTCCAGCGTCGGCCGCATCATGATCCCGCAGATGGTGCAGCGGGGATACTCGCCGCGGTACGCCGTCTCGCTCATGGCGACGGCAGGCGCGATGTTCGTCACGATCCCGCCGTCGATCAATCTGATCGTCTACGGCGTGCTCGCCCAGGCCTCGATCGCCGACCTGTTCTTCTACGGTTTGATCATCGGACTCGCATTCGTCGCGTCGCTGCTCATCGTGGGCTACATCGTCGCCGTCGTGAAGAAGCAGCCGGCCGAGCGTCGCGCGACGGCGAAGGAGATCACGACCGCTCTCGGGCGCGCTGTGTGGGCCCTCATCCTGCCTGTCGTGATCATCGGTGGCATCCGCATCGGCGCCTTCACGCCCACCGAGGGTGGTGCGGTCGCCGTGCTGCTCGCAGTGATCATCGGCTTCTTCGTGCACAAGGAGCTGACGCTCAAGAAGCTGTTCCGTTCGATGACGGAGTCCTCCGTGCTCGTCGGTGTGATCATGCTCGTGATCGCCGCCGCGCAGATCTACTCCTGGGCGCTGGTGAGCGGTCAGATCCCGCAGGCCATCTCGACGTGGATGCTCAATCTCACCGACAACCCGCTGCTGATCCTGCTGCTCATCAACATCCTGATCCTCGTGATCGGAACCGTGATGGAGGGCAACGCGGCATTGATCGTGTTCGTGCCGCTGCTGCTGCCCGTGGCGACCGCCGTCGGTATCGATCCGGTGCACCTGGGTCTGATCATGGTGGTCAACCTCGGCATCGGACTGCTCACACCGCCGGTCGGTCTGTGTCTGCTGGTCTCGTGCAAGATCGGCAAGATCTCGGTTTCGCAGGCGGTCCCCGCGATGCTGCCGTGGTTCGGTCTCTGCCTCGCGTTCCTGTTCGGCGTGACGTACCTGCCGGTGATCTTCGGCTGGTTCTAGGTGAAGTGACCGCGGATGCCGCATCGTCTCCCTCAGACGATGCGGCATCCGTTCGTTTCAGCCGGTCACGTCTCGCTGTTGCAGGGCGAAGGCGGATGCCGCGGCGAACACGATCGCGAATCCCCAGACGAGTGCGAGTCCGCCGAGGTCCACGCCGTCGCTCAGGGGCGACTGGTGGTAGACCCACGCGTACGGGGAGAAGATGTTGAGCCACTCGAGATCGCTGCTCTGCTTCGCGACCGCCTGGAAGACATAGCCGAGCACCGCGATCCCCGCGGCGGCTCCGCTCGCCCACGACCGCCGCCCTGTGAGCGCGCCGACCAACAGGCCGATGGACGCCGTGAGGAAGCCGAGCCCCGCCAGCGCCGCCGACGCGCCGATGATGTGCGGCGGATCGATGCCGAGGCCGACCGGCTCGTTCATCCCCCACACGATGAGGCCCGCGAGAAGCCCAAGCCAGAGCACCTTCACGACGATGGCCGCGGCCTGCTCCAGCGCGTATTGCACCCGCGCGATCGGGTGAGCGAGGTCGAGCTCCAGCCGACCGGATTCCTCGGCGCCGCCGATCGCCGCCGAACTCCAGATGACCGCGGCGATCGTGAACAGCACGAAGCCGGTCAGCCCGTAGAACGTGCTCTGCGCGTAGCCCGCGCCCGTCGCGATCTGGTCGTAGCCGATCGTCTTCGTCAGCTCTTTCGGGAGCGCGTCGATCACCGCCTGAAGCTGACCGCCCGTGCCGAAGCTCTTGAAAAGCGGCAAGTAGAGAAACAGCAGGGCCGTTATGCCGAGACTCCAGCCGATCAGTCCTCGCCAGGACTCCCGGATGCTGCGACGCAGCACCGGCACACTAGTCACGAAGACTCCGTCGGGTCGGGGCGGGGGCAGTATCCGCACCGTAGAGCCGCAGCACCGATTCGGCCAGATCCGGCTCCTCGATCGTGAGGTCGTGCACCTCACAGCGGGCGAGTGCCTTCACGAACGGATCGATCGACCCCTCGACGGTGCCGCGCACACGCAGGAGACCACCATCGTCGGTGACCTCCACCGAGGTGAGCCCGGGAACGCCCTCGAACAGAGTGCGTGTGGCGGCAGCATCCGTCGTCTGGATCACCGCCTGCACCCGACGAATCGACGCGAGCCGCAGGGCCGATACGGCACCGTCGGCGACAACCCTGCCATCGGCGAGCACCGCGACCTCGTCGGCGGTCTGCTGGATCTCGCTCAGCACGTGGGAACTCAGCAGCACCGTCTGACCCGCATCGCGCGCCTCTCGCACCATCTGCAGGAACTCGCGCTGCACGAGCGGATCCAACCCGCTGGTCGGCTCGTCGAGGATGAGCAGTTCGGGCGCATGCATGAACGCCTGAACGAGGCCGAGCTTCTGCTTGTTGCCCTTGGATAGCGTGCGCACGGGGCGGTTCAGGTCGAGGCCAAGACGCTCGGCCAGTCGTTCGGCCGCGCCCGGAGCGACCGGTCCGGACACCTCTTCATAGAAGGAGAGCAGTCGGCGACCGGTGACACGCCCCTCCAGTCGCAGCTCGCCCGGCATGTAGCCGATGCGCCGGCGCAGTGCGGCGCCGCCCTGCCGCGGATCTTCACCGAGCACGCGAGTGACGCCGGATGTCGGCCGGATGATGTCGAGCAGTACGCGCAGTGTGGTCGATTTTCCGGCCCCGTTCGGGCCGATCAGGCCGAAGATCGTGCCCGGAGACACACGCAGATCCAGGTCATGTAGAGCGGTGTGCTGGCCGAACTTCTTGTGCAGGTGCGAGATCTCGATGGCGGCGCTCACGATTCCCCCTCACGGGGTCGACGGGCCCCACGTTGGGCACCATATGCCCGTCGTCCGCGGTCGTCAAGAGAGGCTGCCGCGTACAGTAAAACGGTGTCCGACTTCCCCTACTCCCGCCTGCGACGCTTCCCCGATGTCGAGGCGGAGAACCTGCAGGCCTGGGACGCCACCGACGAGCTGCTGGTCGCCGAGGCGCTGAGGGCGGATGCTCCGGGCGCGAGAATCGCCGTGATCGGCGACGAGTACGGGGCGATCACCCTTGCGCTCGCCGCGGCCGGTCTGCGCGGCATCCGGGTGCACCAAGATCTGGCGACGGGGCGTCGAGCGCTTGCGAACAACGCGCGGGCGTTGCTTTCCGCGGATGCTGTGTCTGGCACGGGGCGTGTCGAGGGCGGACACGCCGACGGCGTCGCAGACCTCCCGCGGGAAGACACGGCGTTCACGTCGCACGAGCTCGGGCCGGAGCTTCTCTCCGGCGCTCGTCTGGTGCTGCTGCAGCTACCGAAGGCGCTCGCAGAGCTGGAGGAGATCGCGGATGCCATCGCACGTTGGGCGGCACCGGACGTCGTCGTGATCGCCGGTGGGCGCGTCAAGCACATGACTCTCGGTCAGAACGAGGTGCTCGGGCGCTTCTTCGAGAACGTGCAGGCGCAGCGCGCGCAGCGGAAGTCGCGTCTGGTCATCGCAGCCGGCCCTCGGCCCGTCGCAGGGACGCCGCCGTTTCCCGTCGTGGAGACGCACGAGGGGCTGACCCTCGTGGCGCACGGCGGCGCATTCGCCGGAGCGCGCCTCGACATCGGAACGCGGGTGCTGCTGGACGCGCTCGCGCTGGGGCGTTCACAACTCCTCCAAAACGGTGTCGAAAAGGCCGAAACTGCCCGAAACGGGGGCTTCGCCGAAGATTCTGGAGGAGTTAGTGCCCGCACGGTCGTCGACCTCGGCTGCGGCACCGGTGCGCTCGCCGTCTCGTACGCGCTCGCGCACCCGGAGGTCCAGGTGTTGGCGACCGACCGCTCGGCCGCGGCGGTGGCCTCTGCCCGCGAGACCGTGCGGGCGAATGGGGTCGAAGACCGCGTCACCGTCACGCACGACGACGCGGGATCCGAGATCGCGGCTGCCTCGGTCGACATCGTGCTGTTGAATCCGCCGTTCCACCTGGGGGCGAGCGTGCACACCGGTGCGGCGACGCGTCTCTTCGAGGCGTCCGCGCGCATCCTCCGCCCCGGTGGCGAGCTGTGGACGGTCTTCAATTCGTCGCTTGCCTATCGCGGTGAGCTCACCCGTCTGATCGGCGAGACGGAGCAGATCCTCCGCACCCCGAAGTTCACGGTGACGCGCAGCATCCGCCGCTCCTGAGCCTTCCGCCGCGTCGGCGGGCGTGGGCATAATGCTCAGATGGTCGCCTCAGAACTGCCCCTGCCCCGCATTGTCGACGCCGAGGAGTGGGCCGACGCCCGCCGTGTGCTGCTGCAGCAGGAGAAGGCGCTGACACGCATGAAGGACTCCGTCGCTGCGCTGCGTCGTCGAATGCCGGTCGTCGAGGTCACGACCGACTACGTGTTCGAGGGTCCGGATGGGGCCGTGCGACTGCTCGACCTGTTCGGGGATCAGCCGCAGCTGATCATCCAGCACTTCATGTTCGGTGAGGACTGGGCAGAGGGCTGCGACGGATGCTCGATGATGGCCGACCACATCGGTCCGCTGAGCCACCTGCAGGCCCGGCGCACGGCGTTTGCGATGGTGTCGCGGGCGCCGCTTGCGAAGCTGATCCCCTTCCGTGAGCGGATGGGGTGGGATCTGCCGTGGGTGTCGTCCGGCGCCACCTCGTTCAATGAGGACTTCGGTGCGACGCGCGAGGGTGAGGAGCGGCAGGCGATCAGTGTCTTCGTTCGTCGGGGCGAGCGGATCTTCCACTCCTGGTCGACGTTCGCGCGGGGAGAAGAGCCGTTCATGCTCGTGTTCGACCTGCTGGACCTCACTCCGTATGGCCGCCAGGAGTCATGGGAGAACTCGCCCGAAGGATGGCCGCAGGAGTCGCCGTACTCGTGGATGCGTCTGCACGATCGGTACGAGGACGACAGCGCCTGACGGCCACCATCGGGGCCCGAGCCGGCGGCCCCGGTCAGGCGATCCGTCGGCGGTAGACGAGCATCGCTCCCGCGTAGGCGACGACCAGGATGCCTACGCACCACGCCAGTGCGACCCAGAGGTCGGTGCCGACGGGCTGCCCGGCGAACAGGGCCTGGATCGAGTTGACGATCGAGGTGACCGGCTGGTTCTCGGCGAACCAGCGCACCGGGCCCGGCATCGTCTCGGTGGGCACGAAGGCCGAGCTGATGAACGGCAGGAAGATGAGCGGGTACGAGAAGGCGCTCGCGCCGTCGACGGTCTTCGCACTGAGTCCGGCGATCACGGCCAGCCAGGTGAGGGCGAGGGTGAACAGCCCCAGGATGCCGATGACCGCGAGCCAGGCCAGGGGGCTCGCGCTCGTGCGGAAGCCCATGAGAAGCCCCACCCCGAAGATGATCGCGAGGGTGATGCCGTTGGCGACGAGCGACGTGAGCACGTGCGCCCAGAGCACGCTGGAGCGAGCGATCGGCATCGAGTGGAAGCGTTCGAAGATGCCGCTCTGCAGGTCGGTGAACAGGCGGAACGCCGTGTAGGCGATACCGGAGGCGATCGCGATCAGCAGGATGCCGGGGAGCAGATAGTTGACGTAGTTCTCGACTCCCGTGCTCTGACGCAGCGCGCCGCCGAACACGAAGACGAAGAGCAGCATGAGGGCGATCGGGGTGACCGCCGTCGTGATGATCGTGTCAGCGCTGCGAAAGATGTGGCGCATCGAGCGCCCGGTGAGCGTCGCGGTGTCGGCGACGAAGTGCGTGGTCATGCGACATCCCTTTCGGTCTTCGTGCCGACGAGGGAGAGGAAGATCTCCTCCAGCGTCGGCTGCTTCTCGACGTACTCGACCTTCGCCGGTGGCAGCAGGGCCTTCAGCTCAGCGAGGGTGCCGTTCGCGATGATCCGGCCCTCGTGAAGGATCGCGATGCGGTCGGCCAGGTGCTCTGCCTCATCGAGGTACTGGGTTGTGAGCAGCACCGTCGTGCCCGTGTTCGCGAGGTTCTTGACGACCTCCCACACCTCGATGCGCGCCTCGGGGTCGAGCCCCGTGGTGGGCTCGTCGAGGTAGATGACCTCGGGGTTGCCGATCAGGCTCATCGCAATATCGAGCCGGCGCCGCATGCCGCCGGAGTAGGTGCCGACGCGGCGGCCTCCGGCGTCTGTCAGTCGGAACGTCGCGAGCAGGTCGTCGGCGATTCGGCCCGGGTGCTCAAGGTGACGAAGCTTCGCGACGAGCACGAGGTTCTCACGCCCGGTGAGGATCTCATCGACGGCGGCGAACTGGCCGGTCAGGGAGATCTTCTCGCGCACCTTCCGTGGCGCGGATGCCACGTCGAGACCCTGGACGACGGCTGCGCCGGCATCGGGGGTGAGCAGTGTCGAGAGGATGCGCACCATCGTGGTCTTGCCGGCGCCGTTCGAGCCGAGCAGGGCAAAGATGGACCCTGGCGCGACCTCGAAGTCGACACCGCGCAGCACATGCAGGTCTCTGTACGACTTCTCGATCCCGCGCACTTCGATGGCGGGTGCTGTTGTCATTTCTCCGTCTCCCTGGCCTTGTCGACGGCCTCGATCAGGCGCGCGCGCTCTTTGTCGATCCAGCGCGTGCCGGCGTAGGCCTGGGCGAAGTTCTCGGCGAACTCCACGGCGTCGTCACCGACGATCGCGCTTACGGGGGTGCCGTCGATCGCGGCGCGCTCCCACAGGTCGGCGAGGTCGGTAAACATCTGCACCAGGGTGTCTCCGTCGGTCACGCCGCCGTAGTACATGTAGTAGCGGTGCTGCGCCTCGGCGACCTGGCGGTAGGGCTCGGGCAGCGACTCGATGCGTGCCTTGGCCTGCTTGTACTGCTTCTTCTGCTCGAGCGATCCGGTGAGCGCTTCGATCCACTTTGCGGCCATGTCAGTTCTCCTTGGTGTTCGTGTGCAGTTCTTCGATGTGTGTGGCGAGGAAGTTCCAGGTCTTCCAGAACTCCTCGAGCTCAGCGGTGCCGTGCGCGTTGAGGGAGTAGACCTTGCGCGGGGGCCCCTTTTCGCTGGGGACCTTCTCGACGTCGACGAGACTCTTCTGCTCGATGCGCACGAGCAGGGCGTAGATCGTGCCCTCGGCGATGTCACTGAAGCCGCGGTCGCGCAGTCGCGCGGTGATCTCGTATCCGTAGGCGGGCTGTTCGGCGAGTAGCGCCAGGACGATCCCCTCCAGGGTGCCCTTGAGCATCTCGGTCATCTGCTTGCCCATCAGGGCCTCCTCACTACTCGGTGCTGCCGAGTACCGGTACAAAGTAACACCGAGTACCGGTACTTAGCAAGAGAGAATACTGAATCTTCGAGAATCCTGAAATGTCTTGCCCAGCGATAGTCAACGACATATCGTTAACTATCGTTTCGACGACCACTGGGAGGTCATCATGAACACATCAATGCCCGGCAACCCGTTCGGCGGATCGAGCGGCGGGCCCACTGGCGGCCCCGACTTCCGTCGCCCCGCGGCGGCGATCTTCGAGGTCATGGATCAGCTGCGCTCCGCGTTCGAGCAGCGCACCGGACCCACGCGGATGGCGCGTGGCGACGTGCGCACGGCGGTGCTCAGCCTGCTCGCCGAAGGGCCGATGCACGGCTACCAGATCATTCACGAGATCGAAGAGCGCAGCGGTGGCACGTGGAAGCCGAGTGCGGGCTCGGTCTACCCCACCCTGCAGCTCCTCGCCGATGAAGGGCTGATCACGGCAGAAGAACGCGGCGGTCGCAAGACCTACTCGCTCACCGAGGCAGGGCAGGAGACTGCGGATGCTGCCGCGGAAGAGCCCGCCCCCTGGGAGGCATCCGGCTCTCGCACTGCGTTCAAGCACACGGCGCTCGCGAAGTCGGGTGCCGACCTCGCGGGAGCCGCCGCACAGGTCGCCCGCACCGGCACCCCCGAGCAGATCGAAAAGGCCGCTGCCGTCCTCGACGACGCGCGTCGTAAGCTGTACGCCATCCTGGCTGACGCGTGAACCGCTCTCGACGATCCGCGGATGTCGGCCGGTGAGGGGAGGGCTGTCCGCGTGAACGACGCTGCGCGCAGCATCCGCCCTCACCGCGCCCGCTACCGAAGGATCCTGCGTTTCGCGATGCGGCAGCTCGTGCAGCTCTGGTGGTTCGAGATGGCTCTGCCGCGCCTGGGGATGGCGGGCGTCTCGGAGCGCTCGCGACCCGAACGGCTCCGGCGGATGGCCGAGCGCTTTCGCGTGCTGGCGGTCGACCTCGGCGGACTCATGATCAAGGTCGGGCAGTTTCTGTCATCACGGCTCGACGTGCTGCCACCCGAGGTCACGCGCACGCTGGAAGATCTGCAGGACGAGGTGCCTGCAGAGCCGTTCGCGGCCATCCAGCGCCGCGCGGAAGAAGAACTCGGCATCCTGCTGTCGCAGGCGTACGACTTCTTCGAAGAGGTGCCGCTCGCCGCAGCATCCCTCGGTCAGGCGCATCGCGCCCGGCTCTCCGCCGACGTCGCCGCGGACGCCGGCTTCGAAGACGTCGTGGTCAAGGTGCAGCGTCCGGGTATCGAGGAGATCGTCGAGGTCGACCTGGACGCACTGCGGCGCGTCGGGCGGTGGCTGAGTCGCATCCGCCTCGTGTCCGACAAGGTCGATGCTCCGGCCCTCATGGAGGAGTTCGCGCAGACCACCCGCGAAGAGATCGACTACCTGCACGAGGCCGCCAGCGCCGAGCGCTTTGCCGAGAACTTCGCCGCCGATCCGCGCGTGGCCGCTCCGCAGATCGCGTGGGAGCGCAGCACTCGACGCGTGCTCACCCTGTCGGATGTGACGGCGATCAAGGTCAATGACGCCGTGGCACTGCGGGCTGCCGGAATCGACCCCGCCGAGGTCGCGACGGCGTTCGCTGAGGCCATGTTCGAGCAGATCTTCCGGCACGGCTTCTTCCACGCCGATCCGCACCCGGGCAACGTCTTCGTGACTCCGGATGCTGCGGGCTGGCGCCTCACCTTCATCGACTTCGGCATGATGGGCGAGGTTCCATCCGGCATCCGCGAGGGGCTGCGCACGATCGTGATCGCGCTCGCGGCACGCGACAGCCGCCGTCTGATCGAGGGCGTCAAGGGAGTGGGTGCACTGCTGCCGAGCGCCGACACCCGCGAGTTCGAGAAGGCGGTGACGCACCTCTTCGCGCGCTTCGGCGGCATGGGTTTCGCGGAGATGAGCGCGGTCGACCCGCGCGAGTTCCGCGACTTCGGCAACGAGTTCGGCGATGTCGTCCGCGGTCTGCCGTTTCAGTTCCCGGAGGGATTCCTGCTGCTCATGCGAGCCGTCTCGCTGACGTCCGGTCTGTGCAGCTCGCTGGACCCGGACTTCAATGTCTGGGATGCCGTCGAGCCTTACGCGGCACAGCTGCTGCGCGACGAGAGCGGCAACATGGTGCGTGACTTCGCTCAGGAGGCGATGGCCACCGCCGGGGTCGCCTGGCGACTGCCGCAGCGCATCGATGGCGTCGTCGATCGGCTCGAAGAGGGCACGCTCACGTTCGACCTCTCCCGATTGGAGAGGCGGATGGACTGGCTGATCCGCCTCGTGCGGCGGGCCGTCGGTGCCGTCGTGTTCGCAGGTCTGCTCGTCGGAGGTGCGCTCCTGGTGGGCGTCAACCCTGTCGTGGGGACGCTGCTCATGGTCGGATCCGTCGTGCCGCTCGGATACGTGCTGTTCGCGGGGATCGGGCGGAGGTAGCCGCGCCTACTGCGAGGGCGGGATGGCGTCAGGCCGCCCGTACCCGCCGAGCTTCTCGACCGCGAAGTCGAGCAGGGCGGATGCGCGCGGGGTGAGTGACATGTCTGCAGGCCAGAGCCCCACGACATGCGAGAGCGTGACCGGGGGATCGAGTGGCAGGATGACGACCGGTCGACCCTCCGTGCTCATCGGGAGGATGTTGGGCCGGGACATCAGCAATCCGTAGCCCACGCCGCGTCCGACCAGGGCTTGCACGAGACTGATCTGCGGCACCTTCGTCACGATGCGTGGCTCCAGACCGCGCGCGGCGAAGGCATCCGTGACGTTTCGGGTGCCCGGGGTCGCGTCGTACAGAATGCACGGCTCGTCGGCGAGTTCTGCGAGGTCGACCGTGCGGGACGCGGCCAGCGGGTGGTCGGGATGCAGATGCACTTCGAGCTCGGTCGCGTAGATCTTGCGGCGGCGGTACCCGACCGGCAGCGACACGTCGAAGACGAGCGCCACATCGAGGTGCCCCGAGTCGAGGGCCGAGAGCAGCTCTTCGTTCGTGCCGACGGTGATCTCGATGCGCACTCCCGGATGCTTCTTCGGGAATCCTTCCAGAAGCTCGGGCACGACGTTCGTGGCGAAACTGGAGTAGCAGCCGAGCTTCACCGGGCCGCGGAGTTCCGTCCCGTCGCCGGCGCCCAGGACGAGCTCCTGCGTATCGGCGATGATCTTCCGCGCCTGCTCGGCGAAGCGCTGCCCGGCGGGAGTCAGAGTCAGGCCGCGCGCCTTGCGACGGACGCACAACTGCTCACCCACAGCCTTCTCAAGGCTCGTGACCGCCTGCGAAAGCGCGGACTCCGAGATGTGCAGGTGCGCGGCGGCCGCGCTGAGGGTGGTGAAGTCGGGGAGCGCAGCGAACAGCTCCAACTGTCGCAGGCTGACGTCCGCCATTGCCCTCCTCCCGGCAGAGTTCTTCTGTCTGATCGAACTATATCTGCGGATAACCGTGATTTACACGCAGAGTGCTGTCGAGGACGATAAGAACACCCGATTCCCACACCCCTCTGCCGCAGGGGGAAACAATGACGTTAGGGACACAGATGACCTCTTCCGCTGCTGCGCCAGCATCCTTGCGCCGGATCGCCTTCGCGACGATCATCGGCACCACGATCGAGTGGTACGACTTCTTCATCTACGCCACGACCGCAGGGCTCGTGTTCGCTCAGTTGTTCTTCCAGCCCGCCGGCAAGGAGATCGCGCTCCTGCTCTCCTTCGCCACGGTCGGAATCTCCTTCCTGTTCCGCCCGCTCGGAGCCTTCCTCGCCGGTCACTTCGGTGACATCATCGGGCGCAAGGCGATGCTGGTCGCAACGCTTGTGCTCATGGGCGCGGCGACCACGCTGATCGGCGTGCTGCCCACGTACGCGCAGATCGGCATCCTGGCACCCGTGCTGCTGTTGCTGCTGCGCATCCTGCAGGGGCTTTCCGCCGGTGGAGAGTGGGGCGGGGCGGTCCTGATGGCCGTCGAACACGCACCTGCTGATCGCCGCGGGCGCGCCGGGTCGTGGCCGCAGCTGGGTGTGCCGCTCGGATTCCTGCTCGCGTCGGGGGTGACCGCGCTCATGACCGGCGTCATCTCTCCCGGTGCGGCCTACCTCGAGTGGGGGTGGCGCGTGCCCTTCCTCCTCAGCGCCGTGCTGATCGTGATCGGCTTCGTCATCCGCCGTTCGGTCTCGGAGAGCCCGGTCTTCGAAGAGATCGCCAAGCGCGGCAAGCAGGCGCGCCTGCCGATCGTGACGCTCTTCAAGCGCTACTGGCATCTCGTGATCCTCGCGGCGCTCGTGTTCGTCGGCAACGGCACGCTCGGCTACATGACCACGGGTGGCTTCCTCAACAACTACGCGATCAACGTGCAGAGCATCGACACGACCGCTGTGCTCGTCGCGGCAGTCTTCGCCGCCACCGTGTGGTTCTTCTCGACACTGATCGCCGGCTACCTGGCCGATGTGATCGGACGGCGTCACACCTTCCTCATCGGCTTCGGCATCCAGGCGCTCGTCGTCTTCCCCGTCTTCTGGCTCGTCGACGAGGGCGGACTGCCCGGGCTCTACCTCGCGCTGCTGCTGATCTCGACCGGCCTCGGCCTCACCTACGGGCCACTGGCTGCGTGGTACTCGGAGATCTTCCCGGCATCCGTCCGCTTCTCCGGTGTCTCGATCACCTACGCGATCGGCGCCGTCCTCGGCGGAGCCTTCGCGCCCATGATCGCGCAGATGCTGCTGGGAGCGACCGGCACGACCGCCGCCGTCTCCGGCTACCTGCTTCTCGCCACCCTGCTCGGAGCGGGCGCGACCCTGTGCCTGCGTGATCGCTCCGGCATCCCGCTCGGCCCGGATCACGAGGCGGAACAGGCGACGGGAGCCACGATCTTCGCGTCCCGCACCCCCGTCGCGCAACTCGCGGAGACGAAGTAGCGCCCATCGCGCATCGCACGACCCGTCGCGACCTGCGGCTCAGTCAAGGAGTAGGAAATGGTAAGTCAGAACGCCAGAGTGGCGATCATCGGCGGAGGGATGGGCGGACTCACCGCGGCGATCGCCCTCACGAAGATCGCCGGAGTGCAGGTCACGGTCTTCGAACAGGCCAGCCAACTGGGTGAGGTCGGAGCCGGAGTCACCGTGGCGCCGAACGCGGCACGTGTGCTCGACCGGCTCGGGGTGCTCGAGGGGATCCGCAGTGCGGGGGCGGTGCCGGACGGGCACGGCGTCTATCAGAACGCGATGGGCGAGATCGTCACTGACGCAGCCTGGGAGGACTCGGCGAAGAACTACCAGAACATCGGCATGTATCGACCCGACCTCATCAACGCTCTGGCCAGCAACGTGCCTGCTGAGGTTGTGCGACTCGGCCATCGGCTGGCGTCGGTGGAGACGGTCGATGCGGGAGTGCGTGTCGAGTTCGAGAACGGTGTCGAAGACGTCTTCGACGCGGTGATCGGTGCGGATGGCATCCACTCCGTGGTGCGTCAGGCCGTGGGGCAGCACCCGGAGCCGGTGTACTCCGGGTACATCGTCTACCGCGGTGTGGTCGATGCGTCGCTGCTGCCCGAGGACTGGCCGATGATCAGCCAGGTGTGGATGGGCGATCGACGGCACTTCATGGCCTACCCCCTGCAGCAACGCAAGCTCTTCAACTTCGTCGCCGGAATCCCCAGCGACCGCCCCCTCAACGGGCCGTGGTCGGGACCCGCAGAGGTGAGCGAGCTGGCCGCCGAGTTCGCGGGCGACCAGTGGGATCCGAAGCTGCAGCACTTCATCCGACAGATCGACAAGACCTTCTGGTGGGGGCTGTTCGATCACGACCCGCTCACGAACTGGTCGCGTGGAGCCATCACACTGCTCGGCGATGCGGCGCACACGATGCTGCCGCATCAGGGACAGGGAGTGAATCAGGCGATCGAAGACAGCATGGCGCTGGCCACCTTCCTCGCCGCCGCGGACGAGATCGCGGACATCCCGGAGGCGTTCCGGCGCTACACCGCAGTGCGGATGCAGCGCACGGCGATCCTGCAGCACGGCTCGCGTCGCGCCGGCGCCATGTTCGATGCGCAGTACGAGTTCGCCGACCTGGACAAGCGCGACGCCGACATCCGCGTCGGTCGTGACTTCCGTCGCAGCACGGTGTTCGACTACGACGCGCAGAAGGTGGCCGAGCAGGCACTCACCCGATTCCGGAAGGTTCAGTTCGCATGACTTCGATCAGCATCATCGGCAGCGGAAAGATGGGCGCGGCGATCGCCGAGGTCGCGCTTCGTGCGGGCGCGAGTGTTCAGATGATCAAGCGCAGTGCGCAGAGCCCCTCGGCGGCGCGGTCGCGGTTCGAGTACAGCGTCATGGGAGACGACATCACGGGTGATCTCGTCGTGCTCGCCGTGCCCTACGGGGCGTATCCGAGCGTGCTGGAGCACTATCGCGATCAGCTCCGAGACAAGGTGACGATCGACATCAGCAACCCGATCGACTTCTCGACCAACGACGCGCTGATGTCGCCCCCCGACTCATCGACGGCCGCAGAGCTCGCTGCCCTGCTCCCGGTGGGAGCGGCCGTCGTGAAGGCGTTCAACGTCAATCTCGGCGACACGCTCACGAGCGGCACGAACGGAACGACCCCCACGACGGTGCTCTACGCCGGTGACTATGCGGATGCGAAGGTGCAGGTCGCGGCACTCGTGGAAGCGGCGGGGATGCGGGCCGTGGATGTGGGTCCGCTGACCCGTGCGCGCGAGCTGGAGGCGATGGGGTTTCTGCAGATCCTGATGGCGTCGCTCGGCAAGACGCGATACGAGTCCGGCTTCACCCTGTTGCCGTAGGGGTGGATGCGGCGGATGCCCGGCCTACCCGCGCCGGGCGTCCGCCGCGGCGATCCCGCGCCGCATCTCCTCGCGGGACGCCTCGTCCCACGGGCCGGATCCGGCGAGCGGGATCTCGGTGATGTGACGTCGTTCCGATTCTGGGATGCGCGCGACGAGGGCGTCGGGGTCACTGCCCGCCGTCGCGTACAGGGCAGGGCCGTCGGCGTAGAAGAGGTCCATGACGACGAGTCGTCCGTCGGCGCCGCGCATCACGTTCGACGGATTCGTGTCGAGTGGTCCGCACCAGGGCAGCTCGCGCAGCGCCCTCGCGTGGATGCTGTCGATGAGATCGACCAGCTCGGCCAGGGTTTCGTCGCGTGCCGCGATCAGCCCGTGGAAGGCATGGGCGTCGGCGGGGTCGACCGGAGTCAGCCACTCCATGAGCTGCAGGTCACCACCGCCCGACAGCCTGCGATGTGCGAAGAGCTCCGGCATCAGCCGAGTGTGCGCCGCGGCGCGGTAGAGCTCCGCCGTGTAGGGGCCCGTCGGATCGAACGGGCTGATGCGCACCGCGGCCGATCCGTCTGGCGCGCGCAGCGCGATCGCCCAGTCGCCGGCGCCGGCTCGCGTCCACCCGGCGTCGATGAAGGCGCGTTCGGCGGTGCGATGGTCGGCATCCGCGGGGAGCGCGGCGAGGGTGGCATCCATCGCTTCAGTCTGCCGGACGTCGCTTTGCTACGCCGCTCCTGCGTCCCTCGGACGGGTTGGGCGTGCGCCATCCCTCGGAAACCTTTTGGTCTTTCCCTTCCCCGCTTCGACTGGTGTACTGGGGATTGACGACAGGGAGAAGACATGACCATCGCGCGCGACGGCCACCTGAACACCGCGGAGTCCTGGCAGCTGCTGGAAGGGCATGACATGGGGCGTCTGGTCGTCGTGGACGCAGACGACGGGCCGCAGATCTTCCCCGTCAACTACACGGTCTATGAGGGGGCGATCTACATCCGCACGGCCGCCGACCTGAAGCTCGTCAGCGTCAAGAGCAGAAGCGACAGCGTCGGCGCTTTCGAAGTGGACGGCGGGGACGGCGGGGACGGCGAGGAACGGTGGAGTGTCGTCGTTCGAGGTCCTCTGACCCACCTTCGCGATGATGTCGAGATCGAGCGTTCGGGCGTTCGACGCCTCTCCACCTGGAGCCCGCGCTTCAAGCCGCATGTCCTGAAGCTGAGCGCCCAGACCGTCACGGGACGCCGCTTTGTTCGCGAGCAGGCCACAGAGACGACCGGCCGCGATGCGCCGCCGACTCGTATTCCGTCTTTCCCTCCGACGTCGTCCTGAGGTGACTCGCGCGCGGGGTCAGACCTCGAGACGCGAGTGCTCACCGAGGCGGTGCCACGACCGGTTGTGATAGACCAGGGCGTCGCCCGGCTCGCCCGGGGCGACGTCGCGCGTGAAGTGGGACTCCAGAGCGTGGGCGGCGATCACGGTCGAGGTGCCCGCATCCATGCGATCGATGACCGCGCAGCGCACCCACGCCCGGGCCTCATCGAACACCGGCTCACCGGTGCTGAGCCTCGACCACGAGTGCGCCTGCGCGAAGCGGTCGATGCCCGGGGTCGCGCCGAGTTGGGCGAGGCCCACATCGTGCGCATCGAGGAGGTGCACGACGACGGTCTCCGCACGTGAGAGCACGGCGGATGCCGACGACAGCGTCGAGATCGAGAAAATCAGCAGCGGAGGCTCAGCGCTCACCGACACAACCGACGTCGCGGTCAACGCGACCGGCCCCTCGCCAGCATCCGCCGTGATGACAGCGACACCGCCGGGGTGCCCGCGAAACAGCGCCTTGAACTCGTCCGGCGAGAGCGAGGACGAGAAGGCATGCTTCGGCGTCTCGGTCCAAGAGGCGGCGGGGTAGGCGTGAAACATGCTTACGCCCCGCCGCCCAGCTCTTCGCGAAGGATGCGGGCACCCGCGCTGAGCGCACTCAGCTTCGCCAGCGCGACGTCACGGCTCAGCGGTGCCATGCCGCAGTTCGTGCTGGGGATCAGCTTGTCGGCGTCGACGAACGCGAGTGCCTTCCGCAGGGTGTCGGCGACCTCTTCGGGCGTCTCGATCTCGGTGCTCGCCACGTCGATGGCTCCGAGCATGACCTTCTTGCCGCGGAGGAGCTCCACTAGGTCGGTGGGCACGTGCGAGTGGTGCGACTCCAGCGAGATGGTGTCGATGCTGGACTGCTGGAGGAGCGGGAAGGACTCCTCGTACTGCCGCCACTGCGACCCGAGCGTCGCCTTCCAATCGTTGTTCGCCTTGATGCCGTAGCCGTAACAGATGTGCACGACGGTCTCCGCGCGCAGTCCCTCTGCGGCCCGCTCGAGGGCTGCGACACCCCAGTCCTTGACGTCATCGAAGAACACGTTGAACGCGGGTTCGTCGAACTGGATGATGTCGACGCCGGCCGCCTCGAGCTCGCGCGCCTCCTGGTTGAGGATCGTCGCGAACTCCCACGCCAGCTTCTCGCGACTCTTGTAGTGCGCGTCGTAGAGGGTGTCGACCATCGTCATCGGTCCGGGAAGAGCCCACTTGATCGGACGATCGGTCGCACCCCGGAGGAACTTTGCATCCTCGACGAACACGGGCCGTTCACGCGTGACCGCGCCGACGACGGTCGGCACGCTCGCGTCGTAGCGATCGCGGATGCGGACGGTCTCGCGCTTCTCGAAATCCACACCGCTGAGGTGCTCGATGAACGTCGTGACGAAGTGTTGTCGCGTCTGCTCGCCGTCGCTGACGATGTCGATGCCGCGCGACGTCTGCTCCTGGACGGCGGCGCGCAGCGCATCCTGCTTGCCCTCCACCAATTCGTCACCCTGCAGCTTCCACGGCGACCAGAGGGTCTCCGGCTCGGCGAGCCAGGACGGCTTCGGCAGGCTTCCGACGGTGGAAGTGGGCAGGAGTGTGTTCACGAGAGAGGACTTTCCGCTGGTCATGCGATGGAAACGGCGTAGTTGGATGCCCACCGCTCAAGGGTGTCCTTGTGCGGCGTGATGAAGTGCTCCTCGGTGAACTTGCCCTGGATGACCGCAAGCTGGCTGCGCTCGACCCGGTCGTAGGCGATCTGCGTGCGGGAGTAGTCGTTCTGCTCCAGCGTCGGCTGGTAGACAGCGGGCGCCGCCGAGTTCGCGTTGTAGATCTCCGGACGGTAGATCTTCTGGAACGTCTCCATCGCGCTGATCGTGCCGATGAGCTGCAGCGGGGTGTAGTCGCCCAGCAGATCTCCGCGGAAGTAGAAGGCGAAGGGTGCTGCACTGCCGCGCGGCATGAAGTACCGGGCGCGCAGGCCCATCTTGCCGAAGTACTCATCCGTCAGGGCCGGTGCGTCCTGCTGGTATTCGATGCCCAGGATCGGGTGGTGGTTGCCGGTACGACGGTAGGTTCTGCTCGTCGAGACGCTGATGCAGATGACGGGTGCCGCGGTGAACCGCTCCCGGTAGGCGTCGGAGTCGAGGAAGTGCTCGAACAGCTTGCCGTGCAGGTCGCCGAAGTCCTGAGGGATCGCGCTTCCACTGGCCTTGGCTGCCGGCAGCACCACGCTGAAGTCGTAGTCGCGGACGTAGGAGGAGAAGTTGTTGCCCACGATGCCGTGGTGGCGCTCGCCCGTGTGCCGGTCGACGACCCAGATGTCGAGGACTTCGAGCAGGGGGAACTGCTGGTCGGCGCCTTCTGCGGCGAACTCCAGCTGCACTGAGATGATCTCGAGCTCCACCGCGTAGCGGTCGCCGTTCGGGTTGTCCCAGTCCGCCAGGTCGTTGAAGCGCTGGTTGATCATCGTCAGGGTGTTGCGGAGGTTCTCCTGACGGTGCTCGCCGCGCGCCAGGTTGGCGAAATTCGTCGTGGCGCGGGAGTTCTCCGACGGCGTGTAGTTCTCGTCGAAGCGAGTGGTGGTGATGCTGAACGTGAAGTCGTCCGCCATGAGTGGCCAATCCGTGGGTGCGGCCGGAACGGCCGGGGAAACAGATATCTCCATGGTGAGGGGAATGGTTCGATATCGAGTAACTAGAACTTCATGTGCGTTCATATAGCCTCGTCCTATGGCTCAGGGATCGAGCGGACTCACGCTCCAGCAGCTCCGCTACTTCATCGAGGTCGCCGCGGAGGGATCGATCTCCGCCGCCGCCGACCTTCTGTATGTGGCGCAGCCGACCATGTCGGCCGCGATGAAGGACCTCGAGGCCCGCGTGGGGCGTGCGCTCCTCGTCCGCTCGGCCCGCGGTGTCACTCTCACCGTCGACGGCACGGAGTTCCTCGGGTACGCGCGGCAGGTCGTGGAACAGGTGGCGCTTCTGGAGCAGCGCTACCTCGGGCGCCCGCCGTCACGGCGCCTGCTGGGAGTATCGGCGCAGCACTACTCGTTCGCGGTGGACGCGTTCGTGCGCGTCGTCAAAGCCATCGGCGCGGCCGAGTATGAGTTCTCACTGCGGGAGACGCGCACCTGGGACATTATCGAGGACGTGCGGACGCTCCGCAGCGAGATCGGCATCCTCTACCGGAACGAGTTCAACGGGAGGGTGATCGACAAGCTCTTGCGCGACGCCGGGCTCGTCTTCCATCCGCTCTTTCTCGCCGAGCCGCACATCTTCATCTCGCGGGGCAACCCCCTCGCATCCCGCGCGCACGTCACGCTCGATGACCTCGCAGACCTGCCGCGACTCACCTTCGACCAGGGCGCGAACAACTCGTTCTATCTCTCCGAGGAGATCCTCTCCACGCTGTCGAGCGCACAGGAGATCCGGGTCTCGGACCGCGCGACGATCTTCAACCTCATGATCGGCCTCAACGGCTACACGATCTCGACGGGCATCATCAGCGACGAACTCGACCCCGAGATCGTCGCCATCCCGCTCGCCGTCGACGAGCGCATCGAGATCGGCTGGATCGACCACGCCGCGATCCCGCTCACCGAACAGGCCCAGCGCTACCTGGAGGAAGTGCGCGCGGTCGTCGCGGAGTTCGGGGTTGAAGTTCTCGGGTGAAGCAGAGGTTCACCTGCTGTTCGCCCGCCAGAGGGGAACGGTTCGTCAGCACCCCATACCGTCGAGCGAGTGCGCATACTGACCCCTGCCTCTGCTTCTGCCTGTCGCGGTCGTGCCCTCCCGGGCGGCGAACTACCCAGAGTCCGCTCGGGGCGACGCGCGGGGGCGATGATCGCCAGTTCGGTCGCCCTCGGACTGGTAGCCACGTTGCTGACCGCGCCGGCGGCGCACGCAGCCGACCCCGCGATCGACGGCACCAGTGCACATCCGACCTTCCTCGGCAAAACGCACTACACAGGAGAGTTTCACTCGCACACGTCGATCAGCGACGGGGTGAAACTGCCCGAAGACGCCTACACGTACGTCGCCGAGAACACCGACGTCGACTTTTTCTCGGCCAGTGAGCACGACGTGACGATGGACGTACGCTCGGCGGATGACTGGGCCGACGACCATGAGCACGCGCACTCGAACGAATGGAAGTACCTCAAGAGCGGTGCGGAACGGCACAATGCTTCGGGTGACAGCGACCTGGTGGCTGTGCCGGGCGAAGAAGTGACCTGGTACGACTCGACCGGACACATCAACCTGTTCAACGCCGAGTGGTTCGTCACCGCACCAGGCTACGTGCGTGGCTCAGGTGACAACCTGGGGGGCGTGTTCCCGGTCGGCGACTTCATGTACGACCTGCCCACGTTCTATGCGCGTCTCGCGGCTGACGGTGAAGTCATTGGTCAGTTCAACCATCCCTCACCCACTGGCAAGGGCAACTTCGACCACTTCGCACACCTCACCCCCGAGGCTGACGCGCGCATGTCACTGTTCGAGCACAAGGGCCCTGCCTACGATGCCCAGTGGCAGCTCGCGCTCGACAATGGATGGCACATCGCCCCCGTCTTCAACGGCGATGAGCACAGCGCCAACTGGGTCAGCGCCAACCCGGCACTGACGGGCGTCTGGGCAGACGAGAAATCGCTCGACGGCGTGCACCGTGCCATGAACGAGCGCAGCATGTACTCGACGCTCGACCCGAACGCGATCCTTGCCTTCAGCGCGAACGACGTCATGATGGGGTCGATCCTTCCCGCCGACACCGCCCAGATCGATGCGGTCGTGCAGGTCGCCGATCCGGATGCCGATGACTCGTTCACCCGGGTGCAGATCGTCAGCAACGCCGGCCGGGTGGCACATGACTTCGGCGCCCTCAGCGGAGCCGTGCACAACCTCGACGTGACCCTCGATGTCGCAGACGGTGACTACTACTTCGTCAAAGCCACGCAGGCCGACGGTGCTCAGATCGTCTCGGCCCCGATCTGGGTCGGTGAGAAGGTGCGTGGCGCCGACTACGCTCCACAGATCACCATCGGTGCGGCTGCCCCCGAGCATGCCGACGCAGGCGAACGCATCGCCCTTCCCTCGTTCACCGCCACCGACGACAGCGGTACCCATCCCGCCACGACGGTCGAGGTCTACAACACGCAGCACCGCCTCCCGGTGACTGACGGGTCGTTCACCGTGGAAGGCTACGACGATCACTTCGTCGTGATCAAAGCCACCGATAACAAGGGCAACACCGCGGCCACGGTGCACCGTATCCAGATTGCGGCCACCGACCTCGACCCGGAATCGGTCTTCCGCCACCTGGGTACCGTCGCCACCGTGGGCGCTGATGCTGGCGAAGCCGGCCTGAGCGTGGCCACCGACATCGCCGTCGAGAAGGTCTGGGCCAAGATCGCACCCGTCGGCGCGCTGTTCGGCCTGGGCGCCACCACTGTGGCATCCAGCAACGACCGCGTCTTCGAGGTCGATTCCATCGCCACCGAAGCCGACACCTACCTCGACAGCATCACCGCGCACGCACTGCGCAGCCACGAGTTCGACCTCGCCGACCTCGATGACGGTACGCGCTACGAGTACCGCTTCGGTGTGAGCGAAAACGGCCCGTGGACCGACGTGCGCGGCGAGTTCGTCGCCGGTGGTGCCGGTGACGCACCCGTGTACGTACTCGGCGACGTGCAGGTCAACAGCGGAAAGCAGTCCGACTACGAGCTGCCCGCCCAGATGCTCGACCAGTTGCGTACCCAACGCACCGGAGGCGACACCGTGATCCAGGTCGGCGACCTCGTCGACAACGGCGGCAACGCCGCACAGTGGCAGGGCACCTTCGACCACTCCCTGAAAGACCTCGACCTGCAGTTCGCCCCCATGGTCGGCAACCACGAGACATACGGCGACCGCGAGGTCAGCACCGCGCTCTCGGTCGAACGCAGCCGCATTTTCAGCTCGATGTTCGACCTGCCCAAGAACGGCAGCGAGATCGGCGAGAGCAACTACTCGTTCGACCGGGGCAGCATCCACTTTTCCGTGCTGAACTCGAACTACGACCTTGACACCCAGCTCGCCTGGCTCGAGAACGACGTGCGCGCCAGCGACGCCGAATGGAACGTCGTGATGGGGCACTTCCCCTACTACGGCGGTCGGCACAGCGGCGACGCTGGCATGTCCGTCGCGCGCGCCAAGATCACTCAGACACTGCACCGGCTCGGTGTCGGACTGCACATCGGCGGCCACGACCACGTCTACAAGCGCAGCACCATCCTGGGCGGCGAGCTCGTCACCGACGAGGCGCAGAAGAACCGGGGCACCACGTTCGTCACGATGGGGTCGAGTGGCCCTAAGTTCTACGACAATCAGGTGCAGTCGTGGGACGACACTGTGTACGACGTCGACACGCAGACCGGACTCGTGCTCGAAGCCGTCGACGGTGAACTGCAGGCCCGTGTCTACACGATCGACGGTGAACTTGTCGACGAGTTCGCGGTGAGCAAGCCCGAAGCCGAGTTCCGCGTCACCTCACACGACGTCGTCGACGGGGCGCTCGCCGAAGTCGGTGTGCTCAGCACCGAAGGAGCCCGCGACGACGCCACTCTCGTCGCCGCCGCCTACGACCTCAGCGGAGAGGCGCTGCTCGATGTGCGCACCGCGACCGTCGAACTCGACCACCGCGGCACCGAGCAACTCGTCGCGTTCGACTCTCCGTTGCCGGTGCGCTCCGACAGCACGGTTCGTCTGTTCGTCTGGGACGGGCTCGACACCGGACGGCAGCTGACTGCGGGAATCCTCGTGCGCGAGGGAATGCCTGGTGAAGGAACCGCAGAGAGCCCGTACGAGCTACGCACCTGGGCCGACGTCGAGAAGATCGTGCACGCCCCCGACGCCCACTACGCCCTGATGAACGATCTGCAGCTCGACGGTGAAGAGCGCGCACAGATCGGCTCGGGAGCTACTCCGTTCGCCGGTGTCTTCGACGGGCGTGGCCACACCGTCAGCGGCTACGTCGCGGCCGGGGCCAACGGTGCCGGACTGTTCCAGACCAATGACGGCACGATTCACGACCTCGCCGTGGTCGGAGTGGACACGTCGTCGGCGATCGGCCCAGTCGGCATCCTCGCCGATGTCAACAACGGCACGATCGAACGGTCGTGGACGAGCGGTTCGATCACGGCGCCCTCGCGTGTCGGCGGCCTCGTGGGCGACTCGTCGGGACAGATCCGTGACAGCTACTCGACTGCTGACGTACACGCGACGCACACCGAGTCTGGCGGAGTGATCGGTGTGGCTTTGGCCGGTTCGACCACTGAGAACGTCTACTCGTCGGGTGCCGTCTCTGCTGCTACCCGCAACACCGGTGGTGTCGTCGGCTACGGCTACAACGAGACCAACATTCGCAACGCGATGTCACTGAACGTCGCGGTGACCGCCCCCAGCTACGCACACGCCGTGCTCGGAAGGGTGCTCTCAGGGCACCAGGCAACGCTGGAGAACAACCACGCGACCGACGAGACGTTCGTCTCGGCCGAATCGCTCTCTGACGCCCCGGCCGCCGACAACCTCAAGGGCGCCCGGGTGACCGCAGCCGTTGCGGGCACGCCCGAGCACTTTGGCACAACCCTGGGCTGGAACCTGGATGAGGTCTGGATCTGGAGCGCCGACGCTGAGCGCCCGGTGCTGCGCTCGAACCCTGAGGAGTACGTCAAGCCGACCCCGAACCTGCCGACGAACGAAGACGGCTTCTTCGAGATCGCCGACGGCGAGCAGCTGCGCATGATGGAGAAGTTCCCGGAAGAGCGCTACGTGCTCACCAGCGACATCGTGCTCGCTGACGAGTCCTTTGCGCCGCTTGCCGCACGAGTGCCGTTCACCGGCGAGCTCGACGGTGCAGGCCACATCATCACCGGTCTGCGGTCCCAGGCGGGCGGCCTGTTCGACAAGAACGGCGGCTACATCCACGACCTCGGCATCGAGGACGCCCAGGTGAGTGGTTCGGTGGCGCGGGCGGGCATCCTCGCCAACGTCAGCACCGGCGTCGTCGAACGGGTGTACACCACGGGAGAGATCACCGCGCCGAGCCGCGTGGGTGGCATCCTGGGTGACTCCAGCGGTGAGCTGCGCGACGCCTACACGACCGCAACGGTGCATGGTACGGCCACTGAGGTCGGCGGTGCCATCGGCGTCGCGCTCGCCGGCTCGCTCAGCGAGCGTGTCTACGCCACCGGATCAGTCGCCGCTGACAGTCGTAACACCGGCGGTGTGTTCGGATATGCCTACACCGGTACGGTGATCCGCGACAGTATCTCGCTCGGTCAGACGGTGACAGCCCCGTCGTGGGCGCACCGCATGCTCGGCCGTGTGCTCTCGGGCAACATGGCGACACTCGAGAACAACTGGGCGTCGGATGCCACTACAGCGACCACTCAGACCGATACGGCTGCGCCATCGACGACAAACCTGCACGGTGGTACAGCCACCACCGCCCAGGTGAAGAGCGTCGCGTTCTTCCGCGACACTCTGGGCTTCCGTGCCGACGTGTGGCAGTGGAGCAATGAGCGTGAACGACCGCTGCTGACCGGGGTCGGCGACGCCCGCGGACGCGACGAGAGCGACCATCAGGAGCCGGAGCCGGCCGGTCCGAACCTACCCACCGGTGAGCAGGGCGAGTTCCTGATCGATGAGGTTGCCGACTTCAGTGAGATGGCCGCATATCCGACACAGAACTACCGGGTGGTCGCCGACATCGACCTGAGCGGCAGTGACGTGCGCATCGCGGCGACTTTTGCGGGCACGTTCGATGGCGGCGGGCACACGCTCAGCGGCTACACATCGCCGGCGGGTGGGCTCTTCGCCGAGGTCACCGGCACGGTGCAGGAGGTGGCGCTGGAAGACGCCGCCGTCACGGCATCCTCCAGCGAGGTGGGCCTCCTGATCGACCGCCTCACCGAGAGCGGCGTCGTCGCCGAGGTGCGCACGAGTGGATCGATCACGGGCGCATCCACGGTCGGGGGTATCGTCGGCTACCTCTTCGGCACGGTCCGCGACACCTACTCAGAGGCTGACGTGACGGCGAATGCCGGACGACAGGCGGGGGGCATCGCAGGAATTGCGGGTCGCGGCAGCACGACGCAGCGGGTGTACGCGACCGGCGCCGTTGAGGTCGTCGCGAACCAGAACGCCGGCGGTCTCGTGGGGTACTCGTACGCCACCACCACGGTGGCTCAGTCGGTGGCCCTCAACGCGTCGATCACGGCCTCGTCGCACGCCGGACGCATCGCCGCGCGCGAGCTTGGCACAGAGAGGGCCACTTTCATCGACAATCTGGCAGTCGACACGATCGCTCTCACCGGGCAGACCGTGACCGATGATGGGCGTGAGACCCGCAACGGTGAGACGGTGACGGCCGAGGCAACTCAGTTGCAGGCCACCTACGAAGGACTCGGCTGGGACTTCGCGGCTGTGTGGACGTGGGATACCGACGCCCAGCGTCCCGTGCTGGTCAACGTCCGATAGTCGTCGTACACGCGAGGAGAACACACTCATGAACGTTCAGAACTTGACGATGCGGGCAGCTGGTGCACTCGCTCTCGGTGCGGTGCTTGCGGTTGGTGGTGCGCACGCCGCCGGTGCCGCCGAGCACGATGCGACGACCAGCGAGGGTGTCGCCGAGGTGCGAATCGCTTTCGGTGCGGAGTTCGCCGGGGCGACCGCGACGGTTCTCGTGCTCGACGCGGATGCTGATCCGCACGCACCGGCGCAGGACGACATCGCCTACGTCGCAGAGGTGGTCGCCGACGCCGAAGGAACCGCTGCGTTCCGCGCGGCGCTGCCCGCGGGGCTCGACTACTGGCTGGCCAGCACGCCGGCAGACGGGGAACGCTATGTCGCCATGCTTGACGGCAGCGTCGGCGGAGGCGATGGTACCGGTGGGGACGGGGACGGCGGTGGCAGCGACGGCGGTGGCGATGGAGGCGACGGTACCGGTGGGGACGGGGATGGCTCTGGCAGTTCCGGGGGTGGCCCTGGCGGCGAGGCGGGGGGTCCGGATTCCGGGCGCGACGGTGACCTGGCCACGACGGGCCAGGCCGCCTGGTTGCTGCCGCTGGGGATCGTGCTGGCCGGAGGGCTGATCGCCACGGGTGCGGTGCTCTACCGCCCGCGCTCGGCCGACTGAGTCGGTTGGGTTGCCGCGGCCCCGAGAGGTGGTGGCTCTCTGCGGCGAGCTCGTCGTCGTGAATCTCCGCGCAAACGACGCGGAAGAGGGCAGAACTAGACGCAGGCGTCTCCGTTGAGTTCATCCCTCTGTGGCTGTGGATCTAGGCGATACGGCCGGTCCCCGACCGACAGCAGGAGGGGTGACTGCCCCGCGGCCGGTCGCAACGAGCTGCGCGCCTGCCTTCTTCATCGGAGCGAGAGGTGCTGCCTCTTGCGCCTTTTGCGTGAGAAACCTCTTGACGCAGCATCCGCTTTCGCATAACGTACAACCAAATGGTTGCACAAACAGAACTCAGCGAAGCGGAGGTCGACCGTGTGTTCCACGCACTGGCGGCGTCGACCCGGCGCGACATCCTGCGCCGGACGATCGAGCAGGAGCAATCCGTCTCGTCCCTCGCAGCTGACTACGACATGTCGTTCGCGGCGGTCCAGAAGCACGTCGCCGTGCTGGAAGCCGCGAGCCTCATCATCAAGCGCGCCGAGGGACGCGAGCGGCTCGTCCGCGCGAACCCCGAGATGATCGCCAGCGCCAGGGCGCTTCTCGCCCGATACGAAGAGCTGTGGCGATCCCGCATTGCCCGGCTCGACGACCTGCTCGCCGAGCCCCACGGCTCAGCGGCACAGCACGACAACGACGACAAGCAAGGAGAGTGACATGCCCGTGATCGATTTCGTCACCGACGAAGAGAACCTCACCATGACGGTGACCGCCGAGTTCGCCGCCCCGGTGGAACGCGTCTGGGCGGCGTACAGCGATCCCCGTCAGCTGGAGCGCTTCTGGGGCCCTCCCGGATGGCCGGCCACGTTCACCACCTGGGAGCACACGCCCGGCGGCAAGGCGCAGTACACGATGAGCGGCCCGCGCGGCGAGAAGTCGACGGGAACGTGGGAGTTCCTCGCCATCGATGCCCCGCACCGCTTCGAAGTGCTCGACGCCTTCGCGAACGAGGACGGCACCCCGATGGAGGGCTTCCCCTCCATGCGGATGACGTTCGAGTTCACGCCCGCCGGTGACTCGACGCGCATGTCATCCACGACCTACTTCGACTCGCTCGAAGCGCTGGAGCAGACGGTCGCGATGGGCGCGATCGAGGGAACGAAGATGGCGATGGCGCAGATCGACGCCGTGCTGCAGGACCTGCGCGACTACGCCCAGGGCAAGGGCACGCGTGTCGAACTGCTCGACGACACCCACGTGCGCATCACCCGTCTCATCGACGGGCCGCGCGACCTGGTCTGGCGTGCGCACCACGATCCCGATCTCGTGCGGCAGTGGATGCTCGGCCCCGACGGCTGGGAGATGACGGAGTGCATCGCCGCGACAGAAGTGGGCCAGAGCTACCGCAACTCATGGGCGCCCGTCGGCGACACCCCGGGGGAGCCGTTCGGCTTCGAGGGCGAGGTGCTGCTGTTCGACGCCCCGCGCCGCGCGGTGACGACCGAGCGGATGCAGGGTATGCCGGTCGAGACGCTCAACGACCTCAACCTGTACGAAGAGGACGGAGCCACGCTCGTCACGGTGCTCATCGAGTACCCCGACAAGGAGACGCGCGACATGATCCTCGCCACCGGCATGGCCGACGGCATGGAGGCGTCGTACGCCCGCCTCGAGAGCGCAGTGCTGACACCCGAGCGGTAACTAACTCCTTCAGAATCGGCCGGCTTCCTCGGGGGCTGGCCGATTTTGGTGTGAGGGAGCTCATCTTGGAGGAGTTGTGAACGGGAGGCGGCCCACTCGTCCTCTGAGTTGTGTCCTCCCGTCACACATTGGATCCAATATTGACTGCCCTGGAATCGCGACGTAGCGTGTCCTGATGCCCAGCGACATTCCCGGTGCAGAACAGCCCACGACTCGCCGCCCGAAGACGACCCAGCAGTTCGTCCTCGACGAGTTGCGCCGTGCGATCGAGCGGCGCGAGATCGCCCCGGGCGAAGCCATCCGCCAAGACGCGCTCGCCGAGCGTCTCGGTGTCAGTCGGGTGCCGATCCGCGAAGCGCTGAAGATCCTTGAGGGCGAAGGCCAGGTGCTCTACCAGCCGCACCGCGGCTACCAGGTCGTCGAACTCTCCATCGATGACCTCATCGAGGTCTACCACCTGCGTCGCATCCTCGAGACCGAGGCCATCCGTCTGGGGGTGCCTTCGCTCGGCAAGGCAGACCTGGACGAACTCGACGAACTGCGCATCGACATCGACGTCGCGGGCGAGGTCGGCGACGTGCTCGCGATGACCGCGGCGAACCGTCGCTTTCACTTCCTCATCTTCGATCTCGCCGAGATGCCGCGTCTCAGTCGGCTGATCCGCAATCTGTGGGATGCCACCGACGCATACCGCTCTCTCTACTACGCGGGCGAGACGAACCGCGTGCACATTCGTCAGGAGCACGAGCAGATCCTGCAGGCCGCGCGCGCGAAAGATGCCGAGCGCATCGTGCAGCTCCACGACGATCACCGAGACAATGCGATCCGCACTCTCACCGCCGTCATCGAGGCGGAGGCGTCCTCGCACGAATGACGTGCGCTACTCCATCGTCGTGACGATCGTGCGCTCGATGCCGCCCTCGACGGGAGTCTCGTAGAGAACCGGCATTCCGGGGAACGCCAGCGCGAACCAGAAGATCGCGGGTGCAGCATCTGGATGCGAGCGCACATCGAACCGGATGCACTCCAGACGTCCGAGCGGATGGTCGATCGTCTCCGTCGAGCGCTCTGAGCGGTCGCGGGGAAAGGATGCGTGGCCCTGCAGTTCGGCCCAGGTCACCCGGCGCGCGGTGGCGGGCGCGTCCTCGCCGACCACCCATTGTGTGAGCATCGCGCCGTCATCATCACCGTCGGAGAAGCTGTTGACCCGCTCCGTGCGGGTGCCGTCGGGGTGCTCGACGAGCAGGCGGATGGTCTTGCCTCCGCGACTCGCCTCCCGGATCTCGGCCGCCGTGAACGGCGTCGGCCAGAAGCCCGGCCCGAGCAGGTGCGGGTCGGACTCAGGCATCCTCGGGTCCGGACCCGACATCCGGCAACTCGACCACCAGCGGCACCGAGGTGGACGCGACCGTGCTTCCGGGCAGGCTGAACGGGTCGACGAGGAGATCTGCGGGGAGCACATCGACCCGCCCCGACTCGTCGTAGGGCTCGGCCGGCAGCCCGGCCCAGGGCTTCTGCTGGTCTTCGGGCTTTTGCTGGAACTGTGCCATGCCTCCATTGTGCGCCCGGCGGGGCGCATCCGAGCCGGAGAATCAGAGATCGGCGATGATGATCTTCTTCATCGGCATCATCGCGGCGTATGCGCCCTCACGCTGCAAGAGATCGCCCATGTTCTCCGGAACGATCTGCCAGCTCACGCCGAACTTGTCGACCAGCCAGCCGCACTGCTCGGCCTCAGGCACGGCCGAGAGTGCGTCCCAGAGGCGGTCGATCTCGGCCTGGTCGGCGCAGCTCACTTCCAGTGACACCGCCGGGGTGAACGGCTCATCCTGCTCGACCGCGGAGTCCATGATCGCCAGCCAGCCACCCGAGAGCTTCACCTCGCCGAACATCACTGAACCGGGCGTCGCCGGCCCTGTCTGCTCTGGGTACTCGGCGAGGAAACCCACCTTGCTGTCGGAAAAAACGGATGCGTAGAACTCCGCCGCCTCGCGGGCACGGTTCTGCACGGCACCCGAGAACATCAGCTCGGGAACGACGAACGGTCCCGACTGGGATTCCGCACCCACGACCAGCAGCTGCCAGCTCACCCCATAGCGATCTTCGACCCAGCCGTATCGCGGACTGAACGGGTACTCGCCGACGTCCATCAGAATCCGTCCGCCCTCGGCGAGCTTCGCCCACGTCTTGTCGAACTGCGCGTGCATCGCGTCGCTGTCGTCGTCGAACTTCCGCGCGTCGAAGCCGAGCATGAACGACAGCGCGGGTGTCGGACGGAACGCGGGACCGCCGTTGATGAGCGTGAGGATGTAGCCGTCGATCGTCACATCGATCGTGAGCGGCGTGCCGACCAGATCCTGCTGCCGGTCGGGTGCCTCCGCCGGATAGCGGTACGTGATCTCGGATGTCGTCCAGGGCAGAGCATCCGCGTAGAACGCGCCCGCCTCCTCGGCATCGTGATTGAACCAGATGTTGGGCACGATCTTCTGCGTTGCATGCGACATTTGCCTACTCCGATCGGTCAGACGTCGTCTCAGCGTGCGCCTATCCGCGACTGATCACAAGGGGGTTCGCACGTCAGATGAGGCGTCGCAGCGCATCTTCTACGCTGACGCCCTGCACCTCGGCCAGATCCAGAAGACGCGCGTGCTCATCCGCGGTGAGCGAGAGCTGGAGAGTGATCGGCCCGACCGCGGCGGGCGCGGCATCGAGGTCGGCGAGCAGGTCGGATGGTTCGGCCCACAGCGCCTGGGTGGCGGGAGCGGGCGTCGTCACCGGCTCGATGAGCTCGGGCGGTGCGGCCTCAGTAGCGGTGGCGGAAGCGACGTGGCCGCCGGCCGTGAATCCCGGACCGCGTGCGGGTTCGCGCTTCTGCTGGAACGCCTTCGCCGCGCCGTTCGCACGCTCGTCGGCGGCTTCGTTCAGCGGATGACCCGCGTGCCCCTTCACCCACTCGAATGTCACGTGGCGACCGCGCATCGCCTCGTCGATTCCCTCGAGCAGTTCCCGGTTGAGGACGGGCTTGCCGTCGGCCTTCTTCCAGCCCCTGCGCTTCCAGCCGGGCATCCACTTGGTCACCGAATCGATCACATACTTGCTGTCGCACTCGATGATGAGCGGCTCGTCGACGCCCGCCGTCGCGCGCAGCAGTTCCATGACGGCCTGCAGCTCACCCTGGTTGTTCGTGCCGTGCGGCGAGCCACCGGCCGCCCAGTTCGACTCGTCGATGTACCAGGCCCAGCCGTTCGGGCCGGGGTTGCCGAGGGCGGAGCCGTCTGCGGCGGCGGTGATCGTCATGCCTTAACCGTAGGGGGCGAGGGCGACACTGCCGGGCGCGCCGAAGACGGGAAGGGCGGATGCGTCTCAGCGGTCGTGCGCGTGCGCTTCCTGCACGGCTGCGATGAGGGCCTTCCAGGCGCCCTCGATCTCGGTGTCGGCGACCTCGCGCTCGTGTTCGACCTCCGGGGTGCGTGCGCGAATCAACCACACGAAGCGATCAGCGCCGCGGGGGTCAGCCGGGGGCTCATCCCAGGGGCAGCGGTCGATGAGGGCGATCCAGTCGGTGGCCTCTGCGGGGTCGGGGGCAACCCGCCACTGACGACGGCGTCCGGCGATCCCTCCTGTGCGCACCACCGCGACGACGACGGGAGCGTCGTCGTCGGGAGGATCGATCTCACGCATCGATCACGCCCACCTCCGCCCAGGCGGCGCGCACTGCGCGCTCGGTGTCGGCGTCGACGGTTGCCGCTGCGGTGATCGTCGCCGCCGCGAAATCGGCGAACTTCGCCGTCGTGCCCAGCTCGCCGGTGAGGGCGCGGTACCAGGCGAGTCCCGCGCGCTCCCAGGCATGGCCTCCGAGTGCCCGCGCCGCCAGTGCGAAGGCGCGATTGGGGATGCCGGAGTTGATGTGCACGCCCCCGCTGTCTTCCGTCGTCGAGACGAAATCGCGCATGTGCGCCGGCTGCGGGTCTTTGCCCAGCTCGTCATCGTCGTACGCCGTTCCGGGAGCGATCATGGACCGCAGCGCCTGGCCCTGCACGGCATCGGTGAAGATTCCCTCGCCGATCAGCCAGGTCGCCTCCTCTGCCGTCTGGCCGTTCAGGAACTGCTCGGTGAGGGTGCCGAGGACATCCGCGATCGACTCGTTCAGCGCGCCCGGCTGGTTGCGGTACTCGAGATTCGCGGTGTGCTGGATGACACCGTGGCCGAGTTCATGGCCGATCACCGACACCGAACGGGTGAAGCCGGCGAAGACCTCGCCATCACCATCGCCGAAGACCATCCGCGTGCCGTCCCAGAACGCGTTGTCGTAGTCGACGCCGTAGTGCACGGTCGCATCCAGCGGAGCACCGGCGTCGTTGAGCGAGTTGCGCCGGAACGCTGCGAGCAGCAGGTCGAACGTCGCGCCGAGTCCGTCGAACGCCTCGTTGCCGGTCTCGTCGTCGACGGGCGGATCGTCTTCTTCTCGGACGATGAGTCCGGGAAGTCGGTCGGTGTTCGCGGCATCCGAGACTGTGCGGTTCGGTGCATCCGTCAGCTCTGCGACCAGTGCACCGGACTCATCGATCGACAGGTCGATGCGCGCGCGGAACGGCGGGCGTCCGGCGACGAGGGTCTGTCGTGCCGCCGCCGCAGCCTTCGGGAACCGTTCGGACTGCGCCAGCTTGGCGAGCAGGTATCCCGGAACGACGCCTCTGCTGCATCCGTCTGTCATTGCACTCCCGTCGCCGCTCATGCAGCGACCCTACGCGCGGCATCCGACAATGTCACGGGGTTGACGTCCTGCGGCGGCGCCCCTCCCGCGAGAAACCACTTCCTGCGCGAGACGCAGGCGGTGGCGTGGTTTCTGGTGCGAAAAGTGGTTTCTCGCGGAGCGGAGGAGAGGGTCAGTGCGCGGCGGGCCAGAGCTCCACAGGGGCCGCGGCGAGAGCATCGAGCACCTCGGGGATCGGGGTGACGCCGAGGCCGGGGCCCTGCGGAACGTCGATCATGCCGTCGCGCAGCACGAAGGGCTCGGTGATGTCCTGGCGGTAGAAGCGATCGGAGGCGGAGATGTCGCCGGGCAGGGTGAACCCGTCGAGAGCGGCGAGTGCGGTGTTCGCCGCGCGGCCGAGGCCCGTCTCCAGCATTCCTCCGCACCAGACGGCGACGCCGTGCGCACGCGCGAGGTCGTGGATGCGACGCGCTTCGAGGTACCCGCCGACGCGACCGGGCTTGACGTTGATGACGGATGCGGCACCGAGGCTGATCGCGTCCGCAGTGTCCTTCGCCGACTCGATCGACTCGTCCAGGCAGATCGGTGTGTGCATCATCTGCGCGAGCTTCGCGTGCTGGACCAGGTCGTCCTCCGCGAGCGGCTGCTCGATGAGCAGCAGGCCGTAGTCGTCGAGGCGGCGCAGCTGGCGGGCATCCACGAGCGTGTACGCGGCGTTCGCATCGACCTGCAGCGGCACGTCATCGCCGAAGGCGCGTCGCACGGCAGCGACCGGCTCGATGTCCCATCCGGGCTGGATCTTCAGCTTGATGCGGACGTAGCCCTCTTCGAGGTAGACGCCGACGGCGCCGAGCAGGTCGTCGATCGAGTCCTGGATGCCGACCGAGACGCCCGATGGCACGGCGGTGCGCGTCGCGCCGAAGTATGACGCGAACGACATGCCGTGTCCGCGCAGCTGCGCGTCGAGCACGGCCATCTCCAAAGCCGACTTCGCCATGCGATGTCCGACGATGTGCTCGAGGACGGATGCGACGGTCTCGGCCGTGATCTCCTGTCCCGACTCCTGCGCCGCGAACAGCGCGGGGACGAGGTAGCGTTCCGTGACTTCGCGGGCGCCGCGCAGATACTCCGACGAGTAGACCGGGTCAGACAGGCTGACGCACTCACCCCAGCCGGCGACGGACTCGGTGCCCTGCGCCGTGCGCACGGTGCCCGCGATTCGCAGCAGGTAGGTGTTGCGCACCGTCTGGGTCCCGAACGAGGTCGTGAAGGGCGAGACGATCGGCAGCGAGAGCTCGCGGAGCTGGATCGATTCGATGAGCATTAGTTCCTCCTGCGGAAGATGTAGCGGTGGGCGGAGTCGAATCCGAGTGACTCCCAGTTCTCGACGACCTCCGGCAGAGCCTCACGCAAAGCGAGACGCCAGGTGCGCGCGGCGGCCGGATTCTCCAGCCGCATCCGCTCGATGTCGGCGGGCGTCTGCACGGCGACGACATCGGCGTCGAGCGCGCCCGTGTCGATGACGGGACGCCCATCTGCCGCCTTGGCCAGCAGCGGTGCCGCGTCCGCAGCCTCGGGTGGCTCGGGGAGGCGCCCGGCACCCTGGAGCGGCCAGGCCACGAGCAGTCGGTCGCTCTCATCGCCCTGGTTGACGCCGTCGGTCATCTCGCCGTAGTAGTTCGCGTGGTACTTCACGGGGGTGGCGCCGAGGGATCGCAGATTGAAATGCGCGTTGCGCGAGACAAGGGGATCGAAGGTCCAGCGCACTTCGCGGATGCCTCTGGCGAGGCACCATTCGCGCTGGTGCCCCTTCAGCGCGCGACCTATGCCCATCGAGGCATATTGCGGGATGACTCCTGCGATGTGCGAGTGCAGAGCGTCGCCGAGCGGCTCCACATGGAAGCCGATGCATCCGCCGACGATCTCGTCGTCGACGAAGGCGGCCGCCGTGTAGTGGCCACCGGAGCGCAGCGCGATGAGCATGGCCAGGTCGAGCATCGTCTTGCCGGGGCTCGTGCCCCAGATGCGGTCGAGGACGGTGACGAGCGCGGCGAGGTTCTCATGGCCGTCGATCTCGCGGACGGTGAACTGCTCAGACATCCGTGCCGCCCTCGGTCAGCGCGCGCACGAGGCCGGCGAGCAGCGCGACGCGGGACGGTATGCCCGCGACGACAGCGTGCTCGCTCTCCGCGTGCGCGCCTCCGCCCCACGCGCCCAGCCCATCGAGGGTGGGCACTCCGATGCCTGCGGTGAAGTTGCCGTCGGAGGCGCCGCCGACATGCAGCGGCACGGGTGCCTCCAGTCCCTCGGCGGACGCGACACGACCCGCGAGGGCGAAGAGCGTCGCCGACATCGCGGACTCGAGAGGGGCGCGGTTCGGGCCGCCGGAGACGGTCACGCTGGCACCGGTCACGCGGGGCGCGATCGCGCGCATCGCCTCGTCGACGCGCTGCTGCGAGGCGACGGAGGTCACCCGCACGTCCACATCGAGCACAGCCTCGGCCGGCACGGTGTTCGTCGTTGTCCCGCCCGAGATCACGCTCGGCACGACACTGAGACCGGGCTCGCTCGCGTGCAGCGCGTTGACCGCGAGGATCACCTCGGCGAGACCGACGACGGCGTTCACACCACGATCCGGTTCGAGCCCGGCGTGCGCGGCCAGCCCATGCACCGTGAAGCGGTACATCGACGTGCCCTTGCGCTGCGTCTTGAGCTCGCCGGCGTCGCCGCCTGCCTCCAGGACGAAGGCGGCGGATGCTCCGGCTGCCGTCTCTTCGATGAGGGCACGCGAGCTCGGCGAGCCCACCTCTTCATCGCCGGTCACGAGCAGCGTGACGCCGTCGAGCGCACTCGAATCCTGCTCTTTGAGGATCGCGAGCGCGTGCACGGCCATCGCGATGCCGGTCTTCATATCGACCGACCCGGGGCCGCGCAGGATCCCGTCGCGCACCTCTGCGGGGATGCGCGGCAGTGTGCCGAGCGGCCACACCGTGTCGTGGTGGGCGACGATCACGACACGTGTCGATTCGCCCCAGTGCCAGCGCAGGTGTGTGACGCCGTCGATGACGATGCGCTCCGGCTCGCTCCCGAGTCGTCTGCGCACGAGAGCGCTGACAGCGTCGGCGCTCTGGGCGACGGCGGCATGATCCGCAGACGGCGACTCGACCTGCATGAGGTCGATCGCATCGGCGATGACCGCGTCAAGCCGGGTCTGCGCTGTGGTGAGAAGTCCGCCCTCAGGCATCCTGTGCCTTTCGGAAAGCCCGGGTGCCGAAGTGCAGCAGGGTGCCACTCGGGTGGTCGTGGCGCCACACGCGCGGGTACAACGGCATGCCGGGAACGGTCGCGGCGTACGCGCCATCCGCCGCTCTGACGATCTGGAACGACGTCGTCCACTCCATCAGCTCGCGGCCCGACGGATTGGCGCTGTCGGTGCGCTCGGCGCTCAGCGTCTCGTCGTCCCAGCTGACCGTGATGCTCGCGGCCGCGTCACCGTAGGTCCCGACGAGTTCCGCAGCCTCTTCCGCGGTGATCGGGGCACCCGCCGGATCGGGGCCGAAGGGCTCGGATGCCTCGATGCCGGCGATGCTGCGGAAGGCATCGCGCATCAGCTCATTCGCCGCGGCGCCCATGAGGCCGCCGTTCGTCAGCAGAACGACCGCGACACCCGCATCCGCGGAGATCCGCAGGAAGGCCTGCTGCCCGAGCGTGCCACCGTCGTGGCCGTGGATGCGGTGACCACTCCACTCGTGCTGGATCCATGCGAGCCCCTGCACATCTGCGAAGCCGGCCATGCCGATGACCTTCTGGTCTTCGATCATCGCCGCGTAGGACGCGCGCGACAGCAGCACCGGGCTCTCGGCGATGGAGTCTGCCGCGAAGCGCAGGACGTCCTCTGCGCGGGCACTGATGAGGCCGGCCGGCCCCGCCGAGCGCGTGATCATGACGTGCGGCACAGGAGCTGCAGAGCCGTCGCGGATGTCACCGGTGTGTCCGACGGCGGAGGCGAAGCGCAGCGTGTCCTCGGGCAGGGTCGTCGTGTGCGTCAGGCCGAGCGGTTCGAGGATGCGCTCGCGCAGCACCTCGTCCCAGGTCGCCCCGCGAAGCACCTCGATCATGCGCCCGAGGATGCCGAAAGCGGTGTTGCAGTATGACCAGTCCGCACCGGGAGCGAAGTTCTGCACGACGTCGCCGAGCGCGTCGAGATACCGTTCGACGGTGTCGTCGCCGCGGCCGGTGTCGAGGAAGACATCGCCGTCGATGCCGCTTGTGTGCGTGAGCAGCTGGCGCGCGGTCACACTCGCGGAGACGGCGGTATCGGCGACTGCAAACTGCGGCAGCACGGCGCGCACCGGAGCATCCAGATCGAGAAGTCCCTCTTCGACGAGCTGCATGATGAGCACGCCCGTCCAGGTCTTCGTGATCGAGCCGATCTGGAACAGCGCGTCGGGTGCCGCGGAGGCACCGGTCGCCGCATTGAGGACACCCGCCGAGACCACCTCGACCTCCACGCCCGCGCGGGTCGTCGTGAGGACGCCGAAGCTGGCGCCGGGGATGCCGTACTTGTCGAGCACGGTCTCCAGGCGACGCTGCCAGAGCGCCGGGTCGACGGTCGACTTCGCGGGCAGTGGAGACAGGTGACGCTCGAACCAGGCGACGAGGCGGCGGCTGTAGTCGACGCGGTGCGAGGGCGTGCCGTTCAGCACGAACGCATGCGCGCCCCCGGGGTAGACGACGAGCTCGCTCTCGACACCGGCAAGAGCGAGACCTGCGTGCCACTGCTCGGCCTGCAGCACCGGGCACAGCAGGTCGGCGCCACCGTGCAGGATGAGCGTCGGCGCCGTGACCTCGGCGACACGGGCGAGGGGTGAGAGCGCGCGGGCACGGCCGCTGTGAGGATCGAACTCCAGGCGGTCGAGCAGGATGCCGTCGGTGGATGCCCCGGAGAACTGTCCCAGGTCGGCGACGAGTCCGCCCGTGACAGCGGCGACGAAGCGATCGGTCCAGGCCGTCAGTGCGCAGGTCATGAAGCCGCCGTAGCTGTAGCCGGTGACGACGAGCTGCGTCGGGTCGGCGATCCCTTCGGCGACGAGCTGGTCGATCGGCTGCAGGAAGTCCTGCAGGTCGGCCTCGCCCCAGGCGTCGTAGACGGCGGTGAAGAAGCTCTCGCCGTAGCCGTCGCTGCCGCGCGGGTTCACCATGAGCACGGTGTAGCCCCGGGCGACGAGATCGGCGTGGTGCGGTTGCATGACCGACTGCGTGCCGGTCCACGCGTTGTGGGGGCCGCCGTGCACGTCCAGCACGAGAGGACCGGCGCCGGTGAGCGCCGGGTCGCGGAGGAGGAACGCCTCGACCGTCGTGCCATCCGAGATCGCGAAGGTCCTGCGCTGCGCGGCCGGGAACTCCACGCCGTCGAGGGCGGCTCCGAACTCCGTCAGGACCACCGGTTCGCTCTCGGATGCTGCGGCGAGAGGCACCTCGACGATCTCACCGAAGCTCGTGGGCGTCGCAAGAATCCCACGCACGGTGGTCGTGCCCACGGCGATGCCGGAGACGACCCGCTGCGGACCGGCGAGGATCGGGCGCGCCTCGCCGCCGGCGAGCGGTACAGCCCAGATCTCGGTGGATCCGCCTTCGCGCAGGCAGAAGACGACCTCGCCGTGGGCGCTGAGCGCGGGGCGTCCGCCGGGGTAGCCGGGTCCGCCCGGCATGACATTGCGGTCGAGGGCGGCGGTGAGTGATCGGTCGGCGATGGCCGGGTCGAGGCTCAGCACCAGGAGGTGTGCGTGTCCGACGGCGGGCGCATCCGCGCCGACCGCGATGACCGCGTCGCCGCTGGGCGTCCAGAGCAGCGGGCCGTGCACACCCGTCGCGGTGCCGATCGCGCGCGTCGGGTAGCTGAGCAGTGAGAGGTCGAGCACGTGCACCTGTGAAGAGCGCTGCTCCACAGCATCCGGGGCGCTGTCCGCGGAGAACGCAAGAGACATGCCGTCCGGGGAATATGCCGGGGCCGTCGCGTCGAAGTCGCCATCGGTGAGGCGGGTGATGCGCCCGCTGGCGAGCGTGAGCTGGAACAGATGGTTGCGCACGTCCGCACGCACACCGACGCCGTCGATCTTGTAGCGGCGATCCGGTGCGACGAGGACGCCACTGTCATCGGCGCGGCGTGACACCGGCGCGGAGAAGGCGATGCGCGTGCCGTCCGGGGAGACGACCGGTGCGCCGACGCCCTGCGGGAGGCGCGGATCCGTCTGTGTGAGCGCGCGCGGGGCACCGCCGTCGGGGTTCAGCGCCCACAGCTGCGGCAGGCCCGCCGCATCCGGGCGTACGAAGACGATGTCGCCCGTGCTCTCGTTCCAGGTCGGCGCCGCATCCGATGGTCCCTCGGTGAGACGGCGAGCAGTGCCGTCCTCGATCAGCCAGAGGGAGAAGTCGTTGCGGTCAGCCGCCCGGTCGACAGCCGAGCGCACGAACACCGTGCGTCCGGCAGAGTTCGTCACCGGTGCCGTGGGGACCACGACATCGAGGTAGTCATCGATCTCCGCGGGGCGCGTCGAAGGGCTCTGGGTGTCGTTCATCGCATCATCCTTCATCGGAACAGGGTTTCGCCGAGCTGGGGAATCGCGGCCATCAGTCCGCGCGTGTACTCATGCTGGGGGTTGTCGATCACGTCGAGCACAGGCCCGGTCTCGACCAGTTCGCCGTGCCGCATGACCGCGACGTCATCGCACACGTAGCGCACGACGGCGAGGTTGTGGCTGACGAAGAGCATCGTGAGCTGCAGTTCGCGCTGCAGCTCGAGGAGCAGGTTGAGCACGGCGCCCTGCACCGAGACGTCGAGCGCTGAGGTGATCTCGTCGGCCAGTAGAACGGTCGGGGCGGCGGCCAGCGCACGTGCGATCGCGATGCGCTGGCGCTGTCCGCCCGAGAACGCCGTCGGCAGATCGTGCGCCTTGCGGGGGTCGAGGTGCACGGTCTGCAGCAGCCGCTCGACCTGGGCGGTGATCTCGGTGCGACGCGGACGGGGCTTCCCATCGCGGCGCGCGGCCGCCGTGAGCGCCTCGGCGATCGAGTCGCTGATCGTCATGCGGGGGTCGAGGCATGCCGAGGGATCCTGGAAGATCATCTGGATGCGACGGCGCAGCGCCCGTGCAGCACCCTTGGCGTGCACGAGGTCGACGCCGTCGGCTGCGATGCGTCCCGACGACGGTTCGACGAGCCCCACTGCGGCGCGCGCGAGAGTGGACTTGCCGGAGCCGGACTCGCCGACCAGGCCCATGATGCGACCGGAGGCGACCTCCAGGTCGACACCGCGCACCGCGTGGAAGGCGCGGCTGCCGCGACCGAAGTGAACGTGCACGTTCTCGAAGCGCAGCGCGGTCATCGCACGGCCTCCGTCTCAGCTTCGGCGGCGAAACGCGCACGCGCCTCGTCATCGATCGTCGCGAGCGGGGCGTCGCGGTCGGTCGTCATGGTCGGCACCGCGGCGAGCAGTGCCCGCGTGTACGGGTGGGTTGCGCGGCCGGCAAGCAGATCGTCCGTCGCGATGTCCTCGACCAGGTGGCCCTGGTACATGACGAGCACGCGCGTGCAGACGCCCGTGACAACGGCCATGTCGTGCGAGATGAGCAGCAGCGCGGCACCCGTCTCCGCGCGCACGTCGTGCAACAGGCGCAGCACCTCGTGCTGCACCGTGACGTCGAGCGCGGTGGTCGGCTCGTCGGCGATGATGAGCGACGGGCTGCCCATGAGCCCCATCGCGATCATGGCGCGCTGGCGCATTCCCCCGGAGAACTCGTGCGGAAGCTGCTTCGCCCGGCGCGCCGCATCCGGAATCTTCACGTCCTTCAGCCGCTGCACGGCCTTGCGGCCGGCCTCGCTGCGGGTCAGGCCCTCGTGCAGCCAGCCGATCTCGGCGACCTGCGCTCCCACGCGCAGTGCGGGGTTGAGCGACGACATCGGGTCCTGGAACACCATGGCCATGCGGGTGCCGAGCAGCTTCGAGATCTGACGGGCTCCTGCGCGTCCTGCACCCGCGATCTGGGTGCCGGCGAAGCGGATGCTGTCTGCCGTGACCTGCACCGGCTCCTGCGTCAGCTGAGCGACGGACAGGCACGTCAGGCTCTTGCCCGACCCCGACTCGCCCACGATGCCCACGGCTTCGCCCGCAGCGACGCGGAAGCTGACGCCATCGACGGCGCGGCTCCAGCCATCCCCCGCGGGAACAGTGACCGTGAGGTTCTGCACGTCGAGCACGGCGTCCGTGGCGATGGGCTGTTGCGGTGCGGATGCTGCGGGCAGGCGGAGCGCCGGGCGGCGGCGCGGCAGGCTGCGCTGCACGCCCGTGCCACGGGCGATCGCCTCGCCCGTGAGGGTGAAGATGAGCCCGGCCAGCACGACGGCGATGCCCGGAGCGAGCGCCGTGGCGGGGTTCACGAAGATCTTGGACAGGCCCTCGTTGAGCATCCGTCCCCAGTCGAACTCGGGAGGCTGGATGCCGAGCCCGAGGAACGACAGGCCAGCGAATGCAATGAGGCCATTGCCGAGCGAGATCGAGGCGTTCACGATCAGCGGCTCGCGCACGTTCGGCAGGATGTGGCGGAAGAGCAGCCCGGCACGGCTCACGCCGAGCACTCGGGCGGCGTCGATGAACTCCCGACCCGCGATCGATGACGTCAGGGTGTGCGTGAGGCGCGCATACGCCGGAGCGAGCGCGATGCCGACGGCGAGGACGGCAGAACCGCTGCCCTTGCCGAAGATGATCAACAGGAAGATCGCCAGCAGCAGTGCAGGGAAGGCGATCGCGAAGTTCAGGATCGCGACGAGGATGCGCCCGGCCCACCGCGGAAGCAGGGCGGGCAGCGTGCCGAGGACGACGCCCATGCCGACGCCGAGGCCGACCGCGCCGAGAGCCATGAGAACGCTCAGTCGGGTGGCCGCCATCGTGCGCGCGAAGACGTCGCGACCCGCGGCATCCGTTCCGAAGATGTGCTCCGCGCTCGGTCCCTGCGACAGCGCCATCGGGTTCGGCGTGACCGCCTGCTCACCCCAGACGATGGGGCCGATGATCGCGAACGTCGTCAGTACGAGCAGCCCGAGCGCGGCGAGGATGCCGAGTGGCGTGCGCAGTGTGGTGCGGATCCAGTGCGGACGCCGCACGGCAGGAGGGGTGAGTTCGATGGTCATGTCTCACGCCTCCGTGATCGTGGAGCGGGGATCGATGAGGGCGAGCACGATGTCGACGATCAGGTTGATCAGCAGCACCATCCCGCCGTACACGACCACGAGAGTCTGGGCGAGCGGGTAGTCCTTGCCCGTGATCGAGGCGACGAGAGTCTGCCCGAGACCGGGCCAGGCGAAGATGCTCTCCACCAGGATCGTGCCCGCGATCAGCGAGCCGAGCATGATGCCCGCCAGAGTCAGCGTCGGTGTGAGCAGGTTCGGCAGCGCGTGACGCAGGTAGAGGAGAGCGGCCGGCATGCGCTTCGCGCGCGCCGTGCGGATGTAGTCCGTGTCGAGAACGTTCAGCGCTTCGATGCGCACGATCCGCGAGAGCGATGCGGTGGCGCCGAGCGCGAGCGCGGCGACCGGAAGCACGTAGCTCGCCGGCCCCGTGCGTCCAGCGACCGGCAGCAGGTGCGTCGCGACGGCGAAGATGTAGACGAGTCCGACGCCGAAGAGGAACTCCGGGACCACGGCGAAGATGCCGGTGACCGACGTGTAGCCGACCTCGAGTCCGCGGCGGCGTCCGCCGCGGGTGAGGGCGGCGAAGAGGATCCCGAGGGGAACCGCGACGACGAGCACGACGACGATCGTGAGAAGTGCGAGTTCGAGCGTCGCCGGCAGGCGAGCCGCGATGACCTCGAACACGGGCTGCTGCAGGTTCAGCGAGTTGCCCGGGTTTCCGGTGAGCAGCCCGCCCAGGAAGCGGAAGTACTGCTCATGCAGCGGAAGGTCGAGGCCCAGTTGGCGACGCATGTCTTCGACGACCTCGACCGAGGCGTTCATTCCGACCACCATGCGCACCGGGTCGCCGGGGATGAGCTGCAGCATCAGGAACGCCGCCGTCACCAGTCCCCAGAGGGACAGGACGAACTGCCCCAGGCGGCGCAGGAGGAAGGATGGCCAGCCGCCCGCGGCGAACCAGGAGGTCCGCCGCGGGCGAAGGGTCGCGTCGATTGAAGTCATCGTGTCGCTATCGTGAGGATTCTCTTACTTGGTGACCCGGAGTGCCGGACCCGAGATCCTGGTGCCGAAGGCGAGCTCCGCACCGTTGAAGTACGTCTTCTTGATCGAGTCGGCGAACGGCACGACCGAGGTCTGCGCGAACAGTGCCTTCTCGGCGTCGGCCCACGCGGCGCAGGCCTCGGGCCCGACGAGCTCGGTGGCTGCGGCCACGGCGGCGTCGTACTCCGGGTTGCTCACCTGCAGGAAGTTCAGGCCCTCGGCCGGGGCGGGGCCGCTGAAGAACGGCACCAGCATGCTCGGCAGGTTCACGTAGATGGGCTCCCAGGAGATGTCCCAGCCGGAGTTGTCCGTGCCGCTCAGTAGCACCTCGACGGTCTTGTTCGAGTCGCCCGAGGTGACCTCGACGTCGGCGCCCAGCTCGGTCCATGCCTGAAGGGCGACATCGGCGGCGGCGTCGTAGGTGTCGCCCATCGAGTCGTAGAAGAAGCGCAGGCTCAGCGGCTGGCCGTCCTTGGCGTAGATGCCGTCGGCGCCCTTCGCCCAGCCGGCCCCCTCAAGCGTCTTGGCTGCGGCCTTGGGGTCGAACGCGGGGAGGTTGCCGGTCACGGTGTCGTCGACGCAGGCGCGCGGGTCGGTCGAGACGAGGCTCTTCGACGGGATGCCACGGCCGCCCGTGATCACGGCGGCGAGGTCCTGCAGGTTGACGGCCTGGACGAGCGCGGTGCGCACGGCGACGTCGGAGGTCGGACGGTCCGCACCGTGGTTGAAGTACATCTCGCCCGCGATCGCGCCGCTCTCGGCGGCCGCGAAGCCGGAGGAGTCGAGACGCTCCTGGTCGGCGCCGGTGATGATGGCGGCGTTGATCTCGCCGGACAGCAGCTGGTTGGCCGCCGTCGACTCGTTCGTGATGATCTTCACCTCGACCGTCTTCGGAGTGCCCTCGGTCTTGGCGGTGGCGTCGTTGGGTCCCCACGTGTAGTCGTCGCGGCGGGTGTAGGTGTAGCTGTCGTTCGCGACCGAGGCGGTCAGCTCGTACATGCCCGATCCCACGGTGCCCGTGGTGGCCGACTCCGGGTCGGTGAGGGCGGCGTCGCAGAGGATCGGCAGACGCGACAGGTTGAGCAGGAGGAAGGGGGATGCGGCGGGCGTCGAGACCGTGACGGTGTTGCCGTCAGCGACAGCGCTGGCCGTCGCGGGGACGTAGACGCCGCGCAGGGCGGACTTGTTGTCCTCCGTGGTGACGAACGTGATGTTGTCGGCGACGGTCTGGGCGGTCAGCGGGGTGCCGTCCGCGCACACGATGTCGTCACGCAGCGTGAAGGTCGCCGAGGACGGCGTCTCTTCCCACGACTCGGCGAGCCACGGGCTGACCTCGCTGGTCGTCGGGTCGACGTAGACGAGGAAGTCGTAGCTGAGCTGTGCGAGCTGGTGCGTCGGGCTGCCCGCGGTGAGCAGCGGGTTGAGGTTGCCGGGGTCGGCGTTGAGCGCCATCGTGAAGGTGCCGTCGACGGCGGGCTCGCCCGAGCCTGCGGGGGCAGCGCCGCCCGCGCACGCGGTGAGGGTGAGCGCGGCCGTGGCTGCGAGAGCGAGGGGCGCGAGGATTCGGGATCGCATGGTGCCTCCGGATCGGGTGGATGCTGTGAGTGCGTTCCCTCTACCCAACCTGATCGCGCGCGGATGGCATTGTCGAGGAAGACAGACTTTCCGGGGTCTGTTGTCGAAATGGACAACCCGCTCCGCGGGGGTCGGCGAAGAGAACCTCAGATCATGCCGAAAAGTCGCAGTTGCAGCATCAGTCCGAAGCGCCGCTGGGGGTCGTAGAGCTCGGTGCCCACGATCGCATTCAGCTTGCGCAGGCGATAGCGGAAGGTGTTCGGATGCACGTGCAGCGTCTCCGCGGCCACGCCGACGTCGCCGAACGCGTCCAGCCAGGCCGCGAGCGTCGCCACGTATTCCGTTCGGTGCGCGGCGTCGTGCGCGCGCAGGTCGACCAGTGGTCCGGTCGCGCTGACCCCGTCGGCGGTGAGCTGATCCGACAGACGCAGCAGCAGCGACTCGATCTGCACCTCGTCGTCGGTCGCGACCCGGCGCGACTGCGCATCGCGGTACGAGTGCGCCAGCACGCGCAGGGCACGATCGGCTGCGGCGCGGGCATGCTGCAGCTCGGTCACCTGCGCGGCAGGACCGCCGACGCCGACCACGACGGCGCGTCCGTGCCGGAAGCGCTCGGAGAACGTCAACGCCACCTGCCGCGCGAAGTCGGCGGACGGATGCTCCTGCAGGTGCGGCAGCACGGCGTAGACGGTGCCACCGACGGGGGCGGCCACCGACAGGGGGTGCAGCTGGTGCAGGTAGAGGCCGAGCGCGTCAGCGAGACGCTGCAGGTTCGCAGCCTCATCGCTCGGGCTGCCGGAGCGCCCCGCAGGCGCCGCCGCGAGGATCGACGTCGGCGCGCTTCCGTAGCCGAGGCGCTCTGCCGCCTCACGTGCCTGCACCCCGCCGGCGAGCAGGTCGAGAACCTCGTTCGCGCGGAGACGGCGGGCCGCATCCGAACTCGCCCGCTGGCGGAACAGCGTGATCGACGCCACCGCGGCCGCCTCCGTCAGCGCGCCGGTCTGGAGCGGCGTCAGCTCGTCGTCGACGATGGCCCAGATCGAGCCGAGGGATTCGCCTCCTGCCCGCACGCGCATTGCGACACGGGGCAGGATCCCCTCGCCGATGGAACCGAGGAACACAGGCGTGGCGGAGGAGTCGATGCGGCGCAACGCCCCGGATCGGGCGAGGATCTCGGTGTAGTACTGCGGCACCTGGTGGCCGAGCACGCTGTGCTTGCGGGCCTCATCGCCCTTGGCCTGGTCGGCAGAGAACGCGAGGATGCGGTGCGCATTGTTCTCGATCGTCACCGGCCCGCCGAGGACCGAGGAGAGCGAGTTGGCGAGGTCGAAGAGGTCGGATGCCGCCGCCGCATCCCCGTCGTCATCGATGCCGTACCGGGCGGTCGTCGGCTCTTCCGCGAGATAGGAGGCCAGGCGCAGCCAGTCGACGCCGATCGGTGCGCCGAGGATCGCCAGCGCGCCCTGCTCCGCCAGAGCCCTGGTCTCGTCGTCGAGGGGGACGGGCTCACGCACGACGAGGGCCGCGGCCCCGGCGCGAACGGCTTCGCGTGCCGCATCCGCCACGTCCTCTGCGGTGCGCACTCCGACACCGAGGATGAGCGCGTCCTGCGCGTTCGCGAGTTCGCCGTCCTCATGGAGCATCGTGCGCGTGAAGACGCGGCTCGCGCTCGGGGCGCTCATCAGCACCGGCACCAGGCTGAGGCGCGCAGCGCCGTCGCCGACCGTCTGCTGGCGGATGCGTGCTGCGGACACGGCGAGACCTCCCTCTGGATTTCCACCAGCGTACGTTCTCGCCTCTCGTGAGAAACCACTTCCCGCGCGAGACGCACGTGCAGGCGTGGTGTTTCGTGCAGGAAGTGGTTTCTCGGGGGAATGCCCGCCCCCACCCGCGGCGCTCCTCCCAGCCCACTCGCGTAAAATCAGCCCAATGACCGACTCGCCTGCCGTGCCCGACGACCTTGGCGACGGCCTCGACCCCGAAGATCTCGCGACGACGTTGCGCGTCCTGAAGCAGCTCGACACGATCAACGAAGAGCACCCCGACTACATCGCGGTGCGCCACGCGACCGCGGCGATGTTCAAGGCCGTCAAGCGGGTGCGCCGCAAGCAGATCCGCGATGCCATCGCCGAGGCCGACAAGGCCGTCGTCGCGCGCACAGCCACCGGCGCCCCCGACCGCATCGACGACGAGACCCGCGGACTCGATCTCGAGACGAGTGTCACGGACGCTCCGATCGCCGGTGAGCTGCTCAAGCCGCGCAACTGCTACATCTGCAAGCAGCCGTACACGATCGTCGACGCGTTCTACCACCAGCTCTGCCCGCAGTGCGCCCGTTCCAGCCACGGCAAGCGCAACGCCCGCACCGACCTCACCGGAAAGCGTGCGCTGCTCACCGGCGGTCGCGCGAAGATCGGCATGCACATCGCGCTGCGCCTGCTGCGTGACGGAGCACACCTCACGATCACGACACGCTTCCCGCGCGACGCCGTGCGCCGCTTCTCGGCGCTGCCCGATTCCGGCGACTGGCTGCACCGCCTTCGCGTCGTCGGCATCGACCTGCGTGACCCCGCGCAGGTGATCGGCCTCGCCGACTCGGTCGCAGCGCAAGGGCCGCTCGACATCCTCATCAACAACGCGGCCCAGACCGTGCGGCGCTCGCCGGGTGCGTACTCGCTGCTTGCGGATGCCGAGCTGCAGCCGCTGCCCGATGGACCGCTGCCCGAGATGGAGACCTTCGGCCACACCGCCGACCCGCACCCGCAGGCCTTGCAGGCGTCGGTCGATGCGCATCCGCTGCTGTCGGTCGCCGCGCTCGGCGGCACGGTCGCCGAGCAGGGAGGTCAGGCGCTCACGGCAGAAGACCTGGCACGCCTTGCGATGGCTCCCGGATCTTCGTCACTCGCGAAGCACGCCGACGGCACCGCGATCGACGCGGGCGGACTCGTCCCCGACGTGAACCGCACGAACAGCTGGGTGCAGTCGGTCGACCAGGTCGAACCGCTCGAGATGCTGGAGGTGCAGCTGTGCAACACCACGGCGCCCTTCCTGCTCATCAGCCGTCTGCGCCCCGCGATGGTCGCCTCGCAGGCACGTCGCAAGTACATCGTGAACGTCTCTGCGATGGAAGGGCAGTTCGCCCGTCGCTACAAGGGGCCGGGGCATCCGCACACCAACATGGCGAAAGCCGCCCTCAACATGCTCACGCGCACGAGCGCGGGCGAGATGTTCGAGACCGACGGCATCCTCATGACGGCCGTGGACACCGGATGGATCACCGATGAGCGCCCGCACTTCACGAAGGTGCGCCTGGCCGAGGAGGGCTTCCACGCCCCGCTCGACCTCGTCGACGGTGCTGCCCGCGTCTACGACCCGATCGTGCGCGGCGAGGCCGGCGACGACATCCACGGTGTCTTCCTGAAGGACTACGAGCCGCACCCCTGGTGATCTGCCCCCTCCAGCGGGCGCGGATGCGAACTACTTCGCCCGCTCCTTCCGTGAGGTCTTCGGGCTCACGCCGAGCGAGTACCGACGCCTGGCCGGACAGACCTGACGCGCACCTCTACAGTCGGTTCACGGCGGTCACGGTGACGACGGCCTCGCCGGCCTCATCGGAGGCCGCGAGGTCGATCGTCGCCGAGATGCCCCAGTCATGATCGCCCGCGGGGTCGTCGATGATCTGCCGTGCCGTCCAGGATGTCGGGCCCTCCTCGAGGATGAGCAGCTTTGAGCTGCGCGCATCCGGACCCGTGAGGATCTCGTCGTGCTCGGCGAAGTAGGCGTCCAACGCGGCATCCCACCCCGCCGCTCCGAACTCCGGGTCGAGCGCAGCCAGCGCCTCGACGTCCTCTCGGGCGGCGAGCTGCACACGGCGGAACAGCTCGTTGCGCACGAGGATGCGGAAGGCGCGCACGTTCGTGGTGAGACGCTTCGGCGCCGGGGGAATGATCGGCTCGTCGTCGGGGCGGTGCAGATCGACGATGCCGTTGTCGGTGCCGGTGACCAGCTCCTCCCACTCGTCGAGCAGCGACGAGTCGACCTGTCGCACGAGCTCGCCGAGCCACTCGATCAGATCGCGCAGATCCTCGTTCTTGAGATGCTCGGGGATCGTCTGCGATGCCGCGCGGTAGGCGTCCGAGAGGTAGCGCAGCACCACGCCCTCGGACCGGGCGATCTTGTAGAAGGCCACGTACTCGCCGAACGACATCGCCCGCTCGTACATGTCGCGGACGACGGATTTCGGGCGCACCTCGAAGTCGCGGATCCACGGCTGCGCCGCGCTGTAGGTCTCGAACGCCGCGCCCAGCAGTTCGTCGAGCGGCTTCGGGTACGTGATCTGCTCGAGCAGCTCCATGCGCTCCTCGTACTCGATGCCCTCGCGCTTCATCTCCGCGACGGCTTCGCCCCGCGCCAGGAACTCCTGCTGCCCCAGCACCGCACGCGGATCATCGAGCGTGGATTCGACGATCGAGATCATGTCGAGCGCGAACGTCGCGCTTTCGGGATCGAGAAGCTCGAAGGCGGCGAGAGCGAAGGGAGAGAGCGGCTGGTTGAGCGCGAAGTGCGGCGGCATGTCGACGGTGAGGCGGATGCTTCCGTCTGGCGTCTGCTCGACGATGCCGGAGTCGCGCAGCGTGCGGTAGATCCCGAGAGCGCGCCGTGCGAGCTCGCGCTGGCGTGCTCGCGGCTCGTGGTTGTCGAAAATGAGCTCGCGCATCGTCGCGAAGGCGTCGCCGCCGCGGCCGATCACGTTCAGGATCATGGCGCTCGTGACCTGCAGGTGCGAGGTGAGCGTCTCAGGCTCCGCGGCGATGAGCTTCTGGAACGAGGGCTCTCCCCACGAGACGAAGCCGTCGGGGGCCTTCTTGCGCACGATCTTGCGCTTCTTCTTCGGGTCGTCGCCGGCCTTCTTGATCGCGGCGATGTTCTCGGATTCGTGCTCGGGGGCCTGCGCCACGACCGTGCCCGCGGTGTCGAAGCCGGCGCGGCCGGCTCGACCTGCGATCTGGTGGAACTCGCGGGCGTTGAGCTGGCGCATCCTGGTGCCGTCGAATTTCGTCAGCGCCGTGAGTAGCACTGTGCGGATGGGCACGTTGATGCCGACCCCGAGGGTGTCGGTACCGCAGATCACGCGCAGCAGGCCGCGCTGTGCGAGCTGCTCGACGAGGCGGCGATACTTCGGAAGCATCCCGGCGTGATGCACGCCGATGCCTGCGCGGAGGAAGCGTGAGAGCGTCTTTCCGAAGGCCGTGGTGAAGCGGAATGCTCCGATGAGCTCTGCGATCTCATCGCGCTGCTCGCGGCTGGCGATCTTCGTGCTCGACAGTGCCTGCGCGCGCTCCATCGCGGCCGCCTGCGAGAAATGCACAATGTAGATCGGCGCCTGCCCGGTGGACAACAGCTCTTCGATCGTCTCGTGGATCGGTGTCGTCTCGTAGTAGAAGTGCAGGGGCACGGGGCGCTCGACGCCGGTGACGGTTGCGGTCTCGCGGCCGGTGCGGCGGGTGAGGTCCTCCGCGAGCTCGGTGACATCGCCGAGCGTCGCCGACATCAGCACGAACTGTGCCTGCGGGAGCGTCAGCAGGGGCACCTGCCAGGCCCATCCGCGATCGGGGTCCGCGTAGAAGTGGAACTCGTCCATGACGACTTGGCCGACATCGGCGTCCGGTCCCTCGCGCAGTGCGAGGTTCGCGAGGATCTCTGCGGTGCAGCAGATGATCGGCGCATCCGCGTTCACCGCGGAGTCGCCTGTCACCATGCCGACGTTCTCCGGGCCGAAGATGTCGACGAGGCTGAAGAACTTCTCGCTGACCAGGGCCTTGATCGGTGCCGTGTAGTAGGTGCGGCGTCCCGTGGCGAGGGCCGCGAAGTGCGCGCCGATCGCGACGAGCGACTTTCCGGTGCCCGTCGGGGTCGAGAGGATCAGGTTCTGACCGGAGACGATCTCGATGATCGCCTCGTCCTGCGCGGGATACAGCGAGATGCCGGTGGACTCCGCCCACTCGACGAAGGCCAGATAGATCGCATCCGGGTCTGTGGCGGCCCCGGAGTCGCGGAGGGCGGTGGGGTCGAGGCGCATCCTTCGATCATCCCCTATGTGCGAAGCGCGTCCGCGAACTCTCGTCTTGCACGACCACTGATCAGGGGTTAGTCTCTGCCTAACTAATCATCGTTAGGCAACGGCAGTCGATCGGCACTCATGACCAAGGCACGGATCCTCGCGGAGGCGCGCACGCTCTTCGCACGCAAGGGGTACGCCGAGACCAGCCTTCGCGAGATCGCCGAAGCCGTCGGCATCAAAACGCCCTCGCTGTACGCGCACTTCTCCAACAAAGAGAGCCTCTACCAGGCCGTGTACGCCGAGGTCATCGTGGACCACACCGCGTTCTTCGATGCCCTCGTCGACTCCAGCACCGACCTCGACCCGCTCACCCGGCTGCGTCACCTGCTCGCCGGAATCGAGGTCTACTACCAGGATCGCCCGGAACTCGCAGAGTTCAGCCTGCGTGCGCCGACCGCCGAGTTCGGCCCGGCCGGCACCGAGCTCCGCGAGATCTTCCTCACCTCCGAGACCAGCCTCGCCGACGCGGTGCGCCGCGCGTACGACGATGGCGTGGCCGCAGGCGTATTCCGTGCGGGTGACGCCGACGGCTTCATCGCCTTGGTGTTCGTGCTGATGGAAGGTCTCTTCCTGCAGCTCACGCACTACTCGCCCGAGGTGTATCGACGACGATTCGACGACGCCTGGCGCTACCTCTCGGCTGCCCTCTCCGCCTGACCGGTCGTCCGGCGTCACCTCCCACACTCTTCGCACCGACGCAGGCTCCCGCCAGGAGCCTGCCTCTCCCATTTCCAAGGACACCCATGCAGCTCACGGACTACGAACACGGCGTCGTTCCCCTCGACCAGCGCAAGAACTGGTTCAGTATCGCGGCGGTGTGGGTGGCAATCGGCATCGATCTCTCTGGCGCCTTCCTCGGCATCGAGCTCGCCGCCGGCATGGACTTCGGTTCCGCCCTCGCCGCGACGATGCTCGGCTCACTGCTGCTGGGCCTGCTCGCCATGTGTACCGCCTATGTCGGGGCGTCGTCGGGGCTGTCGGCCGCGATGATCTCCCGTGCCGTGTTCGGTAAGGCCGGAGGAGCGATCCTCGCGCTCGCCATCTCGATCAGCCTCGTCGGGTGGTTCTCGGTGCAGGCCGGCTTCTTCGGCGTCAACGCGCAGAGCGCTTTCTCCGCGCTCACCGGATTCGACATCCCGGTGCAGGTCTTCGTCGCCGTCGGCGGTGTGCTGATGGTGCTCACCGCGTTCTGGGGCTACCGCTCGATCAACCGTCTCAGTGCGCTCGCTGTACCGCTGCTGCTGATTCTGCTCGTCGTGGGAGTGATCGTCGCGTTCGTCACCCGGGGCACTGACGGGCTCACCGCTGAGGTCACGCCCCTGTTCACCTTCGGCGGTGCCGTGTCGCTCGTGATGGGCATCTTCATCCTGGGCGTGGTGCTGGCCCCCGACATGGCCCGCTGGGCAAAGACGCCCCGTCAGGCGATGGCCGCTGGCTTCGTCGGCTTCTTCTTCGGCAACTCGATCATCCTCGTCGTCGCCCTCCTGCTCGCCCGCGTGCTCGACCAGACCGACCTGATGGCGATGTTCTTCGCCATCAGCCTGGGCGGTGCGGCGGTCATCGTGCTGATCCTCGCGCAGTGGACCACCAACACCACCAACGTGTACTCGGCGGGTCTTGCGTTCTCCTCGATCTCGCCGAAGTTCCGTCGCCGCACCGTCACCGCCGTGCTCGGCGCCATCGGCGTGCTGCTCGGAGTGCTCGGTGCCGTGGACTACTTCGTGCCGTTCATTCTGTTGATCGGCACGATCATCGCCCCGTTCGGCGGCGTGTACCTGGCGTCGTTCCTGGCAGAGCGCCGCGCGGCGCGCTGGGCGCCCGGTGCCGCCGTCGCACGGGTCGAGAGCTGGGCGATCGCCGCCTGGGCGCTCGGCATCCTCGCCGCGTTCGCGACCACCAATCCGCTCGACGGGCCTGGGTTCGGCTGGTTCACCCTCACCACGATCTCGGCCCTCGACGGGCTGCTGGTGAGCTTCGTCGCGTATCTAGTTCTGTTCGGGGTACGTCGGATGCTGTCGCAGAACCGCACCGTCACTCCTGACGCCCCGGCGACGGAGGTCGCCGCATGAGCGCCTTCATCACCGACGCCGATATCGACGAGATCGCCGTCGGCGCCGCCGTGCTCGGCACCGGCGGCGGCGGCGATCCGCACGTCGGCTCGCTCATGGCCAAGCGGCTGATTCGTCTGCACGGTCCGGTGCGCCTGCTGGCGGTCGAGGAGCTCACCGATGATGACTTCGTGGTTCCCGTCGGCGGCATCGGGGCGCCGTCGGTCAGTGTCGAGCGCATCATGGCCGAATCCGAGCTCACGGCCGCACTTGAGGCCATTGAGCGGGCCGTCGGGCGAAAGCCCACCGCGGTCATGCCGATCGAGGTGGGTGGCGGCAACTCGATGATCCCGATCGCCGCGGCAGCCCTTGCCGGGCTTCCCGTGGTCGATGGAGATGCCATGGGGCGTGCGTTCCCCGAGGCGCAGATGGTCACTTTCCATCTGGCAGGGTACGGGCCCGGCGCCACGGTGCTCGTCGACCACTTCGGCAACGAGGTCGTCAGCCGACCCGTGAACGGCGAATGGTCGGAACGGCTCGCCCGCGCCGCCGTCGTCGAGATGGGCGGCGGCGCCACCATGATCGACTACGCCTACGGGGGCGACGTGGTGCGCGAATGCGCGATCCCGGGCACCCTCACCCTTGCGAAGCGCATCGGCAGCATCCTGCGCGGTCGCAGCGCCACTGGTGACGAGCTGCGCGACGACGAACGCATCGACGCGCTCTGTGACGATCTCGGCGCCTATCGCCTCTTCGACGGCAAGGTGAGTGATCTGCAGCGCGAGGTCGACGGCGGCTTCACGCGCGGTGCCGCCGAACTCGACGGTGTCGGAGGCGACCGCGGCGCGACCTTCCGCCTGGACTTCCAGAACGAGATGCTCCTGGCCCGTCGTGATGGCCAGATCGCTGCGGTCACGCCCGACCTCATCGCGGTGCTCGATCTCGCCACCGGAATGCCCATCACCACCGACGACGTGCGCTACGGCGCACGGGTCACCGTGATCGGTATCCCCTGTGATGACCGTTGGCGCACCCCGATGGGCCTTGCGACCGCCGGCCCCGACCATTTCGGATACGACGTGGACTGGGTGCCCGTCGAACAGTTCGCAACCCAGAAGGAGGGTCGCTGATGGGCCACCGCATCGGAATCGACGTCGGCGGCACGAACACGGATGCCGTGGTGCTCGACGAAAACCTCACCGTCATCGCCTCGGTCAAGCGGCCGACAACGGCAGACACCGGCGACGGGGTCGCCGCAGCGATCGACGCCGTGCTGGAGCTGTCCGGGATCGCCCCCTCGCAGATCAGTCACGCCATGCTCGGCACCACGCACTGCACCAACGCGATCGTCGAACGACGCGGACTCGGCCGGGTCGGCATCCTGCGCCTCGGCGCCCCCGCAACGACGGCCGTGCCCCCGCTGGAAGGCTGGCCCGAAGACCTGAAGGCGGCGATCGGCGAGCACGTCGTGCTTCTGCCCGGGGGGTTCGAGGTCGACGGACGGGTGCTGTCGCCCATTGACGACGACGCCGTGCGCGCCGCCTGCGCTCGGATGCGCGGGCAGGTCGACGCGGTCGCCGTCGTCGGTGTGTTCTCGCCGATCGATGAATCGCAGGAGCAGCAGGTCGCCCGGATCGTCGCCGACGAGCTCGGCGTGCCGGTATCGGCATCCGCCCGCATCGGCTCGCTGGGCCTGCTCGAACGCGAGAACGCCACGGTGCTCAACGCTGCACTCATGCAGACGCTCACGCAGATGGCGACCGGGTTCGTCGCCGCGCTCCGCGAACGCGGTATCGCCGCTGAACCCTACTTCGGGCAGAACGACGGCACGCTCATGCGCCTCGACTACGCCCTCGAGTTCCCCGTGCTCACCATCGGCTGCGGACCCACGAACTCCATCCGCGGCGCAGCCCATCTGTCCGGCATCAGCGACGCCCTGGTCGTCGACATCGGCGGAACCACGACCGACATCGGCGTGCTCATCGACGGCTTCCCCCGCCAGTCGGCGCACGCCGTCGAGATTGGTGGCATCCGCACGAACTTCCGCATGCCCGATGTGCTGTCGGTGGGACTCGGCGGCGGCACGATCATCCGCGACGAGGGCACCCGCGTCGGGCCCGACAGCGTCGGCTACCGCCTGCTCACTGAAGGGCTCGCCTTCGGTGGTGACACCCTCACCGCCACCGACATCGCGCTCGCCGTCGGTGCCGCTGAGATCAACGGCACCGCCGCCCCCGAGGTGACGTCGACCGTCGCGGATGCAGCATGGCGGGGCATCCGCACCCTGCTCGAAGACAGCATCGACCGCATGAAGCCGAGCGCCGCACCCGTGCCCGTGATTCTCGTGGGCGGTGGCGGCATCATCGCTCCCGAGGTTCTCGACGGTGTCAGTGACCTGTTGCGCCCTGACCACTTCGGAGCAGCAAATGCCGTGGGCGCCGCACTCGGCGACGTCGCTGGACAGGTCGAGAAGATCTATCGGGTGGATGGCACCGAGCCCGGTCGTCGCGCGGCGCGCGCGGATGCCGCACAGGCCGCCAGGGAGCGCGCGGCCGAAGCGGGAGCGGCCCGGGAGACGATCGAGGTGGTCGCGATCGAAGAGCTGCCGGCCGCCTACTCGGACGGTCAGCAGGTGCTGATCCGTGCGCGCGCGGTGGGTCGCCTGATCGGCTGACGCCTCTGCATTTTTGCAGTCCCACGTATGCCGGGATTTCGGTAACCTCCCTCAAAGGACAGTTCTTCGACGAGGGGCGGAGCTGGGCGTGAACAAGTTCTTTCAACGCGGTGTCGGACTGATCGTGATCGTCGTGGTGCTCGCCGCGGCGGGACTGCTGTGGTGGGGCGTCGCGATCACGCACCCGCCGACGCTCTGGGACTACGGACAACTCACCCTGGGCGGAATCTGGACCGTCTACTACAACTCCGAGCTTCCCAACCTCTGGGTGCTCGGGATCGCCCTGACCCTTGCCCTCATCATGGTCGTCTTCGTGGTGGTCAGCGAACGGGTCGTGGCCAACCGCTACCGCCGTGCCGGCTCTGAGAGAGTCAACCTGCCGCTGGCGCCCCGCGTGGTCATGGAACGCACCCGGGGTAAGTTCGCGGGCGAAGTCACCGTGACGGTCCTGATCCCTGCGCACAACGAAGAGGCATCCATCGGGCACACCCTGACGTCCCTGCAGCGGCAGTCGCGCCCGCCGTCGCGCGTGCTCGTCGTCGCCGACAACTGCACAGACGGCACCGTCGATGTCGCCCGCGCGCATGGCGCGGACGTCTTCGAGACCGTCGGCAACACGCACAAGAAGGGCGGCGCGCTCAACCAGGCGCTGCGCGACCTGCTTCCCACGCTCGGCGACAACGACACCGTCATGATCATGGATGCGGACAGCCAGATCGGGGACGAGTTCCTCGAGGTCGCTGCGCAGCGGTTCACCGGGGATCGCGCGCTCATGGCCGTCGGTGGGCTCTTCGAGGGCGAGGACGGGCACGGCCTGCTCGGTCAGTTCCAGCGCAACGAGTACTTCCGCTACATGCGTGAGATCAAGCGGCGCCGCGGTCGCGTGTTCGTGCTCACGGGCACGGCGTCGATCTTCCGTTCTGCGGCGCTCCGCGCGATCGCGGACGCACGGGGCACGCTCATCCCTGGCACGACGGGTGAGGTCTACGACACGGCGGCGCTGACAGAAGACAACGAGTTGACGATCGCGATCAAGTCGCTCGGCGGACTCACGGTCTCGCCCATGGAGTGCACGGTCGTCACCGAGCTCATGCCGAGTTGGCGGATGCTGTGGGCGCAGCGCCTGCGCTGGCAGCGCGGAGCGCTGGAGAATCTGGGCGCCTACGGGATCACGCCCCAGACCCTGCGGTACTGGGCTCAGCAGATCAGCATCGGCTACGGCGTGATCGCGCTGTTCGCGTACTTTCTGCTGTTCGGGTTGATGCTCGTCGCGATGGACACCTGGATCTGGTTCCCGTTCTGGCTGGGAATCGGTGCCGTGTTCGCGGTCGAGCGGGTGATCACGGTCTGGCGGGGCGGATGGCGCGCACGCCTCGTGGCGGTGCTGGTCTTCCCCGAGCTCGTCTACGACTGCTTCCTGAACCTGGCATTCCTCAAGGGAGTGTTCGAGATCGCCTTCGGTCGCAGTGCGACCTGGAAGCATGTGGACCACGGGGCGAAAGCCGGGACGAAGGCGGAGGTGGCCCGATGATGAGTCTGTTGAGTGCGGTTCCCGCGGGGCTGCTGCTGCCCGAGTCGTTCCTGCTGAGCGACTGGTTCTCGACGCTGGCGACGTTCGTCGCGATCAACACCGTGATCTACGTGATCCTCGGCGTCATCAAGATCGTGCCATTGCCGCAGCGCCCGGGGCACAAGGGACGCAGCCGTCGGTCAGAGACCCGGAGTATCTATCCCGATGGTTCGCTGTAGCTCGGCGAGCACAGCGGGGATGTCTTCCGGAGGCGTGGGGCGGCCCAGGAAGTAGCCCTGGCCGAGGACGGCACCCAGTTCGCGCGCAGCATCCACCTGTTTGGCCGTCTCGATGCCTTCGACGAGCACGCGGGCTCCGACGGAGCTCGCTGCGCGGCTGAGGGATGCCACCCGCTCGCGCTCTGTCGCGTCTTCGAGCGCCGCCCAGAAGAGCAGACGGTCGATCTTGACGATGTCGGGGCGCAGGTCGACGATGCGCTTCTCGTCGGCGAGCCCCGCTCCTGCGTCGTCGATCAGCAGGAAGGCGCCGAGCGAGGAGATCCGCTCGCGCACCGCCCGGCTCTCTTCGACAGCGGAACCTTCGTACAGCTCAAGACCCCAGGCGCGGGTCGTGCCGGCGAGGATCGCGTCGAGACCCTCGGCGAGCATCGTCGACGACGAGGCATTGAGTGTGACGAAAGCGTCTTCGGGGAGGGTGACGGATGTGCGGACAGCAAGCTCGATGAGCGCCATCTCCAGCTCGTCACGGACACCGGCCGCTTCCGCCTGCGCGAGCCGCTCGGGCGGCGGGGTGCCGTCAGCGAAGCGAGCCAGTGCTTCGAAACCCACGACAGTGCTCGCGGGGAGGTCGACGAGCGGCTGGAAAAAAGCGCGGGCGTCTTCAGCGATGTGCGTCATCGGCATCCATCTCGTCGAGCGATCACGGCTAAGTGTATAGCTCATTGGTTCGGCGCCACGATGGCCAGTACGCTGGGAGCGTCGGGCATGGGGGTGCCCGTCGTTCATTGACGCAAAGGGGAGGTGGCGAAGTGGTCGTCCAGCGGATCGAGGTCGAAGACAGCGCCGGACTCTCCTGGCTGGGCTCCGCCTGGCTCACGCGTCTGCGTGCGCGAACCACCACATACTCGATCGTCACCGCCACGATCGTGCTGTTCATGGGTGTGCTCTTCGTCTTCGAGCACTTCGAGGACGACATCACGGTTTTCGAGTACTGGCTGTCTGCGGCTCTGCTCGCCGCGTCGCTTCTGGTGGCCGTGCAGGTGTTCTGGATGGGGCTGCGCTTTCCCGCCTGGGTGGGAATCCTGGTCATCCTCGCGCACGCCTTGGTGTCGGTCTACTACATCGGCTTCTCCGATGAACGACAGAACACGATCGCAAGCCTGCAGCAGCTGCCGATCATGGCGATGTACTGCGCCTGGTTCTACGGTGCGCGCTTCGCGCGGGTGACCGTCGCGATCATCGTGGGCGCCGTGTGTCTGGCGATCCTGCTCGGCCCGTTCGGTCAGCCCGGCGGAATGCTCGGACCCATCAACGTGCTCGGTCTGGCCCTCTTCGCCTGGCTGTGCCTCGAGATGGGGCTCTTCGTCCGGCACCGGATGATGCTGCAGATCAATACGGATTCTCTCACCGGCGCACTCAACCGTCGCGGCTTCTTCGAGCAGGCCGCGCGCGAGATCCGTCGTGCCCAGCGGAGCACGCATCCGCTGGCGATCGCCGTTCTCGACCTCGACCATTTCAAGTCCCTCAACGATGGCGAGGGACACGCGGCCGGCGACGACGTGCTCAAGAGCCTGGTCGCGCAGTGGATCTCCCTGTCGCGGCCGCACGACATGCTGGGACGCATGGGCGGCGACGAGTTCGTCATGCTGCTGCCAGAGACGACGGCGACCGACGCCACGCGCCTGCTGCAGCGGATGCGCGACCTCGCGATCCACCCCTGGTCCTGGGGTGTGGCCGAGTTCGCCTCCGGCGAGACGATCGACGACGCGGTCCGTCGGGCCGACGAGGCGATGTACGAGCAGAAGCGCAACCGCTGAGCGTCAGCCCTCGTTGCGGCGGACGATCTCGTTGATCCAGATCGGCGCGAACGGCGATGTGCAACCGGGTGAGGTCGGATAGTCGGCGAGCACCTGCAGGCTGTTGCCGATCGACAGCGCGCGTTCGCGGAGCGACGGGTGGAAGATGCCGATCTGTGCGAGCGTCTCGTTCATCGCCCACTGCAGGCGCGGGGGAGCCGTCTTCATGTCGCGCTCGATGAGGTCGAGCAGGTGCGCGAGGTCGAGGCCCTCGGGTGATTTCGCCACACGCATGGAGGTGAGGGACCAGGCGGCAGCGGCGACGGTCGGATCGGCGTCGTCGAACCAGCGGACGCGCATCTCTTCCGCGAGCGGCGTCTTCTTCGCGATGTAGTTGACGAACCAGTCGTTGACCTTCGGGACGTCGGTCTCGCGCAGCATCGCATCGAGCTCGTCTGCGGTGAAGGCACGGGGCGTGCAGATCAGCAGCGCGAGCAGGCGCGCAGGAGTCTCGCCCGTCGCCCACAGTTCGCGTGCGAGGTCATGATCGGTCTTGATGCGCTTCGCGAGCGCCCGCAGTCGGCTGAGGTTCATGCCGTGGTCGTCGCCGCGCTTCTCGTTCGCGGCCCGCATCTTCGGGTCTTCGAGAGCGGCGAGTTCTGCCAGCGCCTCCGGAATGGTGAAGCCGGGCATGGTCAGGCCTTCTTGACGACGCTGGACTTCAGCAGCATGGCGCCGAAGCCGTCGATCTTGCAGTCGATGTCGTGACCGTTCACCGGATCGATCAGGCGGATGCCGCGCACCTTCGTGCCCGCTTTGATGCTCAGTGAGCCCTTGACCTTGAGGCTCGTCACGAGCGTGACGGTGTCGCCGTCGGCGAGGGGGTTGCCGACGGCATCCCGCACCACCGTCTCGGACGCGGAGGCATCGTCGCTGTCGGACTCGAGCGACCACTCGTGCCCGCACATCGGGCAGACCAACAGCGCGCCCATCTCGTAGGCGTGCTCGCTGTCGCACTCCGGGCACAGGGGAAGAGATTCGGCCATGCCTCCAGGGTAGGCCGTCTGGTGCGGCGCGGGATGCCCCTCAGACCTCGCCGACGAGGGTCGCGCGCATGCGGCGCAGGTCCTCCAGAAGTGAACCGATGAGAATCCAGTGGTCGGAGGAGGGCGCGACCACGGCGAGCGGGGCGGTCAGTGCAGGGACCGCAGAGGTGAACGCCTCGGGCTCGGGGGATGCCTCCGCGACCTGCACCGCGAGGCGGACGTCATGCCCGGCGCGATGCAGCTGCTCGGCGATGGCGCGCGCCGCAGGTTCGTCGCTGATCGTGTCGTCGTAGTGATCGACGTAGGCGCGTGTCATCCCGATGGCCTGAGTGACCACCGGTGTCAGGGTGTCGAGAAGGGTGCGCAGCTGGGCGAGCTCGACGCGGTGCGCCCCGCCGCGCGGATTCAGTGCCAGCGATTCCTCGCCCGCGATGAGGGATGCCTCGGCGGCATCTCTCATCGGACGCAGCAGCCGTGCCTGCAAGAGGATCTCCAGCACTCGCGCCGGCGAGTTCGTCTTCGGAAGAGCGTCGGCGAGGCGGTCAAGTGTCGCCGCGAGCTCGACGCCGAGCAGCCCGATGTCGCGGCGGGCCGGCGCGACGAGAACCGGGGGCACGATCAGCACGTTGATGATGAGTCCGATTGCGGCGCCGATGAGCGTCTCGATGATGCGGGCGAACGCGTAGTCCGGGCTTGAGGCGCCGAGCGCGAGCACGAGCATCGCTGAGATCGCGACCTGATTGGAGGTGCCAGCGGTGGCTTTGAACGCCCAGGCGATCGTGAGGGCGACGAGGATCGCGAGCAGCACGATCCAGCTGTGCATGCCGAGCAGCAGTGTCAGGAGCGTGGCGATCACGACGCCGACGATGACTCCGATGCTGCGCTCGATCGCCTTCGACAGCGACTGGTTCACGCTCGGCTGCACGACCAGAAGGGCGGCGATCGCGGCGAACACCGGCAGCTGCCCTGGCACGACGAGGCCCGCGAGGATCCACGCCGTGATGGTCGCGACCACCGACTTCACCATCTGCAGCAGTGGCGCCCGTTTCGCCGCCCGCACCGCAGCCGTCATTCGCATGCCGACAACGCTACTCGCTCGCTTGTGGCACACCGACGTCGGTTGCTCGTGCTTGCATGGACGCATGCAGAACGTCGATCCGCTCCGTGCAGAGAGCCGTGCCACCTGGGCGAGCGTGGTCTGCTTTCTGCTCGGCCTCGGCGCAGGACTGCTGGTCATGCAGGGGGCTCCGCGCCCGCTGACCGGGCCAGGTGGAGTGGGTTTCCCCGTCGCGCTCGTCGCGGGTGCCATTGCGGCAGCGAGCTTCGTCGTGAGCACGTTCCTGCACCGCAGCGGCGAGACGCGAGAGATGCCGTGGTGGCAGACCGCGATCTCCGATCTCTCTGCGATCGCGCTCACGATCGCCTATGCAGGAGTGACAGGCCTCGGTGTGCTGCTGGGGGTGGAGATCCTGGCGGTCGGGCTGCACGGCCTCGAACTGCCGATGATCGGCGGCGCGATCCTCGCCGCCGTCGCAAGCGCGCTCGGCGGGCGCTTCGCGTTCACCGCCGGCGTCGGCCTGCAGACGCGCGACCTCGCCCGAATGCTGTCGACGTACCTCGTGATCGGCACGCTGTTCGCGATGATCACGGCGGCCGATCCGTTCTGGTGGCGACTCAACTTCTCACAGCTGGGCATCGGCGGCGACGCGTGGGCGTTCAACGGCACGGTCATCGTGGGTGGACTCCTCGTCGCGACCGTGGGCACCTACATCGGCCGTGACCTGCACCGTCTGCGCGGAGACGAATCGCTGCCCCGCATCGCCTGGGTCGTCGCACTCTGGGTCGCCACCGGCGTCGCGCTCGGCGCCGTGGGATTCTTCCCCCTGAACGAGATCGTCGCGCTGCATGACGCGGCGGCGATCGCGACGCTGGTCCTCTTCACCGCATCCGCCGTCGTGACCACGCTCGCGATGCCCGGACCACCGCGGGCACTGCAGATCACGACAGCCGCCGTCGTGGTGCTCATCGTCGTCACGGTCGCGCTCTCCTCCGTCTGGCATGTGCTCACGACGACGGTTCTCGAGGTGATCGTGGTCGGACTCGGGATGCTCTGGCTCACCACCCTCGTTCGCTCGCTGTCGATCCTGGCGCCCGACGAATCGCGTCCGTCGTCGCGCAGGTCGCTGCTGCGGGGCTGATCAGGCGGACGGCTCGGTGCTGGCAAGCGTACCGGAGGCCGCATCCGCCTTCTGGCGGTCGTTCGCGACGGCCAGAAGTTCGTCGTGCACCGCGCGCATGCGCAACAGGAACGTCCGTTCGTCGAGCTTCTTCCGACGCATCCACGTCGTGACCTCGCCGTTCGACTTGCTGGCATTGCACGATGCACAGGCCGGCACGACGTTGGCGATCGTGTACCGCCCGCCGCGGGAGATGGGCTGCACGCAGTCGCGCTGCAGCGGGACGCCGGATGCTCCGCAGTACGCGCACCCGCCCCAGGCATCGCGCAGCTGCTCCCACTCGAGGGAGGTGAGGTCGTTGTCGGCCGCGGCGACCCGACGAGCCCGCTTGCGATTCAGGCGGGCGCGGCGGGTGTTGCTTGCGGGCATGGGGTCACTCTAGGCGAGGGCGCGGATCTAAGGAGGAGCGGAGGAGAAATAGGGCACCTTGCGGATGTGCGGTGGGGGCCTTAGCGCGGAGTGTGGAATCACCACGAATCCACCAGGGAGTCATCATGTACATGCATCCAGACCTCGTTCACCGGGTCGTCGTGCTCGACATGGCGCAGCGCGATCGCGATGTCGAGCGGGTCCGATTCGTCCGCGAGCACCGCGGTCAGATCGTCGCTCGGCCCGCGGGCGGCCTGCGGCGGATGCTGCGGGCGCTGCGCCGGCCACAGCGACCGGCGGTGGAGTGCGCCGAGCCGCGCATCGCGTCGGCGCACGGATGACGCCGTCGAGCCTCGATGTCGGAGGCAGGTGGCACGATGGGGACGTGTTCTTCCCCGTGCCCTCTGCCCCGATGGTGGGGCGCGACCCCGAGCTGCAGCGGCTCCTCGACGCTTTCGCGCATGCGGCGCAGGGTGAGTCCGGGGCGATGCTCGTGGCAGGTGAGGCGGGCATCGGCAAGACCCGACTGCTCCGCGAATTCGAGGGGCGCGTTGGCGCGAAGGCGCGGGTCGTGACCGGGTGGTGTGTCGACTACGGCGCGACGCCCGCGGCGTACGGGCCCTTGCCGGGCATCCTGCGCGTGCTGATCTCGGCGATCGGCGAGAGCGAGCGCGTTGTGCCGGGTCTCGACATCCTCCCTCTGCTGCTGCCCGAGCTCGGCGAGACGCCGCCGGGGCTGCGCGAGACCACGAGCCCCGAGCGCCTGCGCGAGGCGATCGCCACGGTCATCGAGACGGCCGCCGAACTGTCGCCGCTCGTGCTGCTGATCGAAGATCTGCACTGGGCGGATGAGGCGACCCTGTCGACGCTGACGTTCCTGCTACGTGTCGTCACACACAGCAGGGTGCTGTTCGTGCTGAGCTGCCGCACCGACGAGGTGCACCGCGGCGGTCCGGTGAGTTCCTTCCTCGCGGGTGCCGAGCGCGCGCGGGTACTTGAGCGGCTCACGATCTCCCGCCTGGATCCGGAGGCGACCAGGCAACTGCTGCAAGGGCTCGGACGCACGCACGACGACGCCGCCCTGCTGCGGATGCAAGAGCGTGCCGAGGGCGTTCCCTTCTTCATCGAAGAGCTCGCCGGCTGCGCCAGTGCGCCGATGCCCGACACGCTGAGAGATCTGCTGCTGGCGCGGTTCGACGGCATGAGCGACGAGGCCAAGCGCGTCACGCGCTTCGTGTCGGGCGGGGAGAGCGGCATCTCGCATGCGCTGCTCGCCCCTCTCGCCCACCTGTCTGACGAGGCTCTCGACGACGCCGTGCGCGAGGCCGTGGCGGCCGGATTCCTCGTCGTCCGTGACCGTGAAGGCTACGGATTCCGGCACGCCCTGCTGCGCGAGGCCGTGCACGATGACCTTCTTCCCGGTGAGCGGGCACGCCTGCACCGCGCGATCGCCGAGGCGCTCGACGCATCGGCCACGCCGGACGAGCGCGAGCGCATGCACGCCGCGCTCGCCTTCCACTGGCACCTGGCGAACGACCACCGCCGCGCATTGATCGCAGCGGTCGGTGCGATGGAGCAGTCCAAGCAGAGCTACGCGTTCGCCACGGCGGCGCGCTTCGGCGAACTCGCGCTCGAGCTGTGGGATCAGGTTCCGGATGCTCCGGAGGCGGCCGGTCGCGATCGGGTGACCCTGCTGCTGCGCCTCGGCTCGATTCTTCGCAACGCGGGCGACGGCGAACGCGCGCTCACCGTGGTCGATCTGGCGCTGGACGAGATCGATCCGGTGACCGGCGACGGCACGACCTATGTGCGGCTTCTGCGTGACAAGGCCTACTACCTGGGCAATCTGGGCCGCCCCGGAGCGATCGACCTTCTGGTCGACGCCCTTGCCGTGCTGACCGAGCGCGTCCACGATGATCGGCTGCACGCCTCGGTGCTCAACAGTCTCGCCAGCCGCTACATGGTCGCGGGCCGGTCACATGAAGGCCTCATGGCGGCAGACAAGGCGTTCGCCTTCGCTGAACGGTGCGGCTCCCTTCGCGAGATGTCGGTCGCCCGCAATCTGCGTGGCGGGTGCCTCGCGCACCTCGGCGAGTTGGATCGGGCGTTCGTGGACTACGCCGACGCGTACGAGTACGCGCGAGGTGATGACAACGGGATGCTCCGCTATCGCGTGAACTTCTCCGACCTCATGATCGTGCTCGGCCGGTACCGCGAAGCGATCGATGTGGCGCAGGCCGGCATCGTGCGTTCGCGGGAGCTCGGCGTCGAACGCACGACGGGTGCGATCATGACCCAGAACATGGCCGAGCCTCTGCTCGAGCTCGGGGAGATCGACCGTGTCGAAGCACTGGTGGCGCACGACCTCGTCATCCCGACGCTCCCCGTCTTCCGCATCTACACGACCAAGACGCGCATTCGTGCACTGGCCTGGCGTGGCCACGTCGACGAGGGTGAAGCGCTGCTGCGCGAATGGCGGCCGCGATTCGCTGCGGCCGCGCGCATCGATCGGTAGGTCTGGTACTACGACCTCGAGTCGGCGATCGCGTTGGAGATCGCTCGAGGAGACTGGCTGGCAGCGTGGGCGATCGTGCAGTCGATGCTCGACGATGACGGCCCGGTCCTGGGTAACAGGCGACGCGTGATGCTCGATGCGGCATGGGTGATCACGGCGCTCCGCGCGTCCGGGGTGGATGTCGCGGCGAACGTCGCTGCGCTCGACGCCGCGTGGCAGGCCATCCCCGAGGCGCTGCGTGGTGATCGCTGGTCGCGCATCCTGGAAGCGCTCCTCGTGCCTGGGGCATCCGCTCTCGACGAGGCGATCGTGCTGTCTGCCAGCGACGAGGTGCCGGCAGTTTTCCGGGTGATCACCCGCCTCGAACGCGCGCGGATGCTCGTGGCCGACGGCGATCGCGCCGCTGCGACGGCAACCCTCGTCGAGGCAGAGGTGCTCGCCGAAGGCCTGGCGCATGTGCGCCTGACCGCCGACGTGCAAGAGCTCGCCGCCCGGGCGGGGCTCGGCGGTGGCGATCTGCCGCACGACCCAGACCTCACCGGTCGTGAGGCGCAGGTGCTCGATCTGCTGATCGAGGGTCTCAGCAATCGTCAGATCGGCGAGCGTCTCTTCATCAGTGCGAAGACGGTCAGCGTGCATGTCTCTGCCATCTTGCGCAAACTCGGGGTGACGACACGCACAGAAGCGGCCGTCGCCGCGGCACGGCACGGCGCGGGGTGGACTGAGGCGCCCCGACCGCGGTCTTCGGGCGGAATGGGGTTTTCTGCCCCGTGAGGCGATGATGGGATTACCCGTCTGCTTTTCGCTCCCAGGAGTTTCGCTTGTCTTTCCGCGCCCAACTGTCGAAGGCGGGTGCGCTCGCCGCATCCCTGTTGCTGCTCTCTGCCTGTGCGGCGGAACCGAGCATCGCACCGACGGGTGCGGTGACCGAGGTCACCGTCACGGTGGCGGGCATGCAGTACGTCCCGGACACGATTGAGGTGCCCGTCGGCAACGAACTCGTCATCACGTTCGAGAACACGGGCGATGTCGTGCACGATCTTGTTCTCGACAATGGCGCAGGCTCCATGCAGGTGTTCCCGGGTCAGGCCGAGGTGATCAAGGCCGGGGTGATCGGCGCCGAGGTCGAGGGCTGGTGCACGATCGGCAATCACCGTGCCATGGGAATGGAGCTGACGGTCATCGCCGTCGGAGGCTGATGGGCGGGCGATCAGCCGGCAGGCCGGGGTGGTGCCGTGGACGACCTGATCACGAGCGTCGGCTGAGTCTCGGGGATCTCGCCGACGGCGTCGTGCCCCTCGATCTTCGCGATCACGCGCAGCGCCGCAGCGCGACCCAATGACTCGAACGGCTGTCGCACGGTCGTGAGCGCGGGCGACGCGTAGGCGGCGAGGGCGATGTCATCGACGCTCACGACGGAGATGTCGTCGGGCACGCTGCGGCCCGCCTCATGCAGCGCACGGATCAATCCGAACGCCATCTCATCGCTGGAGACGAACACGGCGGTCGCGCTCGGGATCGCGGCGATCGTTCGGCCCGCGCGGTAGCCGGATTCCGGGGTCCAGTCGGCGGGAATCACGGGGGGAGGAGTGAGCCCTCGTGCGAGGAGCGCCTGCTCCCAGGCTTCGCGGCGGTGCTCGGTCTCGATCCAGTAGTCGTCGCCCGCGACATGCCAGACGGTGGTGTGGCCGAGGTCGAGCAGGTGCTCCACGGCCAGGCGGGCGATCGCGCGTTGGTCGACGGCGAGAGGTGCGTCATCCTCCAGGGACGCGCGCTCGCTGCGGATGGCAGGTGTACGTGCCGTGCGCACGCGCATCGCGGGGGTGTCGAGTTCGACAGGAACGCCGAGGATGATTCCTTCCGCGCCCTGCTGCTCCAGTCGGTCGAAGGCCTCGAGGAAGGCGTCGCCGCTCGCGTGGTCGGAGACGGACGCCGTCGTGACGGTGTAGCCGTTGGCGGCGGCCGCCTGCTCGATACCGACGCCCAGAGCGGCCGAGGAGTAGCGGTCGGTGGACATCACCACGACGCCGAGGACGCGCGAACGCCCGGATGCGAGCGATGCCGCCGCAGCGTGCACGCGGTAGCCGAGTTCGTCGACGGCAGCGAGGACGCGTCGAGCTGTCTCGGGACGCACGTTGTCCTGTCCTGACATCACGCGAGAGACCGTCTGCGTTGACACGCGGGCGAGGCGTGCGACGTCGACCTGACTCGGGGCGCGGTCTTCGCGAGGGCGGCGAGGTGACATGTCCCAATGGTAGCGATCAACCCTTGTGAACACACGAGACTGAACAGATGAGAATGCGATAATGTGAGCGCAAACAATTCTTGACTGGAGCGCCATGACTGACTCTCTCGCCGCCGGCATCGTCGCCGACGACGATGTAACGACCCCGACCCCGGCATCGTCCGCACAGGACCTCACCCCCGCACTCACGTGGCGTGACGCCGAGATTCTGCGTGATGGTCGCTCGCATCGCATCCTCGCCGGTGCGATCCACTACTTCCGGGTGCACCCCGATCAGTGGGAAGACCGCCTGCGCCGACTGGCCGCGATGGGGGCGAACACAGTCGACACCTACGTGGCCTGGAACTTCCACGAGCGCGTCGAGGGCGACATCCGCTTCGACGAATGGCGGGATCTCGAACGCTTCATCCGCCTGGCCGGCACCGTCGGACTGGACGTGTTCATCCGTCCCAGTCCGTACATCTGCGCCGAGTGGTCCAATGGCGGCATCCCGTTCTGGCTGTCCGGGCGCGTGGATGCGATCCGCACCAGCGACCCCGAGTTCCTCGCTGCGGTCGACAACTGGTTCGATGCGCTCATCCCGCGCCTCGTGCCGCTGCAGGCTGCGTACGGCGGTCCCATCGTCGCGGTGCAGGTCGAGAATGAGTACGGGTCGTTCGGCAGCGATGCCGCCTATCTCGCGCACCAGCGCGACGGACTGCGTGCACGGGGCATCGTCGAGATGCTCACCACCGCCGACGGCATCACCGGCGACATGATCGAGCACGGCAGTGTTCCCGGCGCCATGGGCACCTTCACGTTCGGCACCGGGGTGGCCCGCGCGCAGGAACTGCGGCGCGAAGGCGACGCCCTGATGTGCAGTGAGCTGTGGGGCGGATGGTTCGACCATTGGGGTGAGCGCCACCACGTGCGCTCGGTCGACAGTGCGCTCGGCACGGTCGACGAGCTGCTCCGCGCCGGTGGCTCCGTGAGCCTGTACATGGCCCACGGTGGGACGAACTTCGGGTTGTGGAACGGCTCCAATCACGACAAGGTGCTCCAGCCCACTGTCACGAGCTACGATTCCGACGCGCCGATCGGCGAAGACGGCACCCTCTCTCCGAAGTTCTTTGCCCTGCGGGAGCGCTTCGCGGCACTCCGTGACGACGAGCTTCCGCCCGTTCCCGCGGCCCCGAGGCGCCAGCGCGCAGCATCCGCAGTCCTGACCGCGACGGCTTCGCTCCTCGACATCGTGCGGGCCACTCCGGTCATCGGGGCGGTCTCGCCGCGCCCGCGCACGTATGAGCAACTCGGCGCTGAAGACGGTCTGGTGAGCTACGAAGCGGACATCTCGTACAGCGAAGGCGCGATCCTCACGATCGACCGTCTCCATGACCGCGCGACCGTCTTCCTCGGAGATGAGCGGCTGGGCACCCTGGAACGCGATGGAGAGGTGTCCCTGGCGCTGCCCGGAGCGTCCTCGCGGGCGCACCTGACGATCGTCGTCGAGAGCCTCGGGCGCATCAACTACGGCCCCTACACGGGTGAGGGCAAGGGCATCATGCACGGCGTGATGATCGGTCGTCGCTTCGTCAACGGCTGGACGCACCGCCACATCTCGCTCGACGCCCCCGCGCTGACGGGCACGCCCGCCGTCGACGGTTCCGCTGTCGCGCACCTCGAGGTGACCGATGTCGCCGATGCCTGGCTCGCCTTCCCCGGTGGCGCTAAGGGCATGGTCTGGCTCAACGGATTCCTGCTGGGCCGCTACTGGAAGATCGGTCCCCAGGAGACCCTCTACGCTCCGGCGCCGCTGTGGCGTGCGGGGCGCAACGAGATCGTCGTCCTCGATACGGACGCGCTCGGTGCTGTCGTGGAGATCCGTGAGGAGCCGGCGTTCGGCGAGACCGAGGAGTTCATCGGCACCTGAGCCGCGCGCTGGCCGGCCCCCGGCCCTTTTCCGCGAGAAACCATTTCCTGCGCGAGAAACCACGCGACCACGTGCGTTTCGTGCAGAGTGTGGTTTCTCGGCGGGTGGCGCGCTCTCTGGGTCGACGGGTGGCGCTCTCTGCACCGCCCGGGTGGGGTGGGGAGTTGTGCACGGGACGCAGCAACGCCACCCGCGCGCGCGGCGGGGCGGGCAGGCTCGCGCCATGTCTGTTCTGCTCGCCGATCGCGCCATTCTCGACTCGCCGCTCGACCTGGTCACGTCGCAGGAGGGCCGGATGCTGGGTCTGCGCCTACCCGCGTCCTCGCACGCGCGTATCCGCCCGGGGGTTTACGCGAGGCGGGCCGGCATCGAGGCCTTGCGCTCATGGGAGCGCTACGCCCTGCGGGTGCACGCGTTTCGGCGGCAGCATCCGTCCGCCATCCTCGCCCTGGAATCCGCGGCCGTCCTTCACGGCCTCCCGCTGTTCGGAGAGCCGCGTGACATCCAGGTCTACGACCCCGAACGGCCGTCTTCGCGTCGTTACGGCGACGTCGCCGTGCACACGAGTCGTGATGCGCTCGATGTCGCCGAGGTATCTGGGGCGCTGCTCACGTCTCTCGAGGAGACCGTCATCGGGCTCGCCCGGGTGCTTCCGCCCGCACAGGCGCTGGCCGTCGTCGATGCGTCGATCTCGCACGCCGATCCGAACGCGCTGGATTTGCGGATGCTGCGCGAACGCGCCGCTGCACAGCAGAACCGCCGCGGGAATGCGCGACTGCGCTGGCTCTGGGAGCGGGCGGATGGGGCATCCGAATCTCCCTCTGAGAGCGTCAGCCGTGCGGTGATCGAGTGGACGGGATTCGAGACGCCCGTCCTGCAGCGGGAGTACTTCTACGAGGGGTTCCACGATCGGGTGGACTTCTCGTTTCCGTCGTGTCGTGCGATCGGCGAGGCTGACGGCTGGCAGAAGTACGTGCTTGCCGACCCCGCAGAAGCAGCGCGGCGGCTGGCGAAAGAGAAGCACCGCGAAGATCGTCTGCGAAGGAACGGGCATCCGTTTGCGCGGTGGGAGCTCGCAGATGCGTGGCGCGTCGAGCCTCTCGTGCGGGCGCTGCGCGGGGCGGGTCTGCGTCCGGTGCGTCCGCGTCAGGCTGCGTTTCTGGCGTCGCTCGCCCGTCGCCCACGCGAGAAACCACATTTCGCGTGAGACACCACGGGTGGCGTGGTTTCTCGTACGGAATGTGGTTTCTCGTGCAGGGGGCTGGTCGGGCTAGCCCTTCACTGCTCCCGCGGCGAGGCCAGAGCGCCAGTAGCGCTGCAGCGTGAAGAAGAGCACGATCAGCGGGATGACGCCGAGCAGCGAGCCGAGCATCACCGCGCCCTTGTCCGGTGAGAAGTAGCTCATCATGCCGTACAGGCCCAGCGTGACGGGCTTGAGGTCCTGACTGGAGATCATCATGAGCGGCAGGAGGAAGTTGTTCCACGTCGCGACGAAGATGAACAGGAAGATCGTGACCATCGCGGGGCTGAGGAGGCGCAACACGATGGTGAAGAAGATGCGCACCTCGCCGGCGCCGTCGATCCGGGCCGCCTCGAGCAGCTCGGTCGGCACTGATGATTGCGCAAACACCATTCCGAGAAACACTCCGAACGGGGACACGGCGGAGGGGATGATGATCGCCCACACGGTGTTCACGAGCCCCAGTGCGTGGAACTCGATGTACAGCGGCACCGTGAGCAGCGCCACCGGCATGAGCAGGCCGGCCATGATGACGCCGACGGCGAGCTTCTTGCCGGGGAATGCGAACTTGGCGATCGCGTATCCGGCCATCACCGCGAACAGCGTGCCGATGACGCCCGCAGAAACAGAGTAGAAGACCGAGTTTCCCACCCAGCGCCAGAACAGGCCCTGGGTCCAGCCTATCAGGCTGTCGTAGTTGGTGCCCATGTTCCATTCGGCGAACCAGAAGCCGAACGTCGAGGTGAGGTCGCGATTGTTCTTGGATGATGCGACGAGCAGCCAGTACACGGGTACGAGGAAGTACAACGTCGCGACGATCAGCGCGACATAGCCGAACGCCTTCGCCAGGGGGCTCGGTGCGATCGAGGGTGGTGGTGCATCGGGAGCCGACCCCTGCACGCGGCGTCTGCGCTGCGATGCGCGTACCTTCTCGGGAACGGTGATCAGGACTGTGGTGCTCATGCGTCTCCCTTACGGCGCTGCAGCAGTGCATAGACGATGGCGAGGACGCCGGCGATCAGCGCCATGAGCAGCGAGTAGGCCGAGGCCGGGCCGCTGCCGGAGGGCGTCAGCTCACCCATCATCGAGTTGTACGTGAGCATCATCGGCGTGAAGTCCTTGCCCATCCAGGTGTTCTGGGCCTCCATGATGACGGGCTCGTTGAACAGCTGGATCGTTCCGATGATCGACAGCAGCACGGCCAGGAGTGCTGCCCCGCGCACCATCGGCACCTTGATCCGCATGGAGATCTGGAATCCGGATGCTCCGTCGAGCCGCGCCGCTTCGTAGAGGTCGCGAGGAATGGCCTGGAGCGCGGCCAGGAAGATCAGCATGTTGTAGCCCGTGTACGTCCACGTGGTCATGTTGGCCATCGACATCAGAATCGTCTGTGGCGACATGAAGTCGGTGCCCTCGGGGAGGAACGGCAGGATCGGCGAGACCTCCGGCGTGTAGATGTACAGCCACATCATCGCGGCGATCACGCCGGGCACGGCGTACGGGAGGAAGAACGAGAGTCGGAAGAGGCCAGGGCGGCGCACGATGAACGAGTCCAGCAGCAGGGCGAGGGCCAGGGCCGCGAGGATCATCACCGGGATCTGGATGCCCGCGTAGAGCACCACCCGACCCATTCCGACCCAGAAGGCAGGATTGGCGATGGCTGCGGCGAAGTTGTCGAAGCCCACGAAGGTGTCGGCCAGTTCCCCGCCGCCGTAGAGGCCGCCGCCGGTGGCGACCTGGGCGAAGAATGCGGACTTCACCGAGACGCCGATCGGCACGAGGAAGACGATCGCGAACAGAATCGCGAAGGGGGCCATGAAGAACCATCCGGTCCACGCCTCACGTCGCGAGCCTACGCCGCGACGGGGACGGGCGACCGGCGGGCGTGCCTTCTTCTCGGGTGCTGCTGGTGCGGTCACGGTGACCATGAAGTTCCTCCTGGATGCAGAAGGCGGCGGAGAGCGTGCACTGCTCGCTCCCCGCCGCCGTTCATCATTCTCGTGTGCGCTCGCTTATTCAGCGACCGGCAGCCCGAGGTCCTTCAGCGCGGCGACGGCGGTGGTCTGCGCCGTGGCGAAGATGTCCGCGACCGTGGCGGTTCCTGCGGCTGCGGCCGCAGCGGTCTCGTTCATCTTCGTGAGGGTCGAGAATCCGGGGGCGTAGACGAAGTCCGGGTTCAGATTCTGTGTCGCGGTGCCGAGCTCGGCGAGAACATCCTGTCCGCCGAACTGACGCAGCATCTTCTCCGGGGTCTTGACGTCGCCCTTGGCGGCGACGACGAGGCCCTGCGTGGCGAGATCTTCCACCTGCGTGTTGAACCAGGCGTTGAAGGCCATCGCCTCAACCGGGTTCTTGCAGCCCTTCATGACCGCGACGCCGGAGCCGCCGTCAGGGCCGGTGAGGGCGCCCGCGCCGAAATCCGGAAGCTGGGCGACGCGCCACTGTCCTTCGGCGGGCGTACCGTCGAGCGAGTCCAGCAGGAAGCCGGCCTCCCACGCGGCGCCGATGTGGCCGATCAGGCTGCCGTCGTTGAGGGCGGCAGTGAAGCCTTCACCCCAGCGTTCCGTCGCGATCGTGGTCTTGGTGTCGAGCAGGCCCTGCCAGAAGGTGGCGACGGTCTCGGCGCCAGCTCCCTGGGTGTCCACGGCCCACTTGTCGCCCTCGGCGGTGAACCAGGTGTCGCCGGCGGCTGCGGCCTGGCCGGAGAGCCAGTTGTGCGCCTCGTCCGGGGTGAATGCCGCGACGTACTTGCCGGCGGCTGCGGCGGTTGCCGAGTCGGCAGTGAGGTCCGCGAGCGTGGTGGGAACGTCGAGTCCGAGCTCAGCGAAGGCCGTTTCGTTGTAGAAGTACACAAGCGGGCCGACGTCCTGCGGAAGGCCAACGACGGCGTCGCCGACACGCATGCCGCTGAAGGCGCCCGCCGAGAAGTCGCTCTCGTACTTGCTCGCCTCTGCCGAGACGTCTTCGAGCAGACCCTTGACGAACACCTGCGGAACCTCTGCGTAGCCGAGCTGGGCGAGGCACGGGGCGTTGCCCGCCTTCACGTCGGTCTCGAGCTTGAGGGCCATGTCGCTGGCCTTGCCGTCGAACTTCGTCGCCTTGACCTGGATGTTCGGGTTCTCTGCGTTCCAACGCTCGACGATCTCGGCGACCGGGGTCATACCCTCGCCGTCGGGAAGTCGGTGCATGTACTCGATCGTGATCGGGCCGTCGGCTGCGCCGGCGTCGCCTTTGTCTGCGGTGGCGCAGGCGGCGAGTCCAAAAGCGGAGAGGGTGCCGACCGCGACGATCGCGGTGGTGCGGGTGATTCGGGACGTGGATGCCATGGAGAGCTCCTCTTTGAGGTCATGTTCATACCCTGGTGCGGGTGTCCCGGTGCGTCTTCGCGAGGCGCGAACGCGTCCGGTGCTCACATTAAACATGAAAATGTTTGCGCTCACAACTGCGTAATCGGTCGGAAACATGCAGGATCGTGTGCGGATGATGCGTAGCGCTGCCATTGGTGGGCGCCTGGTGTGCGGAACAGGCGTGATGCCAGATGAGAGTGCGCACGGCGCGAGTGAGACTGCGCGTGCTACCCTGGAGCATCCCCTCTTCTACTGAAATGGGTCCCTCAACTTCGGCCCGCGACCGCGCTGATGCGTCGTGTGCGGCCTTTCATCCCTCGAGAATCGTGTCGCTTCGAACGATCAGGTTCTCGGGATCACCGAAAGCTTTTGTTTGTCTTATGCAGTCGGCTGCGGTGCGTGTGCACCCGGCCAAGAAGTCCGCTGGCGTGACGCGGACGTCGACGTCCGTGTCGCCACTCGCTCCGGCGAGTACGCCGGCTATGTCGCCGATGGTCTCGATGGCGTCGCCGCCTTTGGCGCGCGCGGCGAGAACCTCGGCATCCACCCCTCGATTCCCGCAGCAGAGGCGGCCGTGGAGGCATCCGAGCCTCCGGCTCCTGCTGCCGCTCGCGTCCTCACGGACGCTCGTGCTGTCGCGCCCGCGCAGAACAGCACCCCTCATCGTGCCCGCCGGAGGTTCCGGCGTGGCGCACCTGGCTGCGCAAGCGGCCCGAACAACAGGAAGAAGAAACACATGGCTACCGGCACTGTGAAATGGTTCAACTCCGAAAAGGGCTTCGGCTTCATCGCTCCCGATGACGGCACCGACGACCTCTTCGCGCACTTCTCGGCGATCACCGGGTCGGGCTACAAGGAGCTTCGCGAGAACCAGAAGGTCGAGTTCGACGCTGAGCGTGGCCCGAAGGGCATGCAGGCTGCGAACATTCGCCCGCTGTAAGGCGCGCTGACGCACACAGAGCCGGTCGGATCCTCTCGAGGATTCGGCCGGTTTTCTTTTATGACGGGATATCGCGCCGTATCGGGCTCCTGTGGTGGTGAGGCTCGCCTTACTTTTGCTAGGTTAGGCCAGGCTTACCGAAGCTCAGCATCCTCAGATGCCTCCTCCCACACCCGATTGAAGGAACCGCTGTGCGCACTTCCCGTCTCGTCGCCGCCGTCGCGACCGCCGCGCTCGCCGTCGGCATCGCCGGCTGCTCGACGCCCACCGCCGAAAGCGATGCCCCTGCCGTCGGCGCGAACCCAGCTTCCGCCGACGCATTCCCCGTCACGATCGAGCACGTCTACGGCGAGACCACGATCGCCTCGAAGCCCGAGCGCATCGCGACCGTCGCCTGGTCGAACCACGAAGTGCCGCTGGCGCTCGGCGTGGTTCCGGTGGGCATGAGCAAGGCCGCCTGGGGCGATGACGACAACGACGGCGTTCTGCCGTGGGTCGAAGAGAAGCTCGAAGAGCTCGGCGCTGAGACCCCGGTGCTGTTCGATGAGACGGACGGCATCGACTTCGAGGCCGTGGCAGACACGGCACCAGACGTGATCCTCGCGTCGTACTCCGGCCTCACGAAGGAGGAGTACGAGACGCTCTCGAAGATCGCCCCCGTCGTCGCTTACCCCGACATCGCCTGGGGCACGAGCGTCGAAGACATGATCACGCTCAACTCCACCGCGATCGGCCTCGCCGACGAAGGTGCGGCGCTCATCGATGAACTGCACGCCGAGACGGAGAAGGCGCTGACGGCGCACAGCGCGCTGGAGGGCAAGAAGCTGCTGTTCTCCTACCTCGACCCCGCTGACCTGAGCCAGGTCGGCTACTACACAGCGGCCGACACGCGTCCGGGATTCCTGCACGGCATCGGTCTGCCGTTCCCGAAGGTCGTCGAGGACACCATCGGCAATCCCGAGTTCTACCTGATGGCGAGTGCAGAGCAGGCACAGCTGTTCGACGATGTCGACGTCTTCGTGACGTACGGCGACGAATCCAGCGTGGCCGCACTCCAGGCCGACCCGCTGCTGTCGAAGATTCCCGCGATCGCCGCAGGGCGCATCGCCGTGCTCGGGGATGCCACGCCGCTGGCAGCATCCGCGAACCCCTCGCCGCTCTCGATCCCGTGGGGAATCGACGAGTACTTCGCCGTGCTCGAGGCGCCGCTGCTGAAGAAATGACCGCGATCATCGCCCCCGCCCCGGAGGTCGCGCGTGCGCGCACTCCGGTGGCGGGGCGTCTGACCGGACTGCTGGTCGTCGCCCTCGTCGTCATCGTCCTCTGTGGGCTGTCCCTCGCCTTCGGCTCGCGCGCGGTGACGTTCGATGACTTCGTCGCGGTCATGGCCGGGCACAACGACACGGTGTCGCAGGCCGCCATCATCACCCGGCTTCCGCGCACCGTCCTCGCGCTGCTGGTCGGCGCGGCACTCGCCGTCGCAGGGGCGACAATGCAGGCGATCACCCGCAACCCCGTCGCGGACCCCGGCATCCTCGGTGTCACCAATGGGGCAGCCCTGTCTGTCGTCGTGGGCTTGGCGTTCTTCGGGGTCACCGCGCCGCTCGGCCAGATGGCCTTCGCCGTCGTCGGCGCCGCGCTCGCCGCTGTCTTCGTCTACACGGTCGGTTCGCTCGGACGCGGGGGTGCGACGCCACTCAAGCTCGCGCTCGCAGGGGCCGCGACATCCGCAGCGTTCGCGTCGCTCGTGAGCGCCGTGATGCTGCCGCGTATCGACCTGCTGCAGTCCTTTCAGTCCTGGCAGGTCGGCGGTGTCGGCGGGGCGGACTGGTCACGTATCGCTCTGACGGCGCCGGCCCTCGCGGTCGGCGCGCTCATCTGCTTCGCCACCGCGCGCGGGATGAACTCCCTCGCGCTCGGCGACGACATGGCGGCCGGGCTGGGCGAGAACGTCGCCCGCACCCGCATCATCGCCGCTGTCGGCGCGGTCGTTCTCACGGGAGCAGCGACCGCCATCGCCGGTCCGATCGGATTCGTCGGGCTCGTGATCCCGCATGTCTGTCGGATGCTCGTGGGCACCGACCACCGCTGGTTGCTGCCCTTCTCGGCGCTTGCGGGTGCAGGGCTGCTCGTCGCGGCAGACATCATCGGACGCGTGGCATCTCCGACAGCGCAGGAGATCCAGGTCGGCATCGTGACCGCGATCATCGGAGCGCCGTTCTTCATCTGGATTGTTCGTCGACAGAAGGTGCGCGAACTGTGACCACGACCCTGACTGCTCCGCCCCCGCCCGCGCCGCCGCGCCCGGACATCTCTGCGATCGTCGCCGGACGACGCGCGCGGCATCGACGCCACGCATCCGTCACTCTCGTGCTCGCGCTCGTCGTGCTCGCTCTCTTCGCGACAGCGCTCATGATCGGCAACACGTTCTACGGTCCGATTGAGGTGCTGCGGGTGCTCTTCGGCGAGACCGTGCCTGGTGCATCCTTCACGGTCGGAGAGCTCCGGCTGCCGCGCGCGGTGCTGGCCGTTCTCGCCGGTGCCGCCTTCGGCATTGCAGGCGTCTCATTCCAGACCCTGCTGCGCAACCCACTCGCTTCGCCCGACATCATCGGCATCACGCAGGGCGCAGGCGCCGCCGCGGTGCTCGGCATCGTCACGCTGTCGCTGAGCGGTCCCGCGGTCTCGCTGCTCGCGGTCGCCGGCGCGCTTCTGACGGCGGGAGCCATCTACCTGCTCTCCAACAAAGGCGGATTCGCGGGTACGCGTCTCATCCTCATCGGAATCGGCGTCGCCGCGATGCTGCAGAGCATCATCTCCTACGTGCTCTCGCGGGCCGCGCAGTGGGACATCCAGACCGCGATGCAGTGGCTCACCGGCAGCCTCAACAACGCCTCCTGGGAGCGCGTCCTCCCGCTCGCGCTCGTGACCGCCGTCCTCCTTCCGCTGCTGCTGTCGCAGGGGAGGGCGCTGGGCGTGATGCATCTCGGGGATGACTCCGCGGCGGGGTTGGGCGTGCGCGTCACTCGCATCCGGCTCGTGTTCATCCTGGGTGCCGTCACGCTGCTCGCGGTGGCGACGTCGGCCACAGGGCCCATCGCCTTCGTCGCCTTCATGGCGGGTCCGATCGCCGCGCGACTGACCGGACCGGGGGCGAGTCCGCTCCTGCCGAGCGCCTTCGTGGGCGCTGTGCTCGTGCTCGCCGGTGACCTGCTCGGGCAGTTCGCTTTCGGTGAGCGCTACCCGGTCGGAGTCATCACGGGCGTGCTGGGCGCTCCGTATCTGATCGCCCTTCTCATCCGCACCAACCGCTCAGGAGGATCCCTGTGACCGCCGCGCACACTCTCGCCGCCGAGGGGCTCACCCTCACGTACGGCGACCGCACCGTCATCGATGCCCTCGACATCGAGATCGCGGCCGGCAAGATCACGACGATCGTCGGAGCGAACGGATGCGGCAAGTCCACACTGCTGCGCTCGCTGGCTCGGCTGATGTCTCCGAGCGCGGGGCAGGTCATCCTCGACGGGCGCTCAGTGCATTCGCTGCCCACACGCGAGGTCGCCCGGGTTCTCGGTCTGCTTCCGCAGTCGCCCTCCGCGCCGGAAGGTATCGCCGTCGCCGACCTCGTCGGTCGGGGTCGGCACCCGCATCAGCGGGCCCTCGCCAGGTGGAGTCGTCACGACTACGAGGTCGTGGCGGATGCGCTCGCCGCGACCGGCACCACGGATCTCGCGGACCGCAGCGTCGACGAGCTGTCCGGTGGCCAGCGGCAGCGTGTCTGGATTGCGATGGCCCTCGCGCAGGAGACCGACATCCTGCTCCTTGACGAGCCCACCACGTTCCTCGACGTCGCTCACCAGGTCGAGGTGCTCGATCTGCTCACCGACCTCAGCATCGCCCGCGGCACCACGATCGTCATGGTGCTGCACGACCTCAACCTTGCGGCCCGCTACGCCGACGAGCTCATCGCCATGAAGGACGGCCGCGTGCACGCCGCGGGCGCTCCCCGCGACGTCGTCACCGCCGATCTCGTGCACGACGTGTTCGGACTCGCAAACCAGATCACCATCGACCCCGTCTCGGGAACGCCGATGGTCACACCTATCGGGAGACACCATGTCCGCTGACACTCAGACCCGCTCACCGTATGTCCTCGCGCTCGCCGAGGTGCGTGCCGTTGAAAGAGTGTCTCCGAACTTCGTGCGCATCACGTTCGGAGGGCCAGAGCTTGCCGAGTTCGGCACCCCGGGGGACATGTTCGATGTGCGCATCAAGGTGATCTTCCCGCCGGCAACCGGCGTACTGCCGCCGTTGGACCGCACGGTCGAAGACTGGTGGGGCGCCTTCCTCGCCGTTCCGGAGGCGGAGCGCGGATCCATGCGCACCTACTCGGTTCGCGCGCTGCAGGTCGCCGACGGCAAAACCGAGGTCGTCGTCGACTTCGTGCTCCATCTGCAGCCGGGACTCACCGGCCCCGCCTCCAGCTGGGCGAGTGCTGCCTCTGTCGGGGATGAGCTCCTGATCCTGGGACCGCGCCGAGGACGGGAAGACCGCACCGGCATCGAGTGGGCGCCGGGCAGTGCATCCGCTGTCCTGCTCGCGGGAGACGAGACCGCAGCGCCCGCGATCGCCCGGATCCTCGAAGACGCACCCGCCGACCTGCGCGGTCATGCCTTCGTCGAGGTGCCGTCCGTCGACGACATCCTCTCCATCGCGGCGCCCGCCGGCGTCGCGGTGACCTGGCTGCCGCGCGCGGACGGGGCCCTGCACGGCGCCTCCCTCATCCCTGCCGTCCTCGATTTCCTGGGCGACAGCGAGGCCGCAGTCGAGGTACGCGATCTGGACGGCGAAGACCTCGTGTGGGAGACGCCGATCTACTCGGGGCTCGGCGAGGAGATCCCCGAAGCGGATGCTGCCGCCGACCGCTACTTCTGGATCGCCGGAGAGAGTGGCGTCGTGACGACTCTGCGCCGCCACCTCGTGAAGGACCTCGGCATCGACCGTGGACAGGTGGCCTTCATGGGCTACTGGCGCCGCGGTGTCGCGATGCGCGGATAGCGGGCGCCGCGACCGAGGCCCACCTGCGGATACATACCGTGCCCCGCATACGGGTCACCGTAGGCTGGCGACAGCGATCGGCACCCGCCCTTGGCTTCGTCCAGGCCTTTAGGTCTCCTGATCGAAACAGGTGTCGAAATGTCGACTTCTACTCTCGCTCCGAGCCTCGGAGCAGTCCGCCAGACGTACGCCGGAAACGCAGAGTTCCCGCCTATGGCGCGCGCATACAGAGACGTGTCAAACGTCGTTCGCGAATTGGGGCTTCTGCGTCGAACTCCGGTCTTCTACAGTCTCGTCGCTGCAGGCATCGCGCTCGGCTTCGGCGGCGTCATCACCGGCATGATCCTCCTGGGCGACAGCTGGTTGCAGCTGCTGATGGCCGCAGCCCTCGGCATCCTGTTCACCCAGGTCGCCTTCCTCGCACATGAGGCTGCGCACCGTCAGATTCTGTCGACGGGACCGGCGAACTTCCGTCTCGCCCGCATCCTGGCCGCGGGTGTCGTGGGCATCAGCTACGCCTGGTGGGACTCGAAGCATACGCGCCATCACGGCAACCCGAACAAGGTCGGCAGCGACCCCGACATCGAGGTCGACACGATTTCGTTCCTCGACGAAGATGCGGCGAAGTCTCGCGGCTTCATCCGGATGATCACCCGTCGACAGGGCTGGCTGTTCTTCCCGCTGCTCACCCTTGAAGGCGTGAACCTGCACTACCTCGGGCTCAAGCATCTGTTCTCGCGGAAGCCGATCAAGGGCCGGTGGACCGAACTTGCTCTGATCGCCGCACGCTTCACGATCGTGCTCACTCCGATCTTCCTCTTCCTGCCGCTGGGCATGGCGTTCGCGTTCATCGGTGTGCAGCTCGCCGTCTTCGGCGTCTACATGGGAGCCTCGTTCGCGCCGAACCACAAGGGCATGCCGATCATCGCTCCTGATGCCCGCCTCGACTTCTTCAGCAAGCAGGTGCGCACCTCCCGCAACGTGTCCGGCGGCTGGTGGGCCACCTGGTTCATGGGGGGACTGAACTACCAGGTCGAGCACCACCTGTTCCCGAACATGTCGCGCTTCCACCTCTCGCGTGCGCGCAGGATCGTCAAGGACTACTGCGAGGCGAACAACGTCCCTTACACGGAGACCACGATCTTCCGCTCGTACGCGATCGTGATCGACTATCTCAACCGTGTCGGACTCGCCGCCCGTGATCCCTTCGACTGCCCCGCCGCGCAGCAGCTGCGCCGCGCCTAATCGCTCTGTCCCTGTGAAGGCGGCGCGTCAGAGAACGAGCCGGTAGCCCATGCCCTGCTCGGTGAGCAGATGCACCGGCTCGGAAGGCACAGCCTCAAGCTTCTTGCGCAGCTGAGACATGTACAGCCGCAGGTAGCCCGAGTCTGAGACCTGCTCGCTGCCCCAGATCTCCTTCAGCAGCTCCTGACGGGTCACGAGCGCCCCCGGGTGTCGGCACAGGTGCTCGAGCATCTGCCACTCGGTCGGTGTGAGGTGCACGCGGGCACCTGCCCGGGTGACAGCACGTGCGGCGAGGTCGACGACGACGTCACCGAAGGCGACGCTGGACTCGGATGCCTCCGGCACGACCCTGCGCGAGAGCGCCCGCAGCCGCGCGAGCAGCTCGTCGATCTGGAAGGGCTTGGTGACGAAGTCGTCCGCTCCCGCGTCGAGCGCCTGCACCTTGTCAGCGGAGCCGGTGCGGCCGGACACGACGATGATCGGCACGCTCGTCCAGCCACGCAGCGCCTGGATGACCGCGATGCCGTCGAGTTTCGGCATGCCGAGATCGAGCAGGATGAGGTCCGGATGCTTCTGCGCGGCCATCGTGATCGCGGCAGCGCCATCCGGGGCGGCGATCACCTCGTAGCCGTGCGCGGCGAGGGTGATGCGCAGTGCGCGCACCATCTGCGGGTCGTCGTCGGCGATGAGGAGTCTCATGCGTGCCTCCTCTCATCGGTGCTGTCGCCAGCATCGGTGCCGGCGGCGACAATCGGCAGTGCGATCACCATCGTGAGTCCGCCGCCGGGGGTGTCTTCGGGCGTCAGCGTACCGCCCATGCCCTCGGTGAATCCGCGCGAGAGAGCGAGACCGAGCCCGAGGCCTGTGGAGTTGTCCGTGTCGCCGAGCCGCTGGAAGGGGTGGAAGATCGCGTCCTGTCGGTCGACGGCCACCCCCGCACCCCGGTCGACGATGCGGATCTCGGCGCGCTCGCCGAGGCGGCTGGTCGACACGATCACGGGCACGTCGGCAGGAGCGTGACGCACGGCGTTGGCGAGGACGTTCACGACGACGCGTCGCAGCAGCACAGGGTCAGCCTGCACTGCCGGAAGCGCGGGATCGAGGGCGAGCTCGACATCCGCGGGGCCGAGCTCGAGCTCGTCGAGGGCCGCGAGAACCACGTCATCCGCGTCGGTCGGTGACAGGGAGACGGCGAGCACGCCGGCCTGGACGCGGCTCACATCAAGCAGGTCGGTGAGCAGCGCCGAGAGGGAGGCCAGGCTCTCATCGGCCGTGGCGAGAAGCTCGTCACGATCAGCGCTCGACAGAGTGCCCGCGGTACGCAGTCCACCGATCGCGGCGACCGCCGAGGCGAGCGGTCGGCGCAGGTCGTGGCTGAGTGCCGAGAGCAGCGCCGTGCGCACCTGATCCGTTTCAGCCAGGGACTCGGCCTCGCGCGCGGCCGTACGCAGATCGGTGTGCTCGATCGCTGCGGCGATCTGGGCGACGATCGCGTCGAGCAGCCGTCTCTCGGGGGCGTCCAGTTCGCTGCCGTGCAGTTCGAGCAGCGCGGCCGGCGCCGCATCCGGACCCACCGGAATCGTGACCGCCGGACGCCCCTGCACCGGCTCGCCGTCGATCGCGATGACCTCTCCGGCAGGGGACAGCAGACGGACACCCGCCAGTCCGAATGCCTCGCGGGTGCGGGTCACGAGGGCGAGCAGCGCGTTGTCACCGCGCAGCACATTGCCCGCGACAGCGGCGAGAAGCTCTGCTTCGGCGGATGCCCGCTTCGCCGCCCGCGCGCGCCGCGCAGCCTGGTCGACGATCAGGCTGACGAGCACCGCGATGATGACGTACAGCGACAGCGCGATCGCATGCAGAGGGTGCGCGATCGTGACGGTGAACAAGGGGGCGACGAAGAGGAAGTCGAGAGTCAGCCCCGAGAGCACGGCGGCGAAGAGCGCCGGGCGGATGCCGCCGATCAGCGCCACCACGACGACGAGCAGTTGGTACGCGAGCACGTCGGAGGTGATCGATTCCGGAGAGCGCATCGAGTACAGCAGCCAGGACAGCAGCGGGCCGCCGGTCAGGGCGACGACGAACCCGAGCACCTGCCGCCGCCAGCCGAGCGCGCCGCCGGTGATGCGCGGCAGCGCCCCGCGGCGCCCTGCCGCGGCATGCGTGACGATGTGCACGTCGATGTCGCCGGAGAGGCGGATGATCTCGGCGCCGATCCCCGGTCCGGTCAGCGCCGAGGCAAGTCGTCCGCGCCGACTCACACCGATCACGAGCTGGGTGGCATCGACGGATTGGGCGAACTCGACGAGCGTCTGCGGGATCTCGTCGCCCACGATCTGGTGGTAGCTGCCGCCCAGCGACTCGACGAGAGCGCGCTGGGTGCTGAGCGCTCCCGGGGCGGCTGTGCGCAGACCGTCCTGTGCTGTCACGTGCACCGCGAGCAGCTCGCCGCCGGCGGAACGCGCCGCGATTCGCGCGCCGCGGCGGATCAGCGTCTCGCCCTCCGGGCCACCGGTGAGCGTCACGACCACGCGTTCGCGCGCCTGCCAGGTGCCTTCGATCCCCTGCTCGGCCCGGTAGCTGCGCAGGGCGCTGTCGACCTCGTCGGCCAGCCACAGGAGTGCGAGCTCCCGCAGCGCGGTGAGGTTGCCGAGGCGGAAGTAGTTCGACAGCGCGGCGTCGATCCGCTCCGCCGGGTAGACGAGTCCCGCCGTGAGCCGGTCGCGCAGCGACTGCGGGGCGAGGTCGACGACTTCGATCTCGTCGGCGGCGCGCACGACCGCATCCGGAATCGTCTCCTGCTGCTCGATCCCCGTGATCTTCTCGACCACGGCGTTCAGCGAGTCGATGTGCTGCACGTTGACGGTGGTGATGACGTCGATGCCCGCCGCCAGCAGCTCCTCGACGTCCTGCCAGCGTTTTGCGTGACGAGATCCCGGCGCGTTCGTGTGAGCGAGCTCGTCGACAAGGGCGATCTCGGGCGCACGGTCGAGCACCGCGTCCAGGTCGAGCTCGGTCAGCTCGACGTCGCGGTGCCGATCGCGTCGGCGCGGCACCTGCTCGAGGCCGGCGGTCTGCGCGAGGGTCGCAGCGCGCTCATGCGTCTCCACGATGGCGATCACCACGTCGCGACCCTCGTCACGCAGCCGTCGACCCTCGCTGAGCATCTCGAAGGTCTTGCCGACGCCGGGAGCGGCACCCAGCAGCACGCGCAGACGGCCGCGTCGTGGCATCCGCTCCGCGGGCATCAGTCCTCCTGCTGGTCGAGCGCGAGGTTGAGTTCGAGCACGTTGATGCGCTCCTCACCCAGGAAACCCAGGTCTCGCCCTTGAATCTTAGACTCCACGAAACCGCGCAGTTCGACCGGATCGATCCCACGTTCGGCGGCGACACGGGGCACCTGCAGCAGGGCGTAGGCGACGCTGATGTGCGGGTCGAGACCGGATGCCGACGCGGTCACAGCGTCCGCCGGGATGGCGTCTTCGGAGACTCCCTCCCGCGCGGCGATCTCTGCCTTGCGCTCGGTGATCGCCGCGATGAGGTCGGCGTTCTCGGGCCCGTAGTTGCTGCCGCTCGACGCGCCGCCGTCGTAGCCGTCGCCGGCGGCGGAGGGGCGCGGCTGGAAGTACTCGGGAAGGGCGTCACCCGCGGCATCCGTGAACGACTGACCGACCAGCGCGCTGCCGACGGCAGTGCCATCGGAGGTCGCGAGAACCGAGCCATTCGCCTGCAGGGGCATCACGACCTGTCCGATGCCGGTGATCGCGAGGGTGTACCCGACGCCGAGCACAGCGGTGAAGACGAGAAGTGCGCGCAGGGCGACGCCGGCGGTGCGGGTGGAGGTGCGAAGCGTGGACATGAGGTGCCTTTCAGAAGCCCGGGATGAGGCTGACGACGAGGTCGATGAGCTTGATGCCCACGAACGGGGCGATGACGCCGCCCAGCCCGTAGACGAGCAGGTTGCGCTGCAGGATCTGCGAGGCGCTCGCCGGGCGATACTTCACTCCGCGCAGGGCGAGCGGGATGAGGAAGACGATCACGATCGCGTTGAAGATGATCGCGCTCGTCACGGCGGATGCGGAGGAGTGCAGCTGCATGATGTTGAGCGCCGCGAGTCCGGGGAAGACGCCCATGAACATCGCCGGGATGATCGCGAAGTACTTCGCGATGTCGTTCGCGAGCGAGAACGTCGTGAGCGCGCCGCGGGTGATGAGCAGCTGCTTCCCGATGCGCACGATGTCGATGAGCTTGGTCGGGTCGGAATCGAGGTCGACCATGTTGCCGGCCTCCTTCGCAGCAGACGTGCCCGTGTTCATCGCGACGCCGACGTCGGCCTGCGCCAGAGCGGGAGCATCGTTCGTTCCGTCGCCGGTCATCGCGACGAGACGGCCACCCTCCTGCTCGCGTCGGATGAGCGCGAGCTTGTCTTCCGGGGTCGCTTCGGCGAGGAAGTCATCGACTCCTGCCTCCTGGGCGATGGCCGCGGCCGTCAGCGGGTTGTCACCCGTGATCATGACCGTGCGGATGCCCATGCTGCGCAGCTCTTCGAAGCGTTCGCGCAGGCCCTCCTTCACGATGTCCTTCAAATGCACGACGCCGAGCACGCGGCCTTCGCCTTCGGGCGTGCGCACGGCGACGACCAGCGGCGTGCCGCCGCTCTGCGCCACGGCGTCCGTGATCTGGGTCAGCGCAGCATCCGCCTTCTCCCGCCCCAGCCAGGCGGTCACCGCCGACCCTGCTCCCTTGCGGATCTCGGTGCCGTCGGCCAGATCGAGACCGCTCATGCGGGTCTGTGCCGTGAACGGCACGACGATCGCACGGGCGGGTTCGGTGACCAGGATGCCGCGGGCAGTCGCGAGGTCGACGATCGAGGCGCCCTCGGGCGTCGGGTCGGCCAGCGACGAGAGCGCGGCGGTACGCAGCAGCTCCGCCTCGTCGACGCCGGTGAGAGGGAGGACCTCGTGCGCACGACGGTTTCCGTAGGTGATCGTGCCGGTCTTGTCGAGCAGCAGGGTCGTCACGTCGCCCGCAGCCTCGACTGCGCGTCCTGACATCGCGAGCACGTTGCGCTGCACGAGACGGTCCATGCCGGCGATGCCGATGGCCGAGAGCAGGGCGCCGATCGTGGTCGGGATCAGGCAGACGAGCAGGGCGATCAGCACGGGGATGCTCACCGGTGAGGCGGCATACGAGGCGATCGGGTTGAGAGCCAGCACGACGACCACGAAGATGATCGACAGGCTCGCGAGCAGGATGTTGAGAGCGATCTCGTTGGGGGTGCGCTGCCGACTCGCCCCCTCGACAAGCGCGATCATGCGGTCGACGAACGTCTCACCGGGCTTCGAGGTGATGCGCACGACGATCCGGTCCGACAGCACGCGGGTGCCGCCGGTGACGGCACTGCGGTCGCCACCCGACTCGCGGATCACCGGGGCGCTCTCGCCCGTGATCGCCGACTCGTCGACCGTCGCGATGCCGGCGACGATGTCGCCGTCTCCGGGAATGAGGTCTCCGGCCGCGACGACCACGACATCACCGAGGCGCAGGTCCGCCGAGGACACCTCTTCGGTTGCGGTGCGCTCGGCGGCAGCATCCGCAACGTCATAGCCCACCACCCGACGTGCCGTCGTGCTCGTGCGGGTCTTGCGCAGACTCGCCGCCTGCGCCTTGCCGCGGCCCTCGGCGACGGACTCCGCGAGGTTCGCAAAGAGCACGGTCAGCCACAGCCAGGCGGCGATCCCCCACGTGAATCCTGCGGGAACCGGGGCGCCGCCCGACGCGGCAGGGCCGCCGAGGAAGGGCTCGGCGATCGCGAGCACGGTCGTCAGCGCCGCGCCCGCCCACACCAGCAGCATGACGGGGTTGCGTGCGAGCGCTGCGGGGTTGAGCTTGCGCAGCGCCCCGGGGATGGCCGCGGCGAGCTGCGCGCCGCTGAACGAGCGCGGCGCCGAAGCGGTCGGGGTGGATGCCTCAGCATCCGGGATCTTGTCGGTCAGCAGAGTCATGTCAGACGAGTCCTTCGGCGAGCGGGCCCAGAGAGAGCACCGGGAAGTAGGTGAGGGCGGTGACGATGACGGTCACAGCCGTGAGCAGGCCGACGAACTGCGGCCGGTGGGTGGGGAGGGTTCCGGATGTCTCGGGGACGCGCTGTTGCGCGGCGAAGGAACCCGCCAGGGCGAGGACGAGCACGATCGGCAGGAAGCGTCCGAGCAGCATCGCGACTCCGAGCGCGGTGTTGAACCACGGGGTGTTCGCGGTGAGACCGGCAAAGGCGGAGCCGTTGTTGTTCGCCGCGGAGGTGAAGGCGTAGAGCACTTCGCTCATGCCGTGCACGCCGGGGTTCCAGATGCTCGTCGCCTCGACGTCCGCGCGGACAGCCGGGATCGCGAAGCTCAGCGCGGTGCCTGCCAGCACCAGCGTCGGCACGACGAGGATGTACAGGCTCGCGAGCTTGATCTCCCGCGGGCCGATCCGCTTGCCGAGGTACTCAGGGGTGCGACCGACGAGCAGCCCGCCGACGAACACCGCGATGATCGCCAGGATCAGCATCCCGTACAGGCCTGATCCGACCCCGCCCGGTGCGACCTCTCCGAGCATCATGTTGAGCATCGGCATCATGCCGCCGAGCGCCGTGTACGAGTCGTGCATCGAGTTCACCGCGCCGGTGGAGGTGAGTGTCGTCGCGGTGCCGAACAGCGTCGACCCGAGAATGCCGAAGCGCTGCTCCTTGCCCTCCATGGCGGCCCCGGCGAGTTCGGGTGCCGTGCCCCGACCCGCGAGCTCCAACGCCGAGAGCGCGAAGAGTGAGACGAGGAAGATCGTTCCCATGACGGCGGCGATCGCGTAGCCCTGACGGTTGTCGCCGACCATCCGGCCGAAGGTGCGCGGCAGAGCGAACGGGATCATGAGCACGAGCAGGATCTGCACCATGTTGGTCCAGGCCGTCGGATTTTCGAACGGATGCGCCGAGTTGGCGTTGAAGAAGCCTCCGCCGTTCGTGCCGAGCAGCTTGATCGCCTCCTGCGAGGCCACCGGTCCACCGGGGATCGACTGCGTCGCTCCTGTGAGCGTCTGCACCTCGCTGAAGCCGGCGAAGTTCTGGATCACGCCACCGGCGAGCAGCGCGAGGGCACCGATCGTGGCGATCGGAAGCAGCAGGCGGATGAGGCCGCGCGTCAGGTCGACCCAGAAGTTGCCGATCGTCGCGGAACCCCGACGGGCGAAGCCACGGATCAGCGTGACGGCGACCGCGATGCCCACGGCGGCCGAGACGAAGTTCTGCACCGTGAGGCCCACGAACTGCACGAGATAGCCCATCGTGAGCTCCGGGGAGTACGACTGCCAGTTCGTGTTGGCGACGAAGGAGGCCGCCGTGTTGAACGCGAGGCCTTCCGGAACCGCGGGCAGCCCGAGCGACTGGGGCAGGAACGCCTGCAACCGCTGCAGACCGTAGAGGACGAGCACGCTGACCAGTGAGAACGCGAGCACACCGCGGGCGTACGCGCGCCACGTCTGCTCAGCGCTCGCATCGACACCGATCAGACGGTAGATGCCGCGTTCGACAGCGAGGTCGCGACCCGAGGAGTACACGCGGGCGATGTAGTCCCCGAGGGGGCGATACAGGAGGACGAGCGCAAGGACGAGGGTGGCCGCCTGCAGGACGCCGAACCAGACCGTGGCACCCATCAGAACCGCTCCGGGGCGACGAGGGCGACGACCAGATAGGCGACGGCAGCCAGCCCGAGGGTGGCCGCGATGATCTCGAAGACGATCATGCGCGCTCCTCCTCGGTGGTCCGGTCGCGCGGGTCGACGCTGAGAGCGCGCGGGCGCATCTGCTCGACCCCCTTTGCGAGAAGGCCGGCGAGAGCGAAGAGCGCGAGGGTCAGCGCGATGTAGAGGAGATCGAACACGAGAGTCGATACAACTCCTGCGCACCGGGCGCCGCGGCGATCCTTACGGAATCCCTACGCCTCACGCGCGGATGCATACGCCGCGCTCACACCTCGCGCGTCGTGCGCGGCGAAAACCCCGTTGAAGGAGCGATGTTCCCCCTGTTCTCGGCGAAAAGTGGGTGAACATCGCTCCTTGAAAGTGGGCGGGGCTTCCGGCACCAACCGCCTCATCGCTGCAGTGCATGCCAGAGGGCTGTCCATTGCCGGGCGTCGAGGTCGCGGGGGAGAGCGTCTGCGGGCACGGAAGCCCGCGCCAGCGCGGTGCGGGCGGTGGCGAGGCTGACGCGAGCCGCTCCCTGGATGACGCGATCCAACCGGCCCCCTCGGCCGGAGAAGACCGCGCGCACGAAGATCTCGTACGCGCGACGCTCGGTGCGAGGAATGAGTGGCGCATCGCGGCGCGAGATCGCGAGGATTCCGCCGTCGACGCTGGGCTGAGGACGAAAGCTCGTGCGCGAGACCCTCCCGTGCAGCTCGAACGTGAACCAGGGGGCGCTCTGCGCCGTCATCATCGTGTGCCCGCCGACGCCCGCTCGTTTCCTCGCGACTTCCCACTGCGTCACGAGCACCGCACGCGTCCAGTGCGGATGGCTGAGCAGGCGACGGAGGATCGGGGTGGTCAGGTGAAACGGGATGTTGCCCACGACCGTGGATGTGCTGAGCGGATGCTGCAGCGCATCCGCTTGCAGCACCCTGACGTGCGGCAGGGCGCGCGCGAGTCGATGCACGCGATGCTCATCGATATCGATCGCCGTCAGGGGTCGCCCGAGCGCGGCCAGCGGCCGTGTGAGAGCACCGTCGCCGGCACCGAGCTCGAGGATGGGACCGTCAGTTGCGGCGATGAGCGCGGTGATGGTCTGGATGGAGGGGGCGTGAGTGAGGAAGTTCTGGCCGAGTTCGTGTCGGCCACCGTGCAGAGAACGAGGCATGAGTGCGCTCCAAGAAGGATGTGGAGCACCTCGAGAGGCGGCGTGGGTACGCGAAAGCGCCCGTCCGAGGTGCGAAGACGTCTCGGAAGGACGGCGCGCTTATGCGAGCGAGTGCGAGCGCGCCGTCAGGCGCGGCGGTCGCGGAAGGTGAAGAAGCGCCCCGTCACGGGCGCGTTGCAAAGTGTTCCCACGCGTCAAAGGTAGCAGGGGGCCATCGCGACGACGACACCGGTGGGTCTCTCCGGGGACAACGTCCTCGGCGGCCCGAGCCGCACGAAAGTCACAGCCGATTCCGATCACGAATGCGTAACGTCGAGTCCATGACCACCGTCTCCCCCGCGGACATCACCAACACGGATTCCGTCATCACCGAAGCTGCGATCAGCGAAGCGCGCGAGCTGCGGGACGAGTTCCAGCGTTTCCTGCGCGAATACGAGTTCGGGATGCGCGAGATCGAGACGAAGATCTCTATCCTGCGAGACGAGTTCACGCACGACCACGACTACAACCCGATCGAGCACGTCAAGAGCCGCCTGAAGACTCCCGACAGCATCGTCGAGAAGGTCGCCCGTCGCGGCATCGAGCCCGACTTCGCGTCGATCCGCGAGCACATCACCGACATCGCCGGCGTGCGGGTGACCTGCAGTTTCGTCGCCGATGTCTACCGGCTCTTCGACCTGCTCACGGCGCAGGACGACGTCACGGTGCGCATCGTCAAGGACTACATCGCCCAGCCCAAGGACAACGGCTACCGCAGCCTGCACGCCATCGTCGAGGTGCCCGTCTACCTCTCGACCGGGGCGCTCATGGTTCCGGTCGAGGTGCAGTTCCGCACGATCGCCATGGACTTCTGGGCCAGCCTTGAGCACAAGATCTACTACAAGTTCTCGCAGCGGGTTCCGGCGCACCTGGTCGACAGTCTGACAGCCGCGGCAGATGCAGCCACGGAACTCGACTCGCGGATGGAGCAGCTGCACCGCGAGGCGCGTTCGTCGACCGTCGGGGCGATCGCCCCGCCCCCGCCGCCGACGTCAACCGTGCGGGTGATGGACGCGTAGCATCCGCCTCAGCTGAGGAACTCGCGCGCTGCGGCGCGCATCGCGCTCACGCCGACCTCGATGGTCGGGTGGATCTCGGGTGCGAAGAACGGCGAGTGGTTCGTGGGGATGTCGCTGTTGATCGTCCCTGCGGCCTCAGCGGCGGCGAAGCGCTCCGGGTCGGCGCCGCCCCAGAACCAGAACACGAGCGGCACGCCCGCGTCGCGTGCGAACCACGACACGTCTTCGCTGCCGGTGAAGAGGCCGGGGTCGATGACCGAGGCATCGCCGAACGTGCGGCGGAATGCGGCGACGGCGCGGGCGGTGGCCTCGTCGTCGTTGATCGTCGCGGGGAGTGTGTGGTCGGTGCGGATCGTGGGCTCCTGCTCCGCGCCGGATGCCATCGCCTCGGCGCGCACGATGCGCTCGACCTTTTCGAGTGTGATCTCGCGCAGTTCATCCGTGGGGTAGCGCAGGCTCAGTTCGAGTGTCGCTTCCGCCGGGATGATGTTGTTCTTGAGGCCGGCATGGATCGACCCCACGGTGACGACGGCGACGTCGCGCGGGTCGGTCTCTCGCGAGACGACGGTCTGCAGGCGCATGACGGTCGCGGCCGCCATGACCACGGGGTCGATCGTGGCGTGCGGACGGGAGCCGTGTCCGCCGCGGCCGTGCAACGTGACGGTGAGTCCGTCCGACGCGGCCATCTGCGTGCCGGGGCGCACTCCGATGATGCCCGCCGGCAGCGGCGTGACGTGCTGGCCCAGCACGACATCGGGGCGCGGAACCCGCTCGAGCAGTCCGTCATCCAGCATCGCGCGGGCGCCTGCGCCGTACTCCTCCGCAGGCTGGATCAGAACGACGATCGTGCCCGCCCACTCTGCGCGCTCGGCGACGAGCTTCTCGACGGCGCCGACCATCGCGGTCACGTGCATGTCGTGGCCGCAGGCGTGCATGACCGGAACGGTGTTGCCCGCGGGATCGACGCCCTTCGCGGTGCTGGCGTATGCGAGGCCGGTCTGCTCTTCGACCGGCAGCGCGTCCATGTCGGCGCGAAGCCAGACCACGGGGCCATCCCCGTTGCGCAGGACCGCGGCCACGCCGGTCGTGCCGAGCCCTTCGATGACATCGAGGCCGAGGTCGCGGAGGTGCCCCGCCGCGATCGACGCGGTGCGCGTCTCTTGGAACGACAGCTCCGGGTTGCGGTGCAGATCGATGTACAGGGCCTCAAGGTCGATCGTCATGGCCTGAGCCTAGCCGGGGACCGTGTACTGCGCCGCCGCTTCGCGGCATCCGGAGCCGGCGCCTTCGGGAGGTGAGAGGCTAGAAGCACCCGCCCGCCAGAGATTCGGAGCCCTTCGATGACCGCGAACAACGCCACTCCTCCTGCGCCTCCCGTGCCGAGTGATGCGGTCGGAGAGGGTCTCAAGGCGGCGTTCCGCTTCCACCCCGCGGGTGTGGCGATCATCACGGCAACGACCGATCGCGGCCCCTCCGGTCTGACGGCGTCGAGTGTGTCCTCGGTCGCGATCGACCCTGCCGCGATCATGTTCTCGGTGACCAGGGCAACAGGAAGCGCGGGCGCGATCCTCGACGCAGACAGCTTCATCGTGCACCTGATCGACGGCGAGCACGCGGAGCTCGCGCAGAACTTCGCCGTCAGCGGCGCAGAGCGCTTCACCGAGGCGCAGGGCTGGACGATGCGCGAGACCGGCGAGCCCTACCTTCCGGCGGCGCGCGTTGCGCTGCGCTGTCAGACCCTGCACACCGTCACGGTGGGCTCATCGGTGGTCGTGATCGCTCAGGTTCTCGAGGTGATCGAGGGTACCCGCGGGGAGCCGGTCGTCTACCTCGACCGCGCCTTCCATTCGGTCGCGACGGCCTAGCGTCCCGCTCGACTAGTTGGATGCGGGACGGGCGGTCGTGCCGCGCACGACGAGCTCGAACGGGAGGTGGGCGTGGTCGAGCTGCGTCGCCGCCGCGTCATCGAGCCGGGTGAGCAGTGCCTCGGCCGCGCGTTCGCCCTGTCCGAGGGGGAACTGATCGACGGTCGTGAGCTGGAAGAAGTCGCCGAGCTCGTGTCCGTCGATGCCGATCACCGACAGATCGTCGGGCACCCGGTATCCGAGGTCACGTGCGGCGAGGATCGCGCCGATCGCCATCTCGTCGGAGGCGGCGAAGATCGCCGTCGGGCGAGGGCCGGGCCTGCCCAGAAGCTGCTTCGCGGCGCGATATCCGCCGTCGACCGTGAAGTCGGCGGGTTCGAGGTACAGAGGATTCGGCGCGATCCCGGCATCGGCGAGTACCTTCTCGAAACCTGCCCGGCGCTGCGTGGGGATGTGGAAGTCCATGTCGAACTCCGGGCTTGCTCCGATGTGCGCGATGTCCCGGTGGCCGAGCGCGAGCAGATGCTCCGTCGCGAGCTGTGCGACCGCGTGGTCATCGACCGTGAGGGTGTCGAGCCGCGGATTCGGCCCGCCGATCGCGATGACCGGCAGCCCCAGCTGCAGCAGCTGACCGGTCTCGGCCTCGTCGAGCTCGATCGACACGGCGATGACGCCGTCGACGCGCTGTCTCCGCAGGAAGTCCGCGAACACCTCGCGGCGCACGGCCGCATCCGCCGTGATGTTGTAGAGCGTGATGTCGTAGCCACGACGCATGAGCGCGCTCGACACCCCCGACAGCACGGTGCTGAAGAACCAGCGGTCGAGGAACGGCACGACGACGCCAACATTGCGGGTGCGACCGGATGCCAGGCTCGACGCGCGTGAGGACACGACGTAGCCGAGGGCTTCGGTGGCCTCCTGCACCCGCCGGCGGGTCTTCTCGGAGACCGTGCCGCGGCCGCTGAGCGCCCTCGAGACCGTGGCGGTCGAGACGCCGGCAAGGCGTGCCACCTCATCGATGCTGACCACGTGCTTCTCCCTGATCCCTATGGCGAATGCCCGCGAGAAACCATATCCTGCGTGAGAAACCACTTCTGACGTGGTTTCTCACGACAGAAGTGGTTTCTCGCGGCAGGTCAGGCCTTCACGTACCAGGCAGCCGTGTCGACGGGCAGCGCGGTGCCCTCAAACGGCTGGCTCTGCACGAGGAACGTCACGCCCTCGCCGAGCTCCACCGGCTCCGCGCCGAGGTTGGCGGCGACGTGCAGCCCACCTCGGCGGAACGCCACCGCATCCGCGCCCAGATCCTCCCAGACGAGCGATCCGGTGCCGAGGTTGTGCTCGCGACGCAGGCGCAGCAGCTGTGTGTACAGCGCCAGCGTCGAGTCGGGGTCTGCCTGCTCGACATCGCGTGCGTAGGTCGCCCATTCCGCGGGCTGCGGGAGCCAGGATGCTCCGGACTCGTTGAAGCCGAAGGCAGGAGCATCCGCTTCCCAGGGCAGCGGCACGCGGCATCCGTCACGTCCGTAGCGCTCGCCGTTCGTGCGGAACCAGGTCGGGTCCTGACGCACGTCGTCGGGCAGCTCCATCGCTTCGGGGAGGCCGAGCTCCTCGCCCTGGTAGAGGTAGGTCGATCCGGGCAGTGCGAGCATCACCGTGGATGCCGCGCGTCCGCGCGCCTGGCCGACCGCCGTGTCGGGCTTGCCCTTCGAGAGCGGTCCGATGCCCTCGCCCTGCGGGTTGTCGGCGGTGAGCGCGAGGCGCGAGAAGTGGCGCACGACGTCGTGGTTCGACAGCACCCACGTGCTGGGGGCGCCGACCGCACCGAACTCGTCGAGCGACTCGCGGATGACCTCGCGCAGCTGTGTGGCATCCCACGGGGTCATCAGGTACGGGAAGTTGAACGTCTGGTGCATCTCGTCGGGGCGCACCCAGAGTGCGGTCTGCTTGAGGGTCGGCATCCAGGCCTCGCCACAGAGCGCACGGTCGCCGTCGTACTCTGCGAGCACGGTGTGCCAGTCGCGGTAGATGTCATGCACGCCGTCCTGGCCCCAGTACGGCACGTTCTGCTCGCCGCCGCCCATCGAGTCGGCGTCGGTGGGGGCGTGATAGTCGTGCAGGCCGTCGGCCTTGACCATGCCGTGGGCGACGTCGACGCGGAAGCCGTCGACACCCCGGTCGAGCCAGAAGCGCAGGATCGAGCGGAACTCTTCCTGCACCTCGGGGTTGGTCCAGTCGAAGTCGGGCTGTGTCGCGTCGAAGATGTGCAGGTACCACTGGCCTGGAGTGCCGTCGGCCTCGGTCACGCGCTCCCACATGCCGCCGCCGAAGACGGACTGCCAGTTGTTGGGCGGCAGCTCGCCGTTCTCACCCTTGCCGTCGCGGAAGATGTAGCGGGCGCGCTCGGGGCTGCCGGGGGCGGCGGCGAGGGCCTGCTGGAACCACTCGTGCTGGTCGGAGGAGTGGTTGGGGACGAGGTCGACGATGACGCGGATGCCTCGGGCGTGCGCCTGCGCCAGCATCTCGTCGAAGTCGGCAAGTGTGCCGAAGATCGGATCGACGTCGCGGTAGTCGGCGACGTCGTAGCCGGCATCCTTCTGCGGGCTCGTCATGAACGGGCTGAGCCAGATCGCATCGATGCCGAGGGTCTTCAGGTCGTCGAGGCGGCTCGTGATGCCGGGCAGATCGCCGATGCCGTCACCGGAGGCATCCGCGAAGGAGCGGGGGTAGATCTGGTAGATGACGGCGCTGCGCCACCACTCGGAACCGGGCGCTGCGAACTGCTCAAGCTCTGTCATGCCAACAGGCTACTGCAAGCGCTTGCATTCTGACCAGAGGCGGGATTCGATCGGCTCCGACAGCCTGCCTTTCGCCGCCGAACCAGTCGAGCGCTACGCTCAGCCTCAGAGCGACGACCAGGCCGGCCGCGCCGTGAGGAGGAATCATGATTCCCGAGATCAACTACTGGGCGGTACTGCTGGCGACGGCGTCGAGCATGGTCGTCGGATCGATCTGGTACGCCCGCGGCGTCTTCGGCACGCGCTGGTCGAAGCTCGCGAACGTCGACATGGACAAGCCCGCGGCCAGCGCCACGATGGCGATCATCACCACCGTCATCGTCAGCTTCGTGACAGCGTGGGTGCTCGCCGGAGCGACCGCGATCTCCTGGCACTTCTACGGAGGATCGTTCCTGATCTCGGCGCTCGTCACCTCGATCGTGCTGTGGGCCGGCTTCACCGCCGCCCGCTTCATCACGCACGACGCCTTCGAAGGGCGCCCCACGTCGCTGACGGTCATGAACATCGCGCACGAGCTCGTCACGGTCGTCGTGATGGCCGTCCTCATCGGCGTCTGGCCTCCGGCGCTCGGATAGGCCGAGTAGCTCGGAGAGACGAAGAGAGGGGCGGATGCTGCGTAGCATCCGCCCCTCTCTGTCTGTCTTACGCGGCGACGCGCGCGACCGCGGCGATCGCGCTCGTGAAGAACGCCAGCCCGTCGACCCCCGACCGCATGGCAGCCGTGGTGTCGGGGCCGAAGCCCGGCTCGGTGGCGTGCTCAGGGTGCGGCATGAGGCCGACGACGTTGCCCGCCGGGTTCGTGAGGCCGGCGATGTCGCGCAGCGAACCGTTGGGGTTCACGCCCGCGTAGCGGAAGGCGACGAGGCCCTCGCCCTCGATGCGGTCGAGCGTCTCGGTGTCGGCGATGTAGCCGCCCTCTGCGTTCTTCAGCGGGATGACAATCTCTTGACCCTGCGTGAACTCGCTCGTCCAGGCCGACGTCGTGTTCTCGACGATCAGGCGCTGGTCGCGGCGCACGAAGTGCTGGTGATGGTTGCGGATCAGGCCGCCGGGCAGCAGGTGCGCCTCGACGAGCATCTGGAAGCCGTTGCAGATGCCGAGGATGGGCATGCCCTTGGCGGCAGCCTCCTTGACCTCGGTCATGATCGGTGAGAGTGCGGCGATCGCACCCGAACGCAGGTAGTCGCCGTAGCTGAAGCCGCCCGGGAGGACCAGAGCGTCGACGCCCTCGAGGTCATGCGAGCCGTGCCACAGCGCAACGGGCTCGGCGCCCGCGAGCTGGATCGCGCGCTGCGCGTCGCGGTCGTCCAGCGAGCCGGGGAAGGTGATGACCCCGATGCGGGTGGTCACTCTGCGACCTCGATGCCCACGACGTCTTCGATGACCGAGTTCGACAGCACGTCGTCGGCGAGCTTCTTGACCTCGGCCAGAAGCTCGTCGGTGACCTCGCCATCGACGGTCAGCTCGAAGCGCTTGCCGATGCGCACCTCACTGAAGGAGGTGACGCCGAGGCGGCCGAAGGCTCCGGTCACGGCCTTGCCCTGCGGGTCAAGGAGCTCGGGCTTGGGCATGACGTCAACGACGATTTTGGGCATGAACGGCTCCGGAAGTCGCGGGCGGAAGAGTATGTTCAGTCTACCGCCTGCGGGAGGCACGCCCGGGGCATGCGTCACACCACGGAATCGCGCAGCGATGCGCACCTGACTACCGTGGAAAGGACCGCCGGGTCGCTGAAGCATCCGACGGCGTTACGAAACGCGAGATGACGATGACCAGCCCGATCGACCCGAAGACAGGCGAGACCACGCCCACGGCGACGACCAAGTCGCGCCGCAGCAACGCCGCGAAACGACTTCTCGAAGAGGTCACCAAGCCCGGATTGGTGCATCCTGCGCTCATCCCCGGCATTGGCGTGGAGCGCACCGGCAAGATCTTCCCGATGAACTGGGGCGTCTTCGCGATCGCCGCCGCCCTGGCTCTCGGCGTGATCGTCTGGGCGTTCATCGACCCCGACGGCGTGTCCACCGTCGGGGCGGCATCTCTCTCGTGGACCACCGAGTACTTCGGATGGCTCTTCGGCGCACTCGCGGTCGTCGTCATCGTGTTCATGCTCATCATCGGCTACGGCCGCACGGGGGGCATCCGCCTGGGAGCCGACGACGAGGAGCCCGAGTTCTCCACCGTCTCCTGGGTCGCGATGCTGTTCTCCGCAGGCATCGGCATCGGGCTGCTCTTCTATGGACCATTCGAGCCGCTCACCTACTTCCTCAACCCGCCGCACGGCTTCGACGATGCGCCGGGCAGCGCCGACGCCATGCACTCGGCGCTCGCGCAGACCACCCTGCACTGGGGGCCCATCGCCTGGGCGTTCTACGCGCTCGTCGGAGGGGCGATCGCCTACTCCGCCTACCGTCGCGGGCGTGCGCCGCTGATCTCGGCGATCTTCACGCCCATCTTCGGTGAGCGCACGAACGGACCGATCGGCTGGGTCATCGACGTCTTCGCGATCGTCGTCACCCTGTTCGGCACCGCGATCTCGCTGGGCATCGGCGCACTGCAGATCGGCCGCGGTGTCGAGGTGGTCACGGGCATCGGCGAGGTCGGTAACACCTTCCTCATCGCCGCGATGGCGATCCTGACCGCCCTGTTCGTGCTCTCCGCGGTGTCGGGCCTCAAGCGCGGCATCCGTGCGCTCTCCAACATCAACATGGTGCTCGCCGGTGTTCTCGCGCTCTTCGTGTTCATCGCAGGCCCCACGATGCTGCTGCTGAACTTCCTCCCTGCCGCTGCCATGGACTTCTTCAACGAGCTCGGCACGATGCTCGTGCGCAACCCGATCCACGGCGAGGAGACCGCGGAGTTCATGCAGGCCTGGACGACGTACTACTGGGCGTGGTGGGTGTCGTGGTCGCCGTTCGTGGGCATGTTCATCGCGAAGATCTCCCGCGGCCGCACGCTGCGCGAGTTCGTCACGGTCGTCATCATCGTTCCGTCGGCCGTGTGCTTCACGTGGTTCGCGATCTTCGGCGGCACGTCGATGTGGATGGAGTCGGAGGGGATGGGGATCAGCGATTCCGGCTCGCCCGAGGCGATGCTGTTCACCATGCTCGGCAACCTGCCGTTCGGGGTCATCACCTCGGTCGTCGCCCTGATCGCGATCGTCATCTTCTTCGTGACATCCGCGGACTCCGCGTCGATCGTCATGGCCTCGATGAGTCAGCGCGGACGCCCCGAGCCCGCCACCTGGGTGACGATCGTGTGGGGTGTGATGCTCGGGCTGATCGCCGTCTCGCTTCTGCTCGCGGGTGGCCAGGATGCGCTGTCCGGGCTGCAGTCGCTCATGGTCGTCTCCGCGCTGCCGTTCGCATTCGTCCTCATCGGGATGATGTTCGCCTGGGTGCAGGATCTGCGTACGGATCCGTACGTGCTGCGGCAGAAGTTCGCCCGTGCGGCGATCGCGCAGGGCGTGCGGCGCGGTATCGAGGAGCACGGCGACGACTTCGTGTTCGAAGCGCAGGCGACCAAGGAGGGCGAGGGTGCGGGAGCGTTCCTCGACACCGAGGATCCCGCGCTGACCGAGTGGTACGTCGAAGCTGTCACGGGGCAGATCGATGTGATCACCGCGGATGATGTCGACCGCACGCTCGAGCCCGGGCGCATCCAGCCGAAGGGGCCGGAGCGCCCGGATCACACGGCGTCGGGGGATGCGGCCCTCACCGTCGGCGAGGAGCGGAAGAAGAAGCCCTCCGCCGAGTAGCGTCCGTCAGGAGTGGAAGACCGTGTGCAGGTCGCCCACGATCTCGCGCCCGCCGAGGCCCTCGATCTCGAACAGCACGCTGACGCCGGCCACGGTGTGTCCGAGGGTCTCGACGAGGTGGCGTCCAGCGGCGAGCGTGCCGCCGGTCGCCAGCACGTCGTCGATCAGCAGCATCCGCGTGCCGCGGGGCAGATCGTCGTGCATCTCGATGGTCGCGGTGCCGTATTCGAGGGCGTAGTCGACGGATGCGGCGGGTCGCGGAAGCTTGCCGGCCTTGCGGATCGGCACGAGCCCGACGCCCGCGGAGATCGCGGCGGCACCGGCGAGGATGAAGCCGCGTGCCTCGATGCCGGCAACGACGTCGAAGGTTCCGAGGAAGGGCTCCATCAGAGCCTCGGTCGTGACGCGAAGAGCCTCGGCGTCGGCGAGGAGCGGAGTGATGTCGCGGAACAGGATCCCGGGTTCGGGGTAGTCGGGGATCTCGCGGATCAGAGACGCGGCGCGGGTGAGGGCAGGGCTAAGCGGGGCTTCGGGCACCTCCTAAGGGTACGCGCCGGGTGAGGTGACGGCTTGCTGCGGTCAGGTGTCAATGACGCCTTGACATGGTGGGAGCGCTCCCATACAGTGGGGTCTCACGTCGTGGGAGCGCTCCCACGATGCTGTGCACGACCCGAGCACCACCCCCCTGCACCATTCACCACACAAAGGAGTGATCCCGTGAACGCACCTGCACGCCGACGGATCCTGGCTGTCGCCGCCGTCGCATCCGTCTCCACCCTCGCCATCGCCGGCTGCTCTGCCGCAGCGCCCGGCGGTGACGCCGCCGCCGGCGATGAGAAGGTCACACTCACCGTGACCACCTTCGGCACCTTCGGCTACGACGACCTCTACAAGGAGTACGAGAAGCTCAACCCGAACGTCACGATCGAGGCGACCAACATCGACACCGGCGGCAACGCACGCACCGACGCCTTCACGAAGATCGCCGCCGGCTCCGGCCTCAGCGACGTCGTCGCGATCGAAGAGGGATGGCTCGGCGCCATCATGGACGTGTCCGACACCTTCGTCGACCTGCGCGACTACGGCATCGAGGACCGCAAGGGCGACTGGGTCGACTGGAAGTACGGTCAGGCGACGGATGCCGACGGCCGCGTCATCGGCTACGGCACCGACATCGGGCCTGCGGGCATCTGCTACAACGGTGCCGCGTTCGAAGCCGCCGGTCTCGCGAAGGATCGTGACTCGGTCGCGGAGCTTCTCAACGGCGACTGGGAGAACTTCTTCGCCGTCGGCGCCGACTACACCGCGAAGACAGGCAAGGCCTGGTACGACCACTCCGGCTTCGTCTGGAACGCCATGGTCAACCAGCTCGACGAGGGGTACTACACCGCCGACGGTGAGCTCAACGTCGAAGGCAACGCCGAGCTCAAGAAGCGCTTCGAGCTGCTGGGCGCAGCCGCCGAGGGCGGTCAGTCCGCTGCGCAGGCGGCCTGGGACTGGAACGGCGGCAAGTCGTTCGTCGACGGCACCTTCGCGACGTTCGTTTGCCCCGGGTGGATGCTCGGCGTCGTTCAGGGTCAGGTGGAAGCCGGCGGCGGCGATGCGTCGACGGGCTGGGACTTCGCTGACGTGTTCCCCGGTGGCGCAGCCAACTGGGGCGGCGCGTTCCTCTCCATCCCGGAGACCTCGAAGAACAAGGAAGCGGCTGCGAAGCTCGCCGACTGGCTGACGCAGCCCGAGCAGCAGGTGAAGCAGTCCGCAGCGGCGGGCAACTTCCCCTCGACCATCAAGGCGCAGGAGACCCTCGCTGCGGACGCGACGCCGAACGCCTTCTTCAACGACGCGCCCACGGGTGCCATCCTCGCCGAGCGGGCCAAGGGTGTCGTCGCGCAGTTCAAGGGTGCGGATGACTCGGTGATCCAGGAGAACGTCTTCGGCCCCGCGCTCAACGCACTCGACCGCGGCGAGACGAACACCCAGGGCGCCTGGGACCAGGCCCTCACCCTGCTGAAGGACCTCGTCGGCTGATCCGCTGGAGCGTTTCGTCTCGCTCGTCCCGCTCTGGGCTCACGCGCCGGCCTCCGGTCGGCGCGTGAGCGCGGGCGAGGCGAAACGCCCTCTCGCTTGCAAGGACACACCATGACGCTCACCGCGCCCCGCGCATCCGCCCCTGCGGCTCCGCCGCCCACGGCACCGGCCCCGCGCCGTCGTCACCGCCTCTCGCGGTTCGATCACAGCGCATCGCCGTACTTCTACATCGCCCCCTTCTTCCTCCTGTTCGGCCTGGTCGGCCTGTTCCCCCTCGTGTACACGGTCTACGTCGCGATGCACGAGTGGGATCTGCTCAAGGGCGAAGGCGGGTTCGTGGGCCTCGGCAACTTCGTCGAGATCCTCGGCGATCACATGTTCTGGAACTCGATCGGCAACACGCTCAGCATCTTCGTGCTCTCTGCCATCCCGCAGCTGACCGTCGCTCTCGTCGTCGCATACCTGCTCGACCGCGGCCTGCGCGCGCCGACCTTCTGGCGGATGAGCGTGCTGATCCCGTTCGTCGTCACACCGGTCGCGGTGGCTCTCATCTTCTCCAGCATCTTCAACGAGGCCGATGGTCTCGCCAACAATCTGCTGAACCTGATCGGCATCGCCGACCAGGAGTGGAAGCACAACACCTTCCTCTCGCACGTGGCGATCGCCGTCATGGTCAACTTCCGTTGGACCGGATACAACGCCCTCATCCTGCTCGCCGCCATGCAGGCGGTTCCGCGCGACCTCTACGAGTCGGCCGCACTCGATGGGGCGGGCCCCGTGCGCCGCTTCTTCTCGATCACGATCCCGACGATCCGTCCCACCCTCATCTTCGTCATCATCACCGCGACGATCGGCGGACTGCAGATCTTCGCTGAACCGAAGCTGTTCGACGCCTCGACTGCGGGCGGCATCGGCGGCAGCGATCGCCAGTTCCAGACCACGGTGCTGTTCCTCTGGGAGCTCGCCTTCTTCCGGCGCGATCTCGGCGAAGCATCCGCCGTCGCCATCCTGCTCTTCGTGCTCATCGTCGGCATCGGCGTGATCAACTTCCTGCTCTCCCGGCGGATCTCCACCGGAGACGCCCCGAAGAACCGCGCGGCTCGCCGTCGCATCCGATCCGCCGCAAAGGAGGAAGGCCGATGACCGCCACCGAGCTTCTCAGCGTTCCCGAGAAGGTCCGTCGTCGTGGCCGTGCGGGAGGAACCGCCGGCATCGGCAGTCGCCCCGGCTTTCTCACCTACGGGCTCCTCGCCGCGTTCCTCATCGGCAGCGTCTACCCGCTGTGGTGGTCGGTCGTCGTCGCGAGCGGCACCAACGCGACGCGCGGCGAGACCCTGCCGCTGATTCCGGGTGGCAACTTCCTCGCCAACGCCGCCACCGTGCTCGACGCGATCCCCTTCTGGCTGGCGCTGGGCAACTCGTTCCTGATCTCCGCGATCATCACGATCTCGGTCGTGACCTTCTCGACCCTCGCGGGCTACGCCTTCGCCAAACTCCGTTTCCGCGGACGCGACGGGCTGATGATCTTCGTGATCGCGACGATGGCCATTCCCACGCAGCTGGGAATCATCCCCCTGTTCATGGTGATGCGCGAACTGGGATGGACCGGTTCGATCGGGGCGGTGATCGTGCCGACCCTCGTGACGGCGTTCGGTGTGTTCTTCATGCGGCAGTACCTCGTCGACGTCATCCCCGACGAGCTCATCGAAGCCGCCCGGATGGACGGTGCGAACCAGTTCCGCACCTTCCTGACCGTCGGCGTTCCCGCCGCGCGCCCGGCCATGGCGATCCTCGGGCTCTTCACGTTCATGACGGCCTGGACCGACTACCTGTGGCCGCTGATCGTGCTCTCTCCCCAGAACCCCACTCTGCAGACAGCGCTCAGCCAGCTGCAGTCGGGCTACTACATCGACTACTCGATCGTGCTCACGGGAGCGGTGCTCGCCACCCTTCCGCTGCTCATCCTCTTCGCGGTGGCTGGCAGGCAACTGGTCAGTGGCATCATGCAAGGCGCAGTGAAAGGATGACTCGCATGACACGTTCCTTCCCGGATGGTTTTCTCTTCGGAGCCGCGACCGCGGCGTACCAGATCGAGGGCGCGGCCTTCGAGGACGGACGCACGGCATCGATCTGGGATGCGTTCGCGCGGATGCCCGGGGCGGTCGAGAACGCCGACAACGGCGACGTCGCCTGCGACCACTACCACCGGTACCCGCAGGATGTGGCGCTCATGAAGCAGCTCGGCCTGCAGACGTACCGCTTCTCGACGTCGTGGGCGCGCGTGCGCCCCGACGGCGGCGCGGTGAACCAGAAGGGCGTCGACTTCTACAAGCGCCTCGTCGACGAACTGCTCGCGGCCGACATCCTTCCGTGGCTCACCCTCTACCACTGGGACCTGCCGCAGGCGCTGCAGGAGCAGGGTGGATGGACGAACCGCGATGTCGTCGAGCGCTTCGTCGAATACACCGGCACGATGCACGACGCGCTCGGCGACCGCGTGAACGTGTGGACGACCCTCAATGAGCCCTGGTGCTCGTCGTTCCTCTCGTACATCGGCGGAGAGCACGCGCCAGGACACAACAGCGTCGCGGAAGGCCTGCTCGCCTCACACCACCTGCTGCTCGCGCACGGCGCCGCCATCCAGGAGCTCCGCGGACGCGACGCATCCCTCAACCTCGGCATCACCCTCAACCACACGGTCGCCGATCCGGCCGACCCGCAGAACCCCGGGGATGTGGATGCGGCACGCCGCCTCGACGGACAGTTCAACCGCTGGTTCCTCGACCCGATCTATCGGGGCGAGTACCCGGCTGACGTCGTGGACGACATCCGCGCGGTGGATGTCGCGGCTGTCGACGCCTTCGAGGCGGCCGTGCACGACGGTGACCTCGCGCTTATCTCGCAGCCCATCGACACGCAGGGCGTCAACTACTACCACGGTGACCTCGTCTCGGGCGAGGCGCAGGCGGTCCCGCCGGTGCACGTCGCTCCGGCGACCGACTGGCCCGGGCGCAGCCCCTTCCCGGCGGCTGACGGCGTGCACAATGTCGAGCGCGGGCTGGCTCGCACGGCACAGGGCTGGGAGGTGCAGCCCGAGGGGTTGACCCGCCTGCTGCAGCGCCTCTGGGTCGAGTACGCCCAACCGGCAGGGGTCGCGCTCGCCGTCACCGAGAACGGTGCCGCCTACGACGACACGGTGGTGATCGAAGACGGCGAGACTCGCGTGCACGACGTCGAGCGCACCGACTTCCTCCGTGGACACCTCGGCGCCACGCTCGACGCGCTCGACGCCGGCGTGGATGTCCGTGCGTTCTTCTACTGGTCGCTGTTCGACAACTACGAATGGTCGTGGGGCTACGCCAAGCGCTTCGGCATCGTGCGCGTCGACTATGAGACCCAGGAGCGTTCGGTGAAAGACAGCGGTCGGGAGTACGCTCGCATCATCACCGCCCGCTCTTTGTAGCGTCCGGCGGTGCACGAAGGGGGAGCTGTGCCGTCACGGGCGACGATCGAAGAAGTGGCCTCCGCTGCGGGAGTCTCGCGCTCGACGGTGTCGCGGGTGGTCAACGGCTCGACGGCTGTGAGCCCGGAGGCACTGGACGCGGTGAACGCGGCGATCCAGCGCCTCAACTACGTGCCCAACCGTGCGGCGCGGTCGCTGGCCTCGCGGCAGACCCACGCGATCGCGCTGATCGTTCCCGAAGACACCACCACGTTCTTCGGCGACCCGTTCTTCGCGGCGATCGTGGCGGGGATCACTGGCGCGCTGGGCGGATCCGACTATCTGCTCAACCTGCTCATCGCGAGCAATGACCCCGGCAACAAGATGACGAGCTTCATCCGCAACGGCGGCGTCGACGGTGCCCTCATCGTGTCGCACCACACGAGCGACGCCTTCATCGATCAGATCGCCGATGCCGTCCCCGTGGTCTTCGGCGGTCGTCCTGCGGCGGTGGGCGACAACGACTACGTGGTCGACATCGACAACGTCGCGGGCGGGCGCACGGCCACCGCACACCTCGTGCAGGCGGGGCATTCGCGCATCGCGGCGATCAACGGGCCACGCACGATGCTTGCCGCGGCGGATCGTGCGCAGGGCTTCCACGCAACTCTGGCGGATGCCGGACTCGTGGCCTTCGCCGAAGCGGAGGGTGACTACACGGAAGCCAGCGGTGCCGCTGCGATGCGACAGATCCTCGCCGTCGGACGCCCGGATGCGGTCTTCGTGGCGAGTGACCTGATGGCGCGTGGTGCTCTCACCGTGCTGAACGCAGCGGGGATCCGCGTGCCCGAAGATGTGGCGCTCATCGGCTTCGATGATTCGCCCATCGCCCTGACGACGACGCCACTGCTCACGACAGTGCGGCAGCCGATGTACGCCCAGGGCGAGGAGATGGCGAACGTGCTGCTCGCGCGCCTCGCCGGAGGCACGCCGCCGCAGACGACGATCCTGTCGACCGAACTCGTCGTGCGCGAGTCGGCGTAGTCGTTCAGGAAGCCGGGAGGGTGGCGAGCTCTGACTCGTGCACGCCCAGTGTGAGATAGCGCTCGTGCAGGGCGGCCACCGCCGCTCCGTGTGCGCCGGCGTACTCACCGAGGGCGGAGAACACCAGCCGGGGGGCGAGTCCGAGGTGGTGCGTGAGCATCGTCTCGTAGCGTGGCAGGTCGTCGACGAGCGATGCAGAGACGCCGCCGCCGAGCACGATGACCTCGGGCTCACAGGAGACGGTCGCGGCGGTCAGGACGATGAGCAGTGCCTGATCGAAGTGCGCCCGCAGGGAGCGCAGCGGCTGGGGGGCATCGGCGGCGAAGATCTCGGCGGGGGAGGTGATCGCGATCCCCGATTCGGCGGCGAGGCGCGTGAGGCCGGGGCCGGTCACCATGAGCTCGAGGCGCGTGCCGAGGGGGCCGGCGGGAAGCTGGCCGAACTCGCCGACCACGCCCTGTTTGCCGCGCAGGATGCGCCCGTCGACGGCGACGCCCGCGCCGAGGCCGGCGCCGATCGTCAGCATGACGGCGGTGGGGATGCCACGAGCGGCGCCGAAGTGCTGCTCGCCGAGGAGAGCAAGGTTCGCGTCATTGTCGCCGCGCGCGGGGAAGCCGAGTTCCTGCGTGAGCAGGTCGATGAACTCGGAGCGCTCAAGCTGCGGCATGTTGGGGGCGTTGGTGATCGTGTGACCGTCGCTGCTCACGGCTCCTGGCAGGCCGACGAAAGCGCACCGGAGGTGCGGATGCTCGGCGCCGGCGAGGCTGCGGATCTCATTCGCGACCCACCGCGCGAGTTCGTGTGCGTCGGCGCCCTGCGGTGTCGGCAGGCTGGTCTGCGCGCGGATCGCTCCTCCGAGGTCGGCGGTCACGAGCCGGGTGTTGGATGCTCCGAGGTCGACTCCGACGACTTCACTGTGCGGGGTGTGGATGTCGAGGAGGACAGCTCGGCGCCCCCGCTGCTCGGAGACGAGCTCGGACACCTCGTATACGAGGCCGTCGGCGATGAGCTGATCGATCGCGCGGGTGACGGTGGCGGCCGAGATGCCGGTGAGATCGGCGAGGTGCTTGCGCGTGACGGGTCTGTGACGCAGCAGGTGTGCGAGCACCGTGTTGCGGTTGATCTCACGTGTGTCGTGGACCACGAAACCCCCTCTGCGCGGCGAAATCGGCTGGTTCGACCATACTTCCACATTCGCGTCACGAAGATTGCAATGAGGGTGATCGGACGTCGACTGCGGGTCGCCATCAGGGGCAATTTCCCACTTCTTATCGATTCTGGCTTGACTTTGATTTCGCAATGCAATCAAATAGGCATGTCAACGGCGACACCCCACCCAGGGGTCAGCCCTCCCGCTGTGCAGGTTGAAAGGCTTTCTCATGACTACCCGAATCGCTCGCCGCGGCGCGCACGTGGCTCTCACCGGCATCGTTGCCGGCGCACTTCTGCTCACCGGCTGCGCCGCCCCCGCAGCATCCTCCGGTGATTCCGCCGCCGAGTCGAAGACTCCCGCCGCCGAGCCCAGCCTCGAGTTCACCGGCCCCAACGGCGAGACTCCCGGTCCCCTGGCCGACGTCGTTCTCACCGCGGATGAAGAGAAGCAGATCGCCGACGGCGACCTCACCGCAGCCTTCATCTGGCACACCTCCGGAGACTTCGTCGCCGCCGTCGAACAGGGCGCGCGCCAGGAGTTCGAGCGTCTCGGCGTCGAGGTCGTCGCGAGCACCCAGGCCGGCTTCGACGCCGCGACCCAGGCGAACAACGTGCAGACCGTCATGGCGCTCAACCCCGACATCGTCGTGGCGATCGCCGTCGACCCCACCTCGGCGGCCACCTCGTTCCAGCCGATCAAGGATGCCGGTGCGAAGCTCGTCATCATGACAACGCCGCCCGCGGGCTGGAAAGCCGGGACCGACTTTGTCTCGATCGTGACGGAAGACCTCGCCAAGGCGGGTCGCGCCAACGCGGAGATCCTCGGCGACGCGCTCGACGGCACGGGCGAGATCGGCTATCTGAGCTACAACGCGAACTTCTGGTTCACGAATCAGCGCGATGAGTCGTTCAAGGCGTGGACGGCCTATTCGTACCCCGACATCACGATCGTCGAGGAGCAGGGCTTCGCGCAGGAGACCGACACGCAGACCATCGCCGCCGCGATGATCGCGAAGAACCCGAACCTCAAGGGCATCTACGTCTCGTGGGCGACGGCTGCACAGGGCGTGCTCGCGGCGATCAAGGCATCCGGTCGCACCGATATTCAGGTCGTCACCAACGATCTCGACACCACGGTCGCCGCCGCGATGCTCAACGGGACGAACGTCGCCGGCATGGTCGGAAACGGATCGATCGACATCGGTGTCGGCCTCGCCCGCGCGGGCGCGTACGGTGTGCTGGGCAAGACGGCCCCCGCGCTGGTCGCGAGCGACCCGACCAAGGTCAGCGCCGACAACCTCGACGCAGGATGGCTCGCCGACTACGGCGTCGAGCCGCCGGCGAGCGTCACCGGAAAGTAGCCTCAGCAGCCAGGGGGCGGTGTGCACTCACCGCTCCCTCCTTCCTCGAAAGAGAGCCCATGTCCTCTGTGATGACGGTCTTCGGACCCGTGCCGTCGGCTGATCTCGGTCGCGTCATGCCCCATGAGCACCTGTTGTCGCTGGTGCCGGGTCCGTGGCTGACGGCGGGTCGCGCCGACAACCAGGTCGACCTGGCGATCGGGGCGCTCGATGGCTTGCACTCCGCCGGTTTCGGCGCGGTCGTCGACCTGTCGCCGTACGGAGTCGTGGGCCGCAGCGCCGACGGTGCGAATGTGACCCAGCTGCGTGAGATCTCGCGGCAGAGTGGGGTCGACATCGTCGCAGGAACCTCGATCTACCTGGAGGCCTACGCGCCGGGATGGGCGCGTGAGGCTCCGCTCGGTCAGCTCGTGGCTCGACTGGTGGCGGACGCGGCCACCGGCATCGGCACCACCGACGTGCGCGCCGGTGTCTACGGCGAGCAGGCCACGAGCCTGGGCGAGATCACCCCGTTCGAGGAGCGGATGCTGCGCGCTGTCGCTCGCGCACACGCCGAGAACGGTCTGGCGATCTTCACGCACACGACGCACGGGACCATGACGCAGGAGCAGCTCGACATCCTGCAGTCCGACGGCGCCGACCTCGATCGCGTCGTGATCGGGCACATCGATACGCAGTTGAGCCTCGATGTCGCCCGTGCCGTGCTGGATCGCGGCGCGCTCATCGCTGTCGACACGATCGGCAAAGAGACCTGGGACTTCTTCCTGGAGCCCGCGCCGGCGCAGCGCCCTGATGGCGACTTCGTGAAGCACGCGTTCGCGCGCAGCGACGAGGGCCGGGCCGACATGGTCGCCCAGCTTGTCACCGAGGGCTACGGCGAGCGGATTCTGCTGGCGCAGGACCTCACCGGCGCGGAAGTCTGGATGAACCCGGGCACGCACGGACAACGCGGCTACATGTATCTCGCGGACGTCTTCCTGCCGATGCTGCGCGAGCGGGGCGTCGACGAGTCGGCGATCGATGCGATGACGCGCACGACCCCCGTCCGCATGCTGGAGGTGACCGCGTGACCGGCCTGCTGATCGGCATCGATCTCGGCGGCACGAAGATGCACGTCGGAGCGGTGAGGGCGGATGCGACCGCGCAGCGGCTCTCCCTGGAGGCGGAGCGTGTGGTTCCGACGCCGAGCGGCGGCGGCGTGGATCTGCTCGACGCGCTCGTGACGACGGTGTCGGCGCTGCGGGACGAGGTGGGCGTCGGGCCCGTCGTGGCGATCGGCCTGGGCGGCGCCGGGGTGCCGCAGGCAGACGGAGGCTTCTCGGATGCTCCCAATCTGGGGGACGTCGAGTTCGATCTCGTTGCCGCTCTCGGGGCCCACTTCACGTGCCCCGTCACGCTCGACAACGATGCCAACGTCGCTGCCATCGGAGAGCTCGTCGCTGCGGCGACGACGGATTCCTTCGCGTACGTCGCTGTCGGCACCGGCATCGGCATGGGACTCGTCCTCGGCGGGGAGCTCGTCCGTGGTGCGCGGGGCGCGGCCGGCGAGATCGGGTATCTCCCCCTGGGCGCCGACCCGCTGGATCCCGCCCATCACCGACGCGGGGCGCTGGAAGAGGCCGTCGCCGGTGATGTTCTCGCCGCGCGCGATTCGGGTGCCCGCAACGTGCGCGAAGTGTTCGACCGCGCTGCAGCAGGTCAGCCCGATGCGGTGGCCGCCGTGGACGCACAGGCTCGGTGGATCGCGTACGCGCTTGCATCCGTGATCGCTGTCGTCGACCCCGGCGCTTTCGTCCTCGGCGGCGGGATCGGCTCTCGTGAAGAGCTGCGCGCCCCGATCCAGCAGTGGCTCGCCCGTCTCGGCCACCCCGATGTGCCGTTGCGCATCTCTACCCTGGGCTCCGCCGGAGCCGTCCTCGGAGCGATCGAGCTGGCTCGTCGTTCGATGTCATCGTTGACAGGAGCATCCGCATGACCACCGTTGCCACCCCGACCCCTCTGCTGCAGAGGGTGCGACACGACTGGCAGAAGTACGTCGTCTACATCGGCTTCGTACTCGTGTTCGTCTTCTTCGCGATCACGCAGGGCGCGAACTTCCTCAACCTCACGACGCTCGTGAACATCGCCACGCAAGCGGCGCCGATCACGATCATGGCCGTCGGCACGGTGTTCGTGCTGAGCCTGGGTGAGATCGACCTGTCGATCGGGTCGACCGTCGCCCTCTCGGCGTTGTCTGCGGCGGTCGCTCTGCAGGTCACCGGCTGGTGGTGGGCGGGTGCGCTCGCCGGCCTGCTCGTCGGTGCGCTGGTCGGCTTCGTCAACGGTGTCTTCATCACCGCGTTCCGCCTGCCGTCGTTTCTCGTGACCCTCGCCACCATGGGCTTGGTCGCGGGTCTCGCGCAGCAGATCACCAACCTGCAGTCGGTGCCGGTGACGGATGCCACGTTCGTCTGGATCTTCGGCGGCGGAACCCTCGCCGGTGTGCCGATTCTCATCTGGTGGTCGCTCGTGATCGCGGTCCTCGGCTGGCACGTGCTGCGCCAGCGTCGGGCCGGTGCGCACGTGCTCGCGGTCGGCAACAACGCGCAGGCCGCCCGCGTCAGCGGCGTGAAGGTGGCACGGGTGCGCCTCATGGTCTTCACCTTCTCGGGAATCGCTGCGGCACTCGCCGGCATCCTCTACGCCGGACGCCTTGCGGGTGCCACCTACACACTCGGCACCGCGGACCTGATGAGCGTCCTCGCCGCCGTGATCGTCGGTGGCACGGCGCTCGCCGGAGGTCGCGGTTCGATCATCGGTGCGGTCGTCGGCAGCCTGTTCATGAGCATGATCAACTACGGACTTCTGCTGGGAGGCCTCACCGTGGCGCAGCAGATGATCGTGCGCGGTGTCATCATCCTTCTCGCCGTCACCCTGTCGCTGCGCGGCAAGAAAGGTCAGTGACCGATGTTCCTCTCACTTCTTCAGCGTCGCAACGCCGCACTGCTGCAGGCCGCGGCTGCGTTCCACCGCAGCGGTGAGCTGCCTCCCAACACCTTCGTGATCGACCTCGACGCGGTGGAGCGCAACGCGCGCACCATCAGCGCCGAGGCGGCACGTCTCGGAATGCGTCCCTTTGCGATGACCAAGCAGATCGGTCGCAATCCGGATGCGTCGCGCGCGATCCGTCGCGGCGGAATCACCGAAGCTGTCGGTGTCGACCTCGAATGCGCCGTCGCCGCCGCGACGGGCGGACTCGCCACGGGGCACGTGGGGCACCTCGTGCAGATTCCGCGGCATCGGGCCGCCGAGGCATCCGCCCTGCAGCCCCGCTACTGGACGGTCTTCTCGGAGCAGAAGGCACGCGAGGCGGGCGCTGCCGCCCTCGCGCACGGTCGGGTACAGGACGTGCTGCTGCGCGTCGTCGCCCCCGGCGACCGCTTTTACACCGGGCATGAGGGCGGCTTCGACGCCGAGCGCATCGTCGAGCATGCACGGGTGATCGACGCACTGCCCGGTGTGCGGGTGGCCGGGGCGACGACCTTCCCTGCGACGCTCGTCGACGGCGAGAGCGGGGAGGCGCAGACGACCCCGAACCTGCAGACGCTGGCTCAGGCGAAGCGGCGACTGCAGGATGCCGGGTTCGAAGATGTGCAGATGAATGCTCCGGGTACGACATCGACCGCGACCCTTGCGCGACTCGCCGAGGCAGGCGCAACGCAGGTCGAGCCG